>CBDESS010000004.1:0-405158 GCA_965242605.1 uncultured Binatia bacterium (SeqCode) | reverse complement strand
TGTCCGCTCTGCCGACAGGCGGCTATATCTCTTAGAGATGAACTCCGGCCCGCGTTTTTGATCATATTATCGCCAGCAGTGGCCCACAGCCGGTCATCGACATGTACAAGTTCGTGCTGTCGGCTTGGCTGGCTGAACAATCGGCTCACAGCCGCACCGAGCGTGACCGCCGGCGGCCTTGACTTCGGCCAGACGCTTTGTGTATAGGCGGGGTCCATGCATGCCGCCGACACGCATACAGAAAAGATGAAGGCTCTGCCGGCCGGGTACCGCCGCAAGGTGAGTGCGGCCCGCCGTTCGGATCGGGGTATGGTGCTGGTGTACACCGGCGACGGGAAAGGGAGCTCGAGTTCCGGTACTCAAGCCCAGCATGGGATTGTTTGCTAAGGCGAGGCTGTGGCTGGCCGGTCTGGCCGGTCTGGCCGCGTGCCTCCCCGCCGAGCAGCCGCAAAGCCCGGGCCAGCCAACCCGCATCGTCAGCCTTGACTACTGTGCCGATCAGTATGTGCTCAGACTGTCGGCGCGTGAGTCCATCCTGGCGGTCTCGCCCGACGCCGAGAAAACCTTCTCCTATATGCGCGGCCACGCAAAGGGGCTTAGACAACTTCGCCCCCGGGCCGAAGCCATCCTCGTCCTGCGGCCCGACCTCGTGGTCCGTTCCTACGGTGGGGGACCGAATGTCACCGCATTTATTGAGCGCACGGGCACGCCTGTCCTGCAAGTCGACTTTGCCCGCGACCTCGACGGCATCAGGGATACGGTTGCAGCCGTCGCCGTCGGGCTTGGCCAGCCGGCGCGCGGTGCCCGCGGTAATCGCCGAGATGAACGCCCGGCTGGCCGCCCTGCACCCCCTCCCGGACGCGCCGGAAGCCTTGCATATGACGCCGGCCGGCGTGACGGGCGGGCCTGGTACGCTGCTCCACGAGCTGCTGCGCGCGGCCGGCTTGGCCAACTTCCAGCAGGAGCCCGGCTGGCGGCCGCTGCCGCTCGAGCGCCTCGCCTATGAACAGCCTGATCTGGTAGCGGCCATCCTGTGGGGAGCCGTCAGGCGCTCCGACGCTTGGAGCGCGGCCCGTCACCCCATCGCCCGCCGGCAGCTCCGCGAGCGTCCCACCATCCGCCTGGAGGGGGCCTGGGTCGCCTGCGGCGGCTGGTTTGTGCTGGACGCCATTGAGGCGCTGGCGACAAGCGGAGCAACAGCGCGGTGAGCGTCGGCTGGCTCAATATCAGCTTGGCCGCGGCGGCGCTGGCGGCGCTGGCGGCCGCCTGTTTTCTCGGTCCAACTCACATGGAAGCGTCCCGCGTCGTGGCCGCCCTGCTGGGCCGGGCACCGGCCGGCGACAGCCTTGTCATCTGGTACATCCGCCTGCCGCGCGCGACTGCGGCCTTCGTAGTCGGCGCTGCGCTGGGGGCGAGTGGTGCCGCCCTGCAAGGGCTGCTGCGCAACCCGCTGGCCGAGCCGGGCGTCTTAGGTGTATCGGCGACGGCGTCTCTGGGAGCGACATTTGTGCTGTACTACGGCTTGGCCGATGCCTGGAGCTATACCATGCCGCTGGCGGCCATCACCGGCGCGTCTGCCGCCTCGGCCCTGCTTGCCTTGGTCGCGGTGCGTACCGCATCGGTGATAACCCTCATTCTGGTCGGCGTCGGCCTGTCGAGCTTTGCCGGGGCGGCCATGTCGCTACTCATGAATTTTGCCCCGACTCCGTTCTCCCTGGCGGATATGGTGAACTGGATGCTGGGCTCGGTCGCAAACCGCAGCGCCGACGACCTGGCGCTCGCCCTGCCATTCATGGCCGTCGGCTTGGCCGTCTTGTTCGCGACCGGGCGGGGCCTGTCAGCGCTCACCCTGGGCGAGGAAGCCGCCGCCGGTATAGGACTGAACCTGCGCCGACAGCGGCTGGCGGTCGTGCTGGGCACCGGCTTGGCCACCGGCGCGGCGGTCGCTATCGCCGGGACCATCGGCTTCGTCGGCATCATCGCCCCGCACCTCGTGCGCCCCCATGTCGATCACGACCCGGGACGCAGCCTCCTGCCCTCGGCGCTCCTAGCCGGCGTGCTGCTTGAGTTGGCCGACATTGCGGTCCGCCTGCTGCCGACCGACTCGGAGCTGAAGCTAGGTGTTGTTGCCGCCCTCATCGGTGCGCCGGCCTTTGTGTGGATTACCCTGCAGCAGAGGACGGTCCGTGACTGAGCTGCACGCACAGAATGTCACGGTCAGGGTTGGCCGGGCGACGCTCGTGGAGGCGGCCTCCTTCGGCTTGCGGTCCGGCGAGCTGGTTGCCCTGCTCGGGCCCAACGGCGCGGGCAAGACTACCCTGCTGCGCGCCACGCTGGGGCTCGGCCGGCTTTCGGCCGGCTCGGCAATACTGGACGGCCAGGCGGTCGCAAGACTCTCGCCTGCCGAACGGGCCCGCCGGGTGGGCTATCTGCCGCAGGTGCGCCCACTCGCCTGGCCCAACACGGTGCGCGATGTGGTCGCGCTCGGCCGCTTTGCCCACGGTGTGGCACCGGGGCATCTGCGCGGCGCAGACGCCGAGGCCGTTGAGCGCGCGGTCGCCGCCTGCGATCTGCTGGAGTTTGCCCAGCGTCGCACCGACACCCTGTCTGGCGGAGAACTCGCCCGTGTCCACTGTGCCCGGGCCTTTGCCGCCGAAGCCCCGCTCCTGCTTGCCGACGAGCCGACCGCGTCCCTCGACCTGCGCCACCAGTTCCAGGTCATGGACCTCCTCCGACGCTTTGTGGACGCGGGCGGCGGTGTGCTCGTGGTGCTGCACGACATCGAGCTGGCCGTCCGCTTTGCCGACCGCCTGATGTGGATGAAGGCCGGTGTCCTGCTTGCCGACGGCTCGCCCCAAGAGACCCTGACCGAGGACCGGCTCAAGACGGTCTACGGTATGCGAGCTCGGGTCGAGCGTCGGGGGGCCGAGTGGGCTGTTCGGATCGGCGGGGTGGCCTGAGCAGGCCACCCGCGGTCAGAACTCTGCCCGGAACCCGGCCGTCAAGGTCGTTTCCGCGGACGAAAAGTACAGGACTTCCTGATAGTCGGCGTCAAACAGATTCCTGACCCTCCCCTCCAGGGTCAGAGCACGAATGCCCCAACGGTCCTCGAACAGCAGATACGACAGGGCGAGGTCTGCCCGCTCGTAGCCGTCGTGAAGGGTGCCGCTCCGCTCGGTGACATTGCCTTTGATGTACAGATGAAAGTTGGCGTTCAGGCGGTCGCCAGCGTAGTTCAGGGTGAAGGTACCCACATGTTTGGGCCGTCGAACCAGGGGCTCGCCCTGCCGGAAAGACCCAAACCCGTCGTTTCCAGCGTTGTCCAGCACCTCGGTTTCCAGGTAGGTATACGCGCCGCGCACCGAGAAGCCGTAGGGCAGGGCGGTGGACGTCCCAACCTCAAGCCCGCGACTCCGGGCGCGATGTACGTTCACATAATTCGGCGCGGGTGCGGGGGCAAAGGTATAGGCGATCAGATTGGTATACTCGGTCGAAAAATAGGTCAGGTTCAACCGGGCGTCGAGCTCGCTCAGCGTGAAGGCCTGGTCAAGGCCGATTTCCCAGCTCTCGGACTCTTCGGCCTCCAGGTCGGGGTTGCCTCGAGAAAAAGCGGTAGTTATGGTCTCAGAAAAACTGGCTGCCTTGATACCCTGGCTGTAGCCGCCACGCAGTTTGGTGTTGAGGCCGGGGATGCGCAGGGCGGCCGAGACCCGTGGGCTGATGCGGGTCCCATAGGTCACCGCGTCATCCAGGCGGAATCCTGATGTCGCAAACAGCATATCACGCCAGGCCACGCGCAATTGAGCGTAGAGGGCCTGAGCGTTGCGGCTGACCTTGGGCCCGTCCTTTTGGTCGTAGTGTTCGTCTTCGATAGAGCCGCCGATGGTCAAGGTCGGTGTGAGGCCAAGGGTCATTGGCAAGAAAAAATCGGACGAGTAGTCGGCCGACAGCCGGTCCTCCCGGCCGGTGGTCAGCGACCCCATTCCATCACAGTCGTTCCAGGTCGCCGCGTCGTCGTCTCGGCAGTCAACCCCTCTGTCTTCTGGGTCACGATAGGTGGACCATTCGGACAGCAGCCCGAGCTGGAGAGTATGCCGCCACCACGCGATGGGCTGATAGGTGGCCCGCGGTCCGAGGATGAGGCGCCGGTTGTCATTCGTCGCCCGGGGGTCCAAGCCGCTCCCCTGCCGGTCAAGAATATCGCCCCCGCTGGTGGGTACATGAAAACGGCTGTCAATGTAGCGGAGGGTGGTGGTGAGTTGCAGACCCTCACCTGGGTCAAGGTCAAAGCGGGACGCTACGGTCGTGTTGCTATAGTCGTTGTTGATTGGCAGGATGCCCCCGCTGTCAACCCGTCCGACGGCCACATTGTAGCCATACCAGGCCGTCCCGCCGGACAGGCCGAAGCGTTCCTCAAAGGTATCGGGATTGCCGGCGCGCAGACCCAGGCTGGCGCGGGCCGGTCCTTGTCCGCGCGGCGTCAGGAGCTGAATGACCGAACTCATGGCGTTAGAACCGTACAGGGCACTCTGCGGGCCGCGCACCACCTCAATGCGGCCTACGCCAAGGGTCGTCACATCACTGAAGTTGAAGTAGCCCCCCGCCCGATTGACCTTGACGCCGTCAAGCAGGATCAGGTTGTGGTCAGACTCGCCCCCGCGGGTAAAGAGCGAGGTTACGCCACCGCGGCTGCCGGCCTGCACAAAGGTGAAACCCGGCACCTCGCGCAGCTGCTCAAACAGGTCGCTTGTCTGGCGTTGCGCCATGTCTTCCTGCGTCACGACTGTGACCGCGTTTGACACCTGTGTGAGCGGTTCTTCAAGCTTTGACGCAGTAACGACGATGGGGGCTAAGACGCTGGTCGGCGATCGCGCCTCGTCGGCCGGGGGGCTGGCTGGGGATGACATGGCAGTGGACTGTGCCTGGGCTGGCGGGGGCGGACTGCCGCCTCCCCAGACCAGGAGCGATGCAGCAAGTACGGATACAGAATGGGTGAACTGTCCCATCTTCCCTCCTCGGGGCTGCCTTCCGTTCGGAGAGAAGAGGGGCGGGTGTGTGGAGCGTAGAGCGTGAAGATGACCGGGAGTCTGCTTGCCGGGCTGAGCGTCCGGGCGGTGATGTGCGTATGCAGAGCGGTGACACGCCGTAACCCTTCTCCCTCCGCGGAGAGGCCGGTTAGTGGCTTCAGGCAGGTCTCCTGGCTTAGGGGTTCAGGGGCGTATACCCCGGTGCCTGTCATCGGCCTTCCCGCCAGCATGCGCCAGCAGTGGCATGATCGAGACAGGCTTCCCCATCACAGTGGCGGGACCGCGCCGGCTTTGCACCGGCTTCCCTTTTCACCCGGTGTGGGTACCTTAGAAGCGCTGTTCGGGGCGTATGGTATCGGGGGGGATTGCTCTTGTCAAGTGCGAGAACGACGCTGACTTGTCTGGAAAGTCGCCAAGAAGACTGCCTAGGGCTTACCAGACAGACTGAGAGGTGCTAGGCTCCACACAGCCCGGGGGAGTGGGGGCCGGGAGTGCGGGGGCTGAACAGGTCGCTCGGCCGGCGAGTGTCCTGCTCGGTGGGGAGAAGGAGCTATGGCTGTAACGGTGAGGCGGACGCAGGAAGACGCCGAGGCTATTTGGGTCAAGTGTCGCGCCTGTCACGAAATCCTGTTCCGCAAAGAGGCGGAGCGGCGTCTATTCGTCTGTCCCAAATGTGGGATGCATCTCGGGCTGACGGTTGAGCAACGCCTGTTCCTGGTGGTTGACCGTGGCTCTTTTGTCGAGCATGGGGCTGGCCTGTCGTCCAGCGATCCGCTCGGCTTTACCGACCGCAAGCCCTACCCCGCCCGCATTGCCGCCGCCCAGGCCAAGACGGGGCGAACCGAGGCGGTCGTGTGTGGGGTGGCAAGGATTGGCGACCGAGCGGTGGCCCTGGGGCTGTTTGATTTCGCCTTTTCGGGCGGCAGTATGGGAACCGTGGTGGGGGAAAAGCTCACCCGGATTGTTGAGCACGCGGTAGGCGAGCGCCTGCCAGTCATTTTTTTCTCGGCCTCGGGCGGCGCGCGTATGCAGGAAGGCGTCTTGTCCCTCATGCAGATGGCCAAGGTGAACACCGCCCTCAACCGTTTGCGGGCGGCCGGACTGCCGTATATCTCGGTGATGACCGACCCGACAACGGGCGGGGTAGCGGCCTCGCTGGGTATGATTGGCGATATTAATATTGCCGAACCCCAGGCGTTGATCGGCTTTGCTGGTCCTCGGGTGATTGAACAGACGATCGGCGAGAAACTGCCACCTGGCTTTCAGCGGGCGGAGTTTCTGCTTGAACATGGCATGGTGGACATGGTTGTTGAGCGCAAAGATTTGCGTGATGTGTTGGGACAACTGCTAGGTCTGTTGTGCGATACCGCGCCGGGCGAAGCCTGCCAGGCCGTCGGGGCCAGCCCTGGCGTCCGCTGATTGACGCCTATGCTCAGCTACGCCGAGACCCTGGACTTTCTGTTCCACCGCGAGGTTGAGCGCATGCAGCTCGGACTTGACCGGGTGGAATGTGCCCTGGCGCTGTGCGGCTCTCCGCACACCCGCTTTCCCAGCCTGCATATTGCCGGCACAAATGGGAAGGGCTCAACCGCGGCCCTGTTGCACGCCGTGCTGAGCGCGGCAGGCTACCGGGTCGGCCTGTTTACCTCACCCCATTTGCTCGACTTCTGTGAACGCATCCGCCTCGGCAGCGCCCCGATTTGTCAACAGGAGGTGGTTGACGGCGTGGCCTGGCTCCGTTCCCGCGTTGAGCCGGCGCAGATTCCGCTCACCCCCTTTGAGCTGATGACACTGCTCGCCTTTGTGACCTTTGCCCGGGCCGAGCTTGATATCGCAGTCGTTGAGGTGGGGCTCGGTGGACGCCTGGATGCGACCAATGTGCTGGCTCCGCTGGTGACCACGATTACCCAGATCGGCCTCGACCACCAGGCCCACCTGGGCACCAGCCTGGCCCGGATTGCGGCGGAAAAAGGCGGGATCATCAAGCCGGGCGTTCCGGTTGTTATCGGCCACATGGAGGCCGACAGCCGGGCCGTGCTGGTCAACATTGCGCGCCGGCGGGGCAGTCCGACGCTGGTCTATGGGACGGACTTCTGGGCGACCGAAGGTTCGGCCACGTTTGGCTATCGGGGCCGGGCGTGGCGATATGATGACCTCCCCCTCAGTCTGGCCGGCACCTTTCAAGGCCACAACGCGGCCGCAGCCCTGGCCAGCCTGGAGTGCCTGGCCGCGGATTTTCCCGTCTCCGACGCCCAGTTACGCCGCGGTCTCCAGCAGGTCGTCTGGCCGGGACGTTTCCAGGTCGTCTCAGAACAGCCCCTCGTCATCCTCGACGGAGCGCACAACCCGCACGCGGTTGCCGCCCTGGTGTCGGCCCTGCCGGCGGTGCTTGAGGGGCGACGGGCCACGCTTCTGTTTGGCGTGATGGACGACAAGGACTGGCCGAATATGGTTCCGCGGCTAGCCCCTATTGCACACGAGGTGATAGTCACCCGGGTCGACAATCCGCGCGCCGCAGACCCCCAGGCGGTGGCGGCCCTGTTTGCCCAGGTGTGTCCGACCCGGGTGTGTCCCGAGGCCCGGGCCGCGTGTCGGCAGTTGCTCGCCGGGGCGGACGCCGATACCGCCCTTGTGGTGTGCGGCTCGCTGTTTCTCATCGGCGCGGTCCTGCCCCTGTTTCCCGCAGCGTTGAGAGAGCTGACCGGATGACCCGCCTAGCCCGCCTGACCCGTCTCATGCTGCTTGCCCTGATGTGCCTGACCGGTCCGGCGTGGGGCCAGACCGAGCCGGCCCAGCCGGAGAGCGAACCAGCCGCAGCCGAGGCGAGCGAGCCGATCGAGGTCGAGGCGCAGACGCTGAGCTACGAAGAAGACACCAACATCGTCACCGCCACCGGAGACGTGGTGGTGACCACAGGGCAGACCCGGGTGACGGCCGATATGATCCGGGTCAATCGTAACACCAACCAGTTTGATGCCCGGGGCAACGTCGTGGTGCGTGATCCGCAGGGCACGATTGAAGCTGAGGCGATCCAGTTTGAGATAGAGGATGAAACCGGCCAGATTACAAACGGCACAGTGCGGCTGCCCGGTCGCCAGTACATCATTACCGGAAAACGCTTCGAGAAGTCGCTCGGCCAGACCTATCACATTGACGACGGGACACTGACGACCTGCCAGTGCGATGATCCCAAAAAGGCCGACTGGACCATCACGGCCAAGACGCTTGACCTCACCAAGCCGGGCCGGGGCGTTGTGCGCGGTGGCTCGCTCAGGGTCCGTAATATGCCGGCCCTGTACCTGCCGTATGCCACCTTCCCGGTTCAGGCCGAGCGGAAGAGCGGCCTGCTCTTTCCCGACTATGGCTTCTCGAGTAAGCGCGGCTTGCAGTTCCAGCAACCCCTGTACTGGGCCTTGAACAAAAGCCACGATGTCACCCTGACGGCAGATATTGAGACCGAGGCCCGGCTTGGTCTGCTGGGCGACTACCGCTATGCCCTCAACCGCCATACCGAAGGTCGGCTGGCCGTCTCGTATTTTAATGAAAAGCTCGGTGGTGTGGCCTCAACCAGCTCACCGCTGCACCGCTGGAGTATCACCGGCGCGCACCGCCAGCGCCTGCCGTATGGGGTCAACGCCTACGGCGACTTCTTCTTTGTCAGCGATGATCGTTTTTTGCGTGACATGAACACGCCCTTTTATGGTGGCTTGGACGATACCGAGTTAAGCTCCCGACGCCGGACGCGCTCCCGAGTCGGGGCGGTCAAAACTTGGCGTCACACCCAGCTGCGGGCGGATGCGTTCTACTTCCAGAATTTACGCAACGACGACAAGTATGACTTTCAAATCCTGCCGACCCTCCAGTTTCGGACCCGGCGTTGGCTCTTCAACGGCCGTGTAGAGACCGGTCTGGATGTCCAAGGCACAAACTTCTACCGTCGCCGAGGCTATCACGGCCAACGCCTCCACATTTCTCCGCGGTTCTCGCTTCCCCTTTCTTTGGGCGGCTATGCCTTTGGCTCGCTCCGCGTGGTCGGGCATGAGACGATCTATCATATGAGTTCCACAGGATCGGTGTCGCTGGCAGACCTGGGCCGCGACGGAGAAAGCTCCACGGTCAGCCCGGCTAGATATCGTACCCGTGAGACCGTGGATATGCAGGCCGAGCTAGGTACCCGTCTGTCGCGTGTCTTTGAACTGGGCTGGGGCCGCTTACACAGCCTCAAGCATGTGGTTGAGCCCCATGTTTCTTACTCCTACAGCCCAGCCGTTGACCAGGATGATCTGCCCCTGTTTGACGGGCTGGACCGGATCAATCGGCGCAACCTGATCATGTATGAGGTGACCAACCGGGTTGTCGGAAAATTTGTCTCTGGCTCCGACGCGGGAGAGGACGTGACACGGGCGCGCGAACTCCTGCGCCTGACCATCAGCCAGACCTACGACCCGACCCGGCGCCTGCGCGGCGCGGGTCGGGAGGGCTTTGGGCTGAGCGAAACCGCCCAGCACTTCTCAGATATGCTCTTTGAGGGGCGCTTCCGCCCCTTGTCTTTCTTCAGGATTCGGACCAAAACGGTGTATGATATTGACCAGGCCGAGGTCACCGCGACCCGGGTCACCGCCGCGCTCAGCGATCCCCGTCGCCTGCCGCCGGCCGCGCCGATATTCCAACAGTTGCAGCGCCGGAGCGAGCTCAGAGTTTCCTACCGGACCATCGCCGACCGCCTGCTCAAGGAGATGGACATCAACCTGAGGGTACGGCTCAACAAGTACCTCTCGGCCGCGTATTTGACCCGCTATAACCTGAACGATAACTCGTTTATTCGCAGCAACTATTACCTCCGCGTGCTGTCGCCCCAGCAGTGTTGGGCGTTTGATTTCGGCATCATTGATAAGGTCAACCCGAGTGAGCTCGAGTTCCGCTTTGCCGTGACCCTAATCGGGCTGAGTTCATTTGGCCAGCAGATGTTTTGATGGACAGCCGCTCCACAGCGGCTAGGGGGTAGGGGCGTCGGTGGTGGGCGGGTTAGCAGCGTCCGTTTGTCCCCCTCCTTCTCTCTGCTTGTTCTCCCAGGTCTCCAGCTCGTCAACGACCCCGCCCAGCCACATGGGCACACCAGTCCGGTAGGCGGCCCGGGCGATCATGTGGGCGCTGATCGGGACGGTGAGGAAAAGGAAGCCGAGCAGCAGGCTCTCCTTGAGCCCGGAGTGCAGGTCCAGAACGCGGGAATCAAACACCGCGGCCAGCAGGACCCCGGCCACGCCAAAGGTGCTGCTCTTGCTCGTGGCGTGCATCCGCGAATAGACATCTCTCAGTCGCAGCAGACCGAAGGTGCCGGTCAGCAGAAAAAACAGACCCAGGAGCAGCAGACCACTAATGACGATTTCGAGAGTCGGCGGGACATCCATCAATAGGGGTTCCTCCCAGCAGATAGCGGGCCGCGGCGACTGTGCTCAGAAACGACAGCACGGCCAGCACCAGGGCGACATCGATATACACCGCGCTCCTGGCCCGGATGGAGATAACAATAATCGCCGCCACCAGATTGATCGAAATGTTGTCCAGGGCGATGATCCGGTCGGGGACGGTCGGGCCCCGGAGCACCCGATAGGCGCTGAGCAGAATAGAGAGGGTGATGCCCCCGAGTACAAGCAGACAAATGCGCTCAACCATGCGCGCCCCGGAGATTAGTCGGCAATCAGCAGCAAATAGCGCTCAAAGCCGTCTTTGATTTTCCGTTTCTCTTCCTCGATATCCGCGATGTCAAGAAAATGGATGAACAGCAGGCGGCGGTCCGGCGAGACCTCGACCGACAGGGTGCCCGGCGTGAGGGTAATCATATTGGCCAGCAGGGTAATCAGAATCTCGTGGCGGACCTCAAGCGGGTAGGCCAGAATCCCGGAGCGGGTGTTGAGCCGTGGGGCCAGGATTTGCTTGAGCACGTCGATGTTGGCTACCGTCAGCTCTTTGAGAAAAAAGCCGAGCAGGCGCACGCTTATCAGGACTTTGCGGACATAGCGCGATTCCTGCTGAAAGGAACGGGGAAAGAACAGCATGGCACCGATGCCGATCAGGTAGCCGGTCAGAAACTGCCGCAGTGAGATGTCGCCCTCCAGCAGACACCAGGCAAAGGCGAGGGTGATATGCAGCGTGAAGTGGGGCAGCATGACAAATACCGCACTTGGCATACCAGGGTCTGGGGACCGGCCAGCTCAGGGGCCGGCGGCCGGTCCGAGCACCGCCTCAATATACGCCTGCGGCGCATAGGCCTGTTGGGCGGCGAGCTCGGCCACGCTATAGAGGACGCCGGGGAACAGGCCAATCCCCACAATGCCGGCCACCAGGAGCATAATCCCGGGCAGCAGCGGTTTCAAGGCCACCTGCCGGCGCTCGCCCCGCTCCGGTCCCCAGAACACCCCGTTCCAGATTTTGAGCATGGAGGCCAGGGTCAACAGCCCGCCTACGAGGCCAAGGCCGGCATAGCCGTAGCGGGCGGCTTCAACGCCGGCCTGAAGGACGATGAATTTGCTGAAAAAGCCGGCCAGCGGCGGGATGCCGGCCAGGCTCAGGGCGGCGATCAGGAACAGGCCGCTGAGCGGCCAGGAGTAGGACTGGAGGCCGCCGATGGTTTTGAGGGAGGTCGTGCCGGTCACGCGCTTGACCGCTCCGGCAATCAGAAAGAGGGCCGATTTGGACAGCACATAGGGCACCATGAAGAACACGACGCCGGCCAGAGCTTGGCGGCTCAGCAGACCGATGCCCAGCATCAGATAGCCGATCTGGCTGATGATGTGGTAGGACAGGATGCGTTTCATATCGACCTGGGAGAGGGCACCGAACACGCCGAGCAGCATGCTCAGGGCGGCCAGGACGAGGAGCAGCTCATGGGTCACGGCCGGGTCGTGGCGAAACAGCAGGGTAAAGGTGCGGAAGATGGCGTACACCCCGACCTTGGTCAGCATGCCACCAAAGAAGGCGCTCATGGCGGCCGGGGGCTGGAAGTAGGGGCCGGGCAGCCAGAAGTACAGCGGAAAGATAGCCGCCTTGGAGCCGAAGACGAACAGAAACAGCAGGGCCAGGACGGTCAAGAGTGGGCTGTCTGGCACCGTCTGCATTTTCACGGCGAGGTCGGCCATATTCAGCGTGCCCAGGCTGCGGTAGGTGGTGGCCAGGGCGATCAGGAAGAAGGTGGAGGCGAGCAGGTTGAGGACCAAGTATTTGATCGTCTCCCGCAGTTGGCCCGGCTCGGAGCCTAAGACCAGCAGGGCGAAGGACGCGATCAGCACAATCTCAAAGAACACAAACAGGTTGAACAGGTCGCCGGTCAGGAACGCACCGTTGACCCCCATCAGCAGGATGAGAAACAGCGGAAAATAGAAATGCTCCTGGCGTGGGGTGTCAATGGACGCCAGGGAAAACAGGCTGACGGCCAGGGCGACCGTCATATTCAGCCCGACCATGGTCATGCTCAGGGCGTCGGCCACCAGGATGATCCCGAACGGTGCCGGCCAGTTGCCCATGCGCAGGACGACGATGCCGCTGCTCCAGACATAGAACAGGCCGGCCAGGGACAGCAGCCACAGCCCGCCGATACAGGCCACGCTCAGCCGGCGTTGCAGGGCCGGCCAGCGTGGAAACGCGGTCAGCAGCGCGGCGGCCACGACCGGCCCGATGATAAACAGGATGAACAGCTCGTGCAGCATATGGACAGCCAAGCGGTAAAAATCAACCGAACATGATGTCCCCAGCACTTTCCATCCCAATGCGCCGTGCCTAACGTGGACTTACCTGGAGAGATAAGGGCTGTCCTCTAGGTCAAGTAGATTGGGGTTATTATGGCCGTAGTAATCGTTCCGCCCTATGTCGATGAATTGCGGTCGCCAAGGCTGGGACCCAGCGTACATCAAGTCCCTTGGATCGTCGCCTACATGGCCTGCTAGCACATGGTTGGGTGCATCCGTGGATACTGCGCCGAGCAAGTGGAATAGCTTGTGTAGCATGCTGAACTCCCAGGGGCCCATCATTCGTTGGGCTTATTCCCAGTATTGGGCCGGTGTTACACGGGGGAGCGCCTGGTGGCTCGCCGTTTAGGTACAGAGCGCCGCGTTCCGGCGGCACTCCCGTCGCACCCCACAGGTGAGCGCCTGGTGGCTCGCCGTTTAGGTACAGAGCGCCAGCGACGCCGGCTAGATCAGGAGGCCGCGCAGCGTCACCGCATGTGTGATTATGTTTGCCGCCATAGTAGACTGCATGGAGTTTATCGGCTGACAGCCGACCGGCCTGTGAGAGCTCTCTTTCAATCTGGTCCCGTACATAGAGACCCTTGAGACCCTTTGCGGCCATTTGCGTATCGGTTAGCGCACTCCTAAAGAAGGTTATGTCGGGCCTGCCTCGGAATGTATCCGGTCGTAACTGCCGAGATACCCCGCGAGAAAGATAGTTCTGGATTGCGGTTAGTGAGGTTTCGATGGTTCCGTTTGTATCGAGACCTTCATCGACACCAGCGCTGGGAAGTACATATATGATGTGTATCTGTGCACCCCTGATGCCGTCTGGGCGGTCGGTCAGCGATCGCCCAGACATTTGTGAGACGCTGATCATCTCGAAATGCTGGGTACTCTGATTCCACTCAAGCACTGTCATCTCCCCGGGCGACGGAAAATCCTCAACTGTGCTCCGTGCATTTGCTCCGGTCAGAAAATCCTCCCCGGTGGTCGTTACTGTGAACGTGCTCCTGGCAAACTCCACGCCATTATCGTGGGCCACTGCGGTGTGTTCTCCGTCGCCAGGGATTGCCTAATTAAAGAAGGTATAAAGCCGTTTCGCCCATCATCCCACCCACTGCGCTCGTATCTCCACGGGGAAACCCATAGGTCGTGGGAATGGGGGGCCCATTATTGAAGGAGACAGTAATTTCCCCCTCCGCGGTACACTTCCAGCCGTGGATGATCCCAATGCCCGAGAGTTTGTCCCCGTTGCGTGGAACATCAAGAGTCCTTGCGTAAGTCAGAGCGGGAACTGAAAGAACAAAGCCCAAAGCAAAGACGAGAGCGTACATCAGGACCTCCTTGTTTTTATCACTCTTCCCCGCCGGCCAGCTCATGCATGTCGTTGGAGTCGCACACCTGGCGGGTGCGAAAGGCCAGCACGGTGGCAAAGGCGGTCATGCCGAAGCTGATCACAATAGCGGTCAGCACCAGGGCCTGGGGCAGGGGGTCGGTATAGGGGCCGTCGACGGTGAGGACCGGCGGGTTGCCGCGCTTGAGGCCACCCGACACCATCAGGGCCAGGTTGGCGGCGTGCGAGTAGAGCGACAGCCCAATAATGACCTGGAGCAGATGACGCTGGAGCAGGAGATAGGTCCCGCAGCCAAACAGCACACCAACAAGGCCGATGATAATGAGTTCCACCCGCTCCCCTATGCCTCAGCCACGCTATGAATGATCCCGGTGGTTGTACCGACAACGACCAGATACACACCGATATCAAAACCCATCGATGTGACCAGTTCGACCTCGCCCAGCAGGGGTACAGAGATGTGGCCGAAGGCGCTGGTCAAAAACGGCTGGCCCAAGGCGACCGCGCCCAGGCCGGTGAGGGCGGCCAGCAACAGGCCCAGACTTACCATCCGCAGGGGATTGAGCGGCCCTTCGGCGCGGAACGCTTCGGCGTCAAAAGCCATCATTTGAAAGGTGAGCGCCCCCGCGGTCAGCACCCCGGCGATAAAGCCGCCGCCCGGCGCGTTGTGGCCGCGCAGCAGGAGATGGACGGCGAACAGCAGCAGGAGGTGGAGGGTCAGGCGGGCAACAGACGGCAGAATCGGGGAACGAAAGCGGACCCGGTTCATGTCGCTCAGCGGCTCTTGGCCGCGGTCGCCCAACCCGATCATGGCAAACACGGCCAGCGCCGCAACGGCAAAGACCGTGATTTCTCCCATCGTATCAAAGCCCCGGAAATCGACCAGAATAACGTTGACCACATTCTTTCCCCCGGCCAGCGCATAGCTGTTGTCCAGGAAATACGGGGCCAACTCGGACGGCGCAACCTGGCCGATATTGGCGGCCAGGAGCAGCAGGGCAACCAGCACCCCGGTGCCGATACTCAGGCTGAGGTGCAGCAGCCGACGGCTGACCGCCGGCCAGCCGGTGTCGAGCGGAGAGAAAAACCGCAGCACCAGCAGAAACAGGACCAGCCCAACCGCCTCAACCAGAATCTGGGTCAGGGCTAAATCCGGCGCGCTGAACAGCACAAAAAAGATGGAGACCAGGGACCCGACCAGGCCCAGGGCCAGAATGATGGCCATCCGCGAGCGAAAGACGCAGCAGGCCAGGCCAGCCACCGCGGTCAGCAGGGCCAGGCCGATTTCATGCGCACTTGACGCTGCCACATCGGCTTGCAGTGGCGTTGCGGCAAAAAACTGCCACACCGGCAGGCTGAGGGCCAGGCTGAGGGCCAGCAGCACATAGCACACATAGTCGCTGAGGTGCCCGGTCATGGACACACGACGCTGCCAGGTGAACACGGCGCTCAGCGCGGTGAGGCTATCGACGTACAGGCGGCCCAGCGAATACGCGGCTTGACGGGTTTGTAGCGCAGGGATGAACGATCGGCGCAACAGGAACAATCCCAGCCCGACACCGAGGCTGGTGAGGCTCAGCGCAAGCGGCGGGCTGAGCCCGTGCCACAGGCCGAGATGGGGAGACGGAGCAGGACCGACAATCGCCCCGAGGGCTGGTACGACGGCGGCCTCGGCCAGACCCGGCAGCAGCCCGGCAGCCAGGGCGAGAGCGCTGAGGATGAGGATGGGCAGGGCCATGCCGAGCGGCGTGTGATCGAGGCGGCGCACCCCCGGCTGGTGGCTGGCCGGCAGCGGTGCGGCAAAAAATGTCGCGTAGCACAGCAGGGCCGAATACAGGAAAGTCAGGCAACTGGCCGCCACAGCCACACTGCTCAGCCCCGGTCCGACCGTCAGGACCGACTCGTAGAACAGTTCTTTGCTGATAAAGCCGCCCAGCGGGGGCAGACCGGCCATTGACAGACAGGCCAGCACGGCCGCCCCGGCGATCAGCGGCATCTCCCCGCGCTGGCTGCCCAGCCGGCGGATATCCCGTGTGCCGGCTTCATGCTCAACCGCTCCGGCGGTCAGAAACAGGGCACCTTTGAAGGCCGCGTGGTTGACAATGTTCAGCATCGCGGCCAGCAGGGCCAGCCGTGTCCCAATCCCGATCAAGAGCACCATCAGCCCCAACTGGCTGACCGTTGAGTAGGCGAGCAGGGCTTTCAGGTCGGTTTGCTTGCACGCCAGCGCTCCGCCCCAGACCAGGGTCAGGGTTCCGACGCTGATGCCGGCCGCCGACCAGACCGGGTCGGCGGCGAACAGCGGAGAGACGCGCGCCATCAGATACAGCCCGGCCTTGACCATTGTAGCGGCGTGCAGATAGGCGCTCACCGGGGTGGGGGCTTCCATAGCCGAGGGCAGCCAGATGTGAAACGGAAACTGGGCCGACTTGGTAAACGCGGCGATCAGAAAACAGACCCCGACCGCGCTCGGCAACGGGGTCGGCTCGGCCAGCAGGCGTGACAGCTCCAGGCTGCCGGTCTCGGCAAAGACCAGAAAGATTCCGAACAGCATGACCAAGCCCCCGCTGGCGGTCAGGCCCAGGGCCTTGGTCGCCCCGTCACAGGCCGCGGGGCGCTCTGAGCGGAAACCGATCAGCAGAAACGAGGCCACACTGGTCAGCTCCCAGAACACCAGCAGCACGACCAGGTTGTCGGCCAGCACCAGGCCCATCATGGCGCTGTTGAACAGCAGCAACAAACGGTACAGACGGTTGAGATGGGGGTCGTCGCGCAGATACGAGCCGGCATAGACACAGACCAGCACACCGACGCCCGAGATCAGGCTGCTCAGCAGCCAGCTCAGGCCGTCCAGGTGAAAACTCAGCCGCAGACCGAGCGCCGGCAGCCACGGCCAGGAGAGCTGGACTGCTGCGCCCCGCTGGACCTCAGACCACAGAACCAGAACGATGACGAGCTGGACGGCGGGAAACAGGGAGAACAGCGGGGCTGCCGCTCGGCGGCAGTGCGACGGCAGCGGGACGAGTGCGCCGAGCAGGGGCAAGACGATGAGCGTAGGCAGCAGAGCGGGTAACACTGAGCTAGATGTTCAATAAATCGCCCCCGGCGTCAATGGGGATAGCTGGGGGACAGCCGAGCCTTGACAGCTCCGAGACGCCCCCTTAGCCTGGCAGTCTTCGCCGGGAGGAGGGTTGCAGGGCGGATGTTACCCCGTCGCTGGATGGAAGCGTATATCGGCTTCCTGTTGCGCAAACGCTGGGTCGTGCTCGGCCTAGCGGCCGTGCTGACGGCGTTTTTTGTCTCCCAGCTGACCCACACCCGGATTCAGATGAACTTCCTGGATTTCTACCCGCCCGGGCACCCGTATATGCAGCTGGTCAAAAAACACGCCCGGATGTTCGGCTCGGCTAATGTCCTGGTCATGGCGGTCGAGGTCAAACAGGGCGACATTTTCACTGTCGATACCCTCAACAGGATCAACCGGCTGACGGTTGCGCTGTTGGAGACGCCCGGGGTCAACGGCTGGCAGGTCCTGTCCATCTCCCATCCCAAGATGCGCAGTATCGAGATATCGAGCGCCGGCATTCAGGCCCTCCCGCTGTTCTTCCCCGGACCGCCCACAACCCCGGCCGAGGCCAGGCGGATCAAAAAGGCGGTCTATACGAACGACGGTATTCTTGGGGTGTACGTCTCCTACGATAGCCAGATGGCCCTGATTACGGCCGCGTTCTGGGAGTCGGGGCTCGATTTTGGGCGGATGAAGGAGCACCTGTTTCGCCTCCAGGCCAAGGAGACCGACGCCCGGCACACCATCCATATGACCGGCTTCCCAGCCCTGTTCTGCTGGGTCTTTCAGTACCAGCCGTGGATTATCGGGATTACGCTGCTGACCGTAGTGTCGATCATGGCCCTGCTGTGGTTCTACTTTCGGACGATTCACGGGGTCTGGATCCCGCTCTTTTCCGGGGCACTCAGCACGGTCTGGGCGCTGGGCTTTGCCGGCGCGCTGGGCTTCAGCATTGACCTGCTGATGATTGTGGTCTTTTTGCTCATCACCGCCCGCGCCCTGTCCCACTCGGTCCAGTCGATGGAGCGTTACCACGAGGAGTACGCCCGCCTCGGCGACAAAGACGCCGCCATCTTGCAGTCCTACTTAAGGCTCTTCTCGCCGGCCCTGGTCTCGATCGCCTCGGACGGGCTGGCCATTCTGAGCCTGGCGGTGGCCCGCATTCCGCTGATCCAGAAGATGGCCTTTTTGGCCAGTTTCTGGATTTTTACCATTGCCATCAGCGTAGTGACCCTCCACCCCATCCTGCTGAGCTTCCTGCCGCCGCCCCGCCACGACCCCAGGGCCGGTCAGCGCCTGTCGGACCGGGTCTATACCGGGATCAACCGCGGCCTCGTCCGGGTCAGTCGGGGCACTGCCCGGTATGCGACGGCGGCGAGTTTCGGCTTGGCCCTGATGGTTGGCATCTATTTTGCCATGCAGATCAAAATTGGCGATGTGTCGTTTGGCAAAGCCCTGTTTTATGCCGACCATCCCTACAACGTGGCCTACGACCGGATTATTGCACGGGAGTTTGCCGGTATCTCGCAGCTGGTGGTGATCGCCGAAGGGGCCAAGCCGGGGACATTTCGCACGGCCGAGGCCCTGCACGCCCTGGAGCGCTTTCAGCGTCACATGGAGCGCAGCAACGCGCTGGCCGGCGGGAGCGTCAGTGGGGCGGACATTCTCCGCCAGATGTACCAGCGCTTTGAGGAGGGGATTCCCAAGTGGGCGATCCTGCCCAACAAGTCGGTCGATATCGGCAATATGTTCGCCTATTTCCTGATGTCGGCCGGCGCGCCGGCCCTGGAGCGTTTTGTGGATAAAGACCTCCAGAACGCCACCGTCACCATCTTTTTTCAGGATTATCACCACGACACGGTCATGCAGGCGCTAAGGCGGGCCAGGGAGTACATTGCCAACAACCCCATTGAAGCCCTTGAGTTTCGGCTGGCCGGTGGGCTGTTTGGCATTCTGGCCGCCATTAACGAAGAGGTCGAATGGTCCTATCGGGTCAATCTCAGTCTGGTCCTGGCCACCGTCTTTGTGTTGAGCCTGCTGACCTATCGGTCTCTCGCCGGGGCGCTGATCGTGATGATTCCGTCTCTTATCGCCCAGCCGCTGACCGAAGCCATCATGTACTGGTCGCGTATTGATATGAACGTCAACTCCCTGCCGGTGGCCGCCATTGGGATTGGGATTGGGATTGACTATGGCTACTATGTCCTGTCCCGGATTACCGAGGAATGCGCGAACTTCGGCGATATGGACCAGGCCATTGAACACGCCCTGATGACGACTGGCCGCGCGATTCTGTTCACCGGCACAACGCTGACGGCCAGCGTCATCTTCTGGCTGTTCTTTCCGATGAAGTTTCAGGCCGAGATGGCGTTTCTGCTGGCCCTTGTGCTGTTTTTGCACATTGTCGGTGCTCTGGTCTTCATTCCTGCAATGGTGTCGCTGCTCAAGCCGCGGTTTGCCACCGGCCAGACGGCCGCCGCCCAAGCCAGCGCCGCCGGTCCGTCGGACGGGCCGTAAGGAGGCTTCTCAATGATGCAGCCCCGTCATCTTTTTTGCCTGAGTTGTGGCCTTGTCCTGCTTGTCGTCCAGGCCGGCGGAGCGCAGACCTTGCCGGTCAGGGTCGGCAAGTGGCATATCACCACCACCATCTCGTCACCCTCCCTGCCCCAGCCGAGATTTACCACCCAGACCAAATGCGTTGACGAGCCCGAGGTCGCCCCGTTTGAGGGCTTTGTGAAGGATGAGGGCTGTGCGCTGCACGACCTCAAACAGGAGGGCGGCAAACTCACCGCTCGGCTGAGCTGCGGCAGTGGAGAAGGGGTGAATCCGCTGAGCGGAACCCTGGAGTACAGCGTGACCGGGACGACCATGACCAGCCGCATGCGATTTGAGCGTCAGGACTTCTCACAGACCATACGCGCGGTTGGTCGGCATCTTGGAGCCTGTGACGAGGAGCCTGAACACGAAGCCCAGCCGGGAGACGCCCCTGAACAGGAGTCCGAATAAGCCCGCCCCACCACAGGAGGATATGCGCATGATGGAAACCCACAAGATGGACGACTCGGTCAATGTGTTTGGTGAGCCGCTTGAGGCCTGTAGCGAGCGGCCGCTGACCGGCTTCTTCCGCGACGGCTGTTGCAACACCAGCCAGCAGGACCACGGCTCGCACACCGTGTGCGTTGAGGCCAGCCGGGAGTTTCTGGACTTCTCCCGCCAGCGCGGCAATGACCTGTCAACGCCCCGGCCCGAGTTCGGCTTCCCGGGCGTCCAGCCGGGCGACCGCTGGTGTCTGTGTGCCGCCCGCTGGCTCGAAGCCTACCAGCACGACATGGCCCCCCGGGTCTACCTGACCCGCACCCACCAGCGCGCCCTGGATATTGTCCCGCTGGAACTCCTGCGCGAGTACGCGGTTGACCTGAATTAGGCGGGCAAAATTGTGGGGATAAGGAGATGGGTGCTGACCCGTCAAATTGACTGGCCGCAGAGGGGAGGGCGGCGACACTCATAAGCATGATGCCTTCGCCACACAGTGCTGACTTGACGCTCTTTCACCAGTGTGGTATGTTGGTCCTCACCCTCTCGCAGGAGGCAGGTTATGAGTGTCACCACTGTCAAACGCATTGTATGTTTGGCCAATTCGCGAAAGGGGAAAGAGCAAGATCGCTGGCGCTGTATCGCCGGAAAAGAACTGCTGGCCGATGGACAGATTGGCGATTGGATTCGCCCCGTAAGCGCCAGGAAATCCCAGGGAGTATCTAAGCGGGAGCGGCGGTACGAAGATGGCAGCGACCCCCGCCCTCTTGACGTTATTGACGTGCCACTCCTCAAGCCCCAGCCACAGGATTATCAGCAAGAAAACTGGTTGCTTGACCCGGAAGCCCGCTGGGAAAGGATTCGGAGAGTTGCTGGAAATGAACTGGCCCGATTCACCGACCCAATAGCTCCACTCTGGACCGATGGACATAGCACAACTGATGGAAAGAACGATCGAGTCCCCCTCTCGGTCGCCCGCTCCCTTGAAGACTCGCTGCGTTTCATCAAGGTTGACCGGCTGGAACTGTTTGTATCCCCACCCTGGTGGGTGCAGGGACGTTTCCACTATGCTGAAATGGACTACTGGCTCAAAATAACCGACCCTATCTACATCTACGAGCGCCCGTATCTGCAAAAGCCCGGTGGTGACTATCAGGTCCAGGTCGGCGAAGCTTTTCTCACCGTCAGCCTTGGCAAACCATTGAAAGAATATAGCTACAAACTTGGCAAACCATTGAAAGAATATAGCTACAAACTCATCGCTGCTGTAATCCAGCCTTGATGAAGACATCTCTCCCGTGACCGCAACTCCATACCCCATCTTCACCATCGGCCACTCCAACCATGCCCCCGATACCTTCCTGCAACTGCTCCAGCAGCACGGCGTGGAGGAGGTCGCCGATGTTCGCTCCGACCCCTACAGCCGCTATACGCCCCACTTCAACCACCACTCCCTGCCCCGGACATTGGACGAAGTTGGCATCGCCTGCACCTTCTTCGGCAGCGAACTCGGCGGCCGTCCTGCCGACCACTCCTGCTACGATGCCAACGGCCGCGTCCAGTACGATCGCGTAGCCGACACTGACCAGTTCAATAACGGCATTCAGCGCCTGCTCCATGTCGCTGTCGAACGTCGCATCGCCCTGATGTGTACCGAAAAAGAACCGCTGGAATGCCACCGCACCCTGCTGATCGCCCGCTCCCTCGTTGAGCGTGGTATGGTTGTTGAGCATATACTGGCCGATGGCAGTCTGGAAAGCCATGACGCCGCTATGAACCGCCTCTTGGACCTGTTCAAGCTTCCCCACGATGGAGATTTTTTCCTCTCCAGAGCCGAGATTATTGCCAACGCCCTTGCCCGCCAAGCCCAGAAAGTGGCCTATGTTGGTAACATACCGCTCGCCGGCAGGGACGGTTGAGAGGATATATCTTGAAAGTGTACACCATCGGGTTCACCAAAAAATCCGCCTCCCATTTCTTTGACACTCTCCGCGCCTCCGGTGCCAAACGCCTGGTGGATGTCCGCCTCAGCAACATCTCTCAACTCGCTGGCTTTGCCAAGAAAGACGACTTGGAGTATTTCCTCAACAAAATCTGCCGAATGAAGTACATCCATCTCCCCGACCTCGCCCCCACCAAAGAGATGCTGGACGCGTATCGCAAAGACCATCGTGACTGGCAGACCTACGAACATCAGTTCCTTGCTCTTATGGCACAGCGCCGCATCGCCAGAAAATCCATCAAAAGAACCATCGCCAACGCCTGCCTCCTCTGTAGTGAGGACAAGCCCGACCGCTGCCACCGCCGTCTCGTTGCCGAATATCTCAACCGGCACTGGGGTGATGTCGAAATCGTCCACCTTCCAAGCCATGAAAATCTTACCCTACGCGCTCATGGGCCGGACACGCCCGCAGGCCAGCGACCGCCACAGCCACTCCAGCGGGCCGAAGCGGTAGCGGCCCAGCCACCGGCCAACCAGAGCATGACGCCCCACTCGGCCAGCACGATGGCGTACAGCTGATGGCGGGCGAGGTCGTTCCACAGCCCAAGCCCGAAACCGTGTAAGATCACCAGTCCAAAGACGCTTTGCAAGATGTGATTGGTGAGCGCCATACGCCCAACGCGGTTGACCTGAATTAGGCTAGGTGGGGACACTGAAAGGAGACCCAGATGAAAAAATACAAATCCACTCCGGTCCGGATGGCTGCCACAGCCATTGCGGTCAGTGTGGCGTTGCTCTCCGGTTGCTCCGCGCAGTTGGGGAATCCCCACCTGACCGACGTTGGCCGGTACATGCAGCTTGAGCAAGGTGTCACGACCAAACGCGGAGTCCACACACACTTTGGGCAGCCACATGATGTCGTGTACACAGGTGATGAGTCCGCATGGATTTACTACTACACTAAGTATACGATGCATGGGGCCACATTCGTCCCTTTCGTTGGCCTGCTCGCGGGGGGGGGCAATTACGACAATACTGTGACAGCGTTCCACTTTGATACAGACGGGCTGTTCCAGCGTGTCGCCTCGGACAATTCTGTCAACTATGTGAATATGTGGGAGGGGGTCGTTCGAGGGTCGGCCAAGTTGCTCACCGAGCAGCAGACAGATCGAGTCAGAAAGGAGATGGGCCACCTTGGGATGCCTTTTGACCCCGCTGTCGCTCGCAAAGTCAAAGACATCACCTCGGCCCATCGACTCGGCCAGAAGCCTCCACAGTGAGAGAGTGACCCTGACCAAGCGACGCTGAGGAGCCGGAGGGGTGAGCGTCGGCCTAGCCGTCCGGGCGGGATTCGGCACGGCTGAAATACGCCCGCACACGGCCCAGCGCCATGAGCGGGAAATAGTGGCGGTAGAGGTTGTAGTTAATCATGAAGCCGCGCTGGAGTTCGGTGCCCTGGGCAAAGCGTTCTTTCATGTCCTGGACCTGGAGAGCGGTCCGCGCACCGGTGCCATAACCGGGGAAGCCGGTGCCGGTATAGTACGGCTCGTCCCAGCTGCCGCCGCGCCGGGTGCGGACCAGGTAGTCCGCCCCCCGACGAATTGAGGTCTCAAAATCCCGTCCGTCCAGGGCCACCAGGGCCATGAGCGCCCAGGCGGTCTGGGAGGCGGTGCTCGGCCCTGTGCCGCGCAGGCGGTCATCCATGTACGATGCGCAGGTTTCGCCCCAGCCGCCATCGGCATTCTGGTGGGCCGCCAGCCAGTGGCCGGCTCGCTGAACATAGGCGGCACCCATGTCTTGGCCGATCGCCCGCAGGGCCGGCAGCACCGCGGCCGTGCCGTAGATATGGTTCACCCCCCAGCGTCCAAACCAGCTGCCCTCGGGTTCTTGTTCGGCGCGGATGTAGGCCAGCGCGCGGGCCATTGCCGGCTGGGAGGCGTCGTAGCCGAGCAGGCCGAAGGCTTCAACCACATGGGCAGTAACATCGACGCTGGGCGGGTCAAGGGCTTCGCCGAAATCACAAAACGGGATCGTGGTCAGCAGCTGTTTGTTGTTATCGCGGTCAAACGCGGCCCAACCGCCGTTGCCGGACTGCATCGCCAGTATCCAGTCTACGGCACGGGCAATCGGGGCGTCAAAACGCCGGTCGTCAGGACACTGTTTGCGCAGCTGGGCCAGAACGATCAGGGCGACCGCGGTGTCGTCAATATCGGGGTAGGCGGCGTTGGCCCGCTCAAACGCCCAACCGCCGGGAGTGACCTCGGGCAGGCTGAGCTGCCAGTCGCCCCCGCTCACGACCTCGTGGGCAAGAATCCAGTCGAGTGCGGTCTGCATCGGCTCTGACTGCCGGAGCTGGTAGCCGCAGTCGAGCAGCGCCAGGCTCGACAGCAGCGTGTCCCAGACCGGCGATTCGCTGGCCTGAATGTGCAGCCCGCCGTCCCGCTCGTATGACCAGTGGGCGTCAAGGGCAGTTAGACCCGCGGCCAGGGCCGGGTGGCTGAGCGGATAGCCCTCGGCGTAGAGCGCCATCAGACTGTAGACCCACGGCGGCTGAATGCCGCCCCACGCGCCGTCGGCGTCCTGGTGTTTGATGATCCATTCCACACACTGGCGGATGGCGGCTTCGCGGCCAGGGGTGAAACCGATCTGTTGATAGGTGCGTAGGGCGGTGTCGGCGGCCAGGAAAAAGGTCTGCCACGAGAACAGGCCGCTCTTGCGCGGCAGGGCGGTGTAGGCCGGCTGCCGGCCCAGGGGAAAGAGTTCGTTCAAGCGCCGCTCGGGCGGCAGGGGACGACAGAAGCGGCGGGCCGACAGAATGGTCAGCGGAACCAGGGTCGCCCGCGCCCAGGAAGCAAAATTGTAAATGCTGAACGGAAACCACCGAGGGAAGGCGATCACCTCGGGCGGCAGGCAGGGCGTTTTGTCCCACGGCCACTCGCCGATGAGCGCCAGCCAATAGCGGGTAAACACGCGGATGGTGTCGAATCCGCCGTGGGCCAAAATCCAGTCGCGGGCCTTGCCCAGGGCCGGGGTGTCGGGCGCAAAGCCGCTGGCCCGCAGCGCGGCGTAGCACTCGACGGTGGTATTGATGTCGCCGTCCGGTGCCGCGTAGTAAATCTCCCACGCGCCGTCTTGGCGCTGCGCGTTGAGCAGGGTTTGAACGATGGCATGGCGGCGCGGATGCTCGTAGCCCAGCATGTGCATGGCCAGCAGCCATTCGGCCTCCATGCAGCAGTTGGACTCCACCATGCCGACCCAGTAGCCGTCCTCGGCCTGGTGTTGGTACAACCAGGCTGCGGCGGCGGTGATGCAGGCTTCGAGTCGGGACAGGTCAAGGGCCTGCCCGGCGGGAGAACGCTCGGGGTTTGGCATCGGCTAGCGTCGCCCGTGGCCTGACTCGCGCGCTTCAACCTCGGTGAGCAGGGCGCGTGAGACGGTCAGCTGGCCGGCCTCAATGTCGTGGGCCGAGGCTCGCTCCGCGGCCAGGCGGCACACTTTCTTGAGGTCTAAGCCGTGAAACTCGACATCCAGCTCGTTCTGAGACACCCAGACCTGAATGCGCCGGCCGTCAGTCAAGGCGCACTCATAGCCAACGGCGCGCCCGGCCCGGTTGCGCTTGCGGTCCATATTCGTCACCCGATTGGCCATGTTCAGCCCCTTTCCCGGCGCAGGACTCCGGCCCGGTCAACCCGGCTGCGCAGGACGTGGAGCTCTTCGGCGTTGGGCAGGGAGGTGGTGGGAACCCGCTCGGGGATGACAAGGGGAAAGCCGGTGTGGGTCTGGACCTGCTCAACCGATACGCCCGGATGGAGGGAGCGCAGCCGCATGCGTTTTTCGTCTTCGGTAAAGTCCATGACGCATAGCGGTGTGAGGCAATACTTGGGGCCTCCGCCGGGGAGGCCCAGTTTTTTGCGGGCATCTGCTCCGCCCGAGCCCCACCCAACGGTGCTGATGTAATCGCAACGCTCGACAAAGGTGCGGGCCGTATGGGAGTTGAGCACAATGTAATAGCGGCCAACGTGGCTGCTCAGGGTCGGCGTGCCGACCGAACCTGGGCCGCGAAACCGCAGCTGTGGATACTCAGGACCCACACCGATTAAATTGGTGTTGCCGTGGGGGTCAACCTGCACCCCGCCGATAAAAAAGACCCGCTTGTGCCAGTCTTTCAGCCGGTCAAAGCGGTGTCCGGTGTCGCTGTACGACTCGGCCCAACGCACAACCCGCCGGTCCCAGCCAAAGGCCGGCATGGGCAGGCTGTCGAGGTGGGCGACATTCATGCGCGTGCCGAGAAAGATCAGCTCCATGTTCGGGCCGTGCAGACTGTGGGCGAGGCGGACCGCGGCCTCGGCCACCGGCATGGCCACGCCGACCTGGAGCAACTCACCGTCTTGTAGCTCGCGGGCCAGAAACACGACCATGATTTCCTGGGCGGTGCAGCCGTTTTGGGTGGTCATGGGCAGACAACAGCTCCTCTTTTTTCGGGGGTGAGGTTTCACGCCCTCAGTATTCATACAGCGAGAGCAGGCGTTTGATCCCGACCCGTTCCAAATAATCGCCATGCGTCTCGGGTTCTCGGCAGTAGCGGTTCAGAAAGTGCTGGAGGGCCGCCGGGTCATCCTGAGCGGCGTCGGTGGCGGCCCGCACATAGGTCGCTAAAAACTCGCTGTCGGTAATGTAATAGCCGCGACTATAAAACGGATGGGCACCGTAGGGCATACGCACAACGCCGTCCGCGGCGGCGAGAGTCGTTGCCCACGGATTGCCGCGGACATCCTCGTTGGCGATGATTTTTTCGACCTGTACGATCGTCCGCTCGGCTGCCCGGTACAGAAACAGGTCAAGCCAGCCCGGCCCGCCGAAGTGCTGGACATTCCCGTAGGGGTCCGCGGTAGCGGCGTGGAGTAGGGTGACATCGGGTTTGATCGCCGGTACGGCGAGTAAAGTTTCGCCCTTGATCGGGTCGGTGATGACCTTGAGGTCGGGGTTGACCTCGGGCAGCGAGGTGCCGACCCCGCCGCGCCAGGGCAGAAACGGCAGCGCCTGGGCCGCGGCCCGCAGCCCGGCCGTCAAGATGCCCTCTTCGCACTCCCAGGTTTCGAGCTGACCGCGCTCAACCGCGCGCCGAAACGAGGGCGCGACCGCTACCCCAAAGCCGCCGCCGGCGTAGTAGCTGACGGCTTTGGTCACGCACCCGGCGGCAATCAGCAGGTCCAGAGACAAACCGCTGGCCACGACCGTCAGGTGTGTCACCTGACGCCGGATGATATGCCGCAGCAGGGCCATTGGGGCCGGCTCACCGACCGCGACCGTCATGCCGTCCTTGACCCAGCTCGCGGCGTCCGCCTCGTCAAGGATGTGGTGGGTTCGTTCTCCTGCCGACATAGGCTCTGCTTCCCTTCTTGCCCTTGTGGAGTAACATATATGATAAGAAGGGGCAAAAATCAAAAGTCAACAGGCTGGCCCGGTACGGTTCGTTCAAGCCAGCAGCCGCATGGCGGCGTAGAGCAGGCTGAAAATGCTTAGAAAGATGATCCCAATCACGCCCAGCAGCCGCAGCCAGTCCGGCGGGCGGGCGTCGTGGGGCAGGTGAGTGCCAGCCACCAGCTTGTAGTTGGCTGTGGCCAGAATCGGGGCAACCAGAAACGATATGATCGTGGCCAGGTCAACCAGGCGGGTAAAGCTGGTCAGAAACCAGGCGATCATCCAATAGGCTCCAATCGCGCTGACCACCACCCACAGGTTATACATCCGCCGGCTCCCCTGGCCGCTCAAAAACAGCAGCGCACACGTCCGTTCCATCGCCCGTGCATAGCCGTCAAGTACGACGAGGGCGGTGCTGAACATGACCGAAAAGGCGGACGCGGCAATAATCACATAACTCCAGTCGCCCAGCGTGGCGGTATACAGCCGCACGACCTGGTTGGTGAATTGGGTGCCGCTCTGATGGGAGAATGCCTGCTCCGAACCGTACATGATGAACGCGCCCAGGGTCATGAAACACACCGCCAGAAGAGCGGTCATGACATAGCCGAGCCTGAACTCCAGCAGGGTTTCGCTCAGAGCCGGCCGATAGTTGGTCTGCCTGATGCGCTCCAGGGTCCACAGGCTGTTCCAGGCCGACAGATCGACCGGGGCCGGCATCCAGCCCATCAGTGCGATCAAAAACGCGAAACCCGAGGCGGTCCAGATTTCGGACGAATAGAATGGAACTGACGCGACCGGGCCGCGCGTCACGGTCAGGATGAAGGCGACAAGCGTGGACACAAAAAGGACGACACAGATTATCTTGATGAGATGGTCAAGCAGGCTGTACTCTCCGACCAAGAGGACCGCGACACACACGGCGAGCAGAAACAGGGCGGTTGTCGCCGCGGAGATGTGCAGACCCAACAGATTATTCAGCAGTCCGGCGGTGGTGAAGCCGATTGCCGCGCTGATGATAAACATCGGGGCGATGGTAATCAGCAGATACACATACAGCATCCATTTGCCGAGGCGCAGATAGCCGTCTATCAGACTCTCGCCGGTGGCGTTGGTATAGCGTGGGGCGGACTCAAAGGCCGGATATTTGAGTAGGTTGGCCACGACGATTGCCCACAGCAGGGCGTAGCCGTAGCTGGCCCCGGCGCGTGTGGACTGCACGAGGTGGGAGACGCCGATTGCAGTACTGGCGAACAACAGTCCCGGACCGAGGGTTTTCAGAAAACGCACGAAGCTGGTCTCGGCTTGGGCCGGGGGGGAGTGGGACATACTCATGGAGGCGGAGAGCTTTCCTGCAAGCGCATTCTGGAGGCCGAAGACAAACACGATTCCCTCTGGTGTGTCAAGCAGGCGCGGGCTACGCATTGACCTGCCGGCCGGCTTGGGGCATGGGTAGAGAGATATGGATATCAACGGTGTGTTGCGCACCATTCCCGACTACCAGGAGTTTTTGTCGCCCGACGAGCTCCACCACAGTTCGGTGCAGCTCGTCAAAGAGTTTCCAGACTTGGCCCACCTGCGCCAGCTTGGGATATCAACGGACGGACGCCCGATTGAACTGCTGACCATCGGCCACGGCTCGCGGACGGCGCTGCTGTTCGGCGTGCCCCATCCCAACGAGCCGGTCGGAACGCTGAGCCTCGACTTTTTGAGCCGGCTGCTGTGTGAGCGCCACGATATGCGCCGGCAGCTCGATACGACCTTTCTGATCGTCAAAGTGGCGGACCCCGATGGGCTGGCGCTCAATGTCGGCTGGCTCAAAGGCGCGTTCTCTCCGCTCCGCTATGCGCTGCACTATTACCGGCCGGCCCAGGCCGAGCAGGTCGAGTGGGGCTTTCCTGTTGACTATAAGACCTTGCACTTTTCTGCCCCGTCGGCAGAGACCCAGGTCCTGATGCGGCTGATGGAGGACTATCGGCCCGGCTTGTGTTACTCGCTGCATAACGCCAGTTTCTGCGGCGTCTATTTTTACGCCTCGCGGTGTCTGCCGGCCCTGTTTGGGCAGTTGCACCGGTTGGTGGCGGCCCAGGGCCTGGCGCTCCACCAGGGTGAGCCTGAAGTGCCCTATCTCCGGCCCTGGGCCCGGGCGGTGTATCCGTTTTTCAGCGTCCGGGACAGCTACGACTATCTGCTCAAAAACCTCGGCGGAGACCCGGCGGCGTCTATCCTGACCGGGACCAGCTCGGCCGACTATCTGCAAGAGCGGGTGCCCGACGCCCTGACCCTGGTGTGTGAGCTGCCGTATTTCACCGACCCGGCCCTGGCTGACCGCTCTCCGAGTGGGCGGTCACGGCGTGATGCGCTGGCTGAGGGCCTGCGGCGCACGCACGAGACCGTCGGGCTGATTGAGGCCCATTTCTCAGCCTTGCAGGATAAGGTCCCTGCCAACCGGCTGTTTCGCTCGGTGGCCGACTATGTTCGACGGACGCCGAAACGACTGGCCGCCCAGCACAAACAGCTCCAAGAGCCGGCCTATGCCGAAGAGGCCACCACAGCCCAGGCGTTTGACGCGCTGGTATGCCGCACTCTGCATCCCGCCCTGTATCTGGGCCAGGTCTACCGGCTGGCCAGGGACGCCGGTGAGCGGGCGCGGGCGGATGAAATCCGGGCCCAGATCGAAGAGCGGATAGGCCGGATTGAGGCTGAGAGCAATATGGTGATAGTGCCGCTCAAAAACCTGGTCGCTGTCCAGGCCGGGAGCGGCCTCTTGGCCCTCCAGGCCCACATGGGCAGGTGAGGCGGTTATTTGGAAAACAGCTGAAACAGGCGCTGGCCAATCAGGCCGATGAGCGGGGGAAGAAGCAGGCTCGGAATCGCCCGTGCGGCCACAAACGGCCAGCCCAGGAAGGGCACTTCCCAGCTCAACAGCCGGGTTGGCGAGAGCAGGGCCTTGGCCGTAATAAAGGCCAGCAGGGGGCCGACGGCGACGCCCTGCTTGAGGAGGGAGGCGGCGATGGGAAAGACAATGTAGGGGCCGCCCGGCATGAGCAGACCGATCAGCCAGGCAATCAGGATGCCGCGAAACCCGGCTTGATCGCCCATCCACTTGACGAGCAGTTCGCGGGGAACCAGGACGTTGAAAAATCCGGCCAGGCAAAATCCGAGCAGCAGCGGCAGCCAGACGCCTCGGAACAGCTCCAGGCTGGCCTGAACGCCTTTGAGCGGCAAGTCCGGCCCTTTGACAAATGCCCAGCCGACCAGGGCCAGGGTCAGCCCGCCCATGACAAGAACAGCGGGGTCCACGCCGTGCAAAGTAGGTGATGATCTCTTCTTGGCCGGGCGGTCATCATCACCCACTCTGTTCCTCCTTTGGACCGCCAAGTCTGCCGCCGGGCCTGGCTGGCGAATGGGATGACTGCGAGGTGTGGTGTGGCTTGTCACTCATGAGCGGGCCGACAAACGCTGGCTGTTTTTCCTATCGCGGTAGACCAGATGCGGCCCGTCCTCCACCGGCTCGGCCGCGGCTTGCACCACGACCTCATGCCGCGGGGAGAGTTTGCACACCGGGTCGGTTGCCGCGGCGTCGCCGGTCAGCAGAAAGGCCTGGCACCGACACCCGCCAAAATCCTGCTCTCGCCGCGGACAGCTGCGACACGGCTCCTGCATCCAGTCGGAGCCGCGAAAGGCGTTCAGCCCTGGCGAGTCGGACCAGATTTCGGTCAGCGGCCGGTTTTTGACGCTCTCAAACCGCAGCTGCTCAATTGCGTGCGCGGCGTGGCAGGGCAGGACTTCGCCGGTCGGTGTGATGCACATATAGCTGCGGGCCCAGCCGCCTGAGCAGGCCTTGGGCGCGTCTTCATAGTAGTCGATTTTGACAAAGGCAATCTCCAGTACGCCTTTGTACTTTTTCCGCGCGTGCCGTGCGATAGCCTCGGCGCGTTCGTATTGGTCACGGGGCGGCAGCAGGGCCCGGCGGTTCTCCAACGCCCAGGCGTAGTACTGGGTATTGGCCAACTCAAGCCGCTGGGCACCCAGCTCGGCCGCCTGGCGAATCAGCGCGGGCACGCGCTCGATATTCAGACTGTGCAGGACCACGTTAATCGTTAGCGGGTAGCCGAGCCGGGTAATCAGCCGGGCTACCTCGAGTTTCTTGTCATATGACCTGAGGCCGGCCACCCGCTCAGCCGGCCCACGCCGGGTGTCCTGGAGGCTGAGCTGAATATGCTCCAGGCCGCAGTCGCGCAGTTCTTTCAGCTTGGCCTCGTTCAGCAGCGTCCCGCCGGTGATCAGGTTGGTGTACAGATCACACTGCCGCGCGTGCCGAATCAAGGCCGGCATATCGTGGCGGACTAGCGGTTCGCCGCCCGACAGATGGACTTGGACAACGCCGAGTGCGGCCGCGTCCGTAAACGTCTGGCACCACTGCTCGGTGCTGAGTTCGTCTTGCATGGCGTGGAACGCAAGCGGGTTGGAGCAGTACAGACACCTGAGCGGACAGCGGTAGGTCAGCTCGGCGACCAGGGTGTAGGGACGTGGGGCGGGCACTAGACCTCCAGGAGCCCGCGGCTGCGAATGCGGGTCAAGAGCTGCCTGACGTTGTCTTCAACCACTTGGCGGTCGGCGGTAGAGAACTGTTCCAGCAGGGCATCAACGATCTGGCCTACGGTCCGCTCACCGTCACACAGCTTGAGCACCTCGGCGGCGGTGGCGTTCAGCTTGAGGGCCGCTTCGGGAAACATCAGCATGTGTTGCTGCTCGATCCTATCCCACCGCAGACGGGCTTTTGCGGCCAGCCGGGGACGCCAAGTGTCGTGCGGGTCAGCCATACGCGCACCTATTCCCCCCACAGCGGCGGCAGCAAGCCGGGGGAGACATACGCAAAATGGACGGCGTCAAGTAGGCACCACAGAATATGACACTTGGTTTTGAGGGCGAGAATGGCCTGCTCTTGCTGCTCGCGCGTTTTGCACGCTTGAATCACATACGCAAGGCCAAACTCAACGTCGCGCGGTGCCTGGCTCAGGCGAGCTCGAAAATACTCCAAGCCCTGCTGCTTGACCCACGGGTAGTGCCGTTCAAAGGCCGGCAGGCGTCTGGCCATCAGCGTCGGGGCGAACAGTTCGGTCAGCGACGAGGCGACGGCCTCCATCAGGGAGTGGTCTTTGACATAGCTCAGATAGGCATCGACCGCAAAGCGCACGCCGGGCAGCACATAGCGCAGGGCGATCAGGTCGTGCGGCTTGAGCCCGGCCGCCTCGCCTAGGACGAGCCATTTATGAATCCCGCCATCGGGATTGTCGGGCGTGCCGTCGTGGTCAAGGATGCGCTGAATCCAGGCCCGCCGCACCGCCGGGTCCTCAATACGGGCCATAATGGCCGCGTCTTTTCTGGGAATGATCGTCTGATAGTAAAAACGGTTCTCAATCCAGGCCTGGAGCTGCCGCTCGGTCAGCTTACCCTCGTGCATCAGGACATGAAACGGATGGGCATCGTGGTAGCCGGCCTCGCCCACCGCGCGCAGGCGTTCAATGAATGCTTCCCGGCTCCACAGCTGTTGTGCTTGCGTTGTGCTCACGGCTTACACCTCAAAGTCCATGCCATCGAAGGCTACTTCCCAGCCGGCCGCTTCAACCGTCCGCCGTTGAGTTGAGTCCTCAATGAGGACAGGGTTGGTATTGTTCAGATGGGTGTAGATTTTACGCACATTGCCTAAGCTGGCCAGCTGCTCAAGGCTACCGTTCGGTCCCGTCATCGGGATGTGGCCCATTGATACCGACGTTTTTTGGGCTAGGCCGACGCCGATCATTTCGTCGTCGGTCCAGCAGGTGCCGTCTAAAAAGAAGGTATCACAGTGCTGGAGGTAGGCCAACACGCTATCGTCCAGGGCCTTGAGGCCCGGCACATAGACCAGCGAGCGGCCGCCGTGGCGATCGATAATTTTGTAGCCGACCGACGCCTCGCTCCAGTCCGACACGCGGCCCAACAGATAGGCCGGCGCTCGGCCGGGAACGACAAAGGCCTCATAGCTCATCCCGCTCGGTGTGCCCTTGACCCCGATAAGGTCGTGGGCAGCGCCATACTTGAGGCTGTGCCATGTGCAGCGCGGGGGGGCGCACACCGTCCGGAACATGGCATTCGTCTCCAGCAGCCAGCCCCGGACCTGGTGACTGGCGTACAGGCTGAGGGGCTGTGACTCCCTGAGCGATAAGAGACCGGCGACATGGTCAATTTCGGCGTTGGTCAACAGGATGGCAGAGATGGGCGTGTGACGCGGGCTGTGGGCCGGCTCAAGGGCGGGGAAGGCCTGAATCTGCTGACGGATATCGGGGCCGGCATTGATGAGATACCAGCCCTGGCCGTCGGCGCTAACGGCAATTGAGGCTTGCGTTCTGGCTCGGGCCTTGACTGTGCCGGCCCGGAAATTGCGGCAGTTTGGGCAGTTGCAATTCCATTGGGGAAAGCCGCCTCCGGCCCCGGAGCCTAGGACATGGACCCGCACACGCTCTTCCTTATGATATAATGGATACAGAAACGGGCTTCTCCGTAGCCGGGGAAGCCCGTTTGCAGCAAGGCGGACTGCTCGGAGCTACTCCGAGATAAAAATGTACATGCTCACTTCGGCGTCCATCCGGACTTCTTCGAAATCAGGCATCGTCCATTCCACGGTTGAGACCTCCTTTTTGGGCTGAACTGTGCATCACACTTAGCCTATGCAGACAGATTTGTCCACAGGCGAGAATCAAGCTGACCAGAGCATGAGCTATTTCGACCAAAAAGTCAAGCCATAAGTGCAGGGGCGTATGCTGGCCCGGTATTTCTGATACACGAGTCGCTCTCGCATCACATGAGGACGAGGAGCCGATGAATATCCAAATTTTTGGTCTCAAAAAATGCGCCGAGACACGCAAAGCCCAGCGTTTTTTCAAAGAGCGCCGGATTCGTTTTCAATTCGTCGATCTGGCCGACAAGGGCCTGTCAAAAGGCGAACTGCGCTCGGTTGCGGCCAGCGTCCCGCTCACCCAACTCCTCAACCGCTCCAGCCAGCGCTTCGTTGACCGGGGTCTGGCCCACGCCTCGCTGGATTCCGGGCGGATTGAGACCGTGCTGCTCAAAGAGCCCCTGCTGTTCAACACCCCGGTCGTGCGCAATGGCAAACAGGCGACAGTGGGATACTGTCCGCAGATGTGGAAAAGCTGGGAGTAAACACAGGCTCCGGGGGGCTGCAAACCGCCTGTCGGGCGCTTTTGCCTTGACCCTGTTCGGAAAAGCCAGTAGGTTGCCGGCCGGCTCTGTAGCCCTATCGGCGAAATCAACACGGGCCTGCCCAACCATAGGGGAGAACCATGCGATCCTGGTGCCTATCTCAAGTCCTGCTTATCAGCCATCTGCTGCTACCGCTGGCGGTTCATGCCGCTGACACCACACCTGGTACTGCTGCCTCTGCGCTGAAACCGGTCACCCAAGAGCGATTGCTGACCGGCACAGCCGAGTCTCGTGACTGGCTGATGTATGGCGGCAACTATGACAACACCCGCTTTAGCCCGCTGACCGACATTGACCGGGAGAACGTCAAAAAACTCAGCCCCGCCTGGGTCTTCCAGACCGGGATTCCATATCAGTTTCAGGCCGCTCCCATTGTCGCCGACGGGGTGATGTACGTCTCGGCCGCCTACAACCACGTCTATGCGCTTGACGCCAGGACGGGCGAGGTCCTGTGGAGATACGACCACACCATGCCGAGCGATGCCCGCCTGTGCTGCGGTCCGGGCAACCGGGGCGTGGCGATTGCGGATGACACTCTGTATATGGGTACCTTGGACGCCCGCCTGCTTGCCCTGGACCGCAAGACGGGCGAGGTGGTGTGGAATGTGGAGATTGAACAATATCACCGGGGCTATAGCAGCACTGGCGCACCGCTGGTGGTCAAAGACCTGGTGATCGTCGGTATTGCCGGCGGCGACTATGGCGTGCGGGGGTTTTTGGACGCCTATGACGCCAAGACCGGCCAACGGCGCTGGCGGCGCTACACGATTCCCGGCGAGGGAGAGCCGGGCAACGAGACCTGGGCCGGCGACTCGTGGAAGAGCGGCGGCGGTGCGACCTGGGTCACCGGCTCCTACGATGCGGACCGAGACATCTTGTACTGGGCGGCAGGCAACCCCGGCCCCGACTGGAACGGGGATGTACGGGAGGGCGATAACCTGTATTCCAGCGCAGTGCTGGCCCTGAACCCCCAGACCGGTCAGATCAAATGGCATTTTCAGTTCACCCCCCACGATATCTGGGACTACGACGGCAATACCGGCCTGCTGCTAGTCGATGTCGTCCGCAGCGGCAAGACGATCAAGGCGATCGTTCAGCCCAACCGCAATGGCTATCTGTATGTGCTCAACCGGGCCACCGGGGAATATCTGCACGCCACCCAATATGTCGATCAGCTGAACTGGGCCAAGGGTTTAGACGAGACCGGCCGCCCAATTGTTGACCCCCGCTATGTCCCCACCCCAGAGCCCCAAGAGTTTATCTGTCCGGGCGCGGCCGGGGGCCAGAACGGCTCGGTGTCCGCGGCCTACAGCCCGCGGACGGCTCTGCTGTATGTGCCGGTGATTGAGAGCTGTATGGAGATGCGCAAAGCGGCCGCTGTCTTTGTCCAGGGGATTCCCTACTGGGGCGGCGGTCCGGGTGCAACCCAGGGTGACGACGGCTCATCCTACGGCCACCTGTCGGCCATCGATCCCTCGACCGGCGCGATCAAATGGCAGTACAAGGACGACTATCCCCTGGTCGGCGGAACGCTGGCCACGGCCGGCGGTCTGGTCTTCAGCGGCAATCAGGCCGGCTATGCCCTGGCCTTTGACGCCGAGACTGGCGAGCTGCTGTGGCGCTTCCAGACCGGCTCGGGCGTGCGCGGACAGCCAGTGACCTACAAGCTTGACGGGCGGCAGTATGTGGCCGTGCCGAGCGGCGGCGGCGGATTAGCCACCACGCTGCTCGGAAAGCCGGCGAAGGTCAATCAGGGCAGCGCGCTGGTGGTGTTTGCCCTGCCGGCGTCGTAGGGCTGTCGGTCAGCCGGGACAAAGACCCGGACAAAGCCCAGAAAGGCCAGGGCATAGCTGCCGGAAAATCCGGCCAGCAGACACAACTCCAAGACGCCCAAGGGCAGGCTGGCGGGCTGCCACAGGGACGGAACGACAAGCACATAGCGCTCCAGCCACATGCCCAGCCCAACCCCAAGTCCCAAGCCGGCGAGGGCTGTTGGCCGTTGCTTGACGTGCCGGCTGAGGAGGGCCGGCAACGGAATCAGAAAGTTCAGCGTCAGCACGCCCAAGCTCACCGCCGCCCACGGTTGGGAGGCCAGCCGCAGCAGCACAAAGCCGGTTTCTTCTGGAAGGTTGGCGTACCAGATCGGCAAATAGTGGCACCAGAACAGATACGTCCACAGAAGGCAAAAGCCAAAAATCAGCTTGCCCAGGTCGTGCGACTCGGCGGCCGTGGGCAACGCCTGGAGGCCGAGTTTGTGTGCCCCAAGCGCCCCGACCATGAGGACCGCGAGTCCGGCATAAAGATTGCCGACGCACCAGAAAGCACCAAACAGGGTGCTGACCCAGTGCGGGTCAAGCGACATCACTAAGTCAAAGCCAATCAGGCTGAACAGCACCGCATACAGCACCAGAAAGACCGGCGAGAGCAGCCCCAGGACCCGCCGGCTGCGGGCCTGCTCGGTCTCCGTGTCATGCCAGTCGCGGCGCAGCATCTCGAGGCCGGCCGCCAGCCAGCGATGCGTCTGGGCAGGAAGACGGTCGGCCTGAGGCCGCAGTGAGTAATACACAAAGACCAGGCTCAGGGTGTACAGGACGGCCAGGGCGCAAAAATTGCGGAACAAGACAAAACCCGTATCCAGCCAGGGCTGTCTGGCTTTGACCGGTTCGTGGAGCCACGGGAACAGATAGGCCGTGCCAAACGCCAGCAGGATAAACAGCCCCAAAGAGATCGGGAGCCAGGCGGCCATGGCCTCGGCCAGGCGGCGCAGTGGGCCGGCCCACTGCGCGTTGACCAAGTGTAAGATGGCGGCAAACGTCATGCCGCTCAGCGCCACGCCCGACCAGAAGAGCCAGTTGACCAGATAGGCCTGCCAGGTGCGCTGGGGGCTTATCCAGACGCCCAGCCCAAAGGCCACCACGCCGAGGCCGACACAGGCCCATAGCAGCCTGGCCAGCCGGGCGGACTGGGCGGGGATGGCCGGCCCGGAGCGAGGTGTGGCTGGCGTGCTCATTGTCCCTGGAGGTGACGGAGGTAGTTCACAATGTCCCAGCGCTCTGTGATGGACAGCGCGTGGCCATAGCCGGGCATGATGATGCCGCCGCTGCGAACCGTGGCGTACAGATAGCCGTCTTTCTGTCCTGTGATGCGCGCGGCATGAAGGTCTGACGACGGAATGCCCCTGCCCACGACCGGGCCGTCACCTCTGCCGGAGGGGCCGTGGCAGGCCGTGCAGTAGACCTGAAACAGGGCTTTGCCGCTGGCCAGGGATTCGGCTGAGGCCGGCCTCGGGTTTGTCAGGCGCAGACCGGTCCTGAGCCGCGCCGATATCCGCGCCGACCCGGGCGGCTCAGCACCGGTCGTCGGGACGGTGTGGGCCGGTGGGGCCTGCGGGGCCGTGCCGGCTGCGAGCCCGGGCTGGCCGTACATGTCGGTGTTCCACGGCAGACTGTGGCCGGGCTGAATGCTCAGGACTAGCGCCGCGGCTCCGAGCAGGCACGCCAGACCCCACTTCGCCCCGGTAGCGTGCGAGGAGCGGGGTTTATCCACCTTGGCCATACACGTCCTGGGCACCGCTCGAGGTGAGGCTGTCCTTGACCGCGCTCAGCTGTGCGTCTGTACAGGCGACACACAGCCCAAAGCGGTCTTCTGAAAACCGCGGGTCTTGACTGATTGCGACCGGCCGAGCCGGCAGTCGGGCGTGCAGCAAGAGGCCGAGCAGGGTCGCCAGCGCGCCAAACAGGATGGTCATTTCAAAGCCGATAATGGCAAACGACGGCAGCCCGATAATCGGTTTGCCGCCGGTCTGGAGCGGCCAGTCCAGGGCCGTATAGATTGGCAGACCAAAGCCTAGGCACGCTCCTAGCAGGCCGCCGGCCAGGGTATAATAGCGGACCGGGCTGGTGGGCGCGCCAAACGCGCGTTGGATTTCGGGGACGGGAAAGGGCGAGACGACGCTGAGGTGGCTGTAGCCGCGCCGGCGGAGATGGGTGACGGCCGCAAGCAGGCTGTCGAGCTGAGAGAAAACTCCCACCGCTCTGCTCCCGTGTCCGGTCAGCGTCGGCCTCGCTGCCTCCCGGTCCGGTCCGGTCGGCGGAAGGTCGGCCGGCGGGGGCAAATGCTCTTTGACCTCGGCCAGTGAGACCAGCGGCAGAAACTTGATGAACAGCAGAAACCACAGGAAGAACCAGGCAAAGCTGCCAGCGGTGATGCCGACCTCGACCCATGACGGCTGGTACACGCCCCAGGCCGACGGGTTAAACTCGTGGGCCAGCGACGAGACAATAATGACAAAGCGCTCCAGCCACATCCCGATGTTGATCAGCAGCGCAATGCCGAACAGCCACAGCGTATGGGTCCGAATTGAGCGCACCCACAGCAGCATGGGCACAAGGCAGTTGCAAAAGACCATGAGCCAGAAGAGGCGGCCGTAATCGCCAAACGCCCGATACCAGAAGATGGCACGTTCAAACGGATTGCCGCTATACCAGGCAATGAAGACCTCGCTGACATAGGCGTAGCTGAGGATCAGCGAGGTCAGGATGATCAGTTTGCCCAGATTATCGAAGTGGGCAGCGGTAATATACGCCTCCAGACCAAAGAGCCGCCGCAGCGGAATCAGCAGCGTCAGGACCATGGCCAGACCCGAGAAAATCGCCCCGGCCACAAAGTAGGGGGCGAAAATCGTGCTGTGCCAGCCCGGCACCAGGGCCATAGCAAAGTCCCACGACACCACGCTGTGGACCGAGACGACGAGCGGGGTGGCCAGGGCGGCAAAAAAACCGTAGGCGCTGAGATAGTGGAGCCACTGGCGGTTCGTGCCCTGCCAGCCCAAGGACAGCAGGCCGTAGAGGGTGCGGCGCAGGCCGCGGGCCCGGTCACGGACAGCGGCCAGGTCGGGGATCAGACCGATGTACCAGAACATAACGCTGACCGCGAAATAGGTGCTAATCGCAAAGGCGTCCCAGACCAGCGGAGACTGGAAATTGACCCACAACTGACGCTGATTCGGATACGGCAGCAGCCAGTAAAAGTTCCACGCCCGGCCCAGGTGGATAATGGGGAAGAGGGCGGCGGTCATTACCGCAAAAATCGTCATCGCTTCCGCACTCCTGGCGATAGACGTGCGCCAGCGGGCCCGGAACAGAAATAAGACCGCGGAGATCAGGGTCCCGGAGTGAGCAATGCCGACCCAGAACACAAAATTCGTGATATACACGCCCCAGCTCACCGGGTGGTTCAAGCCCGTTACCCCCAGCCCGGCCTCAAGCTGGTATCGCCAGCAGTACAGGCCAAAGGCCAGGACCGCCAGATCACCGGCCAACAGGAGTGACCAGGGTATGGCCGGGGCTGAGAAGACCTGATGGAGCAGGTCGCGGTTGACTTGGCGATAGCTGAGGGGCGTGGTTTCCATGCCGCAGGGGTGGGCCGCTGGGCGTTCAGCCGCCTCCGCGCCTGATGACTCTTTTGAGGTAGCTCACCGCGGGTTTGGTGTTGAGGTGGTCCAAGACGGCGTAGGCGCGCGGGTCCTGGCGGTGCTGTGAGACGGCGCTCTGGGGGTCTTGCAGGTTGCCAAAGCGAATCGCCCGGGTTGGACACGTCTGGGCGCAGGCCGGGGTGATCTCGCCGTCCCGGACCGGGCGGTTTTCGTCTTTGGCCCGATCTTTGCCCGCCTGAATCCGCTGGACGCAGAAGGTACACTTCTCCATCACCCCGGCTTCTCGCACGGTCACGTCGGGGTTCAGTTGGAGGTGGAGCGGTTCGGGCCACCCGGCCTGCGACCAGTTGAAGCGGCGCACTTTGTAGGGGCAGTTGTTTGAGCAATAGCGGGTGCCGACACACCGGTTGTAGACCTGGGCGTTGAGACCCTCTGGACTATGATAGGTGGCGTACACCGGGCACACCGGCTCGCACGGAGCGTTGCCGCACTGCTGACACAGCATGGGCGCAAAGGACACCGGCGGGGCGTCGGGGTCCCAGTGCCGGGGCGAGGTATCGGCAAAATAGCGCTCAATCCGCAGCCAGGCCATCTCCCGCCCCTGGGCTACGGCCTCTTTGCCGACCGTCGGGATATTGTTCTCGGCGTAGCAGGCCGTCACACACGCCCCGCACCCGGTGCAGGCCGACAGGTCAACCGTCATGCCCCAGCGGTAGTGTTCGTAGTTCAGCTCGGGGTACATGCCGTGGCCGTGACTCTCGCCAGACCGTGGGCCAGGGTCGGCCTTGGCCTGCTCGGCCAGGGCCGCGGCCGTGATGGATTGGGCGATGCCGCGGCCGAGTTGGGTGTGACTGCCGGCCGTGGTGACGAGGGGCTGCCGGCGTCCGGCCGGGGCGATTTGCACCCGGGTCGAGAACCAGGCCAAGCCCCCGGCCTCGGTCTCGGCACCGGCCGGCAACAGGTGAATCGGGTTGGCCCCGCGGCCGGTCGCGTAGCGGCCGTAGCCGGTGTGGCCCTGACCGATCGGCATGGCCAGCAGCTCCGGCTGCATGTGGGGGTAGAGGGAGGCCGGGGCTTCAAGCCGGCCGTGGGGCGTGCGCAGGATCAGCACGTCGCCGTCCTCGATGCCGAGCCGGGCCGCGGTCTGGGGATGGATATCGATCCAGGAGTCCCATACCGCCTTGGTCATTGGGTCGGGCAGTTCTTGCAGCCAGGGCTTGTTGGCCCCCCGTCCATCAAAATAGCGTGAGGACGGATACAGCATGAGGGGCAGGGAGGAGTCTGGCGGGCCGGACAGTTCCGCTATCTCAAATGTCTGGGCGTAGACGGCCGGCGACAGCTCAACCGCTATCGGCTGGGCCGCTTCCCAGTAGCCTCCGCGCCGCACAGCCTCGCGCCAGAAGGTATCAAAATCGGTCTCTGCCCCATGTACGGCCTGCTGGTGAATCGTTGTCCACGAGTCCTGGAGATACGCATGGAAGCTGTTCCACGGCTGGGAAGCTGAGACCTCCTCGTTGGGTTCTGACGCTGCCGGTGTCTGAGCTGGAGCCGTCTGAAGTTGGGCGGTCACTGAGAGCAAGACATCGCCCATTGGCCGGGTGTCGAATACCGGGGCCATAACCGGCTGCGTCAGGGTGTGGACGCCGGGCCGTGGGCTGCTGTCGCCCCAGCTCTCCAGCGGGCTGTGGTCGGGCAGCACAAGGTCGGCCCGCTCGGTCGTCTCATCAAGAAAAGACGAGAAGCTGACGATAAACGGGACCCGCTCAAGGGCTTTGGCAAATCCGCTGGCCCGGGGCGCGCTAAAGACCGGGTTGGTATGGGCCAGCAGCAGGAGCGCGACATGCCCGTCCTCCATCGCGCTGATGAGGGCTTGGAGCGAGGTATAGGGATGCGCCTGACCGGGGCTGTCATCGGCTTCAAACAGGACGGTCTGACCGATATTGCCGGCCACATGGTTCAGTACCAGGACGGCCACCTGACTGGCCGTCGCCTGACGTGAGCTTGTTGCCACCCCGCTCCCGAGTGCCAGGCTCGGCCGTTGAGCCGCAAAGTCGCGGGCCAGGCTTTGAATCCGCCAAGCCGGCACGCCGCTCAGCTCGGCAACGCGCCGCGGCGAATAGGGTGCCAGCAGGGCGCTGAGTTTTTGCCCCTCGGCGGCTGACACGGCGCTGGTGAGCTTTTCCTCGACAATGATCCGGGCCATGCCGAGGGCCACAAACGCCTCTCTGCCGGCCTGAATACTGACCCAGGTATCGGCGTTTGCACCGGTTTGCGACAAGCGCGGCTCAAGCTGCACAAAGCGGCCGTGGTTGCCGCGCATTGTGCCAAACGCCCTGGCGTACTCGACCGGAGAGCGCCACGTCTCCAGAAAGTCCGCGCCAAAGCCGACCAGAAACCGGGCCTTGTCTATCGCATAGCTGGGTGTGGGGCGATTAAAACAGAGTTCACTCGCCCGGCGCAGCGACTCATAGGCAAACGGTTCATAGATGGTCAGCCGCTGCGAGCCGAGCCGGCCCAGCCACTGGCTCACCAGGCCATGCAGACTGTCGCCGAGCGGGCTGGCCAGAAACGCCGTCTGCGCCAGCCGGTCTTGGGCGCGGAGGGCCTGGAGCTTGTCCACGAGGGTCTGCCGGGCGTCTTGCCACGAGACCGCCCGCAGGGTCCCGGCCGCGTCCCGGGCCAGCGGTTGGCGAATCCGGTCTGGATTATACAGTCCTTGCAGTGCCGCCTGGCCACGGGCGCACAAGGCACCGGCGTTGACCGGGTGGGACGGGTTGCCCTCGGCTTTGACTGCCCGGCCCTCGCGGGTACGGACCACCATGCCGCAGCCGGCCGGACATTCCCGGCAGGTGGTGGCGTAGTAGCTGGCAAGCCCAGGCACGATGTCCTCGGGCTGAATCACATAGGGAATGATTGTCTCGACCGGCTCCGCGGCACAGCTGACCAGCGGCGCGGTTGAGCCGAGGCCAAGCAGTTTGAGAAAATTTCGGCGATCAATTCCCATGCGTACAACCCGTGGTGTGGCTCAATAATGGCATACCAGACAGTCTTTGTCCGCCCGCTGGGCCTCGTGACACGTCACACACCAGCCCATTTTCAGCGAAGAGACCTGCTCAACCCGCTCCATCCGGTCCACTTGGCCGTGACAGCTATGACACTCAACGCCGGCCCGGATATGCCGCTTGTGGGTGAAGCGGGTAAAAAGGGGCAGCGTATGCACCCGCAACCAGGGGATGGGCTCTTGGCGTTGCCAGTAGTCCTGCACCTTGAGCAGCTCGGGCTTGTCTGTAGCTCTTTTGTGGCAGCCGATACACGTTGCGAGGGGCGGAATACCGGCCTGGGGTGAGATGCGGGCGGCACTGTGGCAGTACAGGCAGTCAAGTCCGTACCCGGCGTGCAGGGCATGGCTGAAAGCGACCGGCTGGCGGGGCGCGTTACCCCAACCGGTCAGACCCGGATCAAGAAGGTAAAAATCCCACCAGGCGGCCTTTCCCCCATTCCACACGCCTTGATCGTCCCGGGTATGCACCGCGGTCAGCACGCCGAGCACAGCGACGAGGAGAACCAGGAAGCGGAAGGATGGGCGTGATGTCGGTGTTGCCTGCATGGCTGGAGCTCCGCCGGCTGTCCTCATATACAGAGGCCAGCCCCAAGGCGCAAGGCTGGGTTGGACTTGTCTCTTCCCCGGAGGGGGAGGGCCGGAGATACGGGTGGATTCAATAGCGTGGGTTCTGTCTTGAGGAGGAGAGGGAACCCGCCGGCCGCCAAGCCATCCTCTGCCCCGCCTTGACAACCCGGCAGGAAGACAGTTATGAACGCACCATTCTATTCTATTCTCGCTTGTCCCTGTGGGGGCCGAAAGGAGCGCGTAATGCGGCGTCTTATCCTCTGTTGTTCGTCTCTGTGTGCTTTCCTGCTGGCTGCCAGTCCGGGCTGGGGCCAAACGCCTACCCTGGCGGAGCTAGCGACCCAGATGGCGGCCTTGCAGACCAAGGTCGACACGCTGACCCGCTACATTCAAGTCATCGAGACTGCGGCCACGAGCACCTACCACGGCCTCAAAGGCCCGCATGTAGTGTTCACCGGGGCCAATGTCCATATCCGCAGCGGGTCGGGCGTGACGCATAAAGGGCGGACCGTTGACAACAAGTGGCGCTCCGAGCCGCTGGGGCTGGGCAACCTGATTATCGGCTACAACGAGGCGAACACCCACCCGACGGCGGATACGGCTAGGCGGGGCGGTTCGCACAACTTGGTGGTCGGGAATTATCATCAGTACCCTAGTTCTGGGGGGCTGGTGGCGGGGAGTGATAACGTCATCTTCCGCCATACCAATGCGGCCAGCGTGAGCGGGGGTCGGCAGAACGCGGCCGCTGGCTGGGCGGCCAGTGTGAGCGGGGGCCATCTGAACGCGGCCACTGGCTATGCGGCCAGCGTGCTCGGCGGCCATCGCAACCAGGCCATCGGTCCGGTGGCCAGCATCAGCGGGGGCCAGAACAACGCGGCCCGGGGCTCTGCGTCCAGTGTGAGCGGGGGTGCCAGCAACAGGACCGGTGGCTGGGCGTCCAGTGTGAGCGGGGGTAACAACAACTTGGCGACTAGCAGCGCGTCGAGCGTGAGCGGGGGTGCCAACAACGAGGCCCGCGGCGGTAACTCCAGTGCGAGCGGGGGTGTCAACAACGTGGCCAGCGGCGGTGGCTCCAGTGTGAGCGGGGGCTGGATGAACAGGGCCAGAGGTGTTCTCTCCAATGTGAGCGGGGGCTGGACGAACCGGGCCCTGGGTCGTTACTCCAGTGTGAGCGGGGGTGCCAGCAACCGGGCCCTGGGTCGTCACTCCAGTGTGAGCGGGGGTGGCGGCAACGAGGCCCGCGGTACGTCGTCCAGCGTGAGCGGGGGCTCGAACAACAGGGCCGGTGGCGGGGCGTCCAGTGTGAGTGGGGGTGACAACAACTTGGCGACTAGCAGCGCGTCCAGTGTGAGCGGGGGGTACAACAACACGGCCCGCGGTGGGGCGTCCAGTGTGAGCGGGGGGCACAACAACACGGCCCGCGGTGAGGCGTCCAGTGTGAGCGGGGGTGGCAACAACAGGGCCATTGGCGGGGCGTCCAGCGTGAGCGGGGGTACCACCAATACGGCCCAGGGTCCTTGGTCCAGCGTGAGCGGCGGCGCTGTCAACAGGGCCCTGGGTAATAGCTCCAGTGTGGTCGGCGGCAATGGGAACAGGGCCGGTGGCTGGGCGTCCAGCGTGCTCGGCGGTCGGGGCAACACGGCGACCAGCAGCGCGACCAGCGTCAGCGGCGGCCAAGACGTGACCGTGGTCAGCGTGTCCGAACTTCCGCCATCTCTGGCCTGCCTGACGACCGAAGCCGTGGCCAACCAGCCCAAAGATGATGTAGTCTTCAAGGGCTGCAATGTCCACATCCGCAACGAGCATACCACCAAGCGGACCGCTACCACCAATGGGCGCGGCAACCTGATCGTGGGCTACAACGAAGATGCAGATGACATCCTTGATCGCACCGGCTCGCACAACGTGGTGATTGGTCCCGAGCACGACTACTCGGGTCACAGTGGCTTGGTGGTGGGTTCAGGGAACACCATCAGCGGGGATTATGCGAGCGTGGTTGGAGGCAAAGACAACGAGGCGAGCGGGGATCATTCGAGCGTGAGCGGGGGGCAGGACAACGAAGCGCGGGGGGACTATTCGAGTGTGAGCGGGGGGCAGGGCAACACGGCGATCGGGAAGCGGAGCAGCATCAGCGGGGGCAAGAACCAGACGGCCAGCAGCGACCTCTAGCCCTGCTGGGGTCTCCTGGGGCGAGGGGGCCATGCCCCTTGCGCTCTTCCCGTCCGGTGTCTGCCCTGCGTGTCTGACCGCTTCGCCTGCCGGAGCAACCCGGCTGGCCAGCCACCCCCGGCCCTGCCTTGACAGTCCGGCAGGACGAGACAGTACAGGTGCGCCGTTCTGTTCTCGCTTGCCCCTGTGGGGGCCGAAAGGAGCGCGTGACGCGTCGGCTCATCCTCTGTTGTTCGTCGTTGTGTACTGTCCTGCTGGCTGCCAGTCCGGGCTGGGGCCAGACGCCTACCCTGGCGGAGCTAGCGACCCAGGTGGCGGCCTTACAGGCCGCAGTCAACAGCTGACTCCCCTGGCCCGCTACATTCAGGTCATCGAGACTGCGGCCACCAGTACCTCCCACGGCCTCAACGGCCCGCCTGTGGTGTTCACCGGGGCCAATGTCCATATCCGCAGCGGGTCGGGCGTGACGCATAAAGGGCGGACCGTCAACAACGAGTGGCGCTCCGAGCCTCTGGGGCTGGGTAACCTGAGAACGAAGCGCGGGGGGACCATGCGAGTGTGAGCGGGGGCCACAACAACACGGCGATCGGGAAGCAGAGCAGCATCAGCGGGGGCAAGAACGAGACGGCCAGCAGCGACCTCTAGCCCTGCTGGGGTCTCCTGGGGCGAAGAGCCGTGCCCCTTCCGGTCTCCCCGTCCGGGGGCTGCCCTACGTGCCTGACCGCTTCGCCTGCCGGAGCAACCCGGCTGGCCAGCCACCCCCGGCCCTGCCTTGACGGCCCGGCAGGACGACAGTTATGAACACACCATTCTATTCTCGCTTGCCCCTGTAGGGGCCGAAAGGAGCGCGTAATGCAGCGTCTTATCCTCTGTTGTTCGTCTCTGTGTGCTGTCCTGCTGACTGCCAGTCCGGGCTGGGGCCAGACGCCTACCCTGGCGGAGCTAGCGACCCAGATGGCGGCCTTGCAGACCAAGGTCGACACGCTGACCCGTTACATTCAGGTCATTGAGACTGCGGCCACCAGTACCTACCACGGCCTCAAAGGCCCGCATGTGGTGTTCACCGGGGCCAATGTCCACATCCGCAGCGGGTCGGGCGTGACCTATAAAGGGCGGACCGTCAACAACGAGTGGCGCTCCGAGCCGCTGGGGCTGGGCAACCTGATTATCGGCTACAACGAGGCGAACACCCACCCGACAGCGGATACGGCCCGGCGGGGTGGCTCGCACAACTTGGTGATTGGGAGTGCGCATCAGTACCCCAGTTCTGGGGGGCTGGTGGCGGGGCATGATAACGTCATCTTCCGCCATACCACTGCGGCCAGCGTGAGCGGGGGCCATCTGAACGCGGCCGCTGGCTTTGCGGCCAGCGTGAGCGGGGGCCATCTGAACGCGGCCACAGGCTGGGCGACCAGCGTGCTCGGCGGCAGTCGTAACCAAGCCATCGGTGGGGTGGCCAGCATCAGCGGGGGCCGTAATAACGAGGCCAGGGGCCCGGCGTCCAGTGTGAGCGGGGGTGGCAATAACAGGGCCGTTGGCCGGGAGGCCAGTGTGAGCGGGGGTGGCAACAACAGGGCCATTGGTTATCACTCCAGTGTGAGCGGGGGCCACACCAACAAGGCCCTGGGTTCTGACTCCAGTGTGAGCGGGGGCCACACCAACTTGGCGACTAGCAGCGCGTCCAGTGTGAGCGGGGGGTACAACAACACGGCCCGCGGTGGGGCGTCCAGTGTGAGCGGGGGGTACAACAACACGGCCCGCGGCTGGGCGTCCAGCGTGAGCGGGGGTACCACCAATACGGCCCAGGGTCCTTGGTCCAGCGTGAGCGGCGGCAAGACCAACAAGGCCCTGGGTATTGACTCCAGTGTGAGCGGGGGGTATAACAACACGGCCCGCGGTGGGACGTCCAGTGTGAGCGGGGGGTACAACAACAGGGCTGGTGGCTGGGCGTCCAGCGTGAGCGGGGGTACCACCAATACGGCCCAGGGTCCTTGGTCCAGCGTGAGCGGCGGCCATATCAACAGGGCCCTGGGTAATAGCTCCAGTGTGGTCGGCGGCCATGGGAACAGGGCCGGTGGCTTTGCGGCCAGCGTGCTCGGCGGCCGGGGCAACACGGCGACCAGCAGCGCGACCAGCATCAGCGGCGGCCAAGACGTGACCGTGGTCAGCGTGTCCGAACTTCCGCCCTCTCTGGCCTGCCTGACGACTGAAGCCGTGGCCAACCAGCCCAAAGATGATGTAGTCTTTGAGGGCTGCAATGTCCACATCCGCAACGAGCATACCACCGAGCGGACCGCTACCACCAACGGGCGCGGCAACCTGATCGTGGGCTACAACGAAGATGCAGATGACATCCTTGATCGCACCGGCTCGCACAACGTGGTGATTGGTCCCGAGCACGACTACTCGGGTCACGGTGGCTTGGTGGTGGGCTCAGGGAACACCATCAGCGGGGATCATGCGAGCGTGGTTGGAGGCAAAGACAACGAGGCGAGCGGAGATCATTCGAGCGTGAGCGGGGGGCAGGACAACGAAGCGCGGGGGGACTATTCGAGTGTGAGCGGGGGGCAGGGCAACACGGCGATCGGGAAGCGGAGCAGCATCAGCGGGGGCAAGAACCAGACGGCCACCGTTGACGGCGACGCCCTCTAGCCCTGCCGGAGTGTCCCGGGGCGAGGGGGCCGTGCCCCTCGCGTTCTTCCCGTCCGGTGTTTGCCCTGCGTGCCTGACCGCTTCGCCTGCCGGAGCAACCCGGCTGGCCAGCCACCCCCGGCCCTGCCTTGACAGTCCGGCAGGACGACAGTTATGAACGTACCATTCTATTCTCGCTTGCCCCTGTGGGGGCCGAAAGGAGCGCGTAATGCGGCGTCTTATCCTCTGTTGTTCGTCTCTGTGTGCTGTCCTGCTGGCTGCCAGTCCGGGCTGGGGCCAGACGCCTACCCTGGCGGAGCTAGCGACCCAGGTGGCGGCCTTACAGGCCGCAGTCAACAGGTTGACTCCCCTGACCCGCTACATTCAAGTCATCGAGACTGCGGCCACGAGCACCTACCACGGCCTCAACGGCCCGCATGTGGTGTTCACCGGGGCCAATGTCCATATCCGCAGCGGGTCGGGCGTGACCTATAAAGGACGGACCGTCAACAACGAGTGGCGCTCCGAGCCGCTGGGGCTGGGCAACCTGATTATCGGCTACAACGAGGCGAACACCCACCCGACGGCGGACACGGCCCGGCGGGGCGGTTCGCACAACTTGGTGATTGGGAGTACGCATCAGTACCCCAGTTCTGGGGGGCTGGTGGCGGGGTATGATAACGTCATCTCCCGCCATACCAATGCGGCCAGCGTGAGCGGCGGCCAGGCCAACACGGCCGCTAACTGGGCGGCCAGCGTGAGCGGGGGTGCGCACAATGTGGCCAGTGGCTGGGCGTCCAGCGCGAGCGGGGGCCATTGGAACACGGCCAGCGGCCCGTTGTCCAGCGTGAGCGGAGGCGAGTACAACACGGCCAGCGGTAGGGCGGCCAGCGTGAGCGGGGGTGCGCACAATGTGGCCAGTGCCTGGGCGGCCAGCGTGAGCGGGGGCCGGGAGAACACGGCGACTAGCAGCGTGTCGAGCGTGAGCGGGGGGCTCCGCAACACGGCCAGCAACCATCACACCAGCGTGAGCGGGGGCGTAGAAAACGAGGCCAGCGGTCATAGCTCCAGTGTGAGCGGGGGCTCTCGCAACGAGGCCAGCGGCGGGTCGTCCAGCGTGAGCGGGGGAGCGGGCAACATAGCCAGCGGCGGGTCGTCCAGCGTGAGCGGCGGTTCGCACAATGTGGCCAGCGGTGGGGATGCCAGCGTGAGCGGGGGCCGTGGCAACACGTCTAGCGGCTGGGCGTCCAGTGTGAGCGGGGGCCAGGAGAACAGGGCCAGTGGCACTCACTCGAGCATGAGCGGGGGCTATCGCAACAGGGCCAGCGGTTGGAGGGCCAGCGTGAGCGGGGGCCATGGCAACACGGCCAGCGGTAGGGAGGCCAGCGTGAGCGGGGGCAATGCCAACACGGCTAGCTTCAATAGTGCCAGCGTGAGCGGGGGCCGGTTGAACAGGGCCGAGAATTATAACGCCAGCGTGAGCGGGGGTATCAACAACAGGGCCCGTGGCTCTCACGCCAGCGTGAGCGGGGGCTCGAACAACGGCGCCAGCGGTCGGGCGGCCAGTGTGAACGGGGGTGATCGGAACATAGCCAGCAGCAAAGCTGCCAGCGTGCTCGGGGGTCTGCTGAACATGGCTACCAGCACTAAGGGCAGCGTTGTGAGCGGGGGCAGCGGCGTGACTGTGACCGGCGTGGCTGACTTCCGCCACCTCTGGCCTGCCTGTCTGACCACCGAAGCCGTGACCGGCCAGACCACAGATGATGTGGTCTTTGAGGGCTGCAACGTCCACGTCCGCAACGGGCATAGCACCAAGCGGACCACTACCACCAACGGGCTCGGCAACCTGATCGTGGGCTACAATGAAGATAACGTCTTTGACCGCACGGGTTCGCACAACGTGGTGATTGGCCCTGAGCACGAATATTCGAGTCACAGTGGCTTGGTGGTGGGTCTGAGGAACATCATCAGCGGGGAGTACTCGAGCGTGGTTGGGGGCAAAGACAACGAGGCGAGCGGGGATTATTCGAGTGTGAGCGGAGGGCAGGAGAACGAAGCGCGGGGGGATTATTCGAGTGTGAGCGGGGGGCAGGAGAACGAAGCGCGGGGGGACCATGCGAGTGTGAGCGGGGGGCAGGAGAACGAAGCGCGGGGGGACCATGCGAGTGTGAGCGGAGGGCAGGAGAACGAAGCGCGGGGGGACCATGCGAGTGTGAGCGGGGGCCACAACAACACGGCGATCGGGAAGCGGAGCAGCATCAGCGGGGGCAAGAACGAGACGGCCAGCAGCGACCTCTAGCCCTGCTGGGGTCTCCAGCCGTGCCCCTTCCGGTCTCCCCGTCCGGGGGCTGCCCTGCGTGCCTGACCGCTTCGCCTGCCGGAGCAACCCGGCTGGCCAGCCACCCCCGGCCCTGCCTTGACGGCCCGGCAGGACGACAGTTATGAACACACCATTCTATTCTCGCTTGCCCCTGTAGGGGCCGAAAGGAGCGCGTAATGCAGCGTCTTATCCTCTGTTGTTCGTCTCTGGGTGCTATCCTGCTGGCTGCCAGTCCGGGCTGGGGCCAGACGCCTACCCTGGCGGAGCTAGCGACCCAGATGGCGGCCTTGCAGACCAAGGTCGACACGCTGACCCGCTACATTCAAGTCATTGAGACTGCGGCCACCAGTACCTACCACGGCCTCAAAGGCCCGCATGTGGTGTTCACCGGGGCCAATGTCCATATCCGCAGCGGGTCGGGCGTGACCTATAAAGGACGGACCGTCAACAACGAGTGGCGCTCCGAGCCGCTGGGGCTGGGCAACCTGATTATCGGCTACAACGAGGCGAACACCCACCCGACGGCGGATACGGCTAGGCGGGGTGGCTCGCACAACCTGGTGATTGGGAGTGCGCATCAGTACCCCAGTTCTGGGGGGCTGGTGGCGGGGCATGATAACGTCATCTTCCGCCATACCACTGCGGCCAGCGTGAGCGGGGGCCATCTGAACGCGGCCGCTGGCTTTGCGGCCAGCGTGAGCGGGGGCCATCTGAACGCGGCCACAGGCTGGGCGACCAGCGTGCTCGGCGGCAGTCGTAACCAAGCCATCGGTGGGGTGGCCAGCATCAGCGGGGGCCGTAATAACGAGGCCCGGGGCTCTGCGTCCAGTGTGAGCGGGGGTGTCAGCAACAGGACCGGTGGTTGGGCGTCCAGTGTGAGCGGGGGTAGCAACAACTTGGCGACTAGCAGCGCGTCGAGCGTGAGCGGGGGTGTCAGCAACGAGGCCATCGGCGGTGGCTCCAGTGTGAGCGGGGGCGTGACGAACGTGGCCAGAGGTGATTACTCCAATGTGAGCGGGGGCTGGACGAACAGGGCCGTGGGTCATTACTCCAGTGTGAGCGGGGGTGGCCGCAACACGGCCCGGGGTCGTCACTCCAGTGTGAGCGGGGGCTCGAACAACGAGGCCATCGGTGGTAGCTCCAGTGTGAGCGGGGGCGTGACGAACGTGGCCAGAGGTGATTACTCCAATGTGAGCGGGGGCTGGACGAACAGGGCCGTGGGTCATTACTCCAGTGTGAGCGGGGGTGGCCGCAACACGGCCCGGGGTCGTCACTCCAGTGTGAGCGGGGGCTCGAACAACGAGGCCATCGGTGGTAGCTCCAGTGTGAGCGGGGGCGTGACGAACGTGGCCAGAGGTGATTACTCCAATGTGAGCGGGGGCTGGACGAACAGGGCCGTGGGTCATTACTCCAGTGTGAGCGGGGGTGGCCGCAACACGGCCCGGGGTCGTCACTCCAGTGTGAGCGGGGGCTCGAACAACGAGGCCATCGGTGGTAGCTCCAATGTGAGCGGGGGCGTGACGAACGTGGCCAGAGGTGATTTCTCCAATGTGAGCGGGGGGAGCAACAACAGGGCCGGTGGCTGGGCGGCCAGCGTGCTCGGCGGTCGGGGCAACACGGCGACCAGCAGCGCGACCAGCATCAGCGGCGGCCAAGACGTGACCGTGGTCAGCGTGTCCGAACTTCCGCCCTCTCTGGCCTGCCTGACGACTGAAGCCGTGGCCAACCAGCCCAAAGATGATGTAGTCTTTGAGGGCTGCAATGTCCACATCCGCAACGAGCATACTACCAAGCGGACCGCTACCACCAACGGGCGCGGCAACCTGATCGTGGGCTACAACGAAGATGCAGATGACATCCTTGATCGCACCGGCTCGCACAATGTGGTGATTGGTCCCGAGCACGACTACTCGGGTCACAGTGGCTTGGTGGTGGGTTCAGGGAACACCATCAGCGGGGATTATGCGAGCGTGGTTGGAGGCAAAGACAACGAGGCGAGCGGGGATCATTCGAGCGTGAGCGGGGGGCAGGGCAACGAAGCGCGGGGGGACTATTCGAGTGTGAGCGGGGGGCAGGGCAACACGGCGATCGGGAAGCGGAGCAGCATCAGCGGGGGCAGGAACCAGACGGCCACCGTTGACGGCGACGCCCTCTAGCCCTGCTGGGGTCTCCCGGGGCGAGGGGGCCATGCCCCTTGCGCTCTTCCCGTCCGGTGTCTGCCCTGGGTGCCTGACCGCTTCACCTGCCGGAGCAACCCGGCTGGCCAGCCACCCCCGGCCCTGCTTTGACAGTCCGGCAGGAAGGCAGTACAGGTGCGCTTCTATTCTCGCTTGCCCCTGTGGGGGCCGAAAGGAGCGCGTAATGCGGCGTCTTATTCTCTGTTGTTCGTCTCTGTGTACTGTCCTGCTGGCTGCCAGTCCGGGCTGGGGCCAGACACCCACCCTGGCGGAGCTAGCGACCCAGGTGGCGGCCTTACAGGCCGAAGTCAACAGGTTGACTCCCCTGACCCGTTACATTCAGGTCATTGAGACTGCGGCCACCAGTACCTACCACGGCCTCAAAGGCCCGCATGTGGTGTTCACCGGGGCTAATGTCCATATCCGCAGCGGGTCGGGCGTGACCTATAAAGGACGGACCGTCAACAACGAGTGGCGCTCCGAGCCGCTGGGGCTGGGCAACCTGATTATCGGCTACAACGAGGCGAACACCCACCCGACGGCGGACACGGCCCGGCGGGGCGGTTCGCACAACCTGGTGATTGGGAGTACGCATCAGTACCCCAGTTCTGGGGGGCTGGTGGCGGGGTATGATAACGTCATCTCCCGCCATACCAATGCGGCCAGCGTGAGCGGCGGCCAGGCCAACACGGCCGCTAACTGGGCGGCCAGCGTGAGCGGGGGCCATTGGAACACGGCCAGCGGCTGGGCGGCCAGCGTGAGCGGGGGCCGGTACAACACGGCCAGCAACAATCACGCCAGCGTGAGCGGAGGCTTTCGGAACACGGCCAGTGGTTATAACGCCAGCGTGAGCGGGGGTGGGGGGAATGTGGCCAGTGCCTGGGCGGCCAGCGTGAGCGGGGGCCGGTACAACACGGCCAGCACCAGTGACGCCAGCGTGAGCGGGGGATCGCGCAACATAGCCAGCGGCCGGGCGGCCAGCGTGAGCGGGGGGTCCGACAACACGGCCAGCGGCTGGGCGGCCAGCGTGAGCGGGGGCTCGAACAACGGCGCCAGTAGGTCTAACGCCAGCGTGAGCGGGGGCCGGTCCAACAGGGCCAGCGGCGAGGCGTCCAGCGTGAGCGGGGGCAGTGGGAACAGGGCCACCGGTAGGTGGGCCAGCGTGAGCGGGGGCCATGTCAACACAGCCAGCTTCAATAACGCCAGCGTGAGCGGGGGCCGGTTGAACAGGGCCGAGAATTATAACGCCAGCGTGAGCGGGGGTATCAACAACAGGGCCCGTGGCTCTCACGCCAGCGTGAGCGGGGGCTCGAACAACGCTGCCAGCGGTCGGGCGGCCAGCGTGAACGGGGGTGATCGGAACATAGCCAGCAGCAAAGCTGCCAGCGTGCTCGGGGGTCTGCTGAACATGGCTACCAGCACTAAGGGCAGCGTTGTGAGCGGGGGCAGCGGCGTGACCGTGACCGGCGTGGCTGACTTCCGCCACCTCTGGCCTGCCTGTCTGACCACCGAAGCCGTGACCGGCCAGACCACGGCGGATGTGGTCTTCGAGGGCTGCAACATCCACATCCGCAACGGGAACAGCTTCGAGTCAACCTCTATCACCAACGGGCTCGGCAACCTGATCGTGGGCTACAACGAAGATGGCACCTTTGACCTTCTTGGTGAGGCGACCCCCCTGACCCGGACCGAGGGCCGCAATGATCGTACCGGCTCGCACAACGTGGTGATTGGCCCCGAGCATGTGTACAGCGGTCACGGTGGCTTGGTGGTGGGCTTAGGGAACACTATCGAGGGGAATTATGCGAGCGTGCTTGGGGGCCGGAACAACGCGAGCACGGTGAACTTAACGAGCGTGGTTGGGGGCGACAACAACGAAGCGAGTGAAACGTTTGCGAGCGTGCTTGGGGGGAAAAACAACCTGGCGAGCGGCTGGCATGCGAGTGTGGTTGGGGGTCTCGACAACGAAGCGCGTGGCTTTCATGCGAGCGTGAGCGGGGGGTATAACAACCTGGCCAGCGGGAGGCGGAGCAGCATCCCCAGTGCGGGCAAGAACCAGGAGGAAAGCACCCACTTCGATCCAGATCCAGAGGACTGACGGGGGTCTCCCGGGGCGGGGGAGCCGTTGCCCCTTGCGCTCTTCCCGTCCGAGGACTGCCTTTTGTGCCTGACCGTGAAAAAGCCCTGCGTGCCTGACCGCTTCGCCTGCCGGAGCAACCCGGCTGGCCAGGCACCCCCGGCCCTGCCTTGACAGGCCGGCAGGACGACGGTACAGGCGCGCCGTTCTGTTCTCGCTTGCCCCTGTGGGGGCCGAAAGGAGCGCGTGACGCGTCGGCTCATCCTCTGTTGTTCGTCGTTGTGTACTGTCCTGCTGACTGCCAGTCCGGGCTGGGGCCAAACGCCTACCCTGGCGGAGCTAGCGACCCAGGTGGCGGCCTTACAGGCCGCAGTCAACAGCTGACTCCCCCGACCCGCTACATTCAGGTCATCGAGACTGCGGCCACGAGCACCTACCACGGCCTCAACGGCCCGCCTGTGGTGTTCACCGGGGCCAATGTCCATATCCGCAGCGGGTCGGGCGTGACCTAATAAAGGGCGGACCGTCGACAACAAGTGGCGCTCCGAGCCTCTGGGGCTGGGCAACCTGAGAACGAAGCGCGGGGGGACCATGCGAGCGTGAGCGGGGGCCACAACAACACGGCGATCGGGAAGCAGAGCAGCATCAGTGGGGGCAAGAACCAGACGGCCAGCAGCGACCTCTAGCCCTGCTGGGGTCTCCTGGGGCGAAGAGCCGTGCCCCTCGCGCTCTCCCCGTCCGGGGGCTGCCCTGCGTGCCTGACCGCTTCACCTGCCGGAGCAACCCGGCTGGCCAGCCACCCCCGGCCCTGCCTTGACAGTCCGGCAGGATGACAGTACAGGTGCACCATTCTATTCTCGCTTGCCCCTGTGGGAGTCGAAAGGAGCGCGTGATGCAGCGTCTTATCCTCTGTTGTTCGTCTCTGTGTACCGTCCTTCTGGCTGCCAGTCCGGGCTGGGGCCAGACGCCCACCCTGGCGGAGCTAGCGACCCAGGTGGCGGCCTTACAGGCCGAAGTCAACAGGCTGACTCCCCTGACCCGTTACATTCAGGTCATTGAGACTGCGGCCACGAGCACCTACCACGGCCTCAAAGGCCCGCATGTGGTGTTCACCGGGGCCAATGTCCATATCCGCAGCGGGTCGGGCGTGACCTATAAAGGGCGGACCGTCGACAACGAGTGGCGCTCCGAGCCGCTGGGGCTGGGCAACCTGATTATCGGCTACAACGAGGCGAACACCCACCCGACGGCGGACACGGCCCGGCGGGGCGGTTCGCACAACCTGGTGGTCGGGAATTATCATCAGTACCCCAGTTCTGGGGGGTTGGTGGCGGGGTGGGATAACGTTATCTCCCGCCATACCAATATGGCCAGCGTGAGCGGGGGTCGGCAGAACGCGGCCGCTGGCTGGGCGGCCAGTGTGAGCGGGGGCTATCGCAACACGGCCACTGGCGGGATGTCCAGCGTGAGCGGCGGCCAGGCCAACACGGCCGCTGGCTGGGCGGCCAGTGTGAGCGGGGGCTATCGCAACACGGCCAGCAACCATCAGGCCAGCGTGAGCGGGGGCGTAGAAAACGAGGCCAGCGGTGGGTATGCCAGCGTGAGCGGCGGCCGTCGGAACACGGCCAGTGGCTGGGCGTCCAGCGTGAGCGGGGGCGATGTCAACACGGCGACTAGCAGCAGGTCGAGCGTGAGCGGGGGCCAGGAGAACACGGCCAGTGGCCCTCAGGCCAGCGTGAGCGGGGGCTATCGCAACGAGGCCAGCGGTTCTAGAGCCAGCGTGAGCGGGGGCTCGAGCAACGAGGCCAGTGGTTGGAAAGCCAGCGTGAGCGGGGGCCATCGCAACGAGGCCAGCGGCGGGACGTCCAGCGTGAGCGGGGGCTCGAGCAACGAGGCCAGTGGTTCTAACGCCAGCGTGAGCGGCGGCGGGGGCAACAGGGCCAGCGGTAGGGAGGCCAGCGTGAGCGGGGGCCATGTCAACACGGCCAGCTTCAATAACGCCAGCGTGAGCGGGGGCCGGTTGAACAGGGCCGAGAATTATAACGCCAGCGTGAGCGGGGGTATCAACAACAGGGCCCGTGGCTCTCACGCCAGCGTGAGCGGGGGCTCGAACAACGCTGCCAGCGGTCGGGCGGCCAGCGTGAACGGGGGTGATCGGAACATAGCCAGCAGCAAAGCTGCCAGCGTGCTCGGGGGTCTGCTGAACATGGCTACCAGCACTAAGGGCAGCGTTGTGAGCGGGGGCAGCGGCGTGACCGTGACCGGCGTGGCTGACTTCCGCCACCTCTGGCCTGCCTGTCTGACCACCGAAGCCGTGACCGGCCAGACCACGGCGGATGTGGTCTTCGAGGGCTGCAACATCCACATCCGCAACGGGAACAGCTTCGAGTCAACCTCTATCACCAACGGGCTCGGCAACCTGATCGTGGGCTACAACGAAGATGGCACCTTTGACCTTCTTGGTGAGGCGACCCCCCTGACCCGGACCGAGGGCCGCAATGATCGTACCGGCTCGCACAACGTGGTGATTGGCCCCGAGCATGTGTACAGCGGTCACGGTGGCTTGGTGGTGGGCTTAGGGAACACTATCGAGGGGAATTATGCGAGCGTGCTTGGGGGCCGGAACAACGCGAGCACGGTGAACTTAACGAGCGTGGTTGGGGGCGACAACAACGAAGCGAGTGAAACGTTTGCGAGCGTGCTTGGGGGGAAAAACAACTTGGCGAGCGGCTGGCATGCGAGTGTGGTTGGGGGTCTCGACAACGAAGCGCGTGGCTTTCATGCGAGCGTGAGCGGGGGGTATAACAACCTGGCCAGCGGGAGGCGGAGCAGCATCCCCAGTGCGGGCAAGAACCAGGAGGAAAGCACCCACTTCGATCCAGATCCAGAGGACTGACGGGGGTCTCCTGGGGCGGGGGGGCCGTTGCCCCTTGCGCTCTTCCCGTCCGAGGACTGCCTTTTGTGCCTGACCGCGACAAAGCCCTGAGCGCATTCAGTCGGGGCTTTGTCGCCCACAGGAGGAAAAACCTATGCCATACACAGGTCTGCAAAAGCTGCTGCGCAGCACGGTCGCCGCCAGCACGCTCTTGCCTGTTGTCGCAGGTGAGGCGTCTGCCGCAGGCGGAAGAGCCGACACACCTGAGCCGACCCCGGCTGCCGCCCCAGCCTCGGCCCCAGCAGCGCCGGCCCAAAACGGTGCGACCCAGTTCGGTGATTTTAAGCCAGTTACCCACGCCCGCCTGCTCAAGGGCACCCAAGACCCCTCGGCCTGGCTGATGTACGGCGGCAGCTATGACAGCACCCGCTTCAGCCCGCTGACCGATATCAACCGCGCCAATGTGCAAAAACTCCAGGCGGCGTGGATGTTTCAAACCGGGGTTCCGGCCCAGTTCCAGGCCTCGCCGGTTGTGGCTGACGGCATCATGTACATGACGGCCGCCTTCAACCATGTGTATGCGCTGAATGCCGAAACGGGCGAGATGCTGTGGCGCTATGACCACCCCCTGCCGGGCGATATGCGGGTGTGCTGCGGCCCCGGCAACCGGGGCGTGGCGATCAGCGGCGACACAGTCTTTATGGCCACCCTCGACGCCCGCCTCGTCGCCCTCCAGGCCCAGACCGGTACCCTGGTCTGGCAGACCGAGATCGACGATTACCGCAAGGGCTATAGCGCAACCGCCGCGCCCCTCATCGTCAAGGACAAGGTCATCGTCGGAATTGCCGGTGGCGAGTACGGCATTCGGGGCTATGTGGACGCCTACGCCGCGCAGACCGGAGAGCGCAAGTGGCGTCGCTATACCACCCCGGGCGCGGATGAGCCCGGGTCCGAAACCTGGTCCGGCGACTCGTGGAAAATCGGCGGCGGGCCGACCTGGATAACCGGCTCCTATGACCCTGAGCAGGACCTGATTTTCTGGGCGACCGGCAACCCGTCCCCCGACTGGAACGGCGATGTCCGCGAGGGGGATAATCTGTACACCGACTCGGTGCTGGCCCTGGAGCCGGAAACCGGCGCGATCAAGTGGTATTTCCAGTTCACGCCACACGACATCTGGGACTACGACGGGAATACCGACCTGTTTCTGATTGACGTTGAGCGGAGCGGGAAGACCGTCAAAGCCCTGGCCCAGCCCAACCGCAACGGCTACCTGTATGTGCTTGACCGCAGCTCGGGCGAGTTTCTGCATGGCTCGCAGTATGTGGAACAGCTCAACTGGGCCAAGGGCCTTGACGAGCAAGGCCGTCCAATTGTGAACCCCGACTACGTCCCGACCAAGGAGGCCGGCAACTTTATCTGCCCCGGCTCGGTCGGCGGCAAAAACGGCTCGTGGACCGCGGCTTACAGCCCCATCACCAAGTACATGTACCTGCCGGTAGTCGAGAGTTGCTGGCAGATGACCAAAGGCGCGGCCACCTTTATTCAGGGCATCCCCTTCTGGGGCGGCGGGCCTGGCAAGACGCAGGCCGACGACGGGTCGTCCTACGGCCACCTGTCCGCGATTGACGTGTCGAGCGGAGCGGTCAAGTGGCGCTACAAAGACGACTATCCCCTGGTCGGCGGCACGATGGCCACCGCCGGCGGCTTGGTGTTTACCGGCGACCAAAAGGGCTATGCGCTGGCGTTTGACGACACCACGGGCGAGCTGCTGTGGAAGTTCCAGACCGGCTCAACCGTGCGTGGCCAGCCGGCGACCTACAAGGTCAACGGGCGTCAATATGTAGCGATTCCGAGCGGCGGCGGTGGCTTGGCCGTATCTCTGGTTGGCGAGAACCCGCTGGCGTCCAAAGGCAGCGCCCTGTTTGTGTTCGCCCTCCCCGAAGGTGAAGAATGACCAGGGCCAGTAGAGGGTGGCCGCGGGCCGCGTTTGGACAAAGCCCCCGCCCGGCCATGACGAGCATGACGAGATTGTTCGGCACCGTCTGGCTCCTTGCCCTGAGTGTGGGTGCGGTGTCTGGCCAAGACAGGCCGGTTCTCCGGGTGTGTTTGCTGGCCAATAATCCGCCCTACTCCTGGCAGGCCGACGAGAGCGGTTTTGACCTTGAGACCGCCCGGGCGGTTGCCGAGTCACTGGGACGCCGGTTTCAGCCGGTCTGGGTTGCCCACGACACCCGGGTCACCGAGATTGACGAGACCGACCTGCCCGTCTTCCGGCTGTCGCGCGGCCAGTGTGACGCGATTTTCAGCGTGCCGGGCCAAGACGCGCTGAACGAAGCGCCGGCGCTGGTAGTCGGAGAGCCGTACTACGGGGCCGGCTTTGAGTTGGCTGGGCCGGCTGCAAACAGCCCCCGCAGCCTGGACGATATCGGAGAGCGGCCAGTTGCGGTTCGGGCCCAAACGATTGCGCATTTCATGCTGAGCGCCCGGCGCATCCAGACCTTTACCACCTTTTCTCTCCAAGAGGCGCTCGCCGCGGTCAGCAGCGGCAAAGCAGCCGCCGCCCTGGTCTGGGGGCCAAAAGCGGGCTGGCACTTGCGCGCCCATCCCGGGCTGCCCCTCCAGCTTGTCACTACGCTTGAGCCGCCCAGCGTAGTGCGCTGGAACGAATCGGTTGCCACCCGCAAAGACGATGCTGAGCTGCGCCAAGCCATTGACGCCGCGCTCAGCCGCCTGGCAGAAGCCGGTGCCCTCACCCGTTTGCTCGAAAAATATGGGATTCCCGCCCACCGTCCTTTTGCCACCACATACAGTTTTGCCGAGATGCAGCAGCTCATGTTTCACTCACTGAGCAATCGCTGACCCGAGGGAGCGCATATGAGTCGTCTGGTGACTGGTTTCTCTTTCCTGGTGTGGAGTCTTTTCAATGTTGCAACAGGGCCGGCCCTCGGCCAGGAGACCAATCCGTTTGCCGGTGATGCGGACGCCATTGCTGAGGGCGAAGCCCTGTTTCAGGCCGTGTGTACCGGCTACTGCCATGTCGTCCCGGACAGCCAGCGTGACGCCAAATGCCCGGACCTGTTTGACTGCGAGTGGAAGAACGGCAGCAGCGACGCCGAGATGTTCCAAGTCCTGCTCGACGGCGTGCCCAACACCGAGATGGTACCCTTCAGGGGCCAGTTGCCCGACGACCTGTTGTGGCAGATTGTAGCCTATGTGAAATCCGCTTCGCGCTGCGAAGAGGGCAGCGCGGCCGTGGATCAAAAAACCGTCACCGTATCTGCCCACGAATAGGAGGGGAGCGCAATGACCGGCCTGACTGCACCACTTCTCACTGTTGCCCTGTGCCTTGTGACATGGGCCCTGTCTTCCTCGGCCGCGGCCCAGCCCTTTGCCTATGTCAGCCACGAAAAGTCAAACGACGTATGGGTCATCAACACCCAGACCGACGAGGTGGTGGCCAAAGTTGCAGTCGGCGACCGGCCCCGCGGGCTTGTGGTGTCGGCGGACGGCAAACGGGTGTACGCCGCCAACGGCAACTCGAACGATATCTCGGTCATTGACTCCGAAACCAACACCGTCGTGGAGACCTTTCCGGTCGGCATTGACCCCGAAGGCATTGACCTGAGTCACGACGGAAGCCTGCTCTTTGTGGTCAATGAGAACGAGGGCGTGATGCGTGTCGTTGAGCTGGCCACCAAGAACGTGCTCGCCACCGTCCGGGCCGGCATCGAGCCGGAAACAGTAGTGCTCTCGCCGGACGGCCGGCTGGCCTTTGTGCCGAATGAAACCTCCCACGATGTCACCGTCATTGACGCCCGGACCCACAAGGTCCTGACTTCGATCGAGGTCGGCGAGAACCCGCGCGGGGTGGCGTTTCTACCCGACGGCAGCACCGCCTATGTGAGCAGCGAGCGCAGCAATACGGTGGCGGTGATTGATGTCGCCAAGCTGGCCGTGACCGACACCATTGCTATGGGCGAGCGGCCAGTCGGCCTCTCGGTGCTGCCGGACGGCTCAAAAGTCTATGTGGTGCATGGCCGGGCCAATGACGTGCGAGTGATTGACCCACAGACCAAACGGGTGACTAAGATCATCCCGCTGGGCGGCCAGCGGTGCTGGTGGTCGGCCCTGACTCCGGATGGCAAGAAGCTCTACGCCACAATGGGCCGGTCTGACGGCCTGGCCGTGATCGATACCACGACCGATACGTTGGTGAAGACAATTGCGGTCGGCAATGTCCCCTGGGGGGTGGCGGTCACGCCCTGAGTCAGAACCGCCACACCAGCAGGAACTGTGGAACGCTCTCGTCGTTCTCCGTGCCCAGCTTGTTCATCCAGTACTGATACTCCAGGCCGATAAAGACCCGGTTGGCCACCCCCAGCAGCGCCTCGCCCAGGTCCAGCCGGAGCTGCGGCTGGGCCAGAATCCAGCTTTTGACCCGGTTGCCGAACTCGTTAGTCCGGCCGTCTATGTACTCGGCGTGCCCCTCGATTGAAAAAGACAGGCCACCAATACTGAAAGGGTAGGCCCAGTTGATGTCAAGCATGAAGCTGTCGCTCTCTTTGGGCGCACCGCCGCGTGAGACGCCCCGGCTGTCGTCGATATAGGCGGCCAGCTCGGTATTCAGAAACGCAAAACCCGGCAGATTCCAGGCGACGCGCAGGCCGGGCAGATATTTGATGACCTTGGCATCTATGCTGACGTTGAGGCCGAAAAGCAGCGAGAAGTCCTTGACCGGCCCGAGGCCGAGCTGCCTGCCGGTCAGCTTGCCGAGGCTGAAGCTCGGGTACCACTCAAAGTACAGGTCGGTATCGTTGAAGTTGTCTCCCTCGACGTCTTCAATGAAGTCGGCAAAGAAGAAGCTCTCGCCATACTTCCAGCCCAGGGCGTTCTGGAGGGTGAGGATGAAGGTGTCATCGTTGAGGTCCGAGAACGGGTTTTCGAGATGCCCGTACTGAAAGTGCAACTCGGTCGTACTCCAGTCCACAAGGGCGGCAGGAGCCGGTGAGGCGGCCAGCAAGAGGGTCAGGAGCGCGGCGCATACGGGGAGACGGGGGCGGTTGGGCATTCGGTTTCCTCTGAAGAACGTGGTCAGGCCAGGCAGGATTCCGGTTTTGTCGCTGCTCTGTGCATTCTGGACTGAGGCGCTGAAGTTGGGGAGCAAAGTTTGACTCATTTCGTCACTTCATTTCACCGTGAGTGCTGTTCGCCATCAAACGTCATGTCCACTTCCTCCCGTGTGAACAAAGCGTTGTGCCATCGACATCGGACGATCGGATGCATCCGCAGGCCTGTTCATCAGATGCTTGTCCCAATACATAGGGTGTGTGTGAATGGCTGTGGTGCAATCCTTCAATAGTCTTCTGCTTTGGTTGAGCGTAAGTTCACCTGCCCTTATTGCTTTGCATGTTTTCTCCTCGAAAGCTTCCGGCCTCTTCCTGTGTTCATCTTCAAAATGAGACTGTTGCGATTTTTTCATGACCGGTATCTCAGGGAGGCAGTCCGTGTCACCGTAGGCTTGAGACGGATATAACGGGCTGCCTTCCAGGCGGGTCGTGGCGTGACGCTGCCGCGGCGTTTAGCCGGCGTCTTCAATGGCCGCCCGCACGACCGGCTCAAGCTCGCCGCTCTGGTGCATCTCCTGGATAATATCGCAGCCGCCGATGAACTCGCCTTTGACGTACACCTGTGGGATGGTCGGCCAGTTGGAGTAGCGCTTGATGCCCTCCCGAACCGCGGGATTCTGGAGCACATCAACCGTTTGGTAGGGCACGCCGAGCGAATCAAAGATCTGAATCGTGGCCGCAGAGAAGCCGCACATCGGCAACTGCGGGTTGCCCTTCATAAAGATGAGGATCGGGGCGTCTTTGACGTGCTGGTCGATTTGGCTGAGGATATCGTCTGCCATACGCATTGCTCCTTTGGGTGGTGGGTGAATGAAAAGAGCCTCAAGCGAGGCTCGCCTTAGGGGGTTTTCGCCGGCGGTATGGTCAGGAGGCTGGCCGCCTCGGCCTGCCCCTCTTCCGGGGTGAGGGTGCTGAGCTTCAGGGCGTGGATGCGCTCCGCCATTGCGCCCCGGAGGGCCGCGTACACCATGCGGTGACGGGCGACTTTCCCTTTGCCGTGAAACGAGGCCGAGATAACCAGCGCTTCGTAGTGGTCTCCGCCGCCGGTCAGGTCGCGGATTTTGACCTCGGCACCGGCAATTCCCTGGACAATCAGTTGGCTGATTTCCTCAGCCGTCATTGGTTCAGCCATGAAACGCTCCCCTCGCTGTGGAACCCTGCAAGCCGGCTTGTTTGAGGACCGGGCAAGGAAAGGCTCAGCGCTCGGACCGAAGGCTGGGCCGTGGGTGTTTGCTCTGACGGTAAACGCCGCGGGCAAAGCGCGGGATTATTTCTTCTGCATCTCTGCTCCGCAGCACTTCACGCTGCCGTCTCCGCCTTTGGTGACAATGATCTGGGAGCCGCATTGTCCACACAGATACATTTTTCCGAGCTGGTTGGCCATGACACTACCCTCCTGTCAAGCATATACATGGATACCGCATTGTGCGGGGTTTTCAGCTTCCAGTAAAGACCGGCTTGCGTTTTGCCAGGAAGGCGTGGACGCCCTCGGCTCTGTCTCTGGTCGTCTGGAGCAGGACGTACAGGTCTTCCTCAAGGCGTGTGCCCTGCTCCAGGCTCAGGTCCAGGGCCTTCAGCACCGCCTCTTTGCCGAGACGCAGGGCAATGGGGCCTTTCTCGAGCAGGCCGGTCAGGACCTCGTCAACCCGGGTCGCAAAACGGTCCGGCTTAATGGCCTCTGTCACCAGGCCAATCTGTTGCGCCTGGCTCGCATCAAGACGCTTGGCGGTCAGAATCAACTCCAGCGCCCTGGCCTGGCCGATGACGCGGGGCAGGCGTTGGCTGCCGCCGCAGAACGGAATCAGCCCCTCGGTCAACTGCGGGAGGCCAAACTGCGCGCCGGCTTTTGCCAGCCGCAGATCACAGGCCAGGGCCAGTTCCAGCCCGACCCCCAGGGCGTCGCCGTTCAGTACGGCGATGGTCGGTTTGGTCAGGGCGGCCAGCCGCTCAACGCAATCCAGCCGACCGAACTGTTGACGAATGCGGTGAGCGGTCGTTCCGCGGGGACCCGGCGGATACTCCAGCCCGGCGCAGAACGCCTCGCCCTGACCGGTCAGCAGCAGAATCTCGACCGTGTCGTCGTTCTCGACCGCTTCGCATACCGCAGCCAACTCCTGGGTCATAGCCGGGGTGAGTCGGTTGCCGCTGTCAGGTCGATTCAGCCCCAGCCGGGCGAAGCGCCCGTGGGTGGTGTAGGTGAGGTCTGACATGGCCGGGGCCAGCCTTAGTTCCCATACTCGGCGCGGAGTTCCTTTTTCAGAATCTTGCCCATATGGTTTTTGGGCAGTTCGTCCATGAAGTGAATGTCTTCGGGTTTCTTGAAGCTCGACAGCCGCTCACGGCAGAACGCTCCCAGCTCGTCTTCGGTCACGGTCTGGCCCGGACGCAGTGCGACAAAGGCGGCAATTTTTTGCCCCCACTGCTCGTCGGGCAGGCCGATGATGGCCGCTTCGTCAACCGCGGGATGGGCGTGTAAGACGGCTTCGATTTCGGCCGGAGCGATGTTCTCGCCGCCCCGGATGATGATGTCGTCCTTGCGACCGACCAGGTAGATATAGCCGTCCTGGTCGAGATAGCCCATGTCTCGGGTATGCAGCCAGCCCTCATCGTCAAACAGGGCCGCGGTCGCGCTCTCCTGGCCGGCGTAGCCCTTCATGGCGCGCGGCGTGCGGATTACCACCTCGCCGATCTCGTCGGCCGGCAGCGGTGTGTTCTCGTCGTCAAGGATGGCGACCTCAACATCGGGCAACGGCTTCCCAACCGAGGTGAGCCGCTTGAGGTTGCGCTCAATCTCTTCCTGGCTGCCGTTGAGTTTATGGTCATCTGGGCCGAGCACCGACAGGGTGGAGTTGGTCTCGGTCTGGCCAAAGGCATTCACAAAGCCGGTGCTATCCGGGAACAGCTCAATCGCCTTGCGAATGACCGGAAACGGCATGGGCGCGCCCCCGTAGGACAGGTTTTCCAGGCTCGACTGATCGTAGTTGGAAAACTCAGGAAGATCGATCAGCTGTTTCAGCATGGTCGGCACGACAAAGGCGTGGGTGACGTGTTCGTCCTGGACCGCGGTCAGCCACTCCTTGGCGTCAAACTGGCGCAGAATGACGATTTTGCGGCCAGACCAGATCGCGGTCATGATGTTCATCGCGCCGGCGATATGGTACAGCGGAGCGCACAACAGCGAAGTGCCGTGCGGAGTACCGTCGGCCATTTCAACCGTGCCGACAACATAGTTGGTAAAACCGCCGTAGGTCAGCATCACCCCCTTGGGCAGCGAAGTTGTGCCGCTGGTGTACATCAGGATCGACAGGTCTTCTTCGTCCACCTCGGCGTCTTCAATATCGGGCGAGCCGTTGGCGATCAGCTCTTCATGGTTGTGCATGTCAGACTGAGCACTCTCCATCGCCACATAGTGCTGAATCATCGAGAACTTGGGCTTCAGCCGCTCAAGCAGCGGCAGATAACGGTCGCCGATAAACAGGACTTTGACATCCGCGGCCGTAACCATATATTCCACTTCGGGCGGTTTGGCCCGGTAGTTGAGGGGCACAAAGGTCGCGCCCAGGGTCGCGGTCGCGTAATACGCCTCGATATACTGATGTGAGTTGGTCTGGAGGGCGGCGACGCGGGTGCCGGGGCCAACGCCAAGCGCTTTCAGACTGCTGGCCAGTCGGCGGACACGGTCGAGCGTTTCGCCATAGGTCTGTCGTTTGCCCTCAAAAACGAGGATTTCCTGGTCGGCCAGCATCATACCGGGAAGACTGAGAAAATTCGCAGTGTTCATAGGCACTCCTCTTTGCGTAGTACGGGTCCAGCCGTTTCAGCTATCAGCCTTGGGCCGGGATGACAAGATACGACGGCTACAGGCGGGAGAACAGACGCCGTTCCAGTTCCAGACCCTCGGCCAGGGGCAGGTCAAGACCCCGCCGAACCGCACGCTTGGCCAGGGCCACCAGCCGCGGGTCGTGTCGGGCCAGGCTGGTGGCCAGCGTTTTTGCTGTTGCGAGCAGGTCTTGGCGTGGCACGACCTGGTTGGTCAGGCCGATCTGAAGCGCCTGCTCAGCGTTCACCCGCTTGCCCGTCAGGACCATATCAAGGGCGCGGCCAAGACCAACCGCCCGCGGCGCGGTCTGCGTTCCGGCAACGCCAGGAATCATCCCCAGCCCGGTTTCGGGCAAAAAGAACACCGTATCGTCGGCGGCAATACACAGGTCGCACAACAAGGCCATTTCCATGCCGCCGCCGACGGTAAAGCCGTGGACCGCGGCAATCGTTGGCTGAGGCAGGCTGAGCAGCGTGCCCCACACATCGCGCCGCCAGCGTATCTTCCGCGCCCCGACCGGCGAGGGGGCCGAGCCAAACTCCGACACATCCCCGCCGGTGGAAAAGGCCGGGCCCTCACCGCGCAAAATCATAACCCGCACCTCGGGGTCGTCACCGACCGCGTGGAGGGCTTCGTATAGACCGTCGCGCATCTCCACGTTGTAGGCGTTGAACACCTTGGGACGGTTGAGTGACACAATGGCCAGACTGTTTTCTTTTCGGTAGATGACCGCCGCCATGCTTTGTCACTAGCGGGTCAGGGGTGGTGGGTAAAGAGGCGGCCGGCCGTCTTATGTTCTGTGCCATACGACTTTGCCGCCGACGATCGTGGTGCTTGCCGACAGCGAACCGATCTCGTGCTCGGGAACCACGCTTATGTCATCGTCAAGGATCACCAGGTCCGCCAGCATCCCCGGAACGATCTTGCCCTTCTTGTCTTCTTCAAAGCCTACCCAGGCGGCTGTGCTGGTGAAAAGCCCCAGTGCCTCGGCCAAGCTCAGCCGCTCTGCCGCGTTCACTGCCCGGCCGGTCTGAGACTGTCTGGTGCGTGCCGCGGCGATGCTGGCCAGCGGGGCCAGCGGCCCGACCGGACAGTCCGAGCTGCCTGCCACCGGGATACGGCAGTTGAGCAGGCTTCTCGTCCTGTACAGCCAAGGATGAAGTTCGGGCGCAAGCTCGGCCGTGTATTTGTCTCCGTACCAGCGCACAAATCCGGGCTGGGTGACAACCGCGCAGCCGCTTGTTTTCAGTTGCTCCAGAAACGGCGGTGGACACAGCGCGCAGTGTTCGATCCGGTGGCGGTGATCTGGCCGCGGCAGCCGTTGCTGGGCGTGTTCCAGCGCATCAAGAGCCAAGCCGATTGCAGCTTCTTCGACAGCGTGGAAGGCCACCTGGAAGCCATGCTGATGGGCGTGCCAGACCATGCGCCTGAGTTCCTGCGGCGGTGGATGGAGTGCCTCCCGGCTCTCGTGCAGCATGATTTTGATACTGCCAAGACGGACTTGATCGTCCCCGCTAAAAGGTCCGAGCCGGGCTTCGAGGAGCTGGTCCAGGGCTGCAATACCGAGCATGACGGTGGCCCGTGAAGTCAGCAGCCCGTCTGCCTTCAACTGTTGAAAGACCGTCAGGTCGTCGAGGGTATTGCCGGCGCTGGCGTCGTGGAATGAGGTCACGCCCAGGCGCAGCAAGTCTTGTCCGGTCCGCTCTAGGCCGGCCCGAAAGTCGGCCGCGGGCAGGCGAGGAATAATGGTTCGCAAAAAGGGTTCAAGTTCGTACACCAAGCCTGTGGGTCGGCCGCTGGAGTCACGTTCGGCGTGGCCTCCGTCACGTTCGGCAAAGGATGGGCCGATGCCGGCGCGTTTCAGGCCGGCGGTGTTGAGCACCGCGGCATGACCGGAGCGGTGGCGGACTACAACCGGCCTGTCACGACACACCGCGTCAAGGTCATCTCGGGTCGGATGGCGTTTTTCGGTCAGCAGGAACTCATCGTAGCCATAGCCGCGCAGCCATTCTCCGGGCTGGAGCCGGGGCAAACCGCGCGCTAGGGTGTGGCGCAACTCGGCCATTGACCCGGTGCCGCTGAGATCCGCGCCGCACAGCCGGCTGGCCCAAGAAAAGAGGTGGAGATGCGGATCAATGAAGCCGGGCAGGACGGTATGACCGTGGCAGTCCAGCAGGTGGGTGTGGCGCGTAATATACGGTCGGAGGTCGGCCGCTCTGCCAACTGCCATGATCCGCTCGCCGGCTATGGCCACGGCTTCGGCGGTCGGGCGGTTGGGGTCCTGGGTGAGAACCCTGCCTCCATATACTATAAGGTCGGCCGGGCAGGCAGGCATGGCGTCTGACACCAAAAAGGGCGATGCCACGCATCGCCCTTTGAGCCGAAATGAAGCGCGCTGTGCGCGCTTAGTCGGACGACGGCAGGGGTTTTGCCTCTTTGAGCGGCATATCTGCATCGCAGCAGTTCAGCGTGCCGTCGCCAGGTTTGTTGCACAGAACCTCAGTCCCACAGGTTTCACACATATAGCGTTTTCCCAACTGAGCCATGCTACCCTCCTCGTGTATGTGTTCGTCCCCTCACTCCCGTGGGGAATGGGAGGACAGCTACTTCCGCTATCACGGGCGTCCCGTTTGTGTCAATCCGCAGTTGGGTGCCCGGCTCGAGATGCTCGCGGCGGACATAGCCCAGGGCGATGGGACGGCCCAAACGGGGGGAGATAGCGGCGCTGGTGATCCAGCCGACCTCCCTGGTAGCGTGGAACAGCTTGTCCCCACGCTGGGGCGGGACCGGCCCCTCCTGCACGAGCAGGCCGCTGAGTTTGCGGTTCACCCGCCCACGGGCCGAGGCGCGTTCAACCACCTCCTGGCCGAGATAGCAGCCCTTGTTGAAGCTGAGCGCGTGGTCAAGGCCGACTTCCAGCACGATGCGGTCTTCGTCCATATCAAGGCCGTACCACGGAATCCCGGCCTCAATCCGCAGTATATTGAGCGCGTGTAAACCGACCGGGCGCGCCCCGAGCGGCTGGCCGGCCCTGACGAGGGCCTGCCATACCGCCTCGGCCCGTGGCTGGGGAAGCAGGAGTTCGTAGCCGTTCAGGCCGGTCTCAGGCACACGGACGATGCGGACGGGCGTTTCGGCCAGCCGGGCTTGTGTGTGCTGGCAGGTGCCGGTCGGGCTGGGTGAGACGCCGGCCGCGGCGAGCAGATGTGGGGCCAGCGGTCCGAGGACGGCAAGCGTGGCTTGGTCCAGAGCCTCCAACTCCACGTCATCGGCGATGATGAAGCGCTCTAGCGCGGCGACCGTCTTGGCTGTGATCCGGGCGTCGAGGTCGAGCAGAAAGCGGTCTTCGAGCGCATACACCCGCAGGTCGGCCACAATCCGGCCCTGCTCCGTCAACAGGGCTGCCGGGCAGCCCTGGCCGGCCTGGAAGGAGCCAACGTCGTTCGACACCATGCCTTGCAGAAACGAGACGCGGTCTTCTCCGCTCAGGCCGAGCTGGGCCCGGAAAGACAGGTCGATAATCCCGGCGGTGTCGTGGACGGCCCGGTATTCTTGCTCAACATCGGTAAAGCGCTCGGGCAGGCGAATGCCCCGGTCATCAACCAGGGCTGCTCCGTGGGCAGTGTGCCAGGCCGCCAGCGGTGAATGCATGTCACACCTCTTTATGCCGGGGCGGCGTTCATGCGGCGCAACTCCCGCACCGCCCGGATGCGTTCCTGGGCCAGGGTGACGGCCAGACGATGGGCGGGGATGTTGCGTTGCCTAGCCTCGGCAAACAACGTTTTGAGCGTGGTATAGATGGTTTCGGTTTTGGCCTGGGCCCGCTCACGCCGGTAGCCGCCGGGGCCGAGTTCGTCAGCAACATTGATGAGGCCGCCGGCGTTGATGGCGAAATCGGGCGCGTACAGAATGCCCCGGTCGGACAGGGCGTCGCCGTCCTCGTCGCTCACCAGTTGGTTGTTGGCCCCGCCGGCAATGATCCGGCAGCGCAGGTGGGGAATGGTCTGGCTGTGAAACAGGCCGCCCGCGGCGCACGGGGCCAGGATGTCGCACTCCTGGCTGTAAATGTCCTGGGGGCCGACCACCCGGGCCTGGAGGTCGGCCTCGGCCTGCCGGGTGCGGCTGGCGTCCACATCGGCCACAATCAGCCGCGCTCCGGCCTGGTGCACGTGGCGGGCCAGCGGATAGCCGACCTTGCCCAGACCGGGCAGGGCCACGGTCTTGCCCCCGAAGTCGGCCGTGCCGTCCAGCTCTTCGAGACACGCCCGCTGGCCGCAGAAGATGCCCCAGGCTGTCATCTCTGAGGGGTCGCCGCCGCCGCCAAAGACTTCTTCCCGGCCAACGCCAAAGCGGCTCTCTTTGCGCACTCGTTCAATATCCACGGTCGAGGTGCCCATGTCTTCGGTTGGGATGTAGTGGCCGGCCAGCGATTCAATTGAGCGGCCCAGGGCGCGGAACAGTACCTCTCGTTGCGCCTCGGTGACGGGACGCTCGGCAATCAGCACCGCCTTGCCGCCGCCGTAGTCCAGCCCGGCCAGCGCGGCCTTGTAAGTCATGGCCTTGGCCAGCCGCAGGGCGTCGGTGACGGCTTCGGCCTCAGTCGTATAGGCCCGCCGGCGCATCCCGCCCAGGGCCGGCCCCAGGGTCGTGTCGTGGATGGCGATGATCGCCTTGAGTCCGGCCGAGCGGTCGGCGCAAAAGACCACCTGTTCGTAGTCTTCGGCGTGCATGATGTCAAACAGCGCAGTCATGGCCGTCTTCGCCCCCGTTCGGTTTGTTCAGACTTCAAGCAGAATGTCGTCGCCGTCAAGTTTGACCGTGTAGGTGTCTTGTTTCACGTCCGGGTCGTCCAGGTTCTCGCCGGTCGTCACATTGTATTCCCAGCCGTGCCAGGGGCAGATCACGGTCGTGCCGTCAAGTTCGCCCTCGTCCAGCGGGCCGCCCTGGTGGGGGCAGATATTGTCAATAGCGTAATACTCGCCCTCGACCTGGAAGATGGCGATCTGCTTGTCTTCGACCTCAACGCACTTCCCCCCGCCGTCCGGGATATCACTCCTCTGGGCGACTTTGATGAAATCTCCCATGCTTGTCCTCCTCCTATGCAAAAAAGCCCCTCTGTCAGCGCGGGCAGAGACAGAGAGGCCGGGGAATCTCAGGGGGCAGACGGCTTTAGCCGCCGTAGAAGACCTTTTCGCCCAGGTCGGCCATAGTCAGCGTGGCGGCGTCGGCCCGGCCCTCGGGCTGTTTCTGGACAACCGCGTCAACCACCTTGCCGATAAAGACCGAGTGGTCGCCGTTCTCAACCGTCTGCTCCAACGAGCACTCGACATAGGCCGGTACGCTCTCCAGTACGGGCGAGCCGGTGCTGCCGGCTCTGTAGACTTGGCCGTTAATGGTGTTGCCGTCCTTCTCAACCGGCTTGAAGAAGGCAAAGGCCGGGCCTTGCTGTCCCTTGCCCAGGATGTTCAGGGCAAAACAGCCGGCTTTTTTCACAATCTCGTGCGCACCGGAGTCGCCCTTCACCCCGACCACTACCAGCGGCGGATCAAACGCGGTCTGCGTCACCCAGTTGACGGTTGCCGCGGCAATCTCGCCGTCTTTTTCGGCGGTCAGGACATACAGGCCATACGGAATCATGCGTAAGGCGGTCTTTTTGGCGTCTGCATCCATAACTCGTTCTCCCTCTGTGTTGTGCTGTCTTGGGCCTTGTATCCGGCCCGTCCGCGGTGCGCAAGCCCTCGGCTTGTTCATCGGGCTATTGGGGCCGAAATATATCAAATTCACCCGTGCAGTTCTGGGCGTGCCATACTCATGGGGCAAGAGGAGTCGTCATCATATCCTAGGCCACCGGTGAAATATCCCTAGATAGGCGTTGTCCAATGTCCATTGTCCGATGAGGAGACCGCCCTCCGTGCAGACACCGCCAGAAACCCTGACACGCCCGTGGGGAGGGGCGCGGGTAGTGCCCGAAATCCTCCCTCCCTCTATGTCCACTCTCATGGTCCCTCTCGGTGCGTTACACTGGCTTTGACTGGAAGAGGAGGCACTAAAGTAGATGAAATACTCTCCATCAAAACCGTCACCTCTCTCACACGGCAGTGGTGGCGGCAGCAACAGCACTGGCGATGGAGGTATTGAATCTGGAGAAGACGACTCCCCCAGATTGCAGCCTATGTCACTGATACTCATTGGAGCGCGGGAGCTGAGTTCCAGGTGTTGGCTAGCCTCATTCCCCTCAAACTGGGCTTCCTCACCGGGCGACGGAAAATTCGGGACTTTGAGCCGAACGCTCGCTCCTGTCAGAAACTCCTCCCCGGTAGTCGCCACAGTGAATGTGTTGCGGGCAAACTCCACGCCGTTATCGTAGGCCACCGCGGTGTGCTCCCCATCACCGGGGAGTGCCCAGTTCCAGATAGACACAAAGCCGTTGTTCGCATCCCCGCACCCCCCGCGGGGGTATCTCCCCGCTCACTTCCGTACACGAGACGAACAGGGATCCCGCCGTCAAATCTGACGGTAATGTCGCCTTCAGCTTCACACTTCCAACCGGAAATGACGCCAATGCCCGACACTCTGGCCCTTGCTGGGGGATCTCCAGATTACTCTGGGCATAGGCCAGTGACGGGGCCAGGACAGCCAGCCCAAGACGCAGGCGGCAGCAGAAGAAACATGGTACCCCCTCAAAAACCGTTTATCTTCGCTGCCTTGTATCTTGCCCGTACAGGGGGCGCAGGTCCTGACGCGCCGAGCCACTACGCAGGTCAGGGCGCGTTGACTTGGTGACCGCTGCCGGGCTAGGGTCGGGCCTGCCGCCGGCTAGGCTGCGATACGCTCATTCGTCTGTGCAGTAGATGCGGGGCACGCGCCAACGCTCCAGCAAACCGGGCGTGTCCTTGGCCGTGGTTTTGAGGTGGGCAGCGTGTTGGTCCATATCGGCGTAGAGCCGGGCTACGTCTATACCGTGGTGGCTGGGACGATAGTGCTCAAGACGCATGAGCCCCTGGGTCAAGAGATTAACCGTGCCCTGTGAGGCTCCACGGTGGAAGCGCAGGTGGAGGCCGGTGGCAAAACGGACCAGGGCTTCGTAAAAGGCGTGGTCTTCTGGCGCGACCTCAGGCCACACCTCTTCCAAGACCTGATGACAACTGAAATAGTCGCGCCGGTTGAACAGGCGCACGGCCTCTTGCAGTTTCGGGTGCATGGCAGAAGCCTAAAACGGGAGCCCTGAAACGTAAAGACGGCTGACGAGAAAGGAGGAAGCTCATGCCTATTCGGACGGTTGAGCAGTATAAAGATAGCCTCAAAGACGACCGCGTCGTATACCTGCGTGGCCAGCGGCTGACCAGTGCGACCGAACATCCGCTGATTTGCAAGGCGATTGATCACGAGGCCACCGACTATCGCTTGATGCACGCCCCGGAGTTCCGCGACTTGGCCGTTGTGCACCACCCGAGCGGCGGTGAGGAGATGAGTCGGTATTTTCTACCGCCCACTAACGCCAAAGAACTGCTCAAGCGCAGCGAGCTGATTGAAACGGCCTGCCGCGAGGGCGGCACGCTGGTGGTACTGGCCAAGGTGGTTGGCAGCGATGCCCTGTTTGGCCTGACACGGACCTGTCACAAGGTTGATGCGGCCCTGGGCACGAGCTACGCGGAGAACGTCAAAGCCTTTTATGAGGCGTGCTGGCGCAATGACCTGAGCTTTGCCCTGGCCCAGACCGATGTGAAGGGCGACCGCTCGCTGCGTCCCTCGGAGCAGGAAGACCCCGACCTGTACCTGCACATTGTTGAGGAGCGGCCCGACGGCATTGTGGTGCGCGGGGCAAAAACCCATACCTCCAACACAACCCACGCCAATGAAATGATCGTCCTGCCGACCCGAGCGATGGGCGAGGCAGATAAGGACTACGCGGTGTCCTTTGCCATTCCGCTCAACACGCCGGGCCTCAAGCTGCTGATGAGCGGCTATGGCTCCTACACCGAGCGCAACGCGTTTGACCACCCGGTCAGCTCGAGCCTCAAGATGACCGAAACCCTTACAGTGTTTGATAACGTGTTCGTACCCAACGAGCGGATCTTTCTGAAGGGTGAATGGCAATTTGCCGGTCCGCTGGCCCTGTCGTTTGTGGAGTACCACCGGCTGACCGCGATTTCCTACAAGCTGCCGTTTCTGGACCTGTTGGCCGGTGCCGGCCGGCTGATGGCCGAGTACAATGGGGTCGAAAAGGCGGCCCATATCAAAGACAAGCTGTTCTGGCTGGCCAGCTATGCCGAAACGACCCGCTCGCTGACCCATATGGCGTGCATGAAAGCCGTGCCAACCGAGGCCGATATGGTTATTCCTGACCCGGCAACGGTGAATATCGCCAAGCACCATTTTGCGGCCAACTTCCACCAAGCCCTGTCGCATGTCCAGGACATTGCCGGCGGTATCCTGGTTACGGCCCCGGCCGTCGAAGACCTGCACAGCGAAGAGACCGGACCGCTGCTCGAGAAATACCTCAAGGGGAAAAAGGGTACCTCAGGCCGAGAGCGCTTACAGGTCATTAACCTGATTCAAGACATCACCGCGTCCGACTTTGGTGGCTATCAAGCCGTCCTTGCGCTGCACGCCGAAGGCTCGATGGAGGCCGAGAAGATGCAATTGTACCGCGACTACGACTGGTCCAAAGTCAGCGATTTCGCCCGCCGTATGGCGCGCCTGCAATAGAGCACAGGCGAGGAATCCAGTCTGAGCACTCCTTTAGACTGTCACAATTTCCCAGGAAGATATGCGTACCTCTGGCTCTCCTTGTGACGGAAGTTGTCTCGGTCTCTTGCGGGCAGCCTTGCGTACCGACCTTGATTTTCACGGCGCAAAAGGCAGCCATGCCACGCACAGCTGGCATCCTTTTCCCGCCAAGTTCCCGCCTCAGTTGCCACAGTTTTTTATTGAACGCCTTTCGGATCGCAACGATACTGTTTTTGATCCTATGTGCGGCTCAGGTACGACACTGGTGGAGGCGGCACGCTTGGGACGGCGGGCGGTCGGTTGTGACATTGATCCTTTGGCGCGGATGATGACAGCGGCAAAGCTGGCACCCCTTGATGCAGCCAAAACCCTAGAGGTCGGATATGCCGTCATCCACGCCGCCCGGCGTACCTTGGGGCACAGCCGTGACCAATTGGAGCAGGAATTATCCCAACGCTTTGACGAGAGAACCCGCGCGTTTGTCAATTACTGGTTTTTGCCCCAACACCAGTTGGAACTCCTCGCCCTTTTGAAGGAGATCGTGCTGTTGCGGCAGGAAGGGATGCAGCAGTTCTTCAAGGTGGTCTTTTCATCGACCATCATTGCCAAGTCTGGGGGCGTTTCGCTGGCGCGCGACTTGGCGCATACACGTCCGCACAGGATTGCCGGGAAAAAGCCGAACTCGGCATTCGTCGAATTTGCCAAGCGATTAAAAGCGAGTCTTGCCTCTGTTGCCGGCGATTCAGCCCTTGAGCGAAGCGCCGATATTCGAGCGGCTCGCGCCGATAAAACCGGCTTGCCGCCGGCTCGCGTTGATCTGATTGTCACCTCGCCGCCGTATGCGAATAACGCGATCGATTACATGCGGGCGCACAAATTCTCGCTGGTCTGGTTTGGCTGGACCATTGACACCCTGGCCAGGATTCGGGCCCAATATCTGGGCCATGAGGCTGTTGCCGGCGTGCGATTTGATCCCCTGCCCTGGCAGTGCGAAGGAACACTCGCTGCCCTGGCCAAGCGTGACGCCAGAAAAGCCGCGGTCTTACGCCGCTATTTTGGTGAGATGTCCGCTGTGATCAGCGAAATGTGGCGGGTTTTGAAAAAAGGCAAGCCAGCGGTGATTGTTATTGGGACCTCGAATCTGCGTGGTATAGATGTTGAGACGCAAAAAGGGCTTGCCGCCATCGGTCAAAGTGTTGGCTTTGAGCTAGCCGGGATCGGCGTTCGCCGGCTGGACCGCGATAAACGCATGATGCCGGCCCGCTGGGGCAGGGATCGACATTCGCAGATTGAGGAACGGATGCACGAAGAATATGTGATCGGATTGATAAAATGATAAAACAGGGCGAGGTTGAGAAACTGCGCTCCGCATATCATCGCCGGATTTGTGCCGAGGTGTTGCGCGAGAATCAATCCGGCGTGCCGAACAACGCCGATAGCGGGAGCGCGGCCAGCGTCAGAATTGGCAGAGGCATTAGAGAGCGCCTCGGATTTCCGGTGAAAACTGAAAGATTGGCCGGACAAACAGCGGGCCGTCGGTTCGAGGCAGCGACTAGGGATTTTGTGCAAGATGCGTTCAAGCTGCTGCAGCACTTACGTCCGGGCGAATGGGAATTTTCACTCGGCGGAAGCATCCGTAATTATGAACAATACCGGCATTTATCCGATGTGTTGCGAGCGGTTCAACAGAATCCGGAATTACGAGTTGTTTTTGGCGACTATATGGTTACGCCCGATATAGTTGTTTGTCGTAAACCGATCAAAGACGAGACGATCAATATAAACGACAGCCTGTTGGAGGAAAGGGAAATTGCCGCCCACACGCCGTTGCGCCGTGTCAATTCACGATGGGATATTTTGCACGCTAGTGTTTCTTGCAAATGGACGATTCGGAGCGATCGTTCGCAAAACGCGCGCACCGAAGGATTGAACCTCGTGCGTAACCGCAAGGGCAGAACACCACACATCGTCGTCGTTATCGGGGAGCCTTTGCCGGGGCGAATTGCCTCACTCGCGTATGGCACCGGAGACATAGATGGTGTTTACCATTTCGCGTTGCACGAATTGATTGAAGCTGCCACAGGTAACGACTCGGATTCCGATTTGCTCACTACGTTGGTATCTGGCAAACGCCTGCGTGATATCAGTGATCTGCCGTTTGATCTAGCGATTTAACATTGCAGACAGTGGAGAGCGGCAAGTTGAGCAGTACAGAAAGAGGAACGGGACAATGGCCTACGACTCTTTGAGCTACAAAAAGCGGAGCAGTGTTGCGACGGTCATCATTAACCGGCCCCACAAACGCAGCGCCGGAAGGCTATCGGGTCGGTTTGCTCAGCCGAATTGTGCCACTGCCGGAGTTGATGCTGCCGGCCTGCGATTATGCCCAATGGTTGGCTGCCCTGCCGCGGTAGACAGCCACGAGACCTGCACCGCCTAGCGGGCTCGCAGAAAGACCGGTATCAAAGGCCGTTAATAACCACAACCAAAGGAGGAAGAGCCATGAGTCGATATACAGGAGCCGCCGGTCCCCAAGCCGCTGAGGGTTGGCAGGTATCGCGTTTGACCCCATCAAGTGAGCTGTTTGGTGCCAACGGCATGCGGTTTGGCCCGGACGGCAGGATTTATGTTGTCCAAGCCTTTGGCAGTCAGATCAGCGCGCTCGATCCGACCACCGGGGCCAGGGAAACCATCTCGCCGGTCGGTGGAGAGCTTGTCGCCCCGGACGATATCGCCTTTGACTCGCATGGCACAATGTATGTGACCGAGGTGATGAACGCCCGGGTCAGTGCGCGGACGCCCAACGGCGAGGTCAAGGTCATTGCCGATAACGTGCCGGCGGCCAACGGCATCGTCGCCTACCAGGACCGTTTGTTCATGGACGAGTGTCGTCCGGGCGGACGCCTGTGGGAGTTGTACCCGGACGGCCGCTCCCCCCGGCTGATGGCCGACAATCTGCCCTTGCCCAACGCGCTCATGGTCGGGCCGGACGGTAAAATCTATTTTCCCCAGATCGCCGCCGGCGAAATCTGGCGCTGCCCGCTTGAAGGCGGCACGCCCGAGAAGTTTGTCGCTGGCTTGGCCGTGCCGACCGCGGTCAAGTTTGACAAGAACGGCCTGCTGACCACCACCCAGGCCGGCAGCGGCGAGATTACCAAGATCGACATCCAGAGTGGCACCAAAACACAGGTCGCCAAGGTCCGGCCGGGGATCGATAACTTTGTCATTGATGACGACAACCGACTGTTCATCTCTCATTTTGTGGACGGCGGGGTGGCCGAAATCACGAGCGACGGCGCAGAGCGGGTGTTGAGCGTCGCCGGTATGCTCGGCCCGTTTGGTTTGTCGGTCGGCAACGGAACCCTGTTCGCCGCCGATGGCATGAGCCTGATTACGCTGACTGCCGACGGCCAGCAGAGCCGCCCGGCCCAGTTCCCTCAAGAGGGCTTTCCGGGGTTTCTGCGTGGCATAGCGGTCGGTCCGTCCCACAATGTATATGCCAGTATCTCGGCCGGCAATGTGGTGTCGTATGACCTTGACGCCCACGAGACCAGCGTTATCGCCGAGGGTCTGAACGAACTCTACGGCTTGGCGGTCAGCCCTGACGGGTCGCTAGTTGTGGCCGAGGGCGGGTCTGGTCGGGTGCTGACTGTGACGCCGGGCGGAGAGGTCTCGACCGCGGCGAGTGGCCTGGGCCGTCCGATGGGCGTTGCGGTGGCCCGTGACGGGAGCTGCTATGTGAGTGACGGTGCCCGGGGTCAGGTCGTGCATATCAACGGCGGAACCTCAACCGTTCTTGACGGGCTCCAAAAGCCGCACGGGGTGACGCTGGCGGGAGACCTGCTGTTTGTCCTTGATGCGGGCAGCAAAGAACTCATTGCCTTCTCGCTGTCAAGCAGGCAGCGCCAGACCGTGGCCAGCAATCTGCCGGTCGGCGCTCCGCCGGGTGTCACACCCAAGCTGCTGGCGGGTATTGCCGGACTGGTTCCGGGGCCGCTCACGCCGTTCTCCGATCTGGCCGCCGGCAGCGACGGAACCGTCCATATTGCTGCGGACGGCGACGGCAGTGTTCTAGCCGTCAAACGCGCCTGAGCGTGCAGGGCGTGGCTGTTCCGTTTTCAGAGTCCTGGGCTATGCTCAGGACTGGCACCGGCCTGAACGGACCGGTGAGGATTGAAACCATGTCAGACTCCGCTCTTGCTCCTCCCGCTCCGTCGGCGACCGTCATTGTGCTGCGCGACACACCCGCCGGTCTGGAAACCCTGCTGTTGCGCCGCAACTCCCGGCTAGCCTTCCACGGCGGAGCCTGGGTCTTTCCCGGAGGGCACATTGACCCGGTGGATCATGTGGACGGGGCTGAAGACGACATGGTGGCCACGGCCCGCAACGCGGCCGTGCGTGAGGCCCGGGAAGAGGCCAACTTGGCGATCGAGGCCGAGAAGCTGGTCTTCTTTGCCCACTGGACGACCCCGGTCATCCGGCCCAAACGCTTCTCCACCTGGTTCTTTGTCGCTCCGGCAGGGCAGGGGACAGTCGCGGTTGACGGGGACGAGATCCACGCCCATAGCTGGATGCGGCCGCAAAAAGCCCTGGCCGCCCAGCAGGCCGGAGAGATCGAGCTGCCGCCCCCGACCTTTGTCTCAATCACCAGACTATCTGTTTTCCACACGGTCGATCAAGCCCTGAGCAGCTTAGCCGAGCGCGAGCCAGAGTTCTTTTTCCCCCGCATCCAGAAAGTAGCGGGTGGGGCGTGCTGCCTGTACCAGGGCGACGCCGGCTATGAGACCGGGGACCTTGACGCACCCGGTGCGCGGCACCGGCTGTGGATGCTGAAAAGCGGCTGGCGCTACGATCAGAAGCCTTAGACCGTCAGCACAATTTTGCCGAAATTGCGGTTGTCTTCCATGTAGTGGTGAGCCGCGGCGGCCTGGGCGAGCGGAAAAACCGTGTCAATGACCGGGCGGATTTTTCCCGCCGTCAGCAGCGGCAACCAAGTCTGCCTGAAGCGTCGGGTAATCTCGATTTTCTCCTCAAGCGGGCGGCTGCGCAGCACCGAGCCGAAGACCTGGAGGCGTTTGCTCAGAATCAGACCGAGGTTGGTTTCGACTTTCACCCCGCCCATTAGCCCGACCAACACCAGACGCCCGCCGGTCTTCAGGCTGCGCAGATTCCTGTCCCAGTAGGCCGCGCCGATGAAGTCTTCAATGAGGTCTACGCCTCGCCCTTGCGTCTGTTCGCGCACCCACCCGGCAAAGTCTTGCTCGTGGTAGTTGCAACCGGCCTCAGCCCCGAGTTCGAGACAGCGCCGAATTTTATCCGCAGACCCGGCGGTAATCAGAATCCGGGCACCGGTTTCACGCGCCATCTGTATGCCGGCCGTCCCGACCCCGCTCGCCCCGGCATGGATCAGAATGGTCTCACCGGCTTTGAGACCGCCAAGGGTGAAGATCGTTTCCTGGGCCGTGAAATAGACCTCGGGCACTGCCGCGGCCTGACGGAAGCTCCAGCCGTCCGGGATGGGTATAGCCATCCGCGCATCAATAACGGCCTTCTCTGCATAGCCGCCGCTGCCCACCAGGCCAAAGACACGGTCACCCGGCCCAAAGTTATGGACCGCGGAACCGACCGCCTCCACCTCGCCGGCCAGTTCCAGACCCAGGATGTCCGATTCACCGGGTGGCGGTGGATAGGCACCACGGCGTTGCATGGTGTCGGCGCGGTTGAGGGCAGAGGCGCGGACCCGAACGAGGAGTTGAACTGGACCTGGGATCGGATCGGCCACCTCGGTCAACTCTACAACCTCCGGGCCACCGGGTTTTGCGCAGCGAATGGCTCTCATGACAGCACCTATTTTCCCTGGAAGTGTGGCTTGCGTTTTTCCACAAAAGCCGTGACCCCCTCGGCAAAATCGGGTGACTGGGCCGAGATGGTGATGGCCCGCGCTTCGCTGTGGAGTTGTTCTTGGAAAGAGCTGCCAAAACTCTGGTTTAAGAGCAGCTTAGTCCGGCCAAAGGCCGCGGTCGGTCCTTGGACGAGTTCATCGGCCAGACTGGTGGCTTCTTCCAGGACGTTTTCGGTCGGAACGACGGCACTGGCCAAGCCCATCTCGAGCGCTTCCTGGGCCGACACCGGGGTGTTGCGCATAAACAGTTCTGTGGCCTTGCCCATGCCGACAAAGCGGGGCAGAAAGAAGGTTGAGCTGGAGTCCGGGCTGGCCCCAATGCCGAGAAAGGCGGTCACCAGACTGGCCTTGGCCGACAGAATCCGAAAATCGCAGGCCAGGGCCAAGCCCAGCCCCCCGCCGGCTGCCACACCGTTCAGGGCGGCAATCACCGGCTTTTGCATCTCACGTACGAGACCAATCGCCGCGTGCAGGATCGGCATCATCTTTTCAAAGCTGGGTCCGATCGTCCGGGTTTGCAGTGCACTGACAAAAAACTTGATATCTCCCCCACCGCTAAAGGCCCGGCCCTGGCCGGTCAGAATAACCGCCCGGACCTCCGTATCATCGGCGCAGACCTGGAGGGACTGGCGCAGGCCAACCGACAGCTCGGTATTCATCACGTTGAACTGCTCGGGGCGGTTGAGGGTAATGGTGGCCACCCGGCCCTGGCGGTCTAACAGTACGGCGTCTCCCATTGTGTTCTCCTTTTGCGCACCAGTGTTCCTGCCGTGTGTCGGCTTGACGGGGCGGACAGGATCACCGAACATGGTCTGGCTCTGCTCCATATAGAATTCCTGGCCTGAGCGAAAGAGAGGAGGCGTCTATGCCGGTGAAACAGACCACCCCGCCCCAAGCCCACCAGACCCTGAGCGCGGACCCGTCGGTCGTCTATCTCGACGTGCGAACCGAGGCCGAATTTACCGCCGGACATCCACATGGCGCACTCAATATCCCGGTCATCTTTTTTGACCCGGCGACCCGCCAGCCGAGGCCGAATCCGAGCTTTCAGGCGGTTGTTGAGACCACTGTCGCCAAAGGGACAGTGGTGATTGTCGGCTGTCAGGCCGGGGTGCGTTCACAGCGCGCCGCGGAACTCATGCAGCAGGCCGGCTACAGCGATGTAACCAATATGCAGGGCGGGTTCGGCGGCGGCCAGACGCCGGCCGGGGAAGTGGTGGTGGGCTGGCGTGATGCCGGGCTGCCGGTCAGCACCGACAACGGCGACGGGGTCAGCTACGCCTCCTTGGCCGCCAAAGCGGGGGTCGGGGGATAGCCTCTGAAAATCCAGCCACCCGGCTTCGGTCACGGGCGACCTTGACTGACGAAAAACTGACTATGAACCACAACCTGAAGGAGCGAGAAGCCTGCCTGACCCGCGACCTGAAAGAGCCGGAATTGCGGCTGGGTGTCTCGGCCCAATGTATGGGAGTGGCCATCGGCGTGGTCGCTGCGTTGGGGAAAGTGCCCGAGCGAAAAGAGACTTATGATCTGTCATCCGTGTCTCCGGGTGGGTATCCTAATACCTGCAAATAGACCCAGACCGCAGCAGGTAGCCCTATGTCCAAGGCGTCACAGATCAGAGCATGCCCAATCGACACTTCGAGCAGGTCTGGCATATGCTGCGTAAAATAGGGCAGGTTATCCAGATTCAGGTCGTGTCCGGCGTTCAGCCCCAGCTCAACCGCCCGGGCCGTCAGGGCGGCCTGATGATATGGGACGAAGACGCTCTCTCGTTCTGGGCCGTTGAACAGACGGGCGTAGCGTTCGGTGTACAACTCAATCCGCTCCGCACCGAGGTCTTTTGCTCGGTGGACTTGGACGGGGTCGGGATCAAGAAACAGGCTGGTCCGAATGCCGGCCTCGCCCAGCCGTTTCAGGATATCGCCCAGCCATTGCGTATCGCCGTGTAGATTCCAGCCCTGATCCGAGGTCAAGACATCAGGACCGTCCGGCACCAGGGTACACTGGGTCGGCCGCACCTCTTCCACCAAGTGCAGCAGCTCGGGCGACGGGTAGCCTTCAATGTTGAACTCTACCGCCTGTCCGGCCAGCATATCCCGCAAGTCGTACACATCCTGGTACCGAATATGGCGACCGTCTGGACGTGGATGAACGGTGATGCCGTGACAGCCGGCCTCGATACACGTCCGGGCGGCACGGACGACATTCGGCCGGTCGCCTCCCCGGGCGTTCCGCAGGGTGGCGATTTTATTGACGTTGACGCTGAGCTTGACCATGATCCGAACCCGAAAATAATGATGAATTGTCTCACCACCTCGAGAGGAAGACGAGACGATTCGTCATCCATGACTCTTGCCTCGGCGGCTTGTAGGAAAACCGTGTGTTTGGTGTATTATGTCTCTCTGCTCCCACTATGCAAAGGGGAGGGACAATGGACTCGTATCTCCACGAACTCACCCGGCGGCTGGTCGCCTGTAATACGGTCAGCAGCAACACCAACGCTCCAGCTATGGACTATCTTGGTGAAGAGTTGGAAGGGCACGGTTTTCGGGTGTCGCTGCAACGGACCGAGGTGGCCGGCGCGCAAAAAGTCAACCTGGTCGCGTGTGCCGGGCCGCCCAAACCGGACGGGCTGATTATTTCCGGCCATGTTGACACGGTTCCGTTTGAGGATCAGCCGGGCTGGGCCCGCGACCCGCTCCGGCTCGCTATTGAAGACGACCGGGTCTACGGCCGAGGAACCTCGGACATGAAAGCGTTTCTTGCCCAGTGTGTGGACGCCGCGGCCCGGCTTGAGTTGAATACCCTCACCCGCCCGCTGGTGTTTGTGTTCACCGCGGATGAAGAGGTCGGCATGCTCGGTGCCGAACGGCTGCTGCCGGACTTGCCGGATGCCCTGCGTGACCTTCCCCAGCCGCGCTTGGCCTGGATCGGTGAGCCGACCTCGGAGCAGGTCTTTCATGCCCATAAGGGTGTTGGCCTCGTGACGATCACGGTCCACGGCATCGGCGGCCACAGCAGCGTCCCGGAAAAGGGGGCAAACGCCATTGCGGTGGCCGGCAGGATCATTGAGACGCTCGGCCACTACCAGGCCGAGTTGCGGGCCCGGACCTCGGCCGAGTTTGCCCTCCTGTTTCCTGAAGCGCCGTACACCAGCCTGAATTTTGGCGTGATTCGAGGCGGCACTGCGGGGAATATGATTGCCGAAGAATGCACCCTGCTGCTCAGCTACCGCCCGCTGCCGCGGACCGATCCAACCGAAATCTATGAGGAGATTGTCCGCCGCGTTCGGGCGGTCGATCCCCGCGATTACGGCTCTGAGCTGCGGCCGACCATCGAAGTCGGTGAGCCGTTTATAGCCCCGCCCCTCTTCTCGCCGCGCCATACCCCGCTTGAGCGGGTGTTGTTTGCCGAGTTCGACGCCACCGCAAGCGGCGGCGCGCCGTTTGGGACCGACGGCTGCCAGTTCGCCCGGGCCGGGATTGATTCCTTGGTCTGCGGACCCGGTGATCTTGACCAAGCCCACCAACCGAACGAGAGCATCCGGCGTGGAGCTTTTGAGCGCGGCTCGCAGCATATTGTGTCGGTTATTCATCAGATGTGTATGGCCCAGCAGCCAGCCTGAGCCGGGAGCTTGCTATGACCGACCCGCTCCACACGGAACCGATCCACCTCCGGCTGCGGCCCGTTCCCGGTATGAACAAAGACAGGTTTCTCGCCTTGTGTCAGCTCAACCGGCTTGCCCTCGGCCGTATCTGTCGGCCGTATCTGGGGGTTAATTTCTGAGAAAGAGGAGGACCCTATGAAATTCGCACTGATGGGGGTTGGCAGCGGATCGACCGTCCGCCCTGATGTTCTCGCCCAGGTGGCCCAAAAGGGCGAAGAGTTGGGCTTTGAGTCGGCCTGGATTCCAGAACACCTAGCCGTGCCGGTCGAGATGAAAGCCCGCTATCCCGGCTCGGCCGACGGCGCGTTTCCCGGCGGGCCCGGCGTGGCCCTGCACGACCCGTTTGTGGCTCTGTCGTTTGTGGCCGCTCAGACCAGGACACTCAAGCTCGGCACCGGTGTCTTTGTCCTGCCGCTGCGGAATACGCTCAGCGTGGCCAAAGCGGTCGCCAGCCTTGACGTGCTGTCGCAGGGACGGGTTATTTTTGGCATTGGCGTCGGCTGGTGTGAAGAGGAGTTTGAGGCCGTGGGCATGCCATTCAAGAATCGGGCCGGCCGGACCCGGGAAGCGGTCAGGGTGATGCGGACGCTGTGGACCGAGGAAACGCCGCAGTTTGACGGCGCGCACCACCGTTTCCAGCCGGTCGGCTTCAATCCCAAGCCGGTCCAGAAACCGCACCCGCCGCTGATTTTCGGCGGCGAGAGCCGGGCCGCGCTCAAGCGCACGGCCGAGCTGGCCGACGGCTGGTGCGGTATTCGCTATACCCCGGACAGCGTCAAGCCCTACCTGGCCACCCTCAAGGAGTCGACCGAACAGGCCGGCCGCGACTTTTCCCGGCTGGAGATTACCGTTGGGCTTGACCCGAGCGTTAAGCCGACGCTCGACACGGTCAAGCAGTTTGAAGATGCCGGCGTCCACCGGCTGTTTGTCTTTTCTCCGGGCTGGACGCGCCGGTCGCGTTTTGACACCGAACTGTATCCACATATGGAACGGTTCGCCAGTGAGGTGATGGTCAAACTGTGAACAGGACAGGCACGCTGCCCAGAGGATTGTCACCAGCGTGGCCACAACACCGATGGCAACATGACGCCGAGGCGAATACCCAACAGGAGTGCCCCATGAACACATCCCCTATTCCCCGCCGCCGTTTTCTGAAAAACGCCGGCGCGCTGGCCACAGTGGCCGCTTTTACCGGCCGCTGGTCTTTGCCCAAGGCTCACGCCGCTTCGCCTGGCCGGCTCACCTTCGGCATTCAGACCCCGCCCCAGAATGTGACCTACAGTGAGCTCCAGCAGACTTGGCTGGAGGCCGATGCGCTTGGCTACGATAGCGCGTTTGGTTTTGATCATTTTTTCCCCATCGTCACCGACCCGAACGGTCCGTGTCTGGAGGGCTGGACCCTGCTGGCGGCCCTGGCCGCCCAGACCACGCGGCTCAAGGTCGGCCTGCTGGTGACCGGCAATACCTACCGCAACCCGGCAGTGCTGGCCAAAATGGCGGCGACCGTGGATCACGTCAGCAACGGCCGGCTGATCCTCGGTCTGGGCGCGGGCTGGTTTGAGCTGGAACACCGGGCCTTCGATATCCCCTACTATACGGCCGGCCGGCGCGCCCGACGCCTCGTTGAAGCGGTCGAGTTGATCAAGCTGCTGTTCACTCAAGACAGAACGAGCTACAAGGGCAAGTACTACACGATCACCGACGCGCCGTTTGAACCGAAGTCGATCCAGAAGCCCCATCCCCCGATTCTGATTGGCGGCATGGGCCCCAGAGTCATACAGCCGCTGGCCGCCCGTCACGCCGATATCTGGCATTTCTTTGTGCGTGACGGCGGGGTGGAAGCGGTGCAGAAAACCTGCGCCGATTTTGACGCCGTGTGCCACAAAGTCGGCCGCAACTCCGCCGAGGTGCAGAAGTCCGTCTCGCTGCGCTTTCCGCTCCTCAACCGACCGTCGGCCGAGATTATTCAGCAGGTCAAAGATTTGCGCCGCGCCGGGGTGCGGTACTTCATTCTCTCCTTGTTTGAGAACCTGGACCGGCATCTGCTGCGGCGCTTTGCCACCGAGGTGCTGCCCGAGTTTCGGCAGACCTGAACAGACGGGAGCGGACGGTGCAGCACAAGGTCCCCGCGGTGTTCATGCGGGGCGGCACGAGCCGGGCGGTCTGTTTTCGGGAAGACGCCTTGGCCGGCTACGACCGACCGACGCGCGAGCGGATTATTCTGACCGCCCTGGGCAGCCCCGATAGACACGGCCGTCAGGTTGATGGACTGGGCGGCGGTATGTCCTCCCTCAGCAAGGTGGCGATCATCGGCAAAAGCCCGCAGAGTGACACCGATGTCACCTTCACCTTTGGTCAGGTTGATGTGCGGAGACCGACGATTGACTGGAGGAGCACCTGCGGGAATATCTCGGCCGCGGTCGGTCCGTTTGCCATTGATGAGGGCTTGGTGCCGGCGGTTGAGCCGTTCACCCAGGTCCGGGCCCTGGCGACCAACACCGGCAAGCGTTATATCGCCCGGGTGCCAGTGCGTCACGGCCAAGCCGAGGTGGAGGGGGAGTACACGGTGGCCGGTGTCCCGGCTCCCGGGGCGTGTATCCGGCTCGAATACCTGGACCCCGGGGGTTCTCTTGGGGGTGGGATATTACCGACCGGGGTGTCCCGCCAGGAACTGCCCTTGGCCGGCGGTCAGCGCGTCACCGTTTCGGTGGTAGATGTCGCCATGCCAACCGTTTTTGTCCGGGCTGAGGAGCTCGCGGTTGATGCCCGAGGCCTAGCGGCTGAGCTTGATAGCGACCGCAGCTTGCAGACCAGCCTCGAAGAGATACGCTGCCGGGCGGCCATTCTGCTGGGCTTGGCCGACAGCCCCGAAGCCGCGCACCAGCACAGCCCGGCCTCGCCAAAGATCGCCCTTATTGCCCCGCCGGCCTCCTATACCAGCAGCGGCGGCGAGGAGGTCAGAGCCGAGCAGATTGACGTGCTTGGCCGGGCGATTTCTATGGGCGACACCCACCGCACCTTTCCGGCCACGGTGTCGATGTGTACAGCGGTGGCCGCGGCGGTAGAAGACACGGTTGTCCAGCAGGTGGCCCGAGCCGCCTCGCCCGAAGGACTCCGCATCGGTCATCCGGCCGGCATCATGGAGGTTGGAGCCAGGGTACACCGCTGCGGGTCAGAATGGCGGGCTGAGAGCGTCATCACCTGGCGCACCGCCCGCCGGATTATGGAAGGGCATATCCTTGTCCCCCAACACTATCTGAATGGAACCGCCTGGTTCGCCAGCGACCAATAACGTCTTACATAGAGTTCGGGACTCGCTTGAGAGAGGTGAATCGCTATCTGTGGCAGTGTCCTCCCGCTTTAATCAGCCGCCCAACGGTCCTCAAATTGCTGATCCTCCATTTTCAGGGAGACACGCAGCTTCTCGTTTAATTCCCTATGCATTGAAGGGAGCATATTGACGTACTGCCCAACGGCTTGACGAATGCCGGCGAGACAAGTTTTTGTCTTGATCCAGTTCTGTGGGCTGAAGACTCGGTTTGTAGGTTGTGGCTCATTGGCAGCGGCTTCCAACGCGCTGTTGAGGCATGTGCCCGCAGAGTCTACAATTTGACAGACAAGGTTCGCCTCCGATGCTTTCTGAAAGGTGATCGTCGGATTTGGAACTCCTTGTCCAACGCCACTTATGTGGCAAAAGAAGAGGGACACGGCATAGAGATGATGATAGGGAGCATAGGCGCGCATCGCCAATAGCGACTCGTTCAGGCTGAGGGGATTATCCTTCCTCCACCGTGTCTTGATTGCTTGCACCCATTGGTGAAGAGAGTGGATATTCTCTGGTGAATACTCACGATTGCGTTTGAAGAGTTGTTCAAAGTGCTTGTCGAAAATCTTGTTCTCGCTATAGGAGACATTGGGGCGTTGCGAATGCCACGCCATCAGGTATTTCCCCATGTCAAGTAAATCTACAACGAACGATTTATCTCTGTCAGCAGGAGCCTCTTCTCCTCGTTTTGTGATAAAGTAGCCACTTGGATATTTCTGCTCGTATGCTCGTTTGATTGCGAGCACGCGGCGGTCATTACTCCGCAAGTCCCTGGGCTTTACAGCGCTCTGCGAATTCGTGCACATACTTATCCCGTCAGCCCGCTCACGCTCAGGGATTTCGTAGAAGCGGAACATCACATACGCATCGTCCAGTTGCTTCACTCGTTCGCTGCATGAAAGCATGGTGTTGAGCGACTGACAGCCGTTTACGACATTGATGCCTCTAACGGTCAGCGTTCCATCTGCAACTTCTGCTTTTTTGCAGATTGCTGTGATACCGTTGTGACGAAAAAAGAAATCTCCGCTGTCACTCCCGTAGATCGTGTTCTTGATCCCTTTGTTTACCCGGTTGTTGAGCCCAAGCGATTGACGCACATTCTTCTGAAACAGCGTACCATCCTTTATTCCTGGCAGCTTGATACATTCTTTCAACGATAATGCCGCCGTGACGCAGTTGGTGTCGCCGACTTGCATCGCCATGTACTTGCCGTTTTCAAGTTGCAGCTTGTGGCTCAACAGTGGGTTCTCTTCCTCCAAGGCCATGTCGTAGCGTCGCTTCATCTCGTCAGGGTCAATGATGTGTATCTCGGCGGGGAAATCTTCAGACTTGGCCAATTCACGCTGAAACCGGTCAAGGTCATCCCTAGCTCCTTGTGTAAGTGATCCTGTGACAAGCAGTTCAAACGACACATCATACTCGTCTTCAAGTGCGGCTGCCACTTCCGGCAAACGCCGCTTGAGTTTCTGGTTGCCGGTTTCTTGCAATCGTACGATGTCCTTGAGTTGAACCCACGATGAGAGGACTTCGCGGAGAGGCTCTGCGTCCACCGTGCCTCCGCTGAAGAACTTGCCTTGCAGCACGAACACTGTCGAAGCGTCATCATCGACAACGATAGCATCAATCTGCTTGTCGTCGGGGCCGTCCGTTACGTCTTCCTTTGTCTCGATCAGGTCTCGACGATGGATTTTCTGAACGTACCACGCGACAAATCGTTGGCCATCGTTAGCGAAGTTCTGCTGGAAATAGTCCGTTTCGATGTCTTTCTTGATGTGCTCGTACATATGCGTTTCCTCAGCGGCCGTGCCTGTCGACAAAGCTCTCCAGTTCGCGGTTGAAGTCCAGCGGGCTTTCAATCTCGTAGCAGTGGCCGACATCCTTGATAACCCGCAACTCGGCCCCGGGGATGCGGTCGGCCAGAAACCGGTTGGCCTCGACTCGATTGCCATCATGCCGTCACCTTCTCGTCAAACGCCCGGGGATGCGGTCGGCCAGAAACCGGTTGGCCTCGACCGGGGTAGCCCGGTCTTCTTCGCCGACCAGGATCAGGGTCGGCTGGGAGATGTCTTTCAGGCGGTCGGTGATGTCCCACCGCCAGACCCCGTTGGGGTCCTCCAGGCAGCCAAAAACCACCCGGCGGGGCAGCTCGGCCTCGTTGAGAAAATTGTTCCTGAATCATCGCACAGACTTCGGGCCGCTCTCGGCGCGTCCTAGCCGAGAAACACCGCTCCACAATGTCGTCGGCCGCGGCCCGGTAGTTGTCGCGCAGGCTGGCGACGAACTCATCCGCATCGGCATAGCGGCCCAGATTGGTGGTGCTGCTGACAATCACATTGCCGGCGACCAAGTGGGGATAATCAAGGCTCATCTGCATGGCCCGTATCCCGCCCATCGAATTGCCGACCAGAATCGCCCGGTCAACGCCGAGGGCGGCCAGGGCCGCGGGACGTCGTCGGCCGCCATGTCCTGAATTGAGTAGCCGCTGAGGGGCTTGGACGACAGCCAGTGGCCCCGCGCCTCAATCACAATACAGTGGTAGCGATAGGCCAGAACCGGGGCCTGGAAGGCCCACAGCCAAGCGTTGGCCGAGAAGCCGTGCAGAAAGACCAGGGGAAATCCCCTTCCATAATGGTTGTAATGAATCCTGACGCCCTTCTCGCGTTCGACATACGGCATACGCTCGTCCCTCCCTACTGGCCGACAAAGGGTTTCTTGGCCCAGCCGTCTTCATACGCGGTGAAGAACTCGGCCTTGACCTTCAGGCGCTTGAACTGCCACCCCCCGCCGGTACGCACATACTCCTCGGCGTACTTGGCGGCCAGCCACATGGCCTGATTGCGCTCGCCCAGCGTACACGGCTGGAACAGATACCACTGGCCGGTTGCGGTATCGCCGTCCACCTCAATCAGCGGGTTCATCACCTGGTGCAGGGCAAAAGGAAACGTGTCCGCCGCGCCCTGAAAGAAGGTACGAATTGCTTCGCGGCCCTGGTGGACGCCGAAGTCGCCACCGTCCCAGACCGCGTCTTCAGTAAACAGGTCCGCAATCGCGTCGGCGTCGTAGTGGTCATCACACGCCGCGCAGTATGTGGCCTTGAGCTTTTTGATCGCTTCAATATCTTCGACCGTGCGCAGCCGGCGTTGGAGCTGTGCAATATCCATGCGCTGTCCTCCCCTCTTTCTTCTCTCCTACACCAGCCGCTCCCAAATGAAAACCTGTTGAGCCGCCCATCCGAACGGACGCTGGCCCCCAGCCCGGCCTTGGGCTACAATCCGGCCTATCTGCACCGGGCCAAAGGAGGAGCGTATGGCGTGGCCGGTCCGCTACAAGCTGGTCGGGCTGCTGACCGCCGGCAGCATGATTAACTATCTCGACCGGGTCAATATCGCGGTCGCCGCGCCGGTGATGATGACCACCCTCGGCTGGGAGGAGGGCAGCTTTGGCGTCATCTTCTCGGCCTTCCTGATCGGCTATACGCTGCTCCAGTTTCCCGGCGGGGTCATCGCTGACCGCTGGAACGCCTGCAAGCTGCTGGCCGTGGTGTGTATCGGTTTCTCGCTGTTTACCGCTCTTACCCCGCTCGGCGGCTTGGCATTTGGCCTGATGCTGGCGGTCCGGTTCGGCGTCGGCCTGTTTGAGTCAATGACCTTTCCGGCCTACGCCGCCCTCAACGCCCGCTGGATTCCGCGCCAGGAGTATAGCCGTGCCCAGACCCTCAGCGTGTCCGGTGCCGCCTACCTGGGTCAGGCCGTGGCCTAGGCCTATCCGCTCACCACTTGGCTGCTGGTGAGCTTTTCGTGGCCGGTGGTGTTTTATTTCAACGCCGCCTTAGGCGTCGTCTGGTTGGTGGCATGGCTGGCCTTTGCGACCAATACCCCGGCCGAGCATCCCCGCATCAGCCGCCAAGAGTTGGACTACATCAAGCGCAACCTCGCCCCTCAGGGCGGGCGCAAAGTCTCTCCCTGGGCGGTTTTGTCAAGGAGAAGCAGGTGCTCCTCTTGTCGCTGTCCTATCTGTGCCTGATATTTGGGCTGTGGATGATTGTGCTGTGGCTGCCGACCTATATGGTCAAGGTGCGGGGCTTCAGCCTCCAGCAAATGGGCTGGGTCGGCATGATTCCCACCGTAGCCAGTTTCAGCGGCCTGGTGGGCGGCGGCCTGCTGTCCGACCGCTTGGTCCGGGCCGGCTTCAGCCGTCGCTTTGCGTGGGCCCAGGCACCCTCGCTGTGTATTGCCCTGGGCACGCCCTTTCTGGTGGCCGCGGTGCTGGTGTCTTCGGGCGGAGTGTCGGTCGCCTGTTTTACCGCCTATCTGCTCCTGGTGAATATCGCCGGCGGCAGCTATTGGGCGGTGCCCCTGGAACTCAACCCCAGGCTGGTCGGTGCTATCTCTGGGGTGATGAATGGCTCGGGCAATTTTGCCGGCATCTTTGGCCCGATGACCGCCGGCTTTCCGATCGCCCAGACCGGGAGCTGGGCCCTGCCCTTCCTGGTCGCGGCCGGCGTGTCTTTTGTGAGCTTGTATTTCCTGGTGATTCCCGACCCGATTGACTTTGCCCTGCCCGAGGCCGAGCCGGCCGGTGTCCAGACAGGACCTTGACCATGCTGCACGGAATCAATACAAAAGCCCTGGCCCTGCTGGGGCTGGGCCACCTGATGGTTGACCTGAACACTGGTGCCCTGCCGGCCCTGCTGCCGTTTCTCAAAAACTCGTTTGCCCTGTCGTATACCATGACCAGCGCCCTCATTCTGGTCGCCAATGTGTCCTCGTCTCTGGTCCAGCCGGTCTTCGGCTATCTCTCGGACCGCAGCGCTAAAGCCTGGCTGCTGCCCTTTGGGATAATCGCCGCCACCTGCGGCATGGCCAGCGTGGGCTTGGCCGGCAGCTATCCGGCCCTCCTGGCCCTGGTCTTGACCAGCGGCATCGGGATTGCGAGCTATCATCCAGAAGCCTACAAAACCGCCTATCTTGCGACCGGGGCAAAAAAGGCGACCGGCATCTCGCTGTTTTCGGTCGGCGGCAATATCGGTCTCGGCTTAGGCCCGCTGGCCGTGGCCCTGTGTCTGGCCGGCTGGGGACCCGCCGGCCTGTTGCTGCTGTGGATACCGGGGCTCGTCGTCGGCGGCGTGTTCATCCGCTGTCTGCCGTGGCTGTCGCAGGTTCGGCTGCCGTCGTCTGAGGCACGGGGCGAGGTGCCGGCTATTCCGCATGCGGCTATGGCGGTGGTGTTAGGCGTGGTCATGCTTGGGGCGTGCGTCCACGCCGGGCTCTTCACCTATGTACCGCTGTATTTTGACGCGCGGGGAGAGAGCACGCTTGTGGTGGGCTCAATTGTGTCGCTGTTTTTGATGGCCGGGGCGGTCGGGACGCTGGTCGCCGGCCCGGTGTCCGACCGCATTGGCCATAAACGCTTCCTGGTGCTGAGCTTTGGCGCGCTGTGCCCCTTGCTGCTGGTGTTCCTCCACACCGATGGCCCCCTCAGCCTGACCGTCCTGGCCCTGGTCGGCATGCTGTTGTCGCCGATGTTCGCCCTCACCCTGGTCATTGCCCAGAATCTGATGCAGGGCCGGCTGGGCACAACCGCCGGGCTGATGACCGGGGTCGGCTTTGGCGTTGGCGGTCTGGGCGTCACCGGCCTGGGCGTTATTGCCGATAGCTGGGGGGTGGAGGCGGCGATGCAGACGCTGTGTGTCCTGCCCGTGCTGCCGTGGCTGTGCATCTGCTTGCTGCCGGCCGACAGGAAGACCGAGCTGGGCCCGGACCAAGTGCCGAACACACCGGCTGCGGTCGCCCGGCCGAGCGAAAGCTGAGAAGTTGTGTTCAGACCGGGGCTGTGGTAGGATTGAGCCACTTGTGGAGCTGAGAGCAAGAGTTTTTTGGACCTGAGAGGGAGTAATGCCGCCAAGACGAAGACGAGGAAGACCCCACAAAAAACGATCCACCACCCCACGACCTGAACGGACTGGCGACTCCGATGCCATTGAGATGACCGGTACGGTTACTGAAGTCCTGCCCAACGCATTTTTTCGGGTCAAGCTCGAAAACGACCATGTTGTCCTGGCCCATGTGGCGGGCAAAATGCGCAAGTTTTTCATTAAAATCATTCAGGGCGATACTGTCACCGTCCAGCTCTCTCCGTATGACCTGGGTCGAGGGCGCATTACCTTCCGCCGCCGCTAAGCCTGTCTTCCGCCCCGCCGGCTCAGCCTTCTCCAGCGCTGACCATCGACTCTGGCACCCGCCCGGCGGCAACCCGCCGGATATTGGCAAAGCCAAAGCTGAGCCGCCGCGCCCAGGTGTCGAGGGTGACGCCGGCGATGTGCGGGGTGACAACGACAGTGTCGAGGCTCAGCAGTGGGCTGTCGGTCGGCATGGGTGTCGGTAGAAAACACGTCCAGCCCGGCTCCGGCAATCTGTTTGGTCCGCAGGGCTTCAATCAGCGCGGGCTCGTCAACCACCGGACCACGGTTTTCATCAGACTGAGCGCGCGGGCATTGATGAGCCCCCGGGTGCGCTCGGTCAGCGGGGTGTGGACTGACACGACATCGGCTTGGCCCAGCAGCTCGTCAAGGGGCAGGCTGACGGCGTTCAGTTCGTGCTCAAGCTCGACCGGGGCCCGGACCGTATCGGAGTAGCGAATTGTAGCCTCAAAGCCGCTCGCCAAGCGGGCCAACTGACGGCCGATGCGGCCAAAACCAACAATCCCCAGGGTCTTGGCCCGGAACTCGCGCATTCCCAGGGTTTCCTGGAGACCCGGCCAGCGCCCCCTGGTGGAGGCTGGCGTGGTGCAGGGGCAGTTTTTTATACACGGCCAGAATCAGCAGCAGGGTGTGTTCGGCCACCGTTGGGGCGTTGGCTCCGCCGTTGTTGGCGACCGGAATCCCGGCCTGTTGAAAGGCGGCTAGGTTGAGCCATTTATAGCCCGCGCTCAGGACCTGGAAGAGTTTGAGAGGGCGGGCCGCAGCAATCTCTTGCTTGGACGGATTGCCGGGATAGCCGAGCAGGAAGTCGGCCCGTACTGTTTTTTCGCGTCGCCGTTCGGCCGGCGCGTCCTGTTCGAGCAGCTCAAGACGGAAACCCGCCGGTACCTCGGCGCTGGCCATGGCGAGAATCTGTTGCGGCACATAGCGCCGGGAGTAGAGAAAGACAATCGTGTAGGGTTCACTCATCGTGACTTCCCTTCTGTGGAGCCCTAGCCGAAGTGGGCCAGGATACGACATAAGACCTGAAAGCCTTGGCGCATATGGTCAAGTTCGGCAAACTCGTTCGGCGCGTGATAGGTATCCAGACGGCCAAAGCCGGTAATCTGAATATCAAAACCGTGGGTTTGCAGCATACGCACATAGGGCAGACCGCCCGTTACCGAAAACGGACGAGAGTCGGGCCGCACCGCAGTCACCGCCTCAGCCAGGGCCTGGTAGCCGGCCGAGCGGCGGTCGCAGGCAATGCCGCCGACCGGCGCGCCAATGCTCTCGAGCTTGACCGTCCCGACCTCGGTTGGTCCCAGCCGGTAGCGACTCGGCCCGAGCGTGGGCAGCTTCAGGATATCGAGCGTGTTGATAAACGCCGTGGCTCCGTCGCGGACCTCGTGGGGGGAATACCACGGCGTGAGCCGGATATCGCCCTCAACCACGGCGGTGGCCGGAATCTTGGTCAGGGTGTCGTTGTGAACCGTGACCCGGGTCGGCTTGAGCGAGGAGGGGGCCCGGAAGCCGTACTCCTGCTCTTTGGGATGGGGCGGATAGTGCTCATAAAACCAGCATTGCAAGGCCCGGGTCGCCTCAAAGGCCAGCTCTGCGGCGTTAATCCCGTCCTGTGGAAAACCGGAGTGTGAGCCCTTGCCCTCCACCACCAGCCGCCACGGTGCCATGCCGCCGGTCGCCAGGGTCGGCCCGAAGTCGGCGCTGTCGAGCCAGTACACCGGCCCGTTTTTGAGGTGGTTGAGCCTGCCGTCCTGCACCAGCCTGCCGATGCCGATGCCGCTGACCCGCGAGAGTTCTTCGTTGGCGATGATGACGCCGACAACAGTCCGGTCAAGGCGGATGTCTGACTCGGCCAGTTGGCGAAACAGCTCGGTCAAGACCGCTACATGTCCCAGACAGTCGGTGACCCCCCGACCGTATAAGCGGTCGCCCTCAATATGGAGCTGAAACGGCGGCCGTTGCCACTCGGCCGGGTCGGCCGGCACAACGTCAAGATGCGCCCCCACAAAGGCGACCGTGCGTGTAGTGCGGCCCGGGCAGGTGATGATAAGGTTGCCGCGCCCCTCGGCATAGCTGACGCGCTCAATGTGGAGTTTACCGGCCTGGACCAGCGGACTCAGCTCGGCGGCAACGATATCACCGGCCACATCTTCCCGGGGCGGCGGTGCCTCTTTGCTGAGAGAGTTTTGCAGCTTGTCACCGACCGCTACCATGCCGCCCAACACATGCAGGAAGCGGCCGGTATGAAGCGTCCAGGTGGTGAGAGCCATACCTCCGGCTGCCGTACTCGCTGGCGGCCCAGGGCGGCTAGACGCCTTCGGCGTCAAAGACTTCCTTGGCAACCTGAAAAGCGTTGACCGCGGCCGGCACGCCCGCGTAGAAAGCCATCTGCATCAGGATCTCGACGATCTCTTCCTTGCTCAGGCCGGCGTTGAGGCCGTTGGCGATGTGGGCTTTGAGCTGCGGCAGGCGTTGCATGGCGGTCAGCGCCGCGATCACAGCCACACTGCGCAGCTTGATGTCAAGACCCGGTCGCCCCCAGACCTTGCCAAACACGACCTCGTTCAGCATGTCCTCCAGATCGGGCGACAGTTCTGCCAGCGCGGTGGGCGGCCCGCCGTACCGTTTCCCGCTCAGCTTCTTGCGGATCGCAAGACCTTTTCGATAGGCCGCAGTTTTCGGGGTGGCTCTTTTCCTGGCCGGTGCTTTTGCCATACTTCCTCCCTGGTCGTGATGTTAGGTTGCTCACAGACTATAGCCTAGGCGGGGCGGGGGGCACAAGCGAGCCTAGGTCCGGCGGCTTGACAGGCCAGACATCGCCATGTTCAAAACTGGGATAGTGTCGCTACGCTCGGCGAGACGCAACAGACAGTGAAGGAGGGACGCTGTGAAATTTGGCCTTTTTTACCAACTTCCGTGCGCGGACGACCAGTCCGCCACCGTCCGCTACCGAGAGACGATTGAACAGGTCCAGTACGGCGACGAGCTTGGCTTCGGCTGCGCCTGGCTGGCCGAGCTGCATTTTTACAAACCCTTCTCGATCATGTCCTCGCCCCTGATTGTGGCTACCGCCATTGCCCAGAAAACCCGCACTATTCGGCTCGGCATTGCCGTCAGCCTGCTGCCTCTGTGGCACCCCTTACGCAGTGCCGAGGACGGCGCAACCGTGGACATGCTGAGCGACGGGCGGCTGGAGTTTGGCGTTGGCCGAGGCGCAATCCCGCTCCACTTCGCCGGCTTCAACGCTTCGCGCAAGGAGAGCCGCCAGCGGTTTGAAGAGTCGCTCGAGATCATCAAAAAAGCCTGGACGACCGAGTCCTTCTCGTATGATGGGCAGTTCTACCACATCCCCGAGACGAGCGTTGTTCCCAAGCCGCTCCAAAAGCCTCACCCGCCGCTGCGGGTCGCCACCAACAGCCCGGAGACCGCGGTATTTGCCGGCCAGCAGCACTATCCGATCTTTGTCGCCTCGGTCACCAACCCGCTGCCCCGCATGTATGAGCAGGTCGACCGCTACCGGGAAGCCTGGGCAGCGGCGGGTCCACGCACAAATGGTGAGGCCGGCCCGGATGTCTCGACTATGTTCTTCATGCGCCCAGGCGACAGTCTGGCCGAGGTCCAAGACGCCATTGAGCCTAGCCTGAACAACTATTTCCAGAGCGTGTCGGGCATGGTCCGGGCAGCCGTGGATGCCGAGAGCGGCTCAGACAGCTACCGCTATCTGCAAGAAGTCCAGAAAAATGTGGACAGCCTGACCTTTGAGACGATGACCCGGAACATGGCGGTTTTTGGCTCGCCGGCCGCGTGTATTGAGCGCATCAGGGCGCTCCACGCCCGGCTCAACATGCAGGAGCTGATCTGCTGGTTTAATCCTGGCGGCAAGGTCCTGCATACAAAAGTCATGGCCGCTATGGCCCGTTTTGCCAAGGAGGTCGCGCCCGCGGTCCAAGACCTGTAAGCGTTTGTCTTTCCCTTGACAAGCCGCGGCGAGAGGCTGATTAAGTTAGAGTGCGGTATCAGACAGGCCAACTCAAGAGGAGGGTATGCGTATGGGACGGACTTTTTTTCGCGAGGCACATCTGATTGACGGGCTCCACAAACCCAAAGCCAATGCTACCGTCGTGGTTGAGGGCGAACGCATCAGCGCGGTGGGGGTGGGCGGCCGGGCACCCAAGCCGGCTGCTCAAGACACGGTGTATGACCTGAGTGGCAAATCGCTGATGCCGGGTATGGTCCAGAGCCACTACCATGTGGCCTACGCTAATATCAGCGATCTGAACGACATTGATATGAAATACCACCCGACCCATCTGGCACTGATTGCGGCCAAAAACGCCGAGCTGCTGCTGCGCAGCGGTTTCACCGGTGCGGTCGGGGCCGGAACGCTGCACAATATCGACGTCTCGCTCAAGAAGGCGATCAATGCGGGGCTGATTCCCGGCCCGCGTTTCGTGGCCGGCGGTCGTGACGTGGTCACGACCGGCGACTCCGTTGACAGTCACCCGTCATTCTGGAACCTCAAGATGGAAGGTCTGGCCCATATCTGTGACGGTCCGGCCGAGTTCCGCAAGGCCGTCCGCAGCGAGATCAAACAGGGCGTGGACATCATCAAGCTGTACCCGACCGGCGGGCACGGCTTACCCTGGCCGATCGAGACCATGACCATGAGTCAGGACGAGATTGAGGCGGCGTCCAACGCCACCCACGAACGGGGCAAAAAGATTCGCGGCCACATCTGTTCCACTAAAGGCATCAAGGCCGCTATCAAGGCCAAAGTCGATCTGATTGACCACGGCGACCGTTTGGACGAAGAATGTATCGACCTGATGGTCAAGAACGGGACGTTCCTGACGCCGAGCCTGTATTTCCCGTGGATGGTGGTTGAGGAGCACAAACGCAGCGGCAAGGTCATGTGGGACGAGATTGAGGGCATGAGCCGCGGGGTTGACAACTTTGCCAAGATGCTGCCCAAGGCCAATAAAGCCGGCGTCAAGCTCTTGGTTGGGGATGATTTCGGTATCTCGATCATGCCCCACGGCGACTATGCCAAAGAACTCGAAGCCTATGTCGAAGGCGCGGGCATGAGTCCGCTGGATGTCATTCGCTGGGCGACGGTCAACGGCGCGGACCTGATGGGTATGAAGGATGAGCTGGGATCGATCGAGGCCGGTAAGCTGGCCGACCTGCTGGTGGTCAACGGCAATCCCGCCAAAGACATCACCGTCCTCCAGGATCGCACCAACCTGGAGGTCATCATGAAGGGCGGCGAGATGTTTGAGTGTCAGCTCAGCCCGAGCGAGGTTCAGCTCAAAGCCGCCTGAACGGTGGGCTGCGGGGGCGGGGCGGCCCGTTTTGCCCACCCGTCCGCCTTATCCGCCCCCACTCTTTCCTTTTCCAGGAGGCTTCCCCCCATGAGCCGGATTATTGACGCCGACAGTCATTTCATGGAGCCGCTTGACCTGTGGGAGCACTATATTGAACCGCAGTACCGGCCACGCTGCTTACGCTTTCGCCAGGAGGCCGACGGCCGCTGCATCATGCTGGTCAATGAAGACAAGCAGATTCGCGGGGTTGGCGAGTTCAGCATGGAGCAGTTGCTCGGGGTGGGCGTGGGCTACGGCCAAAAGGAGGAGGGCTCGGGCCTGGGCCACTTTGATTTTTCCGCAGCCTTCAACAACAGCCTCGAAGACATGGACGCCCGTGTCGCCTTCCTTGACCAAGAGGGTATGGCCTGTCAGTTCATCTATCCTACCCTGGGTCTGCTATGGGAGGGCCAAGTCACCGACCCTGAGTTGGCCGCGGCCCACTGCCGGGCCTACAACACCTGGGCCTTGGAGGTGTGCGCTGGCCATCGGAAGCGGCTCTTTCCGGTCGGCCACATCTCCCTGCGCCATCCACAGGCGGCCGTTCGGGAACTCCAGCGCCTAGCCCGGGCCGGGGTGCGAGCGGTGTTTATCGGCGCGCTTCCGGTCGAGGGCAAGAGCTTTGGCTGTCCTGATTTTGATCCAATTTGGGCTGGTGCCGAAGGGCTGGACCTGGCGGTTGGCCTTCATCTGGTCGTGCATCGCAACTATGTCGGCCACGACTGGTACGAAGACCGTCGGCCGGGCTTTATGTACCTCAGCATGAACACCATCCAGGACCCGCGTATCGCGCTGACCACGATGGTCTACGACGGGGTGTTTGAGCGCTTCCCGCGGCTGCGGGTGGCCACGATTGAGGCGGCCAGCGGCTGGGTCGTTGAGTGGCTTGACCGGCTCGATTACCGCTACAGTTACATGGGCCACACCTGCCAGATGGAGCGGCCGGCCAGCGCATATTTTGAGCGCAATATCTGGATTGGAGCCGACCCGGAAGAGCGCCTGCTGCCCTGTATGGTCGAGTTGCTCGGCGACCACAAGTTTTTCATTGGCTCGGATTACCCGCACGCCGAGGGCTTTGTCAAGCCGGTCGCCAAAGCCCGCACAGCGCTCCAGACCTTGCCCCCGGCCTCGGTGGATAGAATCCTGGGTGAGAATGCGGTACAGTTTTTTAGGGTCTGAAAAGCCACGTTTATGCTTTTGAGGCCGCAAAGCCAATGACCGGCGGCCTCGCCATGAAGGCGTCCCAGAACGGGTCATCCCGCTGGGAGGGGTGCAGATAGGGGCCGACCCACTGAAAATCGGCAAAGCCGGCTTCGTCAAAGGCGGCCCGATAGGTGTCCGGTGTCAGAAAGAAGTTCTTGAAGGCAAACTGCCGCCCGTCTTCGTTGGTAAAGCGGTACTCAATCGCGTCCCCCTCTGCGGGGGGATGGGCGCAGGTTCTCTCAAAGCCGTACTTTGCCCAGGAGTCGGTTGCAGTCGGCGGCAGCCGCATATTATCGTTGAACCCGACAAAGCGCCCTCCGGGCCGCAAGGTACGGGAAGCGACTTGGCAGAAGCGCAGGAGTTCGTCCCCGGTCCTGGCATAATTCAGCAGATACATGGCCACTACCACATCAACCGCCCCGGACAGTTCCATGTCTGCCACATCCCGATTCAGATAGGCACAGCCGAGCGGGCGAACCCGTTCTTCTTCCTCTGCCAGCCGGATCATTTCACCGGAAATATCCACCCCGGTGATGTGCGCGGCCCCGGCCTGCTTGAGTTTGCGGGTGTAAAACCCCTCACCGCAGGCCAAGTCTAGCACCTGCCTGCCCCGAATATCTCTCAGGGTCTCAAACAGGGTATATTCTTCTATGTATTTGCGCCACGGCAGGCGTTTGGAGTCTCTGTAGGCCGTGGCAATGAAGTCGTACTCGTGGCTCATGGGCGGACACTCCGGTGCTGATTCGAGAACCTTGGGCTGCGGCACTTCTCTAACCGTTCCCTCTTTGTCACTCACCTCTCCTCTTCCAGCAGCTCGTCCAACTGGACGAGGATGCCGTCCGGGTCGCACAAGAAGGCGCTGTGAAAGATGCCGTCCGCGGTCTTGGCCTTGCTGGGCGGGACAACAAACTCGGCCCCTTTGGCTTTCAACTCCTCATACACGCCCGGCAGGTCTTCAACCCAGAAAGCAAAATGATGCACGCCGATCTGGTCAAGTTTGATCGGCTCGCCGCTGACCGGCTTATCGGAGTGTTCGGACAGGACCAGAAACGCCTCGTCTTTGCCACGTTTCCAGTACAGGGTGGCCACCCGACGCTGGTCGTGGGGGTCTTTATACAGGGCCGGCAGCACCGTGCCCCGGGTAGGCTGGATTTCGTCTCGGACGACCTCAAAACCCAGCAGGTCTCGATAGAAGGCTAGAGACTTGTCCATATCTCGGACGCCGACCGCAATGTGTGAAACGCCTTTGGTTCTCATACGCCTTCCCTCCTGCTCTCTTGTCTGCCTGTTGAAGGCGAAAGTCAAGCGCGGCAGGGGTGGCCGAGACTTTACAAGCTGGCCGTGGGCTGGAACAGTGGCCGAAAGCTCAGGAGGCATGTGGCGAGGACCGGACGACACGCCGAGGGAATCGGCTGGAGGGGTTATCTGGGGCTTGCTTGAGCGATTGACAGGAGATTGTGTCAGCCATGTACGCGCGTGTTATTCCGCTGCGCTTCAAGCCGGACTCTAGGGACGATTGTTTGACCGTGTATCAGAAGAGCGCCGTTCCCGATCTGCTCAAGCGCCGGGGGTTTGGCGGTGCTTTGGCCTTGACCGATGTTGCGTCACAGCGTGGCCTGCTGGTTTCGCTGTGGGAGAGGCCGGACGACCTGCGGCGCTCGCAGCCGCCCAGCCAGCGCAGCCTGTCGGCCATGCTGCTGCCCTTTCTGACCCAGCCGCCGCCGCCCGTCCACTACGAGGTGTGTGTCGAGGCTGGCCGGCATATCGGCGGGCGGGTGGCCCGCACGCTGAGCCTGCCGATAGCCGGCGACCGGCTTGACGAGGCGCTGGCCGTGTATACCGAAGTGCTGCTGCCCGAACTGAAGCGACAGGCCGGCTTTCAGGGAGTGTTGTGGCTGGCCGACCGACAGGCCGGAAGCGGGCTTGGCCTGAGCCTGTGGACCTCGGCCGAGGCGATGCGGGCCGCCGACGAGCCGGGCGCGTTTTTTCCCCGCGCGGCCCAAGCCTTGGCCGCGTTTTTTCAGGTCCCGCCGGAGCGGGGCTATTATGCGGTCGGCAGCCAGCTCTAAGCGTCGATCTTAGACAAACGGCTTCTTCTCCCAGCCCTGCTCATACGGTGTCCAAAAGCTGGGAGTGACGCTGAGACGCAGAAACTTCCACTCGCCGTTTACCCGCACATAGGTTTCGGTGTAGGTCGCCGCCCCCCAGACGGCCTGCGTATTCTTGGCATAGGTGCAGACCTGGAACAGATACCACTTGCCGGTGGCCGTATCGCCGCGGACCTCAATCCGCGGATTCATGACATAGTGGAGGGCAAAGGGGAGCTGACGTGGGGCACCGGAGAAAAACTTGCGGATGGCCGCCTGTCCTTCGCAGGTGCCAAACACCTCTCCACCGTCCCATACCCCGTCTTCGACAAACAGACCGGCGATGCCGGCCGGGTCATAGCCGTCATCACAAAAAGCGCAGTAGCGGGCTTTGAGGCGTTTGATCGCTTCAATATCTTCGAGGACTTGGAGCCGCTGCGATAGTGTTTCGAGATTCATGCCGCTCCGATTAGTCCAGGGCTGGACGATTGTCAAGCTGGCGGTGCCCGTCTCTACTCGTTCCTTGCCGCGGCTTGTGCTACAGTCCAGCCGACATAAGGAGGAATAATGGCACATAACATTTCGGTTGGCATTGATTGGCAGGGCAGCATTGATTACCCCGCGATTATTGAACGGGTGAAAATTGCCGACGCGGCCGGGGTCCACTCGGTCTGGATTCCCGAGGCCTGGGGACGGGATGCCTTTACGATTCTCTCGGTCTTGGCCCATGAAACCCGACACATTCAGCTCGGCACCGGGATTGTGAATATCTACTCCCGCACCCCGGCCGCGCTGGCTCAGCATTTTGCCACCCTGGACGAGCTGTCCGGCGGGCGGATGATTATTGGTCTGGGGACCAGCGGGGCGCAGGTGATTGAGCACTTTCACGGTGTGCCGTTTGAGCCACCGCGCACCCGGCTCAAGGAGTACATTGAGATCATCAACACCCTGATGCGGGGCGATAGGCTGAACTACCGGGGTAAGCTGTTCAATTTGCAGCGCGGCTTTACCCTGCGTTTTCAGCCGGTGCGGAATCAGATTCCCATCTATCTGGCGACCCTGAACGCCAAAAGCCTCAAGCTGACTGCCGAGCTGGCGGACGGTTGGTTGCCGATCTGGTTGCCGATGAAGAAGCTCAAAGCGGAAATTGACGCTGTGCGCAGCATGAGCGTTGCTGCGGGCCGGCCGGCCAACGCTGTCTCGGTCCGTGCGCCGAGCGCGGTGGCCGTCACCCCGCGCGCCGATGAGGCGCGTGCCGCCCACGCCGGCGCAGCGGCCTTCTACATTGGCCGGATGGGGGTCTATTATGCCGCCCACCTGACCCGGCTCGGCTATGGCGAGACGGTAGAGCAGGTCAAAAGCGCCTGGCAGAACGGCTCACGCGCCGCGGCCGAGGCGGTCAGCGATGAGCTTGTCAATGAAACCTTGTGCGCCGGCCCGGTTGAAGCCTGCCTTGAGCGGATGCAGGTCCAGGAAGAGTGCGGGGTTGATATCCACACCGTCAGCGTTGAGGCCGCAGAGAACGCCGAATATGAGCGCATCCTGACTAAGTTGGTGGGTTAGGTCGCCTAGACGGGCGGTTCGGTGGTCATTTTGATAGAACGCCGCCACGCACTTAGGGTATGGTGCTTCTCCGTGTGTCACCCTCAATTGATTCGTGATCTCCCTTGATGCGTCGCTACAAAGAGCTTGATGTCTGACCAATTTGTTGTTACGCCTGGGAAATGGAGTCGGAACATGGCGGGCCACTCCAAGAGCACCACATGAAGAAGGCAATCATCGGCATAGTGTCGTGCATTATCCTGGTGCAGTCCGGCTACATTCCCATGCCGAGCTACCCAAGCTGGCGGCATGGCGAAAGCAATGCACAGTATCAGCAGAGGCTCGACAGAGGCTCGACAACTACAGGAACCAACGGGCTGGGTCTGGCGAGAGCGTGACCGGCAACGGGCGGCTGTAGGCCTGTGCTGCCGAGCGTAGGCATCGTGAACTGATGCAGGAGCTGCGGCCATAATCGGCTTCGATAACACGGCATGCCTTACCGCATAATCAATGGAGACGCTAGGAACCGCAATCTACTCCCGGCCGGGAGTGTGGACCAAGTCGTCACCTCACCGCCGTATAATGTCGGCATTGATTACGGGAAGGGAGACGACACATGACCACATGAAACGGAATGAATCCTCGGGTCAGGAGACAATTATGGGTGACACGTCAGGGGTCCAATTTAGTGGATTCGTCAGAAAGCGGCTGGATTCTTCCCAAGAAGCTCGAGAGCTATGGATGCCCATAGCAGAGGCATTCGAGAGAGATGGACCTAATGCTGCCAGGGAATACCTTGAGGCTGAGAGACAGAGACTTATCAGAAGAAATTGCCAACACCCCACTTGACGCTTCTCTGGCAGGAGTAGCGCTAGGTGCCCTGATTGAAGCCGCGGCAAACGCTCTGACAGACAAACGTGACCAAGATCAAAGTGAACTTGAGAGGGAGGCGGAAGAGATCGACGGCCGTCGGGAGCGTTTAGAGGAATTTCACGCTATTCAAAAAGCAATTAAAATTCAACAAGCCAAGATTCAAGGTATAGAATCACAACTCAGTGCCATACTGGATGGCATAGCTCTTGATGAGCTGCGGAATAGCGTCGAAGAAACGAAAGCAGCAGCCGATGCCACAGCTATAAGACATCAGATAGTCAAGGCTGCGATTAGGTTGCTACACCGTGACCAAGAAGAAACTGTGCCCTGCCCTATCTGCGAAGCGTCATATGATCGGCAGAAATTGGAATCCGCACTTCAGAGCATTGCAAAGCAGCCGCCCGACGATGCGGCTGCAAGACTCAATTCCCTTGAAGCCCAACTTGAACGAGCCGAAGACTTTGAACGCCAAGCTCAGATGTTTAGTGACGAACTCGTGGAAACGGAACAAAGGGCAAATTCAATCAGGGGAGAGATCGATGCGGGAGATACGAAAGAACTCTCTGAGCCGGTTAGTAGTGACAACCTCGGCGCGATGATAAAGCAGCATCGGGAGCGCGAAAATTCAATCGAAGCACAGATTGAATCACAAGAAGACTGGTTTGGGAAAATAGAAAGCCAGATTGATAAACTCAGGGAGGAAGGGGATTCCACGATATCCAAGCTCAGCTTGAAAAGAGCCGTCAATCCAAAAACCGCTTTGAGGTTGTCGAAGGGGAGTATAAAGACTTCGTCTCATTCGGTGAATCAGTCCGGAGGATACGACAGGAGGTCAATACCTGTCTAAAGGAACGCCTCATAGAGGATATTCCTGAGGTGGCAAAGAATCTTTCACATATTTTTGCTGCTCTAACCCGCCACCCGTATTTCGACCGACTGACCATCGAACAAGAAACGTTGCCAAAGCTCGATCTACGGGTAGGAAGTAGCCACGATCAGGCCAGGCGTGAAAGTCCTACCGGGGTATTGAATGGACAAGCCGAGAGCGCGCTGCCGCTCGTACCGTACTTCGTATTCAGCCAAGTGGACGATGCTCCTACTGAAGTGTACTTGGTTTTGCTGGACGATCCCACCCGAGCGTTTGACGAACGACATACTGAGACATTGGTTAAGCAGTTAGCCCAACTCGGAAATAGCGTACAACTCCTGGTTGCTTCGCAAGAAGCCTCTCGATTTCGGGAATTGTTACCAAGGCATTTCAGTTCAGACAGCCATATCATCGTCGAACCTACCCACTGGTCGTACAAGGATGGGCCGAAATTGTTCGTTGGGAATAATGAGCCGCACGAGACCTGACGCAAGCGAGTGCCTTGAACGGATACGATCAAGCGTCTTCGCAGTCGAGTTCGGCTATAAAATCCAGGCTCTCTCCGCCCACATCTTACTACGGCTTGGCTATTGGATAGAAGCGATCAACCGTTCAGGCCATCCGGATGTCGCCGCCGTCAGAGATGGAAAGGAGTTTCGGTTTGAAGTGGAAGCCGAATTCATTCGCCCGCGTCCTCGCAAGTTGACAGATGCTGACCTCGCTTCGCTGACCGAAAAGCCCAACGTAGCCAGCTACTACGCGCTTGCAGTCAGTTTCCCACAACCTCACTGGGTATTAGTGCCGGCATCGAAATTTGCAGTCAGGAATCTGGCTGCTCCGAACATTCTACTGGAAGCCCTCAGCGATAAAGAATACTCAGAAGGATGGACACGCGAGTATGTTGGCCTGCTTCAGGATGCAGGACACCAAATCAGGCTGGCATCATTCAGCGACTTACGTCAAATAGCACTGGCAGGGCGCGGATTGTGAAATGCAACGCTCAGACGCTCATCAGTAAGATACATCCCGTTTCCGAAGCAGTCCTATGCGCTCTATCAAACTATTCCGATTGCTTGTCCTGTCTAGGGGATATGAAAAGTGGTGACATACTCGTTCTCAAAACCCTTGAGTTCCAGGCGGCGGTCCAAGGGCTGAAACCGCTCGGCCAGGGCCGGGGTTTCGCGGCTGAGGCGGTCGAGGGCGGCCTCGGTGGCAATGATCCCGCCGGGCGGGATGTGCTTGAGCAGCCGCGAAGCCAGATTGATGCTCGGGCCGATCAAGGCAACCGAGCGACGCATGGCCACGCCGACCACGCCAATGATGATGTCGCCGAGGTTGAGGCTGATGCGGGCTTGGAGGGCCGGGTGCTCGGGCCGAGGGTCTGACAGGGCTGTGCGGATGGCCAGGGCGGCCTGCACGGCTTCGGTCACTGATTCAAAATACAGCAGCGCGCCGTCGCCCTCATAATCTTTGACATCCCCGCAGTTTTCCAGGGCGATTTCAGTCACCATCGCCATAAAACCCTGGACTAAATACAGGGCGCGTTCGGGGGGCTGGTTGACAATCGTAGAGGTGGAATTGGCAATGTCCACAAAGACAACGGTGAGTTCTTTTCTGATTGGCGCGTTGCTCTGCGACAGATAACTCTGTGCCAGACCGGGCAAAAACGTATGGGCATGACCCGGCGTCTGGACCGCCGGCGACGGCTCCGAGGTGCCGACGTTGTGCGGGACGGGGGTCCGCTCCTGATTCAGGGCGACGGTCGGATACCCGGCCTCTTGCCAGGCGGTCAAGCCGCCGGCCAGAACCGCAACCGACCGAAAGCCTTCGGCTTGTAACCACAACGCCGCCCGGGCGCTGCTCGCATCCCCGGGTCAGGTTCAATACAGCGCAATCAGGGCCTCCCGGGGCAGGGTGTGCGCCTGTTGGACGATCCCGGCTATGGGCAGCCAGCGCGCGTTCGGCAGTTGGACGGGCAGGAACAGGCGGGCATCGGTGGTCCGCACGTCAACCGGAACAACCGCCTCGCCGCCGGCCATACGCGCGTGCAGCGCCTCCGGGCTGATCAGCCGGCCATCTTGAGTGCTGGTGGGTGTTGGCATTGCGCATTCCTCCCTGCCAGTTTACTGAGCAAACGTGTCAACCAGGGTCCGCAGGTCGTCCGGGGTGAGACGGCTGGTTGGCGGAGCGGCAACCACGGCCAGATTCAGGCCGGCCTGAGTGAAAGCCCTGAGCTGGGTGCAACACTCCTCGGCCGTACCAAAGATGTACAAGTCTTCAACCATCGTGTCGGGGATGGCGGCCTGGGCTTGGGCCCGGTCGCCGGCTTTCCAGTAGGCGTGGACCTGGTCCAGAATCTCGCCATAGCCAAAGCGCCGGAACCCCTGGATATAGGTGTTGGCCTGACAGTAGCCGACCAAGATACGCCGCAGCTGCTCAAGCGTCCGCTCCCGGTCGTCAGTCACCATAGTATGGATGTAACAGCCGACATCGATGTCTTCCAGACGCCGGCCGACGCGCCTGGCACCCGTGGCGATTTCGGCCAGCGAGTGCGGAACCTGCCGGGCCGGCAGCCAGGCGAGCTGCACGCCGTCGGCAATCTCGCCGGCCAGTTGCAGCATCTTGGGGTTTACCGCGGCCAGATAAATGGGCAGCCGGCGCGGGGCCGGAACGCTGAGCTGAAACCCGTGGGGCCGATAAAATCGTCCCTCATGGCTGACCCGCTCGCCGGCCAGCAGCCGGCGCAGCAGGGCGACATACTCGCGCGTGCGGGCCAGCGGAAAGTCCCAGGCCAGGCCGTGGAAGGTGTTGATGTTGCGGGTGCTGACCCCCAGGCCGAGGCAGGCCCGGCCCGGCGCAATCAGGTCGAGGGTGGCGGCCTGCATCGCGGTCAGGGTCGGTGGGCGCAGGTACAGCGAGACAATGCCTGTACCAATGTGAATGCGTTGGCTGCGGGCCAGCAGTGCGCCGACCATTGTGCAGGTTTCGGTGCCCCAGGCTTCGCCGACCCACACACTGTCAAAATTGGCCGATTCGGCCCGCCGGACAATCTCTGTGCAGAGCTCCATCGCCATACCCAGCGGCGGCAGTCCAAGTCCGATGCGCATTGTGTATGTCCTTTCAGCCGGCTTCGCCGTCCAACTCCTCGGCCAGCTCGGTCCAGCTCGCGTAGTGTTGTTCCAGTTCCGCCTTGAGCGTTGCGTACTCGGCCGCGGTCTGCCTTGCCCGCTGAGGCGTGCTGTAGACGCTGCCGTCCGCCATCAGCGTCTCAATCTCTCGCTGCCGTTCCTCCAGCTCGGCGATACGCCGCTCGGTTGCTGTCAGGCGACGCTCCCGCCTGGAGCGTGCGGCCCGGTCGGCCTTCTGCCGCGCATACCGCGCCTTGCCCCGCTTCGCCTGCCGAATAGCGCTCACGACCTCCTGCGCGCCGCTCTGGTCAATCTTTGCCCTTTGCCCTTCCCCCTCCCTGTCCGCCGCGCCTTCTTTGCGTGCCAGAAACGCTGCAAACGGCCCCGGATACACGACCAGCCGACCGGCCTGCATTTCTATCACCTTGGTCACCAGACCGTCCAAAAAGTCACGGTCGTGCGAGACCACCACAAAGGCACCGGTGAACTGCTGGAGAGCCTGTTTCAGCACATCCTTGGTCAGCAGGTCCAGATGGTTGGTGGGTTCGTCCAGGATCAGAAAGTTTGAGGCCTGGAGCAGCATTTTGGCCAGGGCCAGACGGCTTTTTTCGCCGCCACTCAGCACCGCTACCCGTTTGTCAACCGCCTCGCCGGAAAACAAAAACGCCCCCAGCAAGGTTCGCAGTTGGGGGACAATGTCGAACGCCGCCCCGCTCGCAATCTCTTGATATACCGTCCGCTCGGTGTTGAGCCTATCGGCCTGCTGCTGGGCGTAGAAATCGAGCACCACCTGATAACCCAGCGTACGCCGTCCGTGGCTCGGCGCTTCTACCCCGGCCAGCAGACGGCTCAGGGTGGATTTGCCCGCCCCGTTCGGGCCGAGGAGCGCAATCCGGTCGCCGCGCTCGATAATCAGATCAAGCTTGGTGAAGACCTGGACCTGCTCGTAGTGTTTGCCCACCTCTTTCAGTTCCAGCACGACCCGGCCGCTGCGGGGTGCGCGCGGGAAGTGAAAGCGAACACCGCTCGGAACGGTGTGAGGGGCGGGAAGACGATCCATTTTCTCCAACTGCTTGATACGGCTCTGGACCTGCGCGGCTTTGCGCGCGTTATAGCGGAAGGTGTTGATAAAACGGGTGATGCGTTCGATCTCGGCCTGCTGTTCCTCGTAGGCTTTGTGGTCGGCTTCAAGCGTCTGGGCGAATTGGTGCTCAAAGGCCGAGTAGTTACCCGTATAGTCGGTCAGGCTATGGCGGTGGATGGCGGCGATGCGGGTGACGGTCCGGTCAAGAAACCTCCGGTCGTGGGAGACGATGATGACGCTGCCCGCATAGCTGCGCAGATAGCCTTCGAGCCACAGCACGGAGTCGAGGTCAAGATGGTTGGTCGGCTCATCCAAGAGCAGAATATCCGGGCCTTGGAGCAGCAGTTTGGCCAGCGCGATGCGCATCTGCCAGCCGCCGCTGAAGACTTCGGTTGCCCAGCCAAACTGTTCCTGGCGGAAGCCTAGACCGCTCAGCACCTTGGCCACTTTGGCATCGGCCCGAAAGCCGTCCAGCTCCTCAAAGCGGTGCTGGAGCTGACCGTAGCGGGCCAACTCGTCGGTCGTCTGGGTGTGGTGCCCGGTCTCAAGGACGGCGTGCAGGCGGTCCAACTCGCGCCGAATAGCGCCGAGCTCAGGCAGGCCGGCCCGGGCTTCCTCAAACAGACTGCGCCCAACAATCGGCACGCCCTCCTGGGGCAGATAGCCGAGGCTGGTCTCCCGGCCGCGCTGGATGTGTCCGCGGTCCGGTTCGAGCTGACCAATAATCAGTCGAAAGAGGCTGGTTTTGCCGGCACCGTTGAGGCCGACAAGACCGACCCGGTCGCCCCGGCGCAGGTGCCAATTGAGCCGGCGGAAGAGTTCCTGCCCGGCAAATGCCAGAGAGAGGTCGGTAACCTGTAACATAGTGCCCCGCGCCCGCCCGGGGCAGTGTAGCGGAGGGCCAACGCCCAGGCCAGCCGGCGAGCCTACATGTCTTCCTCTTCGAGCGGAACCAGCAGGGGCTCGCTCAGGCTCCGAATAATCCAGCGATGCACATCACGGACTAGCGCGATGGCCGATGGGCCGCTGTACAGCCAGTGGCCGAGGTCTGGATAGGTATGGTGGTCCGCCCCGAAAGCGTGGCCCATCGCCCGGCAGGCGGCCGCTGAACTCATGCGATCCGCTCCGCCATAGACGACGAGGAGTGGACAGTTTGGCTTCTCTTGAGCGAGCGGCTCGCGGCTCAGCGTCCGAGCCACGAGGCCGGAATCAGGGATAAGCTGCCGCTGCAACTCGGCCTGGAGGTCAGAGCTCAAGCCGGGGAATAGAAACTCCCGGGCGATGCCGGGTCGGGGGGGCGACAGAGGTCGGCCCCACAGCACGGCCGGCAGGGCGGGCAGCCGGACCAGGGGCAGCGGCGGTCGTGCTCCGGGCAGCCATGAGCGGGGCAGGAGCGGGGAGCTGCATACTACGGCCCGCGGGGAGAGATGGGCGGCCGCCCGCAGGGCGAGCAGGGCACCGAGGTCGGCACCCCACACCACCGGCAGTGCCCACAGTTGTTGCACGGCGGTGGTCACATCTTCAACATAGTCTTCCAGCCGAACCCGGCCGATACGCGGGGCAGGACGGCTGTCGTGGCGGCCCCGCAGGTCAAGGGCCCAGCATTCCCAGCCGCGCAGGGCCAGGGCCGGGGCGATGGTGCGCCACATCCAGCTGCCCATCCACAGGCCGTGGATCAGCAACAGCGGGGCGGTAAATTTATTCCGTTCAGGGAAGCTGACATCCGCACACAAGCCGGCCAGACGCTGTTTCATCAGGATTTTTTGGTAAAAACGGTCTTGCCCGGATAGACGCCGCGCTTGCCCAGCTGCTCTTCAATCCTTAACAGCTGGTTGTATTTGGCGGTGCGCTCCCCACGGCTTACGCTGCCAGTCTTGATCTGTCCGGCGTTCACGGCAACCGCCAAGTCGGCGATCGTGGCGTCTTCGGTTTCACCCGAACGGTGAGAGATCACCGCCGCATAGCCGTGTGTATGGGCCAGCCGGACCGCTTCCAGGGTTTCCGTCAGGGTGCCGATCTGGTTGACCTTGACCAGGATGGCGTTGGCCACTCCCCGCTCAATGCCACGCGCCAAGCGTTGCGGATTGGTGACAAACAGGTCATCGCCGACAAGCTGGAGTTGTGGGCCCAGGGTTTGGGTCAGGAGCTGCCAGCCCTGCCAGTCGTCTTCGGCCAACCCGTCTTCAATTGAGACCAGCGGATAGCGAGCCGCCCAGTTCTGATAGCGCTTGACCAGTTGATCGGCGCTGCGCCGGGTGCCACCCGATTTATGAAAGATATATGTGCCGTCCCGGTAGAGTTCTGTGGCGGCCACATCAAGCGCCAGCCCGATCTGGCGTCCGGGCTGATAGCCGGCCCTGGTAATCGCTTCCAGCAGCAGATCGAGGGCGTGTTCGTCGGAGCGCAGGTCTGGGGCCACCCCGCCCTCGTCGCCGACCGCAGTGCTCAGGCCCTTGGCCTCAAGGAGTGTTTTGAGGGATTGGAAGACTTCGGCACCCATCCGCAAGCCGTCGCTAAAGGACGTGGTCCCCAGCGGAACAATCATGAACTCCTGAATATCGAGGGTATTGGTGGCATGCGCACCGCCGTTCAGGACATTGAGCAGCGGAACCGGCAGGGTTCGCGCCCGGCTGCCGCCCAGATAGCGGTACAGGGGCATGCCGCTGGCCGCCGCCGCCGCTTTGGCCACCGCCAGGGAGGTCGCAATCATAGCGTTGGCCCCCAGCTTTTTTTTATTTGGCGTGCCGTCAAGCTCGCACAGCGCGCGGTCGATGCCGGCCTGGTCGCCGGCGTCTCTGCCGGCTAAACCCTTGGCAATCACGGTGTTGATATGGGCCACCGCTTTTTGCACGCCTTTTCCGGCGTAGCGCTTTCGGCGGCGGTCACGCAGCTCCCACGCCTCATGGGTGCCGGTTGAGGCCCCGGAGGGTGTGGCCGCGCGGCCGATCAGGCCGTTGCTCAGGATCACATCCGCCTCAACGGTCGGGTTGCCCCGGCTGTCGAGGATTTCTCGACCCCGGACAGACTTGATCTTCATACTCGTGTCTCCTCTCTCGGCCCTCCCACACCTTGATTCGGGTCGGGGCAGTACCTACAATGCGCTCTGTGCATCGTTTTCTCTTGTTCCTGCGGACATTGCGGCTGTCGGCGATCCTGGGTCTGTACGTTGTGCTCGGCCTCTCCACCGTGTTTGACGGGCGGGGGCTGATGCATCTGAGCGGCTTAACGCGGGAGCGGGAAGCTCTTGAGGCCGGTGCGTTTGCACTTTTGCGTGAAAATGAGGCGCTGCGGGACTGTATCGGGCGGCTGGAAGCCGACGCTGTGTTTCTGGAAAAAATCGTCCGTGAAGAACTCGGTTTTGTGCGGCCGGGCGAGGTGGTCTACCGCTTTGACGCGCCGACCGGCGATGCCGCGGCCGAGTGGCACCGGGTGTGTCTGAGCCGTTTCCCGGCCAATGTGCCGCTGTCGGTCGGCGACAGGGCGCATGCTGATCTCTTCCGCTGAGGTGGGCATCATTATTCACCCGTGCCGTGCGTGCCTCTCGGCCAGCGATGCGACATCCAGCGGGAAAATGGTGCGGTGCCTGAGCGGCCCATAAGCGGACCGGGGAAGGGGAGGACAGGGCCAGGTTGTGTCCAGGCGGTGCCCCGCAGTCCAGGGGCTCAGCGTCACCCGGTGCGGCTGGGCGACCAGGGATTATTCGTGTTCCAGCGCACTGAACGCCACCGTGCTATGGGCAAAGGCCCCTCCTGCGCGCAGAGCCATAGTCACAAAAATCGCCTCGGCAATTTCTTCCTGTGACGCGCCGGCTTTTTCGGCCCGTTTGGTGTGGACGTCGATACAGTACGGGCACTGGGTTACATGGGCGGTTGCCACGGCGATCAACTCTTTTGTTTTGACACTCAGCGCGCCGTCCTCAAACACCTTGGTGTCGAACTCAACAAAGGCTTTGAACAGTTCGGGGCGGGCGTTGCGCAGCTTGCGCAGGCCGCCCATGCCGTTTTTGGGGTAGAAACTTTCGCTCATGCCTGTCCTCCTGTGCGGGGATGGGTCTGAGGGTATCTGAGACAAGGCAAAATTCAAGGGGCAAAGGTGCAGACAGGGCCCCGGCCCTCAGCGCGCATTTCCCTGGCCCGGTATAGCCTTGACAGCCTGCCAGGAAGAAAGGTACGAATGCGCCTCATTCTCGTCTCGCCCGTCCCTGTGGGGACGAAAGGAGTGCCGTTATGCGCCGTACCGTCCTGATCGTGTGCCTGTTCGCTCTCTTGTTCGGAACCAGTCTGAGTTGGGGCCAGACCTCTACCTCCACGCCGCCCACCCTGGAGAGCCGGGTCCAGACCTTAGAGGCCACCGTGGCCAGGCTGACCCGCTACATTCAGGTCATCGAGAATGCTGCCACGAGCACCTACCACGGCCTCAAAGGCCCGCATGTGGTGTTCACCGGGGCCAATGTCCACATCCGCAGCGGGTCGGGCGTGACCAATAAAGGGCGGACCGTCAACAACGAGTGGGTCTCCGAGCCGCTGGGGCTGGGCAACCTGATTATCGGCTACAACGAGGCGAACGGTACGGATACAACGAACCGGGGCGGTTCGCACAACCTGGTGATTGGGAGGAAGCATCAGTACCCCAGTTCTGAGGGGCTGGTGGCGGGGTATGATAACGTTATCTCCGGCCATGGGACCAGCGTGCTCGGCGGCGGTGGGAACACGGCCAGTGGCCCAGGCTCTGCCGTGCTCGGCGGCGGTGGGAACACGGCCAGTGGCCCAGGCTCTGCTGTGCTCGGCGGCGGTGCGAACACGGCCAGTGGCCGAGACTCTGCCGTGATCGGTGGCAACATCAACCGGGCCTCAGGGGAGTTTAGCGCCGTACTTGCCGGCATAGGCAACACGGCCAGCGGCACTCACTCCAGCGTGCTCGGCGGCTGGGCGAACACGGCCGGTGGCGAAAACTCCACCGTGAGTGGCGGCTCGCGCAACCTGACCTCAGGGTTGAAAAGCAGCGTGGGCGGGGGCCATGGCAACACGGCCAGCGGCGATAACTCCAGTGTGAGCGGCGGCAATCGCAACACGGCCAGCGGTCCGGGGTCCAACGTGAGCGGGGGCTTTGAGAACGAAGCCACTCACCATACGGCCAGCGTGTTCGGCGGCTGGGGGAACAGGGCCACAGGCAGTAAGGCCAGCGTGTTCGGCGGCAGCGGCGTGACCGTGGCAGGCGTGGCCGACTTCCGTCACCTCTGGCCAGACTGTCTGACCACCGAAGCCGTGACCGGTCAGACCACAGATGATGTGGTCTTTGAGGGCTGCAACGTCCATGTCCGCAACGGGGATAGCACCGAGCGGACCACGACCACCAACGGGCTCGGCAACCTGATCGTCGGCTACAACGAAGATGGCGACATCACCGTCTCGGCCGCCCCCCGGACCACGGGGACTAATGATCGCAGCGGTTCGCACAACCTGGTGATTGGCCCCGAGCACGAATACTCGAGTCACAGCGGGGTAGTGGCAGGCTTAGGGAACATCATCAGCGGGGAGTACACGAGCGTGGTTGGGGGCAAAGACAACGAGGCGAGCGAGGAGTACTCGAGCGTGGTTGGGGGCCGAGACAACGAGGCGAGCGAGGAGTACTCGAGCGTGGTTGGGGGCCGAGACAACGAAGCGAGAGGGGAGTACTCAAGCGTGAGCGGGGGCCGAGACAACGAAGCGAGAGGGGATTATGCGAGCGTGAGCGGGGGCCAGGACAATGAAGCGAGAGGGGATTATGCGAGCGTGAGCGGGGGCCAGGACAACGAAGCACGGGGGAACCATGCGAGCGTGAGCGGGGGCCGGCGGAACACGGCGATCGGGAAGCGGAGCAGCATCAGCGGGGGCAAGAACGAGACGGCCAGCAGCGACCTCTAGCCCTGCTGGGGTCTCCCTGAGCGGGAGAGCCGTGCCCCTCCCGCTCTCCCCGTCCGGAGGCTGCCCTGTGTGCCGACCCACAAAAAAGCCAGTACTTTCCGCCCGTATCCGGTTGAGGCTTTTTCGCCCGCAGGAGGAAAGTGGAGGAACGTCAGGCAGTGCCGACGCCTCCGACAGTAAGTGAGCCGACACCCGGCGGGGCGGTTCAGGGCGTGAGCTGGGCCGCAGGGGGCCGTTTTTCCGCATCAGGAGGAACTATGAATTTCGGTTTTAGTGAAGAACAGGAGATGCTGCGCGACGCAACCCGCCGGTTTCTCGATAACGAGTGCCCGACAAGTTTCGTCCGTAAGATGATGGAGGACGACAGCGCCCACGCCACCGAGATGTGGAAGAAGGTGGCCGAGCAGGGTTGGCCGGCTATTCTGATTGCCGAGGACCACGGCGGGGTGGGGGGCAGCTTTCTGGATATGGTGGTGCTCCTGGAGGAGATGGGTCGCTCGCTCTTGCCTGGGCCGTTTTTTGCCACCGCGCTGTTGGGAACGCCGGCCATTATCGCCGGAGGCTCGGACGCGCAGAAGCGCACTATCCTGCCCGGGGTGGCGGCCGGTGATACCACCCTGAGCCTGGCCCTGGCGGAAAAGAGCGGTCGCTATGACGCAGCTGGAGTGTCCTTGGCGGCAACGCCCAAAGGCGAGGATTTTGTGCTATCGGGGGAGAAACTCTTTGTGCCCGACGCGCATGTGGCGGATCGGCTTGTTGTGGTGGCGCGGACCGGACAGGGCAGTGCGGCCGAGGACGGCATCAGTGTGTTTGTGGTCGATACCAAAGCCCCCGGGGTGACGATTACCCAACTCAAGACGGTCGATATGACCCGCCGTCAGTGCCATGTGGCGTTCCAGGATGTGGCCGTGTCTGGTGCCCAGGTCTTGGGAAAAGTGGGCGCGGGCTGGCCGATTGTTCAGCGCACGCTCGATCAAGCCACGGCCGGTTTATGTGCCGAGATGGTCGGTACCGGCCAACAGGCGCTCGATATGGCGGTAGCCTACGCCAAAGAGCGGGTGCAGTTTGGGAAGCCGATCGGCAGTTTTCAGGCCGTCAAGCATAAATGCGTAGATATGATGGTCCAGGTCGAGAACGCCCGTTCGCTGACCTATTACGCGGCCTGGACGGTTGATGAGAATGTGCCCGAAGCCCGCCAGGCGGTCCCTATGGCCAAGGCGTATTGCAGCGACATGTGCAAAACCGTGACGAGCGAGGCCATTCAGGTGCATGGCGGCATCGGTTTTACCTGGGAGCACGACATGCACCTGTTTTATCGCCGCGGGCTGGCCTCTGAGGCGGCTTTTGGCAGTGCGCCGATGCACCGCGAAGTGGTAGCCCAAGAGCTGAATCTGTGACAGCCTGCAATCTGTGTCTGGTATTCTGGGGGCGGGTATGACACATATGCGCCCGACCGAACCGAGAGGAGGGAAGCGATATGGCCAAGGTTGACGGCAATTCTCTGGTGGTACGATCACTCAAAGACGAAGGGGTCGAGACGGTTTTTTATCTGACCGGCGGGCCGATGGTTGACGTGGCGACCAAATGTATCGAGATCGGCTTTCGCTCGGTAGACGTGCGCCATGAGCAGGCGGCGGCAATGGCCGCTCACGCCTACAGCCGGGTGACTGGCAAGCCGGGGGTGTGTTTTGCCGCCTCGGGGCCGGGTGTGACCAACCTGATTACCGGGGTCGGGAATGCCTATCTGGACGCCGTTCCGGTCGTTGCCCTGGGAGGAGCGAGCGCGATTTCGCAGGACGGGATGGGGGCCTTCCAGGAGATGGATCAGGTCGGCATGTTTAAGCCGATCACCAAATGGGCCGAGCGAGTGAAAGACGCCCGGCGTATCCCCGAGCTGGTCAACAAGGCCTTTCGGGTGGCGACGAGCGGCCAGCCGGGGCCGGTGTATCTCGACCTGCCGGGCGATGTGCTGTACCGCGAGGTTGACGAAGGGGAAGCCCCGTTTATCAAGCGGCCGCACGCGATTCCCCGTATTGCGGCTGACCCGGCTCAGGTCAGCCAAGCCATTCGCCTGCTCAAAGACGCCCGGCGGCCGCTGGTCCTGACCGGGACCGGGGTATTCTGGTCGGAAGCCATGGACGAACTCAGAGAGTTTGTTGACGCCAGCGGCATTCCGTTTTTCACCACCCCCCAAGGGCGGGGAGTGATTGAAGAAGACCACGCCCTGAGTTTCCCCGGTGCTCGCAACCGTGCCTGGAAGGAAGCCGATGTGGTGCTCGTGGTTGGCACGCGCTTTAACTTTATTATCGGGTTCGGCCGGCCGCCGCGTTTTGCCGAAGATGTCCAATTCATCCAGATTGATATTGCCGACGAAGAGATCGGCCGCAACCGACCAGTCGAACTCGGCATTGTGGGTGATGCCAAAACGGTCTTGCGCCAGCTCATCAATGCCGGGTCCGACAGCATCCAGGTGCCGGCCGACTGGACTGAGGCACTGCGCGGCTATGACCAGCGGTCGCAGGCAAAATCCGATGAGATTATGAACTCGGATGCCTCGCCCATGCACCCCCTGCGGCTGTGTAAAGAGGTCAGGGAGTTCATGGACCGGGACGCTATTGTGGTCGTTGACGGGCACGAGATTTTGAACTTTGCCCGCCAGTCGGTGCCCACCAACGCGCCCGGCCACCGGGTCAACGCCGGTCCGAACGGCTGCATGGGGGTGGCCGCCGCCTTTGGTCTGGGGGCCAAGGTGGCCAAGCCGGGCACCCAGGTCATCGTGCTCAGCGGCGACGGTTCGTTTGGCATGAACGGGATGGAGATCGACACCATGGTGCGGCACAACATCCCGGCCCTGATTGTGATCAGCAACAACGGCGGCTGGGCCGGTCAAGGGGTGATGAACGCCGGGCGTGACCTGGGGTTCAGCCGCTACGATGAGATGGCCAAGGTGTTTGGCGCGCACGGCGAGTTCGTCGAAAAACCCGAGGACATCCGGCCCGCCCTGGAGCGGGCGGCTGCCTCGGGAAAACCGGCCGTGGTCAACATCGTTGTCGATCCAAAAGCCCGCTCGTCAACGCAGTCGTTTGCCGCCTATCGGGCGATCTAGGCGCGTCTGGGGCCGGTGTCGCCGGCCCTAAGCAACGGGTCTACGGCACGCGAAAAATCCGCGTGTCCCCCGTCCCTTTGACACCACTGATGAAGAGAAAACTCAAACATCTCGACGACCCGCTGCTGCCATTCATGCGCGATGAGTCGGAGCATCCCGCGCCGCTGTCGGCCCGGACGGTCGTCTTTCCACCCGATCGTTCAATGGGGGAATTGTTCGTCCGTAAGGTCTTTGAGCCCGAGCTGTACTCCTTTTGGGAGAAGTCCGGGCGGGCCCAGGGGCAAATTGAGATCTCACCTGGAAAGGAGTTGCGTCTCAACGTCACCCCCCCGGCGTCCACCGATCTATCGCCCTTGGCCGCCTTATCGTCCAACGCGCTCCAATACCTCCAGTTGTCCGGCACCCGCGTGGCAAACGCCGGGCTTGAATCCATCAGGCATCTGACCGGACTGCGCGTGCTATGGCTCTACGACACCCGCATCAGCGACGCCGGTCTGCCCCTCCTTCAGGGCTTGAGCGGACTCCGGGTCCTGAATCTGCGCAGTACCCTGGTCAGCAAGGGCGGTATCAACCAGCTCCAAAAGTCCCTCAGCGGCTGCGAGATACGCCAGCCGTGGAGCTGATCGCCCTCCATCGCGGCACCTAGCGGCCCGTATAGCCGGGATTGTTCGGCCGCTCAAGCCAGTCGCGGCGTTTGTCATACGGCAGGTCAATATAGGTTTGCATGGCCAGCAGCCCATCGTCTGACAGCATGGTCTCCAGAAAATCGGCGCTTTCAATATACAGGCCGGCACCCAGGTGGGTGTCACTCCCGGCATACACGGCGTGTTTGGCCCGGGCGACGGCCAGCGGCGGGAAGTTGGCAATCTCCCGGCCAATCTCTTGCGCCCGCGCCAGGGCGTCATCGGCCAGCTCATGCACCAGACCGAGCGCCAGGGCTTCTTCGGGGCGGACTACCCGGGATCGCAGCACAAACTCGACCGCCCGGCCAGGACCGATCAAACGGGCCAGCCGCTGGGTCCCGCTGCCGCCCGGCAGAATACCGAGTTTCACCTCCGGCAGCCCGAAGCGATAGTCGCCACGCTGGCCGATACGGATATCGCCGGCCAGGCTCAGCTCAAATCCGCCGCCCATCGTGTCGCCGTTCATGGCCACAATGACCGGCTTGGGCAGGTTTTGCAGACGCAGCAACATGGCGTGATAGCCGGTGGTCAGCGCGGTGCCCAGCGCCCGCATCTTTTCCCGGTCGCGGGCCAGCTCAACGAGTTCTTCCACGCTGTAGTGGGTGATGAACCTGCCCGGCAGTGCGCCACCCAGAACGACGGCCCGGTAGGACGGGTCGCGCCAGGTTTCAATGAGTTGGCTCAGCTCTTGCGCCCCCTCGGCGCAGAAATAATTCATCGGCGGGTTGTCATAGCGGGCCAGCACAACGCCGTCGGTCGTTTCGGTCGTCCACCTGCTCATAGTCTCCTCCTTGTCAGCTACCCTCTCGTAGCAAATTCGGCCAACTCCGGCTACAATCCGCACCATGTCTACGAACGAGGAGGATTGTCATGCCACACCCCAAACCCGCCGTTGCCTTAGTCGCGGTTGCCGGACGACGCAAAGCAACCCTGGAAGTCGCCCGCCAGCTTGAACGCGAAGGCTTTAGCGGCATCTACTGCCAGAGTGTAGGCGATGGCCTTGCCCTGTGCGAAGCCTTGGCCCTGGTCACCAACGAAATCCCGTTTGGGACGAGCATTGCCAACCTGTATACCCGTCACCCCTACGATTACGCCCAGACCGCATCCTTTCTCCACGAAATCTCGGGCGGCCGCTTCCGGTTCGGCATTGGGGTGAGTCACGGCCCGGTCCATACACGCCTGAATCTCCAGGTCGGCAAACCGCTGGCCGATGTGCGTCGCTTCATCCAAGATATGCGGGTCGGACTCCCGAAAAACGATAGCCTGCCGCCGATTATCCTGGCCACCCTGCGCAAGGCCATGGCCAAACTGTCGGCCGAGGTGTCGCAGGGCGCGGTGTGGGCCAACGCCGCCCGCTCGCATATGCCGACCTCGCTCAGTGTTCTACCGTCTGACAAGATGCAGGATGACACCTTCTTTGTCGGCAATATGATCCCGACCGTGATTGCCGACGACAAGGCCGCGGCCGCCAAGGTCCTGCGACGTATACTCAGCTCCTATGTGACCCTGCCCAACTATCAGCAGTACTGGATTGAGGCCGGCTTTGAGGAAGAGATGCGGGATATCCAGCGGGCGGTCGCCAACAAGCAGCCCGACACGATCCCGGCCCTGCTGTCGGACCGCTGGCTGCAACAGACGACCCTGTACGGCAGCGTCTCTGAGGTGCGGGAGGGGGTTGAGGCCTGGTATGACACCGGTCTGAAGACGCCGATTCTTGTGCCCTCGTCGGCAAACGGCAATCAGATGGTGGCCCTCCAGGAAACTATTGCGGCCTTCCGCTAAAGACAAGGAGTCAGCCATGAAACACTATCGCGTCATCTCGGCCGATTCACACGCGATTGAGCCGCCCGACCTGTGGCAGCGCTCTCTACCCAGGGCCTACAGAGACCGTGGCCCGCGGGTCGTCTCAACCGCCTCTGGCGACCGCTGGGTGTGCGAGGGCCTGCCGTCCCATGTGGCCAAGCGTCCGATGGGGGCGGTGGCCAGAGACCGGGACAAAGCCTATGCCGCGGCGGCCGGGGGCGACCAACGCTACGCTACTGACGCCCAGGACTGGCAGCCCGACGCCCGGGTCAAGTACATGCGCATGGACGGGGTCGATGCCGAGGTGTTGTATCCAAACTACACGATGCGGGCGTTCGGGATTCCAGACCAACAGCTCCAGCAGGCGGTGTGTCAGGCGTATAACGACTGGCTGAGCGATTTTTGTCGCAGCCACCCCCAGGACTTGTTCGGCGTTGCCGTCGTCCCGGCCTTTGATGTTGGGTGGGCGGTTCAGGAGTGCCGCCGGGCCAAGGACAAGGGAATGGTCGGTGTCCTCCTGCCCCAGGATACGCCGGATGGCTCACGCTATTCGGCCCCCCAGTGGGACCCGCTGTGGGCAAGCCTGGCCGAGTTGCGTATGCCGCTCAGTTTGCACATTATCGCCTCCGGTCATGCCAATGTGAACTGGACCCGGGATGAGACCGGTGAAGAGAGCGCCGCGGTTGGCTATGCCGTTCTGCCGGTCCGCATGGCGCGGGCCTTTGCCACCTTTATCCTGGAAGGGGTGTTTGACCGTCATCCCGGCCTGCGGGTCATCTCGGCCGAGAACGAAGTATCGTGGGCGGCCAATTTTCTGCATCGCCTCGATTGGGGCTATCATCGACGCACGATGGCCAAGGACCCGCTGGTCAGGTGTCGATGTTTGCCGAGCGAGTACTGGCACGAGCACTGCTATTTGACCTTTATTGACGATGTGCCAGGGATTATGCTGCGTGAGTTCATCGGCGTTGAGCGCATGATGTGGTCGTCAGATTTTCCCCATCTGGACAGCAGTTGGCCGGAGTCGCGCCAATTCCTGGCCCGGCACTTTGCCAACGTACCCACCGAACACCGGCAGTCTATTGTGGCGGAGAACTGCGTGCGGTTGTATCAGCTGGGGAAGTAGTCCGACATAAACTTTATGAGGAGGACAACGCTATGGAGCTTGGATTACGGGACAGGGTTGCGCTTATCACCGGTGGCAGTGAGGGCATTGGCAAGGGCATTGCGGTGTGTTTGACCCGCGAAGGGGCCAAGGTAGCCATCTGCGCCCGACGCCCGGAGGTGCTGGAGCGGGCCGCGGTCGAGGTGCGGGCACAGACCGGCGGTGAGGTGCTGGCCATCCCGGCTGATGTCACCAAAGCTGAAGACATCGACACCTTCGTGGCCAGAGCGGCGGCACATTTTGGCCGGATCGATATTCTGGTCAATAACGCCGGACGATCCGCGGCCAAGAAGTTTGACGACATCAGCGAAGCCGAGTGGACCGAAGACCTTGACCTCAAGTTTACCGCCGCGGTGCGCTGCACCCGGGCCGTGCTGCCGCATATGCGCGCGGTCGGCGGCGGGCGGATTATCAACGTCACCCACCCGGGCGGCAAGGCCCCGGGGCCGCGGTCCCTGCCGACCTCCGTCAGCCGGGCCGCCGGCATCGCGCTGACCAAAGCCCTGTCCCTGGACTACGCCGGGGAGAACATCCTGGTCAACACGGTCTGTCTGACCAATATCGTCAGCGCCCAGACCGAACGCTACTGGCAGCGGACGGGGGCCACGGGCACGCTTGACGAGTTCAAGGCCACAATGGCCCGGAATGTACCGCTCAAGCGTCTCGGCCAGCCCGAAGAGGTCGGCGCGCTCGTCGCCTTTCTGGTCTCGGACCAGGCCAGCTTCATCACTGGCACGGCGATCAACATTGACGGCGGGGTGTCGGCGGTGGTGTAGGGGGGGTGCAGCCTGACGGGTGGAAACGCCCCGATGGGGTGTCTTACCGGCTGTTGTGGGCAGACTCTCCCACTCACCTATCCCGGAGTAGGCACGCTTTGATGGTTCTGGCAGGTCCAGCGATCAAGGAGAAGCGTAGGAGGAACATCGGCGTCAGAGGATTTTCGTTGTTCACCTTCCCTCCATATGATTCTCATCTCTGTGAGTCGAATTGATGCAGACAGATTCTTCCCGTGTTGATTTGTTGCTCCAGTACGCGTTGCTGCTTGCCGGGGAGCAAGATGACTTCTCTGATCGTCAGCTTGGCCCCATTCACCTGGTCAAGTATGTCTACTTGGCTGACCTTTTCTACGCGAAACACAACAATGGCACCACTTTTACCGGCACCGAATGGCAATTCTACAAATTTGGTCCTTGGTCTCAGTCTGTTCACGCGCGCATTGAGCCAGCGCTGAGCGCAATCGGCGCGGAGAAACGGTCGTTTCAGAGCGACTATGAGGACAGGCAGGATTGGGTTCGTTGGCGTCTGAGTGACGAGCGCCTGCTGGAGAATCTGGAGCGCCAACTTCCATTTGAGACAGCTTCGGGCCTGAGAGGAGATGTGCGCCAATTCGGGCAAGATACGCCCAGTCTGCTGCATTACGTCTATGGCACAGAACCCATGCTATCCGCCGCGCCGAATGAGTTTTTGGATTTTACCGTTGTCGCTTCGGATGGCTCACCTCATGAGTCTGTTCAGAAACCATTGAAGATGGCCGGCTTATCACCTCGGCAAAAGAAAAGATTCAGAGAACGAATGCGGACACTACGAGCGCAATATAAAAACAGGGGGAAAAAAGCTTCCCCGCTGATTAACCCGGTAAAAGAGGCCCGTTATGACGAGGTGTATGACGAAGGCATGAACTGGCTTGATAGTCTCGCCGGTGCCCCCTTGCCGGAAGGCGAACACGCCATCCAGTTTTCAGATGAGGTCTGGAAGTCTCCCACCAGGAAGGGCGGGGATGTATCCTGACGATTGTCTCCAGTCCCTTGTTCAGCCGAGCGATTGGTGGATAGCCAATGCCAATAAGGTTTTGTGTCGTGGCGCGCTGGTCTTCGCGTTTGTCCCGTACATTGACCAAGTTCCCTACACATTTGAGCCCCTGGCCCGAACGGAAGCTACTCAGCATGATGGCGCGACAATTCGAGTAGCGCCCCTTCGGATTGGTCAGTCACTCAAGAGGACGGAATTGCCCGTTGCTGCAATGCCTTTGCATTCGGGGGAAGTCTGGGCCGCTTATCGGGCCAAGAAGAGGCCGTGCCTGATCGTCGGCTCCGGCGGCAGCCCGCCTGTTGACCGGCCCCTTACCAGTGGTATGGCAAGGCATTCGACCGCGCCGACGGTATTGGCAGCACCGTACTATGGCGCAACGAGAGACGGCAGCCGTGGGGGATATAATCCTGAGTTTGTGGAGCGCATTCGCCATTGCAAATATCCACAGTTCCTTTGGGATAGGTTGCCGACAGGTGGGCCGGAGGAGTCAATTCTTCGACTGGATCACTTACAGCCAATAGGCACACACCATGACGCTTATCGATTATCCGGGCACAAACTCAGCAATGACGCTCTTGAAGTTGTTGACGACTTACTCCGCTGGCTGATCTGGGGTCAGATTCCCGAGGAGAGCCTGATAGCAATGTATCGGGAAGAAATCCGATCTACCTTTGGTGCTTAATCGGGCGTTGGATTATGCTTTGCTAATCCGGTCTACATAGCCTCTGGGGAAATTGAGCGGAACCGAGGGGAACAGCCATGCCTGAAACAGAAACCTGGCTCGAACGTGCCTTCGCTGACGGCCACGCAGAACTGAGCGGCGAAGGAAGGGCCGAACGCATCGGCCGGCCGTTCGGAACGGTGGGCCGACCCGGAAGAAAAGGTCCGCGCCGAGTTCTGGGCGGAACTGATCTACAAGTACGGCTACCCGGCCGAGCGCATCGGCATTGAGGTCAATGTTCCACGCCGGACCCCGAACGATTTTGCCGATATTGTCATCTATAATGACGATGAACTGAAGTCCCCGTACTTCGTGTTCGAGTGCAAGCGGCCCGACATCAGCGATGGCGGGTTTAGCCAGTCCATTGAGCAGGCGTGTGGCAACCGGGCCAGCCTCGGCGCGAAATACTGCGGCTCAATCGCCGGTCTGACACGCCGTCTGCTCCGGTTCGACACGTTTCCACCTGGCGAGCGTGACAGGAACCATCTCACCGATATCCCCCAGCGCTATGGCAAGCCGTTTCCCTGGCGTTTCTACAAAAACGAGCAGGACCGCGACCTCGCCGCCATTCCCCGCGAAGCGCTCCGCGCCGCTCTCCGCAAGTGTCATCAAACGCTGTGGCAGGGCGGAAAACTCAGCCCCATCGCCGCCTTTGGCGAGTTCTCCAAACTGGTCTTTGTCAAGAACCGTGACGAGAAGAACCCGGACCGCGAAGACGGCCAACCCTACGAGTTTCAACGCCGCGATGGAGAAACGACCGCCGGGCTTGCCGAGCGCGTTCACCGCCTCTACGAACACGAGAAGGATTTGGAACCGGACGTGTTCACCGACCGCATCAACGTAGACGCGCCCATTCTGGCACAGTGCGTGGAGCACCTGGAAGGCATATCGCTCGAGCGCACCGAACTTGACACCAAAGGCGTTGCCTTTGAGGAGTTCATGGGCGGCTTCTTCAAGGGCGACTTCGGCCAGTATTTCACGCCCCGCGAGTTGATCGCCTTTGCTGTGGAAGTGCTTGACCCCAAACGGCAGCATCTGGTCCTTGACCCGGCCTGTGGCTCGGGCGGCTTTCTGCTGTACGCCTTGGACCACGTTCGTCGTGAAGCGGACCACAAGCATCGGCCCGGCACAATCGGGCATTTTCAATTCTGGCATGACTTTGCCGAGAAAAACCTGTTTGGCATCGAGATCAACGACGAGCTGGCCCGTGTGGCAAAAATGAACATGATCGTCCATGATGATGGACACTCCAACATTGTCGGCCATGACGCGCTGGACTTTCTTCAACAGCTTCGCGCCCAAAATCCGGGACTCGCCAAAGATAAGTTTGACCTGATCCTGACCAACCCGCCGTTTGGTTCTGTCGTCAGACGGGCAGAGAAAGGCGACGACTATCTCGGGCAGTTTGACCTCCTGGGCTATGTCGGCAAAAAGTACCCGGATACCAAGAACAACGGTGAAGCCGGAGCAAAGAGCGGGGCCAAGGCGGTCAAAGCCCGCGCCAGCATCAAGACAGAAATCCTGTTTCTCGAACGTGTCCATTCTTTCCTCAAGCCTGGCAGCGGTCGCGCTGCGGTGGTGCTGCCTGACGGCATTCTCACCAACTCCTCGCTCCAAGGCGTGCGCCACTGGCTGCTTGAGCATTTCCAACTGCTGGCCATCGTCAGCTTGCCGCAGTTCGCTTTTCAGCACTACGACGCCGGCGTAAAGGCCAGCCTCGTGTTTCTCCGTCGCCTCAGCGATGGCGAGACCGTTCCTGACGACGCCCCCATTTTTATGGCATTGGCGGACAACATCGGCTATGACGCCACCGGGCGGAAAACCTTTGACGTGACCGTAGAGAAGGAAGAGCCGGACAAGGAGAAAATTGAGCGACAAAGCTGTGACCTGTTTGCCTACCGCGTCTTCTACGAGTGGAGCGCTGCCAACCCCAAGAAACCCGACTGGAGCGAACGCCGGCACGAAATCATCCCCGACACCGGCCTTGTTGCGCAGTGGAGGGCGTTTCAGAAAGACCCGACACCTTTTTTCGCCTAAGCCCCGCCGAGCTGGGCAAAGCTCAGTGCTTTGCGGTAAAGCGGGGCAACTTAGAGGGATTTTCGTTAAGCGTCTCTCTCCATACGCCAGAACTCCGACTCTACTTGAAGGGTCTTCGGAGGAATCCGGCAACTACTAAACCACTCTCGGCCTACGTTGATGTTAATCCACCCGGCGATATATCCGGGATTGGTGAGAACGATCTTGTGGGCTTCATACCAATGCAAGCAGTTTCCGACGGTGCCACGGGGGAATACACAGTTACAAGCAGGCCACTTAAAGAAGTGAGCAAGGGCTATACTCCCTTCATCAATGGAGACATCTTAGGGGCAAAGATTACGCCGTGTATGCAAAACGGAAAATCGTGCATCGTAGACGGACTCCCAAATGGTGTAGAGTTCGGTTCGACCGAGTTTCACGTTCTCAGGGTGCGCGCCGCTGGAATTTCCAGAGAGTTCGTCATGGAGTTTGTCAGTCAGGCCTCGCTTTGTCGTATTGCGACTTACGCCTTTACTGGTTCAGCTGGGCAGCAACGAGTCCCTGCGACATTTCTTGAGGCTCTTCCGTTTCCAGAACTTTCAGAAGCCCGCCAGAACGAAATTGTTGCATCAATGAAGGCCGCGCGTGATGAGGCCCGTCGCCTTCGCGCCGAACGAAGCCGAAGCCGGTTGGCAGGCGGCCAGGCGCTGGTTTGAGGAGCAGTTGCTAGGACCATCCGTGCCATGACTGTTGCAGGCATTTTTGATGGTCCGGCTCTCCTGACACGACTCACCCGAACAGCCGCCGCACCGCGCAGCGAAAGCCCGGGAGTACGTCCTCCCCGGTCAGCTCGGCGTCTTCCCCAAGTGCCTGCACATCGTGAGGCGAGCGATAGACATAGACCGTCCGCGCGGCCAGCTCCACGACCCACACCAGCCGCGTTCCCGCCGAAACATACTCGGCGATTTTGGTCTGCACCGCGGCGAAGCGATCCGAAGGCGAGAGCACTTCCACGGCCAGGTCCGGCGCAAACGGCCAGTAGCCGGTGGGCACGCCGGTATCGGGGATGCGCACCTTGGCAATAAAGGCCGCGTCGGGGTACGCACGATGTCGGGGTTGCGCTTGAGGATGAAGCCGGTCTCTGCGCCACTGCATATGCCCAGGGCGTGCGCTTCAACGTATTCGTCAAGTATGCGTCCAACCCGGACTGTCGAAACTCCGTGCTCTCCACCGGTAGGGGCCATGCGAATCAGCTCTCCTGCGGTAAGCTCATACCTGTGGGCGTCGTCAGGCAGCGCAAACAGTTCTTCAGCGGTCATGGGCGGGTGCTGGGCTGGAACGTTCATCGCCTCCTCCTATTCCGAGGGCGTGGAAAAAAAGGGCAGCCAGCGCGGGGTGGCCGCCTGGTAGGCCGCATAGTCTTCGCCAAAGTGCGCTTTCAGCCTGGGCTCTTCGCCGAGCACGACCCACACATGGGCCGCCAGGGCAAAGACCGCGCCGGCCAGCCCCAGGCCAGACGATCGAAACCAGGCCGCGGCACCCAGCCCCAGGCACAAGACGCCGAGCAGCATGGGGTGCTGGATATGGGCGTAGGGGCCGGAGACAACCAGCCGCTTGGGGGGGGTGAGGGACAGCGGCGTGGCCTCTCCCAGGCGGGTCAGGTAGGCGGTGGCGGAGAGGAGCAGGGCGGCTCCGCCCAGCCCCAGCAGCCCACCGCCGACGGTCAGGACAAGGCCGGGCATAAGTTTGCCTCACGCCGAGAGGCCGGCTACACCCCCCGGAACTGCGGCCGGCGTTTCTCCAGCATGGCCCTGACCCCCTCTTTGGCATCCTGACTGGTCCGAGCCGCGGCTACCATCTGCTGCAAGTCTTGATAGTCGATGGTTTTGCGCAGCGAGATCGCGCGGTGGATGGTGGTTTTCATCCCGGACAGGGACAGCGGCGCGTTGGCGGCAATCGTCCGGGCCAGGTTAGAGGTGGCCTGCTCAAGTTCGGCAGCCGCCACCACCTGATGTACCATGCCCATGTCAGAAGCGCGGACGGCCTCGACCGGTTGGCCGCTCAGTAAAATCTGTTTGGTGAAGGCCGGTCCGACGATCTCGACCAGCTTTTGGCACAGCGGGAAGGGAATGACCAAACCCAGGCGGGCCAGCGGCATCCCAAAGCGGGCCAGGTCCGACGCGACCCGCAGGTCACAGTGCAGGGCCAACTCACAGCCGCCGGCCAGGGCGTCGCCCTGGACCATAGCAATAGTGGGGTGGCGCGAGCCCTCGATCGTTTGCAGAATCTTGACCACGCCCATCTCGGCGTCAGCGCCCTGCTGGCGGGCGCTGAGTTCGTGCAGATCAAGACCGGCGCAAAACGCTTTGCCCGCGCCCCGGATGACGATGACCCGCACATCCGGGTTGGTTTCGAGTGCGGTGAAGTTGCTGACCAGGCCGTCCAGCAAGGCGCTATTCATGGCGTTGCGTTTCTCGGGACGGTTCAGGGTGGTGGTCGCAATACCGTCTTGGATCGAACACAGGATTTCGTCAGCCATCGTCTGTCTCCTCTGTGTGGCCTGGGCCGCGCTACTCGGTAAACTTCCAGGTATCGTCCGCGGTGCCGCAGATCTTCCAGCGCGGCACAACAATATCCGGCTCGTTGGTTTGCTCAAACTCGACCTCGACCGGCAGGCCGATAGCCACGGCGTCCTCGTCGTCAAGCAGCACGCCACCAACACGGACGAGCGAGCCGTCGGCCTCGTGGCAGTCGTCGATCTCAATCAGGCCGACGACATACGGGACGGCCTTGACAAAAGCGCCTAGAATTGGCTGGGTGACGACGATATAGCTGTGCAGTGCGCCTCTGCCGGCCGTTTCAAACCAGCCCAAGTTCATGGAGTTACATTGATTGCAGGCCGGGAAGGGCGGGAACCATTTGTGGCCACAGTCCTTGCACTGGCGAACCAGATACTTGCCGGCTTTGGTGCCCAGCCACCACTCGGCCGTGTCGAAGTCTGGGACAATCGTGATTTTGCTGTAATCAATCGGGCCTGGCATACTCCGCCCTCCTTCAGGCTGCAATTCCGCGCAGAATCGCCGAACTTGACATGGTTTCCGTTCCCCAGCCCAGACAGGCTGCGATCCGGGCGTCTTTCACCTGCCGACAGCCGGCCTCACGGTCGTAGCTGTGCTTGCCCTCAGCCCAGCCCGGGCAGGCGTCGTCGGCGCGGTGACGGAGCTGGCGGACGTTCTCAATCACCATGCTGATCCCGTGGGTATAGCCCTCGGACAGATGGCCCCCGGACAGGTTTGAGGGCAGCGCATGGTCGATCTGTAAACGCCCGCCTTTGACAAACTCGCCGGCTTCGCCCTTGCCGCAGAAGCCGTAGGCTTCGAGCTGGATCAGGGTGGTAAAGGTGAAGGCGTCGTAGCACGAGATCAAGTTGACGTCCTTGTGGCTGATGCCGGCCATACCGAACAGACGTTGACGGCCATAATTGCCGGCCACATAATGAATCTCTGGCCGGGAGTAGTTCCAGGCCGCGTTCGGGGCCATGGTGCGGCCGGTCCCGCCCATAATGAACACCGGCGGTTGGCGCAGGTCGTAGGCTTGCTCACGCGAGGTGACGAGCAGGGCGGCAGACACATCGGTCTCCAAACAGCAGTCAAGCAGGCGGAAGGGTTTGACAACCCAGCGCGAGTTCTGGTGGTCCTCAATCGTGATCGGGTTGCGCATGACGGCCTTGGGGTTCAGGCTGGCGTGGCGGCGGTGGGCGACCGCCACCTCGGCCAGGGATGTTGTGGTGGTGCCGGTATCGCGCAAATAGCGCATAGCCGACATGCCGAAGCGCTGGGCCGGAGAGGTCCAGCCCCAGGGCATCATGAACTGATTGTCTTCGGCGGCCCGGGTGGGCGGTACCGGACCGCTGGGGGTCTGCCCTCCCATGCGACGGCCCGAGCGGCCGTTCATTGACCGGAAGATGACCATGGTTTTGCAGTAGCCGGCCTCGAGCAGACCGATGGTCGTGCCGATCAGGGCCTCGGTACTGGAGCCGCCGCCCAGGATATCGACCGAATAGTTGAGGCGCATCCCCAGCGAGGTCGCAATATGGTTTGAGGTGGTTGAGTCGCCGGCCTGATAACTGGTCATGCCGTCAATGTCGCCCGGCCCAAGACCGGCGTCGGCCATGGCTTTTTTGACGGCCTCGCAGGCCATGGACAAGGTGGTGCGGCCCGACGGCCGCATATGCGGCGTCTCACCGACTCCAACAATGCAGTACTTATCGGTCAGGGCTCCCATGCTGCCTCCTGTGGGATATCGAGTTCAAGACACGGGGTTCAGTCCTTTAGTACGAGCGTGGCATCCCCAGCACATGCTCGGCCACATAGTTGAGGACCATATTGTTCGAGATTGGGGCAATGGTGAACAGGCGGCACTCGCGGAACTTGCGCTCCACGTCATACTCGGTGGCAAAGCCGTAGCCGCCGTGGGTGTCGAGGGCCGCGTTGGCCGCGGCCCAGGCCGCTTGGGCACACAGCAGCTTGGCCATGTTGGCCTCGGGTCCGCACGGTTGGCCGGTGTCGAACAGCTCGGCGGCCCGAAACCGCATCAGGTCGGCGGCCTCGGTCTGGGCGTAGGCCTGGGCGAGCGGAAACTGGATGCCCTGGTTCTGGGCGATCGGGCGGCCAAAGATGACGCGCTCTTTGCCGTATGTGACGGCGCGGTCGATAAACCAGCGCGCGTCGCCGACCGACTCGGCTGCGACCAGAATGCGCTCGGCGTTCATGCCGTCCAGAATATAGGAGAAGCCCCGGTTTTCTTCGCCGATCAGATTTTCTTTGGGAACTTTGAGATCGTGGAAGAAGAGCTGGTTGGTTTCGTGATTGATCATGGCGTCAATTTTTCGCACCTCAACCGCGGGGCCAGCCTGTTTCAGATCGACCAGGAACACGCTCAGCCCCAGCGTCTTTTTGGAGCACTCGGCCGCCGGCGTGGTCCGTGCCAGCAGCAGCAGCATGTCGGAGTGCTGGACGCGGGAGATAAAAATCTTGGCCCCGTTCACAATGTAGTAGTCCCCGTCCTTGCGGGCGAAGGTTTCGAGCCGGGTCGTGTCTGAGCCGGCGTTGGGCTCGGTGACGCCAAACGCCTGGAGGCGAAGCTCACCGCTGGCAATTTTGGGCAGATAGCGCTCTTTTTGTGCGTCGCTGCCGTGGCGGAGCAGCGCACCCATGATGTACATCTGGGCGTGGCAGGCGGCGGCGTTGCCGCCTGAGCGGTTGACTTCTTCGAGGATCACACTGGCTTCCCGAACCGTCAGGCCCGAGCCGCCGTACTGCTCTGGAATCAGCGCGGCCAGCCAACCGGCATCGGTCAACTCCTGAACAAAGTGTTCGGGATACTCGTCTGCTTTATCGAGTCTGCGCCAGTATTCATCTGGATATTTGCGACACAGCTTGCGAATCTCTTCACGGATTTCAGGGCAGTGTTCTATAGACGGCATACAGCTCTCCTGGACTTGTAGAGGCGACAGGCGGACGGGCAGAAACTCTCCCCCGCGCCTCCAGCCCTGTTAGTCCCTGCTCAAGAGCAGGTCCGGGCTGACGACCGCTCCTCCGAACGCGGCGGCGTTGACCGTCGCCTTGGCGGCGACCGCGGCTTTGGGATTCTTGTCAACCAGGCTGTCGGCCAGCTCGCCTACCGTGGCGGCGAGGGCGTCCTTTTTGACCACCCGGTTGAGCAGCCCGAGGGGGACTAATTCCTCGGCCCTATACCGGCGGCAGGTGATGATGATCTCTTTGGCCAGCGTCGGGCCGACATGGGCGGTCAGCAAGGCGGTTGAATCGGGGCTGAGTGGCACCCCGAGGTCGACTTCGGGAAACCAGAATTGGGCTTCCTCTACCGCGATCCGAAAATCACAGCCCAGGGCCAGCGCCCAGCCGCCACCGACCGCATAGCCGTTGACCGCCGCAATGGTCATCGGCTCAAGGTGGACCAGGGTGTGCAGAATACGCCCCACCAGACGCCCCCGGCGCTGCCGATAGCTGGCGAAGATACGCTCCCGCTCGTGCCTGTCGGCTATCCCCTTGGTCTGGGTCAGGTCGGCCCCGGCACAAAAGGTGTTGCCCGTGCCGGTGAAGATCATGACCCGAACCGCGGGGTCATCGCGGACCTGATGGAGCCGCCCTTCGAGTTCGTGCAAGCTCTCCTCGTTCAGCGGATTGCGTTTTTCGGGCCGGTTGAAGGTCAGCGTGGCAATCCGGCCGTCTGTGGCCAGCACAAAATGCTCTGGCATGTTGTCCCTCCCTGCCGTGTTTCAAGCGTCTGCCTAGTCTATCTGGACAGGCCGGAGGCTGGCAAGGCTTGTTCAGGCCCTTGGCAGTTCAGCCGCGGACAGGCTATGTACACCGGAGAGTACACACAGCGGAGGGAGCTATGGAGCTGGGACTTACCGGGAAAGTCGCGATGGTCAGCGGGGCCAGCCGCGGGATCGGCAAGGCGATTGCGCTGGGTCTGGCCGTTGAAGGCTGCCGCCTCAGCGTCTGTGCGCGAGGCCGGGAATCGCTGGAGCGGACTGCCGAGGAAATCCGCGGCCAGGGCGGCCAGGTCCTGGCTACCGCCCTCGATGTCTCGAACGAGAGCCAGGCCAGGGGCTGGGTTGAGGCAACGCGCCAGGAGTACGCGGCCATTGACATCCTGGTCAACAATGTTGGCGGCTCGCGTCCGGGCGGGAATCTGGAGGCCTCGGGTGAGGACTGGCACAGGGGCTTCGCGCTCAACTTCTTTTCGGCCCTTGAGCTGTGCCGGCTGGTCGTGCCGGCTATGCAGGAGCACAAGAGCGGCTGCATCATCAACATCAGCTCGATCTATGGCCGCGAGTGGGGCGGGCCGATGACGTATAACGCCTCCAAAGCGGCCATGATCAGCCTGTCCAAAGAAATGGCGCGTGAGCTGGCCCCGCATAGCGTTCGGGTCAACAGCGTCGCGCCTGGCTCGATTCTGTTCCCCGGCGGGTCGTGGGAGCGGCGTCAGCGGGAGAATCCAGAGGGCATTGCGGCGTTCATCAAGGCCGAGCTGCCGGCCGGCCGCTTTGGCACGGTTGAGGAGGTGGCCGATGTGGTGGTGTTCCTGGCTTCGGGCCGGGCAAACTGGGTATCCGGGGCGTGTATTACCGTTGATGGCTGTCAGTCGCGGTCGTTGATTTAGCGATGAAGATGCCCGACGAGCGTGTGGCCTCCGAAGAGATTGTGCTGCTTGACAGCGCGGACGATGCGGCCGCAGTTCCGTATGAGCGGGCCTTCCGTCTGGTGACGGATGGGCCGTCTATCATCCGCTTGCGCCAGGACCCCGGTGCGCTGTTTGATATGGCAGACACCCCGCCACGGCTGTCTCCGTATTCGGTCGCCTATCTCACCCCGCGGCTGGCCGAAAACGTCCGTCTGGAAGGACTCAACCAAGCGGCGGGGCGGACTGCCGCCTTTATGACCGGCCGGGCGCGCCGGCTGTCGCTGGAATATCTGGATGAGGACACGATTGCGGTAAGCGGCGAGTGGCGGGACAGGGAGGATGTGCCGCAGCGCGTGCCACTTGGCCGTTTGCCGGCCAGCGTTATCGTGCAACTGAAAGCCCTGGCGGCTGAGGCCGTGCCCCTGGGAGTGGTGGCCACGATACGCACCCTGTCTCTCCCCGGACCGGGCCGGCCGGCAGAGGTGTGGTGCGATGTGTGGACGCTGGAGGGCTAGGAGGAAAGCCACAGGGCAAAGGTCAAAAGTGAGGAGAGGCGGGTATGCCGCAACTCCCTGAGCCGGAGCGTTATTGCCTACAGATTTCTCTTATGCGTACACTCTCCATCGGACAGCAGATCGACCTCATCGCCAAGACGAATCTCGCCCTCGCTCAGGACAAAACACGTCACCCCGCCCCGCCAAGCCGGGACGAGGGCTTGGCGTAACCCCATGTGCTGCATGTCCATCCGCTGGCAGGGGTCGGTTTCGCCGGTAATAGTCAGTCTGACCGGGCCGATGCGCAGAACGTGACGGGTCGTTTGCTCTAGCTCAATGCCACTGATGAGCAGGTTGGCCCGGCGGGTCGTCCACAATAGCTCGGTCTGGAGGTCCTGACAGGTGGCCTGCCACGCCTCTTGAGACAGGACAGTGATCTGACGCGGGCCGTATTTGCCCCGATAGTCGCCCTGAAGACCACTGTGTTGACCGATGTGGACCCTGGCTCGGGTTTCCATTGGTGCGCGTGAGGCACGGCGCACGGCGATGCCAAGCAGATGTCCCATCCCTTATCCTCCCTGTTGCGTGGCCAGAATGTCTGGCAACTCAGCCACACTGTCCAGAATATGGTCTGGCGCGTGGCGCAGCATGACTGCGCGGTCGCTGGTGCCGGTCAAGACACCGACGGTATGCGAACCCGCGGCTCGGCTGGCTTGCACATCGATTGGCGAGTCGCCAATATACACCGCTTCGTGCGGCTGGAGGGCGAGGCACTCCAGACATTTGAGAATCGGCTCAGGGTGGGGCTTTTTGTGCTCGACATCCTCCCGGCCGATAATGCCGCTGAACAGATGGCGGACCCCCCAGTGATCCAGAAACGGCAGAGCGCGGCTTGACGAGGTGGCAATGCCGAGCCGCAGGCCTCGGGTGTGCAGATGCCTGAGTAGCTCCAGGCTGCCCGGAATGGCCGCGGTCTTGTGGTGATAGTGCTCCATCCAGGCGTCCATCCGGGCGTCAACAATGCGTTTGAGGGTGGCCGCCGGGTCTGGATGGCCGGGCGGAAAGAGCTTGAGCAGCGGGTTGTCATCCCCGACCCGCATCAGCGCGTACACTCGTTCCCGGGAGGGCGGGGGGACGCCGGCAATCTCCAGGACTTCCAGTGAGACCTGGTAGAAGTATTCCACCGAGTCGGCCAGGGTGCCGTCCATATCAAAGATGACGCCTTTGACCGCCAAGCCTCTCATGCTGCCAGCCGCTCCCAGGCCTGATTGACCCGGCGCTTGAGGTCGGCCAGCGAGCCGTCATTGTGGATCACGAGCTGGGCGTGTTTGCGCCGTTCGGCGTTGGACAACTGACTGGCAATGCGGGCCTCGGTCTCGCTGACCGCCAAGCCACGTTGGGCTGAGACGCGCTCAACCACGGCCTGCACGCTGGCCTCAACCAGCCACACCTCGTCAACCAGGGGCCTCCAGCTGGCCTCGATCAGGATGGCCGCCTCAACCACGATAGGCCCAGAAAACCCCGCGGCACGTGTGTCCTGAATACGCCGGGCGATGTCCTGGAACATCAGGGGATGAACGATGGCGTTTAGCCGCTGGAGCGCCTCGGGGCTGCCAAACACAATCGAGCCGAGTTTTTTCCGGTCGATGGTTTGATCCGCGGCCACAATCTCCGGGCCGAAGGCGGCCGTGACCTGCCTCCAGGCTTCTTTGCCCGGCAGGTAGATTTCGTGACCGACCCTATCGGCGTCAATGACAAGCGCGCCGAGTTCTGCCAGCAGTTGGGAGACGGTGCTCTTGCCCGAGCCGATCCCGCCAGTCAATCCTACGGTTTTCATACGCCCCTCTTGTCGTCCAGAGGTCCTTGTGAGGCCCCGTGTGTTGTGGCAGAGATCGGTGAGTTCTGCAAGAGAGCTACCGCCCGGTTCTCTCTTGGTCACGCTCGTGCTATCAGTGTGGGGCAATCAGAGGAGGTGAGGACATGCCGTATGCACAGGTCAGGGGGGTCAGGTTGTACTACGAAGACTGTGGACACGGCCCGCCGCTGGTCTTGATTCCCGGCGCACTCGGAGCTGGCCAGTCGGACTTTGGTCCCCAGCTCGAACAGCTGCCCGAGCTGGGGGTTCGGGTGATCACCTTTGACCCGCGTGGCTATGGCAAGTCACGCCCGCCCAAGCGCGATTTTCCGCTGGATTTCTACCGCCGGGACGCCGAAGACTGTGTAGCCCTGCTGGCCCATCTGGGCTGTGGGGCATACGCTGTTGGGGGCTGGAGCGACGGCGCGATCACCGCTCTGCTGCTGACCTTGGCCCATCCCCGGCAGGTCGAAAAACTCGTCGTCTGGGGCGGCAACGCCTATATCAGCCGCCAGGATATCGAGGGCTATGAAAAAACCCGCTCCGTGTCGTCCTGGTCGCCCCGGATGCGCAAAGCGATGGGCGCGCTGTACGGCGATGAGCTACAGGAGCTGTGGACGAGCTGGTGCGATGCGATGCAAGCCCTGTACAAAGCCGGGGGCGATGTGTGCCGCCAGCGCTTGGCTGAGATTCGGTGTCCGACTTGTATTCTGCACGGCGAAAAAGACCCGCTCGTCCCGCGCTTTCATGCGGATGTCCTGTACCAAGGCATTGCCGGCTCACGTCTGCATCTTTTTGCCGACGGCAAACACAATATCCACCTTGCCTATGCCCAGGAAATGAACCGGCTGATCGCCGATTTCCTGACCCCCTAGCCACTTGCAAAGGAGAACACCCATGGCTGCTCAGGTAGAGTTTTTTTATGACTATTCCAGCCCCTGGACGTATTTGGCTTTTACCCGAATTGACGGCTTGTGCCGGAAGTACACCGCCGCCTTAAGCTGGCGGCCCATTCTGGTCGGCGGCATCTTCAATACGATCAATCCGTCGGTCTACGAGTTCCGCGAGAAGGGCGTTGCGGCCAAGCAAAAGTATATGGCCAAGGACATGCAGGACTGGGCGCACTATTACGCGCTCACCATCAAGAATCCGCCCAGCGTGTTTCCGGTCAACTCGGTCAAAGCCCTGCGCGGTGCCCTCGTAGCGCTGGAGCATCCGAGCACCTTTCTGCCCTACAGCTCCCGCGTGTTTGAGGCCTATTGGGGGGAGGACAAGGACATCAGCCAGGACACGGTGCTGCGCACCATTGTGGAGGAGGTTGGGCTTGACCCGCAGGAGTATTTCGACAAAATCGCCCGCCAGGACTACAAAGACCGCATCCGGGCCAACACCGACGAGCTCATGCGGCGGGGCGGCTATGGCACGCCGACCATGTTTGTCAACGGCTCCATGTTTTTTGGCAACGACCGCTTGGTCCTGGTTGAAGAGGAGCTGAAGCGCAGCGCCTGACGAGGCCGGGACAGGCCACATGGCCCTTTGCCTTGTGGCCGTCAGCCTTCCCAGCCCCATTTCTCTTTATTGGCCTGGATTTCTTCGGGCGAGGGGTTCTTCGGTTTCTCGTGGACGGCGACCTCAAAGTCGTCGATCGGCCCAACCATCGCGTAGTTCAAGGGCGTGTCCTCGGCAAACACATCAGGGACGGCCACCTCCTCAAAAATGGCCTGCCAGGGGCATTCCGGCTCACACGCCCCACAGTCAATACATTCGTCAGGATGAATGTAGAGCTGGTTGGGAAACTGCTCATGGTCATCACCACTGTATTTATAGATGCAGTCTACCGGGCAGACAGCTACACAGCCGGTGTCAAGGCAGTCCCGACACAGCCGGGTGATGATGTAGGTCATGGTTGTTCTCCTTCCTGTATGCTCCGCTTTTGTTCAGGCGTGTCTGACACGCGCACTGTCGCAGCCCTTGCTATCGTATCGCCGACAGCGGGTCAATTAAGGTCGCAGACACGTTTCACTGTTTCGGCTCTTGCACCTGCCGTCTGAGCGCGGCCAGCTCGTCGCGCAGCTCCTGGAGCGGACCCGACAGATAGCCCTCAACCGTCTCTTTGACAAACTGCTCAATATACTTGCCCTGCATATCGGTCTCGATATTGACCCGGTCGCCGGGCTGGCGGTGTTTGAGGGTCGTGAGCTGGTAGGTATGGGGAATGATCGCGCAGGTGAAGGACCCTGGCCGACAGTCAAAAACCGTCAGGCTGATGCCGTCCACCGCAACCGAGCCCTTTTCGACCAGATAGCGGCTCAACTCACGCGGAATCGCAAACGTGTACAGAAACGAATCTCCCTCGGCCCGAATCGAGGTCACCGAGCCGAGGCCGTCCACATGGCCAAAGACCAGATGGCCAGACAAACGGTCCTCGAGCCGCAGCGAGCGCTCAAGGTTAACGACCGAGCCTGGCCCAAGACCGCCCAGGTTTGTGCGCCGCAGCGACTCGGCCGAGACCTCAAAGATCAGCCCCGAGTTACCAATGTCGGTCACCGTCAGGCAGGTCCCGTTGACACAAATACTTTCCCCAAGACTGAGCTCAGCCCCCGGCAGCGCGCTCGACAGGCTCAGCCGCACCCCCTCAGCGATGGCGTCAATCCGGGTAATCGTCCCGCTTGTCTCAATAATCCCGCTGAACATCGTGCTGGAGTACCCCCATGTCTGGCCGCTTGCTGTCTCCGGTTTCGCCCTTGTTATCCTGCGGCCTGAACGCTCGGCCGCTCTTGTACGCGCCTAAGCCATGCCTTGACCCTGGGGTGAGGGACCGTGACCTTGAGCAGAGGAAACAGCAGCGACCAGGAGACATACGCGATATCGGCCAGGCTGAAGCCCGAGGCTAAGAGATAGTCCTGGTTGCCCAACTCTTGGGCGATTCTGTCAAAGCAGACATTCAGGTCGGCCGTGGCTTGGCCCACTACCGCCTCATCCGGGCTGCCGCCCTGCATCGGCTTGAAGACGATTTCCCCGGCCAAGGTGGCGATAGCGCTCTCATACGGATTGTCGGCGTAGTGCATGAGGACACGCGCCCGGGCGCGTTGGCCGGGGTCTTGAGGCAGCAGGGCCGGGTCTGGGTAGGCGTCGTTTAGGTACTCCATGATAATAGTTGACTCGTACACGGTCGTCGCCTTGTCCTGGAGCGCTGGCACCTTCCCGTGGGGGTTGATGGCCAGATAGTCGGGCGTTTTCTGCTCGCCCTTGGTGATATCGATATTCACCTTGTGGTACTCCAGGCCCTTTTCGGCCAGCACGATGCGGACCTTGCGGACCCGTGGGGACATGGGGAAATCGTACAGCTTGATGGTGTCAGACATTGACGCCTCCTTGTTCCGAGGGAGTTTTTTGACCACCTGCTTACCCCTGTCGTGGAGTGGACTGCCCAAGCGGTCCCTGTCGTCCATCGGTGTCCTTCCTTTTCGATTGTGCGCGCCGGACAAGGGCCTGGCCGGCCTTCTTGATCCGGCTGTACAGCCGGTCGGCCCAGTGAAATTCCGAACTCAGCAGGCCCAAGCCCAAGATGACCACCACAATACCAGGGCCCGGAATGCCGGGAAGACTGAGCACGCCGCCGACCACGACGAGCGCAATCCCGCCGACCACACGGCACGCCCGCCACACGAGAGTGCGCGCCCGACGGATCATCGCACCGACCCATGCCGGGGTAAGCGGGCGGCCGTGGGCACGGTAGAGGGCAGAGAGAGTTTAGATCTCATCGCCGATCTTCCCGCTCCGGGCTTTTTCCACGGTTTCTTCGAACCGCGCCCCTAAATCAACCCCCATCTCTCTGGCCCGTTTCTTTGCCCACAGACCGACATTGCGAGAGTCACGGTAGAAGGATTCGTCCCGCGCGGCACCAGTATCAAAGTCTTGGAGGCGGTTCGCCTCGCTCTGATGGTAGGCAAAACGCGACAGGATGCGGCTGAGCCGAGGTTTTCCGCACTGCTGACAGATGGCCGTCCGTTCCTCAGCCTCGGCCTCAGCCAGGCTGAGGAAGAGCAGGCTCTGCGTTGTGTGACACGCCTGGCAGCGGTAATCGTAAATCGGCATCGGCTTCTTCCCCTATCATACCTGACGCGCCGGTGCTATAAGAAGCCCGCCAAGCCCAGTACCCATCCGCCAGGGTCTCTGCCCCCATGATTCCACTCGGCTCAACGATTCCTTTGCAGCGCACCGCGTGGGTGACCTACGCCGTGATGGTAGCCTGTATCGGCCTGCTCGGCTATGAATTGCACCAGCATAGTCTTGGCTTGGCTGCGTTTTTGCCCGCTACGGCTGGGTTCCGGCCGAGTTCACTGAGGCCATTGGGCAGCGCAAACTCCCGCGTCTCTCGCCCCTCCTCAGCAGTATTTTCTTACACGGCAGATGGACCCATTTGATCGGCAATCTGTTTTTTCTGTATGTCTTTGGTCGGCCTGTTGAGGATCGTCTGGGTGCCGGCCACTACGCCGCCTTCTTCTGCTTCGGCGGGGTGGAGGCCATGCTGGCCCAGACCTGTGTTACGCCGTTTTCGACCGTGCCGATGATCGGGGCCAGCGGTGCCATTGCCGCGCTGGCCGGGACCTACTGTGTGTTGTATCCGACCGAGCGCGTCCTGACGGTCATTCCGCCTGTTTTCCGGATTGTTCGGATTCCGACCCTTGGCTATGTCCTGGTCTGGCTGGTCTTATTGCTCGGCTCTGAACTCTACCTCCTCGTCCGCAATGAACAGCTGATGATGTGGGGGGCGCATGGGGGGATTTGTGGCCGGCCTCGTTGGCGGCCCACTGTTGTTGGCCTTCAAGCGTTGGCGGGCGCGTAAGAAACGGGCCCGGTCCTGGTGTCCGGACCCTCCCCTTATCCTGGAGAACTCGCGGTCTGCTTGGCCGTAGCCGCTCGTGTGGTGTGCAGGTAGACGGACAGGAGCGTGTAGTAGAGCGGGTAGCTCAGTGACGCTCCGAGCAGCCACGGGTTGGGGCTGGGCAGCTGCCAGATGAGGAGTCCTACCAGGACGGCCCAGGCCACCCCAAGGCTGTTGGTCAGGCCACGCAAGGGGACGGTTCGAGAGGGATAGACATACCGAATGGGAACAAAGACAAGGACGGCGCACAAGGCCACCACGCCAGCGTTCAGCCAGGCTGGCGTCTGGGCGGTATACAGGTAGAAGACCACGATATTCCAGTACGACGGAAAACCACTGAAGAAGAAATCCTCGGTTTTGGCCTCGGCCTGACAGAAGCCATAGCTGCTGGCCACAAGGATGAGGGCGGCAAAGGGCAGGCCGGCTGAGGCCGGCAGAAGCTGAAACTCAGACAGAAACACGGCGGGTACGATGACATAGGTGAAAGAGTCGACGAGGTCGTCAAGTTTGGCCCCGTTGAACCACGGCACGATCCGTTTGACCTGCGCGGCGCGGGCCAACATTCCGTCTGTCGCATCAACCAGCACCGCGATCAGCATCCACAAGAAGGCACTCCGCGGCCGCCCCTCCACGGTTGCCCGTAGAGCCAGGAAGCCAACGACAAAGCCCGAAGCCGTGTAGACGTGGACCGCCCAGGCGGCGGCGTACTGCCAGGGGGAAAACGCAGGCTGGCGGCCCTCAGCCGAGCTGTTGGGGACTGAGGCTTGGTTCATAGAGAATCTGGAGCAGGTTGCCGTCCGGGTCCTTACAGTACAGGGAGCGGCTCCCGTCCCGGTGGGTTCGTGGAGCGGTAACGATGGGGACCTGCCGGGCACTCAGTACCTCGGCCGCCCGGTCCACATCGCTCGGGGCGGCAACTACAAAACCAAGATGGTCAAGCCGCTGCCTGGCCGCCTGGATCGGCGGCTCGGGCGGGGCTAGGTGCAGGGCAAGGTTGTCGCAGCCGGACGACAGATAGGCATTCTCGGCGTCGGGCTGCCAGACGACCCGCATCCCGAACAGGTCGGTGTAAAAGGCGACCGAGGTCGCAACATCGGCAACGTTGAGGGCCACATGGCGCAGCCCCCTGGTGGGAATGGCTGGTGTTGACATTGCCCTGCTCTCTCTGCCGCCTAGCGCTTTTTCAGCAGCAGGTACAGTTCGCCCTGCTCGGCCATATACCCGGCTTCGGGCTGGGCACCACTGCCCCAGAAGATATCGACCCGCCCGGGGCCGCGGATCGCTGCACCGCTGTCCTGAAGCAGCACAAAACGAGAAAAAGACTGCCAGGCCACGGCCTGGTGCCGACTGAGCAGGGGTTTTCTGGTGCGGATAAATCCGAGTGCGCCGAGCGGATAGATCTGGGGGTCGGTGGCAATTGAGCGTCCGGCGGTCAGCCGGCTGCCGAGGCTGCCGCGCGGCTCGCCTTGGCTGGGTTGAAAAAAAACGTAGCGCCGATTCTGAAAAAAAATTGCGTTCTGCTCTTCAGGGTGGGTATACAGGTAGCGCTTGATATCCGGGCTGGAGGTGCCCCCGGGTTGGAGCTTGCCCTGTTGGCGCAGGTGTTTGCCAATACTGGTATAGGGGTGTCCATTTGTGCCGGCATAGCCGACCCGCAGGCGCGAGCCGTCCGTCAGTTCAACCTGTCCAGAGCCTTGAATGTGCAGGAAGAACAGGGCTACCGGGTCGTCAAGCCAGGCAAACTCATAGCGCCTGTTGGCCAGGACGCCCCGACCATCGATGTCGGCCCGGGTGAAGTAGGGCACGAACCGGCCCTTGACCCAGCGACCGACCCGCGGGGTGCTTTGGCCCGAGGCCGGGGCGAGTTTGACGAGGTCGTCGGGCGGGCGGTAGAGGGGATAGCGGTAGCGTTGGGTGCGGATCAGGCTGCCCCTGAGCAGCGGCTCGTGGTAGCCGGTGAAGAGGACCTGAGAGCTGGCCCGGTAGATGTCAAAGTCGCGCAGGACCGCGGCGGCCAAGTCTTCTTCGGTTTCCAGCAGCGTGTAAAAGTGTTGCAGGCTGTCACGGATGTAGGTCAGACTCAGGCGCTGAGCGCCAAAGACCACGGATGCGGAGGCGGGTCTGGAACGGAGCGCCGTAAGGCTGCGTCTCACCGCATACTTGAGAGAGGTACGGCTGAGGTCGTCGGACAGGGCTGGTGCGGTGTGGGGGGCGAGGCGGACGAGGAGGGGTGGGGCGGCCTGGAGGGCAGGGGGGAGGAAGACAAGAACAGCCAAAAGGCCAGGGACAAACGGCACCCAGAAGACCTTCCCCAACCCGATCCACATCTCCATCTTCCTCCCCCAGCCTATGTGTCATAGACCTGCCGTGCCGCCCGGGCAGCGTCTCCAGGCCGACACCGATGGCCGTGGTGGCCCAACACCGCTTCCAGAGATTCCAACAGGAGCAAGACGTTTGCCTGGGAGCTGGACTCTCCCATGAGCCCAATCCGCCACACCTTACCGGCAAAATCGCCCAGTCCGGCACCGACCTCAATGTTGTAGTCGTTCAGCAGGGTACTCCGCACCGCGGCCTCGTCAATCCCGTCGGGTACGCTGACGCTGTTGAGCATCCACAAACGGTGGCCCCCCTCGGCGGCCAGTGCAATGCCCAGGGCTTTGAGGCCGGCCGCCAGAGCCTCGTGGTTGCGCTTATGGCGGGCATACCGGGCCGACAGCCCTTCTTCTTTGACCAGGCTCAGGGCTTCACACAGCGCATAGGTCATCGAGATTGGGGCAGTGTGGTGATAGACCCGCTTGGCTTGGCCTTCGCTCCAGTAATTGCCCAGCAGGCTGAGGTCAAGATACCAGCTCTGGACCCGAGAGGCGCGCCGGCCAATGACATCCAGTGCGGTCTGACTGAAAGTCACTGGGGACAGCCCCGGCGGACAGCTCAGGCATTTCTGGGTGCCGCTGTAGCAGGCGTCAATGCCCCAGTTATCGACTTCAAGTGGACAGCCGCCCAGCGAGGTAACGGCGTCCACTACAAACAGCGCGCCAGCCTGGTGAATGAGGGGGGTCAGTTCTTCAAGCGGCTGCCAGGCACCGGTTGAGGTTTCGGCGTGGACCAGGGCGACAAACTTGGGCCGCGGACACTGGTCTAACGCCTCCTTGACCTGTTCAGGGCCAAAGACGCGGCCCCACTCTGTTCGCATGGCAAATGGCCGTGCGCCGCAGCGCTCGGCAACCTCGACCATGCGCGTACCAAAGACCCCGTTCACCCCAATGATGACCTCATCTCCCGGTTCAATAAGGTTGGCCAGACAGGTTTCCATACCCGCACTCCCGGTGCCGGAGATGGGTAAGGTCATCCTGTTCCGGGTCTGGAACACAAACCGCAGCAACTCTTGGGTGTGGTCCATCAGTTTGATGAACGTTGGGTCAAGATGACCGACTACGGGGTTGGACATCGCCTGGAGGACGCGCGGATGGACATTGCTGGGACCTGGACCGAGCAGGACCCGTTGCGGGACGGACAGGCTACCAATCCGTGTCATGTATGCTCCCCTCAGTGCTCGGTGTGGACCGTTTCAGCCTAGCACGGACAGCTGACAGGGAAAAGCGCTTTTGCTACAAGAGCGCGGCAAGAACAGAGCTGGCTCACAAAGGAGGTTTGAACGATGCCGCTTCTCAACGGAACCGAGCTTGGTGTACTGCCCACTATGGGGGTCGGCTCGTATGCTTCACCCGGCTGGCTGACGGCGATGCGCCGGGCGCTGCGGGCCGGGACTGCGGGGCCGGCCGATCTGGAAGAGGCTATTCTTGATGCGGTCAGGGTTGCGGTGTGCGACCAGGAGGAGGCCGGGCTCGATATTCTGAGCGATGGGGAAATCCGCCGCCAGCGTTTCCTGTGGAATGTGGTCGAAAAGCTGTCCGGTCTGAGTGTTGTTCCCGCCCAACGCAAGCTGGGGGTGATGAGTTATGACAGCGCGCCGCGTTTTGAGACGCTTGAGCGGGTCGGCGCGCCCCAAGGCTTTGGCTTGGTCAAAGAATACCAGGATGTGCGCAGGCTGACCCGCCGGCCGCTCAAGGTGTGCTGCCCGGGCCCGCTGACGCTCGCCCTGCCAATCACCCCCAGGGCAGGCTACGGCGGCGATTATATGCCGCTGCTGTACGATCTGGCCGAGCTGGTAAACCGGGAACTCAAGCAGGTGGTGGCCGTGGGCGCGGCATTTATTCAGATCGACGAGCCCTCGGCCGTCGGTCGCACCCAGGGCCTGCCGGTTGAAGAGACGGTCGCCCTGTTCAATAAGACGGTTGAGGGCCTGGAGGCCAAAATCGCGCTACACATCTGCTTTGGCAACAATCAGGGCCGGCCGGCCATGAAACGCACCTACCGTCCGCTCTTTCCGGGTATTCTGGAGGCCAGGGCAGAGCAGTTTGCCCTGGAGTTCTCGAATCGGGAAATGTCGGAAGTCGGGATCTGGAGTGAGTTTGGCGGGGAGCGGGAGTTGGCCGCCGGCGTGATTGACGTGAAGTCAATGTATCTGGAGACGCCGGAAGACGTGGCCGAGCGGATACGGTGTGTCTTGCAGCACGTCGATCCCGAAAAACTCTACCTGACCTGTGATTGCGGCTTTTCAGCCTCATCCCGGGGTCTGGCCCGGGCCAAGCTGCACGCCCTGGTCGCCGGGGCCGAGATTGTGCGCAAAGAGTTGCGGGGCAGCTAAAATTATAATAGCGCCTGTGGTGGGACCAAATTGAAGCAAAAGGAGTGTCCAATGGCTATTGGGCGGATATCAATGGCGGCAGCAGAACTTTTGAGGGATTGCGTCACCGCGATTGTCAAAAATGCATCAAGCGAAAAAGGTAAGAAGGTAAGATCGGTGCCATTTTCAAAGCAATAGCAAGGTATCTACTCAAGGTTGTAGCGTCGTTCATTTTTGCACCATTTCTCCTCGTTGGAATTGCCTGGAGGGTTAAAGAGCCGGCGAGACGAGTTATTGCATTGGTCGGCCTTTTATCGGGATTAGCTCTTGCGTATGTAGCAGGTATATTTCCAGGCAGTTGGATAGGCGCTCTATTCGTCTCCTCAAATAAAATATAGGATTCTTGACCGGTATTGGGTTTTTGCTCGGCACCACGTCAAGCATCTATTTCAGCGTCATTTTTCAAATCGTAGTTCTCTTTTTTGGCTGTACTCAATTGACTTCTGATCGGTATATCACGGATATCCCTCACCGGCCTGAATTTGATATCTGGCGATCTCGGCTAACGGCTGAGCAGTTCGGCGCTATTTGTACCGAGCTCTGGGGGCGGATTGAAGGTGGCGAAGTCCACACTTCAAGCTGGATGCCGGGCTCTGACTGGACCGGCACGGTTTTTGAGCCGATCTATACTCGTGCCTGTCTCCATAACATGGACGCTTCCGGGCGTTGCTTCGGGTTGTTCCTCTGGGTAGTGATGATGCACTACCCAGAGGTGTGGGGATTTGGGAGGTATGAGAAGGATGGCATCCCAATCGAAGGACTTACCTGCTTTCACTTTGATAATTCTCAAAATCTTCCCCCCGTCCCTCAATCTTACAAAATATGTGGAGATTACTGCACGACCAGCCAACGGTCGCGCTGCCTCATCAACCCTGCTGAATAGCCTCCAGCGCCTCCCAACGGGCAAAGGTGGCTTCGAGTTCTTGCTCTACGGCGCTGAGCCTGGCCTTGAGTGGCCCAACCTGAGCGCCGTTACGCTGGTAGAGTTCGGGGTCGGCTAACTGCTGGTGGAGTTGGCGCTGTTCGGCTTCGAGTTGTTCGATAGTGTCAGGCAGCGCCTGGAGTTCCTGTTGCTCCGCATAGCTCAGCTTTTTCCTGGTCGGCCGTGGAGGGCGGGGTTTGTCCGGCTTGGGCTGAGACGCGGGCGTTTGGACTGGGCGACGCTGACGCAACCAGTCGTCATAGCCGCCGACATATTCATGCACCTGGCCGTTGCCCTCAAAGGCGATAATGCTGGTGACGACATTGTTGAGCAGGGCGCGGTCATGGCTGACCAATAAGACCGTGCCAGCGTATTCCAGCAGCAGCTCTTCCAGCAGTTCCAAGGTGTCCGCGTCGAGATCGTTGGTCGGCTCATCAAGGACCAGGACATTCGACGGCTGGAGAAAGAGGCGCGCCAACAGCAGACGGTTGCGCTCGCCGCCCGACAGCGCCTTGACCGGGCTGCCGGCCCGGTCGGGCGGAAACAGGAAATCCTGCAAATAGCTGATGATATGGCGCGGCTTCCCGTTCAGGGTGATGGTGTCGTGCCCGTCGCTAACCATGTCCCGCATGGTGGTATTCTCGTCCAACTCCAGCCGCAGCTGGTCAAAATAGGCGGTCCGCAGCCGGACGCCGTGCTCAACCGTACCGTGCTGGGGCGGCAGCAGACCGAGTAGGAGTTGGAGCAGGGTTGTTTTGCCCGAGCCGTTGGGACCGATAATCCCGACTTTGTCGCCCCGCAGAATGGTGGTGGAGAAGTGCTGCACCAGCGGCTGACCGGTGTAGCCGTAGCTGAGGTCCGTGGCCCGGATGACACGTTTGCCGGACCGCTGCGCGTCTTGAACCTGGAGCCGAACGCTTCCCGGCTGGTGCCGTCGGGATTGGCGGGCCGTGCGGAGGGCCTCGAGGGCGCGGACCCGGCCCTCGTTCCGCGTCCGCCGGGCAGTAATGCCCTGACGAATCCAGATTTCTTCTTGGGCGATTTTTTTATCCAGGCGCGCCCACTCTTCCGCTTCGGCGGCGAGCGCCGCCTGTTTGCGCTGAAGAAAGGTTTCATACGCGCACGGCCAGCTCGTGAGCTGACCACGGTCAAGCTCAACAATCCGGGTGGCGAGCTTCCGCAGCAACATCCGGTCGTGGGTGACAAACAACAGGGCCTTGTCGCGCTGGAGCAAAAACTCTTCGAGCCAGCCAATTGTGGCGATATCGAGGTGGTTGGTCGGCTCGTCAAGCAGCAGCAGCTCGGGGTCATTGACCAGGGCGGCGGCCAACAGGGTGCGCCGTTTGAGGCCGCCCGACAGGCTGGCAAAAGGTGCGCCCGGCTCGAGCCTGAGGTGCGACAGAATCTGCTCGACTTGGCGGTGGACGAGCCATCCGCGGTTAGTGTCCAAGCTGTGTTGGAGGCGGTCGAGCCGGGCCAGGAGCTGGCGGTTGGCTTGGCCGCGTGCCAGCTCAGCACTGACACGCTGGTAGGCGGCCAGGCATTCGCCGAGTTTGCCCAGCCCGCCAGCGACCAGATCAAATACTGTGCCGCGCAGACCCCGGGGCACCTCCTGGGGCAGGAAGCTGATTCGGGTCGTCTGTTGGCACGCAACCTGGCCGCTGTCCGGCACAAGCTCACCGGCAATACACTTCAGCAGGGTCGATTTGCCGGCCCCATTACGGCCTAGCAGACACACCCGCTCGCCGGGTTCGATGTGCAGGCTGACGGACTCGAGCGGCGGCGGACCACCAAAGCTCACCCGAACCCGCTGAACGCTCAGCAGGGCCATGCTCTTTCCCTCGCCTCTTCAGGCGCACCCGTGCGTCTCGGCAGTGCTTCACCGCGTATTCCCTCGCCCTGAGCAGGCAGGACGGGGCTTAGACATCCTGCCGAGAAAGAAACTCCTGAAAGACGGCCAAAAAGGGCTCACGGGCGGCCGTCACAAAGCCGTGTCCGGCATTCTCAAAAATGTGCAGCTCGGCGTTTGGAATCTCACGTGCCAGGATTTCGGAGTTGGCGGAGGGGATCAGCACATCGTCACGCCCGGTCGCAACCAGGGTCGGGGCGGTGATGTCTTTCAGTTGCCTGAACACGCGCAGGGTCATGGTTGCCTGAATATGGCGCTCATAGGCAAAGCGTGGCGTGACGTGGGTCAAAGCGTGGTGCAAATGGGCCTCGAGTTCGCCGCGGTGCTCACGAATATAGTCTGCTGAATAGGCTAGTTTCCAGGCCGCCCGCCCGGCCTCTTCCGGCGTCTGGCCGGCCCGGCCCTTGAGCGCCTGCATTGATTCCGGCGGGGCCGGAACGGCGTGTTTTCCGCCTGGCGTGGTGCAGCCGAGGGTCAGGCTGGCCAGGCGTTGGGGATACTGAATCGCCAGCTCTTGGGCAATCATGCCGCCCATTGAGATTCCAAACACATGGGCTTTGGGAATGTCGAGCCCATTGAGGAGTCCGACCGCGTCGCTGGCAAACAGCGCGATCGAGTAGTCTTCGTCAGGCTTATCGGACTGGCCGGTGCCCCGATTATCGTAGGTGATGACTTGGTGGGTGTGGGTCATGGCTTCAACGAATGGCCGGTCCCAGTTGGCGGCCGGTGAGCCGAGGCCCATGATGAGCAAGAGGGGCTGGCCGTGGCCTTGCATGTCGTAGTGGAGCCGAATCCCGTTGACGTGTGCGTATGGCATAAGTCCTCCTTTGTGGGCTGGTCTTACAATCTTCGGCCAAAAAGCGCCAGAGCCGTCTTGCCGGACCGGCGGTGGAGGTGTACATCTGGGGCCATGCAGACCGCGCCGTCAGACGCCGTGGCCTTCCGCTCGGCAGTCAAGCATCTGTCCCGCCGGCACAGCCTCAGCGGCGTGTATCATCTGGCTGAGGTGTAGGGTGTGATTGCGGCCGCCATCTACACCAGCGCGGTGCTGATCCCCCCGACCTCAGGCCCGCTGGGCATTGGGGTGTACCTCGGCGTGCTGGCGGTGATTGCCGCCCGTCAACACGCCCTCATGGTCCTGACCCACGAGGCCATACACAGCTCGCTCAGCCGGTGGACCAACGATTGGCTGGGGCGTGTCTTGGCCGCTTTTCCGGTGTTCATCTCGCTGGCCAAGTGGCGTTTCATCCATCTCTCCCATCACCAATACACCCATACTGCGGATGATCCAGACCGGACGATTTATGCCCGCTATCCCCTTGCCGCCTCCGCCTGGTGGCGTCTGCTGATGCGCGATGGGTGTGGGGCGAACATTCTCTCGACCCTCAAATATTTTATCGACATCCCCGGTGTGACGGCCAGATTCAACCGGCGCTTTCTGGGGCAAGCGGGCGAGCGACACTATCGGCAGCTCTCGGATATGCGGGCGTTCCGGGTGTTCTGGAGCTTGGTCCTGCTCGGCGGCGGCTCCTGGGCTGGAGGACGGTTCGTGGTGGCCCTCGTCCTGTATTGGCTGCTCCCGTACTGTACGCTGACCCAGGTATTCTTTCGTATTCGTGGGACGATTGAACACGGCAAGGTGCCTGATCCAACCAATCCATATCGGCGCACGCGGACCTATTTCATGCACCCAATAGGGGCATTCTTCTTCGCCCCCAAGCGGGTGAACTCCCACCTTGAGCACCATCTGTACCCTGGGGTACCGTTTTATCAGTTGCCCCGGCTGCATGGTCTGCTGCGCCGCGCGGTGTATCCACGAGAGCACGCCTACTCTGAGCGTTTTGGCCAGGGGTTGCGCAAATTGGTGGACTGAAAGGTTCTTTTTCCACAGAGCGGACGGTTCAAGGATGTGGCCGTCCGCGGCAGCGAGCCTGCCGAACTATATGGAATGTCTATCTTGTGCCGTGAACATACCCTCGCCGGGAATCGAACCCAGACCCCAGGTTCCGGAGACCTGTGTGATATCCATTTCACCACGAGGGCGTTGCGGGAGAGCACTAGGTCTATCACAGGAGATGCCGGCTAGCAATGCGGTTGGCCGGGACCGCGAATATGGAGAGCCCGCTGCTCGTCTGCTCAATCGCCCAATTGCAAGGCTGGCAAGCGGCGGCTGCGCTCTATTCTAAAACATAGGGGAAAGACGATGGGGTTATCGGAGGAGGACGATGGCTCAACGCCGGATTGGACACATGCTGCTGAGGGGCGTGCGCCTGCGCTGTCCCCGGTGTGGAGATGGACGGCTGTTCACTGGCTTTTTCACCATGCGCGACCGGTGCTCGCAGTGTGGCTACGCGTTTGAAAGGGAGCAGGGCTATTTTGTCGGGGCGATTTATATCAACTATGGTGCCACGGCTGTGCTGGGCATGGCCGGCTTTTTTGTCCTTGACGCCTATGCCGGTATGACGCTCACCGAGCAGTTGGTGGTGTGGGTGACGTTTGCCGGGGTGTTTCCCCTGTGGTTCTTTCGCTATTCGCGCAGTCTGTGGCTCAGTCTGGACTATGTCTTGACGGCCGGCAAACCGGCTGGGCAGGGGCGCGGGCATGACTGAGGTCAGTGTTCGGCGGTACTGACTGCCGGTGTTTCTGGCGGGGTGTAGGTTCTGTCGTCTGAGGTCAGGTCCGGCAGCAGCATGAAAATCAGAAAGACACAGATAATCATTGGCGTGAGGGCGATGGCACCGAGCGTCGTGCGCTCAAACCTGAGGTGCATGAAATACAGGGCAACCAGGGTTGCCTTGGCCACCGCCAGCAGAACCAGAATGGTGCCGTTTATCGACCGGCTGAACACGCCGAGGACCGGGACTAAGACCTCAACGATCGTCAGAATGGTCAAGGCCCAGAAGATATTCATGTAGTTGGGCTCGTGATGGGCGTTGTCCATAGCGCGCTCTCCCTATAGCAAGTAGACGAAGGTGAAGACCAGAATCCAGACCAGGTCAACAAAGTGCCAGTACAGGCCGACGATCTCGACGTGGTTGGCATCTTCGCCGGTGTATCTGCCCTTGAGACCGCTGAGCAGAATACACGTCAGGTAGACCACACCGCCAAATACATGGCAGCCGTGAAAGCCGGTCAGGATGTAGAAGGTGGTGCCGAACAGCGCTGCTCCCCAGGGATTGCCGCTCATGGTCATGCCTTCGTGGGTCAGGTGGATCCACTCGTAGGCCTGGAGCAGGAGAAAGATGGTCCCGCCAATGATGGTCAGCAGCATGAATTTTTTGAAGCCGGCCAGGTCATTATGCCGGGCTGCGGATAGCGCCTTGACCATGGTGACGCTGCTACAGATGAGGAGGAAGGTCATACCCGCGGTCAGCTGAATACCCAGCGTGTCAAGCGGGTCGGGCCAGTCCGGGCTGCTGGCGCGCAAGGCCCCGTAACCGGCCAGCAAGCCGCCGAACGACATGGCGTCACCGGCCAGAAAAACCCACATGCCAAGTTTGCCCCAGCTTTCCGGGGTGAGTGGCGATTCGGCTGGCTCAACAGCCCCATGTGTCTCAATAACCGCTTCGCTCAAGGCATATCCTCCTTCTTTTTTGTCGGGGTAGTCTCAAAAGGGAGCACTTCTGCCGGCGGATGTGGGGAGTGGCGGGCGTTCCGATAGGTGTAAAAGATCCATCCGCCGACCGAGGCAAAGAGAACAAACGGCATGCCCATCATCAGCATGACGCTCCAAAAAATGCCAACCGCTAAGGGGTCCTCAGAGCCGGATAGGGCTGTCTTGCACATGGCACAGCCCTGAGCCAGGGCTCGGGCTGGCAACAGTCCGACTAGCCCCCAAACCAGCCCTAAGCTGGCGAGGCTCCGGCATATCAGCACGACGGGCTTGGACGACATCGAATGCTCCGACAGTGTGGTCAGTTCAAATAGACCAGGGGGAATAACAGGGCCCACAGGGCTCCGACATAGTACCAGTACATGGCGCACACCTCAACGACAATTGACCGACGGGCAGAAAAAGCGCCCTGCTTGGTCAGGAGCAGGACGACGAGCAACCAGACCACGGCGGCCAAAACGTGCAGGCCGTGGCAGCCGATCAGGGTGTAGAATGTTGCGCCGTATATGCCGGTTGAAATCGTCAGGCCGTCCCGAATCAGTTGGGCCCATTCATAGCCCTGAACGCCTAAAAAGAGCGTTCCTAACAGCGCGGTCACGGCCAACCAGTTGCCTGAACTTTGCTGGTGGTTGAGCCGTAGGGCGGCTGTGGCCCGATGCATGGTGTAGCAGCTAATGAATAAGACCAGGGTATTCACCCAGGTCACACCGACCGGCAGGTATAAATGGCCGGACGGCCAAGCCGGGCTGCCGACCCGAAAGACCACATACGCGCCGAGCAAGCCCGCAAAGAACATGGTTTCGGCGCTGATGAGCATGAGCATGCCCAGCCGCGCGTTGCTGATCGGTGGGTCGGATACGCCCGGTGGCGGCCCGCCGCCAAAACTTGGAGCCGGGCGAGCCTGAGGCTGTTCGGCTATCTGAGCGGCGGCGGCGGTTGCGCTTGGCATGAGACACTCCTCAGTATCTTTCCCCTGAGCTTGGCTTAGACGAGGATAATAAAACAAACGGTAGCTGCAATATACAGCGCGATAAAAATGGCCAAGCCACGACCGATGATGCGGTTGACCGTGTGATTGTCTTCCCGACTCGGCGTTTTCATCCCTCGCGCTCCAACGGGATTACAGCGGGACTTTATCAAAGGCCATCACGGCCAATAGTACCGGCAGATAAATCAACGAGGCAAACAATAGATGCCGGGCCGACTCCAGCGAGCGGACAAGGGCCAGACGCACACTATACCACAAGAACACACTGCCCAGCCCAAACGCCACGCAGAAATAGATCGGTCCGGCCAGTCCGATCAGGGTTGGCAGCAGGCCGACGGCTAACAGGGCCAAACAGTGGCTGGTCACCTGCCGGCCGGTGCTTTTGCCGTCAGGGTTGATCACCGGGAGGAGTTGAAATCCGGCGCGGGCGTAATCGTCCCGGTACAGCCAGGCTATGGCCAGCGAATGGGGCATCTGCCACAGAAACATGATGGCAAACAAGACCCAGGCCTCCAGATCGATCGAGCCACGGACAGCCGCCCAGCCGATAACCGGTGGTAAGGCACCGGGGACGGCACCGATCAAGGTACACAGGGAGGTGGTTTTCTTGAGCGGGGTGTAGACCGCCAGATAACTGATTACAATAGCCGTGGTGACCGCGGTGCCGGCAAGGTTGACGGTCCACGCCAGGTAGACGAGTCCGGCGATGGTGATCAGCGCCCCAAACACAAACGCCTCAATGGGTTGTACACGTCCGTCTGGCAAAGGCCGTAACTTCGTGCGCCGCATTTTTGCGTCGGCCTCGCGCTCGAGCAGCTGGTTGAGGGCCAAGGTGCCGCCGCCGGCCAGAGCCGTCCCCAGCAGGGTGTGCAGCAACAGGCGGTAATCGGCGACGCCTGACGACGCCAGATAAAACCCGACACAGGTCGTAATGAGGACAAGGCTCACGATCCGGGGTTTGGTCAGCTCAAGAAAGGCTGAGCTGCGGTGCCAGATCCGATCAAGGCGGTCCGTGCGGCCTAGGGTCGGCGCGTGGGTGCGGAGTATCATACCGAAACCTGTTCCGGGGTGAATGGCGGGCGCGCAGAAAAGGCGAGGCCGTTACGGTAGGAGCGCAGCGTGAGGCGGACGCTGGTGGCCAGCATGAGCGCGCCAATGACGACATGAGCGGTGGACAGCGGAACCGTGTAAGGGCTGAGAAAAGCTCCGCTGAGGGTGTATTTGCCGATATAGGCGAACACGCCGAGCGCGAGTTGGAAGAGCAACAAACGCCGCAGCAACAGGGCAGACCGAGTGAGAGCGGTATGCCCGGCGTAGGACTGGACGACCCAATCAACAAGCCAAAAAATGACCCCTGCTACAAGCACGGCACCAAGGATATGGACTTCCGCCCCACTGCCGGTGTGTCGCACGACCGCGCCCAAAATAATCTGGATATAAATCGCGGCTGTTGTGATGATACTCAGGCGTTGGACAGACGCGGCGTCTGGAATCGCTTTGTGTGGCTGGCGGTTGTGCCATTCGGCTGAGGCCAGCAGGGTCAGGGCGGCCAGGAAGGCAAAAAACGCCTGGGCGAAACCGCCGTGAATGAGGGCCAGCAGGTTTTCTACCAGCACGACCCGCAGACCTCCCAGCACGCCTTGGACGATCACGGCCAGCAATGCGATCAGACCCAGCCAGCGCATCCATGGCCGCCGCTCCAGGGTCCACAGGGTGACCGTGAGCAGGATGGTCAACAGGCCAACGGTCGAGCCGAGCAGGCGATGACTATGTTCGTAGAAGATGCCGCCGACCATCTGTGACCAGGGGTAGAGAAACATGTTGTAGCCAAAAGTCGTCGGCCAGTCCGGCACGGCCAGCCCGACTCCGAGGCTGGTGACAAGACCCCCCACAAACAGCAGGGGCAGGGTGCAAACGGTGGTCAGCAGGGCGATCCGGTACGGCCAGGGCGACACTGAGGAAGACGACCGTGCTGGGGAAGGGATACCGTGTGCCATGCTCGTATCAGGCTACCCGGCTGCTGATGAACAGCGTTCAGTGGGTTGCGGCTGCGGCCTCGGGGCCGAGTCGTCTATCCTGAGGGAGCCAATCTTCCTGGACCAGGGGTGAGCTGTACTCGTAGGGGCCGCGATGGACGCTTGGGGTGGTTTCGAAGTTGCCGTGGGGCGGCGGCGACGCCGCGGTCCATTCCAGCGTGTTGGCCTGCCAGGGGTTCCGTTCGGCCTTTTTCCCGGCAAACAAGCTCCACACGAAGTTGAACAGAAAAATCAACTGCACCGCGCCGAGGCAGAAGGCACTCATGGTAATGAACACATTCCACCACTGCATGTCGACCAGAAACTCGTACTGCAGCGGGTTATAAATCCGCCGCATATGACCCGCCACCCCCAGGAAGTGCATGGGAAAGAAAGCGCCGTTAAAAAAGAAGTAGGTCAGAGCAAAGTGCAGCTTGCCCAGTGGTTCATTCATCATCCGACCGAACAGCTTGGGGAACCAGTAGTACAGGGCGGCAAACATACCGAAGATGATACCGGCCACCACATAGTGGAAATGGGCGACAATGAAATAGGTGTCGTGAATAAAAATATCCACCGGCGTGACCGCCATGTAGATGCCGCTCAGCCCGCCAATCACAAAATTGGACACAAAACCGAGGGCAAACAGCATCGGGCTCGTAAAACGGATCGTCCCCCCCCACAGGGTGCCGAGCCAGTTGAAGGTCTTAATGGCGGACGGAATCGCAATGACCATTGTGGTCAGCATAAATGCGGTTCCCAGCACCGGGTTCATGCCGCTCAGAAACATGTGATGGCCCCACACAATCCAGGACAAGAAAGCCAGAGCGATCATTGAGAAGGCCATCGCGTGATAGCCAAAGATGGGTTTGCGGGCAAAGGTCGAGAGAATATCCGAGGTGACGCCCATTGCCGGCAACACCAGGATGTACACTTCCGGGTGGCCGAAGAACCAGAACAGATGTTGCCACAGCAGCGGCTCTCCCCCGCCCGAGGGCAGGAAAAAGCTCGTCCCCATTGTGCGGTCAAACAGCAACATGCCCAAGGCCGCGGTCAGGACCGGCAGGGCCAGCAGCAGCAGGATGGCGGTCACGAACAGAGACCAGATCACGAGGGGCAGGCGAAACCAGGTCATGCCGGGAGCCCGCATATTGATGACCGTCGTAATATAGTTGATCGAGCCCATCAAAGACGAGAAACCCAGGATGAGCAGGCTGATAATCCACAGGTTGACGCCCTGATCCACACCGCTGAGGGTCGGGTCGGCCGAGAGGGTGGCGTACATGGTCCAGCCGCCGGAGGCGGCCCCGCCTTCGACAAAGAAGCTCCACAGAATGAGGACAATGGCGGGAACGGCGGTCCAGAACGATAGCATATTGAGGACCGGGAAGGCCATATCGCCGGCCCCGATCATCAGCGGGATCAGGAAATTGCCAAAGCCGCCTACCATGAACGGCATGACCACGAAGAAAATCATGATTGTGGCGTGCATGGTAAACAGCGCGTTGTAGAAGGCCGGGTCCATATGCGCGCCGGCTACTGGCCCGAGCCATTTGGCGAAGTCGTCACCCGGATAGGGATCGACGAACTCGCTCAGTGCATCTACCGCACCCGCGGCGGTCTCGTCGTCGGTCGGATACATGAACGGATCGGAAATCCAGCTCGTGAACGGTACGGCCGTCTCCGGCCAAGCCAACTCCCAACGCATCATCATGGCCAACAGGCCGCCTATGATGAGCATAAAAACGCTCGAGAACAGGAACTGGCGTCCGATCATCTTATGATCGGTGGAAAAAATATAGGTGCGGATAAACCCCAGCTCGTGGTGGGCGTCGTGAGCGTGGGCACCGTGGACTTCTGCCGCTCCTGCATCGCTCATTGTCACTCTCCTATCAGTGTAGTCTCGGTGGCTGTCGGTAAATCAACCGCGGTCTCTTGGGCTGTGGTCTGAGCCGTTTCCGCCGTGCCGGCGGCCGACTCTGAAGCCGCCGCTCCATTGGAGGAAGCGGCCGGCGGTGGCCATTGCTCGTCTACCCAGGCCTGATATTCATCCGGGGCCAGGGCGTACAGCCATCCCTTCATGCCTGAGTGGCCAAAGCCGCACAGTTCGGCGCACGGAATTTCATATTTGCCCGGCTTATTGGCCTGGAACCAGCCGATGATGTCTCGACCCGGGACGGTATCCTGTTTGAAGCGGAGGTTGGGCAGAAAAAAACTGTGAATAACGTCTTTGGACGCCAGAATGACGCGGACAGGCTTGCCGGCCGGGACCCGAATGTCATTGTCGACCTGCTTGTCATCGGCGGTGTCAAACTCGCCGTCCGGGCCGGGATACAGAATCTCCCAGTTGAACTGCTTGCCAGTCACCTTCACCACCGTATCGGTATCGGGTGGCAGGAGTTTGATGTCTTCCCACAGCGACTTGCTCCACAGCCCAAGGCCAGTGAAGACCATGGCCGGAATGACCGTCCAGATGATCTCCAGCGGGGTGTTGCCGTGGGTATAGGCGGCGCGCCGGCCGCCCCGGTCCCGGTACACGAACAGAAAGATGAGCATCAGGGCGGTGACGAGAATGAAAGCCGCCGCAGTCAGGTAATAGATAAAATAGAAGAGCGAATCAATACCCGCTCCGTACGGCGAGACATCTTCAGGCAGCCATCCTAGCATGGATACTCTTTCCTTTTCTCCTGCGCAGAGTCGCCCCCATGTATACCGAAAACCCGGTTCACCGCAAGGGGAGGGGGGAAGGACACGCGAATCCGGGCCTGGATCGAGAGCCTGTCACCGCCCTTCGTTGACAAATCTTGTGTGGCTCGTTAGTGTTGAAAGAGCTATGCAAAAGACGGGATGGGACCAGTTCGTTGAAGTCGTCACCAAGCCTGACAATATCCCTATTGTTGGCTTGATGTTTCTCGTGCTATATTTCACTTGGCTCGCCTTTCGGGAAGGCCGAAAAAACGACCAGTTGATTGAAGAGGGCCGGGATGACGAAATTCTTGATGAGATGCAGAAATAGGGAGTGGCCATATGCCGTTCACCATTGTGGCAGAAAACTGTACCGGGTGTAGTGCCTGCGAGAAGCGCTGTCCAACCACAGCCATCAGCGGAGAGTCCAAAAAAGCCTATTACATTGAACCCTCGCTGTGTATTGACTGTGGGGCCTGCGGCGTGATCTGCCCCGACTCTGCCATTCTGGACACCTTCGGGACGGTGACGTCTGTCTTGAAACGGCTTGAGCGGCCCATCGCGGTTGTCCATCTCGATAACTGTAACGGCTGCGGCGTGTGCGTTGACGTGTGCCCTTTTGACTGTATCGCACCCTCGCCCAATAACGGTCCCCAGTACCTCGGTCGTGTCGAGGTTGACGAGAAGACCTGCGTTGGCTGCCAGTTGTGCGAGGAGGTGTGTGGTTGGGAGGGAATTTTCATCATGACCGGGGCAGACAAGGACGCATTCCTCAGCACTATGCAGGAACAGCCCCCAGAGGCTAGCGAAGCCTCGGCCTAAGCACGGTCATGGAAAGGAAGAGATGTGGCTGTTCCCAAACGAAGAACCTCTCGTACCAAACGTAACAAAAGACGGTCCCATCATGCCCTGTCGCCCCCAGGGCTGCGGAGGGATGCGCAGACCGGGGAAGTTCACCTGTCGCATCGCGCCCATGTTGGCACCGACGGCGCGTATTACTATCGGGGCAGACGACTGACCGAGCCGATCGAAGAAGAGGAATAGGGGCATGAGGTCCGCTGACGGTGGCTAGATAATTTTGTTCAGGGGATATTCGATAATCCCCACCGCGCCATTTTTGATCAGTTGCGGGATCAACTCCCTGACCCGGCTCTCACTAATCACGCTTTCCACCGCAAACCACGGGGTCTTATACAGGGGCGAGACGGTTGGGGCAGTCAGACTCGGCAGCATCTTGACGATGAGGTCAAGCCCCTCCTTGGGCACATTCATCTTGAGCCCGACCTTGGCCTCGGCTTCCAGGGCACCGGTCAGTAACAGGGCAATCTGCTCAATATGTTCCTTCGTGGCCGGCTCTTGCCAGGCCCGGCGATTGGCAATGAGTTGGGGGTTGGAGGTGAACAGGTCATGGATAATTTTGAGGCCGTGGGCGCGGATGGTTGACCCGGATTCGGTGACCTCAACGATCGCATCCACCAGCCCTTCGGCGGCCTTGGCCTCGGTCGCCCCCCACGAAAATTCGACCGCGACCTCAATCTGTCGTTCGGCAAAGTAGCGCTTGGTGTAGCCGACCAATTCGGTTGCGATCCGTTTGCCGTGCAGGTCCTGGGGGGTTGCCACTGGCGAATCGTGCGGAACCGCAATGACCCAGCGGGTCGGTTGAAAGCTGGCTTTGGAATAGACCAGATTTTTCACCACCTCAATGTCGGCGTTCTTCTCCATAATCCAGTCTTTGCCGGTCAGGCCGACATCAAGCGCGCCCGATTCCACATATTGGGCCATCTCTTGGGCCCGGACCAGCATGCAGCGGATCGTCGGATCATCAATGCTCGGAAAATAGCTCCGAGAACTTGTGGTGATTTTCCAGCCAGCCTTGCGAAACAGGTCAATGGTGGTGGATTCCAGACTGCCCTTCGGAATACCAAGCTTTAGTGTTTGCATGAATGCCTTTGCATTGCTCCCGGATTTTGGTTGAAGCCGGCCATGTTCCTAACATACGGAGCAAGGAGTGACAAGCAAAGTGCTGGCGGATAGTGGTTTTTTGCCGACTCTGCTATGCCGGGCTGGGACGGTTGAGCACGACCCGTGGGTACCAGAGAAAGGATAGGCCGGATGAAACTTGGAGAGATCGCCGAGCGACTGGGTGCTGAACTGCACGGCAACGGTGCGCTTGAGATTATCGGTGTCAGGGGAATCAAAGAGGCCGAGCCGGGAGATTTGACCTTTTTGACCAATACAAAGTATACAGCCAAACTGTCGCTGACCAAGGCGGCGGCTGTTCTGGTAGCCGAGGATATGCCGCTTGAGCAGCTTGAGGGCAGGCTTGCCCTTATCCGGGTGGCCAATCCGGCCCTGGCCCTTTCTCAGGTCTTGGGCTGGTTTTATCCGCCCTATGTTCCCCCACCGGAGATTCATCCAACAGCCGTGATTGCGCCTTCGGCTCAGATCGGCGACGGCGCTTCGATCGGGCCATATGCCGTGGTTGGAGACGATGTGGTGATTGGCCAGGGTGCCCGCATCGCCGCCCATGTCGTCATTTATCCCCAGGTGACGATTGGGGACCGGTTTACCGCCCACGCCGGGGCGGTGGTACGCGAGGGGAGCCGTATCGGGCATCGGGTCGTCCTGCAAAGTGGGGCGGTCATCGGTGGAGACGGCTTCGGCTATGTGCCGCTTCCCGATGGGACGGTTGTGCCGAATCCGCAGACCGGTCATGTCGTTCTTGAGGACGAGGTTGAAATCGGCACAAACACCACGGTTGATCGGGCTACCCTGGGGGCGACGAAGATCGGTCGCGGGACCAAACTCGATAATCTGGTGATGGTCGCCCATGGCTGTGAGCTTGGCCAAGGCGTGCTGTTGGCCGCCCAGGTCGGGCTGTCCGGGAGCACGAAAGTCGAGGCAGGGGTGCAGATGGGGGGCCAGGTCGGTGTTGCCGGTCACTTGACGATTGGCGAGAAGACGCGGATAGCGGCCAAAAGCGGCATTCCCAACGATGTCCCGCCCGACACCGTTATCGGCGGCTATCCCGCGGTTGATATCTTCTCCTGGCGTCGTTATTCGGCCGTCCTCCCCAAGTTGCCCGAATTGGTCCGTCGGGTCCGCCGTCTGGAGCGGGCGGTCAGCCGCCTCTTAGGCCGACAGGAGAGCTGAGAGTCTGCCGGGCCCCGCTCTAACGTCCAAACAGTCCCTCCAAGCCTTCTCTCAACACATCCTGGGGCGTGACCGAGCCGGCCGGGGAGTCCTCCTGGCCGGCTTGCGTGTCTTCGTCCCGTGGTTGGGGCAGGAGCTTGTCCAAGACTTTTTCCTGCAAGACTTCAAGACCGGTGGCGACGATGCCGCGTTGTACCCGCCGGGCCACAGCCGCAACATCGGGGACGGGTTTTACGCCGGGCAGGCTGCCGCGCAGCGCAAAAGGGAGCGCGATCTGTCCCTGAGCATTGTTGAGCAGGCTGGTCAGCCTCACGCTGGCCTGTATATCTTGTGACAGCTCTTTGGCCAGAATCAGCTGGCCCTGAAAATCAATGTTGTGTGCATAGTCCAGCCAGCCCTTGCCACGGGCCGCATAGCCGGCCGCGTCCAGACGCGCTGCGTCAAGCAGGATTTTGCCCTGGCGGAGGCGGAACTGGCTGCCGAGCCGGGAAAACTCAGTCCCGTGGCGGCTGAACAGGGCCGGATATTTGGCCTGCACTCTTGGAGAGATGAGCGCGGTGAGACCAGGAATCCCGCTGATCCTCCTCAGCACCTCGTCGGCAATGTTGACATCGGCCAGCGCCCCGTCTGTGACCTCCAACTCGCCCCGACCGGCCAAGCTGGCTTGTATCGCTGGCCAGTCCTGGCCGTGGCCGGTCAGGTCCAGGGTCAAACTGGCCGTGCCGCGCACCGCGTCAAGCGCCCCTGGCAGGGAGGCTTTGAACAGTTCGGCCAGTTCAATCCGGGTGAGCTGTGAAGCGAGCTGGAACCGGGGCGGGGCTGCGCCCGTCTCGTAGTGGCCCGAAGCGTTGACAGAGCCGCCCAAGGCGTGGAGGCTGATCCGCTCAAGCCTGACGGTTCGGCCGAGTGCGGCCAGCGCCGTATGGATGTCGCTATAGTCCACATTGGCCAGCCGGCCATGGGCGGATGAGAGGGTGGCGCTGAACGCCAGCCGTTCGTTCTCCAGCCGCAGCCGCCCCTCGCTCGTAATATCGCGCAGCACATCAGAAGCCGACGGCCAGCCGTCGCCGGCCTGGACATCGGCCAGCCACAGCTCAGGGGAACTCAGACGATAGCTGGCCTCCAGGGGACTGAAGCGCGCAACGCTGGCGGTGAAGTCGAAGACCGAGCCACCGGTCTGGGCCGAGGCGTTTTGGATGTCGGCACCTTGACCGGTCAAGGTCAGCGAGGTGTTCAAGGCAGTCACCGGCTGGGGGAGTTGGGCCAGACTCGCGCTTGCCTCGCGGAGCTCAACCGTCCCCGTAATCGTGAGTCGCTCTTCTTCGGTCGCTCCAATATGGAAGTCCAACTCCATCTGGCCGCCAGGAGAAAAAGCTTGCAGGTCGGGTAAAATCTCTTGCCAGCCGGCCAGGTCAACAACATTGGAGGACAGTTGCAGGTCCAGACCCAGGGGTTTGCCGAGTGTGACCTCACCATGACTTGTCAGCGCAAGCGTGTGCAACTGGATTTTTGCCTCTTGTACTGCGACGCGCTCTGGCGTCAGACGGGCGTCGGTTGACGCGACCAGACGTGTGCCCTGGGGTTTCTCAAACTGGCCTCCAACCCGAAGCGCACTGTCCGTTGCGTCAACTGTTGCGGTGAGGGCCAGATTGTTCAACTCGCCCTCAGCATGGACCGTCACCGCGGTCATACCCTCGGCGCTGAGCTGGGCCGGGAGATATTCGGCCAGCGGGGCAAAGTGCAGCAGTTGGGGTAGACCGACCGGCCCCAGGGCAATATCGGTCTTGAGGCTCAGCGCGGACATATCGGGGCCTAGCGGACCTGCCTCACCTGTCACCTCGAGATTGGCTTGGTCGGACTCAAACACCGAGGCCGTCAGCCGCAAATCCGACACCGTCAGGGCTCCGACAGTCCCTGCTACGCGGCTGCTGACGCGCAGCGGACCGGACAGGCCGAGGCCAGGCGGGAGCGCCTTGACGACCTGGGGAAGCGCCCGAGGCAGGACGGCACTATCGAGCGGGTCCAGCCTCAGGCTGGCATCAACGGCCAGGAGTTCGGCCTGACCCTCTCGGCCTAACGGGCCGAAGCTGCCCGCTAGGTGGAGGTTCTGCCGTTCGGACAGTAATGCTGCGGCCAGCTCCAGGCTGAGTGGCTGATCAAAGCTGAGGTCCTCAACCTCGAGGTCGAGCTGGCTGACGTGTAGCTCAGTCTTCGTGCCTTGATCGGTGTAGTGAATAGCGCCGTTAGAGATGCTGGCCAGTGCCACCAACAACAGCGGAAGACCGTCCGCGCTGTTCGCCGCATTACTCGCCGCATTACTCGCCGCGCTGCTCGCCGGCGCGGCCTCAGAAGTGTGGGGCGGAGCGTCCCGTGTCTCCCCTCCGCCGAGGCTGGCAAAATTAAACACGCCCTCGGCGTTGCGAATCACCCGAATGACCGGCTCACGCACCCTGACCCGCCTGATCTCAATCTTTTGCCGGAGAAGCGGCAGGAGCTTGACCTTGACCTGCACATCTGCTGCCCGGACAAAAGTCTCCGAGGAAAAGGCCGGGTCATCGGCCAGCACCACGTTTTGCAGCCGGGCTCCAAGCCCACCCCACAGGCTGATCTCAATTTCTCCAATCTGTACCGCGCGGCCTAGCGCCTGCTCAGCCTCGGCCAACAGCCGGTCTTTATTGGCATTGACCAGACCGTCGAGGTTCGATACGGCAAAGCCGACCAAGCCGCCGGCCAGGAGCAAGAGTACGAGGCCAAAGACAATCAGTTTCCTCATGTGATCCCGTCTTCCTGTGTGTTCCACCAAAGTCAAACACCACGGCCCGAACCGAGGCCGTCCCGCTCTTCTCCACACCCCGCACCCGTTCTGACACATTCGCTTGCGTCATGCTAGCGGCTTGGCGATATGCCAAGGCAAAAAGGAATGGAGCGTGTGACCTGCGGCCCTGAACTTTCGCCTTTGCCTTTTGACATTTGGCCTGTGTTTTGTTTCACTGTACCTATGTTTTTGCGCCTTCTCCTCCTCTTCACCCTTCTGCCCCTGATTGAACTCTACCTGCTCCTGACCATCGGGAGCTCCCTCGGGGTCGGACCGACCGTCCTGCTTGTTCTCGGCACAGGTATGGCCGGGGCGTATTTGGCCCGACTGGAAGGCTGGCGGACGTGGCGTAAGATACAGACCGAGTGGCAGCGGGGGGTGACGCCGACACATGAATTGATTGACGGGGTTCTGATTCTGGTCGCCGGCCTGTTGCTGATCACGCCCGGCGTCTTGACCGATGCGCTTGGTCTGGGCCTCCTGTTTCCGCCCACCCGGAGCGCCCTCAAGCTGTCTATCCGCCGCGCCCTCGAAAAACGTGTCCAGTCGACGCATATTGAGGTCCATTTCGACCGTTTATCCTAGCGCTTCGAGCCCAACCGGAGCCTTGAGCCGAGCAGGAGCATGTCCGTGTCATGCGCCGACCGTGCCGGGTTTGGATTTGTCCGGGTTGCGACGGCTTCGCCGTCGGTCCGGGTTGCGGACTGCGGCTTCAACGCGCAGCGTATCCTGGCCATGATGGAACGCGCCCAACAGCAAGACGTGGCTGTCCTCGTTTTTCCCGAGCTGTGTCTGACCGGCTATACCTGCGCCGACCTGTTTCACCAGCAGCGCCTCCAGCAGGCGGCACTGAGTGCCCTGGCAGACCTCATTGAACACACCGCCCGACGGTTTTCGGGACTGGCTGTGGTCGGCCTCCCGCTGGCCGTTGAGGGGCAGCTGTTCAACTGCGCGGCGGTCATATACCAGGGCGCGTTGCTCGGGATTGTGCCCAAGTCTTTTCTGCCCACCTATCGGGAGTTCTATGAGCGGCGGTGGTTTGCGCCGGCTTCTGCCACTCCCAGCGCAGAGCTCTCCGTGCTTGGCCGGCCGGTCCCGTTTGGCACCGACCTGCTCTTTGCGGCCGACGGCTGGGAGCAGCTCGTTGTCGGCGTTGAGATTTGTGAAGACCTGTGGGTTCCGCAGCCGCCCAGTTCACGCCAGGCCGTGGACGGGGCGACCGTCCTGGTCAATCTGTCGGGCAGCAATGAGAGCACGAGCAAGGCCACCTACCGCCGCCAGCTTGTGATCGGCCAGGCGGCTCGGTGCATCGCCGCCTATGTCTACAGCGCCTGTGGGGGTGGGGAATCCAGCACCGATGTAGCCTTTGGCGGGCACTGCCTGATTGCCGACAACGGTGCCCTGATTGCCGAATCCGGGCCGTTCGGTGAGGACGAGGCGGTGTGTGTTGCCGATATTGACCTCGAGCGCTTACACGCCGACCGGCTGCGGATGGGCAGTTTTCACGACAGCCGGAGCGCCCAGCTCCCGCCCCTGCGGCGGGCGCTGTTTGCCTGTACTCCGCGTCCGGTCCCCGCTCGTCTGGCTCGCCCGGTTGCGGCTCACCCCTTCGTCCCCTCGGGCCAAGACGATCGGCGCGAGCGCTGCGAAGAGATCTTTCGCATCCAGGTCGCGGCTCTGGGCTCGCGTCTGCGCCACCTCAACACCCCTCCGGTGGCGATTGGTGTGTCGGGCGGCTTAGACTCAACCCTGGCTCTTTTGGTGACATGTCGCACCGCGGATTCGATCGGGATGCCGCGCCGCCACATTCGGGCCTTCACCATGCCTGGCTACGGCACGACCCAGCGCACCAAAAAAAATGCGACCGACCTCATGCGCCAGCTCGGCGTATCGAGCCGTCAGATTGATATTCGCCAGCTGTGTCTGGATGCAATGCGGGCCCTCGGCCACAGGCCGTTTGGGATAGGGCTTGACGGGCTGAGTGTCGAAACCCTGAGCCAGCAGCTCACACAGCTCCCGCCCGAGGCGCGGCACGATCTGGTTTTTGAGAATGTCCAGGCCCGGATGCGGACCAGTCTGCTGATGAATAGTGCCTTTGTGATTGGCACCGGCGACCTGTCTGAGCTGGCCCTGGGCTGGGCAACATATAACGCCGACCACATGAGCATGTATAACCCGAATGTCGGTATTCCCAAAACCCTGGTCCGTTTTCTGGTCGCCTGGGCGGCCGAGCACGAGTTTAGTGGAGCCGTCCAGACAACGCTCCGGGCGGTGCTTGAGACCCCGATCTCGCCCGAGCTCTTACCACCCAACCCGGCCGGCGGCCTGGTCCAAGAGACAGAACATATTATTGGTCCATACGAACTGCACGACTTCTTTCTGTTCCATTTTCTGCGCTACGGCACCGCTCCGTCCAAGATTGTGTACCTGGCCGGCCAGGCCCGTTTCAGCCAGCCCTACTCGCCCCAAGACATCCGGCGTTGGCTGAAGGTCTTTCTGAGCCGCTTCTTTGCCAGTCAGTACAAACGCTCGTGCCTGCCGGACGGCCCAAAGGTCGGCTCGGTAAGTCTGTCGCCCCGTGGCGACTGGCGTATGCCGAGCGACGCCGAGGTCGCGCAGTGGTTAGCCGATTTGGAGGCTGAGCCAACCGCAGAATGAGAACATTGATGATTCGTGCTGCTGTCATCGTGCTGCCGACAGGCTGTCGTCCGCTCACCATGCTCGGCGGGCTGTCTCTGCTCACACGGGCGATTCTGACCGCCCAACGCCTGGGCGCAAAAACGTGCTATCTGCTCTCCGAGCAAACGGCCGAGCAGACGCGCGGGCTGCGCCGGTCGCTGGCCGACGACCCGCGCCTGAGCGGTGCGCTGGTGTGGCTCGGCCCGCAGCACGAGACGCCTCCCGTGTCGCTGCCGGCCGGGCCGAACGGCGAGCAGTGTCTTGCCTTTGAGGTCCAGACCGTGTTCTCGACCGACCTGGTCCGCGCCCTGGTCCGGGCTGCGACGCCGCGGAGCGTCTGGGCGGTGGGCGGTGGGCCGCAGGACTACCGCCTTGTTCTCTTCCCGCTGCGCAGCCTGCCGACCGCGGTGGCGCGGCTGCGGACCGCGGGTCTTGGGCTGGCCGGGGGAGGCTGGGAGGGAGAGGTCCAGCGCTTTTCGGCCGACGGCTATTTTTTGGCCCAGGTGTCTCGTCCCGACCTGGTAGCCGACATCGAGAAAGCCCTGCTGCTGTCTCTGCCCAATCCTAAAGACGGCCTGGTTGATGCCTACCTCAACCGGAAGATATCGCGTCCCTTAACCCGCCTGCTGCTCCGCACCCCGCTGACGCCCAACCACATTACCCTGCTCTCGTGCGGCATCGGTCTGCTCGGGGCGGCCTGCTTTTGGGGCGGGGGCTGTAGGTGGCCGATTCTGGGCGGCCTGCTGTTGCAGTTCTCCGCGGTAGTGGACTGCATTGACGGCGAGGTCGCTCGGGTGAAGTTGCTGGAGTCGCCCCTAGGGGCATGGCTCGATATCACCCTTGATACCGTCGTGCATATCGCCATCTTTCTGGGGGTGGGCATAGCGGTCTGGAAACAGGGCGACGCTCCCTATGCGCCGCTCCTCGGCGGAGCGCTGGCCGTTGGGGCGGCGCTCTGTTTTCCTTTTGTCACGATGGCCGAGAAGACCGAAGAGCAGGGCAACAAGCGGGGCGGCTGGGAGAATGCGATTATCCGCCAGATGATTGAGGGGCTGACCAGCCGCGACTACTCAATCATCATCCTGCTGTGTGCGCTGGTCCAGAAACTGGCATGGTTTTTGTGGAGCGCGGCGATTGGCGTCCAGGTGTTCTGGTGCGTCCTGGCCGTCCTGCTGCACAAGGCCGGGCGACTGAATTGGGCGGTCTTTTCGTCACGTTCGCTTGACGCCTGAGGCGGGTCGGGCGGAGCCCAGCGGAGACGAGCGCACTGCCCGCCCGTTCAACACGGCCCTGTGGGGCAACGGCAGCCATGTGTCTCCCTCCTTTTTCTGCTCAGTATGGCGCGTCTCGGCTCAACTGAAAAGACTCGGCAGCCCGGGTCAGGGGCGTCAAGGAGCATGACGAAAACCGACAGATAGGCTATGAGAAGCGCTGACGAGGTTTTTGCCTATGGCCGCTCACGAGCCGATCCTCAGCGAGCATCATCTGCTCATCTTTCTGCTCCAAGTCCTGCTGTTGCTGGCCCTGGCCCGGGGCTGTGGAGAAGTCCTGCGCCGCTGGGGTCATCCGCCGCTGGTCGGAGAAATTCTGGTCGGTGTCTTCCTGGGGCCGACCTTGCTGGGCCGGCTCCTGCCCGGTCTGCACGCCGGCCTCTTCCCGCCCGACCCTATCCAGCAGGCCATGCTGGAGACGGTGTCGTGGTTCGGCGTCCTGTTCCTGCTGCTGGAAACCGGCCTTGAGATTGATGTATCGGCCGCCTGGCGCCAGCGCGGGCCGGCGTTGCGGATCGGCATTATCGGAGTCGTCGTCCCGCTCCTGGTCGGCTTTGGGCTGTCGCTGCTCTTGCCCGACAGCTATCTGGCCGCGCCCGAGCGGCGTATCTCCTTTGCCCTGTTTTTGGGTACGACTATGGCGATCAGCGCCATGGTCATTATTGCCCGGGTGCTCCACGACCTGGACCTCATCAAAACCGACCTGGGCCTGCTGACCCTGTGTGGCTATGCGGTCAACGACATCCTGGCCTTTATCATCTTCAGCCTGGTGCTGGCCGCGGCCACCCAGGCGGCCCTGAACCTCGGCTCGGTCGGCGGTCTGCTGCTGGTCACAGTCGCCTTTACCGGCCTGTGTCTGACGGTTGGCCTGCGGGCGGTGGCGTTTATCGACCGCCAACTCCCCCAGCAGCCCGGCGCGGTGCTGTCGTTTGTGTGCTGTCTGGGCCTGCTGTGCGGGGCGGTCACGGCCTGGATCGGTCTGACCGCCCTGCTCGGCTTCTTTCTGGCCGGGATCATGGCCGGTCATGCCCCCACCCTGTCTGAGCGGATCCGCCTGATTCTGACCCAGATGGTGCATGCGATTTTTGTCCCGCTGTATTTTGCCAGCCTTGCCCTGCGGATTGACTTCTTTACAAATTTCGACGCCTTCCTGATCGGGTTTGTGACCGTGGTGTCGATTGGCGGCAAATATCTTGGGGCTTGGCTGGGGACCTTTGGCACGGGGTTGTCGCGGGTGGACCGGGTGTCGATCGGCATTGCGTTCACGCCCAGCGGGGTGACCGGCATCGTGGTGGCGGCGGTGGCGCTCGAGTATGACATCCTGACTGTGCCCGTTTTTGTGGCCATTATTTTCTCGACCATTATCTCTTCGCTGCTGGTAGCCCCGTGGCTGATGTGGTCGGTGCGACGCCGACGGGAAATTCATATCCTGGAATTTTTCCTCCGTCGGGCGGTGGTTGCCAATCTGCGCGGGACCAGCCGTGGGGCGGTCATTCAGGAGTTGTGTCAGGCCTTGGCCGAGCACGCCCCGCCCGGCCAGGGTCTTGCCGCCGACAGCGTCTTCGTCGCGGTGAACGACCGGGAAGAGTTGATGGGAACCGGGCTGGGCAGCGGGCTGGCCATCCCCCACGCCCGGCTGGAGGGTTTGACCACACCGCTGCTGGTGTTTGGCCGCTCCGGGTACGGGGTCGAATGGGACGCGCCCGACGGCCTGCCCGTCCATCTGGTTTTCCTGCTCCTGACGCCGGTGGCCGATGACGGTCTCCAGCTCCAGATCCTGGCCGCCTTGGCGCGTGAAATGAGCCGCGAGGAGATCCGCACCCGCCTGGAACACGCCCAGGATGAGCGCGCGGTGTGGCTGGTTCTCCAGGAGGCCTTACAGGGACAGCAGCTGGTCCCGGTCAAGACTGAGCCAGGGCACGCCTCGGCTTAGTCAAAGGGGAGAAACAGCGCGGCGATACACGCGGTGAGCCACGAGGCCAGCGCGCCGCCGCACATCGCCGGCACGGCCAGGCGGCTGACCTCGCCGCGTCGGTCTGGAGCCAGAACCCGAAGGGCACCGATTTGCACGCCGATCGAGGCGAAGTTGGCAAAGCCGCACAGGGCGTAGCTGGCGATGTGCGCTGTGCGGGGGCTGATGGTGGCCGCGGCTGGCTGTACTAGCGAGGCCAGGGACTGATAGGCCACCAGCTCGGTCGCCAGCACTTTTTCGCCCAGCAGCCTGCCAAAGGCATGGCACTCCTCCCAGGGGATGCTCATGGCGGCGGCGAGCGGAGTCAACAGGATGCCGACCAGGGTCTGTAAGGTCAGGGGCGGCAGACCGAGCTGGACGCGCCAGGCGGCAATGGGAGACCAGGCGCTCAGCACTTCCAGGGGCCAGTTCAGCAGGGCCAGGAAGGCGACAAAGGCAAGCAGCATCACCCCGATATTGAGGGCTAGCCACAGCCCCTCAGCCGCGCCCGAGGCCAGGGCGTCAAGCATATTGTGGGTCTCGCTCGTCGGCAGGCCGGCCGCTTGGGCTTCATCTCGTGCCGGCTCGGTTTCGGGCACGAGTGTTTTGGCCATCAAAAAGGCGGCCGGGGCGGACAGCACACTGGCGGTCAACAGGTGATGGGTGAAGACCACCGCGGCGTCCGGGTTGTTGCCGCTGAGCAGCCCGATATAGGCCGCTAGCCCACTGCCCGACACCGTGGCAAAGCCCCCGGTCATGAGCGTCATCAGCTGCGAGCGGGTCATGCCGGCAATATAGGGCTTGACGCACAGCGGGGCCTCGGTCTGGCCGACAAAGATATTGGCTGCCACGGCCAGCGCTTCACTGCCGGTCACGCCGAGGCTGCGCCTGAGTAAGCCGGCGAGGAGGCCGATCAGGCCTTGCATGACCCCGAGGTGGTAGAGGACAGACATCAGGGCGGCGACGAACACAATGCCGGGTAATACCTGGACGGCAAAGATAAAGCCCCAGGGGCCGCCGGCGTCGGTCAGCTGCGGCCCAAAGACAAACTGGCTGCCACGCTGGGCAAAGGACAGCACCTGAATAACGCCCCGGGCGGTCAGTTCGACGAGGCTGACGACAGGCGGAAACGCCAGGAAGAGGCCGGCGATAAGGCCCTGGAGGAGGAGGCTGGACCCAATCAGGCGGCCCGAGATGCGTCGCCGGTTCTCGGACAGCAGGATGGCAATCCCGATGCAAACAAGGACGCCGAGCAGGCTGGTGAACTGATACATGTTAGTCGGGCGGCCGCTCGAGCAGTCTGACAATCTGGGCGTACCCGTTTTCTCTGGCCAGGGAGAGGGCGGTCTGTTCGGTAAAATGATCCCTCAGGTGCGGGTCGGCTCCGGCTGCAAGCAGGGTCTCGACCGTCTCGGTATGGCCGTTGCTGGCCGCTCTCATCAGGGCCGTGCGGCCCATGGCGTCGGTGACATCGGGATTCATCCCACCCAGCAGAAAGAGCTCAACGATCCGGGTTCCGCCCAGCTCGGCATAAGTCAGAAAATGCGCTTGGTCCCAGCGCAGCCCATACAGGGCGAGCTCTCGGCGGGCGTCCTCGGGGCTTGGACCACAGCCGGGCAAGAGAAGAGGCCCACACAGGAGCCAAGCGTAGCGAGCGCGTCGCATTCGACCGCCTATGCGTATGGAGTACTGCCGGCCTGGCAGCTTGCCAGACCGTGGTCAGCGGCAATGTTGCAGCCCATCAGCCGAACGAGGGCGTCCTGCTCCAGCAGCTCATCCCGACACGCGGACCGTCTCGCGTCAACGGTTTTGGTGCAGGACTCGTGTGGGCTCAGCCGTGGCGGCGGGCGGGCGGCCAGCCACACCAGGCGAGCATCTCTGCGCCCCCCGACCGCCGCGGTCTTCCAGATGCTCATGCGGGTCTCGTGCAAAAAGAAAAGGCAGGAAGCGGCTCTCCTCCTGCCTTGTGTCTGCGGGCCGGTATGAGGTCGGGACCGGGCCACCTAGGCGTGTGAGCGCAACACCTGACCTGGCATCGCCTCGGTATGCTGGGCGTCCTGGTAGAGGACTTCGCCGTTCACAATCGTGTGCAGGACGCCGTGGGCCGGCATCACCAAGCGGCGGCCGCCGCCCGGCAGGTCGTGGCGCATCTCGGGCCGTTTGGGCGAGCCAATGGTGTCGGCGTCAAAGATGGTGATGTCCGCGGCTTTGCCCCGCTCCAGGGTGCCGCGGTCCCGCACGCCAAAGAAGCCGGCCGGCTCTGAGGTAATCCGCCGGACCGCATGCTCTAAGCTGATGGCCTGTTTTTCGCGGACCCAGTGACCGAGCAGGTAGGTGCAGTAGCCGGCGTCGCACAGCATATCGACGTGGGCCCCGCCGTCCGACAGGCCGATCAGGGTGTTGGGGTGGTTGATCAACTCGGCAACCCGCTCTTCGCTGGCGTTGAACAGGTACATGACGTACTGCATGGTGAGCCCGTCTTCAATGGCCAAGTCCAGGAAGGTGTCGAGGCCGTCGGTGCCCCGTTCTGCGGCCACCTCGGCGACGGTCTTGCCCTCGTGCTGTTTGAGGGCGGGCTTGCCGGCCTCATGGATAATCACCCGGTCCCACTGGCCGGCAAACACCCGGGGCTCGTCCAGGGCCTTGCGGAAGGCTTGGCGGAAGGATGGCTCACGGTAGAGCGTGATCTGTTCTTCGGCCGTTCGGTTGAACGCCGGATTCCACGACGGCAGGTTGGCGAAGATAAACGGGTTGCGCAGGTTGATCTGGACGCTTAGGGGCCGGGGTGAGACCTGGGGCACGACCCCGCGCTTGATGAGCGGCAGGGTCCGCTCCAGGGTATCCATGCACACGTCGGGCTTGTCATCCCGCGACAGCAGGGCCAGCCAGGTCACTGGACGGTTGCTGGAGCTGGCCAGGTGGTCCAGCAGCGCATAGTCGCTCTCGGACACCACGCCCGGGTTGTCGTTGAGTGCCAGTTCAATTGTGCCTCGACCCAGCTCTTTGAGCACGCCGCCGTACGCGGCCAGCTCTTCTCGGCTGGCCAGCCGGCAGGCCAACGGCCGGCCCTGATAGCCAATGTGCTGGGGACCGTTGGTGGTCGAAAAACCGAACGCGCCAGCTTCCATCGCGCCCCGCAGCAGGGCCGCGATCCGGGCCGTCTCTTCGGGCGTAGCCGCCCGGTCCATAGACTCTTCGCCCATGACATAGTGGCGGAACGGGGTCAGCGGGGCCATAAAGCCGAGGTTGATGCCTGAGCCGCGTTTGGCCGCAGCGTCCATATATTCGGGGAAGGTCTCCCAGTCCCAGGTCACGCCTTGGGACAAGACCTCAAAGGGAATCGCCTCCACGTTGACCAGGTCCCAGGCGGCAATTTCCTGCACGTCCGGCTTGCACGGGGCGAGGCCTACGCCGCAGTTGCCCATAATGACGCTGGTCACGCCGTGCCAGGATGAACAGGTAATGACCGGGTCCCAGCAGATCTGGGCGTCGTAATGGGTGTGTGGATCAAAAAAGCCGGGTGTCACTACCAGGTCCGAAGCATCAATGATTTCTTTGGCACCCTCGGTGATTTTGCCGATGGCGGCAATTGTGCCGTTGGCCACCGCCACGTCCGCGCGATAGCGCTGCGCCCCTGTTCCGTCTACAACCGTCCCGTTTTTAATCAACAGATCGTAGGCCATGTCTCGCTCCTTCCTTTTTTCATGCCTGTCCAGCCCTCCCTATCCTGTCGGGGGGGCAGCCGTCAAGCTCGCGCCGCGCATCTCTAGTGCGGTGTCGGTCCGACCCCCGGATAGGCTGCGAGCAGCAGTCCCAGGACGATCAGGGCAATCCCGGCTCCTTTTCCCAGCACCGCGCCGTGCGGTATAACTTTTTCCACGAAGATGACAAGTGCCAGAATACCCATCCACACCAGGTTCATCGTGCCCATCACAAACATCACGGTCATCAGGCTCCAGCAGCAGCCCAAACAAAAGGCACCGTGGTGAAAGCCCATCCGAAAGGCCCCCCACGCGCCCTCCCGCCAGTGCTGGAGCAAAAAGCCGAGCGGCGAGCGACACTGGGTCAAACACAGGGATTTCAGGGGTGTGAGCTGGTACAGCCCGGCAAGAACGAGCAGGCCGCCGCCAAGAGCCGCGCCATAGGCCCGCAGGCCGGGAAATGTGTGGGGCAAAGACTGGATCGCCACATCACCCGCATACGCCAGGCTGCCGGTCAGGGTCCATACCAGCGTGTAGCCGACAACAAAGACCCAGGCCGGCACAAACGGGTCAACCTGCTCCCGCTTGCGGCGCGATATGGTCGAGAACAGGATGACCATGGGCGCGATGGACGGAAACATCATGGCCACCATCATGACGCCCCACAGGAGGATGTACAGCCCGGCGTTCGTGGCCGAAACGGGCCGGCCCATGGTCATGCTGGGGGTCATCAGGCCCAGGCCCATGGTGCCCATCTCGCGGACCGTGAGCACCCAGGCCACGACCGACACCGCAACCAGGGTGCCAATGACGATGAGGCTGTCGCGGCCGCGCATGAGCGCTCAGCTGTGCCAGCTGAAAGGCGCAAAATGGCCGTTTGTTTCGCTCACGTCCCAGACCAGGTTGTGGTCGGCGTAGCGGTAGGACCTGGACTGGGCCAGGGCCAGTTTCGACGATACCGGATGGGTGGCGTTGGTCGCCCACAGCGGCTCACTGCCGTCCCGGCCAGTGACTGCCTCAATGTCGATGTCGAGAATGTCGGGGATGGTCAGCCGACGGGCGTTGCCGTCAATTTCGTAGCTGATGGGCGCGGTTGTGACGCCTAAGAAATTGCTGACAAGGGAAAAAACCATCTGCATCGGGCCGCCGGCCTGACCCGAGTAGATAGCGCTCAGCGCTTCCCGTTGGGCCTCGGACGCGGTGGCGTCCACATATGCCGCGGCCGTCCAATTGCCTTCAAGCATTTTGCCCGGGCCGGGAAAAGACGCCACAAATACGGCATTCAGGCTGCCTAGGGCGGTGTGGCCGTAGCTGCCCTGGTCAATATGAAAGGCCAGGGCTGCATCGCAGCGGCCGCGTGGCGGTGTGGCCTGAATCAGGCAGGGGCATACCAGGTCACAGTTGCACGATTCAAAATAATCACCGTTCAGCGTCCATTGTTCTGCCATATCTCCCCCCTGTGGTGCGTGAAGTGCAGTTTAGAACTGGTAGGTCAGCCGTAGCACGGTTTCATCCCAGCGTCGATACAGACCGCCCAGGCCCCAACTCTCGTCAACCTGACCACCGTAGCCGGGGACAAAGAAATAGCTCTGAGCAATGCGGACAATCAGCCGCGGGGTGATGTAGTAATCGACCAGCCAGCCAAACTGTGAACTGTAATGGTTGATCGGGTCAAGCACATAAAAAGCGACCGGCAGCAGCTTGCCGCGCATATACAGGGTACTGGCCGCAATTGTGCCGACCGCCTCCCAGTTGCGAACCTTGTCGGCCGCCGACAGCTGGCCCTGAAAGCGGGAGGTGCTGGTGGGGATGTACTGCCAGAACAGCTGGCTGGTCAGAAAAAAGGTTGAACGCCGGTTCAAGTACCTGATCCAGGTCGGCCGGTCAAAGCCGATAAAGGCCTGCCATACGTCGCTCTTTTTGATGCCCAGCAGGCCGCTCGGCCCAGGATTGCCGGCCGCGTCCAGGACCAGGATGGGCTGACGCTTGTCGGCAAACGGTTTGCCCAGCTCGTAAATCGTCTCCATCCGAAATACGCCCTCGGTATAGGTGTCGTCGGCATAACTGGCCGAGATACCGAAGGTATGGGTATACGGATAATAGGCCTCGGCCGGCAGGATGCCGCGTGCCATCAAGGCCGTGTTCTCGGCGGCCAACTCAAGAACCGAAGGGCAGCGGGCCGAGCCGGGCCGGCACTGGTTGCGACCGCGCAGGCTGGCCGTATTGACCCCGTCATCGTGGGCGACTCGCTGGTACATATAGTTGAGGGTCAGGGTCAGGCCGGACGGCGTGGTGCCACCGAGGCGCACGCCGACCTGACTGTTCTCGCTGACATTCTTGTGATAGTCGCCCTGGCGGCCCAGCACGGTTCCCTTCAGCAGCTTGAAGTTCTCCAGGGTGTTGGCAAACGGGAAGCTCCACGGCCGACCCGGCGTGTAGCCGAACTTGAGCGGGGACCACAGGCCCGGCACCCAGTAGGTTTCGAGAAATACATCGCTCAGGCGACCGAGCTGACCAAAATTACAGGTGGCGCGGAGCATCCAGTACGGAATCCGCAGGTCGTCCCAGGTTTCCTGGCCCACCCCGCCACCGTGCCAGGTCGCGTCCAGGGCGTTGGTGCGGTCAAGCATGCGCAGGTTATCCGACTCCCCCCAGACAATCATTTGCCGTCCCAGCCGCAGGGTGAGGGGAATATCGGCCAGCTCAATGTCGGTATAGACCTCGCGAAAGTCGCTCTCAAAGCGCAGCGCCTCGGCGGCCCCGCGGTCGAGATTGGCCAGGCTGTCGCCCTGACCGGCCCGGCCCTTATACGGAAAAATCTCTTGGCGGGGACCGGGCCGGAAGTCGTACACGCTGTCGTACACCCCCCGGTACAGGCCGACAAAGTGGGCCGATTTAATCCACGGCAGGCGAACCCGGTCCAGAATCCGCCCGCCCCGAACCCAGTCGTACTCCAGCCGTAGCCGGACGGTGTTGCGCTGCTGAACAATGGACCACTTATCTACCTCGGGATGGCGAAATATCTGCTGGGTCTGGATATTGCCGGAGAAGGACAGAGGTTCAGCCGTAAACTGGGCCTGGGCGCTGGATACACAGACGAAGAGGGCCAACCCGGCCAGCAGGCTTTGGGCTGAGCCGGCCGGCCGGCGGGAGGCGCGATGTCTGAACGGAGTGATGTAGCGCATTGGGTCCCCTTGCCCTAGCGACCGCGGGCCACGATCCGGTTGAGCTGAAAAAAGTCCTCGGGCAAGGGCTGATTATAGACGACCTTGGATATCTCGGTTATTGAGGCAAAGCGGTTGTCGTAGTCAATCATGGACTCGCCGATCCAGATGGGGACGCGGACCTGTTCGTTGCCGGGGTTGAACTGGGGGTTGCCGTACAGCTCAAACAGGGTCTTGGAATGCTTCCCGGCCCGGTCATAGGCCAGCATGTAGACCGGGACGAACATCTGCCGATCAATATACAGCAGGCGCTTGCTGTACGGATGGTCATCGGCCTTGGGGATGTTTTCCAGCACCCACATGTGGCGCAGCTCCCAGGGATCAACCGGGTACCAGTCGCCGCGCCCGCCAAAGCTGGCGCTGGCAACTTTGGCACCCACCGGGGCGAGCATCAGGCGTGAGCCGAGCAGCTTCCACGAACTGGTGCTGATGTAGCCCGAGTAGCCAAAGAAGTCCTCGTTCAGAAAGCCTGAGTCAAACGAGGCATCCTCATGCTTGACGATCAGCTTGCGGATTTTACGGCTGGCCGGGGTGTAGAGCCAGTCGGCGTCCTTGGCGCTGTCCTTGGCGTAGCGGTGCTTGAGGCTCATGGTGTTCTTGAGGTCAAACGGGGTCATAATGTGGAAGAACTCTTTTTGCAGTACCCCGTCTTTTTCCCAGCGGTTGGCCTCGGCCCGGGGCCGGTACATGCCCTGGGCCAGGACATAATAGTTTTCAAACTCACGGTCGGCCCGGCCGGACTCTTCGATCAGACGGAAGGTATTCCACACCTGGACGCTGTCGCCGAGGTCGCGGTGGCGCATATTCCAGGCGGCCTTCTCCCCGGCCTGCGGGTCGGCCGGGTCAAGCGCAGGGAAGGGCAGGCCGGCGACATAGCCGCTCAGCTCGCCATCGGCCCCGAGCTGGACCTGTCCGGCGTACTGTCGGGTGGCGTTTATATACGCCTCGCTGACCGGCAAATCGGTCGTTGCCTGGATGCGAAAGGCAAACTCGCCGGCTTTGAGCTTGTCCAGGATGTCCACCGGCAGATAGTTCTGGGCGGCCTGCCAGGAGTCGGCGGAGATTGTTGTGCCCGGCTCCAGGCCGGCCAGCCCTGGCTTTTCTATGGCGTATGGATAAAAAGCCTGTTGGATAAGGTCATCGCTCATTGCGGTCTGCTCGGCCACAACCGGCTGCCAACCGCCAGTCACCAACAGGCCGACGCAGAGACCAAACCATACATATTTCATTTCTCCCTCCTGCTTTTACCGAAGCTGCCCTTATGTACCAGACCCGGCGGTCTGACGCATCCCCACACCGCAGGCTGTGTTCCAGGTAAAGCGGCCGCTTACTCCCGATGACTGTTTGCTGGAAGTATCCGGGTGCCAAAAGTTGACGATGTATGGAACCCGACCGATCGGTCTGTCAGACGCCGGTCTGCCGGGGCGCATCGTGCAGAGCGTAGCGGCCTGAGCCGGCGTGTTGAAACAATCGCTCTGTGCCGGTAAGCTCGGGGCTTCCACAACCCATACAGAGGAGGACAGGGACTATGACCACACGACTTGATTCGCCAATGGAGATCGGCATGGCCGCCATATGCCAGAACCCGGCTCAGAGAATCTCGGACTATGAGGTCTACAAAAACGAGGTTCGGCTGGCCGACCTGGCCGAGCCGCTCGGCTTTGATTCCATCTGGAGCGTGGAGCACCATTTTACCGACTACACCATGGTGCCAGATGTCCTGCAATTCCTGACCTATATGGCCGGCCGGACCAAGACGGTCAAACTCGGCTCAATGGTCGTTGTGCTGCCCTGGCACGACCCGATGCGGGCGGCAGAAGAGATCGCCATGCTGGACGACCTGTGCGACGGGCGGCTGATCCTGGGGCTGGGCCGGGGGGCCGGGCAGGTCGAGTTCGAGGGTTTCCGGGTCGATATGGGCGAGTCGCGCGAACGCTTTATTGAGGCCGCCGAGATGGTCCTGACCGGCCTGGAGCGGGGCTACTGCGAGTACCAGGGACAATTCTATCAGCAGCCCAAAAAAGACATCCGGCCCCAGCCGTTCAAATCCTTCAAGGGCCGGACCTACGCCGCCGCGGTCTCGCCCGAGTCGTCCGAGATCATGGCCCGGCTCGGCGTCGGTATTCTGATCATCCCCCAGAAGCCGTGGGAAGATGTGGCGGTCGAGCTCGACACCTACCGGACCATCTACCGTGAGACCAACGGGGCCGAAGCCCCGGCCCCGGTCGCCGGTGGTTGGGTCTTCTGCGACACAGACGCCGGCCGGGCCGAAGAGATGGCCCGCCGCTACATCGGTGCCTACTGGCAGTCGGCCATGAAGCACTACAACTTTGGCGGCGACCATTTTGGCAAGACCAAGGGCTACGAATACTACGGCAAGATGGCGGAGGCGATGGGCAGCGTGGAGGGCGTGACCGAGTTTTTCCTCAACCTCCAGGTGTGGGGCACGCCCGAGCAGTGTTGTGACAAAGTCCTGGAGATCCGCTCTAAAATCGGCTGCGACGCCTTCACCGGGGTCTTCAGCTACGGCGGTATGCCCTACGAAGACAGCGAACGCAGTATGCGGCTGTTTGCGGCTGAGGTCATGCCCCGCTTGCAGCAGTTGGGCCAAAAAGCGGTGGCCTAGCGAGGCGTAGTCAGGCGGTGAGCCTCACCAGGGTGACGGTGAGGCTCACTGTGGCCGTTGCAACGACGTCTTCGGCTCAGGCTTCATCCCCCCGCCCTCATGTGTCCCCAGGCTCTGGAAAGTTCAGCGGGGGGGGGGGGGGAGGTTCCCGCCCTGAAGGGAGAGCGCATGGATTTTCAATACACGCCTGAACAAGAGGCGTTTCGACTGCGGGTGCGGAGCTGGCTGGCCGAGCATCTGCCGCCCGAGCTGAGGGTTGAAGACGCAATGGATGAGCGGGTAGCACCAAACCGCGAGATTTTTGACAAACGCATGGCCTGGCACAAAAAGCTGTACCAGGCCGGCTGGGTCGGCCTGGCTTGGCCCAAAGAGTACGGCGGCCAGGGCGCTGGCCTGCTGGAGCAGATTATTTACAACGAGGAGTACGCCCAGGCTCGGGCACCAATCCTGCCGGGCTATGTGGGCCTGGGGCTGGCCGGCCCGACTATTGCCCAATGGGGGACCGAAGACCAGAAACACTACTTTTTGCCGCGCATTTTGAAAGGCGAGCTGGTCTGGTGTCAGGGCTACTCCGAGCCAGGCTCAGGCTCCGACCTGGCCAGCTTACAGACCAGAGCGGTTGAGGACGGCGACGACTTTGTTGTCAACGGCCAAAAGGTGTGGACCTCGGGTGCCCAGTATGCCGACTGGATGGTGTTGCTGACCCGGACCGACCCAGAGGCACCCAAACACAAGGGCATCAGCTACTTCCTGCTGGATATGCACACCCCGGGTGTGAGCGTCCGGCCGCTGGTGTTGATGAACGGCCATAGCCACTTCAACGAGGTGTTTTTTGAGGACGCGCGGGTTCCCAAGGCCAACCTGCTCGGCCCCAAAAACGAGGGCTGGAAGGTCGCTATCACGACCCTGATGTTTGAACGCAGCGCGGCCGGCGGGGGTGGCGGCGGGTCGCAGATTCGACGGCTGGCCGAGCTGGCCAAACGGATCGAGATAGACGGCAAACCCGCCTGGCAGCAGGCCTGGGTCCGTCAGCGCTTGGCCGCGTTTGCGATTGAAAAAGAAGCCCTGAAATATACCCGCCTGCGCAGCCTGACCCGTCAGCTCAAGGGCCAGCCGCCGGGGCCGGAAGGGTCGATCTTAAAGCTGGCCAGCTCTGAACTCGGCGTGCGCATTGGGGCCTTTGTGAGTGAGCTGCTCGGACCGTATGCCCTGCTTGAGGCCGAGACCGACCTTGTACCCGACGCCCCACGCTGGCTCAACCGTGTGCTGAGCGCCCGCCAGTATACGATTGCCGGCGGCACCAGCGAGATTCAGCACAACATTATTGGCGAGCGGGTGTTGGGTTTGCCAAAGGGGTAGGACAATGCTGAATGCAACGAGACAACGCCGACTTTCACCGAACAGGAAAAGGAAGACAATGAAGAGGTCGGCATAGACTTGAATATCAATAGCATCTGTTGAGCCGCGGCCTGGGCTCTCCTCCTTATGGCTGTGGGCCGCGGTCTCGTGCTGTCCTCAGCAGCGTTTCATCACATGTTCGGCAAAATCCGCAAACACCTTACGCGCCGACTTCATGGGCGGGAGGAGCGTAATCTCTTTGAGGCCGGCCTGTTCGGCGGTCCGAATCTGCTCAACGATCTCGTCCGGCGTCCCGACCAGGCACACGCCCCGAATAGCCTCGGGCGTGATAAAGCGCCGTTCTTCAGGGACCAGGAAAGTACAGTGGCCATTGTGAATCTGGAGATAGCGTTTTTCCGGGGGCGTTTCCATCGCATCAACAGACGCGCAGTACTCGTCCCAGACGCCGCGAAACGCCTCAGGAATAAAGTCCTCGTTGGCGGTCTGTGTATAGAGTTCGTACACAAAATGGAGAATGGCGGCGACCTGTGAGCCGCACTCGTCAATGACCCGGTCTGAGTCCAGCCGCTCGCCGGGTTGCAGCACAACCGAGGTGGTCAGCGTTGAGGTATGAAACGCTTCCGGCAGGCTGCGGTCGGCCTGCTCGGCCCCGGCCCGGACTCCGTCGAGGTGAGAGGCCAACACCTCGGGGCGCTCGTTAAAGGCCGAGATCAGCCCGTCGCCAAACTCCCCGGCCACCCTGAGCGCCCGCGGACCGTTGGCGGCGACATAGATGGGAATCGGGTCGTCCAGGTTCACAAAGCGCAGGTCCTGGTGCAGAAACCGAATCAAGCGCGCCCGGTCTGCCAGCGTATACTCGACTTCCTCTCCCCGCAGCAGACCCCGGAGCACCCGCAGATATTCACGGAAGTCCCGAATTCGCATCGGCTCCATGCCCATCACCCGCATGGCGGTGTGGCCGGTGCCGATGCCCAGAAATGCCCGCCCCGGCGCGATCTGGTTGATTGAGGCAATTGAGTGGGCAGTCACCGGCGCAATGCGGGTGCCAGGAATAGCCACGCCGGTGCCCAGCTGAATCCGTGACGTAGTGTGAGCCGCCAGGGCCAGCACCGCATAACAGTCCGACCATATCATCTGCGAGTCCGGGACCCAGGCCCTGTCAAAGCCCAGGTCTTCGGCGTACTTGATGAGCTGCCAGTCGTCAATTTTTGTCGCCAGACAGATGCCAAATTCCATCGTGTCCTCCGTTCATCGTTCATTCAGGTGCCTGTGGCGAGCCGCGTCCCCGGTTGAGTCATACGCCCTCCGTTCCGGCTCTTGTGACGCTGGCCTCCAGCTCTCTTCGGCAATATCGGCTATCTAGCGCTAAACAAGCAAATGGTCAATTGCGCAGAGCCTTGCGCGCTCCGGGCCAAGATGGACAAGAGGAGAGTAAGGGCAGTGCGGGGGGCATGCATGAAGTTTCAGCCTTCTGTCCGAATCCGAGAGCCACTTTGACTAGGCAGAGACACCGTACAGGAGTAGAATAGCCCAAGACCTCGGGTGCTGAGAGCCGGGCCGCCAGGCGCTCGGAGCAGCGTTTTTCACAGGCGAGGGACAGAAAGGAGACCCGTGTATGGCAGACCGGGGACAGGACTGGGTTGAAGAAACAATAGCGGTGGCAGAGACCGAATTAGCGATGATCAGCGGCGGGAGCGGCCGGCCCCTGCTCGTCCTCCACGAAGAGTTGGGCCATCCCGGCTGGTGTCAATGGCACGCCGCGCTGGCCCGCGACCGTCGCCTGCTCATCCCCCAGCAGCCCGGCTTTGGCAAGTCGCCCCGGCTCGACTGGACCCGCAGCATCCGCGATGTGGCCGCCTTTTACTCGCGCGTCCTGCGCGAGCGCGAGATCGTGCCGATCGACGTGATCGGCTTTTCGCTCGGCGGCTGGATTGCGGCCGAAATGGCGGCCGGTTACGCCGGGCAGTTTCGGCGTATGATCCTGGTCGGGCCGGCCGGGATTCAGCCGCCCCGCGGCGAGATCAAGGATTTGTTTATTCGGACCTCGCGCAAATACCTTGACGAGAGTGTGCTCAACCCGAGCCGCCCGCCCGAATTTGCCCTCCTGTACGGCGGCGAGCCAACGCCCGAGCAGTTCGAGGCCTGGGAGGATGCCCGGGCTGAGGTGGCCCGCCTGGCCTGGTCTCCCTATCTCTTCAACCCCAGCCTGCCGCATTTGCTCCGAGGAGTGAGCGGTCTGCCGACCCTGCTGATCTGGGGCGGCCAGGATGAGGTTGTCCCGCTGAGTGCCGCCGAGGTGTATACAGAGTCGATCGAGGGGGCCGAGTTAGTCGTGCTTGAGCAGTGCGGCCACCGTCCCGAGATTGAGCAGACGAGCGCATTCGTTACGACGGTCCAAAGGTTTCTTGGCTAAGCGCGGTCGGCAGCGGCCGACAAAGGAGGAGACGCCATGCATATCATGTATTTTTCAGAGCGGCCCTACCATCCGGTGCCTGAGGAAGTCTTACTCAGGAACGGCTACTGGGGAGTCCCGAACACCTATTACGATCCGGCCGTAGCCTCACGGCTGTACAACGAATACCTTGACGAAGATGTCTTTGCCGAGCAGATGGGCTTTGACGGAATTATGCTCAACGAGCACCACGGCCTGATCCTGTGCATGGGGTCGGTGGTTGATGTGGAGGCTTCGATCCTGGCCCGGATCACCGAGAAGGTCCGCATCGTCCTGCTCGGCAACCCCTTGCCGGTGGTGGGCAACCCCTTGCGGCTGGCCGAAGAGTTGGCCGAAATTGACCTGATTTCCAAAGGCCGCCTGGTCGCCGGCTGGGTGCGTGGTGGGGGGACCGAGCAGTTCGCCAACAATGCCAATCCGTCCTACAACCGGGAGTATTTTAACGAGGCCCACGACCTGATCGTCAAAGCCTGGACCACGCCGGGGCCGTTCCGCTGGGAGGGCAAGCACTTCAACTACCGCTTCGTGAACCCCTGGGCTCTGCCGCTGCAAAAGCCCCATCCGCCGATGTGGATCCCGGGCCTGGTCAGCCCCGAGACGGTCCAGTGGTGCGCCAAGCATCGGTATCCCTATATTGCCCTGGCCACCTATCTTGAGCCGACCGTGGAGCTGTGGAATCTGTACGCCGAGGCGGCAGCCGAAGAGGGCTATCAGGCCGGCCCGGAAAACTTCGGCTATCTCCAAAAGGTGTATGTCGCCGAGACCGAAGAGAAAGCCCAAGAACTGGGCAAGCAGGACTTATACGGCGGGGGGATGTACACCGCTATCCGGCCCGAGTGGCTGTTCCCGTCCGGCTATAACTCCAAGGCGGCGACCCAGCGCCTCGCCCGCCAGTTCACCGACCCCAAGGGCCGCTCGCAGCTCTTCACCGGCTATGAGGGCCAGAGTATCGAAGAGGCCAAGGCGGCCGTGTACGGCTTATACCCCCACGCCCAGGAGTCCTACCAGTTGATTCGGGGGACACCCAAGACCGTCATTCCCAAGCTCCGCAAGATCATGGAGGTCCTGCGGCCGGGTGTCTTCGGTCTGTGGCAGAACGACGGCCCGATCGGCCATCCCGAGCGGATGAGCAATATCCGGCTGCTCGGCCAAGAGGTCATCCCGGCGGTGCGAGACATCGCCAAAGAGTTAGGGCTGGAAAGCCCGCTCGAGCGCCAGCCCGGCTCGCGGCCCCTGCCAGCAACAGGCCAGTGGGACCCGGTTGCCCAGACTGAGGCGCTGGCCGCTCTGTAAAGCTCACCCGCGGGCGAAGACACCCGTCGGCACCCGCGGGTGAGCGCTCGTCAAGCGGTGTTGCGCCCCCCGGGAGCAGTCCTGACGGCCGATGTGACGGGGAGCTGACCGCCGCGCCGCAGGCCTCGGCCTAGAAAACCGCAGCCCACAGGCTGTACAGCGCAAAGCTGCCGTATACGCCCGAGGCGACCAGCATCATGCCGATGCAAACCGGTCCCGGCCGAGCCGAGACGGGCAGGTAGCGCAGGTTCAGATACAGCATCAGCGGGACGTACATGGCCATAGAGAAGCCGCCCAGCAGGGCGGCATTAAAAATAAAGCCCAGCCCGGTCACCGCGAACCGTTCAAAGAACCAGGTGCTGCCGGTCCCGGCCAGCATGAACAACACGACAAACGGCGCGTAGAGCCTGGCCTGGTCAACGCGCCGGCCAAACCGGAAGCAGGTGCGCAGAATATACGCCCACACCCGCGCGCCGCCATCGACCGCTATCAGTTGGGTGCTGAACAGGGCCGCCATGCCGATGAGCAGATACAGATAGCGCCCAAAGCTGCCCAGGGTCTCGCCCAGAATACGCGACTCGTCCCAGATAATCCGGCCCTCCGTTGGCACCACGCCGAGCGGTCGCAGCACACACAGCGCACCGAACATGAACAGGAACATGGTCAGGCTGTTGAGCAGCCAGAAGTACAGCGTCTGGTCAAGCACAACCCAGCGCAGCCAGTCCTTGAAGGCGCGGCGGTTCGACGCGGTTTCTGGATAGGTATAGCCGGTCGGCGGCTCGGTATCGGCCCCGCCGCGGAGCGGATTGGTCAGGGTCGGCACCCGCGCGCCCATGCCAATCCCCTTGTCGCGGAGATAAAAGGCGTACCACAGGTTGCCGGCCCCGCCGGCCCCGGCAAACACCACCGCGCCAAAAAAGCGAGTGAAGGGAAACTCGTCGTCCAGCTCAATATGCCCGACATTGACCAGCCCGCGTGCCATCTCAGCCACGGCCTCCAGGCTGCCGACCTGCACGGCGACAACGATCAGCCCCAGCGTCATAAACACGACCAGCCCAATCGTGATCCGCTCAACCGCCCGATACATGACCTTGGGGCCAAACAGCACCAGCCCGACCGAGACAAAGGTGAGGCCGGTCCACAGCCAGTCCGGGCCAGGGCCATCCGGGCCGAACAGCAGGGCCTTGAGGGCCGCGCCCGAGATGCGCGCCCAGCCGGGCAGGAACAGGGTGACAAAACCGACGAACAGCAGGACATAGATAAAACCCATCCACACCCGGGCAAAACCGCTATACGCGGCCTCGCCGGTGACAATCGCCCAGCGGCCGATCTCGATATTCACCCACAGCTGCAGAAAGACCCCCAGGGCGGCCGCCCAGACCATCGTGGCCCCGAACTTGGTGGTGATCCACGGCCACAGCACAATCTCGCCGGCCCCGATCGACAGCCCGACCAGCACCGCCCCCGGCCCGGTCATGCGCCAGAACGACTGGCTGCGGGGTGGCAGGTCGGCAACTCTGAGCGGTGCGATGTGAGAACTCATGCCTTGCCCCCTCTTCCCTGGTCGCGCTCGTGCCTGTCTAGCACACAGCCGCCGGCTTTTCGCCTCCCTCTCGCCAGCCGGCCGCGTCTTGCTACAATGGTGGGGCGGGAGGGATGTATGAGAGCACAGATGCAACTCGGCGATTTTCTGGTGGCCTATCTGCGCAAGGTCGGCGTCACCCGTCTGTTCGGTATTCCTGGCGATCTGGTCATCCAGCTGTTCATGAAGTTTGGCAAGCCCCGGGATATCCGGGTTATGACGTTCTCGCACGAGCCCGGAGCCGGGTTTGCGGTGGACGGCTATGCGCGGGCGACCGGGCGGCTCGGCGTGCTGTGTGTGACCTACGGGGCGGGGGGGCTGAATGTGGTCAATGCGGTGGCCGGTTCCTACTCTGAGCGGGTGCCGATCCTGGTCGTCAGCGGTGGGCCGGGCGAGGAAAAACGCAAGCTGGGCATCCTGGTCCACCACCAGGCCAAAGAGATTGAGTCGCAGTTCCGGGTTTTTAAGGAAATCACCTGTGCGGCCAGGATCATTGATAATCCACAGACCGCGGCCGAGGATATTCATGAGGTCGTGGGGGCGCTGTGGCTGCACCAGCAGCCGGGCTACATTGAGATTCATCAAGACATGGTTGAGTGCCCGGTCACGGTTCCCGCCTCTCTCCTGGCCTGGGACGGGACCTTTGGGCACCGCCCCTCCGATCCCCACAAGGTGGCCGAGGCGGCCCGGGATACGGTTGCCCGCTTCAACCAGGCTACAAACCCCTTTGTGATTGTGGGCATTGAGGTCTTCCGCCGGAAACTGGTGGACCGGGCGGTGGCCCTGGTCGAGAAGACGGGCGCGCCGTGCGCCACGACGGTGTTGGCCAAGGGCGCGTTTCCGGCTGACCATCCCCAGCACATGGGCGTGCATATCGGGGCTATTTCACCCGAGCCGATCCGCCGGCGGGTTGATGAGGCCGACCTGGTGGTGAACCTGGGGACCCTGCTGACCGATATGAATCTCGGCTCCCAACTGCCCCGGCTGCCGCGTGAAAAACTGATCCGGGCCTCCGAGAACCGGGTCGATATCAGCCACCACAGCTATACCGATGTCACGCTTGAGGACTATCTCGGGGCGCTGCTTGACGCGCCGATTCGCCGCCACCGCGAGACGGTCAGCTATTACGACAATCTGGAACCCCAGGTGCCGGGTGAAGAGCGCGCTATCCGGGTCATTGATATGCTGGGCGAGGTCAACGCCTTCCTGGACACGCATCCCGATCATCTGGTTGTGGCCGAGGCCGGCGATATGTTGTTTGCCGGCCTCGATGTGCGCTTTGGACGCCACAGCGGCTATTTGGCCCAGGGCTATTATGCCTCAATGGGTTTTGGCATTCCGGGGGCGATGGGGGCGCAGATCGGGACTGGCCAGCGACCGCTGGTCTTGTGCGGGGACGGCGCGTTTCAGATGACCGGGCCGGAAATTGCCCACGCTCCGCGCTATGGGCTGAACCCGATTGTGGTGCTGATGAATAACCGCGGCTGGGGCATCTTCCGGCCGGTGTCGGAGCGGGAAGACCTGCTCGCCATCCCGCCGTGGCCGTATGCGCAGTTGGCCGAGGCCTGGGGCGGTACGGGCATCCGGGTGCAGACGGTCGGCGAGTTGCGGGCCGCACTCAGGGCGACCGATACCATCCGGTCGTTTGTGATTATTGAAGTCATGGCCGACCCGCATGATCTGTCGCCGGTGACGGTCAAGTATATTACTGCCTCGGTCGGCGAGCAGCGTTAGCCCTTCAGCCGGAGGGCCGGCGGTCTTTGGGTGCGGCCCGGTCGCTGTCAACAACCCGGGCCTGGGTGATTATCACCTCTTCGTCTGGCGGGGTCTCTTCGAGTGTATCCTTGTGGCTGGCTTTCCACGAGCCGAACAGCAGACTGGCGAGGCCGAGTACGATCTCGTCCAGAAAAGGGATGAGGTCGGGAATCAGCAGGTCAAGCACAAACAGGCCGGTGGTCAGCACGAAGAGCTGCGGAAAGCGCAGCCGGCGGGCGAGCAGGCTGCTGAGCATGCTGGCGATGAAACGCATGGTGTACAGGCTCCGTGGCGGTCGGTTTCCTGGGTCGGGTGCGTCCTGGTTACACCGGGCAGCGGCCTGGAGGCGAGCCTGTGTTGGTGTGTGTCTTCGGCCCCGGGTGGTTGGGGCCGGGGCCGGGGAGCTGTGGACAGAACAGGAGCATCGCGCGGATGTGGCCAGGGGGCCGTTACTCAAGGTTCGTAATCACAAAGTTCTGGACGGATTCCTGCCAGGTCAGGGTGACGGTCTGGCCGGCGCTCGGGAAGTCGGCCACTACCGCCTGCCCGCTGGCCCCGCGGATGAACTCCTCGCCTAAGGTCGTCACGGTGAAGGTTGCCCGGTCAAATTCGACCCCGTCTGCCAGCACCCGCACGGTGTGTGTGCCGTCGCCGATCAGGTTCCAGTTGAACAGCACCCCAAAGCCGACATCGGCCCGGCCCCCGCATTGTCCGGCTGTGGCGACATCTTTCCGGCTCGTGCCGGAGGCGGCTTCCAGGAGATATATGCCGTCTATCTCCACCTCGATCACCCCGGTGGCGCACGTCCAGCCCGAGATCACGCTGATGCCGCTCTGAGACACAGAGGAGATTACCGGGTTTTCCAGGAAGCCCCTCGGCCCGGTACCGGGGCGGGGAGCCTGCTCGGCCGGTGGCGGGGCAGCCGCGGCCGAGAGCGGAACCAGCCTGAAGTTCTGGAGACCCTCTTGCCACACCAGCCGCACCTGCTCGCCCGGGGACGGAAAGTCGCTCACAATGGTCTCGCCTCTCGCCCCCCAAATGAACTCCTCGCCTAAGGTCGTCACGGTGAAGGTTGCCCGGTCAAATTCGACCCCGTCGGCCAGTGCCCGCATGGTGTGGGTGCCGTCACCGATCAGGTTCCAGTTGAACAGCACCCCAAAGCCGACATCGGCCCGGCCCCCGCATCGTCCGGCTGTGGCGACATCTTCCCGGCTCGTGCCGGAGGCGGCTTCCAGGAGATGCGTACCGTTTATCTCCACCTCGATCACCCCGGTGGCGCACGTCCAGCCTGAGATCAGCCCGATGCCGCTGCGAAAGGAGCCGGCCGCCGGGTTTTCCAGGACGCCGTCCAAGGGGGGCTGGGTGGGAGCCGGCCGCCGGGAGCCGGGGGCCGTTGGGGGACTCTCCGGGCGGGTTAGAACGAAGAAGTTCGGGAACCCGACGATATCGGCGCAGATTTGGCTGCCTCCCCTATACGAATACGAGATCAGGGGGTACCAGGTGGTTCCGTCCAGCCAGGCGAGCTGTAGGGCGGGCACGCCAGACAGGTCGCTTGGCCGGGGCAAACACACCTGCAGGATGTGGGTAGTATCGAGGTTGACCACAAAGTTGACCGAATCCCGGAAAAGGAGTTTGACGGCGACGGGGATGGCCCCGGAGTCGGGCGGGGTGGTCTGACCGGACACCACGGAAAAGGCGATCGCCTCGAGGTGGCTACCGTCCCCCTGCCTGAAGGTGGGCCGATATTCTTCCTCAATGGAGATTCCGCTGCCCCCGGAGAGGAACCTGGCGGCCTTGTATCGGGAGACGATGAGGTTGCGGGGCCAGTGATGGCTAAGCCAAACGGGCCGGAAGGGGGGCCGCTGTCTTTGAGCGACCCTGTATTTGGCGAGGGTAAAGCGGTTGAAATCCTCCCCCGGGTAAATGTTTCTGGTGTTGAAGAAGGTGTTCGCGAGGTGCCCGCTTAGCCCGAAACCGCCTCGTCCCGATGCGCGGGCATTGGTTCCAAGATATTGGGCGTAGAGGTCCAGCGTGCCGCTGCCGGTGACTATGTTGCCGGTCCCGTTGACGGTGACTGTGTTACGCCCCCCGGTACCCTCAAGATTAATCCGAATCCCAAAGGTGGTTGCTCCGGTGACGCGATTTTGCGACAGGGTGGCGTCCACCTCACTGTTATTCCCGGGGCCGGTGGTGTTGTTGATATGAATCCCAGTGTTTGCTCCGGCGATGCGATTGCCCGACAGCGTGGCGGTTGTCCTGTTATTGATAGCGAGGTCGATCGGGGTATCGCCGGGAGGGACTCCCCCCCCGGTAAATGATTGGATAATGCTAATCCCGGAGCTCCTCAGTCCTCCGGTGATAGTGTTGTTGGACAGGATGAGGGCCGCGGTACTCGTAGCCGTGTTGTTGTGGCTGTGAGCAAGGTAGATGCCGTGCTGTCCGGCGGTGAATGTATTGTTGGACACGGTGAGGTCCAGGCTACTGCTCGTCAGGCCGGAGAGGGACTTAGACATGAGCAGGCCGTGCGCGCTGCTTCCCGGCGTCTCGATCCGATTCCCGCTGATGGTCACGGCTGCGCAGCCGGCATTAGGGCTCAGATAAATCCCGGTAGAGCTGGAGGAAGTGGCTGTCAGGACATTATCGGAGATCGTGACCCGTGCATTGGCCTGGCAGTTCGTGAAGGACTCGACGTGGATCGTCCGGGAGGCGAAATTGACAATATTGAATCCCCGAATGGTGGCGTTTGGGAAGGCGATGCTTATAAAATCATTAGTGGGGGCCAGTGACCCATCAAGCGTTATATCAATGGCCGACCCGCCTGCATCCTGGGCGAGGAGATGTATGTCGCGAGAGAGTCTCTGCGGAAGGGCGGGCGTGATAGTGCTGCCATCAAGGGTCGAGTCAAAGAGGATTGTCGTCGGGGTAGATGTGGCGTTGGCCTGGGCCAACAGATAGGGGAGGGACCCCTGCGTACTGGCATCACCCGAGGAGTTGTCAACGGTGAGGGTCAGGCGCGGCGTAGCCGTTTGTGCCCTGGCTGGGGGGGCGAGGGCTAGCAGCAGGCAGCACAGGAACAGCATGCCGATGAGTCGGGCGTAGTGCGTATTGATCCTCTGTCGTCTTGTGATCTTTGCGCGGGGGCTCTGGAGACTCATGGCGACACTTCCACGGCGGGGCTTCCCTCCCCGGTCAGTGCGGGGGGGGGGGGCTCTGGAGACTCATGGCGACACTTCCACGGCGGGGCTTCCCTCCCCGGTCAGTGCGGGGGGGGGGGGGGGGGCTCTGGAGACTCATGGCGACACTTCCACGGCGGGGCTTCCTTCCCCGGTCAGTGCGGGGGGGGGGGCTCTGGAGACTCATGGCGACACTTCCACGGCGGGGCTTCCCTCCTGATAGAACCTGATTTGGTGGTATATGTCAATACCACCGAGAGACGTTGCCGCGCCTCTTCGGTTTGGCGGCCTGTCTGCTATACTGGCCGGGTGCTGCACTCGCCGGCCGTGGCCCGCTTGACCGTCCACCTGAGCCATTTTTTCAAGGTTGCCGGCTGGCGGCTGCGTGAAGACCTGCTGCATCTGCAAGCGATGGGTCTGACCTACGCCATGCTGCTGGCCCTGATCCCGTCGCTGGCGGTGACGTTTGCGGTCTTAAAAGCGTTTGGCGTCCAAAATCAGATCGAGCCGTTTCTGATCCAGGCTTTTGAGGCTCTCGGGCCAGAGGGTGTTGAGGTCGCGCGCCGGGTGATCGAGGTGGTGAACAACATCCAGGTCGGCGTCCTCGGTGTTGTCGGCGTCGTCACCCTCTTCTATACCGTGATTTTTCTGGTCGGCGAGATCGAAAGCGCGCTGAATCGGATTTGGAAGGTGCGCCGTCCGCGCGGCTGGGGCCAGCGGCTGAGCGGCTACCTGAGTGCGCTGTTGATCGGCTCAGTGCTGGTCTTTATGGGCCTGACCCTGATCGCCTCGGTGCAGAGTTATTGGCTGGTCCAGCGGGTCATGGAACTCCAGACCTTCGGCCCGCTTCTGGCCACCCGCGGCACGCGCCTGCTGCTGTTATGCCTGGCCTTCACCTTCCTCTATCGGTTTGTGCCCTATACCTGGGTGTCGCTCCGCTCGGCCCTGGTCGGCGGCGCGGTGGCCGGCTTGGCCTGGCAGTTGGCCGGCATGGTGTTTGCCGCCTTTTTTGCCGGCTCGGCCCGCTATGCGGCCATTTACTCCAGCTTTGCCGTGCTGATCCTGTCCCTGCTGTGGCTGTATGTCGGCTGGCTGATTGTCCTCGTCGGGGCCGAAGTCGCCTACTTCCACCAGCATCCAGCCGACTATTTCAAAAAGGAGGCGGACCGGCCCGACAGCTATGCGGCGCGTGAGCGGCTGGCGCTGGCCCTGCTGACCGCGGTCGGCCGCCGGGCGCTGGCCGGCCAGCCGCCCTGGTCGGCGGCCCAGTTGGCGGCCTGTCTTCAGGCCCCGCTGTCGCGTCTTGAGGACTGTCTTGAGCGATTTGTGGACAACGCCATCCTGCTCCGGGCGACCGAGCCGGCCTGGATCACGCTGGCCCGGCCGCCGGAGCGGGTCAGTCTGGTCGAGATTCTCGATGTCCTGCGTGGGACCGGCCCCCCGGCTGAAGACGCTGACCCGCTGGCGGGCGTCTTGCAGCGACGGGACCGGGCCGTTCAGCAAGCCCTGGCCGGCCTCAGCCTGGGCGACCTCTGTAGAGAAACGGACGAGACCCTCCGCTGCACGCCTTAGCAGCATCCCACCGACAGATTGCCTTGTGCCGGCGCGTGGGCTACACTCGCCCCGCCTCTGACGAGGGCTAAGGAGCCGGTGTATGCAGGAGCTTTGCGGTCGGGCGACCGTGCTGAGCGGCGGGACGAGCACTACGGCCGCCATTTTCGGGCGTATTGGCCGTGCGCTGGAGTGCTGAGCGGCTGACTGCGCTCGGGCTGGGCCGGCCCGAGCTGCGCGCCTGGGCGCTGTACGACTGGGCCAACTCGGCTTTTTTCACCACTGTCGTTGCCGCCGTCTTTCCGATCTATTTCAGTGCGGTGGCATCGGTTGACGTGCCGTCCGAGGTGGCCACCGCCCGCTACGCAACGATGACTACCGTCGCCCTGGTGCTGATCGCGGTATGCGCGCCACTCCTCGGCGCGTGGGCCGATGCGGCGGCGATCCGCAAAAAGCTCTTGGCCGTTTTTCTGGGTTGTGGGGTGTGTGCCACCGCCGGCCTGGGCGGGGTGTACAGCGGCGACTGGCAGCTCGCCGCGGTCCTGTTTGTGGTCGCCAATATCGGGGTGTCGGGCAGTATGATTTTCTACGACGCGCTGCTGCCCCATCTGGCTCGGGCCGACGAGATCGATCAGGTCTCGACCGCCGGCTACGCGCTCGGCTATCTGGGTGGCGGCCTGCTGCTGGCCCTCAATCTGGCCTGGATTCAGTTCCCGCACTGGTTCGGCCTGGCCGATGCCGCGGCCGCCAGCCGTCTGTCTTTTGTGAGTGTGGCGGTGTGGTGGCTGGCCTTCTCAATGCCCCTGCTGCGCCGGGTTGCCGAGCCGGGCCGTTCGTCCCGTCCACGGTCCGGCCCCGGGCTGGGCGGGGTGTTCGGCCGGCTGCGTCACTCCGGCGGTGAACTCCGGGTGTACAAAAACGCCGGGCTGCTGCTGCTGGCTTTTGTCATTTACAACGACGGGGTCGGCACGATTATCCGCATGGCGGCCATTTATGGCAGCGAGATCGGGCTGTCTCAGGGCGTTCTCATCTCGGCCATTCTGCTGGTCCAGTTCATCGGGATTCCGGCCGCCTTTGGCTTTGGCCACCTGGCCGCCCGCATCGGTGCCAAGGCCGGCATCTTTCTGGCCTTGGGCGTGTATGTGCTCGTGAGTGTCATTGGCTATTTCATGTCTACGGCTCTCCACTTCTACCTGCTGGCGATTCTGGTCGGCCTGGTCCAGGGGGGCTGTCAGGCGCTCAGCCGCTCGCTCTTCGCCAGTCTGATTCCCCGCCAGCGCTCAAGCGAGTTCTTCGGCTTTTTTGCCGTGTGCGAGAAATTCGCCGGCATTTTTGGACCGGCTGTTTTTGCCGTGCTGACCCTGGCAACGGGATCGAGCCGGATGGCTATCCTGGCCCTGGTGGCGTTTTTTGCCGTGGGTGGCCTGCTGCTGTACTGGGTTGATGTGGAAGAGGGCCAGCGGGCGGCGCGGTCCGCGGCGTGAGGAGCGGACGTGCTCTGAGAGCGGACGACCCGTGCTCTCCACTATGTCTACGACGAGTGGGACTATCCCCCGGCGAGAGCGAGGGAGGCGGGCGTCAGCCGGGCCGGAAGCGGGCGGCGCATTGCGCGGTGAGGCATGCCCCGACTTTCTCTTGCCCTCTTGCCAGGGTTCTTATACATCCGCAGGCATGCTCTCACCGACAGATACGCGGCACATGACATCAGATACCGTTGGCCTCAACCAGAGCCGCTTGAGCGAGACCGCCCGGCAAGGGCTGACCGCCATCCTGGCCGACCTGCCTGTGGCCTGGCAGACAGCGTTGCTGGACGCGCTGGGACAGGTGGAGACTGCGAGGCTTGAGCGCTGGATGCACGGTCATCTCCAGGGTTGGGTGGAATACGGCCGCCGGGGCTTGACCGCCGACCGGGGCAAGAACGCCCATCTGGCGGCGGCCTTTTTTCGGTCTACTCCACAGGTCTTGGCCGGGCTGAGCCAGGGCGACCTGAACGAGTGGTCCCGCCTGGCGTTTGATATTGGCGGGGTTGACCCGCCGCGGGTGTTTAGCAGCCTGCCGGACGGCTTGACCGAGTTGGAGCAGTCTGAGCGGCTGAACTGTTATCGGCTCGTCCGTAACGCGGTCTACCACTCACCCGCGGCCGCGGTCGCGCTGTACCGGGCCTTGCCACGCGCGTGCGAGCTGATTCCGGCTGCGCTGCGGGCGACCTACTTGCGCTGCATCCAGGCCGGGGTGAGCTTCGACCCCGAACCCCTGCCGGTGTCGGTGACTTTGTTGAGCTCGACCCTGCGCTTCCTCCCGCTCGAGACCTGTCGCGCGCTGCTGGAACGGATCGGGCAGTTGGCCCAATGTGTTCCAACCGGCGTCGCCCGGCTGTTCCGGGTGTTGGGCCAGGCCTATGACGAGGTCGGCGAGCAGGGGGTGTTGAGCTGGATCACGGCCGGCGAAGAGCTGGCCCGCCGTCGGCCCGAAGCCGCAGAGGCGTATTTTGCCCTGGAGTCACGGACCAGCCTGCTGATGCTACGCGGGACGGTGCCGGCCGTCATGCTGAGCGATGTCCACGGCGTGCTGCTGAAATATCTGCACATGCTGGGCGGTGCGACCTATAGCCTGACCGAAACCGAGACGCTGAGCTTTCCGCCACCCCTCGGTTTAGAGGACGAGGCCCTGTTGCCCCTGCCGATGTGGGTCGAGGCCTTTCCAACGTATGAAGAAAACTTTCGTCTGCTGCGGGTCATGGCCGCGCAGCAGGCCGGCCGGGTAGCGTGTGGGACGTATGCGATTGATATCGCCGGGCTGTGGCCGTCTCTGTCACCCGCCGTCCACCTGCTGTTAGCCTCGGGAGCCGAGCCGCCGGATAACCTGTTCGACTTTTTCCAGCTTTTTCCCCAGCCCAGACAGATCGAGGCGCTGTTCGGTTATATTGAGAGCAAGCGGGTGACGGCTCACCTCACCGCCGCCTACCGGGGTCTGCGAGAGGACCTGGCCTGGGCCGACGAACAGACCCAGCTCTACCCCGCGGCCCTGTCCATGCTCCTGCCGCGGCTGCCCAAGGCGCTGTGGCCCGAGCTGACCAAGGCCGGCTCGGCCGACGAGTCCTTGCTGCTGGCTACCGAGTTGTACGCGCAGGTGATGGACAGCGCCGCCCGGCCGCAAGCCGCAGAGCCACATCAGTCACAAAAAAAGCGCTTGGCCGAGCTGGTGGAAGACGAGTCGGCCCGCTTTGTGCCTCTGGAGGACGAGTTGAACCAGGGGCCGCGCAGCGCCGAGAGCCTGTCAGCCGAAGAACAGGCTATGCTGCGCAAGATCATCGCCCGGCTCAGCACCCACCAGAAGGAACACCGCCGCCCGCAACCGCGCCCCGAAAACGGCAAAACCTTCAGCCTGTTTGGCGACCCGGACGGAGAAGGCGTCGAAGAAGAGTTCCAGCCCAAGCAGAAAAAGGCCAGGAACCGCCAGCGGCTCACCTCGGCCGGGGTGCGGTATGTGTATGATGAATGGGATTTTTTGATTGACGACTATCGCTCGCACTGGTGCGATGTACGCGAGGTGCCCCTCGTCGGCGATGAAGGGGCCTTTTTCACCAGTACCACGGCCGCCTACGGCGATGTGATGAAGGAGATCAAGCGCGAGTTTCAGCGCTTGCGGCCAAAGCTGTACCACAAGGTCAAGGGCCTGGAAGACGGGGAAGAGATTGACCTGGAAGCCGCGGTTGGTGCGCGGGTTGATCTGATGACCGGCGTGCCGCCTTCCCCCAGAATTTATGCCGCCCGTCAGCCGACCGACCGGGATGTCTCGGCCCTGTTCCTGGTGGACCTGAGCGCTTCAACCGACGCCCGGGTCGCGGCCGCCACCGCCGAACCTGAGGAGATGCGGATCATTGACATCCTCAAAGAATCGGTCGTGCTGTTGTCCTCGGCCCTGGAAGAGATTGGCGATACCTATGCGATTTACGGCTTTTCGAGCAGCGGCCGCAAGCATGTTGATGTCTACCCGGTCAAGACCTTTGTCGAATCCCTGTCATCAGATGTCAAAGGCCGCATCAGCGCCCTGGCTCCCCAGCGCAGTACGCGGATGGGCGCGGCCGTCCGGCACGCCACGCGCAAGCTGAAAGACCTGTCGAGCCGTGGCAAGGTTCTCATTCTGCTGAGTGACGGCTACCCCGAAGATGCTGACTATGGCCGTGAGCCCCACACGCCGACGTATGGCATTCGAGACACCATGATGGCTCTGCGTGAGGCGGAACGGAGCGGCATCCTGTCGTTCTGCATCACGGTTGATAAGGCTGGCCATGACTATCTGCGGGAGATGTGCGCACCGTCGCGCTATATGGTCATTGAAGATGTGCTGTCGCTGCCGTCTCAGCTGCCCAAGATATACCAGCGCCACATCCGCGCCCAAGAGCTCACAATGCGTGGTTGGGCAAGAGACCTGCATTAGACCGTTTCGCTGCGTGGAAGACAATTGTGGATACTCCGGCTCCTCACCGCCGGCTATTCCTTGAGCCGGCGACTTGGCGCAGCAGCGCCCAGAGTTGTTTGACATGGGCCCGGCTGGTGTGTTGATTGCCGATGGCGACCCGGATGGCGTACTGATCGTTCAGCTTGGTGTGGGACACAAACGCTTTGCCGCTGGCGTTGACGGCCTCTACGATGGCCGCGTTGTGGGCTTCAAGCCCGGTTTCTCCAGGCCGGCGATGACAGAAACACACGGTTGAAAAGGGAACTGGGGCCAAGCGCTGCCAGCCCGGTGTGGCATCGACCTGGGCCGCCAGCCACTGGGCGGACTGGATATGGCCCTCAATGATCCGGGCCAGGCCCTGGCGTCCATAGGCGCGGATGACCATCCACAGCTTGAGGGCCCGAAACCGGCGGCCGAGCGACAAACCGTAGTCCATCAGGTTGACGACCTCGGCCTCATCGGTCCGTAGATACTCGGCAACCAGCGAGAAGGCGCGTTTCAAGTCGTCCGGCCGGCGGGTGTAGAGCAGACTGCAATCAATCGGGGTCAGCAGCCATTTGTGGGGGTTGGTGACAAATGAGTCAGCCCGCTCGCAGCCGGCCAGAACCGTCCGATGGGAGGGAACGAGGGCCGCGGCCCCGCCGTAGGCCGCGTCAACGTGCAGCCATACCCCATAACGATCACAAATGTCGGCAATGGCCGGGACGGGATCGATGCTGGTTGATGAGGTGGTGCCGACGGTGGCGACCACGGCCAGCGGTTTGACGCCGGCCGCCCTATCGGTGCGGATGGCCGCTTCGAGCCGGGCCGGGCGCAGCCGGAACTCGGCGTCCGTTTCAATCCGGCGGGTCCACTGCCGACCGATGCCGAGGGCGATGGCGGCCTTATCAATAGAGCTGTGGGTTTGGGTTGAGCCGTATACGGCCAGGGGCGGCAGGTCGGTTCGACCGGCCATGCCTCTGTCGCGGATATCAAGACCGGCCGCTTCTCGGGCCGCGGCCAGGGCGTACAGGCTTGAGGCCGAGGCGGTGTCGGTGATTTCCCCGAACCAGGAGTCGGGCAGGCCCAGCATCTGGGCTACCCAGCTCAGGGTACGCTGCTCCAACTCGGTGGCGGCTGGCGAGGTCCGCCACAGCATGGCGTTGACGTTGAGGGCGGCGGATATCAACTCGCCCACAATGCCCGGCCCAGAGCCGCTGATGCCAAAATAGGCAAAAAACGCGGGATGGTTCCAGTGGGTGATACCGGGCAGGAGCAGGCGATCAATGTCGTGGAGAATCGTCTCTAGCGACTCGCCGTGTTGGGGGGCTGAGTCGGGCAGGGTGGCGGCAATCTGACCGGGCGAAACCTGAGCCAGAACGGGCCGATCCTCAACCGTGTCGAGGTAGGCGGCTACCCAGTCGGCGGCCTCGTGGAGAGCGTGGCGGAGTTCGGCGGGGCTCGGGCCTCTGACGGTATCCATAGGCGGCATTGTAGCACATCCCGCACAGGAACCGTGTGGCTCCTGTGCGGGATGTGCGCCCGGTGGGGCTGTCAGCCGGTCTGGATGGCAATCCGCCGGGGTTTAGCGCTCTCGGTCTTGGGCAGTTCGAGTTCCAGTACGCCATCGGTCAGACGGGCGTGGATTTTGTCGGTGTCAATCGCCTTGGACAGGGTGAAACGGCGCTGGTAGTTGCCGACCCGGTACTCGGTGTAGACCGGGGCTAAGTCCTGGTAGTCTTCCAGGCCAACCCGGCCCTCAATCGACAGCGCGTTGCTGTCCACATGGACCTCGATGGAGTCCTCCTGCACACCGGGCATGTCGGCCCGCAGCCACAGGGCGTTAGCGGTCTCGAAGATATCGACCGGCGGCAGGTAGGTCCGGCCCGGTCGGGTCTGTTCTTCGGCTTGCACCTCTTGTTTCTGCTGGGTGGTCAGTTCTGTCATGGGTCTATCCTCCTCCTTGTGTACGGTTTGGGCGGCCGCCTCGGCCTAGGCCGCCTCGATGGTGATCTGACGGGGTTTGGCCGCGGCGTGTTTGGGGATGCGGAGGGTCAACATACCTTGCTTGTAGGAAGCCTCGGCCCGGTCAAGGTCCAGCCCGGTCGGGAGTTGGAACGAGCGGGAGAACTGGCCCGCGCCCCGTTCACGCCGGTGGAAGCCGCCGTTGTGGTCGGTCGAGGCGTCCCGTTTGCCGCTCAGGACCAGGGTGCGGCCGTGGCTTTCGATGTTGATATCCCGGGGCGACACGCCGGGCATCTCAAAGCGGACGACATAGTTGCCCTCGGCGTCTTGCAGGACATTGACAGGCGGGAAGACACCCCGTCCCGACAGGCTCATGTCAAAGCCCCGGGGGTTTTCAAACACCTGATCAAACTCGCGCTGTAAGCGCAGCAGGGCGTTCAGAGGATCGAATTCAGGGGAGAATCGGAAGCGTGTCATGAGAAACTCCTTTCGTGTGACTGTGAGTAATGTCTTACGGTCTCTGTGGGGGACCGGGCCTCGTTGTCTGGGCCAAATGTAAGCCCCGTCAGACCGGGGTCAAGGCGTGAGAAAAGTTTTTTTGCCAGGCTCAGACGCTCCTCTGAGCGACCTTGCGGTTTTGTCGCCGAGCTTTTAGAACAAGAAAGATACAGCCCGCTATGATGAAGGAGACAGGCATGGGGCAGCCCCTCGTCCGCTATTCTACCCGGCACGGCATTGCGCTTCTCGAATTTGATAACCCGCCGGCCAATACCTGTTCCCACGCCATGATGACCGAGTTGGACCGGGCGATTCTGCGCGCCCGGTTTGACGATGAGGTGTCTGTCCTGGTGTTGCGCGGGGTGGGTGACACGTTCTTTTCGGCAGGGGTCGATATCGAGATGCTGAGCCGGGTGTCGCCCCAGTTCAAGTACAACTTCTGCCTGCACGCCAACGAGACGCTGAACCGCCTGGAACGGACGCCCAAGCTGGTCATTGCCGCCCTCAACGGCCATGCCGTTGGCGGCGGGCTGGGGATTGCGATGGCCTGCGACCTGCGTCTCGCCCGGCGTGACGCGGGGCAGGTCGGCTTGCCCGAGATTGCGCTGGGCGTCCTGCCCGGGACCGGTGGCTCGCAGCGCCTGACCCGCCATATTGGCAAAGCCCGGGCCTTGGAACTCATGGTGACCGGGCGTCGGATTTCATTTGAAGAAGCCCAGGAGTTGGGACTGGTCCACGAGATCTTTGACCCCCAGGACTACTTTGCGCAGGTGCTGGCCTATGCCCGGCAGTTCACCCCGCCCCATAAAGCCAGTAAGGCGGTCGGACGGATCAAGCTGGCCGTTCAGGCCGGCGGCGAGATGCCCCTGTTTGAGGCGCTGAGTCTGGAGCGGGAGTTGCAGGCCGGTCTGTTCTCGAGCGCCGACGGGCAAGCAGGGCTGCGTTCCTATGTGACCAAGAGCATGCCGCAGTTCAAGGGGGTCTGACCGAGCCGGTGGGGCGAACCCAGCGGCCACAACCGGCTTGTGCGGAGTCTGATATGGCAGCACGGATGCACAACTTTGACGACTGGATGGACCTGTTCACAAGCTGGCAAAAAGATATTGGGCTTGATGTCGGTGAGCTGGGTGACTATCGGTGGGAGGTCAAGTTTGGCCCGCTGGAGCAGTCCGAGATCGAGTTCGGGGCCTACGCCGGCCACAAAAAATGGGAACATCTCATGGAGGTGCCCGACCAGCGGATTCGGGATGCGCTGCTCAACCTGATTCGGGTGCAGGGCGATACCGAATTCGCGTCAACCGAGCAACAGCGTCGGCTGTTCGATACCGCGCCGTTCGACTTTGACCGCCGCAGCTTGGCCCGCATTATCTGCGAAGAGACGCGCCACGGCTGGCAGATGGCCTATTTGCTGGTGACGTATTTTGGTACCAGCGGTAAGGTTGAGGCTCAGAAGCTGTTGGAGCGGCGGGCATTCAAAAAAACACGTCTGCTCGGGGCGTTTAATGAGGACATCCGCAACTGGCTGGATATGTACGCCTTTACCGAGTTTATTGACCGGGATGGCAAGTATCAGCTCAAAATGGAGAGTTTTTCAGCCTTTGCCCCGTTTACCCGCAGCATGGGGCCGATGCTCAAAGAAGAACAGTTCCACCTCGGCACCGGCCACAGCGGCCTCAAGCGCATCCTGCGCGCCAAAAAAATCCCCGTCCTCCTCATCCAGAAATATGTGAATAAATGGCTGCCAGCGGCCTATGACCTGTTTGGCACCGACCGCTCCTCGTCGGCCCACTGGGCGTATGCCTGGGGGGTCAAAGGCCGCTTTGATGAGAACACCGCGGCTGAGCCGGCGGACATGGAGCGGCTCAACGAGCACGCCCGTCGCCTGTTCCATCAGGAATGTCTCGGTCTGCTTGACAACCTCAACCTGCTGGTTGAGGAGCAGCCCAAGCTCTATCTTCCTGACATGACCTTTGGGCGTCAGATTGGCGAGTACGCCGGCCAGCCCTACAGCGTACACGGAGAGCTGCTGGGCCAAGAGGCCTACACCCGCCACCTCGAAGAGGTCCTGCCAACGGCCGCGGATACCGCGCGCCTCCAGGAGCTGATGCGAGGGGCGGACTGGATTGCGCCCAAAAAAGCCGGCGCGGAGGCCTCAGGCCAATGGCTGTCCCAGACATTCCCGAACGCCTGAACGCGGCAAGCGTCTTTATTGACGCCCACCTTGCTGGAGCGAGCTTGTGGCCGAGCTGCCAGAGACCACGACCGGGAAAATCCAACGCTCCAAGCTGTGGGCCACCAATGACGCCTCAACAACGCCTCGGAGGGGGGATGAGGCCATGCAGACGGGGAAGCCCGCGTGTGCTGGCCGGGGTGTGGCTGCTTGGCCTGGTGGTGATGGGCGCGGGGGCCTTGGCCCAAGGCCGTGGGTTCACGCCTCAAGAGCGTCAGCAGACCTTGGCCCAGGCCTCGCTTATTGTTGCCGAGGAAATGTATCGGAGCGGCCAGCTTGACCGGGCCATGACCCACTGGCGCGAGGCGCTGAGCTATGACCCAAACCTGAGCCAGGCCCACTATCTGCTTGGTCTGGCCCTCCGCGACCGGGGCGAGCTGGAAGAGGCGCTTACCCATCTGCGGACCACGACCGAGCTCGACCCGCAGAACGCTGGTGCCTTTGCCGACCTCGGCGATACCCTGCGCGAACAGGGAGATGTGGACGGTGCCTTGCAGGCCTACAGGGCCGCCCTGCGGCTGGTACCCGAGTCCGCCTCGCTGCACAGTAACTATGGCTATCTGCTGGTGCAAAAAGGCGACATTGACGGGGCAATTACAGCCTGGCGGACCGCGGTCCGCCTCGACCCGGACTATCCTCCGGCCTACGCCAATCTGGGCGAGGCGCTAGCCGGTCAGGGTCAGCGCCAAGACGCTATCGCGGCCTACCAGACCTTCCTGGAACTTGCCCCACACGCCCCCAACGCCGAGGAGGTCGGCCAACGCCTGGACGCCTTGCAGGCCGCCGGCGTGACCCACGGCCGGGAAGACTGACCCACACCACCTAAAGATTCTTTGGAGCTTTCGGCAGCGTTGGGTCCAGATAATCCCACGGCTGAGCGCTGTCCGTCCAGATATCGCCCGTCGGTGTGACCCAGCTGGGGTCATCCAAACTGCTCGCCTTGATGCCGCAAAAGTCTGGATTGGCCGAACTGCCGGCGAACAACCGGCAGCCGCAGGTGGCGCAGAACTCGCGCCACGCGGTGTTTCCGCTGTCGGCGCGCGTCGTGTGCCGCGTGGGCCGGCCGCACTGAAACGTGAGCGAGGCACGCCGGACCGCCACCACAATGGCAAAGCCGCTCCCGCTGTTTCGCTGACAATCACGACAGTGACATTTCAGCGTGGCCAGGGGTTCCATTGAGCACGCGTAACGGACCCTGCCACACAAACAACCGCCGGAGAATGGAACAGGCATACAAGACGCTCCTGATAAGCAGGCGTGGAGGGTCAGGCTGACGCCCGCAGCTCCTCTCTGACCGCCACTACGATCAAGAGACGTTCTTCGTCAGTATACTGACCGACCGTCAGCCCAAACGAGCCCAGAAACGTGCGGGCTTCTTCTTCGCTGGGCAGCGGGGTAATGGGATAGGGGTCGGTTTTGACCAAACGCTCGACATAGGCCCGGCCTTCCGGGTGGCTGATCACGACCCGCCCATCCACCCGCAGCATCCGCGCGATATTGCCGAGGGCCTTGGTCTTATCGGCAATGTTGCCGTACATACCGTTCATGAAAACCACATCAACACACGCTGCCGGCAGGGACAGATCGGCGATATCACACTGATGACGCTCTACCTCGGGATAGCGCTCTGCCACCTGCTCCAGCATGTTCCCGGACAAGTCACAGGCGACGATCCGACCGGGCCGATAGCTTCGGATCTGAGGGATCAGCGCCCCGGTTCCGGTCCCGACATCGAGGACGGTCTCGTCGGGCCGGATAGCCGCGGTCGCAATAATGCGTCCCATTCGTTCAACCACATCCTGCGGCAGGGGAACCAGAAAGGAGGGATAGACTCTATCAAAGGCCCGGCGTTGGCGATCGTTGACAGCGGCGCGCCGTTTATCGTCCATCTTGGCTCTCGTCTTTTCTCAAGTGCATACGCCGCATTATCCCATACAACAGCGCGCTGCCAAGGGTGCCGCCCAGCGAGCCGCCTAGCGCGACGGCAAAAGCCCCCTGTAAGCTGCCGCTGGCGTCGGCCAGGCCGCCGGCAATGCTCGGCGACAGCATCACCCCTGAGCCGGCCCCGGTGGACATCAGGGCGAAGGCGGCTGAGGACAGGCGGACCGGCACAAAGTCACCGGCTGAGGCGGCGCATATGGTGAAGGTGGCGCGGTGGGTGAGGCCGATGAGCACGGCGGCCATCACAAAAGCGCCCGGAATGGGATTAAGCCAGACCAGGGCCAGCCCGACCCCCTGGACCACAAAGACGCACAAAAACGCCAAGTCGCGTCCGATCCAGTCCGACACCCGCCCCCAGACAATACCACTGCCGATGCTGAGCACTCCGATCAGGATGAGCAAACGTCCAACGACCGCCAGCTCGAGGCCGTTCTCCTCAGACAGATAGGCCCCCAGAAAGGTATTAAAGATGCCCTGCGACCAGCCCGAGCAAAACACCATGAAACTCATCAGCCACACCAGGGGATTGCGGTACACCTCGACCGGCCACCTCAGACCCGGCGATGGCCCGGTCTCGGCCAACACGGCCGCAGACGCCCCGGCTGGGCGTTCTCGCACATAGGCCAGGGCCGCCGCGCCAATCAGGACCGTGGCGACGCCAAACACCGCCCAGGCGTAACGCCAACCCGCCGTCAGGTAGGCGGATGTCAGGGCGGGGACCACCAGGCCGGCCACGACAAAGGCGCTGCTGCCACCGGCCGAGGCCAGGCCGGCGGCCAGCCCGCGCGTGCGTGAGTCAAACCAGGGCCCCAGCAGGCCCATGGTCGGAATAATGGCGATGCCGGTTGCCGCCCCCATCAGGCAGGTCGCCGCCAGCGCCGTCCAGAAATGGCTCGCCCCGCCTAACAGCAGCATGGACGCCCCGGCGGCCAGCGTACTCAGGCCGATCAAGCGCCGGCTGCCATAGCGGGTGCTGAGCATCCCGGCCACAAAAGAGCACGGAACGCGCAACATCCAGGCCCCCGTAACCAGGAGGCCGGCCTGGGTATACGAGAGAGACAGGCTGGCCTGTATCGATGGCAGGGTGAGGTTTGGCGCGTATTGAAGGAAACTCGTGGTCAGGTTGACCAGCACCCCGATCAGCACAATGACTCCGGCATAGCTCGTGTACCACGGTCCTGGAGCTCGGTCGGGGCGGGGCGGTCGTGCAACATCCATACCTCGGGCCAGCCTAGCCGATGTCGGCGGCTGTCACCATCCCACGGGGGGCCTTGTCGTGCTGAAACGCCGCCCTCAGCACTCTGGCTCGGCCGCTCGCGGGCTGGCACATACGGCTCAACGACCGCTCGAGAGGCTGAGCCCCGGGTCACTTGACCGTGTGGCCCGTTTCCGGGCATGTTCTCGGCAGTGAAGAGGGGTGCTGGGAGGATGTCTGTGTTGCGCCTCAGCCTGGGCATCGGGCTGCTGCTCGGCTCTGGCCTGTGTCTGGCCTGTGGGGCGTGGGATCGCAGTCACCGTATTACTATTCGTGGCACGCCTTTGGCCAAGTATAATGCGTGTCGCGAGATCCATCGGGATTCGCCCAAAGATATTGAGAAGCTGTGTAGCCCCTATCTGAACGGGGGCTAGGTCAAACGCTCGCCCGGACAGAGAGAGAAAGCCTATGATGTGGGACTGGTCTGCGGTGTCTCGACTTACCCTCGGTCTGAGCACTGTCCTGCTGGCCGCTTGCAGCGCGACCACGCCGCGCGCTCCTTTCTCGCCTCGTTTCACCCCTCATGTCCCCAAGGTCATGGTCACTTGCAAGCAGGCCAACCGCATTGCCTACACCATCCTCAAAGATGTTGGCTACACGCCGACCCGGCTCACCGTGGCCACCCCAGAGCGCCCGGGGCTGCTGGAGGGTACGCGTGTACGCCAGAACGGTGAAGACATTGCCCGGGTCCGGCTGAGCTGTACGGACGAGGGCGTCAATGTCACGAGCGAGTATGGCGGCCTGGCCGGTTTTGGCGCTATGAACCGGAGGTTTCCTGAGTATTTTTACGAACGTTTTATTGCCACCGCGGAGATACTGTACCGCCACAAGCCGTATATTCCGCCGGGTTCGGTACAAGTGACGGTCATTCCGCTTGAAGGCTTTGATTCCCAGTTGGAGTTTGGTCACATTGTGACCGATGTTCTCCCCGTCCGGATAGAGATTGCCAATGCCACCGATGCGCCCTATCTTTTGGAGTCCGGGCAGTTTGTGCTCCTGACAGCCGCCGGCGAGCAGGTCAAGGCGCTCCAGGCCAGCGCACGGCCGTTTCCTGTCTCGCCCCTCAGCAGCCAGAGGCTAGCCCCAGGTGCTCGCCTGACAGGCTATCTGTATTACCCCCCCGGCAGCTATACCAGTGCCCAGGGAGTGTTGGTTGAAGAGAGCAGCCAGGAGCGATCCGGGTTTAAGGTCTTTTTTTCGAGCTTATAGCTCGGCAGCCTTGGCCTCTCCGCCGGGCTTACTGGGCGAGATAGCCGCCGTCCACCGGCATGGGATGTCCGGTCACAAACGAGGCTGCCTCGGAGCACAACCAGACCGCGGCCTCGGCAATCTCCCGGGGCTGCCCTAAGCGGCCGTTGGGCTGTGCCGCGGCCATGGCGTCGATCACGCGCGCACTCGCTCCCCGCAGCATGGGCGTGTCAATCGGTCCTGGGCACACGGCGTTGACCCGGATATTGGAGGTGGCGTATTCCAGGGCTGCCGTCTTGGTCAGACCGACCACGCCGTGTTTGCTGGCCACATACGCACCGGCGCGCCGGAGGCCGATCAGCCCGGCGTCAGAGGCGGTGTTGACAATGGCCCCGCCGCCCTGCTTGAGCATGTGGGCAATTTCGTATTTGAGGCACAACCACACCCCCTTGAGATTAATCGACAGGACACGGTCCCAGTTCTGTTCGCTGTCGTCGGCGACTCGCGCCGTCCGTCCGGCAATCCCGGCATTATTATACGCGCAATCGAGACGGCCGTAGGTTTCAACTGTCTTGGCCACGACCGCCTCGACCTCGGCGGCTTGGGCGACATCGGCCTGAATGAACATTGCCTGTCCACCGGCCTGCTTGATCTGGCCGACCGTTTCTTCCCCGCCCTCAAGTGCCACATCACACACCACTACCTGGGCACCTTCACGCGAAAAGACCAGACACGCCTGTCTGCCGATGCCCGAGCCCCCGCCGGTGACCAGGGCGACTTTTCCTTCAACTAATCCTGCCATAGTGTTCTCTCCTGTGCCATTATTCCCTGTCGTTCGGATAGTATCATGGCAAATACTCTTTGCCAGGTCAAAAATTTGTGTGCGCTGACAAGTGCGGGAGGGGAGGCACGTACATGGTCGGCCCGCGCGGCGTTCGCCGCTACTCAATTGACGGCTTTGAGGTCTGCGTTGGCAGGAGGGCCGCCGACAATGACCGCCTGACCTTTGCTGAGGCCGAGCCGCATGACTTTTGGCTCCATGTGGCGCGGGTGTCGGGCAGCCACGTTGTGGTCCGCAATCCAGAGCACCTGAGCGACTTGCCCCGGCCGGTCGTAGAGCGGGCCGCCCAACTGGCGGCGTGGCACTCCAAAGCCCGCCAGGGGCGAGGCAAGGTTGAGGTCCACCTGTGTCGCGTCTCAGAGGTGAGCAAGCCGGCCGGCTTTGCGGCAGGTAAGGTCAGGCTGCGGTGCTGGCGGAGTGTTCGGGTGTATCCGAAACCGCCCACAGAGCCGCCGCCTGGGGCGGAAGAGACACAAGACGGGGAACGAGGCTCAGGCTTCTGACCCCCGTCCTGCCGAGGGCTTAGACCTCGGGGGCAAAGAACGCAATTGTCCGGGCCTCAATGCTCTCACGCGGGACGGCATCGGCCGGGCTGGCCGGATTCTCAAACGCGCTGTGGGCGGTAAAGCGAGCGGTGCCGTCTGTCCGCGAGTCGTAACACTTGAGCAGCATGACCTCGTCGGGCTGCATGTCTGAGACATAATACCAGCGGTGGCCGGGCTGGTAGGAGACGGAGTAGACTTCTCCGGTCCGGTCCGGGTACTTGAGGTCGGTGGCCACAAAATGGTCCTGGCTGATGCTCTGGGCGTCGCACACCGCCAGCGGGGTATCCTGGACCGGGCCGCGAATCGGCCGCCACACATTGATAAAGGCAAAGCGATGGGTGAGGCGTTCTTCGGCCTCGTGAGCGGGCAACAGGTCGCGGACGCGCTGCGGGCCTGAGGCCAGCGTATAGTCGTTGTGGCACGCTAACACCGGCTCGCGGACCCCGCCCTGCTTTTGCTGCGCCCGCGGCGCGCTGCGCACATTATGGTCAAAGACCAGCACCTTTTCGGCTCCGGTGCGGCCCTCCACCAACTCGGCGACTTCGGGGTAGTAGACGCGCTGCACCTCTTGGGCGTCGTAAAAATTGCCGACCCGGGTCTCCTGGTGGGTGAAGCTCAGCCCTTGGGTGTCAAGAGAAAAGTGGCCGACGACCGGCCGGGCATCGTGAATCGGCATGGCATAGGTGGTGGAGCGACCGGTACGCTGGGGAACGCCGGGCGGGGGAGGGTAGAGATAGTAGACCGGCTTTTCCTCCATATCGTTGGCCAGATAGTTCATCTGGGCTGTCACATACTCCAGCCCTTCTACGCTGAGCTTGTCCATGAATGGGTCCTCCTTCGTCGGTGTGGACAAAGGGTAGCGCGCCCGTCCCGGCTTGTACAGCCGGGGCGCTGTTCTCCGAAGCCTTGTGGTCTCGCTTCTGACGCCCGGCCTTGCGCAGGGCTTGGCCCTGCGGATACACACCAACCATGCCCAAGCCCCCGGTCTACGAACAGATACAGCTCGGCTATGCGATCACCGATGCCTTAGCGGTTGAGTTGGTAGAGATTTGCAACTGGCGGCCGGACTTTCCGGCCTGCGCGTACTGCGGCGATAATGAATACTGGAACATTGTGTGGCCGACGGGCCTGGCCGTCGCGCGCTATGTGGCCGGTCAGGTGGCACCCGAGCACATCTGTGGCCGGCGCGTCCTGGTTGTTGGCTGCGGGGTCGGGCTGGAGAGTGTGGTGTTGGCCAAGCTGGGTGCCCGGGTGTCTGCGCTGGACCATGTGGCCGACGCGCTGTCCCTGGTTGACCTCAACTGCGCGCTCAATGATGTTGCCGCCATTCACACGATTTGCTGCTGTCTGCACGACCCGGGCAGTCTTCAGACCCTTGGCTGCTACGATTGGATTGTGGGCGGGGACGTCCACTATGAGCCGGAGAACGCCACCTGGGTGCGCGCCCTGCTGCAAACGGTCCTGGCCCCTGACGGACGGGCGGTGTTTGGCGACCCGTTTCGAGAGGGCGTGGAGGAGTTTTTTGGCGGCTTGCCCCGGGACCGATTTCGGCTGCGGGAGTGCCACAACCGAGGTCGGCTGGATTGGCGACACTGAGGCCGTGCGCATCTACGATATCGCCCGGCGCTGAGGGCCGGGGCGCTAGATCACATGCTGGTCTCTGAGCTGGGCGAGTTCTCGGGCTGAGAGGCCTAGCAGTTCGGTGTAGACCTGTTCATTATGCTGTCCGAGGCTGGGGCTTGGCGCGTCAATACCGATCGGTTGGTCGTCAATCCACCACGGGGAGCCCAGTACGGTCATTGTTCCTGCGGCCGGGTGGGTGATGTCCTGGAGCCGGCCCCGGGCTCGGATATGCGGGTCGGTGATGATCTCGCCAATATCTTTGACGACACCGCAGGTGATATCGGCCGCCGAACAGCGCTCCATGATGTCGTGTTTGGCGTGGCGCAGCGTCCAGGCGCTGACCAGGGCGTCAACCTCCGCGGTGCTCTGGCGGCGGGCCTGATTGGTGGCAAAGCGGGGAATCATCGGCCAGATCCGGGCAGTCCATCAGCCGGCACAGGGCGCGCCAGCGCGGCTCATCCAGGGTCAGCAGAAAGACGTGGCCATCCTTGGCCGGATAGCAGTTATAGGGGGAGATGCGCCGGTTGGGGAGGCGTTGCCCGCGCGCCGGTAGGTCCCGCCGTGGGAGAGGAAGGTTGAGATTTGGGCGATCATGGGGCCGAGGGCAGCGTCGTACAGGGAGGTTTCAACAAGGAGACCCTGGCCGGTCCGGTCACGTTGCCGCAGGCCGGCAATCACGCCGGTTGCCAGATGAATCCCGCCCAGGACATCCATGACCGGCGGGCCGGCTTTCATCGGCGGACCGTCAGGCTCTCCGGTGCTGCTCATCAGGCCCGACATGGCCTGGATGATGGAGTCAAAGGCCGGATAGTCGCTGTAGGGTCCGTTGCGGCCGTAGCCGGTGCTGGCCGCGTACACCAGCCGGGGGTTGTGCTGGCGTAAGACCTCGTAGCCCAGCCCGAGTTTGTCCATCACGCCGAGGGCAAAGTTTTCGACGACCACGTCAACGCGCGGGATGAGTTGAAGGAAGAGAGCCTTGCCCCGCTCGGTTTTCAGGTTGAGGGTGATGCTCCTCTTGTTGGAGTTCAGCATGATGAAGGGAAAACTCTCGTGGGCAACATCGCGGAGCGGCAGCAGTGAGCGGGCTTTCTCGCCCTCTCCCGGCGGCTCGAGCTTGATGACATCGGCACCCAGAAAGCTGAGCATCAGGGTGGCGTAGGGACCGTTGACGACATGGGTCAGATCGAGGATGCGGATATCGTCAAGGGCTCTCGGCATGTCTCCCTCCTGCTCTGTCCATAACTTCGGTAGGTCAGGCAGGGGTGATTATACGCGATGGATGAGGAGAAGGAAGGGTGAGGGTGTGAAGAACGCTCTGAGTGTCAGGGAACTGATTAGAGATTCCGCTCCTGTCTGATGTGTTCGTAAGCGGCCGAGAAGTCTCCCGTCCGCTTTGTCGCAAACTCTATCATCTCCTCCGGCAGCCCCTTCGACAGTAATTTATCTGGATGGTAGCTGTTCATGAGGTCGCGGAAACGTCGCTTGACTTCGGCGTCTGAGGCATCCGGCTTGAGCCCGAGTACCTCATACGCGTCTTTGATGCTCGTCTCGCTGACGGAATTCCCTCTCTCGGCGCGCGCTGTTGCCTCTATGCTCTCAAGCTCAAGACGGCTCATGCCGATCTGCGCAGCTATGGACTCCACAACGCTTCGTTCGCTGGCATCAATTGCACCGTCAGCATACGCGACACTCATCAGTATCCAGACGAACATGTTGAGCATGTCCGGGTCGGGACATTCGCTCCGAAATTGACGAATGGCGTCGTCAATGGGGAAATCGGACGCCTTGCCCAGCCTGAACAGATTCTGCGCAAAGTCCCGTTCTTCAGAGCCGAGTTCCATCCCGTCCATCAGGCGCGTTGCGAACCGGATTTCCTCAGCAGAGACCCTGCCATCGCTCTTAGCGAGGTATCCCATTGCTGCGAACACTGTGGTGAAGAATACTGTCTGGGTTCGTTCGGTTTCTTCTGCCTCTTCTTCTACCTCCGCATCCCCTGCTTGCGCGAGTGTGGAGCCGAGCGAGGCACCGATGATTGCACCGATTGGGGCCGCCCAAGAGCAGCCCTAGGTGCCGCCCGATAGCGTGCTGAACCAGCCCATAGCTTCGCCCTATGCTCTTCCCTGACGGAAGGAACGGGCCGCTTAGGCGTGGCCGTGGCGCAGCAGCTTGCCCGAGGTGTTGCCTGTGCAGCGGCCATCTTCAAAGGTGGTCTGGCCGTTGACGATAATAGCGCGGTAGCCCTTGGCCCGCTGGACGCGCCGCCACTCGCCACCAGGGAAGTCGTAGGCGATCTCTCCGATCCAGTCCGGCTCAATGTCCAACTCGTCCAGGTTGTAGACCACGACATCGGCCGCGGCCCCCTCGCGCAGGGTGCCGCGGTCGCGGAAGCCGGCCGCGTGGGCCGGCAGGGCCGACAGCCGATAGTGGGCTTCTTCGAGGCTGATCTTGTGTTCGTCACGCACGAGCCAGCGGAGAAAATCGGTCGTGAACGCGCCGCCGGTGAAGAACTTGGTGTGGGCACCGCCGTCGGACGCGCCAGGGAAGGTGAACCGCGAGTCGTTAATCATCTCCGCGGTATAGTCGGCGTTAAAGCCGCGGTTGGGGCCGAGGAACTCGACGTTGAGCTCGCCGGCAATGGACAGGTCAAGCATGGTGTCAATCGGGTCTTTGCCCTGCTCGGCGGCGATCTGGCCGATCGATTTGCCGACGTAGCGCTCGAGATCGGTCTGGTTGTTGGCGCTCTGGACGATCAGGGTCGGAATAGCCCCGCCGACGCCGGCCTGAATGACTTGCAGTTTGCGGTCGGCCTCTTCGGTTTCGCGTTTGACCGCTTCGCGCAGGGCCGGATTCTTCATTTTGGCTAGTTTTTCCCGCTTTGTGCCGGTTGTCAGCTCGCGCCAGGCCGGGCTGGCGTCGTACAGGTTCCAGTGCTCCAGGGTAAACGCAAAGCCGGTCCGGTGGGTGCCGGTCTGGCCAAAAATCGGCAGACCACGCTGCCGGCAGCGCTCCAGCCAGGCCAGGCTGCGGCGGTGGACTTTGGGGTCTTTGCGGGCCGCAACAATGACGTTATGCAGGATCGGGCGGTGGGCGACTTCGGCCAGTTTTTCGAGAAAGGCGAGGTCTTTTTTGATGGCTCCGGTCGATTGGGTGATCTGGATAAAGCCCTCGTCCCGTTTGTGGAGAACCTCTGCCAGGTTCAGGATGTCGGCGTCGTCCATGATATCGGTGACCATCGGCGAGCCGTCGTAATCGGCCTGGGTCGAGTCGGGGCCGAGGCGTTGGATGGAGAAGCCGCACAGGCCGGCGTCCATGCCCTGGTTGAGCAGACGCTGCATTTCCTGGCGTTCGGCCGCGGTCGCCGGCCGGCTCTTGGCCGCCTCCAGGCCCATGACGTAGGTCATCAGCGAGGCGGTCGGCATGTATTGAATGCAGTTCACGCCCTTGGGCGATCGATCCAGGGAGTCGAGATACTCGGGTATGGTCTCCCAGTCCCAGGCCATCCCGGATTTCATTGCGTCATAGGGAATGGCTTCGGTGCGGGTCATGGTCAGCATCGAGCGTTCCTGAAAATCGGGTTGACCGGGGCAAAGCCAAAGCCGCAGTTGCCCAGCACGACCGAGGTCACGCCGTGCCAGCCCGAGATGGTGCAGTAGGGGTCCCAGCGGATCTGGGCGTCGTAGTGGGTGTGCAGGTCGATAAAGCCGGGGGCCACGATCAGGCCGGCGGCGTCTATGACCTGTTTGGCCGAACCCGGTGCCCGGCCCACCGATCTGGGCAATGGCCCCGTCCTTGATCCAGACATCGGCCTGGTAGCGCGGTACCCGGGTGCCGTCAACAACGGTTCCGCCCTTGAGTTGGATATCATATGTCGCCATGTGTCATTCCTCCTTGGGGTGTTGTGCGTCAATTGCGTATTGTTGCGTATACAACAGACCCGCCCGGCGGGGCAAGTCGCGCCAAGCCGTCTTTGCCAGCCTCTGTCTTCCTCGTCCGGTGCTCACTCCATGCCCAGCACCTTGACCTCCATCAGCCGCAGGCGCTGGCGGTTCTGCTCAAACAGGCCAACAATTTTGAGCGGTGTGCCAGGTGGCGACTGGGCGACTTTGGACAGCAGGGGCTTGGGGCCGATCAAGTTGAAGTCAATGCCGCGTTGGCCGACTTTCTGGAGAATCATTCTGGTGCTCATCTGGGGATAGTTGGGGGCGGCAATGTCCATAATCTCGTATTGGTACTGCGTGCCAAAGGAACTGATCCCCAGGGTGACGACTTCGATATTGCTCTCCTCGGGCTTGGTGTTGAGGAAGCCGCTCATGTTGATTTCAAACGGGGTGCGCGAGTTATCGTCCCAGGGGTTGCTGCCCGAGCCAACCCCAAAGCCCGTGCCTTGGGCGTGGACGACGACGGCAGGGATAAGGGCAAAGGCCAAGCTGAAAACCACATGTGATATGGACCACCTTGCATTCCTTCGCATGGTCTGATTCCTCCTGTGATATCCGCTGCTCTCCCACAACTCCACAAGCTCTTCTAGCCGCTCCAGGGCCTCAGGCGTAACTCCGGCCAGGGCCAGGATTGGACTTTTGCGGATTGGGCGGTGTCCGGGCCGGGACCTTGGTGGTCCTGGGGGAGCTTGGTGGTGCTGAAAATAGTGATCGCGGTCCAGCGACCGCACCGGCAGGGTCTGAATTGCCGACTCGCGCAAAATCTGGAGCGGGACTTCTACCCCGGCTTCCCCCTGGGCCCAGACCGCGCGGTAGAACTCGGCTTGGCCGCTGACCGTCTTCTCCCCGACCCCGATAATAATATCACCCGCCCTCAGGCCGGCCTGGGCTGATGGTCCCTCGGGGATTGTGCCGGCGATGAATAAATGACCGCCGACCTCTTCGGTAAACAGCCCCAGCCAGGGACGGGGCGGCTTTGATGTCCGGCCAGTGGCCAGCAGGTCGGGCAAAATCGGCTTCAGCCGGTCGATCGGAATGAACATATTGCCGGGCAGCCGCCGCTCGCCCGGTCCGCCTCGAAGCGCGTTGCCGACAAAGAGCGAGCCGACACCGAGCAGATGCCCGCTTGGCCCGATCAGCGCCGCTCCGGCAAAATTGGGGTGCGGGGGAGCGGTAAAGATCGCGTCTTCCAACAGGTATTCCCAATAGCCGGTAAACTCCTGCCGCGCAGTTACCAGCGCCCGCAGGACGGCTTCCGCCGTGCCATAGCTGGCGACCAGGACCTCGGCCCGCTCAGCCACCTCGGCCGACAGGCCGAGCGGAATCGGTGAGACGGGGAGGGGGTGCACGGCCCGCAACAGGCCAAAGCCGGTGTCATAATCATTGCCGATAACAACGGCCCCGATCGGTCGGCCGTTCAGGCTGGTGACGGCAACCTGTTCGGCTTCAAGCAGGATGTAGCCAACGGTCACGACCAAGCCCTCGGCGTCAATGACAATGCCGCTCGCTTCGCGCTGTGTTCCCAGAAAACGGGCGGTTCGAGCGGTCGGGGGAATCTGCGTGCGAATGTGGACGACAGCTGACAGGGCTTGGTGAATTGGGTCGTCATTGCCCAGGCTCGGGGCAGGGGCGACTAGGAGGGCCGCAAGGAACAGGAGAGACACTGGCCAACGGAGCCGTTGCGCGATCTGCATCATAGAAATCCTCCTTTTCCTCGCTGCTCGTCCCTTTTTACGCCGAAATGACCGAAAATACATCAGCCGGCAGACTGTTTTTTTCAAACGGGGCGAGTGGATAGGGGCCACGCTGGTGAATGTGCCCGGAGTCCGGGTCGTAAACGCGGATGCTGAGGCTGATCTGAAAGCGGGCCGCGGGGCACTCGGTCTGACCGGGTGTCAGGGTATACACATGGTACTGGGCGCTGCGTTTGGGCTTGTGACCGAGGGCTGAGGCTGAGCGAACCCCGACAACCGGAATCGCCGCCCGGTGCGGGGCCGGAATATGGGTCAGGGTGGTGGTATGTGTATGGCCGTGCAGGACCATATCGACCCCTGACTCGGCCAGCAGCCGGCGGAGGGTCCGGGCGTCGCGTAAACACCGCCGCGGCGACAAACCGGCCCGGGTAGGCGGGTGATGCATCAGGACAACCCGGCAGATGTCGCGGTGTTTGAGGTGCTGGAGGAGGCGGCCGAGACAGCCCTGCTGGGTCGGTCCAACCCGGCCGGTGGCGGACAACAGACCGGTCGGACCGACACTCGATAGGCCGAGCAGGGCGACCGGGCCGCGCACGCGCAGGCTCGGAAACACATCGGGGAATGTGGGGCCGGCCGGTGGGGTATCTGAGCACAGGTAGGCATGCCAATGCGTCTGGAGGCTGGAGACCGAGTCTGGTGTATAGGTATCGTGATTGCCCGGAATAAGGGTGACCTGCTGGGGGCCGCCTAGCCGCTCGAGCCAACCTAGGGCTGAGCGCAGCTCGGTCTCAAGGCCGAGGTTGGTCAGGTCTCCGGTTATCACCGTGTGATCTGGCCGCTGGCTGTGCAGGTCGGCGATGAGCGCCGCTAAGATATCGGGACGATATTCGGAGCGGCGTCGCACAAGCCATTTGAGCCAGCCAATTGTCTGCTTGTTCAGCCGCGGCGGAAGGGAGCGGAGACGGGCTTGGGTGACGTGCAGGTCTGAGAGATGGGCCAGGGTAAACGACATGTTGACGACCGTTGTGGGGATGCTGCCAGTATAAGCCTGTCCGGTCGGCACCCCGTCGGCTTTGGTGCGAGCGCTCGTCAGCCGCCGGCGCGGCTCAACTCTTCTGAAGCGTGCTTGACACAGACAGGTCGGGGCTGCCGGACAAGGTTTGGTACACTACGCAGTAACGCTCGGTCAGTTTGAGGAGGGTCGCCAGTTGCTCGGGCTCGGCGTCAGCATCAATATCGAAGCTGAGCCGAATGCTCGTAAAACCGACCGGAGCGTCCTTTGCCACCGCCAGGGTACCGCGAAAATCCAGGTCGCCTTCGGCTCGGATCCTTGCGTCGCGCAAGATCACGCCGATGGACGTGGCTACCGCTCCAAGCGTGACCCCGGCACAGGCGGCCAGCGCTTCCAGCAACATATCTCCAGAGCAGGCCGACAGACCGTCTCCGCCCGTGGCCGGATGCAGTCCGGCCTCAACTAAAGCCTGGCCGGTTTCGAGCCTACAGGTGATACCCTGGCCTAGTCGGGCCTGGGCCTTGAGGGTGACACGGGCGGATTCGGGTCGGTCTGTGTATTGCTGCTTGAGGGGCGCTTGCAGGTCTCTTAGTTTTTGTCCGGCCATCTGTTCCTCCAGACGCTGAGGGTCTCTCTCTGGGGGCGGAAGTGAGAATTGAGGCACGGTCGCCGCTCGGACCCACGCCGCATCGGTCTGCCTATACCACATCTGCCGGTTATGATAAGACCGCTTGGGACACAGATTATGAGCAAGGCGACGAGTGGGACGCAAACCGCCATCTGGATACTCACTGATCCAGACCAGCCCGAACTCAAAATCTGGGGACTTTCCGGCGCGGAACGCCTGCGGCGGGCGTTGGAAGCGGCTGGAGCCGCGGCCGACCGGATCGGCGTCGGCCCCCGAGCTACACTCCGAGCGCAGGGCCGGGAGGTTTTTATCGTACGCGCCGATTATGTGTTTGATGAGCGTCTGCTCCACGCCCTGCTCGCCTCGCCCGCCGCCCTGAACAGCGTCCTGCTCGTCTCGGCTGACCAGCCGCTCGTTGTCGCGGCCCGGGTTGAGGCACAAAACTGTAGCACCGCCCTAGCCCTCTTATCCGGGGCCGAAGCGTTGCAAACGGTCGGCTCCCACGGCCTGTACAGCTTCACGCCGAGCGACCTGGTGCCCGCCTACAATCCTGCCCTCCGAAAATCCGTTGCTCCTTATGTCCTTCCAATTCAGCCGCGGCGAATTGACGAGATTGAAGCGCGCCTTTTCCGGGCGTCGTACAAAGGCATCACCGATGTGATCACTACCTGGGTCTGGCCCCGCCCGGCCAAGGCCGTTGTCCGCGTCTTGGCCCGGGCTGGCGTGCGCCCGAATGCGGTGACCGGCCTGAGTTGGCTGCTGGTCGTTCTGGCCACTTGGCTGTTTGCCGCCGGCTCTTTTGGCTTCGGACTGCTGGCGGCTTGGCTGATGACCTTTCTGGATACGGTTGACGGCAAGCTGGCGCGGGTCAGCCTTACCTCGAGCAAAATTGGCCATGCGCTTGACCACGGTCTCGATCTGGTTCATCCGCCTTTCTGGTATCTGGCGTGGGCGCTGGGTCTGCCCGGTGGCGCGGTCTGGCTGGGACCGGCGCTCATGATTACCCTGCTTGGCTATGTGCTGGGGCGTCTGCTGGAGGGCATTTTTCTCCTGGTTTTTAAGATGGAAATCCACAGCTGGCGGCCTGTTGATTCGTTTTTCCGGACGATCACGGCTCGGCGCAACCCGAATCTCATCTTGCTGTCCGTGGCGACGCTGGGCGGCCGACCGGATTGGGGCTTGGTTTTGGTGGCGGTCTGGACGCTGTGTTCAAGCGCGTTTCATAGCGTGCGTTTGCTCCAGGCGTGTGGCGCGGTCTGGCGCGGCCAGCCGCTCCAGACCTGGCAAGAATCGGAGACCGTCGGGTGATCCCTCGTCCACCGCACGGCAGGCTCGAGTTTCATGCGTATCGGCGTTGTGAGCAATACCCAGGCTGGCCGATATCCTAGCCGGACGGCCCGGCTGCGGGCGCTGTGTGAGCGGCAGGCCGATGTTGTGTACATTGAGACCGGTCCGCAGCTGGGGGTTGAAGAGGCAGTCGCGCGCTTGGCCGGCCACGATATTGAGGTGCTGGCCGTGTGTGGCGGGGACGGCACCTTGCAGCGGGTACTGACCGCACTGTTGAGCACCCCGATGTTTGCCCGTCTGCCCCTGATTGCCCCGCTGAAAGGTGGACGAACCAACGCCGGGGCGCTCGATATCGGCAGCCATCCAAACCCGCTCTCCGCTCTGTCTCGCCTGCTGAAGACTGTCCGGCAGGCCGACCTTGGCCGGAGCGTGGTGGAACGCCCGGTCTTGCGTATTGAGCTGGGGTCGGGCGAGGCTGTGCAGTACGGTTTCTTCTTTGGGGTGGGGGTGATCTATCGAACCACGGAGATCAAGCACCGCCTTCTGCCCAACCGCTATTTTCAGGGGCCGCTGACGTCTGGAGCGATCATCGGACTGGTCGCGCTGCGGGCGCTGCTAGGCTCCTCCCGCGGCGTCCTGAGCCGCGACCGCCTCGACATCCGGCTTGACGCTCGGCCGCTCGGCTCTGGCCCGTTTTTGCTCGCTTTTGCCACGACCCTGAACTCGCTCATGACGTTGCGGCCGTTCTGGGGGCGAGAGGAGGCACCTATTCACTGCACCGCGGTTGCCGAAGGGGTGCCGCGGCGGCTGCTCGCCCCACTCCGTATTGTCCAGGGCCGCCCACCCCGGCCTGATGGGCCGCTCGCCGGCTATGTGAGTCACAATGTGCATCAGATCCAGATACGGCTTGACTGCGGGCTCGTCATTGATGGAGAGTTGTTTGGGCCCAAAGAGGGCCGTGTGGTCTGTGTCGAAGCCGACCGACGCCTCCAATTTGTCCAGACCTGACACAGCGCACGCCCGATGAGCGCCTTATACGAAATTGTGGGCCGAGAACTCGGCCAGCCCACCTCCGAAGCGGCGCGGGCCGTTACCGACGAGATCCGCCGCCGTCACGGCCCAGCCGTTGCTGCCGTCCTCTTCTACGGCTCGTGTCTCCGCCAACACACGAGCGGGGGTGTGTTGGATTTCTATGTCTTGGTCGATAGCTACCGGGCTGTCTTTGCCTCGCGAATGCTGGCCGTCTTGAATGCCGTCCTGCCGCCAAACGTGTTGTATCTGGAGGTCGGGGGTGGCCCGCGCACGGTGCGAGCCAAGTACGCAGTGATTTCGCTGCGCGATTTTGTGTCTGGTGCCTCTCTTCACAGTCTACATGCGATCGTCTGGGGACGCTTCTGTCAGCCGACCCGGCTGGTCTATAGTCGTGATGAAGCCTGCCGTGAGCGCGTTGTCAGCGCGTGTGTTGAGGCCAGCCTGACCCTGGTTGGGCGGATAACGGCCCTGTTGCCGGCCCGGTTTGAGGCCGCTGAACTGTGGCAACGTGGCTTTCGGGAGACCTACAGTACGGAGTTACGCGCCGAGCAACCCGCTGCGATCCAGGCCCTCTATAGTACGGCGGCTGAGCGCTACGGTCGGGTTGCCGAACACGCCTTGTCCGAGTTGGAGCGTCGCGGGAAGCTGCACCTCAGCGTTTCTGAATCGGGCCGGGCCGGTGCATGGCAGGTGACGATCTCGCGCCGACACTGTCGCCGGATACGCTGGGACTGGAAGGTCCGGCGTGTCTTGGCCAAAGGTCGCTACGCGCTGTGGTTGCTCAAATCCGGACTGACATTTGACGACTGGTTGCCCTATGTAGCGTGGAAGGTCGGCCGCCATGCCGGGCTTGCCTGGCGACCGACCGACCGCCAGCGCCGCCATCCTTTTTTATTGGGCGGCCCGGCGATCCTCAAGCTGCTGGTCCGGCGTCATCTCCGGTGAGCCGTGCCGGATGAGGGCAGAGATAGTCGACACAATGCCGCTCTGGTAGGTCTGCCGGTAGGGCGAGTCCTGGCCTAGTTCGGCCTCAAGCCGGCGGTGCAGGGCACCCAAGCTGTGGTAGGGGACGGTGGGCAGAAAGTGGTGCAGGGCGTGGTAACGGAGCCCGACCGGAGCGGCCGCAGCGGTCAGCACGGTAAACAATGCTGACCTCCTCTTCAAGAAGAGATCGTCGTTGAGTGAGTAGCCCCGGAGCGTGATCGAGTCCAGGACTTGGTCAACCGTGGTGACGGCCCGCCCTTGGCTGGTGTAGCGATGGGCGGCCAGGGTTCGGACTTGGTTGACGACCAGGATGCCGGCCCCGGTCAAGAACCACTGGAGTAGCCAGGCGGGCGAAATCCAGCCCAGATGGCAGCCGAGCGTAACACCCCACAACAAGACGCCCGCTCCGGCTTCCTGGGCGGCAAAGCGGGTTCGCTGCTGTTTTGTGGGCAGTGGCCGACGATAGCGGGGATTGATGACAAGGCTTGAGGCGTGGCGGATGACACAGGGACGCAGCCGCGGCAGACACGCCGCGAGCGGGCCGATAAGACCCCAGCGCAGGGCCAGCAAGACCGGAACAATGCTGACCTGGACGACAAACCAGACAAGTCCGAGCGTATGGGTGTGGGCCAGCGGCAGGTATTCGGGGTCGTCCGGGGTGCCAAAAGTTGCCTGGCGATGGTGATTGCCGTGCTGATCATACATGATGCTGGGAACCATGAGCGGAAGGCCGACCAGGATGAGCCAGGCGGTTTCAAAACCAGGCACGGCGTGACGCTTGAGGTGGACGAGTTCGTGAATGAACAGCACGGCTCGCAGCAGGGCCAGGATAGCGACGCCGCTACAGCCCAGATAGACTACAGAACCGATCGGCGCGTACAGACTCAGACCAAAGAATCCCCAACCCAGGCCGGCGGAGGCCAGCATATCGCTCCAATACTTCCACGGCTGGGGTTGAAAAGCACTGGCAAACCGACGCCGATAGTCGGCCGCAATAAGCGGAGTGGCCGTTGGGAGGCTGACAGGGGTGAGCTCAGACATATGACCAAGTGTCCTACTTTTGGGCCCGATTCGGATATCGACCGCTGGGGGAAGACTAAATGGGTCTCGGTCAGAGTGTCAAGATTCGGGTGAGGTGGACGGATCGGGTGAATTGGAAGGCGGTGGGATTTTTGAGCTTGAGCCAATACCACTTGGTAAACGTTTTGAAATCTGGTATGCTGGTGACCATGTTGAAGTTCTGGATGTACGGGTGAGGCAAACATGGCGAACAGCTATGGCCCCGGGCAGCCGGGTCCTGATTACGGGGGGGACGGGTTTTGTTGGTTCTCACCTGCTCGAAACACTCACCCCACAGCCGTTCCACCTGCGGGCCCTGGTCCGGAAGGCGGACGATGTGGCACGGCTGAGTGCGCGCGGCGTGGAGTGTATGCAGGGCGATATGAATGACGCGGCAGCCCTGGCTCGGGCCCTTGCCGATGTTGATGTGATCTTTCATATCGCTGCGGTAACCAAAGCCCACGCCGCAATCGTCTATGAGCGGGTCAATGGGCAGGGGACGAGGGCGCTGGTGGAGGCTATTCGGGCCGCTCCGTCACGTCCACGCCGGCTCGTCTATCTGAGTTCCCTGGCTGCGGTTGGCCCGGCCCGAGACGGCCGGCCGCTTGGTATAGACGCTGAGCCCCGGCCGCTGACGGCCTACGGGCGCAGCAAATTAGCCGGAGAGCTGGCCTGCCGGGCGCTGATGGATGAGTCCGAGGTCGTGGTTCTGCGTGCGCCTGTGGTGTACGGGCCACGCGACCGGGACTTTTTCCTGCTGTTTCAACTGGCTATGCGAGGGGTCTTTCTCATGCCTAGAGGGGCCGGGGGGCTTCTCCAACTCATCCATGTCCATGATTTGGTGGACGCTTTGATTCGAGCCGCCACCCGTGCCGAGGTGTCGGGTATCTACCATATTGCCGAAGCGCGCTCCTACAGTCGGGCAGAGCTTGCGACCGGGATCGCCCACGCACTCGGGCGGCGGGTCCGCACGGTGGGCGTGCCCCACTGGGTGGTGCGGCTGGCCGCTCGTTGCAGTGAGTGGGGCGCGGCGATGATGGGGCGGACCACGATCTTTAATCGAGACAAAGTTCAGGAGCTGCTGGCCCCCAGCTGGTTGTGTGAAACTGCAGCCGCCCGACAGGATTTGTGCTTTGAAGCGCGTATGCCCTTGGCTGACGGCTTGACACGCACGGTCGCGTGGTATCGAGAACAGGGCTGGCTGTAGGAGTACATATGAATCTGAACCGAGGAAAGGGGCGAAGCTGTCCGATACGGCTCCACGTTGAGAATTGTGAGCCTGTCACCGGAGAGGAAGCTGGATGAAACTGTTGGACAAATGCGTCCGCTTTACGCGGGCCCGGGAAGCACAGGCTGGGGGATATTATCCCTTTTTTCTGCCCATTGAAGCCTCTGACGGGACAGAAGTGACGGTGAACGGTGAGCGCAAGATCATGATGGGGTCCAATAATTACTTGGGCTTGACCCACCACCCCAAGGTTCTTGAAGCTGCGGCCGACGCCTTGCAGCGCTACGGGAGCGGCTGTACCGGAAGCCGTTTTCTGAATGGCACGCTTGACCTGCACGAAGAGCTGGAAGACCGCCTAGCCCGATTTCTCAACAAAGAAGGAGCGCTGGTGTTCAGCACCGGCTATCAGACGAATTTGGGCGTGGTGGCCGGTCTGATCGGACGAGGGGACTCCCTGTATCTCGACAAGCTCAACCACGCCAGTCTGGTTGATAGCGCCCGCTTGGCCTACGGCACGGTCCACCGCTACCCACACAACGATCTGAGCATTCTCGAACAATATCTGGCCCGCAGCGCGAGGGAGGCCGGAAAGCTCATTGTCACCGACGGGGTCTTTTCCATGGACGGTGATGTTGTGGACCTGCCGGGGTTAGTCCGCCTGTCCGAACGCTACGAAGCCGACATTCTGGTTGACGACGCCCACAGCTTTGGCGTGCTGGGCGAGCGGGGTGCCGGGACTGCCGAACACTATCGTCTCGAAGACCAGGTCACGCTGATTGTGGCGACATTCTCAAAATCCCTAGCCTCTATCGGCGGCGTAGTGGCCGGACCTGATCCGGTTATTCACTACCTTAAGCACCATGCCCGCTCCTTGATTTTCAGTGCGAGTATGCCACCGGCTTCGGTGGCAACGGTCTTGGCCGCCCTTGGTGTGATTGAGGCAGAGCCCGAGCGACGGCAAGCCCTGTGGCGTAACACCTGCCGGATGCAGGACGGGCTGAAGAGCCTGGGGTATAATATCGGCGTCAGCGAAACCCCGATCATTCCCGTTGTCACTGGTCAGCCGATTGAGACCTGGCTGATGTGGAAATCGCTCTATGACTGCGGGATTTTTACCAATCCGGTCATTCCTCCAGCGGTGCCCGACCACTCCTGTCGGGTGCGGATTTCTATGATGGCGACGCATACCGACGAGCAGGTTGATTTTGTGCTTGACGCCTTTGATCGTGGCCGTCGCCACCTGGACATTCGCAGCCAGGTGGCGGTCTAAACCGCCCGGGCCGGGCCTTGAGCGATCCGGACCAGCAAGGGGTGCGGGTGGTCCCAGTTCGGCGACGCTCGGCGCGCCGTTCTTTTCTGAGTCTTCCCGAGCGTCTGTACCGCCATGAGCCGGCCTGGGTTCCTCCCCTCCTGATCGACCTCAAGGAGTTGCTGAACCCCGCCAAGCACCCCTTTCATCAACACGCCGCGGTTGAGTATTTTCTCGCCCTGCGGGCCAAAGAGGTGCTTGGCCGTATCGCGGCTATTGTGAACCACCGATACGTCTCGTTCCATAACCGGCCAGTCGGCTTTTTTGGTTTCTTCGAGAGTGTCAATGACCCGGCTGTTGCTTCGGCTCTGCTGCGTGCCGCCGAGGGCTGGGTCGCCGAACGGGGTATGAGCCATATCCAGGGTCCGATGAATTTCTCGACCAATGAGACGTGTGGGCTGCTGGTTGGTGGCTTTGAACACCCGCCGATGCTGATGATGCCCTACAACCCGACATACTACGCCAAGTTGATTGAAGCCGCCGGCTACCGCAAAGCAAAAGACTTGCTCGCCTACCTGATCGATGTCCGGGCCGATGCGACGCCACCCGCCCGTTTGGTGCGCGGGGTTGAGCGCTTGCAACGGGCGCAGCGGGTGACCATTCGTTCGCTTGACTGGCACCGTTTTGGGACCGAGATCACCCATCTGTTTGCCCTCTATCAACAGGCTTGGCAGCACAACTGGGGTTTTGTCCCAGTGACCGAGGCCGAGCTCGATCATTTTGTCAAACAGGTGCGCAGGATTGCCGACCCGCGGCTGTGTTTGATTGCTGAGTTAGAGGGCCAGCCGGTCGGTTTTGCCCTGGCCCTGCCGGACTACAATCAAATCCTGCGACGGATGAACGGGCGTCTGTTGCCGTTTGGCTGGCTGAAGCTGCTGTGGTATCGCCGCTCGGTGAATGCGACCCGGGTCTTGCTGTTGGGGCTCAAACCGGGGGGGCGTCTCAGGGGTCTGGATGTCATGCTGTATCTCAAACTCTGGCAGGAAGCGCCCAAGAACGGCTATCCATATGTAGAATGCTCATGGATTCTTGAGGATAACTGGCCGATGATCCGTGGCCTGGAGCGGATGGGGGCGGAGCGGTATAAGACCTATCGGGTGTACGAAAAAGTCCTGTGAGGACATTCAGATACGGGACACATTTTCTTGCCTTCAGCGTCCGAACCGCGTACACCAGAGCGCAGGAGGCGAGCTATGGCAGAACACGATGTCTACCAAGCGCGGCGGCAGGAGTTGAAAGCGCGCTATTTGCCGCACGGGGAAGCCCCGGCCGGGACCGTCCCGACCGCGGGAGTCGATCATCTGGCCCTGATCTGTTCAGACCTGGAGGCCACGATCGAGTTTTATACCACGCTGCTGGGCATGCGGCTGACCAGGATCATGACCAACCGGGATGAACCCAGCTCAACCCATATCTTCCTAGATATGGGGGGCGGTAATCAACTGGCCTTTTTTGACTTTCCGAAAAAGGGCCCGGACCGTCCGGGGAGTAGGTAGCATGCATCATGTGGCACTCAAAGCCAGTCCCGAACACTACCGGAAAATTGTGGCCGGGCTGAAAGCCGGGCAGATTCCGCATTCGCTGCACGGCTCCGAACAGTCCGGCTCTGTGTATGTGCGCGACCCCGATCAGATTCTGGTTGAGGTCACGACCGGCTACTAGCGTCTGCTTCACTGCGCCTGAGCGGCGGCCAAGCTGTCGATAATGTCTGCCGGCTCAAGCCGGTGGGTATAATCGGCATCAACGTAGGCCAGTTGAATGACACCGTCCTGGCCAATGATATAGGTGGCGGGAATGGGCAGTTCATACGAGGGGTCGCCGTTGAAATCCGGCAGCTTCGCCCCGATCTGATCGTACAGTGGACGCAGCTCGTCAACGAGGGCAAACACCAGCCCGAAACGACGGGCCACCCGATTGCCCACATCGCTTAAGACCTCAAACGGCAGGGCATTCTTCTCGGCCATCGTCAAAGAGTTGTCCGGCGTCTGGGGAGAGACGGCGAAGACCGAGGCTCCATAGGCTTGCATTGCGGCGAGGTATTTCTTGTAGGCCTGCAACTGCAGGTTGCAGTAGGGTCACCAGTTGCCCCGGTAAAAGGCCAGGACGACCGGACCTTTGTCCAGCCGGCCCGACAGGCTGACCTGTTCGCCGCGCACATTTGGCAGACTGAAATCAGGGGCCGTGTCACCAACCGTCAGGGCGCGGTCGGCAATTCCGGTTTTGACCAAATCCTCGGTGGTACGCTGGAGCGTACTCCGAATGTCGGCTGGGATTTTGGATAGCATTTCCTGCTGAAACGCCTCAATGGCCTGCTTGAGTTCCTGGTTGAGTCCAGGTGCGTTGCTCATGAACCGATCCTCCTCTGTTCAGATAACATGGTGTTCCTATTTCACCTTGGTTGACCAAACGTGTCAAGCAGGTATCAATATGGGGGCGACGAACACCTACGGAGGGAGAGAGACTATGCAGGACCTTGTAACGCGGTGGAGCTGTCGAGCCAGTCTGGCGGTCGTGCTGCTGCTGAGTGTCGGTGCGCGGGCCGACGAGCATGCCGGAGCGGGTGAGAGCCCGCTGTCTGTAACCACCGAGCGGCTGCTCCAGGGGACGACGAACACGAGCGACTGGCTGATGTTCGGCGGCAATTATGAGAACTGGCGGTTCAGCCCGCTGACCGATATTAACCGCCACACCGTCAAGCAGCTCCAGGCCGCCTGGGTCTTTCAGACGGGGATTCCGGCCCAGCTGCAAGCCTCTCCGGTGGTGGCCGACGGGGTGCTGTACCTGACCGCGGCCTACAACAGCCTGTTTGCCCTTGATACGGTCAGCGGCGAGATGCTGTGGCGATACGACCACCCACTGCCCAAGGACCTGCGGATCTGCTGTGGTCCGGGCAACCGGGGGCCGGCCATTGCCGGCGAGCTGCTCTACATGGGTACCCTGGACGCCCGGGTGCTGGCGCTGAATCGTAAGACCGGCGAGGTGGTGTGGAATACCGAGGTGGATGATTATCGCAAGGGCTTCAGCGTGACCGCGGCACCGCTGATCGTCAAAGATAAGGTCATTATCGGCATCGCCGGGGGCGAGTATGGCATTCGGGGGTATCTGGACGCCTACGATGCCAGGACGGGCGAGCTGGTGTGGCGTCGCTACACGATTCCCAATATGGGCGAGGCCGGCAATGAGACCTGGGAGGGCGACTCATGGAAGCAGGGTGGCGGGCCGACCTGGGTGACAGGCTCCTACGACCCGGAAGCCGACCTGCTGTATTGGGCAACCGGCAACCCGTCTCCGGACTGGAATGGAGACAACCGTGAGGGCGATAATCTGTACACCAACTGTGTGCTTGCCCTGGACCCGGATACCGGCGAGCTGAAGTGGTATTTCCAGTTCACGCCGCACGACATTTGGGACTATGACGGGAATACCGGCATGTTTCTGCTTGATGTCCAACGCGGGACACAAACCGTCAAGGCCCTGGCCCAGCCGAACCGGAACGGCTTTTTGTATGTCCTTGACCGCCACAGCGGGGCATTTCTGCACGGTGCCTCATATGTGGAGCAGTTGAACTGGGCCAAGGGGCTTGATGAAAACGGCCGGCCGCAGCGTGATCCCAAATACGTCCCGATGCAGGGTGGTAACCCTGAGCTGATCTGCCCCGGCAATGTCGGGGGCCAAAATGGCTCCTACGCCGCGGCCTACAGCCCCACGGCGCACGCGATCTTTGTGCCGACGATTGAGAGCTGCGGCAAGATGGAAAAAGCGACCTCAATGTTTATCCAGGGCATCCCGTTCTGGGGCGGCGGCCCGGGCGAGACGCAGGGCGATCTGGGAACCGCCTACGGCCATCTGTCGGCCATTGATCCGACGAGCGGTAAGGTCAAATGGCGCTATAAAGACACCTATCCGATGGTTGGCGGGGCGCTGGCGACGGCCGGCGGTCTGGTGTTTACTGGCAATCAGCAGGGCTATGCGTTGGCCTTGGACGACGCGACCGGGGAGGTGTTGTGGAAGTTCCAGACCGGCTCGACAGTGCGCGGTCAGCCGATCACCTATAAAGTCGGCGGGCGTCAATATGTGGCCATCCCAAGCGGGGCGGGCGGTCTGGTCGTCAGCATTGTCGGTGAGAACCCCAATATCAGCAAGGGCAGCGCGCTGCTGGTGTTTGCCCTGCCCGAGGGCTGAGTCGCGGGCTGCGGGCAGAGCTACAGGCAGCCTCAGCGGTTCATCAAATCAGCCGGCTCAACTTGGCCGCATTGCAAGTAGGGATTCCGCTAAGCAGAGAGCCATACTCGTATCGTCCGTCCACTCTCCCGGGTCAAGGCCGAATGGACCGCCGCCGACGAGGTCGGTGACAAGCGGATGCTCGTCACGGTGCTTAAACTCCAGCGTGGTGCCCAAGGCATCCCCGAGCGCAAGACCGACAAGAGCGCCGACCGCTCGGTCCTGCTCCGCGCCGATGCATGTTTTTGCCGTTGTCATAGAGACTTCTTCCTCCTCTCACTGCGGCTTGACCCGGGCCACGCCTCGTACTGCATAGCGCTTGGTAACGCAAAGAGAGGCGTTCGCCAATCAGCTTGTGGCGGCACTCTGCCACGCCCGGCCCATCGCGTCCGCGGCCAGAATCGCATCGGCCACCATATCGGGAGTGACCTCAAACGGTTCGTTATGGATAGTCTCGCCCTCGGCGGTGGCGCGGGCGGCGACCTGTTTGAGTTGCTCCCGCGGCATATCGGCCCCAAGACCGATCTTGGCCAGGGTGGTCGGCAGACCGACCTGGGTGCAGAAGTGCAGGACGGGGTCGATCACTGCGCGTGGCTTGCCTTCCATCACCAATTGGGTCATCAGGCCGTAAGCGACCTTTTCGCCGTGATAGTAGGGGTGGGTCTGGTCGGCTTCGGTCAGGCCGTTATGCACGGCGTGGGCGGCCGCGAGCCCGGATGACTCAAAGCCCAGACCAGACAGCAGGGTATTGGCCTCAACCAAGCGCTCCAAGGCCGGATTGACCACATTATTCTCGACCGCCCGCAGGGCATCCGGCCCGTCTTCAACCAGGATGGTGTAGCACAGCTCGGCCAGCTTCTCGGCGCTGCGGGTTGACGCGCCGCCACGCATATTTTGAACATGGCCTTCAACACAGGTCTTGGCTTCAAACCAGGTGGCCAGGGCATCGCCCATACCGGCGACGAGCAGGCGGGGTGGGGCCTGGGCCACCACCTGCGTATCAACCAGCACCAGGTCGGGGTTCTTGCGGTAAAAACGGTATTCCTGAAAGACGCCCTGTTCGGTGTATATGACCGACAGCGCGCTGCACGGTGCGTCGCTTGAGGCAATGGTCGGACAGTTGACCACCGGCAGGTTGAGGTCATCGGCCGCAGCCCGGGCCGCATCCAGGACTTTTCCGCCGCCGGCCCCAATCACCACCCGACTTGTGTTGTCCCGGGCGGTTTGCTTGATCCGTTCAATCTCGGGATACGAGCACTCGCCGCCAAACTGGTGTACGGCATGACGAATCCCGGCTTGGCTCAAATGCTGTTGCCAGACCTCGGACAGCAGCCGAATCGCGCTCTTTCCAGCCACCATCAGGGCTGGGCCCTCAAGTCCAATCCGTTTCATTTCCGTGCCCAGTTGAGCGGTGGCGTTTTTCCCTTGAACGTAGTGGCTCGGTGCCGAAAAGACCGAAAGCATAGCCGCCTCCTTGAGGTGCAAATCTTTGTCTCCAGCGAGTCATGGGCAGTATAGACAAAGACTGGTCGGCGCGGCAAGCGAGGAGGAGTTCGTCTTGAATCGCTTGGTCGCGCTGGAAGTCCTTGCACTAGAGGCGCAGCTTACAGAACGCGGTCCCGGCGAGCTTTGGTTGCGCAATCAGCCAGCCCGGTGCAAGGTTGCATCAGAATCAAGCCACGCCGCCGCCCGCGGAGAAGGAGAAGAAGGCATGAGCAGTGAAACTGGTCTGAAGGTGGTTGGAATGGAAAAGGTTGACGATCATACCGTCGAATGCCTTGACCAAGATGGACATATTTGGTGGGTTACAACAGGTTGGAACCATGTCGGCAGCCTTATGGGAAGCCGATGTGAATTTAGCTGAGTGGCTTTTTGCATTCGCAATAGAGCAACAGGAGCCACACGTCGCGGAAAAAGATGTCCTCATCTTTTTCGCCGTTATGTCTGTCTTCGTATTCCTGCTGGCGGTGCTATTCGCAGGGTGCTAGCAAGAGCAACCGTCTTGAACAGCGAGCGGACGATCGTCCGCCGCGGCTTGGTTCAGCCGGACAGCCGTATGACTAGGCTGATGGGGAGCGCTGAACCCAGTCCAGAAAAACGCTTGACAGCGAGCTTGGTTTCGGCCCATATGGAGCCTGATGAGGAAGACTGGGCGGATCAAGATGGCGCTGGCGATGCTTGGCGCGGCCCTGCTTCTGCTTGGAATGCCGGCTGAGGCGCATCGGGACCGGGGGCCAAACGATGTGTGTCGGCGAGAGATCGGGACGTCGCTGTTGCATATCACGCTGTATCAGACCCAGTTTGACCCGGTTGCCGAGTACTGTGAAGAAGTGCCGCGGGCGGGCAAGGCGCTCATGGTTGTTGATGTGACCCCGGGGCAGCTACGGACCGTGCCCCTTGGGCTCGAAATTATCGCGACCGATGAAGCCGGCCAGTCGCAGGCCGTTGTGTCGGTGCCGCCCCGGATTTATGAACGCGGGGTGATGAATACAGAGATAGTCTTTGCCAAAGGCACGGAGTATGTTGCCCGGGTGATGGTTGAACTAGACGGGGGCCAAGGGCCACACCTGCTGGCCTTTCCTATTCAGGTCGCGGCGTGGTATAAGGCGATGATGGTGCCAGGGCTGATTGTGGGAGGAGTGCTGGTCTTCGTTGCTATCTCCGTCATCCACTACACGATTGTTTCCCGGCAGCATGGCGAAGCCTTGGCATGAAACGCGGTCGATTCAAGGGAGCATATCAGTAAGGACAGGAGGACAGGCTATGGCTCATACACAGGCGATGTCGGTATCGGATGGAACCGGCGATAGGGCGACGATGAATCCGACCGACTGGTCGGTCGGCTGGAAGCCGCTGTTCTGGGGCTGCGGGTTGGTCATGGCGGCCAACATTTTTCTGTGGTTCTGGAACTATTGGTATATGTTCACGGCTGGGCTGAACTCTGCGAGTTGGGAGTTCACCCTGTACTACCGCTCGCTGTTCTGGGCGGAGTTGATCATTATCGGCGCGTTTGCCGGCATCTGGCTGGGCTGGTTGATCCGCACCGGTCGGGAAATAGAGGGGCAGCCGGTGGTGCGGTCCGAACAGGTCCGCCGGGTTGCTATTTTGTGGAGCTTGGTCGGTGTGACCAGCCTGTCCATTTATCTGGAGGCCAGCTTCTGGCCGAACTGGGACGGTTCGTGGCATCAGACCATGGTGCGCGATACGGCGCTGACCCCGACCCACATTCCGATGTTCTATTTCTTTTTCCCACTGACCGTTGTCCTGGCCGTGGGAACCTATCTGTACGGGCGCTACCGCATTCCGAGTGTATATGGCCGGGACAAAGGGTTTCCGTGGTCGTTTGCCCTGCTGATTGCGGCCGCGGCCCTGGAGTGTATGGCGGTGGCGGCCAACGAATGGGGCCACAGTCTGTGGATCTCCGAGGAGATTTTCTCGGTGCCGTTCCACTGGCCGTTTGTGATTTATGGCTGGCTGGCCAGCGGGATGTTCGCCGTGTGGGGAGAAACCATCGTCCATCTGTTCGAGATCGAGAAGGCCGAGGAAGACGCCGAGCTTGACGCTCCGGCCCAGCCGGCAGAGCAGCCCGTGTCTGCCGACTAATCGCTCAGCCCCCAGTGGTCCGGCGTGGGCTCGACCGAGCCCACGCCGCTCCGTCACTCGCACAGAGAGGCAGCAGGCATGGCAGACGCATCAGCTCCCGTAGCAGACCTAGCGGCCGAGGCCGAACGCCAAAAACGGCTCGAACTTAAGGCCCTGCTGGAAAAAAAGTACAAATGGGTTGACTGGAAGTGGGACCTGATATTCTGGGTCACGGCCATCTTTGTGGTGGCCGGGGCGGCGGACATCACCAAGCAGTTGTTTGCCGGTGACTGGGATTTCTGGACCGACTGGAAAGATCCCCAGTGGTGGCCGGTGGTCACCGCTTTTGCCACGATCATCATCCCGTCGGCCCTACAATATATCCAGTGGGTGGCGTGGCGTTTCCCCACCGGGGCGACCTACACCGCCTGCTGCATGTTTCTGGCGGCCTGGGTCGGGCGGTACTTCCAGTGGGATATAGCCCAAACCTACCCGATGAACTTTGTGTGGCCAATCTCCATCGTCGGGGCTGGCATCCTGATGGACTGGATCCTGATGAAAACCAGGAGTTTCATCCTGACCTCCCTCATTGGCGCGCACATCTGGGCGATTGCCGTGTGGGCCTATAACTATGTGCCCCTGTCGCCCTTCCTCCAGCCGGCCCATTTCATGGACCATGTGGTGACGGTTGCCGATGTCCAGGGTATCGCCTATATCCGCTCGCAGACGCCGGAGTACCTGCGCCTGATTGAGCGTGGTGCGCTGCGCAGCTTCCTAGGCGAAACCCAGTATGTGTCGCTGGTCTTTGGCGGCACAGTCGCCTTTGCCGGGTATTGGGTCGGCCAGTTCATCGGCCGCTATCTGGCGGTCTGGCCGATCAGACGCTACCTGAAAACCTTGTGAGATCGCCATGCTACGCACAACGCACTGGAGCAAGCTCGGGTTGGCCAGCTTGGCCGCCCTGCTCGCCCTGCCGTCGTTCGGGCACGCCCACGGCATGGGCCTGGACGAGATGGCCCCCCCTGTTGTCACCGCCGTCCTGCTCGGCCTGGCCTGCTACTGGCTGATTGTGCTGTGGCCGGCAGGGAGGAACTCCAAGCTCCCGGCCCTTGAGCCGGCCGGACAGGCCGACGACGCCATTCGGATCAAGCAGAAACCGCGCCTGCGGGTCGTGGAGAGGAGGCTGGTTGATGACTAAGCTGACTGGGCAGGTCTTGCTCAGCCTGATGCTTTTCGGCTGGCCTGCCGCAGCTGGTGTTCCTCGGGTTTTTGCCCACGGTGAGGCCGCGGATGAGCCGTTCCTGAAAAACCTGACGACTGCGTTTTTTGATGTGTCGGTTTCTCCGACCGCCATTCAGGTCGGCGACCCGGTCACCATCACCGGGAAGGTCAAGATTCTGGAGACTTGGCCGCACACGCTCTACACCCCGGAGATTGCCTCCATCATTCCGGTGGTCCCCGGCCCGGTGTTCATGCTCAAGGAGCGAACGGTCAACGGGGAAGCCTCAATCGGCTCGTTTTTTGTTGAAAAGGGTGGCATTTACGAGTTCCGCATGGTCATCATCGGCAAAGAACCCGGCGAATGGCATGTGCATCCCGGGATTGCCATCCACGGAACCGGAACCCTCATCGGCCCGGCCGAATGGGTCACAGTCGCGCCAAGCCCGACGCCGCTTGAGTTTCCAGTCACCCTGCTGAGCGGCGAGACCATTGAACTGGGCAGCTACGGCAGCAGCTTTGTCGTCTGGTGGTCGTTTCTCGGCTTTGGGCTGGGCGTCATCTGGATGCTGTACTGGACCCTCACCAAACGGACCGTCACAAACTTGGCCGTGACCCTCCAGATTCCTCCCAACGATGACGGACCCGACCTTGGTCTCATTACCCCGCGTGACCATATGTGGATGAACGTGATCGCCGGGGTTGCGCTTATCCTGCTGGTGGTCGGCTGGACCTACGCCACGACGAGCTATCCGGTCAGATGGCCGCAGCAGACCGACTGGTTCACGCCAGACCCTATCTCATCGGGACCGAACATGGCCGAGGTGCGAGCCACCGGGGCGACCTTTGACGAGGGGACCGAGACGCTGGAGATGGGCGTCCGGGTCACCAACGTTGACGACAGCCCGATCAGCGTGAAGACATACACGATGGCGATGGCCAGCTTTGTCAACGGTGGCGAACAAGAGCAGGCCGCGGCAGGGCCGCGCGATTTTGTTGGTCCCCTCAACGTTGACCCCAACGTTCCGATTGAACCGGGCGAAACCCAAGAGCTGAGGCTCAGCATCTCAAGTGCCTTATTCGGCACTGAGCGCCTGATTCCGCTTAGCGCTCCGCAGCAGTATATCGCCGGTGTGTTCCAGTTTGAGAACACGGCTGGCGACCAGGAGTTGGTCACGGTCCGCTCAAGCCTCGTCCCAACCCGCTTCACACCCCGCTATCTGCCCTAGACCGTGGGTCGGGAGGGCGGTCTATGTCGGTTATGGACCAGCAGCTCAGGCTGCTGAAAGCCCAGGCCCCCCCCTTTTCCTGGCCGTCATCTCCCCATACATATAGTCCTTATGTCTCCGCCTCGTCTGCTGACGGTGTTGCTGTTGGTCTGGTTCGGTGCCGTGGTGTTTGTGCTGCCGTGCTCGTGGCTGCCGCAGACTGTGCAAGACGTTCTGTATGCCGCCTTCGGAGAATCCTCGTATCAGCGTCCGCCGGACACCGCGGCTATGGAGCTTGGCGTGGCAGAGCCGTTTTGCCCGAATCTTCATCCAGACTGGCGACAACAACAGGTCGTGGCCGGTGTGACGATTGAGGAATCGCTGGTGTGTGAGCCGGACAATCCGGCTGAGGTGGCCGCCTTTGTCAGAGGCACCAACAATGTCCCGCTGGCAGTCCTGATGCAGACCCGGCTGACCCCTACGACAGTAGTCAAAGACGGGGACCAGGACGGAGACGGGGACCCTGACGTGATTCATATCCGCCTTGAAGTAGCCGAACTCAACGGCCGTTCGCCGGATATTCCAGGTCCCTTTCCGCGCTACGCCATCGCTCCCGGAGTAGAGCCGGGGCTGTGGGTCTTTGCCCCCAAAACGCGCGGCATGGCGACCGAAAACTTTGACACCGACGTGGCCCACCCCGGCCTGCGTGCTCCGGCTCCGGTCATTCGTGTAGAACAGGGCGACCGCCTCCGGCTGACCCTGGAAAACACCCACTATTTGCCCCACACGATCCATCTACACGGGGTCGATCACCCCTTTGTCGATAGCGCAGGAGAGGGCAACGACGGCGTGCCTATTGCCAGCGAACTACCGGTGCTTCCGGGCCAAAGCCGGACCTATGATCTAATGCCACGCCAGACCGGGACCATGTTCTATCACTGCCATGTCCAACCCAGCGTCCACATTCTGATGGGCTTACAGGGCATGTTTGTGGTTGAGGAAAACCGGCCCGACAATTGGGTCCAGACGCTCAACCCTGGTGCCGGACAGGTGCGCTTTCCTTCGCAGGCTGTCCGCCAGACCTACGACCGCGAGTATGATCTGCACTACCAGGACCTGGACCAATCTCTGCACGAGATGATTCAGACGGCCAATGATCCCCGGTTGCTGGCCGAGGCCACCAACCGCCGCTACGACATTACCGATCACACGCCCGATTATTTTGTCTTGAACGGCCGCTCATTTCCGTACACCATTCGCGAGTCACTGGTGGTCGTCAGGCCCAACCAGAACGTGAAACTGCGCGTCCTGAACGGGGGGGCAGAGGGGATTGCGCTGCACCCCCACGGCCACAAGGTCAGGATTACCCATTACGACGGTGTAGAGCATAATCCGGCCGCCCAGATTACCCGTGATGTAGTCTGGCTGGCCCCCGCCCAACGGCTCGATCTGCACCTGCGGACGGTCAACGACGGGCTCCACAACTACGGACCGGGCGTGTGGCTGTTGCACGACCACAGGGAGAAGGGCGTAACCACAAACGGCATCAATCCGGGTGGCAATATCAGCGCGATTGTGTACGAGTCCTTCCTGGCCGAAGCCGGCTGGCCAAAGACGCAGGGCATGGACTGGACGCCGTTCTTTAGCCCGGCCTACTATCAGAGGAAAGTCCCGATCTGGGGTGCCCTCGACGACTCGGGTCTGTTCGGACAAGCCACTGGCCGGACCCTGAGCTGGGGTCGGGCGGTGCTGCTTGGGCTGGTGAGCGGACTCCTGCTCGGCGGGTTGGCGGCTGGGCTGCGCGCTGCTGTGCGACGTTCACGGGGGGTCTAGCCTGTGGCGCTCTTTTTCCTGGCCATCGTGTTTGTTGTGTGTACGCTGCCCGCCCCGAGTGTGGGCCAGGACGCCGCGCCGTCCACCCACGCGCCTCAAGGCCACACCGGCCACCAGATGCATGAACACCACGCTATGCGGCTGGACGCCTCCGGGATGGTCATGAATGAGAACACCGACGAGTTGCCCCGGGGCTGTCCACGCATCGCCGGCGAACACCACATCACCGTCCGTGCCGGTACGGAGTTTGTACCTGTGGGCACGATGTTCGCCTACGATCAGCGCGAGTGGGCGGTCGAGCCGTGTACACGGCTCACCGTCAGCCTGATCAATACCGACGAGGTCCGCCACCAGTGGATGCTGCACGGCCTGCCCCGCTATCTGTATGACCAGGGGATGTTCACCCTGGAGGTGGCGGGAAAAGGTCAGAAAACCGCCAGCTTTATCGTACCGCCGGGAAGCAAGACGTATCTGGTCCACTGTGATGTGCCGCACCATATGGAAAAAGGGATGAAGGCCCAACTCAAGGTCGGCGGCGGGGATGGCGATTTGCCGAGCATTCCGGGGATTACCGGCCCCCGCCTCACCGATCCCTATCCGCTGGAGTGGGGGTGGACGGCAATAGGCTTGGCGCTTGTTGGCGGGCTGCTTGGTCTGGCCCTGGCCGGCAGAGGACTGGGTCTGCTATGACAGGCACTAGAGAAGATACCCAGAAGGAGGCAGGTATGAAGATAGGAATTTTTGAGTTTGCCATTGACCGCTCTGTCGACCCAGCCGTTGTGGCCAAGCGGACTGAGGAGTTGGGCTTTGCCTCGTACTGGGTGCCAGAGCATCCGATTATTCCGATCCAGACCACCTCGCCGTATCCGGGGGCTGAGGACGGGATTATTCCTGACGAGTACGGGCGTATTCTGGACCCGTTTGTGGCCCTGGCCCGGGCCTCGGCAGTTACCAGCACAATCGAGTTGGGGACTGGCATCTGCCTCATTCCCGAGCGCAACCCGCTGCTACTGGCCAAAGAGGTGGCGACCCTAGATAGGCTGTCGGGCGGACGGCTTATTCTGGGGATTGGGGCCGGCTGGCTCAGAGAAGAAACCGAGATCATGGGCGGGGATTTTGATCACCGCTGGGGCCAGACCAGGGACGGGGTCCTGGCCATGAAGGAACTGTGGACCCAAGACGAGGCCGAGTATCACGGCAAATACTATGACTTTCCGGCCGTGCGGTCTTTTCCCAAGCCGGTCCAGAAACCCCACCCACCGGTCTACATGGGCGGCTCGTCGCAGTATGTGTTCAAGCGTGTGGTGGAGTGGGGCGACGGCTGGATGCCGGTCCTATCGCCGGTTGAAGATATCAAGGCCGGCCGCCAACGCCTGAATCAGATGGCCGAGGAGGCGGGCCGTAACCCGCAGTCAATCAAGGTCCTGGCCTTTGGGTTTCCCGGCAAGTTTCGGACCCGCCAGGAGCTGGCCGAACTCCAGGACGCGGGCGTTGACCATGTCACCATCTGGCTGCAAGAGTGTGACAACGGTGAAGCCGCGGCGCTGGCCGAGTTGGACGCCTTGGCCAAGGACGCCTTGGCCCAGCCGGGCCTGAGGTGACAAGGAGCCGTGACCATGCTCTATGAACTGCGGACGTATCAGCTCGCGTTTGGCGGTCTGCCGGAATATCTGGAGGTGGCGAAAACACTGATCCTGCCCGGCGTAGCCGAGCACGGCCTCAAGCCGGTCGGATTCTGGACCACCGAGGTTGGCCAGCTCACCGAGGTCTGCCACCTGTGGGCCTATCAGAACCTGAACGAACGCCAGGAGAAATGGGCCAAGTGGGCACGCGACCCGCCTCGCGCCGAGGTCGGCAAACGGCTGCGAGACGTCATTCTGAGCCAGACCAATACAATACTCTCTCCGACCGAGTTCTCGGCCATGCAGTAAGATGGGGGAGTCTGTCCCATGCCCGCAGAGCGCTGGACCGTATCAGGTCTGGGCAGCCTGACGGTGTGGCGCTTGAGTCTCCTGCTCGCCGCGCTCGGCGTCTCGGCCTGTGAGCCGCTCCCGTCGCCCGATGTGTTTGTCGGTTATGGAGAGGTGAAACAGGTCGTGCGCCATGACCAGCGGGTGGTTATTACGCATGAGGCGATCCCCGGTCTCTTTCCGGCCAAAACGAGCAGTTTTGCGTTGCGCGCCCCGGCCCTGGCCGATGTCTGTGTGCCCGGCCAGCGCGTCTGCTTCACGCTGGAGCGGACACCCCAGACCTTGTACCTGGTGGCGGTGCGAGGCGTTCCGTCTGAAACGGCCGGCAATGCTCGCGGTGCCGGTCAAGAGTGCGCGCTATGAAAGTTGCCTATTTCGACGCCTTTGCCGGGCTCAGTGGCGATATGACGGTCGGGGCCCTGCTGCATCTGGGCGTATCGCTTGAGGCCGTGCGGCAGGAGCTGGATGGCCTTGATATGAGGGGCTATCGCCTGCGTCAGACGGTGCGCCAGCTCAGCGGTATTCAGGCTACGAAATTCGTGGTTGAGGTCCAGCAGCCTCAGGGCGAGCGCAGCTTTCGCGCTATTGCCGATATGCTTCAGGCAAGCACCCTCGTCCCCCAAGTGAAAGAGATGGCGCTTCGGATTTTTATCCTCCTGGCCCAAGCCGAGGGCCGTATCCACGGCGTCCCGCCCGAAGAGGTCCACTTTCATGAGGTCGGGGCGGTTGACTCGATTGTCGATATTGTCGGAACCGCGTTCGGTCTGCACACGCTGGGCATTGAGCGGGTGTATGTCTCGCCTCTGCCGCTAGGCGGCGGGCTGGTGGCCTCGCGTCACGGCATCCTGCCCGTTCCCGGACCTGCCACGCTTGAACTCCTCAAGGGCTTCCCTGTGGGTCTGACCGACGGCCAGAGCGAGCTGGTGACACCGACCGGCGCGGCAATTCTTGCCGCGGTCGCCCAGCCCGGAGCGGCTCCCGCGGTACAGATTGAGGCGGTCGGGTATGGGGCGGGGGAGCGGACGCTGGCCGATCGTCCGAATGTCCTGCGGGTGGTCCTTGGCCACACCCATCAGCCGCTCCGGACCGATCATCTGCTGGTCTTGGAAACTAACATTGACGATCTCAACCCCGAGTTCTACGAGCATATCATGGAGCGGACGCTGGCCGCGGGCGCGCGTGATGTCTTTTTATGCCCCATCCATATGAAGAAGAACCGGCCCGGGATTCTGCTGTGGGTGTTGTGTGAGGTCGCCGACCGGGAACGCCTGAGTGGGCTGCTGTTTGCCGAGACCTCAACCCTGGGCCTTCGCGTCTATCCGGTTGAGCGGCTGGCGCTGCGGCGCGAACACCGAGACGTTCAGACCCCCTATGGGCGGGTGGGCCTCAAGCTGGCCCACCGACCGGATGGCCGTGTCCATATCGCTCCTGAGTATGAAGACTGCAAACGCTGCGCGCAGAAGTACGATGTGCCGCTCAGTGTGGTGTATGAGGCGACCCTGCACTTGGCACGGGAGGGATAGAGGCGGGGAGAGCCAATCAAAATCGTGAGACTTGACATCTCTCGAATCATCCGCTTGGCTCTTGAGAGGGACAGCACTCCGGTAACCTGAGTTAGGCGCATGAGCACAGAAAGGACAGGGGCATGAGCGGAAAAAGTCCAAAGACAATCGCAACAACACAACTTTAAGGGTGGAGTTGGCAAGACAACATTCACATGGTGTCTGGGAGATGTGGTGTCCTCTTTCTCTGACAAGAAGGTCCTACTCTTTGACCTTGACGCTCAAAAGAGTCTGCCGCGAGGCCGCCCAAGCTCAAAATATTGAGGCAAAGTTTCTCGATTCGTAGGTTCCCGAGAGAGTGGGGGTTAAGAGAGCCATCACTTCCGGAGGCCTGCCTAGAGAGCTTGTTGGCCCATTCAAGAGACTATGGAACGAGATTGTGGGATATTTGCGGTGAGTCAGATAGGCTTGTTTCGAAGCAAAGAAGAAGAATTACGGCACCTCTCAGAGGAGGTTGCTTCTATTAAGGCCACCCTCAAGGAAGTTTCTACAGCGGTTGGGAGAATTGAGCGACACGTTAAACGATCATTTGGAATCCTGGATAAGAAAAAAGGATCAAAAAAACCTCCCGGATCGGGGAAAACTACAAGTCCTGCCAATGAGTTGCCCACTATGACTCGGGAGGAAGCACTGTCACTTTTTGACGAGCTTTCGGTAGTGTTTCGCAAAGAAGGGCCTCAAGAGGCAAAGAAAAGGCTTGGTTCAATGACCGTACCGGACCTCAAATTTATGGCCCATGAGCTTGGGGTGACATTCTCGACGAAGCCGTCAAAAAAGGCGCTTTTTTCAGGGATCGTAGGACGCCTGAACGAAAGAGAGATGCTGTCAAAGAATGTAAATATCACTTTTTCGCAAAAGGAGCAGATGCAAAAAAATGGGAAAGAAAATGCCTGACACTGACCTACGCATCCTCGCTAGGGCCGTCTTCATGCTATTTGCGGCAACCTCCCAGTTGGTAGCTCACAGCCTAACGAACTGCCGTGGGACGCCAATTACATAATCGGTGTCCAGTCCGAGTTCCGAGACCTTATTAGCTTACTTGACCCGCCGTCGCACAGCGGGCTGCTCCCGAGAGAGCAGCCCTACTTGGCCTAGTTCCTGAAGCGCTATATCTCTCAGCATGGCTTGCGCTCTTTGCTTCGCCATTTCCCGGGCTTCAGGAGATATTTTTTGATGGAGAGGGCGAAAAGGCTTGATCATATTCCGACACTAGGTCGGCCAACACTTCGGTCGGGTGCGATCAGGTGCTGACGCTGGCGTAGACGCGCTCAATTTTTCCCGCTTCGTCAATCAGATAGTTGATCCGTTTAGCGTAAGCGGACGCTGCGTCGTTACACGCTCCGTAGGCCAAGCCGAGGCTGCGGGCGGTATCGCACAACAGCGAGAAGGGGAAGTCAAACTTTTGGGCAAAGGCCGCGTTGTCGGCCACGCTGTCAAAGCTCACTCCTAGGACTTCGACGTTCTGGTCTTGAAACGCGGCGTGCTGGTCGCGGAACCCATGACCCTCGGTGGTTCAGCCGGGCGTGTCGGCTTTGGGGTAGAACCACAACAACACCTTTTTGCCACGCAGACTTGCCAGGCTGAGTTCCTGGCCGCGGTGGGTCAGGACGCTGAAGGCTGGGACGCTATCGCCGGGTTGTAACATCGGCATGCAAGACCTCCTGTGTGGGATACGAAGACGACAATCACTCTGAGTTCCGCTGTCAGGAAATGCGCAGTAAGGCCGCTTGGTTCATTTCGATGGTTGCCTGCTTTTTCAAGTGTCGTAGAAAGGCCTGACCCGCTTCAGCCTGTTTGCGGTCGGTGAGTTCTTGGCGCAGAGTGTCTTTTTCTCGCTTGAACGCTGCCAGGCTGGCCGGGATGTATTCGATGAGCTCTACCACAAACGCGCTGCCGCCCCAGACATAGACGGCGGAGGCAATTGGATTTTCGTCGGTCAGCCGAAAGGCCGCTTTTTTCAGGGCCGGCAGGCTGCCGACCTTTGGAATATAACTGCCCTGGCGCGTAAACTCTCCCGTCTCTTCCAGCTCCAGCCTCTCATCCTCGGCCAGCGGGTCCAGGGACTTGTCCTGCTTGACGCGGACCAGCCAGTTCTCTGCCTTTTGCCTGGCCAGAGCCTCGGCCTGTTCGGCCTTGTAGCGGCTTTCGACCTCGTCCTGCACCTCGGTAAACTCTGGCAGGCGTGACGGCCGCCTCTCGTGTGGCAGGACGAGATAGCTTGTCTCGCCGGCCTCGACCGGCTCGCTGACTTGGTTGAGCTCGGTGCTGAAGGCAGCCACCAGGAGCTGCGGTTGATAGCCGAGGTCGGGCAGCGTTTCGTTCCGGCCAATCCACGGACTTTCGACGAGTTGCAGACCGCGCGCCTCGGCAATGTCGGCCAGCGAGGCGTTGGCCTCAAGCCGTTGCCGGTCTTCCCGGGCGGCCTGCCGGGCGCGTTCCTGGCTCTGCTGGACGGTCAGTTCCTGTTGGATATCGTCGCGCACCTCGTCGAGCGGGCGCGGCTGGGCAGACTGTTTATCCTCGAGCTGAATAATGTGGAAGCCAAACTCGGTTTCGACCGGCTCGCTGACCTCACCAACAGCGAGGCTGAACGCCGCGTCCTCGAACGGCTTGACCATCGCGCCACGGCTCAAGTAGCCCAAATCGCCCCCTTTGGCACCGGTCTGTGTATCGTCGGAGTGCTCCCGGGCGAGGGCGGCGAAGTCGACACCGTCGCGGACCTGCTCGATCAGCGCGATGGCCGCCATCCGAACCACGGTCTTCTCTTCTTCGCTCGCGCGTTGATCAAGCCGCAATAAGATATGTCGCGCCCTGACCCGTTCCGGTGTCACAAAGCGGCCGTCCTTGTCCCGCTGATATACGGCTTTGATGTCTTGGGCCGAAATCGTGAGGTCTGCACGAAAGTGCTTGTCCGGGTAGGCGAGATATGAAAAGCGGACCCGTTCTGGCTGTCGAAAAGACTCTCTATGAGTGTTGTAGAAATCTTGGAGTTTGTCGGTTTCGACCGATACCTCGTCAAACAGCGCTGCCGAGGCTATTTTGATGAACCGCAGATTGACCTTGTCCTGACGCAAGGCGAAGAGCTCGCGCAGCTCATCCTCCGAGACCTGGACCGTGCTCGTGCTGATGAAGGCCCGGAACTTTTCGGTCAGCAGTTGGGTGCGTTGGTCGTCTTCAAACTCGCGGGGCGTCATCCGAAACCTGCGCAACACCTGTCGATAGCGCTCAGGGCTAAACGAGCCGTAGGCCTGGAAGGCGGAAAACTCGGCAATGGAGGCGCGGACCTCGTCGTCGCTGACCGTCATCCCGAGCCGACGTGCCTCAGCCGCCATGAGCCGCACGTCGATCAACTGCTGGAGGGTCTGGTCTTTGAGGTTCAGGGTCTGGACCAATTCCGAGTTCCAGTCCTCCTTGTAGATGCTGCGATACGTCGCCTGGACATTTTCGTAGGCACGCTGAAAGTCTCGGGCCGATATCGGATGATCATCAACCGTGGCGACCGCATCAATCGCCTGGTCCTCATTCTGGCCCCCGACTCCCCAGAAAATGAAGACGAGGGCAATGATTCCAAACAGGATTTTAACCCCGATTGAGCGAGTCCGGCGTCGTATGAAGTCCAACATGCCTGTCTGTCTCCTCTGTGCTCTCCGTAGCCTACCTATAATACAGCGTTATGATTTGTCTATGCGTGTAGAAGTGGATTAGCCTGCCGAGCCAGAGCCTGCAAAAACCGCTTACAGAAAAATGTTTTATACGAGTGAGACTTGATCCTCGGAGCCGATTTTGCTAACACTCTCGTGAGGGGACTCTTGCGTGTGATGTTGTCGTATTTGAGGAATAAAACATGATTCTGAATTCTTTATGGGGGTTGCTATCCGACGATTTAGCGATTGACCTGGGAACGGCGAACACCCTGATCTATGTCAGGGGACAGGGCATCGTGTGTAATGAGTCCTCGGTTGTGGCGGTGCAAAAAGACTCCAGCGGCTCTCGTCGGGTCCTGGCTGTCGGTCTTGAGGCCAAGAGGATGTTAGGCCGCACCCCCGGGCATATCGTTGCCATTCGACCGCTCAAGGACGGTGTGATTGCCGACTTTGAGACGACCGAGGCGATGTTACGCTATTTTATTCGGAAGGTCCACAACCGGTCCTGGGTGCGGCCGCGCATCGTCATCTGTGTTCCCAACGGCATTACCGAGGTTGAGAAGCGGGCGGTCAAGGATTCGGCTGATGCGGCTGGGGCGCGCGAGGTCTATCTGATGGAAGAGCCCATGGCGGCGGCAATTGGGGCGGGGTTGCCGGTTTCCGAACCGGTTGGGAATATGATTGTGGACATTGGGGGGGGGACGACCGAGGTGGCGGTGATTGCCCTGGCGGGGGTGGTCTTCTCGCGTTCGGTCCGGGTTGGCGGTGACAAGATGGATGAGGCGATCGGCGAATACATCAAGCGTAAGCATAGCATCCTGATTGGCGAGCGGACTTCGGAGCTGATCAAGATTACGATCGGCTCGGCCTATCCGAGTGACGAGATCCAAACTATGGAGATCAAGGGCCGGGATATGGTGGCCGGTATCCCAAAATCGGTTAAGCTGTCTGACGAAGAGATCCGGGATTGTCTGTTGGTTCCGATCAACCAGATTGTTGAAGCCGTCCGGGTGGCGCTCGAGCGGACCCCGCCCGAGTTGACCTCGGATATTGTGGATAAGGGGATTCTTTTGTCTGGCGGAGGGGCGTTGTTGCGTAACCTCGACACCCTGCTGCACGAGGAAACCGGTTTGCCCGTTGCCTTAGCCGATGATCCGCTCACTGCGGTAGTGAAGGGGGCGGGGAAGGCCCTAGATGAATTATCTCTGCTGCGTGAGGTTACCATCTAGCCCCAGATACAACTCCTGATTTACTGAGCGTCCTGCTGTGCCTGCTTCGAGACATCAGCGCAAGGTTTTCCTGTCGTGTGGATTTTTCCTGGCCATTGCTGTGGTTTTGGCCGTGCTCAATGGCCGCGATCCGTCTCGGCCTGATCCGGGCGGTGCGCTCTTACTCGAATCCATGCTCCCATTTCAGCTTGGCCTGACGGCGATTGTCCACAGCGCAGAGCAGGTCTGGGATCAATACTTTGACCTGCGCTCCGTTCACCAGGAGAACGAGAGGCTCAGCCAGCAGATAGAAGACCTAGAACAGCATGTCCAGCGGTTGAGCGAACTGGAACTGGCCAACCAACGCCTCCGACATCTTCTTGACCTCCAGGCCAAAACCGAGGTCCCGACGGCTGCAGCGCGGGTGATTAGCCGGAGCCGTGGGCCGTGGGGCGACCGTCTTGTCCTTAATAAAGGCGCGCAAAGTGGGATACGAAAAGACTTGGCGGTGCTGGTTCCTGCGGGGGTGGTCGGGCGGATCGTCTCTACCACCGCCCATACCGCACGGGTCCTGCTCGCCCCCGACCCAAACAGTGGGATTGACACTTTTGTACAGCGGACGCGTGAGCGAGGCGTCGTTGTTGGGACCGGGAATGGACGGGCACGACTCAAGTATGTGTCCAAGGGAGCCGATATCCGAGTCGGTGATGTGTTGCTTGTCTCTGGCCTGGAAGGCATATTTCCCAAAGGCCATCCCCTCGGCAGTATCTTGCGGATTGGAACGAAGGGCGGAGAGATGTTTGAGGATGTGGAGGTGCGGCTGAATGTTGAATTTGCCAAGCTGGAAGAGGTTCTGGTCACCATTGGTGGCCCCCGCTACGCCAGACAGTGAAGAGATTCCTGCTCGCTCCCTCAGTGTCCTGGCGCTGGTCGGCTTCGGCGCTGTGGTCTTGCAGACCAGTATTCTCTCTCGCCTTCCGCTTGTCCCCGATATTCTTCTCATTCTGTGTGTCCACATCGGCATCTCCTATCCTTCGGCAGGCGGGGTGGCCGTCGTCTTCTTCCTCGGCTACCTGTTTGACAGCGGTTCGGGTATGCAGGGTGGCGGACACGCTGCCGCCCTGAGCGTCATATTTGCCGCTGTTGTCCTCGTGTCCCGCCGGCTGTGGTTGAGCAACCCCGTGTCTGTCCTTGGCCTGGTCCTGCTGGCCGTCGGCTTGAAAACCCTCACCCTGTTCAGCCTCAACCGCTTGGGACCCTTAGCCTCTGAAGTGTCCGGGCTGGAGCTCAGCTCGGTCGTGTGGGACGCGGCCTTGACCATGCTGCTGACCCCGCTTGTTTTTACCCTGCTGGTCCCTCGCCAGCCACTGAAGGTGAATCGTCTGAACCGGTCGAGAAAAGGTCGCATCGTTTCAACAGATCGAGGGAAAGACAAGACGATTCACCTTTGAGCGAGTAAAGAACAATGGCCAGCCCTTCCTGCCTGTTTGAGACCCCCAGCATCACGGCGTCTCGCTTGAGCCTGCTGGGCCTTGTCATGTGCGGCCTGCTGGTCCTGCTGCTCTCTCGTCTGTGGTTTCTGCAACTGGAAGAGGGCGCGAACTTCCGAGAGCGGTCTGAGCGCAACCGCCTGCACTTCCAGCGCATCCCCGCGGTGCGGGGCAAGCTGTACGATCGCCTGGGACGGACACTGGTCGATAACCAACCCTCCTTTGATGTCGTGTTCAGGCCCGAATATACGCCCGATGTGGACCGGACCCTCGACGCGCTGGCCGGCTATCTGTCCGATGGCCATATCCTGCCGGACGAGCGCCCCTGGCTCAACGACTCGCGCCGACCTGCCAACGAGGGGGTCGTCGTGGCGCGGGACATTGACTGGCCGGTCATGCTGGCGGTCGAGTCCTATCCTTACGCCCTGCCCGGGATCAGCCTTGAGGCTCGTTCCAAGCGCGCCTACGCCAGAGGGAATCTGGCCGCCCACCTGTTGGGCTATGTCGGTGAGGTCAGTCGGCGCGAGCTGGAGCAGTCGGCCGACTATCGGCAGGGCGATATCATCGGAAAGTTCGGGGTCGAAAAAACCTGGGACGCGGCCCTGCGGGGACGGAGCGGCGGGAGGCAGCTTGAGGTCAACGCCGGCGGGAAACACTTGGCGACGATTGAAGAGGTGCCGGCGCAGACCGGTCACAGCCTCGTTCTCACCATTGACCTTGACCTGCAACAAGAGGCTGAAGACGCGCTGGGTGGAAGGCCCGGCGCGGTTGTCGCCCTGGACGTGTCCACCGGTGAGGTGCTCGCCCTGGCCAGCGCCCCGACATTTGATCCCAACGTTTTTGCGCGTGGGATTCGGGACGAAGAGTGGCATGCCTTACGCGACGACCAACTCCATCCGCTGACCAACAGAGCCATTCAGGGCCAGTATCCGCCGGCTTCCACCTTCAAGCTGATCAGCGCCGCGGCAGCACTCTCAGAGGGCGTGGTCACCCCTGACACCCGGGTCTACTGCCCGGGATCCCTCCGGGTAGCGGGGCGTCGGTTCCGCTGTTGGCGGCAACGCGGGCACGGCAGCGTGGACCTCCACCGGGCGCTGGCCGAGTCGTGCGATGTGTACTTCTACCAGATCGGCCGCCAACTCGGCATTCAGACCCTCGCCGACTATGCGCGGCGTTTTGGTCTGGATGAGCCGCTCGGGATCGGACTTGCCTATGAAGCCGGCGGGATTATGCCAGACCCGGCCTGGAAGCAGCGTCAGATCGGGGGCCCCTGGTATCTGGGGGAGACCATTTCAGTCGTGATCGGCCAGGGCTATGTCACGGCAACGCCATTGCAAATAGCCGCGGTGGCCGCCGCGGTGGCCAACGGCGGGACCGTCTACCGTCCCTACCTTGTGAGACAGGTCATTGCCACCGATGGACGGCTGGTCAAGAGCCAGACGCCCCACATCGTCAGGCAGACCGGCATCGCCGCCGAGCACCTACAGGTGATTACCGACGGGATGATTGATGTCGTCCATCAAGCCTATGGAACCGGCAAACGGGCCCAGACGCCAAGCGTCCGCGTTGCCGGAAAGACAGGCACAGCCCAGGCCATCAGCGGTCGCGGCGGGAGCAGTCAGCAGGTTCCCCGCCACTTTCGAGATCACGCCTGGTTTGTGGCCTTCGCGCCTGCCGACGCGCCCCAGATAGCGGTCGTCTGTCTCCTTGAACACGCCGGCGTTGGAGGGGGCAAGGCCGCCGCCCCTGTGGCCCAGAAAGTCCTCAGCGCGTATTTTTCCCTGGCCCGGCAGCGGAAGGACGGGGCAGGTGTTTGACCGGCGGCTTCTCACCCATTTTGAATGGCCGCTGCTCCTGTTGACGCTTCTGCTGCTCGGTATTGGCGTGCTGGCCGTGTACAGCGCGACCTACACAGGCGGGGCCCAGCTCAGCCCCACCTGTGTCCGCCAGTTGCTCTGGATCGGGGTGGGCTGTGTTGGCATGGCGGTGGGCTTTGGCATTGATTATCACCGTTTTGAGACCTGGGCCTATCCGCTGTATGCGGGCGCTTTGGTGCTCCTGGCCCTCGTGTTGCTGGCCGGCTCGGTTGGGGGTGGGGCGCAGCGCTGGCTGGTTTTTGGTCCGGTGTCCATTCAGCCGTCCGAGTTCACCAAAATCGCTCTGCTGCTGGTTATCGCCCAATTTTTCCACCGCTACGCGCCGCGGGACGGCTACGGCCTGCGCGATATGTGCTTCCCCGCCCTCCTGGTACTCATTCCGGTTACCCTGGTCTTGCACCAGCCCAACCTTGGCACGGTCCTCCTGTTCGTCCTCCTGTTTGTCAGCCTGAGCTTTGCCGCGGGGCTGCGCTGGGTCTCACTGACCCTGTTGGGCACCCTCTTCGGTACGCTCCTGTGGCTGCTATGGTCCTTCGTCATGGAACCCTACCAGAAAGAGCGGGTGGTCTCGTTTCTTGACCCGGGCCGCGATCCGCTGGGGACGGGCTACCATCTAGCGCAGTCCACCATCTCGGTCGGCTCGGGCATGGTGTGGGGCAAAGGCTTTTTGCAGAGCACCCAGAACCGGCTTGATTTTCTGCCCGAGACCCATACCGATTTTGTGTTTGCCGTGTTTGCCGAAGAGTGGGGCTTTGTCGGAGCAATCGGCCTGTTGGTTCTGTATGGGCTGGTGCTGGTCCGGCTGCTGGTCATCGCCGGGCGGGCCCGAGACCGTTTTGGCTCGCTGATCGCAGTCGGGACGGCGGCCCTCATATTCTGGCCGACTCTGTTTAATATCGGGATGAATATCGGGGTCCTGCCGGTGGTCGGCATCCCCCTGCCCCTGGTCAGCTACGGCGGGTCAGCGCTGTCAACCGTCATGGTCGCGATCGGCCTGGCCCTCAACGTGAGCACCAGGCGCGCGCTCTTCTGACTAGACGAGGTTTTGAATCGCTGCTTCAAGCCTGCTCCGCGGCACGGCCCCCACAATCTGCTCCTGGACCTCCCCAGCCTTGAACAGGATCAGGTTGGGAATACCCCGGACATTGTAGTTGGCGGGGGTTTTGGGATTGTCGTCCACATTCAGCTTGACCACCTTGAGCTTCCCGGCGTACTCGCCGGCCAGGGCTTCAACGGTCGGGGCAATGGCCTTGCACGGCCCACACCAGGGTGCCCACAGATCGAGCAGCACCGGCAGCTCAGATTGCAGCACCTCCGCATCAAAACTCTCGTCAGATACATTAGATACATTTGTCACATCAGCCATGAGTTTCCTCCTTCCCACTACGGCATCGCTTGTCAATACCAGAAAAGACAGGCTAAACCTAGTCCGGCGTGTGGAAAACGTGTACCTCACCAAGCCGCCCCCGGCCTCTTGACTCCCCGCCCGAAGCCCTCTAGGGGAGTGGACTATGCGCGTGCTGGTGACCGGAGCGAGCGGTTTTGTGGGCGGCAGTGTCGCCCGTGCCTTAGTCAAGGCCGGACACGAGGTGCGGGCCTTAGTCCGGCCCGGGGCTGACCGTCGCCTGCTGGCCGAGCTGCCCCTGGAGACTGTCACCGGCGATGTGCGTGCCCTTGATGCAGTCCGTCGGGCAACGGCCGGCTGCTCCCAGGTCTACCATGTGGCGGCACTCTACAAGCTGTGGGTACGCCGTCGACAAGAGATGTATGACAGCAATGTGACCGGAACCGAACACGTTCTTCGGGCGGCTGAAGAATACGGCGTAGAGAGAGTTGTCTATACCAGCTCTGTCGCAACGCTGGGCTGTGTCGGGGACGGTAGCCCGGGCCGAGAGGATACGCCGGTGTCCTTGGCCGATATGCTCGGCCACTATAAGCGCAGTAAGTTTCTGGCCGAACGCGTCGCCCTGCACTACGCCGGCCGAGGCGTGCCGATAGTGATTGTCAACCCCAGCACCCCGGTCGGTATCGGCGACCTCAAACCTACGCCGACCGGCCGGGTGATCGTCGATTTTTTGAACGGTCGGATGCCCGGCTATATTGATACCGGGCTGAACTTGGTCGATGTTGAAGACGTGGCCGAGGGCCATCTGCTAGCGGCCAAGAAAGGGCGGATAGGCGAAAAGTATATTCTGGGTCACGAGAACCTGAGCCTGCGGCAGATATTCGGACTGCTGTCTGAGCTGACCGGGCAGCCCGCTCCCCGGTTCAAGGTTCCGTATGCGCTCGCCCTTGGGGCGGCCTACGGGGATGCGGCACTCGCGCGTCTGATCCCCGGCCGCCAGCCCTCCATTCCCCCGGTCGGGGTAAAACTGAGCAAGAAGAAAATGTTTTTCGACGCCAGCAAGGCGGTCCAGGAGTTGGGCTTGCCCCAGACCCCGGTCCGTGAGGCGCTGCGCAAAGCGGTGTCCTGGTTTCGGCAGTTTATCCCATAGAGGGCCGGCCTTGGATATGCTCCTCTTCTTAGGCGCTGTCTCGGTTCTTGCGTGGCTTGGCATTCTCCTCCATCCCGCTCGTCCGTGGGATTTTCAGCCGGTCGGCGAGGATGAGCCAGCCGATTTTGCGGACGCGCCACCAGACCGCTGGCCGTCCGTCTGCGTGCTGGTGCCGGCCCGCAATGAAGCCGAACTCTTACCCTCCACCCTGCCGGCCCTGCTGTACCAGGACTACCCCGGCCAACTGACGGTTCTTGTGGTTGATGATCGCTCGGACGACGCGAGCGGCGAAGTCGCCCGTCAGACAGGCCGTCGGCTCAACCCCCCGCACCGGCTCGTCGTCGTGTCCGGCGCTCCACTCCCGCCCGGTTGGGTCGGAAAAGTCTGGGCGCTTGAGCAGGCCGCGGCGGCCTGTGGCCTGGGCAGCCCTGGGAGCAAACTTTCGCGCTCCCAGCCGCTCGACTCGCCCCCGCGGCCCGACTATGTGCTATTGACCGATGCCGATATTCATCACGCTCGGCGTTCTGTCTGGCGGCTGGTTGCGGAGAGCGAGCGGGGAGGGCTGGCCCTCAACAGTCGCATGGCCCGTCTGCGCTGTGTATCCGGGGCTGAGCGTCTACTGATTCCCCCCTTTGTCTTGTTCTTTGGCCTGTTGTACCCGATGCGGTGGGTGAACACTCCCCACCGCGGGGTCGCCGCCGCGGCCGGCGGGTGTGTGCTGCTGAGAGCCGCCGGCCTGGAAAAAATCGGTGGCTTTGCCAGTATCAAGGGCGAGATTATTGACGACCTGCATCTGGCCCTGCGGGTCAAGCGCTGCCGGCTAGCGGTGCGTTTGAGCCTGAGCCGGGCCGAGGTCAGCAGCGTACGAGTGTACGGCGAACTCCATACAATCTGGACGATGGTGCGCCGGACCGCCTTCACCGAGTTGGGCTACTCGGCCCTGCGCCTGCTCGGTGCCCTCCTTGGCCTGGGGCTGCTGTTTGCGCTGCCCCCGGTGTGGTGCGTAGGCGGGCTGGGCGGGGTGCTGTGGGGCGGAGCGGGCACACGCGCCCTGCTGCTCAGCCTCCAAGGCGGCGCAGCCCTGGTGCTCAGCACAGTTGTCTACTGGCCGGCCATTCGTTTCTTTGCGCTGCCCCGGCGCTGGGTGTGGACGCTGCCGCTGGCGGGGAGCGTATACGCGGCGATGACGGTCGATTCAGCCCTGCGCCACTGGACCGGCCGGCGGCTCGGCTGGCGCGATACTTAGTCTCAGCGCTGCCTCAGAGTTGAGACCTGTCTGGCATTGACCGCACTCTCTGGAGCCTGCCCATGCACGCCGCGCTGCCCCTGGCCGTTTTGACAGCGCTGTCCTGGGAGAGTGCCGCTGTGCGAGCTGCCCTGCGTCAGCTCAGGCGCGAAGACAAACGGGTGTGGCGGGGAATGGCGGGTCAACACGAGGTGGTGGTCATGACCGGAGGGGTCGGCCCGCGCCGGACACGGCTCGCGCTTGAGCGATTGCAGGACATGCCCCTGTCGGCCGTGGTGTCGGTCGGTTGTGCCGGTGCCCTGCGGGCGGAGTTGGTTTCGGGCCAACTCGTGCTGGCACCCGAGGTGCGGATGTATGCGGCCGGCTTACCCTCTCACCTCGACCGCTTTCCCACCCATCCCGGTTTGCTCGGTCAAGCGCGGTCCGGAGCCGCGCGAGCCAACATTGCGGTGGTCAACGGACCGCTCTTGAGCAGCCCGCGGGCGCTGCTCAGCAGCCAGGAAAAAGCCCGCCACGGCCGGCGCACCGGAGCGGTTGCGGTCGAGATGGAAAGCGGGGTACACGCCGCGTTTGCCGAGGCCCGGGCGCTGCCTTTTTTGCCCCTGCGGGTGATTCTCGACCCGCTCGGGCTGTCCTTACCCGCCGTTACAGGGCTGGCCACACCCGAGGGCGATATCCGCCCCCTCAAGGCGGCCTCCCGGCTCCTGACCCAGCCCCGTTCTCTGCCCGTCCTGCTCGCCCTCGGGCGTGTCCGCGCCACGGTCGCCCAGACAATCACCCGCTTGTGCCGCACCCTGCTGCCGGCTCTGTGCGTGTCCTGAGTGGACGCCCGACCGTCCGATGTCTTCGGGTATGTTATTGGTCGGCGAGTCGTTCGGCCATCAGCTTTTTCTGGAGCTCAAACGCGGGCCGGGCCAGATCGCGGCGGCCAAGCTTCAAATAGCCCTTCCAGGATTTCTCCAGGGTGGTGATCGCCTCGTCGCGCTGGCCTAATCTGCTATACACCGCGCCGAGGCCATGATGAGCCTCCGGGTCGTCCGGGTTGAGCCGGACGACCTCTTCATACTCGTGCCGGGCCTCTTGATACAGGCCCTTCTCGGCATACACCTTGGCCAGCTGGTTATGGGCGGCGCTCATATTCGGCTCGAGCCGAAGGGCCTCTTTATAGGCCTCAACAGCCTCGTCCTGTTGGCCGGTTTTGATCAACTCCTGACCCAACTCAAAATGGACTGAGGCCGAGTCCGGCTCGTAGTGCAGGGCTTGCTGAAAGGCCCGGGCAGCCTCGGCCGGCTTCTTGTTGCGCCGCAGCTCGGCCCCCCGCTTCACATAGTAGCCGGCCAGGGCGGTGCGCGCGCCGGCGTGCTCGGGCGTGCGGTTCACAACCTCCCGGTACCAGTTCAGGGCCGTGTCAATGGCCCCCAGCTTTTCATACACCACGCCTAGACGGTAGCGCGCTTCGACGTGCTCGGGCTGTTCCTTGAGCAGCTCGGTGTACTCAGAGACCGCCTCACTCCAGCGCATGGTCTCTTCGTAGCCCATGCCCCGACTCATCCGATCCTGAGCCTCGGCCCCGGGCAGCCCCAGGAGCCCCAGACCGAGCCATATCCAGCTGAGCAGCCATGTTCGCACGGTGTCCTCCCATGTGCAGGTGTTTCTCTCTGCATAGCGAGCTTCGCCGCTGTCTGCAATCCGGGCCGTGCCGGGCCTGTATCTAGGCGGGGTGGCAATTGTCCGCTAGAATGCCCGCGCAGGAACACTGGAAGGAGGACGCCGTGGCTTCGTGCGAGCATCTTTGGAGTGCAGAAGAGCAGATGCGCGACCTCCTGCGCATGGTCAATGAGCATCTCAAACAGTATGATCCAGACGAAGAGGCCTACGGCTCGCTGCTGGCTGTTGCCCATCATGTCCATGAAGCCTTTCGCGAGTTGAGCTATCTGATCGATCAGGCTGAGGAAACCGATGATCCCTTTGAGAAAGAGGTGGGGCATTAGCAACATGGAAGACAAGCCGCCCCAGGTGACACAACCGTTCCGACTGCTCACCGCGCGTAACGGTTTTATTTTGCATGTCACGCCACACCCGAGGCCCAAACAGATCACGATGCGGAAGTCCTCTGGCCGGCAGGTGATCTATGCCATTTCGTATATGTACCCGGAGCAGGTGGCCCTGACCCGGAGCAACTGAGCGGCCACGGCTCGGTCCGCCGCTCGCAGCTTGTTTGGGTTCATACGCCCGGCCGGTGCGAGGCTGGGTTTTGGGGGTGCGCAGGACTGCCAGGCCGTTCCTTGGCCTGCCGCTAGGCCGGATGGTTTGAGACGCGGTCCTATGCCGTGGACATACTTGTGGAGACGCCGCGATGTATTGGGTCGGCCGCAAAATGGTGCTAGAGACAGGCTATGATGCAGACCCGCCCGCCCGCTCCTCTTGCCCTGGTCTACACCCCGGACCAGATCGCCGGCCGGGTGCAGACCATGGCCCGGCAGCTTTCTCGGACCTTTGCCGGACGCGAGCCGCTCGTGGTCGGGATTCTCAAAGGCGCGTTCATGTTTGTGGCCGATCTCGTCCGGGCGATGGATATCCCGGTCCGGGTTGATTTCATTCAGGCCGCCAGCTATGGCCCAGCGAGCAGCTCCTCGGGCCGGGTGCGGCTGCTGCACGACCCCGACCAGGACCTGCATGACCAGGATATCATCCTGGTCGATACTGTTCTGGACACCGGCTTGACGCTTGACGCCGTTATACCCCGGCTGAGACAGGCCCAGCCGCACTCGCTGACGGTGTGTGTGCTGGTCAAAAAAGAAGACCGGACCCAACGCCAGATCGGCGTCAATCATATCGGGTTTGTGCTTCCCCGGGGCTTTGTGGTTGGCTATGGCACTGATTATGGAGAACGCTACCGGCAGCTCAACGGCCTCTACGTGCTCCGGGAAGCGCAGGCCGGCTGAGCCGCCGAGTCGGCCGCCGTTGTCCTAGCCCTCGCTGAGCGGCTTGACGACAACCACCGGAATCTCCCGCTCGGTTTTCGCCTGATAGTCATCGTAGGGCGGATGGAGCTCGCGCATCTGGTACCACAGGCTGGCTCGCTCTGGCCCGGCAGCGGTGCGGGCGGTGGCTTGAAAATGTCTGTCGCGGACCTGCACCTCAACCCGGGGGTTGGCGGCCAAGTTCAGATACCAGCCGGGATGCCGTGGCGCGCCACCCTTTGAGGCGACAATGATATAGTTGCCGTTCGCCTCACCGTAGATCAGCGGCATGGTGATGGGCGTGCCTGAGCGGCGGCCGCGGGTTGTCAACAGGAGGGTCGGGAGGAGCCCCGCCCCGGACCGCCGACCGGAGTAGAGTCCTACATATGGCCATTGGCCCCATCGGTTTCACGATAGCGTTGCAGGTGGTCGGTAATCCACTGCGGAAGTTGGGAAGTTTTGGTCTCACTCATCGGGTGCTCCTCTCTAGCGTGGCGTGTGTTGGGCCAGAAAGTCTGCTATGGCCCGTTGGGCCGCGGGCTGCTCGTGGGGCTCTTTCCAGTGTTCAATAAGCGTGGCGTTTTGGGCTAGACGGGCGACTTCGCGCGAGGTTTCGGGCGGATGGTAGAGGTCGTTGCCGAGCAGGACGAGGAGGGGCGTGGAGCACTGGGCGACAAACTCTTTTGACACGTTAAACAGAAAATTCCCACCGTACATTGACGTTTTGAATGTTTCCCAGACCTCGGAACTCACCTCCGGGCGGTCCGGCTTGAGGGCTTCAGCCCAGCCGTCAAACATGTCGTAGAAGGCCTGACGGTTGTCTGACAGACCGATTGTCTGAAAGACAATCGCCGAGGTGACCCGTTGCGGGGCCGCTTTGATGAGGCCCATGCAGTACGGGCCGCCGATACACATGCCGGCGATATGAAAGCGATCAACACCGAGGTGGTCAAGCAGGGCGAGCTGATCCTCGGTATAGGCGTGCCAGCTATCGCTTGCCCTGATCGGGGCACTGGATTGACCGGCGTTGCGCTGGTCCATGGCAATGACGCGGTAGTGGGCGGCGAGCTGTGGAATGGGGTTCCAGGCGGCCTGATCCCAGAAGGACACCGCGGAGCGCATGCCGCCCGGGGCGATGAGCAAAATCGGAAAACCTGCCCCATGTTCTTCATAGTACAGCTTGATATCACCCCGTTCGAATATCGGCATACACCGTCCTCCCTTTGGGGCTCTCGCCCGTGTCCGTGGGCCAGAGCCGTGTTTCGTGGTACTGTTGCTTACGAGCAGCCGCTCGTCGATCCACAGTTGAGACATTTGTAGCATGACCCGTTTCGGATCATGATTGAGCCACACTCGGCGCAGCTCGGCGCGTCCGCCTGTGCCTGCCAGGTGGCGGCCGGCGGGAAGTCGTGCGAGACCTTGACCTCCTCCGCGGGGGCTGGGCGGTCAGCCGCCGGCTCGACAGGGGCGAGGCCCGGGGTCTGAGCCGCGGGCTGTGCGGCGGTCACCGTTTCGACCAGGCTGATTTCCTCTTTCAACTCGCTTGACAAGAAACGGGTGCCTAGAAAGCGGAAGATGTAGTCGATCAGCGATTTTGCGTATGGGATATCCGGGTTCCTGGTAAACCCGGACGGCTCAAAGCGGACGTGGCCAAACTTGTTCACCAAAGTGTCCAGCGGTACGCCGTACTGCAAGGCCACAGAGGTCAGGGTCGCGATCGAGTCCATGAGGCCCGATATGGTACTACCTTCCTTGGCCATGCGGATAAAGATTTCTCCGGGCGTCCCGTCTTCATAAAAACCGACATGGATATAGCCCTCGTGTCCGACCACCTCAAATTTATGACAGACGGCGGCGCGGTCCATAGGCAGGCGTCGCCTCTCCTGTTTGAACTCCGTAGAGGACGGCTTGTCCACCGTGACGGACTTCTTGTGCGTCCCCAGCGGCTGCACCCGCTTACACCCGTCACGATAGATGGCGACCGCCTTGAGCCCCAGGTGCCAGGCTTCCATATAGGCGTCAGCAATATCCTCCACCGTGGCGTCGTTGGACAGATTGACCGTTTTGGAGATCGCGCCCGAGAGAAAGGGCTGGACCGCCCCCATCATCCGCAAATGCCCCAGGTGGTGGATCGCCCGGCTCCCCCGGGCCGGTTTGAAGGCGCAGTCAAACACCGCCAAGTGTTCATCGCGCAGTCCAGGAGCGCCCTCAATCGTCTCCTGCTCATCAATATATTCAACAATGGCCTGGATCTCCCGGCTGGCGTAGCCGAGCCGCGCCAGCGCGTGGGGAACCGTGGTGTTGACCAGTTTCAGCAGCCCACCGCCGACTAGGCGTTTGTATTTGATCAAGGCGATGTCCGGCTCAACCCCGGTTGTATCGCAGTCCATCATAAAGGCGATGGTCCCGGTTGGGGCCAATACTGTCGCTTGCGAGTTGCGGTAGCCGGCGCGCTGACCTAGGGCCAGGGCCTCATCCCAGGCTCTGCGCGCCTCGGATAACAGCTCCAGCGGCACCAGAGACGGGTCAAGCTGATGGGCGGCCGAGCGGTGTTTGTCGATCACCGCCAGCATAGGCTCACGGTTGCTCGTATAGCCGGCAAACGGGCCGAGCTGTTGGGCGATACGGGCCGACTGGAGGTAGGCTTGGCCAGTCATCAGGGCCGTAATCGCGCCGGCGTACTGCCGTCCGGCTTCGGAATCGTAGGGCAGGCCCAGGGACATCAGCAGCGCGCCCAGGTTGGCGTAGCCCAGGCCCAGCTCGCGAAAGGCTCTGGCGTTATCGGTAATGTCAGGCGTGGGATAGCTGGAGTTATCAACGATGATGTCTTGGGCGGTCATGCTGATATCAACCGCGTGTTTGAAGGCCGCGGTGTCAAATCCGCCGTCGTCCTTGAGGAACTTCATGAGGTTGAGTGAGGCCAGATTACACGCACTATCGTCAAGGTGCATGTATTCCGAGCACGGATTGCTGGCGTTAATCCGGCCACTGTTGGGGCAGGTGTGCCAGGCGTTGATCGTGGTATCGAACTGCATGCCGGGATCACCGCACTGCCAGGTCGCCTCGGCGATCTTGCGTAACAACTCTGCTGCCGCAAAAGTCTCATGCTCATGTCCGGTGGTGACAAACCGGGTTGACCAGGGCCGGCGGTCAACCACCGCGTGCATAAAGGCATCGTTGACCCGGACCGAATTGTTGGCGTTCTGAAAGAAGACCGAGCTGTAGGCCGCCCCGTCAATTGATGCGTCGTAGCCGGCCTCAATCAGCGTCCAGGCTTTCCGCTCTTCTTCGGCCTTGCACTGAATAAATTCGACAATATCCGGGTGGTCCACATTCAGGACGACCATTTTGGCCGCCCGGCGCGTCTTGCCACCCGATTTAATGACTCCCGCCGACGCGTCGGCCGCCCGCATAAACGAGACCGGTCCAGAGGCGGCCCCACCGCTCGACAGACGCTCTTTGGACGAGCGGATGCGGGACAGGTTGACCCCTGAGCCTGAGCCGCCCTTAAAAATAAAACCCTCTTTGCGATACCAATCGAGGATCGACTCCATCTGGTCGTTGACCGACAGAATAAAACACGCGCTGCACTGCGGCTGCGGCTCAACCCCGACATTGAACCACACCGGGCTGTTGAAGGCCAGCTTCTGCTCAACCAACAGATGGCTGAGTTCGTCGCTGAAAATCTGGGTGCTGTCGTCGTCGGCAAAATAGCCGTCCTTTTTGCCCCAGGCGGTGAGGGTATCGACGACCCGGCCGATCAACTGGCGCACGCTGTGTTCCCGCTGAGGGGTCCCGAGCGGGCCCCGAAAGTATTTTGAGACAACGACATTGGTCGCCAACTGAGACCAGGCTTTGGGGATTTCGACCTCGTGCTGCTCAAACACGACCTCCCCGTTTTCTCCCGAGATGACCGCGCTGCGCCGCTCCCATTCGACCGCCGAGAAGGGTTGCTCACCCGCCCGGGTAAAGTGGCGGGTGAGGCGAACGCCGCCTGACGCACGGCCTGGGGGCTCGGCACTTATCAAGCCCATCTCCCGCTCGTCTGAGAACTCGTCTTGCTGCCACATCTTCGGCTCTCTCTCCGCCATAGCCACCACCTCCTCTTTTGCGGATATCGATGTCCCAGGTGTTGCCTGGGATCTGGCTGAACGCAAGAAACGGCAGAATTTCGTCTTTCAGTCTCTGCAATTCCGGGTGATTGCCAGCGTCCTTCAGCGGGATTGGGTCAAATTCCATCTCGCCTTGCCAGCTTGCCGTGAGAAGATTGACGTCAACCTGCCGGCCAAACAGGGACGTAACGCTGGCCGTCGCGGCCGGGACTGCTGGCATAATCAAGCAGCTGACCAGTTCAGACGCCAGAAAATCTGCGGGGAATGTCTTATGGGCCATGCTCGTCACCTCGCGCGGGCGGCTGCGCTTTGGCCCGGGCCCGCAGCTGCTCCATTTTGCGCGCCACCAGCTTCGCCCAGCCGCTCGTGCTTCAGCCGCGCAGCCGCCTCCTCTCTCAGCTTCTGCCGTACAGGCTTTTCAACCTCTCGCCCAACCCAATTGAGCGCGTCCGCAACCTTCCCCAACGCGTCTGCTGAAGACGCCAGCACCGCGGCCCCCTTTTCAGCGCAGTCCTGGAGCGGACCTTTTTTTGGCCGGCGCGGAGGGGAGAACAGTAACCAGACCAACCACCCCAGCACGATCACCACGACAAGAATCTCCATACCATCCATAAGGGTATCCATTTTTACCTCAAATGGATACCCTTTAAAGTGTGTCAAAAAACTTTTTACTCCAGGTGTTACATCTTTGTCAAGGTTGTCACCAACCGAGTCCCTGGTGTCCCGGAATCGGCGGGCATGAAACACCATCTCGTTCTGCCGGCGGGCCAGCTCCCCGGCCTGCCGCACCGCTGTGCGCTGCTCCGCGTTGAGTTGGCGCACCTCGTTGCCTGCCGCGAACAACACCTGAGTTAGCTGGTCTTGCTCGCGGTAGAGCTGCTGGGCAAAATCTTCCCGATTCAGGTCTCCGGCAGCGTTCTGCTGCTGAATTGCCTGTACGCCAAGTCAAAGGCCCGCTCCGCGTCCTGGATCTGCGCCTCAAGCGTCTTCCTCCGCCGTACAAACTCTTGCCGGACACGGAATTCCGCCTCGATGCCGGCCTGGCGCTGCTCATTGAGGTCCGTCAGCAAGGCGACCTGGGTGCGCGTAATCCGCTTGCTCCAGTTGGCACCGGAAAACGAATTCTCTGGCAATGTCTGCGCGTCTGGCCCGCAGCAGCAGCGGAGGCGGCTGCACCACCGTCGGTGCTTGTCTCCGGGCGACCTGCTGTTCAGCCACCCAGCGCGGTCGCCTGACGCTGGAGCGCCGCAATCTCCTCTCGGACGCGTGCCCCGGACGCGGCCAGCGTCCGGAAAAACTCCACAAACGGGGCCATAAACGGGTGACGCGCGAAATAGGCGATCAGTCTGTCCAGGATCTGCGGCACACGCCGGATCATGTCGCCGAGCAGAGGGATTTGCAGCAGCACTCCCTTAATTGACGCCAGCAGCGCAGAAAACAGATCCCCCAATATCTGGTATTGTCAAGACAAAAAACGCTAACGGTAGTATGTCAGCGAATCTCCTTCTCTTTTTTGTGTTTTTGTCGTATGCTGCAACCGCGTATGAAAAACACCCGCCAAGCCACGGGCTGGAAGTCGGCCGCCGAGGTGCTCAAGAGCTTGGTCCCTGACCTGCCGATTACGGGTCGGGTGGAGGACTACCGGGTGTGGGAGGTCTGGGAAGAGGCGGTTGGTCGGGCCGTGGCCGAGAGGGCTTGGCCGAGCAAGGCGCAGCACGGCAAGCTGTTTGTAACCGTCGCGCATCCGGCCGTCATCCAGGAACTCCAGTTCCTCAAAGGACGACTCGTGCGCAGCCTGAACCAAGCGCTAGCCAAACATGGAGCGCCGCCGGTCAAGCCCCTTTTTTTCGTACTGGGCCGCCCCCAAGACATGGCCAGACCGCCCAAAGAACCGGCCGGTCTGCCGCCGCCGCGGTTTTCTGAGCTGCGTGTTCCCGACCTGGGCAAGCCCGAGCTTGAAGCCGCGTTTGCCGCTGTCTTGGCCAAGCGCCGTCAGCGCTTGGCTAAAAAACGCTGACAGCCCAGAAATTCGGCCGCCGAGCAGGTCTGACCGTCAAGGACCAACTGGCTGAGGAGTTCACCGAGCGCGCTGGCAAACTTGAAACCGTGGCCCGACAGCCCGGCCACAAAAGCGACCTGCGGATGCTCGGGGTGCCGATCAAGTACAAAATGTTCGTCTGGGCTCATGGTGTACAGACACACCACCTGGTGTTGGCGTCGCCGGCTGACCCCCGGCAGATAGCGGGCCAGAAAGCGCTTGACCTGGTCTTGGTCGTGTGCGGAGATGTTCCGATCAACGGCGAGCGGGTCGCTGACAGGCTGTCCGCCCGAGTGCTCGGCCACCTTGAGGCCAAACCCGTCAATGGGCGGAAAACCGTAAAAGTTGCCCTCCGGGGTCTCATAGAAATAGCATGGGCAGCCCGACTCCCCATAGACTGGATCGTCGGTCTCGTACCAGAACAGCGACTTGCGCCGGATACGAAAGGGAACTCCCAGCTCGCCCAGCAGTTGGCCGGCCCACGCCCCGGCGGTGATAATGAGCCGCTCGGCGGCGTACTCGGCCCGGTCGGTGGTGACAATCACCCCCCGCCTGTCGGTCCGCCAAGCCCGGACGATTTCGTTGCTGCGCACCTGAGCGCCGGCCCGCTGAGCGTGACTGATATGGGCCAGAATACACGCCTTGACGCGCAGATAGCCGGCCCGCTGCTCAAACACCGCGGTCACGCTCGGGGGCACCCGAAAGCCGGGAAAGCGCTGTTCGGCCTTAGCCGTGGCTCAGCTCATCAACCTGGAGTGCGTGAGCGCGGGCGCTGGCCCGCACCCCGGGGACTATGAAACCGTCAGCCGGCCCGACCTCAAGCAGGCCGGTCTCGGTGTACAACCGCTGCCCACACCGCTCGGACAGCTCGGCCCACAGGATATACGCCCGCCGCAGCAGCGGCACATAGTCCGGGTGTTCCATATAGGCTAGATAGGCTAGGCGAATGAGGCGGGGGTGGCCGTGTGAGCTGCCCCGGTCGTGGCCGGGCGTAAACCGGTCAATCCCCAGGACTCGCACCCTGCGCCGGGCTAGGTGAAACAGCGCCGTGCTGCCCACCCCGCCGGTGCCGATAACAATGCAATCGTGGTGCTCCATCGCTGCTCCTGTGGCCCGCCCGTGTATCATCAGGTGCGGGTGAGTGCCAGCATAGCGAAAGCGGTATGAGAAGACAAAGCGGCTGCCCGGCTTGCCGCACTGTAGGCGCGCTGCTGCTACCAGCAGAAGCCCTCCGGGAATTTTTCCCCGCCGGTGGGACGGACTAACCCAGAAAGGGGGATTGTTCCTCGTCAGGAAATCGGCTATCTTTATGGTGTTCTTCAGAGGACCCGGCGCTGTAGTCGGGCAGTGGGTGTAGCAAGAAACCTGGAGGAGGTAGCAGGTATGGAGAAGAAGAGAATTGTCACCGCTCTGGCCGTTGCGCTAGGGCTCAGCACACCGGTACCGGCCCTGTGGGCTGCGCATCACGAAGGTTCGGACGCCCAGGCCGCCGGTGAGGCCAAGCCGGCCGAGGACATGCAACAAGAGGCCGGGGCTGAAGGAGCCGCCGCGGACCAGGGTACCATGAGTGAAGGAGCCGCCGCGGACCAGGGTACCATGAGTGAAGGAGCCGCCGCGGACCAGGGTACCATGACTGAAGGCGGAGAGGGAGGAATGGCCGGTCAAGCAGAAGGGTCCATGTCGGAAAGCTCGCACTGAGTAGTGAAGCCCTTCTTTTCTGAGGTGAGCGGGGCGGATATCGCTCTGGAGAAGAGCCGGGCGCGTGAGCTGCGCCGCTCTGCATGGTGGAAGCGGAAGCAGGCGTCCAGCCGGTGCTACTACTGCCGGGGCCGCTTCCCGCCCGCCGAACTGACCATGGACCATGTGGTCCCCCTGGTGCGAGGCGGAAGATCAACCAGGGGCAATATCGTCCCGGCCTGTAAAGCCTGCAACAGCAGCAAGAAATACGCCCTGCCGTGGGAGTGGGAAGCCGAACAGGCCAGGAGCTAGCCACCCTTAGGACGTAATCCAGTCAATAATATATTCGTCCAGATGGTCAAGAGGAACCAGCTTTTCCGACACCACACAGCCGCGGACCGAAATCCCGGCTTGATGGACTGTTTCCGGGTCGCCGGAGACGAGCGGATGCCAGCCGGCTAGGCCGCGTCCCTCGTGCAGCCGGCGGTAGGCGCAGGTGCGGGGCAGCCAGCGGGCTTGGCCGACGGTCTGTGGGCTGAGGATGCGGCACTCCGGCACCCAGCGTTGGCGTTGGGCGTAGTGGGAGCAGCGACAGGTCCGGGGGTCAAGGAGACGGCAGGCCACGTTGGTGTGAAAGGTCTGGCCACTGTCCTCGTCCACAATTTTATGCAGACAGCAGCGGCCGCAGCCGTCGCACAGCGATTCCCACTCGGCCTGACTCATCTCGGCCAAGGACTTTGTTTCCCAAAACGCTTGTGTTGCTGGCATTTGTGTTGCCTCGGTCTACTCAGGTGAATGGCACTCAGCTGACCGTAATCGCAACTCGCCCCTCAGAGACCGTCACCGGATAGGTCCGAACCGGTCTGCGGGCCGGACCACGCACGGCACGGCCGGTTTCCAGGCTGAAACGCGCCCGATGCGTCCGGCAAGTGACAACCGTCCCCGACACTGGCCCGCCGGCCAGGGGTGAGCGGTTGTGCGAGCAGATGTTCTCAATCGCAAATACCCGCTCGCCCAGATGAAAAACGGCCAGCCGTCTCCCCCCGACGGTCAGCGGCGTGCCCCGTCCGTCGGGGAAGTCCGACAGGGGAAAGGTATAGGTGCGGGCTGGTCGGGGCGGAGATGTGGCCGACCTGTTCAGCCATGCCCCCACCAATCTTTGCCACACACCGCGCATGGGCTGACAGACGCCTACTCCATCGGAAAACCGTACAGCCTGGCCGTGTTGTCGTGGACAATCTTGCGGGTGTCGGCGTCTGGAATTGAGGTGAAGTTCTGGGCCACCTGTTTGCGCGAGAACGGCCATACGCCCTCGGTATGCGGATAGTCTGAGCCCCACATGATATTCTCCACGCCCATCAGCTCGCGGGTCAGGACGCCGGCCCGGTCGTCCTCAAAGGTGGCGTAGAACTGACGATGAAAATAGGTGCTGGGCGGTTCGGGCAGCCGGGGGTCCATCCAGCCCTTGTGGTCCTGCCACCAGTGATCCATGAAGCCGAGGGCGGCCCCGATCCAGCCAATACCGCTCTCCACCAAGGCCCACTTGAGCTTGGGAAACCGGACTGGCGCGCCGCCCCAGATCAGGTGCTGCAAAGTGTCGTTCATCTCAAACTTGACGATGCCGATGATAATCCCACCCGCGCCCGGGCCGTGGGCGCGGCCAAAAGGGTCACGGCCGCCGATGTGGATGCTGGCGATCAGCCCCATGTCCTGCATGGCTGCCCACAGCGGCTCCCAGTCGGGCAGGTTATACGGGCGATCGTCAACCCAGGCCGGTAGCATCACGCTGACCAGTCCGAGTTTGGCGCACCGCTCGGTTTCTTCAACCGCCCACTCAATCGGTCCCCGACACGGGATCATGCCCACGCCCTTCAAACGGTCGGGGTAGGGCTGGCAGAACTCGGCCAGCCAGTCGTTGTAGGCCCGGCAGCAGGCGTACAAATACTCGGCCTCGGGTGCCCGCACCAGGGTCAGGCCGATCCCTGGGTAGACGACCTCGCCAGACACGCCGTCTAAGTCTTGGTCCTTCAGCCGCTCGTCCGGGTCCCAGCAGCCGGGCCGGTTCTCTGCGTACTTGAACCCCTTTGGTTTGGGGATATCCAGCCCTTGGGCCTTGAGGTCGGCCATTGGGCCCTCAAAGGCCAGCGGACGCGGGCGCAGCCCGTCGATAACGATGTAGTCGCCGGTTTCGTCCAGCGCCTCAATACGCGGGGCTTTGTCCCGCCACTTTTTATCCATACGGGTCAGCCACAGGTCGGCGGGTTCGACAATGTGGGAGTCGGAAGACAATAAGCGTTGGGTGTATTCTGCGGTCATTGGGCCTCCTGAAAAAATAGGGACGCGCGGTCGTTGTGCTACTGACTGAGGGCGAGCTTGTTACATGTGCAGGTGCCGACTTGGTGCAACTCAATCACATTGCCGCACGGGTCGTGGACAAACACCTGATCGGAGTTCTGGCCGACTAAGCCCTGGATGCTCCAGTACCAGATGCCGCGTTCGTCCAACTCCTTACGGGGCTCTTGAATGTCTTCAACGGCCCGGGCGACATGCGGCAGGGTCGGGTCTTCTTTTTCGCTTTTGACCATGGGCGATTTGCCCCTGGCCCCCATCAGATGAATCTGGGTTGTCCGTTCTCCCTGGCCCACATACATCCAGAAACCAGGAATGGTGGGGATAGTGGGCCGAGCCGGGTCGGTATTGAGACCGAGTACGTCGGAGTAGAAGCGACGCGCCTGTTCGACTTCCTCCGGTTCGGTGCCAATCCGAATCCCGTGGTGGTGCAGTTCAACAACCTTGATCGGCATGGTCTATCCTCCTTATCTGGGCACGGTGTAGGCTATCTCCAGACCATAGCACACTCTCGCTCTCTCAGAGAAGAGCCGCGCTGATTCCAGTCGTTCAGATGTGAAAAAGGCGCTTGGCCTCATGCCGGCGGTGGGAAAGATATGGAAAATATGGCTTTTCTCCACCTTGCCTTACCATCCGGATTCTTTGCGGCTTGCTCTGGTTGGAGAAGGCAGAGCTCGGCTAGTTCTTTTTCAGGTGAGGTATGACTTCTGTGGCAAACGTCCGCACCCCATCCCTGTCGTACAGACCCGGACGGCGCAGATTGATAATAAAATGGCTTACGCCCACCTCAATATACGCCTTGAGCTGGCCACGGATTTCCTCTGGCGTGCCGGCTAGTATCATCTTGCGGGCCTGTTCAACGGGAATGTTTCTTAGACCGGCAATACGTTCGAGCAGGCTTTGGACCTCGGCCGGGTCGGTTCGGATATAGACCGGGGTGAGGATTGAGCGCTCAATCTCGTCGCAATCCCGTTGTATCTCTTGGCACAGCCGTTCTAAGACCTGGTTTTTTGCCCGGATCTGGTCTGGGGTCAGCATTGGAATGTTCCACATGCTGGCGTATTTGGCTATTAGCGGCAGGGTGCGTTTTTCGCCAATGCCGCCGATCAGAATCGGAGGGTGGGGCTGCTGGACCGGCTTGGGCTCGAACGGAACATTGAGCAGGCTGTAATATGTGCCGCTGAAAGACGCGGTTGGATTGGCCCCCCACAGTGCGATGATGAGTTGCAGGGCTTCGGCCAGCCGATCGCTGCGTTCTTTCATCTTGGGGAAGGGCACGCCAAAAGCCCGGTGTTCCCGCTCAAACCAGCCAAAGCCGAGCCCCAGAATGAGCCGCCCGTTGCTCAGGTGGTCAACCGTGGTCGCCATCTTGGCCAGGACCGAGGGATGCCGAAATGTATTGCTCGATACCAGGGTGCCGAGCTGGACCCGGGAGGTGACGGTTGCCATTGCCGCCAGCAGGGTCCAGGCCTCGAGGTTGACTTTGTCCGGGGGGCCTACACTGGGCAGCAGGTGGTCGTTGGTCCACAGGCTGTCAAAGCCGAGCGCCTCGGCCTCCTGCCAGACCTGTTTGAGCTCCTGGACGGTGGTCTGCTGCTGAGCGACCTGGAGGCCAAAGCGAATCGGCTTGGTGGTGGGCTGGGCAGTGCAGACCGACACATACAGGAGAGAGAGCGGAAGGGCTGAGAGGAAGCGCTTCATCGGAGTCCTTGTCTGTGGGACGCTGGCCTGTCGCGGCGCTGTGACGCCTCAGCAGCGACCCGCGCCGGCTCGTCCACCTCAAAGCCGGCCCGTTCAATCAGTCTGCGGGCCGCCTCGGCCTGCTGGCCCGGCGTGGTCAAATAACCCTCAACAAAGAGCGAGTTGGCTGGATACAGCGCTAGCCCAGCCCAGTCGCCCAGATAGAGCTCACGGCCGGCGGCCATCCGAATCTCGCTGTGGGGGTTCAGAAAGCGCATCAGACACAGGGTTTTCAGACCCTTGATCGGATCGACAGCGCGCCCTTCACCGAGCGGTATGCCGGCAATCGGATACAGGAAATTGACCGGAATCGAGTCAATGCCCAGCTCGCGGGTGGCATACGCTAGGTCAACAATATCCTCATCACTCTCGCCCATGCCGATAATCCCCCCAGAGCAGCTCGACAGGCCGGCCCACTTCACGTTTTTGACCGTCTCGACCCGATCGTCGTAGGTGTGGGTGGTGCAGATGTGGGGATAAAAGCGCCGGCTGGTATTCAGGTTATGGTTCACCCAGCCGACCCCCGCCTCTTTCAACTCGGCAGCCTGAGTGCGGTCCATCAGGCCGAGCGAGACGCAGAGCTCGAGCTGGGGAAACTCGGTTTTAATCGCGCGTGCGGCCCGGCTCATATGGGCGATATCGCGCGCCTGGGGACCGCGACCGCTGGCCACCATGCAGTAGCGCCGGGCACCGGCGGCGACCGCTTTGCGCGCCCCGGCCAACAGCCGCTCGTGGGGTAGCAGGCGATATTTTTGAATAGCCGCGGTCGAAATTTTTGACTGGGAGCAGTAGTGGCAGTCTTCCGGGCACAGGCCGCTCTGGGCATTTTGTAAGACACACACCTTGACCTTACGCCCAAATCTCCGCTGGCGGACGCTGAAGGCCGCGTCAAGCAGTGGCCGCAGGCTGGTGTCGGCGGTTTGGAGCACACCAAGGGCGTCGGCACGGGACAGCGCTTCACCCCCCAGCGAGGTACGGGCCAAGGCGGAAAAATCGGTCATCGGTATACTCCTTCCACGCGCATTGCTCTATCCCAACAGCCGCTGCACATCAATCGCGGTGTTGAACTGGCGGCTGAGCACCGCGCTGTCCGCGGCGACATCGCCGCTCAGCGACACAAACGGCAGCCGGCCCAGACACGGCACATCGGTCAGCCCGGCCAGAGTCCGGGCATTGGTCTGAACGGCTGGGTCTGGATCGGGGCTGGGATGGTTGAGGATATAGCCCAGCAGGGGCAGCGAGCGCGCCTGGGCGCACTCAAAGGTCAGCAGGGCGTGGTTCAGGGCACCCAGTTTTGAGCCGACCACAACCACGACCGCAAGCCGCAGCTCGGCCGCCAAGTCGGCAAACGAATAGCGGCCGTTCAGGGGCACCAGCAGGCCGCCCGCGCCCTCGACAATCACCACGTCATGGCTGGCCGCCTGGCACCGAAAATGTTCGGCAATACGGCCGCGGTCAATCCGCCGGCCGGCCATTGCAGCGGCCACACTCGGGGCCAGCGGTGGCGCAAAACGGTAGGGGCAGATGTCCTCAAGCGGCAGCGAGGAGCGGGCAAAGGCCGCCAGCCGGGCGGCGTCCTGGGGGTAGAGCCTGCCCTGGCGTTGGGCACAGCCGGTCTCGGCCGGCTTCAGCACGCCGACCCGTTTGCCCCGGGTGGTCAAGGCCGCGGCCAGGCCACAGCCGACCACGGTTTTGCCGATCCCTGTATCGGTGCCGGTAATCAACACGCCTGTCGCGTCTCGACTCTCCATTGTCTGTCGTCCATGAATCAGCGTGTCTGACCGGTCACAGTCCGTATGGCCTCAGAGGTCACGTCCAGCAGCCGGGTGAGTTCGTCCTGCGTAATGCTCAGCGGCGGCATGAGGATAATCACGCAGCCCAGCGGGCGGATAATCACCCCGTGTCTGCGGGCCTCGCTCATGACCCTGAGCCCGATTTTTTCGTGTGGCTCGTAGGCGATGCGTCGCTGCGGGTCGCGCATCAGCTCGACCCCGACCATCGTGCCCCACTGGCGGATATCGGCCACATGCTCCAGGCCGGCAAACCCGGTCTGGAGGCGCTGGCTGAGCTGGGTGATGCGCGGGGCGAGGGTGTCTAACACCCGGTCGTGCTCGAAGATATCCAGGTTGGCCAAGCCGGCCGCACAGGCGAGCGGATTGCCGGTATAGGTATGGCCGTGAAAAAAGGTTTTGAACTCGTGGTAGGGGGCGAGAAAGGCCGAAAAGATTTCCTCTGAGCTGAGCGTTGCGGCCAGGGGCAGATAGCCGCCGCTGATGCCCTTGGCCACGCACATCAGGTCGGGCTGAATATCAGCGTGCTCACAGGCGAACATCCTGCCGGTGCGGCCAAAGCCAGTCGCCACCTCGTCGCAGATAAACAGCACCTCGTAGCGGGTGGCCAACTCGCGCAGGGTTTGGAGATAGGCGACCGGGTGGGCCCACATGCCGACCGCGCCCTGCATCAGCGGCTCAACGATCAGGGCGGCGAGCTCGGGGTGATGGGCGGCCAGCGTCCGTTCAGCCTCGTCTGCGGCCGCGGCCAGGGCATCGGCCTCGGACAGACCGCGATAAAAACGGAACACATGGGGTGGCGAGAGGCGCAAGGTATCGGGGAGCAGCGGGCGGTAGTAGTGGTGAAACAGCTCTGAGTAGCCGACCCCGATCGCCCCTAGCGTATCGCCGTGATAGGACTCAACGAGCGAGGCAAACTTCGTTTTTTGCGGTTGGCCCTTCAACTGCCAGTACTGGAAGGCGAGCTTGAGGGCAATCTCTACCGCGGTGGCCCCGGCATCCGAATAAAACACCCGGCTCAGGCTGGCCGGTGTGATATCGACCAGCCGTTTGGCCAACACGGTCGCCGGGACATTCGACAGGCCGAGCATGGTCGAGTGGGCGATTTGATCGAGCTGTTCGGCAATCGCTGCGTTCAGCTCGGGCCGGGTATGGCCATGCATATTGCACCATAGCGAGGACACGCCGTCCAGATACCGCCTGCCCTGGACATCAAGCAGATAGTTGCCCTCGCCCCGCGCGATGACAAGCGGGTCCTCGTCCAGCCAGTCCTGCATCTGGGTAAACGGGTGCCACACATAGGCGTGATCCCAGGCTTTCAGGTCGGCGTAGGTCGGTGTTTTCACGGCAGCACCCCGACTTCCTTTCCGGCCGCGGCAAAGGCTAGGGCGGCCTGCCGCATGTCCGCCCTGGTATGGGTCGCCATCGGGGTGACCCGGAGCCGCGAGGTCCCGGCCGGCACGGTTGGGGGGCGGATGCCCTGGGCAAAAATCCCCCGTTCCAGCAGGGCTGCGGCCAGGGTCATGGTCTGGTCGGCATCCCCGATAACCAGCGGCAGGATCGGCGAGCGGCTGTTGCCCAGCCTATAGCCCAGAGTGCTGAGTTGGTCGGCCAGAAAAGCGGCGTTGTCCCACAGCCGGCACCGCCGCTCCGGTTCCTGAGCAACGATGTCCAAGGCGGCAATGGCCGTGGCCGCCACCGACGGGGGAAGCGCGGTCGTGTACACAAAACTCCGGGCCCGGTTCACCAGCCAGTCAATCAGGTGACGGCTGCCCGCCACATACGCCCCAAAACCGCCCAGCGCCTTGCCCAGCGTGCCCATCTGGACCTCGACTGCCGAGCTGAGGCCCAGCTCCTCAACCACGCCGGCCCCATGCGGCCCAAAGACGCCGGTGGCGTGGGCCTCATCGACCATCAGCCAGGCGTCGTAGCCGCGGGCCAGCCGGCTCATCTCGACCAAGGGGGCGATATCGCCGTCCATACTGAACACCGAATCGGTGACAATCAGCCGCCGGCCGGCGGCTGAACATGAGGCCAGCAACTCGGCCAAATGGTCCATATCCTTGTGACGAAAGACCAGCGTTGGGGCGCGCGACAGCCGACAGCCATCAATAATGCTGGCGTGGTTCAGGGCATCGCTCAGAATCGTATCGCCGGGCCCCATCAGGGCCGACAGGGTGCCGACATTGGCCTGATAGCCGGTCGGAAAGGCCAGCGCCGCTTCGGTGTGTTTGAACCGCGCCAAGCGGTCTTCCAGTTCGTGGTGGAGTTCCATGCTGCCGGAGATCAGCCGCGACGCGCCGGCTCCGCAGCCAAAGCGTTCAAGGGCGTCTTGGGCCGCGTGGGTGAGAGCCGGATGGTTGGCCAAACCCAGGTAGTTGTTGGACGACAGCATCAGGACCTCACGCCCGCCCAGCCTGACCCGGCCGGCCTGGGCACCCTCAACAAGGCGCAGCCGACGGTACAGCCCGCGCTGCCGAAGATCGGCCAACCGGTCTGCCAGAATGTCTTTGAGCATCAGCGTTTCTCTTCGGCCGTTTTAATGACACCCCGCTCCAACTTGACCCCCTGTGCGCCTTGCCCGGCGGGTAACATCCCGGTATTCAGATCAATAATCTCTGGATGCCATCCAGCGCCCCGGCTATGCTATCCCCACCGGTCAACCCACAACGTGAGGGCTTACTATGCTGTCTCCTGTTGAAAAACTCAACCAAGCGCTGCGTGAAAATCGGCCTGAGGACTACCTCTCGACCTTGCACAGAGAACTCGGCCTGCGGGCCGTAGCCTTTCGTCCCGGCGAATCGGTCTGGGAGTGGGAGGCCAGTCAAGAGCGGGTGCTCAACCCCTTTGGCTCTGTCTCGGGCGGCTATTTGGCCGTGTTTGGCGACGAACTCATGGCCAGCGCAATCGGCTCGGTGCTTGACACCGGCGAGCTGGCTACCACCGCCGAACTCAAGATCAGCTTTCTCAAGCCGGTGGCCAAGGGTCTGCTGCGCGGCCAGGGCAAGGTACTGCGCAAGGGCCGGCGCGTGGCCTTTGTGGAAGCCCGCATCACCACCGCCAAAGACGAGCTGGTCGGGCTGGTGACCAGCACCTGGACGGTGGTGGCCAACAGAACATCTGAGAGCGCCGTATGAGCGATAGCCAACAATCCGACCGCGAGACAACGCCGGACGGCTAGGCCGCCACGACCGGCTATGAGGCCGAGCTGTGACACTTGGCCGACACCCTGGGCAATATGGGTGCCGCCGAGTACAAGCATGTCGTCCTTGGCCTGATCTTCCTCAAATACATCTCCGATGCCTTTGAGGAGATGCACACCCGCCTCCTTGGCGAACAAGACCAGGGCGCTGACCCCGAAGACCCGGACGAGTACCGCGCCGAGAACATCTTCCGGGTGCCGCCCGAGGCCCGCTGGACGCAGCTCAGGGCACGGGCGCGGCAGGCAAGCATCGGCCAACCGTTGACAAGGCCATGACCGGTATCGAGCCGCGACAACCTGACGCTGGGAGGCGTGCTGCCCAAGGACTACGCCCGCCCAGCGCTCGACAGGCAGCGGCTCGGCCAGCTCATTGACCTCATCAGCAACATCAAGGTGGGTGATGAGGATGCCCGGTCCTAAGGATGTGCTCGGCCGGGTCTACGAATACTTCCTGTCACAGTTCGCCAGCGCCGAGGGCAAAAAGGGCGGCGAGTTCTACACCCCGCGCTGCGTGGTCACGCTGCTCGTCAAGATGTTGGATCCCTGCCAGGGCCGGGTCTATGACCCGTGCTGCGGCTCGTCGGGCATGTTCGTGCAGTCGGTCGAGTTTATCCGCGTCCACGCCAGCGGCAACGGCAATAGCCGACGGACGCCGGCCGGTGTCCGGGCCGATATTTCGATCTACGGCCAAGAGTCGAACTACACAACTTGGCGGCTAGCCAAGATGAACCTCGCCATCCGTGGCATTGAGGGCCAGATCGCCTACGGCGACAGCTTCCACAACGACCGTTACCCCGACCTCAAGGCCGACTTCACCCTGGCCAACCCGCCGTTCAACGTCTCCGACTGGGGCGGCGAGCGGCTGACCGGGGACAAGCGCTGGCAGTACGGCGTCCCGCCCAAGGGCAACGCCAACTTCGCCTGGGTGCAGCACCTCGTCCACCATCTGGCCCCGGCCGGCGTTGCCGGCTTTGTGCTGGCCAACGGCTCCATATCGTCCAACCAGTCAAACGAGGGTACCATCCGCAAGAGCCTGATTGAGGCCGACCTCGTGGACTGCATGATCGCCCTGCCGGGCCAACTCTTCTATTTGACCCGGATTCCGGCCTGTCTGTGATTTCTGGCCCGTGACCGCAAAAACGGCCGATTCCGCGACCGCCGCGGCGGGGTGCTCCGGCTCAAGCCGGACTATTCCCAAGCCTACAACAACAGGGCCGTCGCTAACGCTCTATTGGAGCAGGTGAACGAGGCTCGGCGGGATTTCGAGAAGGCGCTTGCCTTGGCCCGAGAAGCCGGTGACGAAGACACCGCGGCTAAGGCGGAACGGGGCCTTGCACTCCTCGGCAAGCTCGAAGACCTATGAGCGTCTGCACCGATGTTGAAGCTGCCGCCTTCGCCCCGCTCACCCCATCATGTCATCCATGCCCAGAGTGACCGAATCCACCGTTGAAGCCGCCGCCCTTGACTGGCTGGCCGGCCAGGGCTGGGGCGTAGCCCATGGGCCGGACATTGCGCCGATACGCCGGCCGCAGAGCGCGTGGACTATGGCCAAGTCGTGCTGGAAAGGCGTCTGCGCGATGCCCTGACCCGTCTCAACCCGGAGCTGCCTGCCGAGGTGCTGGACGACGCCTACCGCACGCTGACCCGCCCGCAAGGACCAACGCTGGAAACCCGCAACCGTCCCTTCCACCGTATGCTGGTGGACGGAGCGGCGGTCGAGTACCGGGCCGCTGACGGCGATATCCGGGGCGCGCCGGCCCGGGTGCTTGATTATGACGAGCCAGCGAATAACGACTGGCTGTCGGTCAACCAGTTCACCGCGGTCGAGAACAAGCACGAGCGCCGGCCCGACTTGGTGCTGTTCGCCAACGGCCTGCCGCTCGGCCTCATCGAACTCAAGAATCCGACCGACAAGGATGCTACCATCCTGGACGGCTTGGCAGCAGTTGCAGACCTATAAAGCCGAACTGCCAGGGCTGTTCAGCCTGAACGCGGTGCTGATCGCGTCTGACGGTCTGACAGCGCGTATTGGCACCCTGACCGCGGGGCGGGAGTGGTTCAAGCCCTGACGCACAATCCCGGGCGAAACCCTGGCCGACCCGCACCTGCCCGAACTGCACGTCCTGCTGGCCGGCGTCTGCACGCCTAAGCGCTTCCTCAGTCTAGTGCGCGACTTCATCGTCTTTGAGGACGACGGCAGCGGCCGGCTGGTCAAGAAAATGGCCGGCTACCACCAGTTTCACGCGGTCGAGACAGCGCTTGCCGAAACCCTGCGGGCGGCCGAAATGCAGGGAGAGGCGGTCAGCGAGGGCAGCCGGGGCTATACGTCTGGCCGCCGGCCCGGCGGGAGAACGGGCGACCGGCGTATCGGCGTAGTGTGGCATACCCAGGGTGCCGGCAAAAGCCTGACCATGGCGTTCTATGCCGGGCGGGTCATCCGTGAGCCGGCCATGCACAACCCGACGCTGCTGGGTGCTGACCGACCGCAACGATCTTGACGATCGGCTCTTCGCCACCTTTGCCCGCTGCCGGGAGCTGCTGCGCCAGCCGCCGGTCCAGGCCGAGAGCCGGGCCGACCTGCGGGACCGGCTGGCGACAGCATCGGGCGGGGTGGTGTTCAGCACAATTCAGAAGTTCTTTCCCCAAGAGAAGGGCGACCGCCACCCCCTGCTGTCGGAGCGGCGCAATATCGTGGTTATTGCCGACGAGGCGCACCGCAGCCAGTACGACTTTATCGACGACTATGCGCGCCATATGCGCGAGACTCTGCCCCGGGCCTCGTTTATCGGCTTTACCGGCACGCCGATAGAATGCCGGGACGCCAACACGCGGGCGGTATTTGGCGACTACATCAGCGTCTACGACATCCAGCGCGCGGTTGAGGACCGGGCCACCGTCCCGATCTATTACGAGAGCCGGCTGGCCAAGCTCAATCTGAACGAGAGCCAACGGCCCAGAATCGACCCTGCCTTTGAAGAAGTGACCGAGGGCCAGGAGAGCGTGGTCAAGGAAAAACTCAAAACCAGATGGGCGCAGCTCGAAGCGGTCGTCGGGGCTGACACGCGCCTAGCCCTCATTGCCCAGGACATTATCAGCCATTTTGAGGTCCGGCTTGAAGCGCTGGAGGGCAAGGCAATGGTGGTGGGCATGAGCCGGCGCGTCTGCATCAACCTCTATCGCCGGCTGGTGGCCCTGCGTCCCGATTGGCATGACGAAGACGACGCCAAGGGCAGGCTCAAGGTAGTGATGACCGGGGCGGCGTCCGACCCGCCCGACTGGCAGCCGCATATCCGCACCAAAGCCCGGCGCGAGACCCTGGCCAGCCGCTTCCGCGACGCCGACGACCCGCTCCGCATGGTGCTGGTGCGCGACATGTGGCTGACCGGCTTTGACGCGCCGAGCCTGCACACCATGTACCTCGCCAAGCCGATGCGCGGCCACGCGCTGATGCAGGCGATTGCCCGGGCCAACCGGGTGTTCAAGGACAAACCGGGTGGCCTCGTCGTCAATGACCTGGACCTCGCCCCTGAACTCAAGCGCGCGCTGGCCACCTACACCGAGAGCGGCGGCACGGGACAGACTGCGCTCAACCAGAACGAGGCCGTAGCGGCCATGCAGGAGAAGTACGAAGTCTGCTGCGGCCTGTTCCACGGCCTGGCCCGCTCCGGCTGGACCACCGGCCCGCCCGCAGAGCGGCTAGGTCTGCTGCCGGCCGCCCAGGAACACATCCTGGCCCAGGACAAGGGCAAGGAGCGCTGCGTGGGGGCGGTCCGTGAACTGTCCCAAGCCTTCGCCCTGGCTGTGCCGCACGAAGACGCGCTGCGCATCCGCGACGATGTCGCCTTCTTTCAGGCCGTCGGGTCGGTACTGGCCAAACGCGCGCCGGCCGACGGGCGGTCCCAAGAGGAGCTGGATCATGAGGGGCTGGACCACGCCGTGCGCCAGATTATCTCGCACGCGGTGGCGTCCGAGGGGGTGATCGACATCTTTGCCGCGGCCGGCCTGGACAAGCCCGATATTTCGGGCCTGTCAGACGAGTTCCTGGCCGAGGTACGGGATATGCCGCGGCGCAACTTGGCGGTTGAACTGTTGCACAAGCTGCTCAAGAGCGAGCTGGCGACCCGTCGCAGCAAAAACGTCGTCCAGGCACGGTCGTTCGCCGCAATGCTGGAAGACACGCTGCCTATCAGAACCGGGTGATTGAGGCCGCGCAGGTGATTGAGGAGTTGATCCAGCTCGCGCGTGAGCGGCGGGAGGCGTGTACCCGGGGCGAGGCGCTGGGGCTGTCGGACGACGAGTTGGCTTTTTACGGCGCGCTGGAGACCAACGACAGCGCGGTGCGGGTACTGGGCGATGAGACCCTGCGTAGCATCGCGCGTGAGTTGGTGGAAACTGTACGCAACGCCGTAACAATCGACTGGACGCTGCGCGAGCATGTGCGGGAGAATCTGCGCCGGCTGGTCAAACGCACCCTGCGCAAGCACGGCTACTCACCCGACAAGCAGGAGCGGGCAACCCGGACCGTGCTGGAGCAGGCCGAGGTGTTGTCTGCCGGCTGGGCGAGCTGAGCCGAGGCCGGCAGGCGGCCGGCTCAGTCAGCAAACCGGGGCATGACTTTCTCGGCGAAGAGTTCGAGCGAGCTCATGATCTGGTCGCGGTCATGAATGCCCTGCGGCAGCAGGAAAAAACATTCTTTGATCGGGATCTTGGCGCTGGCCTCTTCCAGCCGCCGGCACAGGGCGTCCGGGTCGCCGACGAGCAGCTCGGGGTGGCCCTGGCCGAAGGGCACAAACCACTTGTCCCACATCCACAGCGGGTCTGCGAGCCAGTCCTGGGCGACTGCCCGGTCTTTGTGGCAGATTAGCATGCCGCCCCAGGCCGCCTCCTCGCCCGGCTCGATAGTCCGCCCGTGTTTGAGGACTTCGTCGCGGTAGCCCGACCACAGGCGTTGGCAGAAATCGAGGTCCGAGGCCAGCACAATCGGCTTGCCGCCGTACTTGGCCCAGAACAGCGCTGTCCGCAGGCTGTGGGTGAAGCCGCCGTACAGCGGCGGGTGAGGCTGCTGGTAGGGTTTGGGGGCGATGCCGATCTCTCGAATCCGCATGTCGGCATCAACCCCTTGGCCGTACTCGGTGTACGACGCTTGGGGGTGGGGATTGATAAAGTCGTCGGGCGGGATGGTCCAGTATTTGCCCTGGTAGCTGAAGGTGTCGTGCTGCCAGGCTTTGAGTACAATCTCGACAAACTCGGTGAAATACTCACGGTTTATGGCGTCGTCGGGGCTGTTGCGGTTCCAGTCGCCGACCGCGTTGAGGTCGGGCCGAATCCGGTAAGTGTGGACCCAGCGGGCCTGGTAGCCCCGGACGAGGCCAACGCCTAGGCGGCCTTTGAGCATATGGTCCAGGGTAGCGATGTACTCCGCGGTGCGGACCGGGTTGTGGGTCGGGGCTACCCAGCCGATCATGTTGACCTGGAGCCGCCGGCTGTGTTGGCCTATCCACATCGACAGCAGGCCGGGTTCGTTGCTGGCCTCAAAGCCCTCAATCTGGAGGTGGTGTTCGGGGTGGCTGAAGCCGGCATAGCCGGCCTCGTCGGCAAAGCTGACGTACTCGGCCACTTCGTCCAGCATACGCTGGTAGAGTTCCGGCCGCTTGCCGGCCAAGCCGGCTTCAAGTTCGTGGCGGCGGCCGAGCGTCGCATAGATAAACAGGTGAAATTTCATACGCACTCCTTCGGGGGCTCGCGGTCAGGCAATCGGCACGCTGACCCGGACCTCTTGTCGTGCCCACGCGCGCCTGAGACCTGCAAGGTGCCTCCACACGCTTTGACCCGCTCGCCGCATATAGAGCAGGCTGTACTGACCGTGTGAACGCTGATCGAGGTAGGTACCTTGACCGTCGTCTTTGATGCGCAGCGACACCCCGTTGTGTTCCTGGACGACGGCGATCTCAACGTGTTGAGCATGGGCGTGCTTGTCGAGGCTATCGAGCGCTTCTTGCGTCACCCGGAACAGGGTCAGGGTGGCCGCGGACGGCAGGGGCAAGATCGAGTCGTCGGCCTGAACAGTGACCCGAAACAGGCCCCGCTGGCTCAGCTTGTCCGCATACTCTTGCAGCGCAGCTACAAAGCCGAAATTGTCTCGGACCTGAGGACGACCCACAGACTTCGTAGGGGTTTATTCTTGATTTTCTTTCTAGAAACCCATCCACGACCCCACTTTTATGCTACTATCTCCTTGCCAACTGCGTATACAGTGTGGTGAAATATTGTCAGGAACCAGCCTAACACCATGCAACCTCCTGGTGTCCCCCGTTCTTCGGAGCGTTTTCATTGTGACCCGTCCTGAGGGGCGGCGGTTTACAGAAGCCCACGAATCGAAAGGAAAACTATTATGTCCACGCTCAAATCCCGTGAACTTATCCTGTTGATCACCATGCTCGTAGCCATTCTCCTCATGCTCGCCCTCCTCCCTGCTCTTGCGAACAGCCATACTTTATGTACTAACGGCGGAAGCAACAGGAATATCCTTCCTGACGACAACGGAAACTGTCCAGCAAATGCCCCTTTGGATGACGAGCATCATGGATGGCTTTCCGACCCTGGATTACATCTCAATCCAAACGAAAGAAACTCCACTATCGCCTGGGAACATTACCTCCAAGTCGGCGATCAACTCTGGTGGAATACTGCATTGTCCACATTGGGGTATCCAAATCATACCCATAGCGAAGTTGAGGCCGGACGACAAGTCTGCCTCCGTAAACTACAACACCACCATCCAGGATTTGCAAGAGCTCTCCAAAACTGACACGAAGGACGACATCGAGGGCAATGGGTAGAAAACGGCAACAGACCATATTATGAGTTGGGTCATGCGGAAAGCTCCTTACATCGCTGGGAATTCGGAAGGATGCACTGACTCGCCGCCTGATCTACGAAGCGGAAGAATCCCTGGCTCTCCTCATATCTGCCATGTGTCGTGCTCCGAACTTTGGTATTCGTCCACACCGACCGAACCCGTTTATTTCCTCCCCAACACCAACACCACAAAACCCTGACCCTGAAGATCCTCCATCAGCCCCTCTTCGTGGAATTCTTGAAGAACCCGGCGAAGGCTCGTACCAAAGTGGCATCGGAAACATTCGCGGATGGATTTGCGACATTTCGCAGTACGACCGCATTGCTCTTCTTCTTGAAGAAACACAAACCGAAATTCCTATCCAAGCAACCGGATTGTCGCGTGCAGATACCGAAACTACATGCGGAAATCGTAATACCGGATTTCTTGCGCTCTGGAACTGGAATCTCCTTGGCGACGGAGAACATAGGGTGTCGCTCATTGTCGACGGACAAACTTTGGTTTCTCGCTGGAGCTTTAGGGTCACGATCTTTGGTGAAGACTTCTTGACTAACACTCCACCACATGCGCGGTGTCAAATCACCGACTTTCCAAGTTCTGGAGAAACTGCTCACTTCATTTGGGATGAAGCATCTCAAGGTATGAAGCTTTTCCATACGGAATAACTAGAGCGAACAAGGCGGCCATGTGGAACATTGACACAGAAGCCCAACGAACTGCCGATGTGATTGCATACTGTGGAGCGCGTGTCTGCAAAATTCGTGCGTTGTCTGTGTCATATAACAACTTGAAACAGAACATGGCAATCTTCATAGCAGAAACTGTACGACAATTCATTTGCCTTGAACGCATGGGCTTTACTCCCACTTGGAACTCCGTGGCCAAATCTGAAATCACAGACCAGGAACGTATCCAGTGGACTGCTCCTACACAGAATTGGAATGAGATGTACGGCGACCTTCAACGGAGTACCTAAATGCCGATTGCGCGAAAAGCATCCAACATTTCTGGATTGAAAATCACAGAAATTGACGACATGGAAAAAGGCTCATCAAGTCTTTGCTGAGTTTCCATTTGAGCAAGAACTTGAAGACAGCGATTTCCATCCAGCAATCCTTGAGAAATACAAACCCACGACGATTTACTGCTGGTTTCGCAATGCGATGAGGGATGCAGGCATCCTTGAGAAGAAAGACCCACGCCTGACCCTTCTCCGCCAACTCGCAGATCAGTATCACATCTTACTCCATTGCCGTTTCCATATACACCACCAAGGGTTGGACGCACGCGTAGGAAATGCTTCCACATTATCCACGCGAAATAATGCACAGAAGCAAATCCGTGAAATCTTCAAGACCCTCAGCGTTTTCACCGAAACACAACGCTCTCCAGCAAACGCCTCACCAAGTGGTTTGGACGACGAAGAATTCGTATGAATGCTCCCATCCTAAAAACCTTTCCCGCCGGATATTGAAAATCTTGACGACGAACGCTGGAACGACCCGCGTTTCTACTTGGAACAAGTCATATCATTGCATTGTCCAGGCTGGCGGGCCGCAGCTCGTCGATCAGGCTGCGCACAAGGGCCGCTATCCCGTCTATTTCGGCTGCCAGGCGGTGGATCTGCCCCTCGGCCTCGGGCACCCGCTGGAGAAACAGGTCTTGGCTGCGCCGAAAGTCCTGGAGGATGCCAAACAGTTTCTTGCTGAGGGAGCGTGCCACTGTTCAACCAGATGTTTGCGCTCTTTTTCCTGGGTGATGATGACCGTATGCAGCAGACCCCCGCAGCTGCCGGGGCTCTTTTTCAAGCGCATCGTACAGCTGGGCATTTTCAATGGCCAGGGCGGTGCGCCGGGCCACCGCGGTCAGCAGGCCGACCGTCTCGGCAGAGAACCCCTCGGCGTGGTCGGCGACGAGGAGGCAGCCCAAGGGCTGCGGATACTCTGGCTGCATGACCGGCGTGATGAGCAAGCTGTGCTCGGCGAGGTCGCCCAGGGCCTTGGGCTGGGATGAGGTTTGTGTGTCCAACACCAGCGGCTCCCGGTCGCAGACCTGGCGCAGCAGGCCGCCCTCGGCTTGGCCGGCGGCCAGAGCCGTGGAGGCCGGGACTGCAAAGCCGCCGCCGACCGCAATCCGCTCAGCCTGTTCGCTGCGGCGGTTGAGCAGAATAAGCCCGACGCCTTCGCACGGCAGCAGGCGGCTGAGGGCGTCAACCACACGCACCCCAGAAGGCGGACCGCAATCCTGAAAGCACTGTCTCCATAGTGTCACCGAAACACCCTCTTCTTTACTCTGCCGCCTCGGCCTTGTCCAGGGTGTGTCAGCTTGTGGCACGCGCCCTCCGGTCGGGCGGGGCGTTCAGGCTTGTACTCGGGTGGGCTCATCACCGGGGCACGGGGGATTAGCGGCCCCTCTGGGCTAGGTGGGGGTTTCCAGGCTGATTTCCTGGAAGCCGTCTTGCTCTGCTAAGCGTTTGGCCGGCGCTGGGTCGGACGAGTCTTGTGCCGACGCGGCAGGTTTGTCCGGTGGTGATTCCGGCTTTGCCGACTTGGGCCGACCGCGCAGAGGCATACGGTTGCGGACCTCACGCCAGTGAAAGCTGCTCGGCGGGCTCTGGAGCCGCTCAAAGCTGGCGAGGAGGAGTTCTTTGCTGTCGGCCCGACCAAAGCAGTGGTCGCCAATCCACATTTCCCAGCCGGGTCGGGTGCTGCCGTCTGGGGCGGTCAAATCCCGGCGCACAAAAGTAGGCGTTGCTGGCGGCAGAACGTCAGCCTCCTGAACCTCGTCGTGAGCCGGATTGTCCGCCGCGGCTGACTGGGCAGCGGTGGCTGGCGGCTGCGGGGCCGGCCCGCTTGACTTGGCTGCCGGCTTGGCGCTGGGCTTTTTGGCAGGTATTTCCTGCCGTACAGGATGAAGACTCATATCCTCTCCTTGGTGCGCGCTTCTTGCAGACGAAAACGGATATGCCAGGAGGTGCAAGAGAGCCTGCGCACTCTTGTGCATTGCCTGTTCTTCAAGCTTCCCACGTTTTGGCTCCTATTTCAATCCCCCATCGCCCGTGTTTGGGCTGATAGGCGAGGGGCCGGCCGGGCTGCCGATCAGCTGGGGCGGATGTAGTCGCCGCTCTTGCCCCCGGCTTTTCGCTGGAGACACAGGTCTGAGATGCGCATGCCCTTTTCAACCGCTTTACACATGTCGTAGACCGTCAGGGCGGCGACCGATACCGCGGTCAGGGCTTCCATTTCGACCCCGGTCTTGCCCTGCACCGTGACCCGCGCCGCAATGTCGAGCCGGCCGGTCTGGGGGTGGGGGGTGAACTCGACCGTGATCGACGAAAGCGGCAGGGGATGGCACAGCGGAATCAGCTCGGCGGTTTTTTTGGCCGCCAGAATGCCGGCGACCCGGGCAACAGCCAGCACATCGCCTTTGGGCAGCCGGCCGGTGGTGAGCAGGCGCAGGGTTTCGGGCCGCATGTGGACCGTACCGCTGGCGAGCGCCTCGCGGGCAGTCACGGCCTTGTCGCCAACGTCAACCATGCGGGCGCGGCCTTGGGCGTTGGTGTGGCTGAGTTTCTCCATCTGAGCGGCCTCGCCCTGTCAGGTGGTGTGGCTGGACACAAACCGCAGTGTGCCCGGTGCGCTGGCCACAGTTTTCCACGAGGGGGTATCGAGCTCAAGGCCAATGAGCGCCCCGGTTGGCAGGGGCAGATCGTGGCCGCTCAGCCGCCTGAGCAGGTCTGCGAGGTCGGGGTTATGGCCGACGAGCAGCACCGCCCGGCAGGCATCGTCCAGCCCGGCCAGGACGGCCAGATGCTCGGCCAGCCCAGACAGATACAGGCTGTCCAGCTTGGCAATCACGCCTGTGTAGCCGGCCGTGCGGGCCGCCCGCTTGGCGGTTTGGCGGGCGCGTCGGGCGGCCGACGAAACGATCAGATCAAGCCGAATCCCCCGGCGGCTGAGCTCTTCCCCGGCCCGCTCGGCCTGCTGGGTGCCGCGTTTTTTGAGGCTACGCTCAAAGTCGCCCTCAGGGCTGCCCTGCCGGGCTTTGCCGTGGCGTAGGATGAGCAGGGTTTTCACACGAATTCCGTTAGACAAACCTAAGTAAGCGGTCCGCCCGCAGCAGCTTGGCCTTGACCGGCAGCCCGGACGGGCAGGCTCGCTCACACGGCGCTCTACAGTCCACACACTGCGCCGCGGTGCGCGCCTCGGGCAGCTTGGCGTACTCTTCCATGCCGACCCGCTGCTGGCCGTAGTTTTCGTAATACATGGCGTAGCGCAGGACATCATCAACCGGCACGTCGGCCGGGCAGGAGGACAGACACGCGCCACACCCCGGCGGGCAGTAGTCGTTGGCAACTAGACGGTCGTATTTTTCAAGCAGGGCCACATCGGCCGGCTGCACCGGCTGACCCGAGGCGTGCAGATACTCGTCAATGTGGGAGCGGGAAGTCATGGTCACGACCAGACAACTGACATCCTGGTTTGACAGCACCCATTTGAAGGCCGCCTGGGAGAAGGACTCCCGCTCGCTTGGGCTGAAGTCCGACAGGGCCGTATGCCGGGCACCTTTGAGCGTCTTCATGGCCACCACCCCGACCCCCTTTTGCCTGGCGTCGTGAAAAATTGTGGTCAGCTCGGGCCAGTTCCGAAAATTATAGGCCACCATGATCACGTCAAAGCGGTCCGAGTCCACGGCGTGGCGCATGACCTGCTCCAGCCGGGGTGTATGGGACGAGACGCCAAGGAAGCGCAGCTTACCCTGCTCTTTGAGCCGATCAAAGGCTTCATGGATATTGGGGTTCATCAGCCGCTCAATAGAGTTGCATGCGTGGATATGGGCGAGGTCGAGGTAGTCGGTGCCGATCCGTTGCAGGCTGGCTTCAACCGCGGCGATGACCTCGTTGACCGGCGTGGCATTGCTGAGATGACCACCGGGGGTACAGAACTTTGACACAAGAAACAGTTGGTCGCGCGGATAGCCCCTGATCCCTTCGCCTAGCGTGCGCTCCGAGCCGGCCCGGGAATAATCGGGCGAGGTGTCAAAATAATTGACGCCGCGCTCCAGCGCATGCTTGACGACCCCGGTGTCGTGGAGGCCGGCGCAGCCAAAAGAAATGTCTGAGACCTGCACCCCGGTCCGGCCCAGGGTACGATACTGACGGATGTCGGCCCCTTGCCAGGCGGGGTGTTGCTGGGGCGCTTCTTCTTCAACCGGCCGTAGCAAAAAGAGCTGGGTCTGGTACTCACAGCCGGCGGCCAGCGCCGCGCTGCCACCGGCCAGCCCGATAGCGGCCTGGCGCAAAAATGTGCGTCGACTTGGGGTGTTGGCCGGGGCCGGGGTCAGGCGGGGGGTGTGCTTCGTGGGCATTGGCGGCCTCCTCAACAGCGGGGATTGATCGTGGCTGAGGCTAGCACGCGGGCGAGCCGCAGACAATCAAGACAGGCAAAAACGGTGAATGGCGGCCTGTCTGGTCTCCGTATCGACAATCGCATACGCCCCGCGTCTATCCCGGTCAAGGGGCTGCGAGGGGGAGCCGGGATTGACGACAAGGACTGCGCCCGCCGGCTGCACGAACGGGACATGGGTATGACCAAAACACACTAGGTCGCAGGACAGTTCGGCGAACTGGTGGAGCCGGGTGCTGCCAGGATAGATATACTCGTCGTAAGGCTCCCACGGGCTGGCGTGGACCATCAGAATCTTGGCCCCACCGCACTCAAGCTGGCGGGTGAGCGGTGCCTCGGCCAGAAAGGCGAGCGACTCCGCAGAAAAGGCGTCCCGACATTTTTGCAGATAGGCCGGGTTGCCGCCGCCGAACAGGACACGTTCATGGTTGCCCTGAATACACACCACCCCGGCCTGCCTGAGCAACTCGACCGTATCCGGGCAGAAGCGGTACTCGCTGATGGCGTCGCCGGGACACAGCAGCATATCGGTCAAGGGCATATCCTCAAGGGCGCGGCGCAGGGCGGTGGCGTCGGCGTGGATATCGGAAACAATGCCGATTTTCATATAATCTCTGCATTCTAAAGGCTTCCGGGCCGAGACGCAAGAGGCCGCCTTCTTGCACGCCGCGGCCAGAGATGCCATAGCGCTTGGCAGGGTCCGGCACAGTCGGGAGGTTTTGGTATGGCACGCGATACCCTGTGCGGCTGGGGAGAGCGGGGCAGAGTTGATTATTTTGTGACACGCGGTGCCCTCTTGATTCCCAAGCGTTATGAACAGCTGAGCAGCTTGGTTGATTTTTTCCCCTGGCCGACCGAGCAGCCCATTCGGGTGTTGGACCTAGGGGCTGGCTATGGGGCGGTGACGGAGACCATTCTGAGCCGCTATCCGCGGGCCAGTGTTGTCTGGCTGGACGGCTCTCCGGCCATGCAGGAGCACGCCGAGCCACGCTTGGCCAAGTACGGTCAGCAGGTCAGGATGTTGATCAGAGACCTGGCCGACCCCGCCTGGTTGACGGAGCTGCCGGGACCTTTTCATGCCGTGGTCTCGGCGATTGCCCTGCACCATCTGACCGACCAGCGCAAACGGGCCTTGTGTGCAGAGGTCTACGCGCTGCTGCTGCCCGGCGGTATGTTCCTCAACAACGATGTGGTAAGCGGCGCACCGGAAATGCGCGAGCATTTTACCCCGCTGGCCGACCGGGTGATTCAGCACCACCTGCGCGAACACGGCGCGGAACACTCCCTGGAGGAGATACGCGAGGCGCGCACAGTCATGCAACGGCCCAAGGGCCAGAGCAGCCACATCGCGGCGCTCGAACTGCAGTTGGACTGGTGGCGAGACGCCGGCTTCAGGATGGTGGACTGCTATTGGAAGTTTCTGAATTTTGCGATTTTTGGCGGGATGAAAGAAAAATCCTGAATGACGAGGTGCTCCTGGGGCAGCAGTCCGAGTTCCAGTCTAGTCTCAAGACCACACGCCTCGGCTAGCGTGGAGAGCAACAGCGCGGTCACAAGCTGTTCTTCGCCGCTCCGGTCGCGGCTGCCCTTGCACAGGGTGAGGGAACAGACCCGAGAGCTTTCCGCATCACACACCCCGATATGGGCCCGATGCTCGCCCTTCTTTGGCCGGTTGGTTGCCAGAGCTGCGGTGCAGGCTAGACCGATAAGCGGCACCGTTTCATCCGTCCGGAGCCGGAGTGCCCGATGATAGGCGACTCGGGCGAGGGCTGCTGCGGCCTCGGCCGTAACCGACTGATCAACCGTTTCGCCTAGGAAGGCGCTTTGGGCGGCCTGACTGTAGGGGATGACGGCTTCCAAGACTGTGCGCGAAGCGCCTGGCACGGCCAGGAGGTCGGCGACGGCTTGGCCGCCGCCGCCGGTGACGGCCAGGACTGTCATGAGCGGGGTAGCGTGGATTTGGGTGATGAGAGCAGTCTTGTTCACTGGGAGAAATCAAATGGTGAAGGTCAAAAGTATGAGGCCTGCGTTTCTATCTGGGCTCTTCCTTAGACCTCCGAAAATAAGCTTGGGAAGCAGCGTGTCGGGGACGATACCCAGCCCGTGGGCGATACATCCGGCGAGGCTCCCCGGAAACGCTAAGGTAGCGGTGGAGTCATTCAGACTAGCCATGCTACTCATATGGGACAACCACATGAATCACGCCTCGCTCGGTTGGAAGTATCGACTCGATAAACATACCCTGCTGTGCAGGAAACTCGGCAGCATGCGCAGTGCAGTAGAAGTTCCTGAGAATGAAGTCGATAAACCAGAAAGGCGTCATTGGGGCCGTTACCGGAGATTCGGCAGTTCGCGTATTGGCCGAGCGTTAAGTGAGACTTAGGATGTACTAATTCCCGGTGGTGGCTGTCCCGACCGTCATAGTCAAAACACATGAATCAACGCCCCGTCAGGCATTTGGTGAAGGAAGGGATTCTTCAGAAAGATTTTGCAGCTCGTCGTATGCGTAGACTAATCTTTTGTGATTGTCTAGCAATGCGTAGCAAAGTTGGAGGAAGGCGGGTGAAAAATCTTGTGCCTCGTCTACTAAGAGCGCATCATAGACTGGCTTCACTTCCTGCGCCTGACTGACTGCAAGTTCACAGGCTCCGGAGAACTCTTTTCCTGGTGGAAATTTTCTTCTGGCTGACTGGAAGTCGCAGTATTCTATATCGTGCACACGACAAAACTCGTAGTAAACGCCATCGCGTTTGCTGCCACCTGGAGCCCCCCAGGCGTTGACAATGCGCAGGTTCTCCCAATTGGGATCTTGGCCTGTCTGTTCAAGGGAGAAGTTGTTGATTAAACGTCGGAACTGTCCCTTGAGCGAGCGTGTGTTGAAGGTGACGGCCATACGCCACTCGGGGTGTTGAGCATGAAGGTAGGCAGCCTTAAGCGCCAAGACAATGGTCTTGCCCGAGCCTGCCAGACCACGAATGCGTTGTACTCCTTCGACTGTTTCGACAACCGCCTTCAGTTGCTCGGCATCCAGCGTGGCAATCGAATCTTCCAAGTTTTTTAGCTTGGCACCTCTAGAGTCTTCTTGCTGGATCGTCCGTTTTGTCTTGGTCTTACGAATCGTCGAAATGCTCTCAAGTGCAGACAGAGCAGCCTTGTAAACACTTCTCTTTCCATTCTCCCACTCGAAACGTTCCAGTACTTGTATGAGAGTATCTCTGCGATTCGCGATTTGATGCCTACTACTACCGTCTTGGGGCAACTCGCTCGTGCCTGGCGCAAACGAAACCGTATGAATCGGGATACGGAGATTCCGGCCCCGCATTAGTTCACGATGGGGTCTAAGTCGAGCTTCAAGCTTGTTGGCCGCATCATCCTGCCTCGATCCGTAATCACCGATATCGGGTCCTTCAATGAGATCGAACACGAGAATTCCCTTGTCAGGGGATACGAGGAGAGCGTCAATTAGATGAGGCCCTTCCGCTGTGCTGATGATCGGGTATCCGGTGAACATCTGTCCATCTATATCGGTCTGACTCGACATGAGTTTAACCAACGCGTCGGTGGACACAGGTTTACTGCTAGTGCCTTGAACGATATCAATGCTCATAGCTACTCCTCTTCGTCATCCGACTTTCCCATTGTCTGACAACGCGGGCATGATTTTTTCCACGCTTGACCCTGAGTGTATCCGCAGCTTACCCGAGACCAGCTTGGGCAGAAAGGTATCGCGGAGGGCGGCGAGGGTGCAGCTCTCCTCCTCCAAGCCATGCCGGCGTGCAAAGAAGCGCTCTACCTGTGCGCCAAAGTGGGCAACAAGAGGGGCCGGGGGCGTCACCTGTTGGTTGAGGGAGGCCAAGTTTCGGTTCAGGCCAGGCACCGCCGAGTCCGCAGCAACGGCCGGCAGCCCTTGCCCTTGCAAGGCGTAGAACAGAAAGGGCAGGCTTGGCGTTCCCGAATCCTTGGGAACAACATAAAATGTCGTGTCAATGGGAAAGTACGCACTGGCAGCCCAGGGGACTGTTCCGGGATTCCCCTTGCGACCTACAATGGTGTCCGCCTTGAGTGCTTTGTCGTAAGCGAGTTCGATGAGATCGCCAAGCGGCTTGACCGCCCACCCGGCGGGAATCGGCCCCAACTCCGAGTCCACAAAACGATCCGGGAATAAGGCGGCAATCTCCGGCTCCAGCCGGTCTAGATAGGCCCGTGCCCGTGCCACCGGCCAAGCACCCGCCCCTTGAGACGTGCGTTGTTTCAGGCTGGCTTTGGCATGGACGGGGTCAAAGTGGACGAACCAGGAGATGAACAGCCCCCGAGCCATTGCTTCCAGGGTGGCGTTGATGCGGCGGTTGAGGTCAATCTTGTCGTCGAGCGTGCCCAGGAGGTGGGCAATGGCGCGCTGCTCGGGGGGGGGCGGGATTGTGACCGTAAGATGGTCCAGGGATTTCGTCTGGACTCTCTGGCGTCCAGAGGTGCCGGTCATCTGGCCAATAGCGTAATTACGCACCTCTTCCCATTGCGTCAGGTAATAGGCGAACCCGGTGTCCGTAACGTTAGGGCGGCCTCGAATGACGATGAACTCCGTTGAGCCGTGCGCGGTGTCCGATGAATGAGGCGCGCAGTAGCGGGCGATCTTGCCATTCTCCAGGCAAGGCGTGAGCCACGCCATGAGTGTGTCGCCACTCCGAAAGCGTGTCCCGCCGCCTGAATAGGCATGTCGCTCAAGCGCGTATGCACACCGGGAACCTGCGTTCACGGCGGCCATATTGACAAATGGGTAGGGTCTTCCGCGTTCGAGACGGACCAGCGGACTGATCAGAACCGCGTCACTGAACCGCATCTTGGGCCACTCATCCACCCCGCTCCGCTCTTCTTTCTCTGCCAACACCGTATGCTCCGTTCAACGGACTATGGGCCTGCGGTCTGTAGTCCACTAGTCAGATAGGCTTCCTGTGAGCTGTACCTTGTCAGGTCTCCAGTATGACCCGCGTCTCCTCCGGCGTCGCCACCTCGTGGCCCATGCCCGTAATCATCCCCACCGCCCGGCCCACAATTTCGGCATTGCTGAGCTGGCCTTCTGTGGCGTACTGGTAGTCCTCTAGGCCAACCCGCACATGGCCGCCCATGCTGACGATCTGCGGCACAAAGGGCAAGTTGTCGTCGCCGAGGGTGGCCGCAAACCAGTGACAGCGCACGCCGGTGAGCATGTCCAGATAGGCTTCAAGGCTCTTCAAGGTCGGGGGTAGGCCAAACGGCAGGGCCGGCCCGCCAAAATAGAACTTCAGCAACAGCGGCTCGGTCAGTACGCCTTTGTCCAGGAAGACCAGGGCGGCGCGCAAAAAACTGGCGTCGAAAATCTGGAGGGTCGGACGCAGGCCAAGTGCATTGGAGCCCTCCAGGAAGTGTTTGATGGTGTCGTAGGAGTTCTGGTAGACAAAACTCCCCTCGCCCAGGGTCTTGGTGGCCAGGTCATACGACACTAGGTTGACCGAGCCCATATCACCGGCCCCCAGGTCGGGTTTGGTACTTGGGTCTTTGGCCAGCTCAAAAAAGTGCTGAAACCGCCGGACCGGATCATCGCCAAACGGAAAGGTCGGCCACAGCAGCGGCTTGCACTGCTCGCGGGTGCGTGTGTAGACCTCGGAGTAGTACGGCAGGTCTTGCACCCACGCCCCGGTGTCGGGGTTGCGGACATGAAAATGGATCAGCGCCGCGCCGGCCCGACAGGTGGCGATTGCGTCGTTGGCGATTTCCTCCGGGCTATACGGAATGTGGGGGTTGAGAGCCCTCATGGCGTTGCCGTTAATGGCAGCCTCGATCATGACTTTGGCCATACGTCCCTCCTTCATGTGGCTTGTCCCGCAGTCTGTATCGATCGCGTCCTGGCCGGCATAGCCTATTGCACAGGCGGTTTTCAATACGTTTGCCGCACCCTGACGCCCCGCTTGGCCAAGAACGCCTTGCAGTCCCGAATCGTGTATTCCTGGTAGTGAAAAATTGACGCGGCCAGGGCCGCATCCGCCCGCCCGCGGGTCAGCCCGGCATGGATATGCTCCAGACTGCCCACCCCGCCCGAGGCGATCACCGGCACGCTTACCGCGTCGGCAATCGCCCGGGTCAGGTCGATATCATAGCCGGCCCGGGTGCCGTCCCGGTCCATGCTGGTCAGCAGGATTTCGCCCGCGCCACAGGCTTCCATGCGCTCTGCCCACTCAACGGCATCAATCCCGGTCGGCGTCCGCCCGCCGTGGACGTACACCTCCCAGCCCCCCGCCCGCCGGCCCGGAGCCGCCCGCTTGGCGTCAATCGCGACCACTGTACACTGCGCGCCAAAGCGCTCGGCGGCCTCCTTGACGAACTCCGGGCGGTCTACCGCGGCGGTGTTGATTGATACCTTGTCGGCCCCGGCATTCAGCAGATTGCGGATATCTCCAATCTCTCGTACCCCGCCGCCGACGGTCAGCGGCATAAAGACCGTTTCCGCGGTGCGTCGGACTACATCAAGCAGGATTTTGCGCCGTTCGTGGGAGGCCGTAATATCCAGAAAAGTCAGCTCGTCGGCCCCCTCGTCATCATAGCGCTGGGCGACCTCGACCGGGTCGCCGGCGTCACGCAGATTGACAAAATTGACCCCTTTGACTACCCGGCCGGCTTTGACATCGAGGCACGGAATAAGGCGTTTGCACAACATGAGCGAAGTGTCAGCGGTGTGGGCAGAAGAGTCAAGCCGGCTCAAAAGCTGGCTCTGATACCGACCGTCACCACCCGGCCGGCCTCAAACACCTCCTGTCCGCTAAACGGATTCTCCCGGGTCGTATGCTCGTGATAGTTGTTGTTGAGCAGGTTATCGACGGCAATAATCAGCTCGTAGCGCCCGAGAAAGCGCCAGCCGGCGTTGAGGTCCACGGTCACAAAGCCGGGCGTGACATCCTCGCCAAACGCCGTGTCAATGCGGTGTTGGCTCTGGGCCAGCCAGACCGTCGGGTTCAGCCACACGCCCCAGTCGGGGTGCTCATAGCGGAAGCCCAGCCGGCCCTCCAGGGGTGGAATCTCGGGGAGGGCGGTGTTGTCCTGTCCGTTCTCTCCACGCACATAGGCAAAGGTGCCGACCAAGCTCAGGTCCTCCCGCAGGGCATAGCTCAGGCCGAGGTCTCCGCCGAGCAGTTCAGCCCGGTTGATATTGCGAAAGCCGCGCAGGATCGTTGTGTCGGGAGCCATCGGCAGGAACATACGGACCGGGTTGGCCTGCTCTGGATCGATGACATACGCCAGGATGTAGTTGTCCACGCGGTTGTAGAAAAACGAGCCATCAATCGCCAGCCGGCCCCAGCCGGCGTTCAGGCCGACATCAACCTCCAGGCTCTCTTCCGGGTCAAGGGCGGGGTTGCCGACATAGAAGCCGCCCGGGCCCGGGCCAAAGGCCAGGTAGCGTTCGGTCGCATCGGCCGTCCGCACCGCCCGGCCCAGCCCGACAAACAGGTCAAGCGTCGGCAGGGGCGAATAGATCAGCCGCGCGTTGGCGCTCGCATTGGTCTCAAAGCTGTTGATGCTATCCGTATCGGCCCCGGCAGGGTTATTGCCGCCATAGCGCATCCGGGTTGTCGCGTCCGGGTCGGCTTCGGCGCTGACAAAATCCACCCGGCCCCCGACAATACACCGCCACTTGGGAGCGAGCCGATAGTCATACTCGCCAAAGATGCCGCCGTCCATGATCGAAGTTTCGGGCCAGGTCGCAAACGACACCCGCCGGCCAGCGCTCGGCCCAATGCGAAACCTGATCCGGTGGACACCTTCGCGCTCCAGCCGATAGGCGTCGCCGCCGACCGTCAGGCGGCCGCCCCAGGCCGGGCCTAGAGTCGCCTCCAGCCGCCCGCCAAAGGTCCGGGCGTCAAGCGGCAGGGTATTGCTCAACATGACCCGGCTGGGCTCATGCTCGTTGTTCATCCGGTGATGCACATAGTTGTAGTAGCCGGTGACGCTCAGGCTGTGGACCGAGGGCAGCGGGTCGGTGAAGGTATATGTCAGCGAGCCGAGATAGGCGTCGTCCTCTTCCAGGTGCAGGGGCAGGGTAGCAAAGCGCGAGTCGCGGTCTGACTCACGGCTCAGCGACAGCCGAAGGCGATGAGCCGCATGGGGCTGCCACAGCAGCGTGCCAGACACCGCTTGGCTCTGAAACCCGGACTGCATCCGCTCGCCGCCGCCCGAGTCATAGTCCTGATAATCGCGGTAGCTGCCCGACAGCCGAAAGGCGAGCTGCGGCCCACCGGCGCTGACCGAGGCTAGGCTGGCAAAGCCGTTGTAGTTGCTGGCGTACAGGCCGCCGAGCGAGGCCTCGGCGTACCACTCGGCGGCCAGTTCGGGCTGCTTGGTCACCAGGTTGATCGTGCCACCGATGCCGCTCGGCCCCCGGGTGACGGAGTACGGCCCCTTGATGACCTCAATGGCTTCAATCTCCTCGATTTCCAGCAGCGAGGTCGGCGGGTCCATGCGAAACGGCCCGCCACCCCATATCTTGGTGCCGTTGGTCATGACGCTCAGCCGGTCCTCGCGCAGCCCGCGAATGATGGGGTCAAGGTGCATCCCGCCGATGCGTTTCCCGCCCGCCCCGGGGACTTGGGTCTTGAGGATTTCGGCCACATCTTTGGCGTGATGCTCGCGTGCCAACCGGGCCGACACCACTGAGCCGCCCGCGCCCTCAAAGGGCAGGATGCGCTCGGCCGAAACGGTCAGCGGCGCAAGCGCGGTGGCTTCGCCGGCCTTTGCCGGCGGCCCAGCGTCCTGGGCCGGGGCTGGCTGGGCAATGGCGTGGATAAGGCCAAGGCTGATAACGAAAAGAGTCCACGCCCACCGCCGCCGGGCCGCTTCAAACCTCACAGCCATATGGCTATCCTCCTCTGCCTTACTGCACGGGACTCCCGGAGATGGGCTCTGGTGTGGCAACCAGCCGTGACGCCCGGCTGGCGTTCCGTCTCTGAACACCTTCGCGCCCCAGGCGTCTTTTCAGGCACCGCTCAGGGCCGCGCTCATCCGCTCAAGGGCCGTCTCGACATTCTGGCGGCTGCTAAACGCGCTGAGCCGGGCGTAGCCCTCGCCGCACTTGCCAAAACCTGCGCCCGGGGTACACACTACCCCGGCTTTGTGCAGCAGCAGGTCAAAGAACTGCCACGAGTCTGTGTTCGCCTTGATCCAGACATACGGGGCGTGTTCACCGCCAGCACAGGTGTAGCCGAGTCCGCTCATGGTCTGGCGAATCAGGGCCGCGTTGGCCATGTAATAGTCGCTCAGCTCCCGGACCTGCCGTCTGCCCTGTGGGGAATACACCGCCTCCGCGGCCCGCTGGACCGGATACGACACCCCGTTGAACTTGGTTGATTGGCGGCGGTCCCACAGGGCGTGCAAGGCGTAGGCCGTGCCCTGCGAGTCGTAGACCTGACACTGCTTGGGCACAATGGTATAGGCGCAGCGGGTGCCGGTAAAGCCGGCCGTCTTTGAAAAGCTGCGAAACTCGACCGCCACCTCCCTGGCCCCTTCCAGCTCATAAATGCTCTGGGGCAGGCTGTCGTCGCGGATAAACTCGACATAGGCCGTGTCGTACAGAATCAGGGCTTTGTTGTCCCTGGCATAGTCTACCCACGGCTGGAGTTGCTCCCTGGTGGCCATGCTGCCGGTCGGATTGTTGGGAAAGCACAGATAGATGGCGTCAACCTTGGCCTGGGGCGGGGCAGGAATGTAGTTGTTGTCCTGGGTCGATTCCAGATACACCAGCCCTTGGTAGCGGCCGTCCTGCCAGCCGGCGGAGCGGCCGGCCATGACGTTGGTGTCAACATAGACCGGATAGACCGGGTCGGGTACGGCGATGCGGGTGTTGGGGGCGAACAGTTCCTGAAAATTGCCCGAATCGCACTTGGCCCCATCGCTGATAAAAACCTCATCCGGGGAGATATCAAGTCCACGCGCCCGGAAGTCGTGCTCGGCAACCGCCTGGCGTAAAAACTCGTAGCCCAGCTCCGGGCCGTAGCCGCGAAACGTCGCATCCTTGGCCATTTCGTCCACCGCGGCGTGCAGGGCGGCAATGCAGGCCGCGGGCAGGCCGCGGGTCACGTCGCCAATCCCCAGCCGGATGACATCCCGGTCTGGATGGTGTTCCTGAAACGCGGCCACCCGCTTGGCGATGTCCGAAAACAGGTACGACGCCTGGAGCTGGAGATAATGTTCATTCATGACGATCATGCGTCCCGTCCTCCTCGCCGTGGCCGTCGCCCTGGGGCTGCTCCGCCGGCCTGTGGGTCTCTCTCCTCTACAGGATCAGGGCGGTCTCGGCAATGCAGGCCGTGTGTGTCTGAACTGTGATTGGTAGGATTAAGGGATGACCGGGATTGTGGAAGAGCAGTGGGGGCTTGTGCCCGTTTCCTTCATCCTGCCCGCTGCCGGGGATGGGATCAGCTCTGGGGGCTGGCCGGCAGGGTCAGATCGCGCGTCGCGGGATAGCCGGGGATGCCGACCGCGGCGCGCCCGGCGCGGACAATCGCCTCGGCCATGACCTCGGCGGCCAAGGCCCCAATATGCAGGGTCCCTGCCAGGCTGCTCCTGTCCTCCTGATACGTGCCGGTGGCCCGGGCAAAAATCGTGTCGCCGTCATACGGCGTGTGTACCGGGTTGATGGCCCGGGCAAAACCGTCGTGGGCCATCTGGGCAACTTTGGTGACCTGGACCCTGGTCAGCCGGGCGTTGGTGGCAATGATGCCGATGGTGGTGTTTTGCCCGCTCTGGCTGCTGGTCGGACCGGCGGAGCGCAGCCGGCGGCTGGTGTCGGCCAGCCGCCGGCCGTCCTCGGTGCGCAGGCCGGCCACAAGCTGGTTGGTCTGGGGGTCAATGATATCGCCGAGGGCGTTGACCGCCACGACCGCGGCCACTGTCAGGCCGCTCGGCAGGCGGATGGAGGCGGTTCCCAGGCCGGATTTCATGGCCCGGCCGGGGCCGGCCAGCTTGCCGACGGTCGCCCCGGCTCCGGCCCCGACATTGCCCTCGGCAACCGGGCCGCTGGTGGCCGCCTTGGCCGCTAGGTAGCCGCATTCCGCGCTGGGGCGAACGCGGGGGTCGCCGACGTTGAGGTCGTGGAGAATGGCGGCCGGGACAATCGGGATTTTTGCCGCCGGGGTCAGAAAACCGATGTCGCTCTCTTCCAGGTATTGAACAACGCCCTCTGCCGCGGCTAGGCCAAAGGCGCTGCCGCCGGCCAGCACAATGGCGTGAACGTGGTCAACCAGGCTGACCGGTCGCAACAGGTCGGTCTCGCGCGTGCCCGGGGCAGAGCCGCGCACATCAACCCCGGCGACCCCCCGTCTTTGACCAGGACGACGGTGCAGCCGGTCGGCCGCTGACTGAGGGTGTAATGGCCGAGCTTGACCCCGGCCACATCGGTCAGCCCGCCCCGGGCGACGGGCGGCCCGGCCTTGGCCAGCGCCGGCCGGCCCAGCACGGTTGCAATGGCCACAAGGATCACAATGCTCATATGCCTGCGCATGGCTCAGACCTTTGCCGCTCAGGTAATCACGCTGGCGGTATTGACCCCGCAGCGCCGGGGCAGCCCGAGCAGGGCGACTGCGGCCTGCACCAGCGGCCGCAGTACGGTCTCGGGGGGCTCGCCTGTGGGCTGGGCAGTGTACCGCTCGGCGTAGACCCGTAGCGTGGCCGTGTCCGTCCCGGTCCCGGATAGGCGACACACCAGACGCGAGCCGTCGGCCAAGCCGATGCGCACGCCCTGGTGGCGGCTTACGCTGTGGTCAACCGGGTCGGTGTAGCTGAAGTCGTCGGCTAGGCGGACAGGGCTGCCGGCCAGCCGGCGGCCGACTAGGCTGGGCAGGGTATGGCGGAGTGCCGCCAGTGCGTCGGCCGCGGCCTCGGCGTTGAGGCCTTCAAAGTCGTGGCGCTGGTAGTAACTGCGGCCAAAGCGGTGCCAGTGGTCGTGGACAATCTGGCCGACCGATTTTCCTGTCTGCGCCAGGACCGACAGCCAGCACAGCACCGCCCACAGCCCGTCTTTTTCCCGGATGTGGTCTGAGCCGGTGCCAAAGCTCTCTTCGCCGCACAGGCTGCACAGCCCGGCGTCCATCAGGGTACCAAAAAATTTCCAGCCGGTCGGAGTTTCGTAGCACGCAATGCCGAGCGCCCGGGCGACACGGTCGAGCGCGGTGCTCGTCGGCATGGAGCGGGCCACACCGATCAGCCCGGCCCGGTAGGCGGGGATGCAGTCGGCTGCGTGTTCGGCAAGAATCGCCACCGAATCGCCGGGGCTGACAAAACAGCCCCGGCCCAGGATGAGGTTGCGGTCACCGTCGCCGTCGCAGGCCGCGCCAAAGTCCGGCCCGTCGGGCGCTGACAGCTCGGATACCAGCCCCGCGGCGTGGACCAGATTGGGGTCGGGGTGGATGCCGCCAAAGTCTTCAAGCGGGGTGGCGCGGAGCAGGCTGGCCTGGGGTGCTCCAAGGCAGTCCTCAAAAATATGCCGGGCGTATGGCCCGGCCGCCCCGTGCATGGCATCAAACCGCAGCCGAAAACCGGTCTGGAAGAGTGCTCGTAGGGCCTCGAAGTCAAACACGGCCTGCATGAGGGCGGTATAGTCGGCGAGCGGGTCAATAACCCGGACCTCGGTTGGACCGATGTGGTTTGGACCTTCCCGCTCCAGGTCAATGTCCGGCCACTCGACGGTCCGGTACGAAGACAGCCGCAGGCTGTGGGCGTAGATCCGCTGGGTGACGCGCTCGGGGGCGGGGCCGCCGTTGCGCATATTATACTTGATACCAAAGTCGGCCTGGGGGCCGCCCGGGTTGTGGCTGGCACTCAGAATCAGCCCGCCCAAGAGATGGTGGCGGCGGATGACCGCGGACATGGCCGGGGTGGACAGCAGGCCGTCCCGGCCGACCAACACGCGCCTGAAGCCGTGGGCGACTGCCATGCGGATAATCCGCTGGATGGCTTGGCGGTTGTAGTAGCGTCCGTCGCCACCAACGGCTAGACTCTCATCGCTGAGGTCAAGTGGGGCGTCGTCCTGGAGGGTGTTGAAGACCGCCTGGACGAAGTTTTCCACATAGTGAGCTTGGGTAAACACCCGCGTTTTTTTGCGCAGGCCCGAGGTACCGGGCCGTTGGTCGGAAAAGGGTCGGGTTGGGACGTGGCGGACAGGCGGCGTCATGGTTGGGACGGGTGTCTGTCAGGCCGAGCCTGGAAGTGCCTGATAGTAGCCCTTGGCCTGGACCAGGTGGACCGGGGTGTCAAACAGGCGGCTCAGCGTGGCGTCGGTGAACAACTCGGCCTTGTCTCCGTCGGCCACCACCCGGCCGTGTTTCAACAACACCACGCGCGATATTTCTGGCGGGATTTCGTGGATATGGTGGGTGACCAGCACAAGCGTCTTGCCGGTGTGCATCAGCCGGCGCATGGTGGCGAGATACTGGAAGCAGGTCTTGAGGTCGAGACCGCTGGTCGGCTCGTCAAGGACCAGCGTAGCGGGGTCGTGGACGAGTGCTCGGCCGAGCAGAAAGCGGCGTTGTTCGCCGGTTGACAGGCTGGAGAAAGGCCGGTCTTTGAGGGCGGTGATATCGAGCTGGTCCATCAACTCATAGGCCCGCTCAATGTCGGCCGGGCTGAAATCCTGATGGTCCCAGATATTATTGCTGGAATAATAGCCCGACAAGATCACGCTCAGCCCCGGCACCCCGCCCAGATACTCCCGCTGGAGGTCGTGCGAGACCAGACCAAAGCGGCGGCGCAGCGTCCATACGTCCCAGCGTTCCTTGCCATAGAGGCGGATTGTGCTGCCTGCCTGCCGGACCGGATACAGCTCGCACGACAAGAGTTTCAGCAGGGTCGATTTGCCGGCTCCGTTGGGACCCAGGATGGCGGTATGGCAGCCTTCGGCAATGCGCAGCGACAGCCCGTCAAAAACCCGGTTGAGCTGGCGGTAGACCGTCGCGTTGGCAATCTCAATGATGGTGGGCAGGGCTGGCATGGGTGTCGTGCGGCCCGGCTGCACGCCTACTCCAACACCTCGGCGCTTACCAGTTGGGTGATCTTTTCCTCGCTATAGCCCAGAATTTTTTCCAGCACATACTGATTGTCACGCCCTAGGGTGGCCGCCGAGCCACCGACCTTGGCCGGAGTGCGGGACAGCTTGAAGCGTGAGCCTTCAACCGTTGTCGTGCCGTGTTGGGGGTGCTCCAGGTCAACAAAGTGTTCACGGTGGAACAGCTGGGGCTCCTGGTACAACTGATGCATGGTTCGGACCGCGCTGGCCGGAACCTTGGCCTGCTGGAGCTTGGCCTCGGCCCCAAACATGTCTTGACGGCCGGTCCAGGTCGAGATGGCGGCGTCGATTTCGTCCTGGTGGGTGCGCCGGCCCTCAGCGGTGGCAAACCGCTCATCGCCGGCCCACTCCGGCCGCTCAATGACCCCGCACAGGGCTTGCCACTGGGCCTCGGTCTGGGCCGCGATCGCGACCCAGGCGTCGTTGCCGGCCGCGGGATAGACGCCGTGGGGGGCATGGTTGCGGTCCCGGTTGCCGGTCCGGCTCTGGACGGTGCCGTTGGCGGTATAGTCAAGCAGGGCCGGGGCCAGGAAATGGAGCGAGGCCTCGGCCTGCGACAGGTCGATATGCTGGCCCTGGCCGGTGCGGTGCTTGTGCTCCAGCGCGGTCAGAACAGCCGCGGCGTTGTACCACGGGGCGATATAGTCGGTATACGCACCGAACGGCCCGGCCGGCGGTCGGTCGGGCCAACCGGTGGGGTCAAAAAAACCAGAAATGGCGGCCGCCAAATTGCCAAAACCGGCAAACTTGGCCAGCGGGCCGGTCTGTCCCATCAGACAGGTGCTGAGCATGATGATATCCGGCTTGATCGTGCGTAGGGCTCCATAATCGAGCCCCCAGGCTTTCATGGCCCGGGGTGAGAACGACTCGGTCACCACATCGGCCCAGCGCACAAGGTCTGCAATCACCTCTTTGGCCGGGGCTTTGGACAGATTCAGGGTGACCGGCAGCTTGCCGGCATTCATGTTGTAGAACAGCCCTGAACTTTCCGGCCCGGGTTGGCCGTTGTGGAAGGGACCGACCATCCGCACCGCATCAAAGCGGGTGGTGGACTCAATCCGCACGATTGTCGCGCCGTAATCGGCCAAAATCCGGGTTGAACCCGGACCGGCCATCGCCCACATGAAATCGAGTACCTTGACATCGGCTAGCGGTTGTTCGTTTTCCATTAGATGACCCCCTTGGTCTGGAGTTGGTCGAGTCGGGCCGGGCTGAGGCCCATCTCCCCACTATACACCTCGCGGTTATGTTCCCCAAGCCGTGGTGGACGCCGCCGATAGGTGATCGGAGCGGCGCTGAACTTGGCAAACGGACCGGGATAGCGGATCGCTTGGCCAAGCTGGCCGTGGTCAACCGAGGTCCAATAGTCACGCGAGGCGAGCTGCTCACTGTTGACCACCTCGTCCAGGGTAGTGACCGGAGCGATGAGCAGGCCGCGTTCGAGCGCGCCATGCAGCAGTTCGGCCTTTGTCTTGGTTGTGGTGAAGTCCTCGACGATTTGGGTCAGGCGCTTATAGTCTTCAATGGCCTCTGGACCGCTGAACATATAACCGCCGTAGGCCACCCAGTCGGTCTGCTGGGTGGCCTCGTCACACAGCCCCTCTTCGTATATCCAGTCCATCAGGCGTTTGGTGAAATGGGCAAAGGCCGAGCCGAACAAATAGGTGATAGCCACATGGCCGTCTTTGGCCGGCCACACCAGACGAATCGGCAGATCGCCGATTTTTGTGCCGCCGGACATGCGGCTTATCTCGGCGTCGTTGAGCGGGCCGGCCAGAATGCTGGACTGGGTAGCCTGGGCCACCGCCTGCTGGGCCGAGATGTCGATATGCTGACCCGTGCCCGAGCGGTGGCGTTCGTGCGAGGCGATCAGCGCGGCCACCACCGCCCCGGCGCTGGCGTGCAGATACCCCTGTGGCACGCTGACCCGCACCGGTGGACGGTCATCGTCACCGGTCAGGACCAGGGGACCACCGGACGCCAGGATGACCAGATCGCTGTCGGCGTAGCTGGCCTTGGGGCCGTCCTGGCCGAAGGGGGTAATGGAGACATAAATCAGGCCGGCGTTGTCGGGGGCTAGGTCCTCATAGCCCAAGCCCAGCTCGGCCAAGCTGCCGGGCGTCTCCGACTCGATCAGAAAATGGGCGGTTTTGACCAAACGGCGCAGCAGCAGCTTGCCGTCGGGATGGGTGATGTCGAGAGTAATAGCCCGCTTATTGCGGTTATACGCCCACCACACCAGCGATCCCTCGGCGTCCGTTTCGTTCTGAAAGAAGGGTGCCAGCCGGCGGGCCGACGATCCACCTGGCGGCTCGATTTTGATGACATCGGCACCCAGATCACCCAGAATCTGACCGCACAACAGGCCGCGCTCGTTGCTCAGGTCAAGGACGCGGTAGTGGTCTAACATGGCTGCCCTCCTGCTCACTAGACTTGTCTACGACATGTATAGCTGGCCGTCCGGTGGCTGAAAATCCCCCGCTGCCGGCGGGCCGGCTCTGGCATGACCCCCCGCTATGACGTAACACAGACCAGACAGGATTAGCCATGCACTGCCCGCGTTGCCGTACCAAGATGCAGGTTCAGGCCCATCGGCCGCATAAGCAGGAGAAGTGGCGCTGTCCGCGGTGTGGGGCTGTGCGGATGAAGCCGGCCGCTTACCGCCGGCAAAGGCGCAAGGACGACCGGGAATAGACAGGGGGCTTAGTGTTCGCCGGATGCCGCACGCTGGGAGGCGACATAGGCCGACATCAAGCCTGGAATATCCAGTGGGGATTCGGTCTCGCGGATTTTGTCACCGGGTCCCAGAATCCGCTCAGAGCCGCCCAAGGACAGGGTCAGGTAGAGGCCGCCGAGCAGACCGCGGGTTTTTATTGAGGCGATGGTATCATCCCGAAGCTGGATATCCTTGCGGACCGAGAGGCTGACTCGGGCGCGGTCGTCAACACGCCAGACGGCGTTGACCCGGCCGACTGTCACACCGGCCACCTCAACCACCGCGCCGGGTTCAAGACCGCTGGCGTTGGTGAAATCGGCGTAGAGCTGATAGGTCCGGCCCAGGTCAAGGTTGGCCTCGCCTAAGACGCTGAACAGGTACGCCAGGGCGGCCGCGCCGATACCCAGGAAGCCGGCGACGCTCGCCGTCAGTCCAACAGTTCGCATGTCTCCGCAGACTAGCAGGCCGGGAACAGCAGCCCAAGCCCAGTCTATTGACTTGGCTGGCTTGCGCCCAGGGCGGTTTCTCCGTACAAGCACAGGCAGATGGGGACAGCGGAGATGCGCAAGGCAAGACGCGGGCCGCAATTCTGGCCCGTGGTGTTCGTCGGGTTGCTCGCTTGGCCACTGAGTGGTGCCCAGCTCGCCACGCTCGGCTACGCCCAGCCCCCTGACGACCTGCTTCTCCGTGGGCGCTACGTCTTCGCCCTGGCAGGCGGGTGTGGCTGTCATACGGCCGAGGGCGGGGCGGTCAACGCCGGCGGCCGGCCGCTCACCACCCTCTACGGTACCTTTTATGGAACAAATATCACGCCCGACGCCGACCACGGGATCGGCACCTGGACCGACCGACAGATTATTGACGCTATTCGCCAAGGCGTCCGGCCCGATGGCTCGGTCATAAGCCCGGTCATGCCATACCCGGCTCTGAGCGGTATGAGCGACGCGGATGTCGAAGCCCTCGTCGCCTATCTGCGCAGCCTGCCGCCTGTGGCACGGGTGAATCAGCCCCATGAGCTCCCGGTCCCGTTTGCCGGGCTGGCGATGCGGGTGTGGCGCTGGCTGTTTTTCGAGCCGGCGCAGACCCCGGCCAGCTCACCCCAGAGCGGAGTCGAGCGTGGGGCGTACATCAGCCAGCATGTCGCCCACTGTCAGGAGTGCCACAGCCCGCGGCGGTGGACCGGCACGCTTGACCCCGCACGCCATATGGCCGGCAATCCAGACGGGATTGACGGCGAGATTTCGCCCAACATCACCCCGGATGTCAAGACTGGGATTGGCGACTGGAGCGAGGACGAAATCGTGACCCTGCTGCGCAGCGGCTTTTTGCCCAACTTTGATACGGTCCAGGGCTTGATGGCGCTCGTGATTGAAGGCATCCCCGAAGGGGGCTACAAGGACATGAACGACGCGGATGCCCGGGCTGTGGCGAGCTATTTCAAAAGCATTCCGGCAGTCGAACAGGCTATTGGAGGCGAGAGACAGGGAAAGGAGACAGATGGATGAAGCGGATAATTTTGATAGCAGCTGTGCTGGCCGTGGCCGCCCAGCGCCTCGGTGCTCACGGTGAGCCTGCCCACAGTCTCAAAAACCCGGACGATGCCGTGGCGGTGCGCATGTATCTGATGGAAAATGTGGGGGCCAACGCCAAGCAGCTCAAAGCCAGGCTGGACGACGGACAGGTCACAGACGCGGCGCTCTACGCCGGGGCGATTGCCCTCCATGCCAGCCAGATTCCACATCTGTTTCCCCCCGGCAGCGCCTCGGACTCCTCACGCGCCAAGCCTGAAATATGGCAGCGGTGGGATGACTTTGTCCAATCCGCCCACGGCTTGCGAGACGCTGCCGAGGAACTCGGCCACGCCGCCAGCCAGGACAGGGGGGACGAGGCCAAGGCCAAGCTCAAGGCCGTCTTTGGTAGCTGCAAGGGCTGCCATGACAGTTTTCGCAAACCCGATGAGTCCTGATGCTGGCCCGGGCAGGAGAGCTACTGATACAGCTCTGGGTTGCTCAGCCCGCTGTCCGGCATCCGAATCTTTGGATAGAGCGACGGCATGCCGCTGCGGCCAAGCAGCAGGAAATCGACCGGCACAAACGGCATGGGGACCTCCATGCCGATAAAGGCGCTGCGCTGGTCTTTGCCAAAGGCGAGGTTGGTGCCGAGCACTTCTTTTGGCACAACGCCACGAATATCAAGGTCCGTGCCCGAGGTACTGCCGGTCAGTTGGGGCAGGGCGCGCCAGCCCCGCTCGGCGTGCTTTTCCTGGCTACTCTTGAGTACGATGTCGGCCTCTGCCACGCCCAAGGCTAACCGGGCGAGCTGACGGTCGCCGTGACGCGCCGCCCAGTCAAACCCTCTGGCCCGAAGACGCCGCCAAAATCGGTCCCAGGCTAGGCTAGGCACGCTGTAGACCTTGGTCTGTGGACCGCTGTCGGCCGCAAGGTGCAGGGAAATCTTGCGACCGGTCAAGATGGTGAGCCCCTCATCGCTGAGTTCAACATTGTCCCGGTCGCCGTCCACTAGTTGGGGCTTGAGCCCCAAGCCGTGGGGACCGATGAGATCGTCGTGCTCTTTGAGAAAGGCTTTGCTGAGTTGGAGCCCTTGATTTTCCCAACGGCTCAGCTCGCGCAGCTGGGGTGCCGCTTTTTTGGCCGCCTCGGTGGCTGGATAGCGTTCGGCCAGGGTCTGTAAGGCGGCCAGTTTATCGGCCCGGTGGGGTGTGCTGTCCGCCTGCTCGAGGAGCGCCTCGGCGGCCTGCTCTTTGAGTTTCGGGATTTTGTCTTTCTGTCCGGCGAGGTGATAGTAGTGCATCGCCCGCTCCAGCTCGCCCTCGCGCTGGTAGGAGCTGGCCAGCAGGTCATAGACCTGAGGCGTCCGTCGTTCGGGCGGTGTGTGATGCACATAGGTCTGCGCCTCACGAATGACATCCTGGCGCGAGACTGGGTTGCCGGTCATCACCCGCCACAGTTTGGTACCGACCTGAACCATTGACAGCACCCCGAATGTTGCCGCTCCAACCAGACCCTCGGTCGCCACCTGGATACCGGCCACGGCGAAGTTGTCTTTGACAAAAGAGCTGCCCGGCATGACATATTTGAAGGACTTGACCCGATGGTCCCATGTGGCATCTCGAACCCGTTGGTAGGGGTCCTCTGGCTGTTGTTCGGCGAGGGGTTCGAGGACCTGGAGCCGGGCTTCGACTTGGCGCAAACCCGCCTGGGCCTGGTCCGATTCGTCATCGACCATCAGCGCGAGTTGGTAGTGGAAGTTTGCGCCCCAGTAGTCGCCCTGCTCAAAGGCAGCCGTAGCCTTGTCAAGTGCTTCGTCTAAGAGGGCTTTTTGGCGGCGCGTTTCCAGGGCGGTGATCTTTTTTTGGACCTCGGCCGCACGGGGGCCGTGGGGAGCGCGGCGCAGAAACTGCCGGTACAGGACCAGGGCTTTGCGTTCGCGTGGGCTGGGCGCGTCGCCCCGCCGCCTGAGAGACGAAATAACGCCCTGGACAGAATAGGGGCTGGGACTGCGGGGAACGCCGAGGAACAGACTGCCGACATCAAAGGTTGATAGCACCCAGTTGAACATTCGTCCCAAACGGCCACGTCTTTCGTCTGCGAGTAGCGTATCGGCCTCGGCCAGGAGCTCGTCGGCAGGGGCGTCAAGTTCGGCGACGGCGACCTCTGGGGCGGCTTGGTGAGGGGAGTCCTCAGCCGCGGCCAGCGCCCTGAGATAGGCGGTCAGGCCGGTCGGGCGCTGGCCGCCTCTCAGCAGTTCGGCGTCATGCTGGGACAGAGCGCGGACATGCTCTTCAACGGAGTGCGAGCCGGTGAGATAGGCGTCAGCAATGGCGTTGGCGACCTGCTTGCCGACCGCATCGGGAAAATAGCGGTCGGGCGGCAGGGGTGGAATAAACGGGTTATAGTTGGGGTACGCATTGGTCAGCCGGTGCATCAGAGGATCGGAAAATTCTTGGGCCTGCACTGGGCTTAGCAGCGACAGGCCAATGAGGAACCCGCTCAGATGGATGCACGGCCGCATAGCTCCTCCCCTCACCCCACTCAGCGTCCGAGCCGGCCGATTTTGGCCATATACGCCTCAAGGGCTTGGAGTTTGCCCTTGGCTTGCAGCTTTTCGATCACCCCGTCCTGTTGGGCGACCTGGGCGTATTGATTCAGCGCGGCCCGGCCTAGCTCTTCAAACATTGCGCCCGAAAAGGACAGACCCTCGGGGTCGTTTCGGGACACATACTCTTCGGCCAGAGCGAGAAAGAAGTCGCCGAGTTCAATCAGATAGCGGTGGCGATTTTTGCTCTCGGGGTGTTTGTCAAGCAACTGGCGGTAGGCGACAATGACGCTCTCCGGGCCATCTTGGAGCTGGTAGCGGTTCAGTTTGAGAAAGGTCACCTTGGCCGCGTCAACCCGCTCGGCTTCTTCCAACGCCAGGGTTTCATACCGCGTGCCAGACAATTCCTGACTGAGTGCCCTCCAGTCTGCGGCCTGATCGTCAAGAGCCTGGAGATAGGCGACTGGAGTGGTGGCCGAGATAGGACGCTGGGCCAGTTCCTGGAATTTGCTCAGCGTGGTGGCGGATTGAGCGGCCTCGTCTTTCAGCCGGTGGCGCGTTTCGCTGATACGGTGATACTCTTGGAGGGCCTGCGGATAGGCGTGCAAGCCCTCATAGGCTCGTCCTCGGGTAAAGGCCACCAGGATCGGATAGGCACCGGGGTGTTTGGCCTGATAATCGTCCAGACGTTTGAGGGTGGCTTTATAGGCGTTTGCGCCGGTCACGTCCTGGGGCAGCGGAAAACGATAGGTGTCGTTGGCTTCAACCCGTTGGAACTCGGTAGTAATTTTGAGCAGGTCTTCCTCGGTTTCGTACTGCGGGTTTCGGTTCGCGTCGGCGTTTTTTGACAGGCCGGGGATGAAATCACGAATTTCTGAGGCCGGGGAGCCGGCGGATGGGCCAGGGGACACGGACCGCGGCCGGAAAAAAGAACAGCTCGGAATCAGCGGCAGGCAGAGCAGCACAACAAAGGCCGGCAGACATGAGGAAAAAGGAGCCTGCGTCCACGTCAACTTCCAGTATCGCATATCTCATTGGGCCCAGCCTAGGGACTACTTGGCCCAGCTTAATGCTTCAACCCGGAGGTGTCAAACTCAGGGGCCCAGGCGTCGATCGGCGGCCTTGTCAGCCCTGTTTGATTCCGGATAAGATCCGACACCTCAGTCATGCCGGAGTGGTGGAACTGGCAGACACACAGGACTTAAAATCCTGAGCGGGTCTCCCGCGTGCGGGTTCAAGTCCCGCCTCCGGCATCCGGCGGGATGACCGGCTTTAGGAGCTCTGCCGGCTAAAGCCGAGTGCTTCGTTGATGAGGTGTGGTGGCAGGGTGTCGTAGTGATCGAATTCCATGCTGTGGGAGGCGTGGCCTTGGCTGATCGAACGCACGCTGGTGGCGTAGCCAAACATGCTTGCCAGGGGCACCTGGGCGGTAATCGTGCGCTGGCTGCCGCGCTCACCGAGTTCGGTGACCCTGCCCCGCCGTGCCTGGAGGTCGCCCATGACCGTCCCGAGGTACTCTTCGGGCATGACGACCTCAACCTTCATGACCGGTTCGAGCAGGACCGGCGCGGCTTTTTTGACCGCTTCTTTCAGGCCCAGTGCGCCGGCCAAGTGGAAGGACATCTCCGAGGAGTCAACCTCATGGTAGCTCCCGTCGTATAAGGTCACCGTCGTATTGAGCAGATGACAGCCGTAGCTGACCCCATTCTCTGCCGCCTCACGCACGCCTTTTTCCACTGCTGAAATGTACTCTTTGGGAATGGCACCGCCTTTGATGGCGTTGACAAAGACGAGTCCCTGGCCATCATTCGGCTCAATCTTGAAATACACATGCCCAAACTGGCCACGCCCGCCCGACTGGCGCACATATCTGCCCTCGGCTTGGGCTGGACGGGTGATGGTCTCCCGGTAGGCGACCTGGGGCGCGCCGGTGTTGACGGCAACCTGGAACTCGCGGACGAGCCGGTCAAGGATGATTTCGAGATGTAATTCTCCCATGCCGGACAGCAAGGTTTGGCCGGTTTCGGCGTTGGTTTGTATGGCTAGGGTCGGGTCCTCAGACGACAGACGTTCGAGGGCTAGGCCGAGCTTTTCCGAGTCGGCCTTCGTCTTTGGCTCGATCGCCAGCGAGATGACCGGATCGTGGAAGGTGATTGACTCTAATAGGACAGGCCGGTTGCGGTCGGCAATCGTATCGCCGGTGGTAAAGTTCTTGAGCCCGACCGCGGCAAAAATGCTGCCGGCTTCGGTGTGTTCAATATCTTCCTTTTTGTTGGCGTGCATACGCACGAGGCGGCCGACCCGTTCGGTCTGACCGGTGCGGGGATTGAAGACTTGCGCACCGGTTTTCAGGGTGCCGCTATACAGGCGAATAAACGTCAGCTGACCCGAGTATGGATCGTGCATGGTCTTAAAGGCCAAGCCGGCCCGGATGGTATCGGCGACCTGCCATTCGAGCGGCTCGCCTTTTGGCGTGTGGCCCTGGACCGGCTTGGTCGGTGGGGGCAGATAGGACACGATGGCGTCTAACAGCGGTTGCACGCCCTTATTGCGCAGCGCACTGCCGCACAAGACCGGAAAGATGTCCATAGCCCGGGTTTTGGTCGCAATGGCACGCCCCAGTGTGTCTGCGCTCACCGCTTCGCCGGCCAGGTATTGTTCAAGCAGACTATCGTCCGCGTCGGCCACCATCTCAATCAGCTGCTCGCGAGCGTACGCCACCTCGTCAGCCATTACAGCCGGGATGTCTTCCTCGTGAAAGCGCGCCCCCAGCGTGTCTTCTTCCCACACGATGACCTTGTGGCGCAGCAGATCGACCACTCCGCGAAACGTATCTTCGCTGCCGAACGGCAGTTGCAAGAGAACCGGCTTGCCCCCCAGACGGCTCTTGATCTGCTCAACTACGCTGTGAAACTCCGCCCCAACGCGGTCGAGCTTGTTGATGAAGACGATGCGCGGGACCCTATATTTGTCCGCCTGGTGCCAGACCGTCTCCGACTGGGGCTCTACCCCGCCGACCGCGCAGAAAACCACGACCGCCCCGTCAAGCACGCGCAGACTACGTTCGACCTCGGTCGTAAAGTCGACGTGGCCCGGGGTGTCAATGACGTTGATCTGGTGCTGGAGCCACTCACAGGTTATAGCCGCCGCGGTGATGGTAATGCCGCGCTCCCGTTCCTGGGGCATCCAGTCGGTAATCGTCGTTCCGTCGTGGACCTCACCGATCTTATGCGAGAGGCCGGTGTAGTACAGGATACGTTCACTCACGGTGGTTTTCCCGCTGTCGACGTGGGCAACGATGCCTATGTTTCGGGTGTTGTTCAGTGTGGCCGACATAATGCCTCTCCGTGCGAGGTCTGCGATGCACGCGTGAAGAAAAGGAGATATGAGGAGGGGAGCGGGCTAGAGCACAGCTCTGTACATTTCGTACAGTTTCTCCTACACCATACACAAAAACATGGACTTATCCAATAGGGAGGATGACACCTGAGTGACAGAATGGGGAAGTTTTCGTTCCAGCGGGCTCGCCGGCTAAATTGTATACTCTTTCAAGAGGTTGCGGGCGATGACCAGCTTTTGAATCTCGCTCGTTCCCTCGCCGATGATCATCAGCGGGGCGTCACGGTAAAAACGCTTGACCGGAAATTCTTGGGTGTAACCGTGGCCACCCAAGACCCGCATGGCGTCAAGGGCGACTTCTTCGCACGATTCCGAGGCGAACAGTTTGGCCATGCCGGCTTCCAAATCGCACCGCTCGCCGTTGTCTTTACTTCAGCGAGGCTTGGCGCACCAGTAGGCGGGAGGCCTCGATCTTGGTCGCCATTTCGGCCAGCTTGAGCTGGATGGCTTGGTGTTCGCAGATAGGCTTCCCAAATGTCTCTCGTTGCTGGGCGTAGCGAATAGCCTCCTCAAACGCGGCCTGGGCCACCCCGACCGCGCGCGCAGCCACGTTGATGCGGCCGACCTCAAGACCGCCCATAACCTGCTTGAAGCCCTGGCCCTCTTGGCCGCCGATCAGGCTCGAGGCCGGGGTCGAAAAATCTTCAAACGCCAGCTCGAACGATAGACCGAGACCGCCGTACCGATTCGGGATAATCGCCCCAAACAGACCGAGCTGCTTCATTTTCTCGACTAGCTCATGCGGATACTCGTCGTTATGCTCCATCTCGCTGGCGACCGGTTTGACATCGCGTTCAACAAAACGATGGATGGTGGACAGAATCTGTTGATCTTCTTCGTTCAGGGTTGCTACGCCTGCCATTGCTGCTTCCTTGTCCCGCCTGTTCCACGCGCGGCCCAGACCCGGCTACCTAACTACCTTTGTCACCGAAGATCAAGCCGGGACTCGGCCCCTGGTCACAGGGCGGGAAAGCGGATAATACGCAGGGAGCACGGAGCGCACCATGGCCCTCAGCCCGACCATGCAACTGTACCGCGATACCAAGCGAGAGTATCCCGACGCGATCGTACTGCTGCGGCTGGGGGATTTCTACGAGATATTTTTTGAGGATGCCCAAGAGGCGGCGGCGCTGCTTGACCTGACGCTCACCTCGCGCGGGACCGGACCGGACCGGATTCCGATGTGTGGCGTACCGCATCACACCGTACAGGGCTATATCGCGCGTTTGATTAAAGCCGGTCGCAAGGTCGCGATCTGCGACCAGCTGGAAGACCCCAAGACGGCCAAAGGATTGGTCAAACGCGGCGTCACCCGGGTCGTGACCCCTTCAACCTTTGTCGAGAATGAGGACGACTCCAGCAGCCCGAGTGTGTTGGGCTTGGCCTGGACGGGGAAGGTCTGGGGCTTGGCTTGGCTTGAGCCGGTGACCGGACTGTTTCAGTTTTGGGAGGTGGCGGGGGATATGCTCACCGACGCCCTTGACCGGGTAGGGCCCAGCGAGATTGTCACCACCAAGAGTGTAGCCGCCTCGCCCCTATTCAGCGCTGGCACTGACCAGCGGCCCGAGTTTGTCGTCACCCGGCTCGACGACTGGCACGCCTCGGCCGAAGACAGCCGCAGCTGCATCCAGACATTTTACGCGCTGGACTCGCTGCGGGCCTTGGAGATAAGCCCGGCCACAACGAGTGCGGCCGCCCTAGTGCTCCGCTTTCTGCAAGACCATATGCAGGTCTCCCTACCCCACGTCAGGCTGCCCAAACGGCTCCAACGGGCCAGCACCATGCAGCTCGGCGCGGTTGTTGAGCGTAGCCTCGAGCTGTTCCGAACGGCCAACCCCGACAGCGGTGGCAAGACCCTGCTTGATGTCCTGGACGAAACCCTGACGCCGATGGGCAAGCGTCTGCTGCGCCGCTGGATGCGCAGCCCGCTGCTGTCTGTCGAAGAGATTCAGACCCGGCATGGGGCGGTTGAGGAGTTGGCTCGGCAGCCGGCCGTGCTTGACTCCCTGCGCCGCGCGCTGGCTCCGGTGCGTGACCTCGAGCGGCTGATGGCGAGGTTTAGCGCCCAGGTGGCAACGCCCAAAGACGCGACCGGGCTGCGCGACTCGGTGGCCCAGCTGCCCGAACTGGTGCAAACGCTGCATTCGGCCGAGTCGGGGCTGTTGCGCGCCCAGCGCGCCCAGGTTGCGGTCGATCTGGGCGACCTCCGGGCTCGTCTCGGTCGGGCGTTCGTCGATATCCCGCCTGTTCATACGCGCGACGGGGGGGTGTTCGCCGAGGGCTATAACGCGGAGCTGGACCGTCTGCGCTCGCTGTCGGCCGACGCCAAACAATGGCTGGCCGCCCTGCAGGCCCGTGAGGGCCAGCGGACCGGCATCACAAACCTTAAGATCGGCTACAACCGGGTCTTTGGCTATTTTCTTGAGGTGGCCAAGAGTCAGCTGTCAAAAGTTCCCCCGGACTACACGCGCAAGCAAACCTTGACTAACGCCGAGCGTTTTGTCACCGTTGAGCTCAAGGAGTATGAAGACCAGATCCTGAACGCTGAGGAGCGGGCGGTAACGCTTGAACAAGATCTGTTCGGCCAGCTGTGTGGCATGGTCCTAGACCGGCTGCGCGCAGTCCAGGCCGTGGCCGTGGCCGTGGCCCACCTTGACGTGCTGGCCTGCTTTGCCCTGGTGGCGATGCGCCAGCGCTATGTGCGGCCCGAGATGTGCGACGAGCCGGTCCTGTCGATTACAGGTGGCCGTCATCCGGTAGTCGAGACCTTACTGGAGCGCAAAAAGTTTGTTGAAAACGACCTACTAGTCGATCGCAATGCGCACCAGCTATTACTCCTGACCGCTCCAAACATGAGCGGCAAGTCGGTCTATCTGCGTCAGGCGGCGCTGATTGTGTTCCTCGCCCAGATTGGCTCCTTTGTCCCTGCCAGCGCAGCCCGGATCGGGATTGTTGACCGGATTTTCACCCGCATTGGGGCCTCGGACAACCTAGCCTTGGGCGAGAGTACCTTTGCCGTGGAAATGATTGAGGCCGCCCAGATTTTGAACTACGCCACCCCCCGCAGCCTGTTAGTGTTGGACGAGATTGGCCGCGGCACCTCGACCTCGGACGGATTATCGATCGCGCGAGCGATTATTGAGTTCCTGGTTGACGAAGACGGCCCGAGGCCACGGACGCTGTTTGCGACCCATTTTCATGAGTTAACCGACTTACACCAGCTCCTGCCCGGCCTGGAGAATCACACCTTTGCGGTCCGGGAGTGGAAGGGCGAAGTCGTCTTCCTGTACCAGGTCATTCCCGGCGCGGCCGATCAGTCCTACGGGATTCATGTGGCCAAACTGGCCGGACTGCCCAGCCCGGTGATTAGCCGTGCGCAGGAGGTCCTCGAAGACCTTGAAGCCCGCGGTGTCCAACCCGTCCGGCCGCGCAAGCGCCCGCGACCAGCCAAGCCCGGCGTGGCAGAGCGCAACCCTGGCCAACTCGGTCTGTTTGGCGGCGGACGTGAGCCATGAGTCGGATTCAGCGTCTCGATCCACGCACGGTTGAGCAGATTCGGGCCGGTGAGGTCATTGAGCGGCCGGGCTCGGTCGTCAAAGAGTTGGTCGAAAACGCGATTGACGCCGGTGCCCAGACGGTCCGCGTCCAGATTGTGGAGGGCGGGAGCCGCGAGATTATGGTCCACGACGACGGCCAGGGCATGCCGCCCGAGGACGTGCTGCTGGCCGTTGAGCGCCATACGACGAGTAAAATCCGCCGCAGCAGCGACCTGTTTGGGCTGTCCACCCTGGGGTTTCGGGGTGAAGCCCTGGCCAGTATTGCTGCAATATCACGGCTGGAGATTGTGTCACGCATGGCCGATGCGCTGGAGGGGAGCTGTGTCCGCATTGCCGGCAGCGAGCCGGCCGAGTCCTCGCCTATCGCGGCCAGCCGGGGCACAACCGTCAGTGTCCGGCACCTTTTCTTTAATACGCCTCCGCGGCGGGCCTTCCTCAAGTCGCCGGTCGCCGAGGGCAATTATATTGAGGAGGTCCTGATTGGACTGGCGTTGTCTCGGCCCGAATTGCGGTTTGTTTTCAGCCGAGATGGAAAGCTCGTCTTTGATGCCTTGCCGCACAGCGGACCACAGGCGCTGCGTCTGCGGGCGGAAGCCGTCCTGGGAGACCTGTGGTCGGCCAGCCTCATGCTGACCGACCACAGGATGGAGGACACGGCGGTCCGGCTGCGCGGCATCCTCGGACCACCCGAGCACACCAAAAACACCCGCACCGGCCAGTACTTTTATGTCAACGACCGCCAAGTCAAAAGCCAGCCGCTGTCTTCCGCCCTCGGCCGCGCCTACGGCGAACTGCTGCCGGCCAAACGTTTTCCGGTCGGCGTGCTGTTTGTGACAGTTTCACCGAGCGAGGTCAATGTCAATGTGCATCCGACCAAGCGTGAGGTCAAGTTTCAGGATGAACAGGCGGTGTTGGGGGTGCTGGTCCGCCAAGTTCGCCGCACGCTTGACCGGGCTAATCTGTTTAAGCGCCTGGAGCTACCGGATCCGCCCGCGTCTAGACCGGCTCCTCCAGCCGAATCTGGAGCGTTGAGCGACGAGAGTCCAGACCCGTCCGCTTCTTCCCCACCTCGTACCCTGCGGCCCTCAACACCGCCCGCGCCCTCCCGGCCGGGCCAGGCCGCAGTGCCCCAGCCCCAGGTCCGGGAGGCCACTCCTATTCCCCTCTCAGCCCCCGCCGCGCCCCCTGACCCTGCCGCGGGAGCCGAGCTGGCCCAGCCCGAACTCTTGCCGCGCCCCCAGGACCCGGCTTTTCGTGTGCTTGGCCAGAGTCATGAGCTGTTTATCCTGGTTGAGGTGGAATCCGAGCTGTGGCTGGTGGACCAGCACGCGGCCCACGAGCGGGTCGTGTATGAGCAGGTGCTGGCCAGCTTCTGCACCGGTAGGGGCGAGTCACAAGCGTTGCTCCTGCCGGTCACGTTTGAGCTTGACGCCTCGGCCCGGACCGCCCTGGACGAGCTGCACGCCTACTTGACCCGCGTCGGTTTTGATATTCGGCCGTTTGGCGGCAAGACCTACCAAGTCCAGGCCACCCCCCCGTATTTCCGTCCGGCTGACACCCCAGAGCTGATTGTTGAACTTGCCCAAGCCCGTGCCGGTGGCCGGTCTGAGGATTCGGTTGCGGCCAAACAAGCAGACTTGGCGGCGCGGGTTGCCTGCAAGGTCAAGTCGGTCAAAGCCGGCCAAACGCTGACGCCCGAGTCAATGAAGGCCCTGCTGAAGTCCTTGCTGGCCTGCCAATCGCCCTTTACCTGTCCGCACGGTCGGCCGACAATGGTCCGCATGTCGCTCAAGCAACTGGAAGGACAGTTTGATCGGCGTTAGGATGGTTCGGATGCAAATCGGAACCGTTTCGCTTAGCTCCAACCTGTGTCTCGCCCCGCTGGCCGGCTACACCACCCTGGCCTTCAGACTGTGTATGCGTGAGGTGGGCGGCTTTGGCTTGGCCACGACCGAGCTGGTCCACGCCCGGGCCTTCCTGGAAAAACAACCCAAGGCCTTAGCTCTGGCTGAGACGCGGGCCGAGGACTCCCCGTTGAGCGTCCAGCTGTTTGGCCCGATTGCCGAAGAGGTCCGTGACGCCGCCCTCCTGCTGCAAGAGCAGGGGGCCGACCTGATCGATATCAACATGGGCTGCCCGGTCGAGAAAGTGGTCAAAATCGGAGCCGGGGCGGCGATGCTCAAAGATCCGCGGCGAACCGCACGGTTTATCGAGACCATCACCAGAGCGGTCACGATTCCGGTCACCGTCAAAACGCGGCTCGGCTGGGACCCGACACGGCTCGACGCGGCCATTGTAGCGCCGCTTCTGGCAGATGTGGGGGTGGCGGCACTGACGATTCACGGACGGACCCGGGCCGGCGCATTTGGCGGCAGCGTTGATGTGGCCGGCATTCGCCGGGTGGTCGAATCGGTCCGCTCCATCCCGGTGTTTGGCAACGGAGATATCTGTGATGCGGCAACGGCCAAGCGTATGCTTGACGAAACGGGCTGTGCCGGACTGGTCATCGGCCGGGCCGCGTTGGCCAACCCGTGGATCTTCCACCAGATCCGGGCGGACCTACACAATACCCCGCCCGCCCCCAGCCTTGAAGAACGTGTCGCCTTTATGACCCGCCATTTTCTCCGCAGCGTTGAGCTGCGCGGAGAAAAGCCGGCCTGTCTCCAGTTTCGGAAGGTGATTGATTATTACGCCCGGTCTTTTGGGCCGTGCAAACCCCTCCGTTTGGCGATGAAGGAGCTGAGCAGTGTCGGACAGTACCACGACTTGGTTGGCCGCTTCCTGGCGTTTCGTTGCCAGCCCGGCGGCTGGGAGCGGGTCGGCCCGGCCCAAGTCTCAGCTCCTGCGGCGGCCGGCTAAGCCCGGGTGGTCGGTGACGAGCGGATGCGTCGTATTCTTCCCGCCCGGGTTTGGCTGTCTCCCCTGCTTCTGGTCTTGGCGCTCATCGTCCCACCCCGTCCGGCCCAGTCCGACGGCTCCGCAGCAAATGCAGTCCCGGCCTTGAGCTACAACGCCGACCCTGCTGCCGTTCAAGACGACGGCCTAGCTCCGCCGCCCGCCCCGCCCCCTCCTTCCTCGGCTCGCGCCTACTGGGATGTGCGCGTCCAACTCAGCCTTATGGCCGTGACACCCGGCACCCATATCAAAATGCTCCTGCCGCTGTCTGACGGCCGTCAGAGCATTGTCTCGCGGCGCACACACACCCCTGGAGTTCGATACTGGGAAGAGACCGACGAGGTCAACCTGTGGGGCCATTGGCGGGTCACGGATAGGCCGCCCGCGCCCCAGCACATTCGCTACGCCTACACCGTGCAGATCAGCGAGGTCCGAACCGCACTGCCCCAGCACCCGTTTCCGTTGCAGACGGTCGCCGCTGAGGCGCTGCCCTATCTGGCCGCATCTGAGATGATTCAGAGCGATATGCCCCAGATTCAGCACCGGGCTTGGCGTGTCGTCCAACACGCCCGGCGTCTCGACCACGCGCTGCAAGCCTTGTACGACTATATTGCCGGCTTTGGTCCGCCGCCCGCGCCCGAGACCGCCAACGACGCCTTGGCCGTCCTCAACGCCGAGCGGGGCGGCCGGGTGGGCAAGGCGCGGGCCCTGGTCGCCGTTCTGCGGGCGGTTGGCATTCCGGCCCGGGTGGTCGGCGGGATTCGGCTCAGCGATGTCAGGCAGGCACGCCCAACGATGTATTGGGCTGAGGCGTTTGTCGGTCGGAGCTGGGTCCCGGTCGATCCGGCTGGCGGCTATTTTGGCTGGCTGCCGAATACCTATCTGGCTCTCTACCGCAACGATCTGTCGTTGTTGGTCCATGCCCGGCAGGTGTCGGTGGACTACCGCTTTGTCATTCAGCGCCTGACCCGCGGTGCCGCCCTAGCCATAGACCCCCGACCGGATGGCTTGCCTAGCCACGATCAATTTTGGACGGCAACCGCCTCTGTTGACCGGGCCTGGGCATCGGTCGTGTTGATCCACGACAGTCCGCTGTCAGACCACATCCTCCAGCCGCTGTTGGCCCGATCCCGGGCGGCTGGAGTCAAGGCCTCGGTCTTCAGCACCCCGGACGGCTCCCGCGTCTTCCGTCAGGACTGCCTGCGAACCATTCTCGACGTTCACCGCGCGCTCCTGCGCGATGCCAACCTGGTCCTGCTCGCTACCCGGGATGCGGCCGGCTTGTATGCCCTGCTTGACCAGGACGGATTAGAGGAGGGGCTGCCCGACACACGCTTGGTCATAGCCAGCGGGGTGGCCCGGCCAGTCGGCAGGGTCTTTGCGGCGCTGATAGACCAAGTGATCCAACCGGCCTCGGTGGCGTTACTGCCCCATCAGCCAAACCCCGGCCAAGCGTGGGAAACCAGCTTGGCCGGCCTGGTCCACCCCCCACCCCAAGGCACCGCCGAGCTGAGCTGGTGGCGGGCCCGGGTGGTCAGCGTGTGGCAGCAGGCCATCCGGGCCGAGGTCTCACTGCTGGCGCTGAACGCCATCCTGGTGCTGCCCGTCATCGCTTTTTTCCTGGTCATTGTACGCAATCTCATCGGTTTAGAGACGTTTGGGTTTTTTGCTCCCATGCTGCTCGCCCTGGCTTTTCTGACAACCGGTCTGGGCTGGGGACTGCTGATCTTCGGCGCTATTATCGGTATCGGCGGCGGCCTGCGCCTAGCCCTGCAAAGGCTCCGGCTACACCTTGTTGCACGGGTGGCGATCCTGATTGCGGTGGTAGCGGTCAGCATGACCGGACTGACCCTCGTCGGCGCTCAGCTGGGCGTTGGAGCGCTGCTGCATGTCGGGATTTTCCCCATGGTCATTATTGCCAATATGATAGAAAACTTCAGCAATACCCAGTTGGAGCGCGACACCCGGGAAGCGCTACGGCTGACCGCGAATACCCTGCTGGTGGCTCTGGTGTCTTCCGTGTGCATTGAGAACACCGATCTGAGGCCGTTGTTGCTGGCCTTTCCCGAGCTGCTGCTCGTCATCATCGGGCTGGAGCTTGCGGTCGGCTGTTGGCGCGGCCTGCGCCTGACCGAATATTTACGTTTTGGCCGCGTGCTGCACCGCGCCCCGGCTCCAGACCACAGCTAGACCAGGACAGCCCCGATGTGGCGGCAGTTGCGCAGCATATCCCGAGAATTTCTTGGCCTGAACCGGCGAGACCGCGATCTGGTCGCCCGCTATAATCCGCGCCGCCTAGCCCATGCGACCATCCACAAGCTGCACACCAAGACATGCTTGCAGGCGTGCGACATTCCGGTTGCTGAGACGCTGGCGGTGTATCGTTTTCAGCACGATATCAAGCAGTTTGTCGGTCACGCGGCCGGCTGGGAGGATTTTGTGATCAAACCCGCCCAGGGCACAGGCGGGGGAGGGGTGATCGTCGTTGCCGGACGCCGCGGCGAAGCGTTTGTGAGCTTGGGAGGCAGCACGCTCAAGGCGCGGACGCTGGAGAACCATCTGTCCGATATCCTGAGCGGCGTCTATTCGCTCAACCACCGCTACGACGCGGCCTTTGCCGAACGCCGTCTGCGGGCCCACACGACCCTGGCCCAGCTCAGCTTCGAGGGCTTGCCCGACATCCGGGTCATTGTGTTTCGGGGCATCCCGCTGATGGCCATGCTCCGCTTGGCAACCCGCCGGTCTCAGGGCCGGGCCAATCTGGACAATGGCGGCCTCGGCGTTGGTATCAACTTGGTCAGCGGGGTGACCAGCGGGGCTATTGCGAGACGCCGGTGGGTGGTAGAGCACCCCGATACCCGGCTTGGTCTGAGCGGCGTCCAGATACCGGAGTGGAGCGGGCTGGTGCGTATTGCCACGCGCTGCGCAGACGCAATCGGCGTCAAATATCTGGGCGTCGATGTTGTGCTTGACGCAGACCGCGGCCCGTGTGTGCTGGAGTTGAACGCCCGGCCCGGCCTCCTCATCCAGCTCGCCAATCGGCGCGGCTTACGGCCCTTGATTGAGGAGGTTGAGCGTCGTGCCCCTCAGAACCTGTCGGTGGCTGAGCGGGTCGCCTTCGGCCAAGCCCTGTACGCCGGGCTGGAGAATCTTCGCTAAGGCCTCTTCAGTTATGGTTTCGTCTTACGAGGGCCGGGCGTGGTCTTGACATCCGGCTGCTCTCCGGTCATCGTATGCGTCAAATATACGCAAACCCCTGGGGGGAGGGACTATGCAGCCTATCTACGGCGGGGAAAAGACCCCGCAAGAGCTCTACGCCCATCTGTCGCAGCTCGACACCGCATACACGCCCGCGGCGTGTGCCGAGTATGCGGACTGGATTCACGACATCAACCAACTCAAACAGGAGCACAACGCGGTTCTTCTGGCCCATAACTATCAGCGGCCTGAAATCTTCGAGGTGGCCGACTTTATCGGCGATTCGCTCGAACTCGCCCGTCAGGCCAAAAAAGTCGAGTCCGACCAAGTCGTGTTCTGCGGCGTGCATTTTATGGCTGAGACGGCCAAGATTGTGAACCCGGAGCGCACAATCCTGCTGCCCGACCTGAAGGCCGGCTGCTCCTTGGCCGAGAGCATCACCGGCGAGGCGTTGGCCGAGCGCAAGCACGAGCTGCGCAAGGTCTATCCCGACCTCCAGACCATCTGTTATGTCAACACCAACGCGGACGTAAAAGCCGAGTGTGACGCCTGCTGCACCTCGGCCAACGCGGTGCAGATCGTCGATTCGTTAGACACCGAGCATGTCCTGTTTGTCCCGGACGAGAACCTAGCCCGCTATGTACAGACCCAGACCACCAAAACCATCCTGTCCTGGGAGGGCAACTGCTACGTCCACCACCAGATCACCCCTCAGCACATTCTGTCGGTGCGTGACAAGCTGCCGCAGGTGAAAGTCCTGGTTCATCCCGAATGTCGGGAAGATGTGATTCGGCTGGCCGACGCGGTGCTGTCAACGAGCGCTATGGTGCGCTACGCCAAAGACAGCCCGGCCGACGAGTTTCTGATCGTCACCGAGTGTGGCCTGTCCGACCGGCTGCTGCTCGAAATCCCTGAAAAGAAGTTCTACAAGAGCTGTCAGCTGTGCCACTACATGAAGATGATTACCCTTGACGGCGTGCGTGACTCCCTGCGGGCGCAGCGCTACGAGATTACCCTGGACGAGGATATCCGGGTGGCCGCCGAGCGGGCGATCGACCGGATGTTGGAGTTGAGTGCCTAAGCCGCAGCCTCTTGTCACCATCGCCGGGTCGGGTGCTGGGCAAACGGCGGCGCTGGACCGGACCGCGTCGCACTCCCCCCGGGTGGCGGTTGATGCCGTCCTGTTCACCATCGCCGACGGCCGACTGCAAACCCTGCTGGTCAATATCAAAACCGGCCCGTTTGTCGGTCGCTGGGCCTTTCCCGGTGGCTTGGTTGAATTCGGCGAGTCGCTCAACGAGGCGGCCCACCGTGAACTGTACGAGAAGACCGGGGTCCGAGACCTGTATCTGGAGCAGCTCTTCACTTTTGGCGACGCCGGCCGTGACCCGACTTGGCACACCGTAGCGGTGGCCTATTTTGCCCTGGTGCCATATGTTGACCGCGGGTTGAAACGGGGTGACAAGTACGCCGATATTGACTGGTTTCCGGTCCACGCCCTGCCGCACCTGCCCTACGACCACGGCGCGATTGCCGCCTACGCCCTCAAACGCCTCCAGGCCAAGCTGGGCTATACGAATATCGTCTACAGCCTCCTGCCCGACGAGTTCATCCTGCGCGAGATTCAGACTATCTACGAAGTGATCCTGAACCACCCCCTGGACCGGCGCAATTTCCGGCGCAAGATTCTGGCCTTGGGGTTGCTCAAACCCCTGCCAAAAACCCGCCACGGTGCCCATCGGCCGGCCTGTATGCCTTCACCCAGCGCCGGCCGATGAATGTGGGCGTCTTGTGAGCGGAATGGAGGAGGCACAGCTGTGTGTGTTAGCCTAAGACGTAACCCACTGCTCTGTTTCACGTCTCCCCCTTCAGGAGAACCCGTATGCGGAAACATCTGATTCTGGCCTGCCTCCTCACGCTGAGCCCGAGCGCTCCGAGCTGGGCCGAGTCCTCTCCTGCCAAACCGGGCACCCCAGCCTCACCGGCGACGCTGCCCCCGGACCTGTTCACCGGCAAGCTCCGTCAGGCCTACCAGGTCGCGGCAGACATGCCCGAGGTGCTGGCCGAACTCAACTGTTACTGTGGCTGCGACACGTCCCAAGGCCACCGCAATCTCCTGGATTGCTTTCGTGACGACCATGCGGTCGGTTGACCGCACTGTGTGAGCGAGGCGCTGGACGCGCACTCTCTGTTTATGATGGGCACTCCCCCGGACCAGATTTATGATTTTATTGAGCAGCGCTACGCGCCGCATCCCTAGTTGCCGGCGCTTGGCTTGAGGTCTTGCGCCAGCTCTATCAGATGTCCGTCGGGGTCTCGCACATAGGCCGTGCGCTGGCCCCACGGACGGGTTGTTGGCGGCCTCGCCGCCGCGGCCCCTTTTTCGGTCAGCTCCGCATAGGCCGCGTCAACATCGGCAACCTTGAAGCCGAGCTCAAAGCCGGCGGCCTCCGCAGCCGGCTTGGTCAGGCCAGCGCCTAGCGCCTCGGCCATCGCCGGCCGGGTATAAAAGCCGAGCCGGGTCGTGCCCGTGTCCAACTGGGCATACGCGCCCGAGCGGTGGCCGAGGCGCAGCCCCAGCACCTGGGTGTAGAAGCTGAGCGTGCGGTCAAGGTCGTCAACGATCACGATTACATAGTCGGGGGCGGTCAGTTGCATAGCCACCATCCTCCTCGCCGCCTCATACTGCCATCCGGCCCGGGGCTCGACAAGACGGGGCGGCCCGGACGCCGGGGGGGGGCGAGCCGGGGGAGGTCATGCCTGGTGAGCCGACCGCGTCCGTGCTATCGTTACGCTTACTCTACTCAAATCTGGACGAGAGGCCGGCAACCAAGGAGGGCAACGATGGCTGGGTCACAGCGAGATCGAGTTTTTAGCGGGCTGGCGATTGGTTTTTGGCTGTTGGCCATTTCAAATTTTTCCAAGCCTTTTCAACTCTCTGAGCAGAGCGGCTTTGTCCTGTTCGGAACCCGGCTGGCGGGCAGCGAGAATGTGATATGGAGCCTCGTCTTTGGCGTCTATCTGGTGGTGTATGGCTTGGGCATCTGGTACAGGAAGCGCTTTGTCGTTGGCATGGCGCACGCCTACGCCCTGTATGTCGTCCTGAACCTGTTCCTGTTCTGGAGCAAAGAGTTGGAGCAGATCCCGCAGCTTGGCGGCAGGGAGGTCCTGTTTGGGGCGCTGTACTCCCTGGTTGCGGTCGGGGTGTCGCTCGGCTCAGCCGTCCTGTTGAGCAGGCGCAGGAAGGAACTGTCGTGGTGATTCGCACCGGGGCGCGGGCCCAGGGCGGGCCGTCCCCGGACTGTCCCGGGCGGAGCCAGTGGGCGGGGCGGCGGGTCAGCCGCGCTGCACGAGCTCGACGATATTGCCGTCGGGGTCTTTGACCATGGCGACGCGGACCCCGGGCCGAAACTCGGTTTCGGGAATGGTGAACTCTGCCCCCTTGGCTTTCAACTCGGCGCACATGGCGCTGATATCGTTGATGACAAAGGTGATGTAGCGAAACCCGAGCTGTTTCTCTAGGCCGATGGTTCCGGCCGGCGGAACGGCCTTGGGGTCGATCAGTTTGATGTCGCTCTTGCCGAAGTGGAGCCGGTGCAGGGTACCGAACGGGGTGGGCAGCTCTTCGCTCTTTTCCAGGCCGAGCAGGCCCTGGTAGAAGTCAAGGCTCTTGGTGATGTCGCTGACAACAATACCGAGGTCAACCGAATCTTTGGCTGGATGCAGTGGCATAGACACTCCTTTAGGATAGGGGGCTGGGCTTAGCCGCGTGGACCGCTGAGTTCGATGAGTTCAATTTTGTAGCCGTTGGGGTCTTCCACAAAGGCAATGACCGCGCCGCCGTGCATCATCGGGCCGGCTTCGCGGACGACTTTGACGCCTTGTTCCTTGAGGGCTGCACACTTCTCATAAATGCCGTCAACGCCGATGGCCAGATGCCCAAAGGCGTTGCCCTGCTCGTAGCTCGAGGTGTCCCAGTTGTGGGTCAGCTCAATGACTGAGTTGTCTTTTTCATCGCCATAGCCGACAAAGGCCAGGGTGAACTTTCCGCCGGGGTAGTCCTGTTTGCGCAGCAGTTTCATGCCGAGGGATTCGGTGTAGAACCTGATCGACTCGTCCATATTGTTGACCCGAATCATGGTGTGCAACAGTTGCATAGCCGTCCTCCTTCATGCGGGTGTTGCTCATGGTTTGACGCGGCCACCTTACGAAGTTCACGCCCATCATGCAACGGGTCTGGGCGCAGAAGAAAGACCGCCGCGCCTCAGTGCCCTTCCCCGTGAAAAAAGCGGAGGGTGTCCTGAGCGTACGGGCTGTCGGTCGGCTGCCGGGTGGGCGGCAAGCCCTGGACTAGACGAAAGGCGAGCGGTGAATGTTGACGCGACAGCGCAACGAGGCTGGGGGTGGCCATACGCCCCATTCCTCTACACATCGACCTCCTCAACCTTTGGGGCGCGGTCCATGATGAAGGTAAAGCGGGGCTGGACCTCTCTGCCCATCAGGGTTTGAATGGCCGCGTCGGTCCGCTCTGCATCTTCAATGGTCACTTGGAGGAGGGTGCGAGAGCGCGGGTCAAGCGTGGTGTCTTTGAGGGTGGCGGGGTTCATCTCGCCTAAGCCCTTAAAGCGCTGGATGTAGGCGTGTCGGGCACTCCCGTTCTGCCCGGCGAGAATCTGGTCTTTGTGGGCCTCGTCGCTTGCCCACCTGATCTCTTTGCCGATTTCAATTTTGTACAGCGGCGGCTGGGCGATATACACATAGCCGCGGCGGATCAGCTCCGGCAGGTGACGGTAAAAGAAGGTCAGCAGCAGGGTGCAGATATGGTTGCCGTCTGAGTCGGCGTCCATCAGCAGACAGACCTTGTGGTAGCGGAGCTTGGACACATCGCAGGCGCTGCCGACCCCACAGCCGAGGGCCGAGACAATGTCGCCCAGTTCTTTGTTGGTCAGCACTTTTTTGAGGGCTGCCTGCTCGGTGTTGAGGACTTTGCCGCGCAGTGGCAGGATGGCTTGGGTACGGCGGTCGCGGCCCTGTTTGGCCGAGCCGCCGGCCGAGTCGCCCTCGACTATGAACAACTCGCTCACCGCCGGGTTGGTGGATGAGCAGTCGGCCAGCTTGCCCGGCAGGTTGAGGCGGTGGGAAACCGAACTCTTGCTGCGGACGCTTGCCAGGGCGGCCCGCGAGGCGGTGCGGGCGCGGACGGCCAGCATCACCCGCTGGGCAATCACCTGGGCTTGGCTGCGGTTCTGGAGCAGAAAGTTTTCGAGTCCGACGCGGACCAAGCCGTCGATTTGGGCGCTGACCTCGGGGTTGCCGAGCTTTTCTTTGGTCTGGCCCTGAAACTGGGGCTGTTTCAGGTACAGGCTCAGGATGGCAACCATGCCCTCTCGGGTGTCCTCGGCGTTCAGGCTGAGCCCTTTGGGCAGCAGGTCGTTCACATTCAGATAATTCCGCACGGCTTTCGCAATTCCGGCCTTCAGGCCGTTTTCGTGCGTGCCGCCAAATGGGGTCGGAATCCCATTGACAAAGGTGTACAGCCTCTCGTCGGGCGAGTCGGTCCAGGTCAGGACACACTCACACACCGGCCCGTCCGAGCGCTCGAGGTGAAAGACCTCGGGAATAATGGCTTTTTTGTTGTCCGCGCTCAGGAGTTTGGCCAGATAGGCCCTCAGGCCGTCCTTGTACTGATAGCGGGTGGTGTGGCCGCTGAGCTCGTTGTGGAAAGTCAGGCTGAGACCCTTGTGCAGGTAGGCATTGGTTTCCAGCCGCTCGGCGATCAGCTTCGGTTGGAGGCGGATTGAGGGGAAGATGTCGGTGTCGGGATGGAAGCTGATCGTCGTGCCGCTCCCGCGAAGCCCGCCGTTGGGTGGCAGCTGGGTAAGCTGGCTGGTGGCCCGCCCCCGGGAGAAGGTCTGCTGCCATTCGGCTCCGCCGCGCTTGACGCGGGCGATGAGTCGGTCAGACAGGGCGGTGACAACCGAGGCCCCGACCCCGTGCAGGCCGCCCGAGTGCGAATAGTTCAGACCCTCAAACTTGCCCCCGGCGTGCAGGGTAGTCAGGATAAGTTCCAGGGCCGATTTCTTAAACTTGGGGTGGATATCGACCGGGATGCCCCGGCCGTTATCGATGACGGTGACGGTCGCCCCGTCTTCGTGCAGCCGAACTTCGATTCGGCTGGCGTAGCCGTTCATGGCCTCATCCACGGCGTTATCCAGCAGCTCCCATACCAGGTGGTGCAGCCCGGCACTATCAACCCCGCCGATATACATGCCGGGCCGTTTGCGGACCGGCTTCAGCCCTTCCAGCACCGTAATGTCTTTGGCCGTGTACCTATGTTGCGTTGCCATACCCTTCCTCCTCATCCACCCCCCACACAGCGGCCAGTGCCATGCGTTTGACCACTCGTTGGCCTTTGCCCGCCCGTTGACCGAGCGGAATATCTTTTGAGCGGAGCTGTCGCCGTCGGCCGTCGGAGCCCAGCACCGTCACCCCGGCATCGGGTGGTGTGGTGATTGCGCCGATACAACGGTCGGCTGTATCCAGCCGCATGAGGATCGCCCCCCGACCGGCCCCGGACAGCTCTGAGACTTCTTTGACCGGGAAGGCCAGCAGATGCCCGGTCCGGCTGGCGCACACCGCCTGGGCGTGACGGGCCGGGGTGACGGAAACGACCTCGTCCCCGCTGGCGAGGCGGGCGATTTTCCGGCCGTTCCGCATGGTCTCTTCACGGTTGGGACGAAAGCGAAAGCCCAGACCCCGGGCCGTGGCCAGCAGATAGGGCGGGCCGGGCTCAGGGCCGCCTTGGGGCGGTGCCTCAAGCGGTTCGGCTTGGCCGTTTGCGGACGCCGAGCCGTTGCTGGTCGGGGCCGGCTCATCGCTGACCAAACGTACGCTGATAATTTTTTCCCGGTCCTGAAAATGAAACACGGTCTGGATCGGCTCACCATAGCCGGTCGAGGCCGGCACATCGTGGATTTTGAGGACATACAGGCCACCTTTATTGGTGAAAAAAGCCAGCCGGTCGCGGGTGGTGCCGGTCACAATCGTCTGAATGCTATCGCCCTCGCGCAGACGGGTGCTGCTCGGGTCCTTGAGTTCGCGCACACGTTTGATCCAGCCGTCGCGGCTGAGGACGACTGTGGTCTCCTCGTGGACGATATAGGCTTCGGGATCGTAGCTGAGTTCTTCGCCGGCCCGCAGCGCGCTCCGCCGTTTATCACCGTAGCGCTTGCTCAGCTCGCGCAGCTCGTCCCCAATCACCGCCCAGCGTTTGGTTTCGTCGGCGAGCAGGCGGCGCAACTCGGTGGCCCGGTTTTCTTTGTTGGTTTGCTCGGTATGGATCTTGGCGATTTCCAGCCGCGCCAGCTGATACAGGCGGATTTCGAGAATCGCCTCAGCCTGCGGTTCGTCAAGGCTAAAGCCGGCCATGAGCTGGTGGCCGGCGTCTTGGCGTGACGCCGCGGTCCGAATGGTGTGCATCACCGCATCAAGATGGCCGACAATCAGGGCCAGACCGGCCAGGATGTGTAAACGGGTCTCCAACTCGGCCAGCTCATGGGCAAAGCGTTTGGTGACGACCTCAAGCCGAAAGTCCAGAAAATGCCGACACAGGGCTTTGAGGGTGGCCCTGAGCGGCTGGCCGACCGCCGGGTTGGCGGTCGGGACCAGGCAGGTCAGGTTGACCGAGTACGAGACCTGGAGCGGCGTATGGCGACACAGATAGGCCAGGGCCAGCTCTTCGGATCTGTCGCCCTTGAGTTCCAGCACAATCCGAATATCGTCGGTTGACTCGTCCCGCACATCAAGAATCTGGGGGACTTTGCGCTTGACCACCAGCTCGGCGATTTTTTCAACCAACTGGGCCTTGTTGACGGTGTAGGGCAGGGAGGTAATCACAACTTGGCGCTTGCCGCGCGGCAGCGCTTCCACCCGCCACTCGCCCCGCAGCTTGAGCGTGCCCTGGCCGGTTTCGTAGAGCTGGCGCAACTCGCTTTTGGAGGTCAGAATTTCCCCTCCGGTCGGGAAGTCCGGGCCTTTGATCGAGCGCAACAGGCCGGCGGTACTGATGTCCGGGTCGGCTAGCATGGCGAGCAGGGCTTTCACGACCTCACGAAAATTATGCGGCGGGACGGTGGTGGCCATGCCGACGGCGATGCCGCTGGCCCCGTTCAGCAGCAGTTGGGGGATGGCGGAGGGCAGCACGACCGGCTCATCAACCGTAGCGTCGTAGTTTGGACGGTAGGGGATCGTTTGGCCCCGCAGGTCCCGAAACATCTCTTCGGCCAGGGGGGCCAGCTTGGCCTCGGTGTAGCGCATGGCTGCGGCGTTATCGCCGTCCAGCGAGCCAAAATTGCCCTCGCCATGCACCAGCGGATAGCGCATCGAGAAGGGCTGGGCCAAGCGGACCATAGCGTCGTAGGCGGCTTGGTCGCCGTGGGGGTGATATTTGCCGAGTACCTCGCCGACCACCGCGGCCGATTTGCGCGGTCGGGCGTTTCCCCTCAGGCGCAGGTTCTGGAACATGGCGTAGAGCAGCCGCCGCTGAACCGGTTTCAGCCCATCGCGCGCATCGGGCAGGGCGCGTGAGGTAATCACGCTCAGCGCGTAGTTCAGATAGCGATCTTCGGCCTGTTGGCCCAGGTCTGCCGGGATAATCCGCTCTGCCGCCGCTTGCTTCATACATCCTCCTCCGCCGGCGAATTATAGGCGAAATTAAGGCGAAAGCCCAACGAAGATTCTCTACCTCTCCTGATTCTTCCGCTGAAACCCAGCTTGGTCAAGGGGACTCAGGGCCGTGCCACAGGAACGCTCTCTCACTCTCCCGTCGGAGAGAGAAAAGAGGAGCGGTCAGGCTTCGCTCTGGAGGGGTTCAAAAAATTCCAGAGCCTGCTGAATCACAAACTCGGGCTGCTCTTCGGCGATAAAATGACCGCATTCGGCAATTGAGCCGCCCTGCACATTCTCGGCCACGCCCTGCCAGATGGATACGATGTTAGCCATAAAGCGCTCCCCGCCCCAGACCAGCACCGGCATCTTGAGTTTCTCGGTGCAGCTTTTCAGGTTGTCCAGGTCCTCGTTCAAGCCGGTGGCGTAATACTGAAAACCGGAGCGCAAAGCTCCGGGGGCCGAGTAGACCCGGACATACTCGTCAATGTCTTCTTTGCTGAAGACCGTCGGGCGGTAGTTGTAATCCGGCGAGGTGTAAAAATGGCTCAGATAGGCCCGGACGTTGCTGCTGACCAGCCGCTCGGCTAGGTCGGGGAGGCCGGCGTGAAAAAACACATGCCAGAAGCGCTGTGCGGTCCGAAGGTCCATTGTCTCGCCGGTGCGGCCCAGGCCCGGCACCATATCCAGAATCATCAGCCGCTTGACCATCTCGGGATGATCGTAGGCCAGATAGTAGGCCACCGCGCCGCCCCAGTCGTGGCCGGTCAGGCCGATCGTTTCATAGCCCAGAGACCGGACTAAGGCGTGGACATCAGAGGCCAGGGTACGTTTGTCATAGCCGGTCAGGGGCCGGCCGGAATCTCCCAGCCCGCGCAGGTCCGGGGCAATAATCGTAAACCGCTCAGCCAGGGCCGGGATGATTTTCCGCCACTCATACCAGCTCTGTGGCCAGCCGTGGACAAAGACCAGCGGATAGCCGGCACCGGCCGTGACGTAGTGCATGCGAAAGCCGTTGATCGGTGCGGTGTGGTGGGTAAAAAGCTCAGACATGGGTCGCCTCCTGTTTTCTGGGGTATCCTATGGTAGGATGCCACGCGATGAAAGAGCCGGTTTTTCTCCAGGCCTGCCGCCGTCGGCCAACCCCATACACGCCGGTGTGGCTGATGCGCCAAGCCGGACGCTACCTGCCCGAGTACCGGGCCGTGCGCGACAAGGTGTCGTTTCTGGAACTGTGCAAGACGCCGGAGTTGGCCGCCGAGGTGACGGTTGGGACGGTTGAGCGGCTGGGCGTTGATGCGGCCATTATCTTTGCCGATATTCTGCTGATTGTGGAGCCGATGGGGGTCGGCCTGGAGTTTGCCCAGGGCGACGGGCCGATCATCCACCGGCCACTACGTTCGGGCCGAGATATCGATCGTGTGCAAGACAGGCCGGCCTCACAGACCCTCGGTTTTGTGTATGAGGCGGTGCGCAAGGCGCGGGCTGCCCTGCCCCGGGATATTGCCCTGATCGGATTTGCGGGCGCTCCTTTTACCGTTGCGTCGTATCTGATCGAGGGTGGCGGGTCGCGCCACTATATTGAGACCAAACGCCTGATGTACGCCGACCCCGGTGCCTGGCGGGCGCTGATGGCCTACCTTGTCCGGGTGACAACCGACTATCTGAACGGACAGATCGCAGCCGGAGCGCAGGCCGTTCAGCTGTTTGACTCGTGGGTTGGCTGTTTGTCGCCCGACGACTATCGCAGCTTCATCCTGCCCCATATGCAGGCGCTCATCCGCGGTCTCACTCCAGGCGTGCCAGTGATTCATTTTGGCACCAACACGGCCAGCCTGCTTGAACTGCTTGCCGAGGCCGGCGGCGATGTGATTGGGGTGGACTGGCGAGTTGACCTGGAGGTTGCCTGGTCCCGGGTTGGCTTTGACCGAGCGGTGCAGGGCAATCTCGATCCGGTCAGCCTGTTTGCCCAGCTTAATATGCTGCGCGGGCGGACCGCCCGGGTGCTGAACGCGGCGGCTGGCCGGCCGGGGCATATCTTTAACCTCGGTCACGGTATTTTGCCCCACACGCCGGTTGAGCAGGTGTGTGCCCTGGTTGAGCTGGTGCATGAAATATCGGACAAAGGTCGAGTCGTCTCAACGGATTGTAAAGAAAGGCGAGACGATTCGACCTTGATGAAACCCCATGCCTCGTGACGCGATCCTGCTCATTGCCTTTGGCGGCCCGGAAAAGATGGACGAGGTACGCCCCTTTTTGGCCAATGTGCTGCGTGGCCGGCCCGTCCCGCCCCAGCGGCTCGAAGCGGTCGTCCGTCACTACGCCGCCTTCAACGGCCACTCGCCGCTCAAGGCCATTACCCTGCGCCAAGCCAAGGCCCTGCACGCCGCTCTGGCCGGCGAGGGACTCGACCTCCCAGTGTATGTCGGCATGCGCAACTGGCATCCGTATTTGCACGAAACCCTGGCCCGCATGGCGGCCGACGGGGTAGGGCGCGCCCTGGGCGTGATTATGTCCGCCCAGCAGAGCGAGGCCGGCTGGCAGCGCTACCAGCACGACGTTGCAGCGGCCCAGGAACAGCTCGGCAGCCAAGCCCCCCGCGTGGACTACGTTCCCGGCTGGCACAATCACCCGCTGTTTATCGACGCGGTCAGCGATGTAGCCGAGCAGGCCTTGGCCGCTCTCGATCGGGACAAGCGGACCCGCACCCCGCTCGTTTTTACCGCCCACAGCCTGCCGAGCGCCATGCCGGGCGTTGACCAGTATGTGGCCCAGCTCAAAGAGGGTGCCCGCCGAGTTGCCGCCAAGCTGGGACACCCGGTCTGGCGGGTTGCCTACCAGAGTCGCAGCGGCGACCCACGCACGCCCTGGTTGGAGCCGGACATCGGGGCGGTATTGCGGCAGCTTGCGGCGCAAGGAGCGCGTGACCTCGTGGTCTGCTCAATCGGATTTGTGTGCGATCATATCGAGGTTCTGTACGACCTCGATACTGAGGCGAGGCAGCTCGCTGAGCGGCTGGGCCTCACCATGTGGCGCGCCGGCACGGTCAACGATCATCCTAGCTTCATTCAGATGCTGGCCGCGGTCGTGCGGCAGGAGATTGAAAGAGCCTAAGCATGGCGTCTTCTCCGGCACACATCGCGATCATCGGCGGGGGCATCGCCGGGCTGGCCGCGGCGCACCGTCTTCAAGAACTAAGCAAAGAGCGCAAAGGCCGGCTGCGCTTTACCCTGCTTGAGGCCAGCGACCGTTTGGGCGGAGCGATTGGAACCGAACGGCGGGACGGTTTTGTGCTGGAATACGGGCCTGACTCGTTTATCTCGGAAAAACCGTGGGCCTTGGACCTGTGCCGCCGCCTGGGGCTGGAGCATGAGTTGATCGGTACCCAGGACCAATTTCGGACTACCTTTGTGGTGCGCCGGGGCCGACTGGAGCCCCTGCCCGAAGGCTTCATGCTGCTGGCCCCGACCCGGCTGGCAGCGCTGGCGCGCTCCCGCGTGTTTTCCTGGTCGGGAAAGCTGCGCATGGGGCTCGATCTGGTCCTGCCGCGCGGACAAGCGCGAGACGACGAGAGCTTGAGCTCTTTTGTGCGCCGGCGTCTCGGTCGGGAAGTCCTGGAGCGGGTCGCCCAGCCCCTGGTTGGCGGGATATACACGGCCGACCCCGACCAACTGAGCTTGGCGGCAACCATGCCGCGCTTTCTTCAGATGGAGCGGGAGCGGCGCAGCCTGATCTACGCCCTGTGGCGGGCCGGGCGCAACACCCAGGACACCAAAGATGCCAGCGGAGCGCGCTGGAGTCTGTTTGTCACCCTGCGCAACGGTATGCAGCAGATGGTCAAGACCCTGCTCGGGCACCTGTCAGTCGGGACAATTCGGCACCGCAGTCCGGTCCGCGCGGTTCAGCCCGGAGAGAAGACTTGGCACATAGAGTGCCAGGACGGCTCCTCTTTGCGGACCGACGGCGTCATCCTGGCTACGCCCGCTTTTCAAACGGCGCGGATGCTGCGCGCCTTTGATGCCGAGTTGGCCAACTGGCTCGCTGCCGTTGCCTATAGCTCCGCAGCCACCGTCAGCTTGGCCTATCGCCGCCGCGACATTCCGCACGCCCTCAACGGCTTTGGCTTTGTTGTGCCGCATATCGAGAAGCGCTCAATTATCGCCGGCACGTTTTCCAGCGTGAAATATGCCGGCCGCGCCCCAGACGGTCAGGTGTTGCTGCGCGCCTTTGTTGGCGGGGCCTTGCAGGCCGAGTTGTACGAGCTGGACGACGACGAGATGGAGCGCATAGTCCGCCAAGAGTTTGCCGCTCTGCTTGGGGTCAAGGTCGCCCCGCTGTTTAGCCTGATTGCCCGCTATCCGAACTCCATGCCGCAGTATCTGGTCGGCCACCTTGAGCGGGTGGCAGCAATCGAACGGCGGCTGGCGACCCATCCCGGCTTGGCCCTGGCCGGCAACGCCTATCGCGGGGTGGGCATTGCCGACTGTGTGCGCAGCGGCGAAGCCGCGGCCCAAAGCGTCCTGGACCAGCTCAGCCCTCTCCAGCCACAAGCCGACAGATCCTCAGCCGGCCCAGCCCTCACTGCCCCGGCCTGAGACCTCAAGTGCGAAGCGCGCTAGTGCCACCGTTCATCCCACACCAAGGAGCCAACTACGGCGCGGCGCTGGTTGAACCGGGCGTAGGTGTCGGCGGCGGCGATGGCTTCGCCCTCGTGCAGATGATGGGACACCAGGTCGCCCTGCTCGGTGAAGATGGGGTCGGGCTCGCGCAGCACAACCAGGGTGCGCGAGCCGTCCGGGGCTGGTTGTGTGGGCGGGTGGGGCAGGCCTGAGCGGGGCTTGGGCGTGCTGTACACCTTCTCGAGCAACAAGAACTGGGTGAAGTCCTTGGGGATGCGCTCCTGGGCTTCAGCGTAGATAGACTCCAGCTGTGACTTGTCAAGCAGCAGGTTCCAGTTGGGTTTGCGGTGGGTGCAGGTAGAAGAAAATATGGCCGGCGTCACCTCGGCCCGAGCGGGTGAGCGGCGTTCGGGCCGGCAGAACGGTTGACGGAAAGTTCCGGTAATACGGATCGTAGGGACGCTTGGCCATCTTGTCTGCTCCCCTCCTAGCAGGTTGGCCTTTGACACAAAACCCTTTCCTCACTATGAAGAGACAGACCTGCATCTGCGGGTGGTGAGAAAAGGAGGATACCACTATGCCTTTTATGTCCTTGGACGACGCCGAACTGTGGGACCTGTGCCCGGAAAACATGCGCCACGCCATACAGGGCGGCGTAACCGGCTTGGCCTATTTCCCGCTGGGTAAGCTGAAAGACAACCCGGCCACTGTGGTGGCCCTGCGGATGGGGCCGGGCTGTGTGCTGCCCCGCCACGGCCACGACTGCTACCGCTTTGAGATTGTGGTCCGCGGCACCCTAGATGTGGGCGAGCGGGTGCTCAAGGTCGGCGACATCATGCTCAGCGAACCCAACATAGTCTACGGGCCGCATATCGCTGGGCCTGAAGGCTGCACCACGTTTGAGATTTTCAGCAACCACAAAGCCTCGCATGTGGTGCTGTTTGACCTGCCCGGGGGGCTAGTCGAGTGCGACGTGACCAGCCAAGCGGGTCTTCGCCAGCTCCAGCAGGCCATGCGGGAAGACGCCAGCCGATTTTCTGGCATCTGAACCGCTGTTCGGGGCAACGTGACCAACCGGCTCTACTACGGCGATAACTTGGAGGTCCTGCGCCGCTACATCGGCGACGAGACCGTCGATCTCATCTACCTTGACCCGCCCTTCAAGAGCGACCGGGACTACAATGTGCTGTTTGCAGAGCAGGACGGCTCCCGGGCCGCGGCCCAGATCAAAGCCTTCGGCGATATGTGGCAGTGGGACGAAGCCGCTGCCCGAGTCTATCAGGAAACCGTTGAGGCCGGCGGGCGCGTGTCGCAGGTGGTGCAAGCCTTCCGTGGCTTTCTGGGCGCAAGCGACATGCTGGCCTATCTGGCCATGATGGCCCCGCGCCTCGTTGAACTCCACCGGACGCTCACGCCCACAGGCAGCCTGTACCTGCACTGCGACCCGACCGCCTCGCACTATCTCAAGATTCTGCTTGATGCGGTCTTCGGTCCGACACAGTTCCACAATGAAATCACCTGGCAGCGGACAGAGAGCCACAATACGGCCCGGCGGTACGGCAATGTGGCCGACATCCTGCTGTTCTATGTCAAGTCCGAGGACGCGACCTGGAACCGGGGCTTTCATACCTAATGCCGGCGGCCAGAAATACAGCCCAGAGCAGATGCAGCATTTTCGGTATGTGGACACAGACGGCCGGCGCTACAAGCTGGAGAACCTGACCGCACCGCGGCCGGACAGCGCATCAGGAAAGTTTGCCTGGCGTGGGACGCTGCCCGGGCTAACGCGCGGCTGGGGCTACAAAGAAGAGCAGTTGGAGCGCTGGTGGGCGGAGGGCAGAATACAGACAAAGCGGGACGGCACGCCCCGAACGGGCGGCCTGAAAGTCTATCTTGACGAAGCCGAGGGCAAACCCCTGCAAAATATCTGGGCCGATATTACAAGAATCTCAAACAGATCGGCGGAGCGCTTGGGCTACCCGACCCAGAAGCCGGAAGCGCTGCTGGAGCGCATCATCAAGGCCAGCAGTAACGAGGGCGATGTGGTCCTAGACCCCTTCTGCGGCTGTGGTGCCACCGCCCAGAAGCTGAATCGCCGCTGGATCGGCATCGACATTACCCATCTGGCCATTGGCCTCATCAAGCATCGTCTGCGGCATACCTTTGGCGACAACATCCCCCACAGCTACGCGGTCATCGGCGAGCCGGTGTCGCTGCCAGATGCCGAGGCGCTCGGCAAAGATGACCCGTTTCAATTCCAGTGGTGGGCGCTCGGCCTAGTCGGGGCCCGCCCGGTGGAGCAGAAGAAAGGGGCTGCCCGGGGCATTGATGGCCGGCTGTATTTCCACGATGACGTGGCCGGGGCGAAAACCAAGCAGATCATCTTCTCGGTTAAGGCGGGCCGGCCTTCCGTGCCGCATGTGCGCGACCTGCGCGGGGTGATTGAGCGGGAAGGGGCGGAAATCGGGGTCCTGCTGTCGCTCCGAGAGCCGACCCCGCCGATGCGGATCGAGGCGGCCAGCGCCGGTTTCTACGAATCGCCGTGGGGGACGCGCCACCCGCGCCTTCAACTCCTGACCATTGCCGACCTGCTGTCAGGCAAGTCCGTAGACCGACCGACCCAGCAGGGCAATGTGACCTTCAAGCCCGCGCCCGCGCATCAACGAGAAACCGGGAAGCAGGGAAGACTGTTCAAGCAGTGAATCAGCGAAGTTTGACCTCTTTCGTTCATTTGCGGGGTTCTCCAAGCCAAACGTCACTTCCTTTCGCAGTTCATCCCCGCTCATGCAGAATTTTTCCTTCGTTGGTAATGCGCTGACGAAAATAGCCTTGGGTGTTTTCAAAACTGAGTACGCTTACACGCCGCGAGGATTTCATCAAACATGTTGCCAGGGCACAGAAGTATTGCGTTGGGGGGATTCCCTCGACACAGATATCAATATCAGAATCCCCCGGCCGCTGATATACGAGCCTTCGTCGTTGGTCTGGGTGCGGATCGGCTGGGCGCGAATCGGGTGCAGGGGGTCGCCCTGGGGTCAGGCGACCGGGACGCCGAGCATGAAGGTTTTGCCCTGTTTGACCGCCCGGATGCCGCGCAAGACCTCCTGGTCGGTCAGAAAATTGAGACAGCCGACCTCGTCGTCCGCCCCCCAGCGGCCCCAGTTTTTGGGCGCGTTCTTGAGGATTTCGCTATGGGCGATGGGTTTGTCCGGCATGAGTTGTCCTCCGTTCAGGTCAGGTTTGGAGTTGTTTGCGGGCGCTCTCGGTAAATGCCTTGGCGGCCTTGTCGTCTGTGAGCAGGCTCTTGATTTTGACCGGGACCTCGACGCCCTGGCGGCAGGCGGGCCGGGCTTTCATAGCGTCGAGCCAGCGCCTGAGGTTGGGCAGGCCGTCGATGGACACGCCCGACCATTTGTAGGTCCGCACCCAGCACCAGTTGGCAATATCGGCAATTGAGTAGTCGCGGCCCAGCCATTGGCTCTCGCCCAGGCGGCGCTCAAGCACCTCGAACAAGCGCCGACACTCGTGTTGATAGCGGTCAATGGCGGGCTGAATCTTGTCCGGGAAATAGCGGAAAAAGACATTGGCCTGGCCCATCATCGGACCGATGCCGCCCATCTGGAACATGATCCACTGGAGCACCTCGGCCCGGGCTTTGGGCTCGGTGGGCAGTAGGCGGCCGGTTTTTTCGGCCAAGTAGATCATGATCGCCCCGGTCTCAAAGACGGTGAGGTCGGCCCCGCCGGCCGCGGCGTGATCGACGATGACCGGAATCCGACCGTTGGGGTTCAGCTTCAGGAACCACTTCTGCTTCTGCTCGTTGTCGCCCAGATTGACCGGGTGGACGGTGTAGGCCAAGCTGAGTTCTTCCAGCGTGACCGAGGCTTTATGGCCGTTGGGGGTGGGGGCGGTGTAGAGGTCTATCATGGCCGGCTTCTCCTCATTAGCCTTGCAGGCCGGTCAGGCAGCCGGCCCGCTTCAGGATCGGGTTCAGCTCGCTTGTGTCGGCTACCGCAGCGTATTTGTCACGCAGCGCTTGGAAGGATTTGGCGTGATATTTCTGGGGCTTCTGGGTCCAGGTGCGACCGTTCAGCTCGACGCTGAACTCCTCCTGGCCGGTGGCGAGCGCCCGGGCGTTGGCCAGGGTCCAGGGCAGAAATCGGGCACCGACCTGCCGTTCCAGAAACGGCAGCAGCGTTGGCTCCAGGCTTGACCAGGGCTCAAAGTCGCCCTCGGCCCGCGGCCACAGCATGCGCTGCACCCAGGTCAGGACATGCGGGGCGCGGCCCTCCACAAACGCGCCCGGGGTCGGATCGGTCCAGGCGTTATAGAGCTGCCCCCACAGGCCGAGGTCGCCGAACGACGGCCGGCCCCCGAACAGGTAGGAGCGTCGGCTGAGATGGGCTTCAAGTTGCTCAATCGCCTCGCAAAAGGACTCCTCAATCTGGGGTGCTGTCTGCGCGTTCGAGCCCACAAACCAGACCCGCTTGACCATGCGGTCTCGGACTTGGGCGACCATCTGGGCGTGCTGTGTAGCGTCTGCCGTAGGCAGCATCATGCGGGCGATCCGACCGGCCGAGCTGAGCTGATCGACCTCACGCGCCCAGCGGTAGTGAAACATCCATTTGTTGCCCCATTCGTCGCCAAACTCTTCAATCAGGACCGAGAGAAAGCTGGTGACGGGGTCGGGGGGGTGGATGGCAGGCTGGGGGTAGAGGGCTTCGATCTGTTCGATGATCGGGGTTGAGTCCTGAATGCCCGTGTCCTGGGGGGTGACAAGCAGCGGAATGATCGGGAGCTTGGCGTAGGTGTTGTACTCGTCCTGTACCGCTGCACTGCGGATAATCCATTGGTGGGGGATATCTTTATAGCGGCAGTACGAACGGACCTTGACCGAGTAGGGCGAGAGTTCGGCACCAAAGATACGATACTGGTCGGCCATGCGGTGTCCTTTCTGTAGCAGGCTGGGTCAGAAGTCGAGTGGCAGGCTGAGGTGCTGCTCAAAGATGAAGTCTCGGTGCTCAATGAGAACTGGATCAATCGCCGACTCGACCGCGGCACGGACCGGTGCCCACAGGGTCCGAAAAAAATCCGGCATGGGGTTCGTGTCGGGCGGGTAGGGGTCAATGACCTGCGACATATTGGCCCAGTAGAGATCGAGCGCGGTCAGCCGCGTACCGATAAAATAGCGGCTGCCGGCCCGATTTTGGGCATGCAGCCGGTCCGACAGAGCGTAGAGGATGGGCGTGATTTTTGCCGGCGCGGCGGTCGCGTTGTCGGCCGAGTAGCCGTAGGCCGAAAACATCGGCGACTTCTTGAACGTCTCGCCCTGAGTTTTCAGGACGGCATCGAACATGATATGGCGCGCCTGCCAGGTAAAACCTAGCTCGCCGCACAGCTCGTTGGACAGGCCGATCATCAGGGCCCGGTCTTTGACCTCGGACGGAATGAGCGACGGGGCAGGGGCGAGCCGCTCGGCCAGGAGGAGGATTTCGTACCAGCCGGTCCGGGGTGGCTCGTCGTCGTACACGGCGACCGGGGCGTTGCGGTGTCCGGTCCAGGCCACCAGATCTGCGTTGGCCTCGCCTCCGTGTTGGGCAACCGGGACATAAGGGATGTTTTTGACCTCCAGTATGCTCTTGGCCGCTTGGCTCCACGGGGCCGGCCCGCCAATGGTCAGCGCCAGCCGCAGGCCGGGCAGGTCTTTGGCCTCGGTAACAGTTTTGTAATCCATAGCAGCACCTTCCTTTCTGAGTTTCAGTCCACAATCCGAATCTCGTGGCCCCGGGCCATGACTGGCACTTGCACCAGCTCGGTAAAGTTGTCCGGCTCAAGGTCAAGCAGCTCGACCGCGCTCGGACTGTCGGCGTCCAGCCAGATTTGGGCGATACCGTCATACTCCCGCTCTTTGGCCGGATCGACCAGGTTGACGGTGTAGCGCCTGGCGTTTGGCGTGCGCCGAACCGCGGCCGCCACCTTGGGCGCATGGGTCTCAAGCCAGTACTGGTCCAGGGTGGCGCGCTCAACCCCGGCCCGACGCTTGACAAAAAACTGAACTTGGTCGTTGCCCGGCTGGTCGGACCATCGACGTTGAGGTGTTCGGTCGCCGTCAGCCAGCTCCCTTTGGTGATATCGGCGTAGTCGCTAAAACGGTCGTCCATAATTTCGGGCGGAGCGTTGCGGCCTATGGCCGTATCGTAGTGCCGGGTATCGCGGAACCACAACTCGGCCATGCCGTCCAGACCATGATTGTCGGCCTCGCGTTGATCGAAAAAGGTGATCCGATAGCGTTCCGGCTTGGCGATCTTGACCACATGTGGGGCGTGGACCGTTTCCCACACCTTGACCAGTTCGTCGTGCGAGACGGTGGCGCGGCGGATTACCGTAGCGAGTATCTTCAACATAGCGTCCCCCTTGTTGTGTGGCGGTCAGGCTCGCGGTCGGTCACCCCAGTCAGTATAATCGGAAGCACAGGCGGCGTCCATGCCGGGCGCTTCAATAATCTTTTGGTCCGTCCCTGGCCGCCCCGGAACGGTTTTGATATAGTCCGCTCAAACTTTGCTCGGAGTGATTCCCAAGGTTGGTCGGGAGTGTCCCATCGAGGCAAGGCGGTGCGTTTTGTAGTCGGCCAAGACGCCGGTTTCATGACCGGAGAAGTGCTGGTCAGCAATGGCGGCTGGACCGCCTTCGGCTATCAGACCTGATTGGGAAGCAGGCCAGCGTCCGAAGAGGAAGAGTCTCTAAGCCTTCTTGGTACTTGACAAATATCCCAATAATGGTTTGGCGAGGCAGTAAACAAATTCATACGGGTAAACACGTTTGACTTCCTCTTCCTCAATTCCCTCTGCTAAAAAATTGCCACCGACCAGCACGGTTGGGCGGGGCCGAGCGGTCAAGGAAGTCAAAATTCCCCCTACGACGCACTGGAAAGACGAATTTGTTGACATTCGCTTGGGCGATAGCCTGTCTTGTTATAAAGATTGGTCACCTCCTACAGTGATTATCTCGGATGGCGGCTATGGAGTGCTTGGCTTCGAAGGAGATACATCAGACCATTTAGGTCTACCGAAATGGTCTGAGGCCCATATTGCCTCGTGGGCCAGAAAGGCGACCCCTGAGACCACATTATGGTTCTGGAATTCCGAAAAATGAAGCCTGTGGCGTGAAGGATGCCGTCACCCGCAAATATTTTGATCAGGGTCACCTTTGGTATTACCCGCCTCCCAAAATGTTTGAACATCTTCAGGAGTATGCAAACGTTCAGGGGAATCCAGAGGGGAGGCCGTATTTTTCGTTAGACGGGAAGCTGCCTGCTACAACAGCGGAGTGGGGACGGCTGCGCTCTAAATTCAATTGCCCGCACGGCTTTACCAATGTTTGGGATCGTCCTGCCCTCAGAAGCAAAGATATGGGGTTTTCCATAAATGAGCCTTTGGGGTAGCCAAGCCAGCAAACAGATGTATGTTTGATCGTCCGCGAAACGGTTTTGGCTATCCTTGAAACGAGCGGTAATCTCCGTGGCCAGCGGAAACCATGCCTTGATCTCAAAACCTGGCGATGGAGAGACTGAACTGACAAATACTGCATCTGGAAATCCAGGGTCTTGTCTCTTCCATTTTCCTAGGCCTCGGTATTCATCCCGATCGTTGAGAAATTCTACAGTATGGAATTCAATAAGATTGCCAAGAAGCGGAGATAATTTAGAGATGACTTTAGCGAGATTGATAGCAGCTTCCGGTGAAATGGGCTTGGATATTGTTAAGAGATCAAAGACGTGACCGGGGAGGGCGACGAGGTATTTCGTTGCAGACTGTAGGATTTCTTGGGTGTTCATTGTGTTGATTGGTATCGGGTGACTTCAAGTCTCCCTCTTTATGAACCCCTGTTTGACAGGATACGGAGCCGCAGGTGGAATTAGCCGCAGCCGGGAAGAGGCGGCTGGCCGGTGGCCCGATTACGGCACTGTATGGCGGTCAGGCGTTTGAGCAGGCTGTCGAGAGTCGCCTCGCTGGCGGCAGGTGGGAGTTGCCCGTTGTGTGTCAAGCCGTCATCCAGTGCCGCGTATTGCGGCGGGTGGTTTCCGACAAAACCGACGACTTCAATGCCGAAGGTACAGCCCGGCACAGCCCGGTAGAGTGGGCTGAGATCGTGACACTGGTCTGCCGACAGGCGGCCGATGAGCGTGCCTAGCACCGTCTCGGCCCGGCCCTCAGAAATCGTGGCGTAGATGTCCGGGACGCCGGCGTAGCGTGCCGGGGCAGCCCGCCGGCTCTCCGTCCCTGGAATAATCGGCGGGCCGTCAAAGAGGCGGGTCACCTGAATACCAAAGACCACTAGGTCCAGCGAATAGCGGCCGGCAAAAAACGGATTCTCCTTCTGGTCCGCCCTGCGTGGCTCGGTATGTGAAAGGCCGCCGCCGAGATCAATCTGCCAGCCGCCCCGCTCAATCGCCAGGCCCATAGGAAACAGATAGTCGGTCGTATCGGCCAGGGTCGGGGTCAGGGCAGCGTCCTTGATCGCCCAGGGTTCATATGAGAAGCCGACCCGGAATTTGACCCCGCGCATGATTTCGACCTGCACACCGGCCCCGAGCCGCCAGCGGTCTTTGGCGTCCCTGACCGCGGGGCTGTTCAGAAACGAGCGCTTGCGAAAACGCAGGTTGCTGTCTTCAAACACCGAGTACTGGGTCCAACTCCCCTGGCCGGTCAACGTTACCCGGTCGGTCAGCCGATAGGTAAAGCCGAGCTTCACATTCTGGGGGATTTTGAACGACACCGTGCTGTCATCGCCCCTGCCGGCGACGCGGGCGTTGCCAAACATCCAGATATTGCCCGGCGTCTTATAGGTGAGGCCCAGATTCAGTGTATCGGTCGGCTGGTAGAGCAGGCCGAGCGTGCCAAAGACCCCGGGTCCACGGGCGTCGACGTCCAGGCGGCCGACCGGGCTGGGGGTCTTGAATTTCAGCCGGCCATAGGTCGGGTTGAGGGATACGCCGAGGTGCAGATTCGGCCCTACCGAGTAGGCGATTGACGGAGCCAGGGACGCAGAGGCCAGCTCGGTAAAGAAGTTATTCAGCACGCCGCGGGCCGGGTCGGCCCGATGGTTGAACATAAAGCCCAGCGAACCGTAGGCACCGATGGCGAACCGAAACGGCCCAAAGGCGTCTGTCACATAGCCAAAATTGGGTGCCAACGGCAGTTCTCGGCTGGTACTGTCATAGCCGGACGGGCTTGTATAGCTGGGGTGAAAACGCAGGGCCATCAGGCCATTCGAGAAAGAGGGGGGCAGCAGGATGAGTTGGGCCGGGTTATTGAACAGGGCGGTGCTGGCGTTTATCGGCATCGCGACCGTATTGCCACCCAGCCCTCCGTCGCTCGGGCTGCTGGCCGGCACGCCGAGCTGGCTGGCCTGGAGGGGTTGGGCGGCGAGCAGGAGGCCGATGACACACGGCAGTATCCGCCCCAGCACTCCTGTCCGGGCTGAACAGCGAAGAAAATCGGCCACTCTGTTGCAGTACTTCCAATGGCGCATCTGTCACCTCCAGGTCTGAAGAGCAGCTATCCTATGCCAGATGCCCCGCGAGTTCAATACGGGCTGGCGTGCCTGGACCTTGCCGGCGATTCGTGCCGTGATGGAGGGCAAGGAGGGTATCCTGATGCTGCAAGTCTTTTCCATACCGTGCGGATTTCTTGAACTCGACAGCAAGCTGTTCTTCCCCGACCAGGAAACCGGCGTTCTGCTCGTCGTGCCGGTGCCGTGTTATCTGCTCACCCATCCCCAGGGCAATGTCCTGTTTGACACCGGCGTCCACTGCACGGTGATGGACGACCCGGTTGGCCGGCTCGGCCCGGAGGTGTCCAAGCTGATCGTGTCGCGGACCAAACCGGGCCAGGAGATTGTCACCCAACTATCCAAGTTCAAACTTACCCCGGACGATATCAGCCATGTCGTCAACTCCCACTTTCATTTTGACCACGCCGGCGGCAACGAGTTTTTTCCCACTTCGACCTTCCTGGTCCAGAAAAAGGAACTCGACGCTGCCAAGGACCCCGAGCTGCGGGCCAAAGCTCTGTTTGACCCCCAGGACTATGACCATCCGCTCAACTACCAGGCGGTGGACGGCGAACACGATATTTTTGGCGATGGCAGCCTGGTGATCATTCCCACCCACGGCCACACCCCCGGCCATCAGTCGCTGCGGGTCAAGGTCAGCAAGGGCACAGAACTCGTGCTGACCGGGGATGCGTGCTATGCCCGGGGCAATATGGATTACGACCTCTTGCCGTCGGTAGCGGTGGATGAGTCAGAGATGTACCAGTCTCTCAGCCGGCTGCGCGCGCTGCGGGACAGAGAGGGGGCAACCATTATCTATGGCCACGACCCCGACCAGTGGAAGGAGATTCCACACGCGCCCGAGCCCCTGGCCTGAGAGACCGCAGGACCGCTCGGCCTCAGCGCATCTGGCCCCAGGCCGTTCCAGCACGTCAGCTCGCGGCCCGGGCGGTGCGATGCCGGCTTAAAATCCGGTGTCTTGAGTTGACAAGGGTGCATCTGAGTAATACGGGAGAGACACAGTACAGTTCAATACCACAAAGGAGGCTCGGTATGGCCAGCGTACAACTGCAACAGGTCCTAGGCATGTTCAAAGAGATGGGCGAGAAGATGGGCGCGGCAAAGGATATCAACGCCATGCGGGCGATTATGATCGACACGCCGATTCCCAGCGGCGTGTCGTGCAGCCCGGTTGAGGCCGGCGGGGTGTCGGCCGAATGGCATGTCGCCGAGGGCGTGGACGGGAACAAGGTCATTCTGTACGTCCACGGCGGCGGCTATGTCATGGGCTCGGCCGGCTCCCACCGCGATATGACCGGGCGTTTGTCAAAGGCAGCCGGTGCGCGGGTGCTGTCGCTCAACTATCGCCTGGCTCCCGAGCATCCGTTTCCGGCCCCGGTTAATGATGCCGTGGCAGCCTATGGCTGGTTGCTTGACCAAAGCATCAGCCCTGCAAACATTGCGATTGCCGGCGATTCGGCCGGTGGCGGGCTGGCCTTGGCCAGCCTGTTAGCCATTCGGGATGCGGGGAAGCCTCTGCCCGCGGCCGGCGTTGGGATTTCCCCGTGGGTCGATATGGAGGGGACCGGCGAGTCGATGACCACCCGGGCCGCGGCAGACCCGGTTGTCCAGAAAGAAGGGCTGCTGGGCATGGCCAAGCTGTATCTGGGCGGGGCTGACCCTAAGGACCCGCTGGCCGCGCCGCTGCACGCCAATCTGGCCGGCCTGCCGCCGCTGCTGCTCCAGGTCGGCGACGCCGAGACCCTGCTGGACGATTCTACCCGGTTTGCCGAGCGGGCGCGTAAGTCCGATGTGGACGTGACCCTCAAGGTATGGGACGAAATGCCCCATGTCTGGCATATGTTCGCCCCGATTCTGCCCGAAGGGCAGCGGGCGATTGACCAGATCGGTACCTTCTTCAAGACCCACACCGCCTAGTGGTCTCAGATGGGGCGGCCTGTCAGGCCGCCCTTTTTTCAGCCCGTGGCTCGGCGGCCGAAGAATATTGGACCAATCAAGGTTCTTCCTCGCGGATAGCGTTCTTTATCGGCCGCAAAATATTCTGTTTTCGACGAGGAGGAATGCGTCCATGAACCATCTCAGTCAGATGGAATTCGGATTCTGTTAGAAGTTGAGTCAAGCGATCAATTTCCGATCGGATTAGGTCACGCTCCATTAGGATAGCCTCTTGTGTGGCGATGTCCGGAAGCGGAATTGGAATTGACTCGAAGAAATCCAACTTGACCTCTTTCCGACCTTCGGCACCAACTTTATTGCGCCACAGATACTCCTTAAAATCTGGTTGCTGAATAATACGATGTAACCACTGAACAAGGACTTTCTCTGAATCAACTTCATAAACAGCAAAATGTCCGGTAACAGCTACGTTCTCCCAGCCTTCTGGAACGACGCCAACCGCTCCATTCTTGAGGTCTATCTTCGCAACGACCAAATCACCGGAACGAGCAAAAAAGAGATCCATTGAGTATTCTTTATCAGGCTTGACACTTCGCTTGTCTAGTGAACCGTCGAAATGGATCGTAATGGGTTGCAGACTCGTAAAACTATGGCGGTTTCTGTCAACTTTTTCTCTACGCGGCTTCAAAACACTGCCAATTGGATTTAGTACGCTCGGCTCCCAGTGCCAGTCCAAAAGGCAAAAACTGCCGGGGTCCCAGCGATGCGTGTCGGAGAATGATATGCGAAAGCAGGCAGGGAAAGGGCTAACGCCTATTACTCGCGACCGCCACAATGACAAGGCTTCCGGGCTTGTCCTAAACTCTTGGTAGAATTCGAGAGTAGTCTTTTCTATTCCCGCTGGCGTGGAATCACCGGGCACAAGCTCATTCGGTACGCGGTCAGTTTCACCGGTGGCGGTGATGCCGACATGCTTGGCTTCGTAGAGAAAGACAGGATAGGGGAAGCGGGACTTGAGCAGGGCGCGGGTTTCGGCTCGGATTTTCGCTTCAGTCTCGCGTTGATATTGCTTGAGTGCGGCTTGCAGAGCCTTGCGTCGGTCAGTAGCCTTATCTTTCTTGGCCTCGGCAATGGACGCTTCGAATGTTCCGGTTCGCTCGGCAATCTCAGGGGCGTATTTCTCTCGGGTTTCCTGAAAAAGAAGCCCGGTCTTGACCTTGCCGCCCCTGCGATTTCTCTTTATAGTCGGCAACGCGAACAGGCTGGCGATAGGCTTACCCGTGGCGGCACGGAGACGGCTGAGCGCGGCGCGGTAATGGTCGCCGTAGATGTTGGCATAGTGGTGTTCGAGTTCGTCGGGGAGTGTGACTTGTTCTTCAAGAACCGTGTCCGAAGGTTCAACGCTCGAACCAAAGGGCGGGTTGGTCAGGATGATGTCGAAACGGCCTTCAAAGATGCCGTTTACGTTCAGAAAGCCGTCATGGTGATGCACACCGCCATGGCCATCGCCGTGCATAATCATGTTCATCTTGCTGGTGCGGGCCATGCGGTCGTTCGCGTCCGTGCCATAGATGCAGCGGTTCGCCAAGTTCCAGAGCCGGGAGCCACAGGTGCCGTTATCGAGAGTCTTTTGCAATTCGGCGTACTTGGTGCGGAGCGCTTCGGCTTTTTCCTCCTGAGTCTGCTGCTTATTGCTTTTGACTTCGCTGCGGAACTCCTGGTATTGCCGGTCCACGTCAGCAAGAATTCGCTCCCGGACGATCTCAAAAAAGCGGATCAAGAAGCCGCCGGAGCCGCTGGCCGGGTCGCAAATGACCTCGCCTTCCTTCGGGGCCAGCATACGAACCATGAACTCGACAATCGGACGTGGCGTAAAGAACTGACCAATCTCACCCCGGAAGGTCCTGCCCAGGAAGCGCTCGAAGGCAATACCCTTGATGTCCTCGCTCGTGTCGGAGAGGTTATAGCGTTCGAGAAGTCGCACGATCTCAATGCCGGTCGTGGGCTTCAGGTTCAGACATTCGTTTTCAGCGAAGATACGATCTTCCCGGTAGTGCTCCTTTGTCCTTCGAAATAAGTCTTCAAGCGGATTGTCCGCAAGCTGCTCCTTCTTCGGCAATCTGCTCCAGACCGTAGCCGTATTCGTAGAGCAGGACGAGGAGGTATTGCTGACGGACAGACTCTTCCGGCGTTTCGACAAGCCATTTTCGGCGAACGCGGCTCCATATCTTTCCGCCTTCGCGTTTCAGTTTCACGCCGTCCTCCGACATAGGTGGGCAGCGGGGGATGGTTGACCCGTGGATGCTTCATGCGGCTTTCCTCCACACCTCGCCAGTCCAGCCCGAGTCAAAGCCCAGCCGTTCGGCCCCTGAGGATAACCTCCCAGGGTTTCGTACATCTTTGGGCCTGAGTAGCCGCTGACGAGTCCGAGTCGCAGCCTATTGCCTCCTCTGCGTGTGGACTGTATGTCTGCACCTAGCGAACTTTGCTATCCTTGTAGACGACAAACGCGACGAACTCAAGTCTGATATGTACTACCTTGACCTGTCCCCCAGCCCTGCTCGGCAAAATGGGCAACGTCGTCACCCTCGCCCTTTTGGTGCTGGCACCGGCCTATATCTTGACTCCAGACGCCGCGAGGAACCTCGGAGTTGCAAACGGCACAAAGTGGAAGGATCGCAGAAGAGGAGAACATTGCCATGCAAGCCCTGACTCGCTTACCCGCCGCGGCTTCCCCCCAGGATATCACTGCGTCGCTAGTCCGTGACGGCGCGGTGATCGTTGAAAGTGCGATCGGTCGCCAGCAGGCCCAAGCCACACTTGATGAACTGATGCCCTTTATCGCGGGCACTCCGGTTGGTCGGGACGAATTCTCCGGCCACCAGACCACGCGGACCGGGGCGCTGATTGCCCGCTCCGCGGCGTGTCGTGCGCTCGTCACCCAGGACACGATTCTGGGCGTGTGTGATGAGTTTCTGTTGCCCAACTGCAATCGCTATCAGCTCCATCTGGCCCAGGTCATCCGCCTCATGCCGGGCCAGCCCAAACAGTTGTTACACCGCGACCGGCTGGTGTGGGGCGAGTATTTGCAGGGCCTTGAGCCACAGCTCAACACCCTGTGGGCGCTGACCGAGTTCACCCGAGAGAACGGAGCGACCCAGCTTGTGCCGGGCAGCGCCGGCTGGCCCAAGGAGCGCGAGGCGACCCCCGCTGAAATTACCTATGCCGAAATGTCACCAGGCTCAGTCCTGGTGTATTCCGGGACGGTCATTCACGCTGGCGGCGCAAATACCAGCCCCGCCGACCGGGTGGGGCTGAACATCACCTATTCTCTGGGCTGGCTGCGGCAAGAAGAAAACCAGTACCTGTCTTGTCCGCCGGAACTGGCCAAAGATTTCTCCCCGGAACTCCAAGAGCTGCTCGGCTATACGATGATGAATTATGCCCTGGGCTACTTCACACCACCGGTTGCGGCCGACCAAGAGATTGGTCTGCGACCGCCGGAATTTGCGCTCGGCCGTCGGCCCCGCAGGTCGCGCAGGTTTGTCTAAGATACGGAGAGACATCCGCGGCATGGGGGTCTTTGGCGCGGTGGCTCGACCGTGTGGAAGAAGCGTTGCGCCGGATTGACAATCACACTTGATGGCAAGCCATACGGCATCGACCTGATTGTGCCCAGCAAGATCGCCCAGGAGAAGGAGGCTTAGCATGATTCGTTTAACGTTTGTCCTCCATCGCAAACCCAACATGTCGCGCGCCGAATTTCAACGCTACTGGCGTGAGGTGCATGGTCCCTTGGTAGCCAGGCGCGCCACCGACTTGGCCATACACCGCTATGTACAGGTCCACACGCTCAACGATCCGATAAACGACCAGCTGGCAGAAGCGCGGGGCGGTATGGAGCCGGTCTATGACGGAGTGGCGGAAGTGTGGTGGACTAACCGTGAGACCCTGGTCAACGCCTCCAGGACCGAGGCGGGCCGCGCCGCGGCTCAGGAGTTGGTCAAGGACGAGGCGCGGTTCATCGACTTGGCCCAATCCCCGCTGTGGCTGGCCTATGAATATCCCCAGGTCAACCCGATTCCAGAAGAGGTAGTCGCGCGGGAAAACAGCGGTTTGCTAAAGCTGTTCTTCTGTCTGCGTCACCAGGACACCCTCAGTCTTGACGAAGCCCAGCTCTACTGGCGCACCAACCACGGTCCGCTGATTCGGGGCGTGGCATCGGGGATGCGGATGAAACGCTACCTGCAAGTCCACCGCTTCGAGGATGAGATTGAAGATCAACTCCGGGTCAGCCGGGGGACGACGGTTGCGCCCTACACCGGCCATGCCGAGGCCTGGTTTGACCGGGTTGACCTGACCGCGGTCGGGACCACGCCGGAGGGTCGGCAGGCCATGCAAGTTGCGGTTGAGGACGAGTCCCACTTCATCGACTTTCCGCGCTCGGCCATGTGGGTCGCCAAAGAGCGGGTGTTTATCGATCGCAGATAGGCACATGACCACGCTCCACAGGAGCGTGGGGTTTTGCCAGGCTGAATATCCATGTCGCGCTCTTTGGGTGATCTTGAGGCAAGGGCCGTCAAATTCTGGCCTGACAGCCTTACAGATCGGTCTCAGCAGAGCAGCGTCATACCACGCCTCATTGACAGCCAGGAGAAATTCATAGGCATCCTGTATGTAGCCGATTCGTCGCCTACTTCGTGGATATCGGTACTAGACGCTACATCGGGGATGGCGGGGAATCTTTTTCTCAAGCATCTCATGGTGCTCACAGACATTGGAGGCGAACTCTTACAGTGTATAGGGAGGGAAATTGAGAATTTTTTTCCTGAGCGAGTCATGAGTTTCATCTGGCGCGGCAGCAGATGTTCCTATCGGTTCCAGTCGCTCAGTACGGATATGAAATGGACAAATCGTAATCTGGCAGTTGATGGGACGAGGCTCGTAAACGCTGAACAACTCACACGGGAAATGCAGGATGTGGCTATGGTCCTTCTGCACGGGGGTGCTGCGACAAATCTCGACAGACCAGACGACGTATTCCAGAGGTGCTGCATTGGTACGATGCTTGGGAATAAGAGCGAGTTAGACACCTTTGTGCGGCAACGCTATATTCATGTGAGCAGGATTACCGGCGGGGCCACTGCCAACACTATGGGCCAATTGGCCCGGCGGATACGCCAGGCAGACACCGAGATTACCGGCGGGGCCACTGCCAACACTATGGATCAATTGGCCCAGTCTTATGTGCGCGAATGTCTCAAGTGCTGTCTTCACGGGTGGGATTTCTCCCGGACAAGGATTTCTGGTATCAGCCAGAACGTGGTGACATTCCGTGACACCGAACTTGACGCTCTGGCCGAATATCTGCGAGAGTTTGGAGCGGGGCACTGACATGGCCCACCAGTCCGAAGGAGTGAGGCCGCTGTGCGTCGTCAGGCTGTCCTTGCAGGACCTCGGCCAACTCCCCGCCCCCGACAGACACCCCGCTGTATGGCTATTCATCCTGCCGTATGGACGCTCGCTGGCCGACAGCGAAACTGACAGGGCTTGGTTCAAGCATCTCCACAGGTTTGCCGGCCTGCTGCCCGATGATTCCGTGCTGTGTCTCCTCACGACACCAGTGGATGCCGCCACCACTCTGATGCAGGTGACGGATGTGCTGCATTTTCAGTTATGGGTCGCCATAAAGCTCGGAGAGCCTGTCGCCAACCCCGGCCGGCTCCCAGAGCATCACGCAGCCCTGCTCGTCCTGACGAAGTACCCCACACCCCTGCGGCACACCAAGACGCGCATCGCCTACACCTACTACCCGGCGTGTGACAAGACGACAAAGGACTATGGCGGGAAAAAGCACACCTACCACGAGTACGGGACGCTCATGTCGGATGTCTGGCGGGATATTGACTGGGCTCCCGACGCTGAGGCGGACCAGATTGCAGGCCGACTGAGCGATGTCTTTGGGCTTGCCCCCTACACAAGCCTGCATGTCCTTGACCTCACAGCGGTCCAAAGCCTCCGCTCCACAAGATCAGCCGTTCAATTGCTCAGCGACGACGGTGCCGGCCCCTCGCTCCAGTCGTCAAGCCTGATCAACGGAGACAGCCTAGACCTCTTGGCGTCCATAGCGTCGAACAGCATTGATTTCTGCTTTGCTGATCCTCCCTACAATATCGCCAAGCGGTACGATACCTGGGACGATGCGCGGGAGTATTTTGCCTGGTGCGACCGCTGGCTGGCCGAATTGGCGCGGGTGCTGAAGCCGGGAAGGACTTGTGCCATCCTGAATATCCCCCAGTGGGCGGTTCGGCATTTTCTGTATCTCAAGAATCGTCTCGCCTTTCAGAATTGGATCGCCTGGGAGGGGCTCAGCCTGCCGGTGCGTAAGATCATGCCGGCTCACTACGCCATCCTGTGCTGCTCAAAGGGACCGCCCCGACCTCTGCCTGGACTGCAAAACAATGAGCAGAAGACCCAGACGGCGCTGAGCTCTCTTAAGGAATGGTACTGCCTGCGCGCCAACTGTGTGAAGGATCGCCGCCGGCTCCGCCTCGCCGACCGGGAGAACATAAGCGACCTGTGGTGGGATATTCACCGGCTTAAGCATAATGCCCGCCGGGTTGACCATCCCTGCCAGCTCCCACCTGCTCTGATGCGCCGCCTCATAGCCCTGCTCACCTTTGAGGGGGAAAGCGTGCTGGACCCGTTTAACGGGGCTGGTACGACCTCGCTGTGCGCTGAGCAGTTGGGACGGAAGTTTATCGGCATTGAGGTATCGGAGAATTATCACCAACTCGCCCTGAGCCGACACGAAACCTTGCGACAAGGGGAAGACCCTTTTGCCAAGGCGACCCGAAACCTTCAGGCGAAGAACAGCCGGGTCCGTCGGATCGGCGCTATTGATTACCAGGTCTCAAAGAAAGTCTTGCAATTAGAGGTCAGGAACATTGCCCGGCACTTGGGCCGGCTTCCAACCCGGGCCGAGGTCAAACGCCTCAGCCGCTATCCGATCCACTACTTTGATGACTATTTCATCGGCTGGGGAGAGGTGTGCGCCGCCGCCCGCACAACCGGCATGACCGAGAACCGGACCGCAGACCGGAGCGGTGCGAAGCGAAGCCGGCAGCGGCCCCTCTTCGACTGAGCCTCAGCAGTCCCAACGCACGGCTCGGGTCAGTCAAGCCGCTTGAACACCACGACCGGAATCTGGCGGGTGGTTTTTTTCTGGTAGTCGTGAAAAATCGGCATGTGCTCGGCTTGGCGGTCAAACAGCCGCTGGCGCTCTTCGCCGATCGTCACCTCTGCCCTGGCCCGAAAGCGCTCGCTGCCGATCTCAAGCGTGACCTCGGGGTTAGCGACCAGGTTATGATACCAGGCAGGGTGATGGGGCGCTCCGGCGAAGGAGGCGATGACGACAATGCGCTCCCTGTCGGTCGTATACACCAGCGGCTTGGTGATCGTTCTGCCGCTCTTGGCCCCGGTCATGGTCAGCAGCACCACCGGCATATTCTCCATCTGGCCGCCGACCTTGCCCTGGTTGGCCCGAAACTCTGCAATCACCTGCTGATTATACTTGTTCAGTTCCGACATCTCTCCCTCCATGCTGGCTCGCTCTGGCCTCTTCTCTGGCTACACTGAAAGCTGCTGTCAGGCAAGCGCCTCCGGCTCGGTGTCTGGTGGACAAGAGCTGCCGTGGCGGCGAGCCGCAAAGGAGAGAGTGCAGGCCGCTTCAAAGATTTCCAGGCCGAAGCCGCGGCGTGCGACTGGCAGACAAGCTGGGAGACAGCGCGAGACCTTCGGGCCTGGGCTGGTCTTCCCAGGCTCAGGCCGGGCCGCTGTGCAGAATGCCTCTGCGCTCCAGGGCCCGGACCTCATCCGGGGTATAGCCGAGCCACTCGGTCAGGAGTTCGGCGTTATGCTCGCCCAGCAGCGGGGCTTGGAGCTCCAGAGGCGTCGGAAAGTCCGAAAAGCGCAGGGCAAATCCCGGCACTTCGAGGCCGCCGAGCAGCCGGTCATGTACCGTCCGCACGGTTCCGCGCTGACGCAGGTGGGGATGCTGGAGTGCCTCGGGCACGGACAGAATCGGCGCGACCGGTACATGATGCGCCTTCAGTATCTCAATCGCCGCGTCGTCGCTTGGCTGGGAGCGAATCCAGCCCTCAATGATCTCCACCAGGGCCTCCAGATTGTTCATCCGGGCCGCGTTATCGGTAAAGCGTGGGTCGCGGGCCAAGTCCGCTCGGCCCATTGCCTCGCACAACTTCGACCAGTGCTGCTCCAGGGGGGCAATGAGGATCAGGTAGCGCTCGCGGCCCCTGAAGACCCCCGCCGGGCTGGCGTACCACGAGTGCGCCCCGGAGCGGGTCGGACTGATCGCGCCCTTGCTCAGACTGTACATCTGGAAGCTGGCCTCGTGGTAATGGGCGTAGGTGTCAAGCAGCGACAGGTCGAGGTGCTGCCCGCGGCCTGTGCGCTCCCGGTAGAGCAGGGCGGAGCAGATTGCGCCCATGGCGTGTGCGCCGGTTGACACGTCGCCCATAGCCACCATCGGGAACATGGGCGAGCCGTCTTGTTCGCCCCCCATTGAGGTAATGCCCGAGTAGGCCGCTCCTACCCAGTCAAAGCCCGGTTCATGGGCAAGCGGTCCGGTCTGGCCAAAGGCCGAGATCGAACACATCACCAGGCCCGGATTGAGCGCGCTGACCACCTCATAGGCGAGGCCCAGACGGCCGATCACGCCCGGGGCATAGTTCTCCACCAGGACATCAACCTTCTTGACCAGCCCTTTGAGGATATGGAGCCCCTCGGGCGTTTTGGCGTCCAGGCACAAGTCCTTCTTGCCGCGGTTATGCTGGACAAAATACCCGCTGCGGCCGTTAACCACGACCGGGCCGAGGCGCGCGCCGTCGCCGGCTGGGGCCAGCTCAACCTTGATGACCTCGGCCCCCATTTCGGCCATCATCAAGGTGCAGGTCGGCCCTGCCACAATCTGCGAGAAGTCCAAGACCTTATAGCCCTCCAGCACATGCTTCGGTTGAGTCATCGCGGTTTTCCTCCCGGCCCTGAGAACGGCGCTTCAATGAGGGCCAGCGACACAATCTTCCAGCTCTCCGCATCCCGACGGTACATATATGTGGCCCGCAGTTTCTCCAGAACCGAACCGTCCCGTTTGTAGCGGGTCACATCGGCCACTATCTGGGCCAGCGACTCGGAATAGGGAAAGACCTGGAGCGCGTCAACATCGCTGCGTCCCCACTCGCTGGCACGCAGACCCGCCATAATGTTGTGATAGACCGTATGGTGCTCGGCCTCGGTCTGGACGCCGGTCAGACCCTGCCCGCCGCTGAGCATGACGTGTGGGTGGGCGTAGCAGCCGACCAAGGCGCCCGCATCCTCGCGGTTGAAGACCGCAATATAGTGGCGATAGGCGGCCTCAATTTCCTGAACGATTGCGCTTGCCTCAGTCATACGGTCCTCCTGTTCATGGGGGGTGCCGGCCGGAGTGTAGAACCGTGCGGGAATCTGAGCGAACAGACCGGCCTTCTCTCGCTCGTTCCTGTTTCGGACTCGTCAGCAGGAGAAGCGCCCCCGGTCTCCAGACAGCCGTATGGAACAGGAGCCTAGCGCGTCTTCTATGGCGCTCTCCATGATTCTTTCCAGGTCGCCAGCCGTCAGTTCTGATACGTTTGTATAACTGGTGTAGTAAGCGAGCACCGGAACGGCCGCGCCCAGGAACAGGCCCACGATCAAGCCCGTGACAAACCTCGACATATGCTTTCCTCCCCTTGGATGGTACCCCGCCGATTCCGCCAGCAACTCAAAACCTTCTGCGATGCCGAAAGGACGAAAATTTCCGGGCGGGCCAGGACGTACCAGGCCCGCCCGAGTAGTCTAGGGGTCAACCAGACGGCCTTTCTCATCTCGAGTTTCGGGACCGTGAACACGCGCCCGGCCGTCGCCGAACTTGGCGTCCCGGGCGCGCAGCGTTTCGCGCAGACCCTTGTCTTTGACCGACTGCACATAGTCTCGTGCCGCCCGGGTGTTGTGACCGCGTACATCGTTCTCCGCGGCCAGACGCTGGAGGGTGCGGGCACCCATCAGTTCGAGGCCGAGGTTGATGATGCGCTTGTTGGTGCTGAGCAGGTCGGGGTCAATCTGGCACAGGCGGTCGGCCAGCTGCTCAACCTCGGCGGCCAACCGCTCGGCCGGCACGGCCTTCAGAACCAGACCAATGTCCTGCGCCTCGGTGCCGGTGATCGAGTCGCCGGTCAGCATCAGCCGTTTGGCCCACTGCGGCCCGACGTGATAAAGCCAGAAGTTGGTCGGCAGAGCGCCAAGGTCGCGGGCCGGCGGAAAGGCAAAGGTCGCGTCTTCGGCGGCAATAATCATATCGCACAGCAGGGCGACATCGGTGCCGCCGGCCAGACAATAGCCGTGGACCTGGGCGATGGTCGGCTTGTGCATGTCAAACAGGGCCATGCGGTAGCGCTGGGCGCGCTCAAGCTGCCAGGCGTCGTCGTCGATGCTGCGGGAGCCACGATAGCGGTTTTGGTCGGACTCCAGCCGCGACACCGCCAGCTTGCTATCGGCCCCGGATAGATCATAGCCGGCTGAGAAGGCACGCCCGGCCCCGCGCAGGATGACGCAGTGCACCTCCGTATTGTTATCGGCCTCCCACAGCGCTTCGTTCAGCTCGGCCTGAAGCTTCAGGGACAGGGCGTTGAGCTTTTCCGGGCGGTTGAGGGTGATACGCGCCCGGCCTCGCTCGACTTCGTACTCAATGCTCTCAAACCTACTCATGTGCTTGCTCCTCCTGAATGATGCTGTTCCCTCATGGTACGCCGCGATTGTCCTGTGTCGCTCCGGCTTTGTCAAATGGCGGCAACAGCGCAGACGCCCGGAGGAGAGCTGAGCGGCACGACGCCGGACAGGAGGCACATGATTGACGGCTCGTCGGGACACCGTTATGCCATAGGCAGGAGGATGCTATGGTGACGCTTGACCTGTACGACGCGATGCGAACCCTGCGGGCGGTGCGGCGGCTGCGCCCCGACCCCATTCCTGATGACGTGCTCTACCGGGTGCTGCAAGCTGCCACCTGGGCACCGACCGGCGGCAACCGCCAGGCCTGGCGGATTATTGTGGTCAAGGACGCGGCCCGCAAACAGCGCCTGGGCGAGCTGTACAAAAAAATCACCATCCCCTACACCCAATCCTACCTGAAACAGTTCGCCGACCGCTCTGAGGAGGATCGGGCCAAGGCGGAACGGGTGATGCGCGCCAGTACCTATCTGGCCGAACATTTTGGGGAATCGCCGGTCCTGCTGGTCTTCTGTTTTAATCCAGACGGGCTGGCGGTGACGGACGCCAAGCTGGACCGTGTGTCGGTAGTCGGCGGCGGCTCAATCTACCCCGCGGTCGAGAACCTGCTGCTGGCCTGCCGGGCCGAGGGGCTGGGCTGCGTGCTGACCACCCTGCTGTGCAGGGAGGAGCCCGAGGTGCGCCACCTGCTGGCTATCCCCGAGCCGTGGGGAACGGCCGCGGTGGTGCCGGTCGGCTACCCGGTGCTGCGTGGCCACGGCCCGATCTCGCGCCGCCCGGTTGAGGAGTTGGCGTTTGCCGATGCGTGGGGAACGCCGTTCTCCAGGACCTAGACCGGCAGAGAATACGGAGGGAGGCGACCCATGCAGTTTGATACCGTCATTGCGGCCAGCGATTTTTCCGGCATTCGTGACTTTGCCGGCTGGGCCGAGGAGCTCGGCCATGACGGCCTGTGGTCTATTGAGACTGCCCACGAGCCGTTTATGCCGCTGGCGATTGCCAGCACGGTCACCCGCAAGCTCAGTCTGGGTACGGCCATTGCCGTGGCCTTTCCGCGCAACCCGACCGTGCTGGCCCACACCTGCTGGGACCTGCAAGCCAACTCCACGGGCCGCTTTATCCTGGGGCTGGGCACCCAGGTCAAGGGCCACAACGAGCGCCGCTTTGGCGTCCCGTTTGTCTCCCCGGTCAAGAAGCTGCGGGAGATGATTCTGGCCATGCGGGCGGTCTGGGACTGCTGGCAGACCGGCGACCGGCTGCGGTTTGAGGGTGAGTTTTACCGCCTGAGCATGATGACGCCGTTTTTCAGCCCGTCAAAAATCGCCCAGCCCCACATCCCCATCTATGTTGCCGGGGTCAACCGCCGGATTGCCGAGATGGCCGGCGAGATGTGCGACGGCTTTCATGTCCACCCGCTCAACTCGCCCCGCTTTCTGCGCGCATCACTCATCCCGGCCCTTGAGGTCGGGGCGCGCCGTGCCGGCCGCTCGCGCCGAGACCTCACGCTGTCAACCCAAGCCTTGGTCGCTACCGGCGACAGTGCGCGGGCTATCGCCGAGCAGCGTGAGGAGATTCGGCGTCAGATCGGCTTCTACGCCTCGACCCGCACCTATGCGCCGGTGTTAGACACCCACGGCTGGGCCGAGCTGAGCGGCCGGCTGAACGCCAAGGCCGCGGCCGGCGACTGGGACGGCATGGCCCGGGAAGTGACCGACGAGATGGTGGACGCGTTCTGCATCAGCGGCCCGCTGGACGAGATCGGCACAAAGCTGCGGGCACGCTACGACGGGCTGCTGGACCGGGTCAGTCTGTATTTCCCCTACCGTCCCGGCCAGAACGACGCCGGGCTGAAGCGCATGATTGCGGATATCCGGGCCTGAGCGCCCGAGCCGAGGAGGGCAGTGTGATGCCGTACTCAACCGTTCTGAGCACGCTGGGCGATACAGGGGTCTGACCATAGCCCTGCAACCGGCCCGAGTGTCTCAACGCTATGAACCGCAGCCTGATGGACGACCTCGCCCACGCCTTTGCCGAGGCCAACGCCGACCCCGCCACCCGGGCGGTCATTTTTACCGGTGCCGGCCGCGCTTTTTGCGCCGGCGACGACCGCAGGGAGCCTGTCCACCCGGACGAGCCAAGCCAGGCGCGGGAGTTTGTCAACGCCATACAGTGCGCCACCCAAGAGATCGTTTTTGGTGACGTGCCGGTGGTTGGCGCGATCAACGGCTGGGCGGTTGAGGGCGGGTTTGAGCTGGCGATCAACTGCGATTTTCCCATCTGGGCGGCCAGCGCCAGGGGGTTTTTCCCCGATGTCGCCAGGCGCGTTTGTCACCGTCGGGGTGAGCGCGCTGTTACCGGCCCTGGTCGGGCTCAACAAGGCCCGCGAAATGCTGTTTTTCGGCGAGCAGTACGACGCCCCAACCCTCCTTGAGCTTGGGGTGGCGTAGCGGGTTGTGCCCGATGAGAGCCTGTTGGCAGAGGCGCAAAGCGTAGCCGAGAAACTGAGCGCACTGCCGGCGCTGGCGGCTCGAGCCATGAAGCGCGTGCTCAACCCCCACACAACGGCGCGGCTGAGGGACTTCTGAGCTTCCGCGGACTTGCGCCCCCCCGACATTTTGATCATAAGAGGGACAGGAGGACAGCGACTATGAGCGACAAGACATATACCGGCAGTTGTTTTTGCGGAGCGGTAAAGCCGAGTGTGAGCGGCGCGCCGGTAGCGATGGGCTATTGCCCCTGCGAGTCGTGCCGCCACTGGTCGGCCGGCCCGGTCAACGCCTTCACCCTGTGGGACCCGAAGGCGGTTGTTGTCACCGAGGGGGCCGACAAACTGGGCAGCTACGCCAAGACCGACAACAGCCACCGCAAGTGGTGTACGGTCTGCGGCGGGCATGTGTTTACCGAGCATCCCGGCATGGGCCTGACCGATGTCTACGCCGCGGTCATCCCCGAGCTGCCGTTTGAGCCGGCAGTCCATGTCTTCTACGCAGAAACCGTGCTGCGTATCCATGACGGCATTGCCAAACAGCAGGACGTGCCGGCCGACATGGGCGGTTCCGGGGTTGTGCTGCCCGAATAACGACCCATCGGCCGGCATACAGCGAACACCACGCCTGTCAAGGAGGAAGACTATGGCAAACGCTCAGCAGACACTCGCCGCGGAGCAGCTCAGGGAATTTGACGCGATCGTCATCGGTGCCGGGGTGATGGGGCTCTATCAACTGTACCGGCTGCGGAAGATGGGCCTGTCGGTGCGGGTCTACGAGGATGGCACCGGGGTGGGCGGCACCTGGTATTGGAACCGCTACCCGGGCTGTCGCTTTGATTCCGAGAGTGAAACCTACGGCTACTCATTCTCCGAGGAACTCCTGCAAGAGTGGGACTGGAAAGAGCATTTTTCCGGCCAGCCGGAGAACGAGCGCTACCTCAATTATGTGGCCGACAAGTTCAAGCTGCGGCCCGACATTCAGTTCAATTCCCGCGTGGCCGCCGCGGTCTATGACGAGGCCGAGAAGCGCTGGGAGGTGCGGCTTGAGAGCGGCGAGCGGGCGCGGGCGCAGTTTCTGGTTGGAGCGGTCGGCATCCTGTCGGCACAATATACGCCTCCCTTTGAGGGCATTGACCGCTTCAGGGGCGAGTCGTTTCACACCTCGCGCTGGCCCAAGGAGAAGGTGGACTTTCGCGGCAAGCGGGTGGGCTGTATCGGCACAGGTGCCACCGCGGTGCAACTCATTCCAATCGTGGCCGAGGAGGCGGGTCATCTGACCGTTTTTCAGCGTACCCCGAACTACTGCGCCCCGCTGCGAAACTCGGCAGTCGCCCCGCAGACCCAGAACGAGTGGAAGGCCAACTACCCGGAAATCCACAAGCGGTGTCGTGAAACCCCGGCCGGCTTTGTGCATAACTTTGACCCGCGCTCGGCCCTTGAGGTCTCAGCAGAAGAGCGCACCGCGCTCTACGAGGAGCTGTGGGCGCTGCCCGGCTTCAAGAAATGGCTGGGCAACTTCCACGACATTATGACCAATCGGGAGGCCAACGAGACGTTTGCTGAGTTCGTCCGCAGCAAGATTCGCGAGCGGGTCCACGACCCGGTGGTGGCAGAAAAGCTGGTGCCCAAGGATCACCCGTTTGGGGCCAAGCGCATTCCCCTGGAGAGCGGCTATTACGAGACCTACAACCGGGACAATGTTTCGCTGGTTGATGTCCGCGAAGCCCCGATTGAGCGCATCACTGCCAAGGGCGTGCAGACCCGGCAGGCCGAGTACGAACTCGACGTCATCATCTATGCGACCGGTTTCGACGCAGTGTCCGGGCCGCTGACCCGTATCGATATCCGCGGTGAGGGCGGGCAGACCTTTCGGGATAAGTGGGCCGACGGGCCGCGCAGCTACCTGGGGCTTCAGACGGCCGGTTTCCCCAATTTCTTTATTGCCACCAACTCGGCGTTCTGCAACTACACGGTGTGTGCCGAGATGATTGTCGAGTGGATCGCCGACTGTATCGGCCATATGCGTGAGCACAAGCTGCGCTGCGTTGTGCCGAGCCCGGAGGCCGAGCAAGCCTGGGTGGAGCACGCCAACGAGTTGGCCTCCCGGACGCTCATGAGTGATGGGGACTCGTGGTTTATGGGCTCGAACATCCCGGGCAAGAAACGCGCCCTGCTCCTGTATGCCAACTCTGCGACCGCCTATCGGCAGAAGTGCCGGGAGGTGGCGGCCAAGGGCTACGAAGGCTTCACCTTCCAATAGACGGCCGCCGGCCATGTGGCCGGGCAGCCACAGGGGGCTGCCCGGACCGCCGCCGGGATGCCTATTTGAGGATCAGCCCTTCAAAGTCGCCCTGTTCGCGCCAGGCGGCCAGCATGTCGTAGAAGGGCACCGCACCCTCGGGGTACTGGACCTCGATAAAACCCTGGCCCTCATTGTTGCCCTCGCCGTTGTAGTAGCCCGGCGTGCAGGCGTTCTGGTACTCAGTCATAAAGGTCGGCCCGGTCAGCAGCGTCACCCACTCGGCCTCAGCCTCGGGGGTCGGCTCGACCGACGTGGCTTTGCGCACCCCCATCTGGGCGATGATGTGGGCGATGTGGGTGGCTTGGCCGTTTAGCATATAGGTGAAGTTCGGCGCGAGGCCGGTCTGGGTCAGACCCATGTGGAAGCAATTGGGGAAGCCGTGGCTCAGGAAGCCGTGGAAGGTCCGCATGCCGCCCGCCCAGTAGTCGGTCAGCGACAGGCCGTCGCGCCCGTAGACCTCGAACTCGGCCCGCCGGGTGTAGGCCGTCCCGACCTCAAAGCCGGTGGCATAGATCAGGCAGTCCACCTCGTACTCCACGCCGTCCACCACGACCGCCCTCTCGGTCACGCGCTCAACGCCCCTGCCCCTGGTATCCACCAGCGTAACGTTGGGCCGGTTGAAGGTCGGCAGGTATTCGTCGTTGAAGGTCGGGCGTTTGCACCACTGGCCGTACCACGGCTTGAGCGCTTCGGCGGTCGTCGGGTCGCTGACGGTCGTCGAGACCCGGTCCCGGATCTCGTTCATTTTCTGGAAGTCGGCGATCTCTGACAGGGCCGCCATGCCTTCGCCGGACAGCGTGGAGTTGTCCTTGTTGGCCAGCAGCTCGGAGAGCTTTTTGAACAGGCTCGTCCACTTGTCGCCGACCAGGTCTTCTTCAACCGGCAGGCCGGCCAGGATGGAGCAGAAGTTGGTGTTGCGGTAGTCCTGCCAGCCGGGCCGAAGGGTCCTCACCCATTCCGGGTCGGTCGGCTTGTTGCCGCGCTCATCCACCGAGGACGGGGTGCGTTGGAACACATACAGCTGCTTGGCGTGCTCTCCGAGATGCGGCACCGACTGAATCGCGGTCGCCCCGGTGCCGATGATGCCCACCCGCTTGTCCTTGAGCTTGTCAAGGCCGCCGGTTGTAGCGCCGCCAGTGTAGGCGTAGTCCCACCGGCTGGTGTGGAAGGTATGGCCCTTGAAGCGCTCAATCCCGGGGATGGCCGGCAGCTTGGGCCGGTTCAGGGGGCCGCTCGACATGATGACAAAGCGGGCCTTGAAGACATCGTTGCGGTCGGTCGTGATCGTCCAGCGGCCGTCCCCGTCGTCCCAGCGCGCCTCCCTGACCTGGGTCTGGAAGCAGACCCGCTCGTACAGCTTGAAATGGCGGCCGATACGCTGGGCGTGGGCAAAGATCTCGGGCGCAAAGGAGTATTTTTCCTTGGGCATGTAGCCGGTCTCTTCGAGCAGCGGCAGATACACATAGGACTCGATGTCGCACTGGGCACCGGGATAGCGGTTCCAGTACCAGGTGCCGCCAAAGTCGCCGGCTTTCTCGATGATCCGCATGGTGGTGACGCCGGCCTTCTGGAGCCGGGCCGCGGCCAGCAGACCACCAAAGCCGCCGCCGATAATGACCGCGTCAAGCTCTTCGTGCAAGGCCGGACGGGTAAAGCCCGGCTCAACATACGGGTCGGTGTTATAGTGCTCATATCTGCCGGTGACTTCCTGATACTGGTTGTTGCCGTCAGAGCGCAGACGTCTCTGGCGCTCCTCGGCGTACTTCCGGCGCAGTTCAGCCGGGTCAAAGCCCAGCTCTGCCGGGGTCAGGATGCCGCTCGGTGGGGGTTGCTCTCGCGCTTCATTCATGGTCCACCCTCCTTCTCGATGGTCTGGATTGGGGCAGAGTCTTGCACAGTAGTCTACTTTTGACAAGCTGAAACGCACCGCCCGGCCTTACTCCTGCTCAAGGACATCCCGCTTCTCACGGCCCGAATCGGGCGCTTCACTCCTGCGGCGCTCTTTACTGTACACTTGCACTGTGCAAGTTTTCATGCGGTAGACTCTTGACAAAGGAGGATGTTCCGATGGATTTCAACCCGCTCTCCCCGGAAGTGAATGCCAACCCCTACCCGTACTATGCCGAGCTCAGGGACACAGCCCCGGTGCTGTGGCTGGACCCGTTTCAGTGCTGGGCGCTGAGCCGCTATGCCGACGTGGATTTTGCCTTGCGCAATCCGCACATCTTCTCGTCCTCGGTGTTTACCGCCGAAGCCCTGGGCGACCTCAATCCCGTGCCCGAGACGCCGTGGATTCTTGACATGAATCCGCCCGAGCATACGCGTCTGCGCAAGCTGGCCAACAAGGGCTTTACCCCGCGGTTGATCCGTGGCCTGGAGCCGCGGATCCGGGCCATTACCCAAGACTTGGTCAGCGTCCTGCGCAGTCAACCAGAGGGTGACCTGGTTTCAAGCTTGTCCGGCCCGCTGCCAACGACTGTGATTGCCGAGATGCTCGGGGTTGAGCCTGAGCGGCGGGATGATTTCAAGGTCTGGTCTGACGATGTGGTGAGGGCGACCGGCCGGCCAGCCGATGAGGCCGAACGGGCGCAGATCCGAACGAGCCAAGCCGAGCTCAGGGCCTACTTTGAGCACAGCATTGAGCGGCGACGGACCGAACCTGGCGACGACGTGATTACCGCCCTGGTCAAAGCCGAAGAAGAGCGCGACATACTGTCCTCGCAGGAGATTCTGGCCCTGGCTGTCCTGCTGCTCCTGGCCGGCAACGAGACAACGACGAACCTGATCGGCAATGCGGTGCTGACCCTGCTCAAGCATACAGAGGAACTGGCCAAGGTCCGGGCCGACCCCTCCCTTGTCCCCGCCCTGGTCGAAGAAGTGCTGCGCTATGAGTCCCCGGTTCAGGTGATTTTTCGCCGGACCGCGCAGGATGTGGAGTTGGAAGGCGGCACGCTGGCGGCCGGCCAGAATGTGTTTCTGCTACTCGGCTCGGCCAACCGTGACGAGCGCCACTTCCCCGAGCCGGACCGTTTTGATATCGCCCGTAACCCCCCGGACCATCTGGCCTTTGGCTACGGTATCCACTATTGCTTAGGCGCACCGCTCGGCCGTCTCGAAGGGCGGCTGGCCCTGGAGGCGCTGTTGTTTGACTGCCCACCGTTCGCCTGTGCGACACCGGACATTGAGCAGATCGTGTCAATCATTGTGCGCGGGCCGCAGACCCTGCCGCTCCGGTTTGCGGCCGGTGCCTCGCCTCGGTCCGGTCTTTCTGGTCTGTCTCGGGTCTGCTAGGCTGGCCCGGAAAGGAGAAGCGGTATGGCAGGATTAGTAGCAGGAAAAGTCGCCCTGATTACCGGCGGCAGCACCGGGATTGGCCGGGCCAGCGCCCGGATTTTTGCCCGGGAAGGGGCACAGGTGGTGGTGGCCGATGTGAATGTCGAGGGCGCTGAGGAGACGGTCCGCCTGATACGCGACGCCGGCGGCGAAGCGCTCTGCATCCGGGCCGATGTGTCGCAGGCCGCGGACGCCGAGGCAATGGTCAGGCAGGCGGCCCAGACCTATGGCCGGCTGGACTGCGCGTTCAACAACGCCGGCATTGGAGGCGAACTTCAGTCCACCCGGGACTATGCCGAGGCGACCTGGGAGCGGGTCATGGCCATTAACCTCAAGGGCGTGTGGCTGAGCATGAAGGCCGAAATCGGGCACATGCTCGGCCACGGCGGCGGGGCGATTGTGAATACCGCCTCTGCCGCCGGCCTCGTCGCCGTGCCCGACCTGTCGGCCTATGTGGCGTCCAAACACGGCGTCGTCGGCCTGACCAAGACTGCCGCCCTGGAATACGCCAAGGCCGGCATCCGGGTCAACGCGGTGTGTCCTGGCGGCGTGGATACGCCGATGCTCCAACGGGTCTTTGCCGACAACACGCAGGCCGCGGAGGCTGCGGTCGCCGCCGAGCCGGTCGGGCGTCTGGCCCAGCCGGCCGAGATTGGTGAAGCCGTAGTCTGGCTGTGCTCTGAGGCGGCCTCTTTTGTGACCGGCCACCCGATGGCGGTCGATGGCGGCTATGTTGCCCACTAGGACTGTCACTATGTGAAGGAGGGAAGTATGAGCGCGTATACGATTATCGACGTTGACACCCACGTCACCGAAACGCCTGACCTGTGGACGAGCCGAGCCCAGGACTCGCTGCGCGACCGCGTGCCGCGTATCGAGACCAACACAGACGGCGGCCTGTCCTGGATTGTGGGCGGCAAGCCGATGCTGGCCAGCCCGGGCCTGACGGCCACCGCCGGGGTCGGCAACTTCAAGAACCCGCCCAAGACCTACGACGAGATGCACCCCGGGGCCTACGACGCCAAGGAACGCCTGAAGTACATGGACAAGATGGGCATCTGGGCGATGGTCATGTACCCCAATGTCGGCGGCTTTGGTGCCCAAGAGTTCCTGAAGCTGAACGACTCCGAACTGATGCTCACCTGCGTCCAGATATACAACGACTGGCAGACCGAGTGGGCGTCTGCTGACTCGCGCCGGCTGCTGCCCATCACCTCGCTGCCCTTCTGGGATGTGGAGGCCGCGGTCAAGGAGGTCCGCCGCTGTGCCGCCCTGGGCCACCGGGGCATTCTGTTCACCGGCGAGCCGCAGGCTTTTGACCAGCCGCTCCTGGGCGATACCCACTGGAACCCGCTGTGGGAGGTCGCGGTCGAGCTTGACCTGCCGATCAGCTTCCACATCGGCTCAGGCAATATGGAACTCGGCCTGCTTGAAGACCGGATTCGCGCCTACGGCAAGATGGCGGCCTTTACCGAGCTGTCGGTCGATATCTTTCTGAAAAACGCCATGCAGCTGAATGACCTGATCATGTCCGGGGTGTTGGCCCGCTACCCGGACATCAAGTTCATCTCGGTCGAGAGCGGCATCGGCTGGATTCCGTTTGCGCTTGAAGCCCTCGACTATCAGTTCTCCGGCAACGATGTGGCCGACGAGCACCCCGAGTTTGACCTGCTGCCTTCGGAGTATTTCGCCCGCAACGTCTATGCCTGCTACTGGTTTGAGCAGCTCGCCCCCCGGCGGCTGATCGACAAGGTCGGGGCGGACAACATTCTGTTTGAGACCGACTTTCCACACCCAACCTCGCTGTACGGCGACGAGGTCCACAGCCGCATCAAAGGCGGCCTGTCCGACTGTGAAGAGGCGGTGCGACGCAAGATTCTGTGGGACAACGGCCAGAAACTCTACAAGGTTGAGGAGCCGACCGCGCAGGACGAGGCCAAGCGCGGGCTGGCCCTGGCGGCCTGAGGTCTACCGCGCCGTGTGCAGCAGGCGGCCCAGCCTCCGCTGGCCGGACCGTCGTGTTGCTACGAAGGGGCCAACTCCAGGACCTCTTTTCTCCGGGGGGCCAGCTCCAGGGCTCTCTCAAGGTAGCGTCTCGCCCTGTCCTCGTAGGCCGGCTCAGAGGCGTGTATCACCCGATACAGCTTTGCCAGCGCTACGCAGATTCGCCAGTCATACGGGTTGTTTTCAAGGGCGGCGACCGCCTCCGCATTGACTAGCGCCAGCATGCGTTCGGTCTCAAGCCTGGACTGGGCCCGGAGGAACTCCCAGAGTTCCACCATTGTCTCAAACAGGAGGAGTCGGGGATAGTTTGCGAGTGGTCTGAAGTCGCCAATGGCCTGCTGGAAAGTGCCTCTGAGTTGAGCGGGAGTGTTATGGGGCGCGGATGTTCTGAGGGTGGCGCTGGCCGCCGAGTAGATCGCCTGGTTGGCCAGGAGATTCGCCCCTACCAACGCTATTACGCCCGCGGTCACGGCAGTGCTGGTCAGCTTGCGGCCGAGGAAGGCCGGGCGCTCGAGTCGCCCAAAGGCGGCGGAAACCCGTTGGCCGAGCCCCCCTGCCAGCCGCCCGCCGGCTCCCCCTTCAAGCCTGGCGACAAAAGCAAACAGCAGGACATACTGGAGGAAGCCGGTCGAGGAGCCGTCGGGCGCAAATTGGCTCTGAACGAAATGCCCTGCCAGGGCAGCGCCAACACACAGCGTCAGCATTCGCTCCCTGGGGTCCATCCCTCTGGCGGCCCGGAGCACGGCCGAGAAGGTCAACCCCCACACCGAGAGATAGCTCAACAGACCGAGCAGGCCCTTTGTCGCCATCTCTTCAACGAGCCTGTTATGCGCACTGTCGTGGACCTTGGAGTGGCCCCCGACTCCAGAGACCTGCCGGCCGAAGACCACGATGTAGTTCTCTGGCCCCCAGCCGAGGATCGGCCTGTCGGCGAAGCCTCTGAGCCCTGCCTCCCAAGCCGCCAGGCGCGTTCGCATGGTCCCGGAAGATGTCAGGTGGCGCAAGAAGGGATTTGAGAGCGATGGGTCGGGCATGAGGATACCCGGCCTGAAAAACACGGCCAACAGCAGCACGAGCGCTGTCCCGCACAGACCCATCAGTCCAACCGCGGCAAAGCGGACCGTTTGAGTGCGTCCGAGAAACAGGCCCATCACGGCCAGGCAGCCGAGCGCGGCGACGAGTCCTGCCCACACCCCTCGGCTGCCGGCCAGGCCGAGCGCCCATAGTTCGATCACCACCGCGCCCCCCCAGAAGAGTCGCTGGGCCCACAGCAGCCGGCGGTGGCTCTTCATCACCGGCGCTGGCGGCTGTTTTCGCCGGCGGCGTCTCGCCCGTTTTCTCCCGGAGGCCGGGGAAGGGCTCGGGGCGGCGACGGGGACGAACGACCGGGCCAGGAACCCCAACGCGATGACGATGTTCACCATCAAGTACGCGCAGAGATAGATCGGATTGCCGAGCGTGGCAGCGACCCGCGTTGTCGGGGGGTCCCAACTGAGCAGGCGCGCGTCCGGGAAATAGTACGACTGAGCGACGGCCAGCAGGGCCATCATCAGGCTGAGGCCCAGATTGAGGTTCAGAAGAATGTCCCAAGCCTTGGTGGTGCGGACCACGGATGTCAGAACAATGGCGAAGGCCAACCAGTGGGCCAGGTCAACGACGCCCTGCATCCGTTCGTAGGTTGACCAGAAACTCCGCTGGACGCTGACGCCAGAGCAGGCCGCTATCGCCGATACGCCGAGGACAAGGCCAAACAGGATGAGAAGACGCGAGCGCGGGGGGCGGTAGGCAGGGCGTGAGACGGCCAGCAGCACCCAGAGACCGAAGATGAGCTCAATAATGACCCGTGCATACAGGGCCTTCCCAACGACAAAGGGGAAGATCGTCTGGGGAGTGATGACGAAGGGGGTCAGGAGGAGCAGGACGAGGCCGGTCCAGATGCCGTGTAGCAGGGCTTTTTCCGGCAGACGCAGCCGGACCGCGGCCGCCTGTCTGCCGTGGCTCATACGGCTTGGAGTTGCACACCGAACAACTCGGCGGCATTACGACCGAACATACGCGCCATGCTCGCCTCGTCAACAGACGCCCGGCTGAGCTGGGCAATCGCCTCATAGGCGCTGGTCGTGTCCTGCTGGGGATAGCGGGAGCCCCAGACAATTTTATGGGCAAAGGTGTGGGGCAGCTTCTGGATCAGGCGCTCCTCGGCGTCAAAGCCGAGCAACACCCGGCCTTCCTCCCACATCGCTTCGACATCGGTCCGCACCGGGTAGGTGTGCAGCAGGGGAACGGTCCGGGTTGAGGCTTCCATTTTCTCCAGGACTTCCTCCATCCACGAGGCTTTGCCGCCGGCCATTACAATTTTCAGGGTCGGGTAGCGCTGCATGACGGTAAAGCCGATCAGGGTGGCGGCCACGAACATATGGTTATCGAGCCACGGTGACAGAATCTGGGCAATCGGCTGCTGGGCGACGAAGGCAAAATTGGTCCCGTTGCCGCCGCCGGCGGACGGTCCACCGCCGGATTCCCGGACAAACGACACCTGGTTGAGACGGCCGTTGACCTTTTCCGTAAATGGACCGTGTGAGGTCCACTCTGGATTCCACAGGCCGGCCGTGGGATGGACGGCCAGGGTCAGCCCGAGCTGCTCTACCTCGGCCCACAAGGGGTCATAGTAGGGATGGGTATAATAGCGCCCCTCAATGAACATGGGCCGCAGAAAGACCGCCCGGAAGCAGGCCAGGCCGGCGACCTGCCGCAGCTCCTCACAGGCAAAATCCATGTTTTGCAGGGGAATCATGGCCGCCGCATACAGCCGCTCGGGCGCGGCCTGACAGAAGTCGGCGATCCAGGTGTTGTAGGCCCGGGCCAGGGCATAGGCTATGTCCGGGTCTTCAACCAGGGGAAAGCCCTCGGCAAACCAGGTGGGGTAGAGGAGGGCCTGGTCTACGCCCATCGCGTCCATATCCCGCAGGCGGGCCTTGGGGTCAGCCGCGCCCTCGGTCATGGCGTGGCGAGTGTGGGGGTCAAGCTGGCCGATCTGTTCCCAACTCAGGCCCGGCCGCCAGATGGCGTGCCGAGGGATGTTGGGGTTCATCGGGTCACGGTATGTCTTGCCGTTGACCTTGAGGTAGGAGCCGTAGCGGCCTTCCTCACGCCACAGGGCCGATTTGCCCAGCGCCCGGTATTCGGCCTCCAGGTAGGTGTCCCACACCGCCGGCGGCTCAACGATGTGCGAGGTGGCGTCAAAGACCGGGAAGGGCTTGCCGGCGCTCATGCCCGGGCTCCTTCCCGGTCTCTTTGGGGCGGCTCGGGCCGGGCCGTGGCCCGAGCGGGGCCGTTTGTGCTGGTGGCCGACCGGCCCCGCTCTCCGCAGGGCCGGAGCAGGGCGGCTTCGGGCTCCAGGGCTTGGGTGACCTCGGCCTCGGTCGGCCACCACTCGGGCCGCTCCAACTCCGTCACCCGCTCCCGGATGAACTCGCGCGGGGCCTCAATGTTGTACAGCTTGCGGGCGTTGGCCCCCAGAAACTGGACCTGATACGACACCGGCAAGCCACACCCGTGCATGGTCTCAAGCGCTCGCCAAGCGTCGTCCCCGTCGTGATGATACACGTCAGAGGACCAAGCCAGGATGTCCTGGTAGAACTCGGGCAGGCGGGACGGCGGGGCCTCGTCGCCCTCAAAGCCGGTCACACAGTGCTCAAAAAAGGTCTGGCTGGGCAGGCGGCTGAGCGGCGGTAAGGCCCGCTCGTTGCGGTACAGGGTGTAGAACTTGTCGCACTCGTCAAGCAGGAAGCTGAGCCAGGTGGAGGAGGCTTCAAAAACCGCGGCGCGCAGCTTGGGATGGCGATCAAAGAAGCCTGATAGCAGCACCAGGGTCACCCACAGGGCGGCTTCGGCCTGGAAGTTCTGGACGTTGGTCAGAAAAAAATGCGGCAGCCCAGAGGAGAGGATCGTCTTGGCGATGAGTTCGGCCCCGGAATACTGCTCGGTATAGCCCGGCGGCTTGAGCGCGCCAAAGGCCGGGAAGGGGTGCATGCCGTAGACCATGCCGGTCTCTTCCATCGCGCGCCACACCGGCTCGTACTTGGGTTGCAAGGGATAGTTGCCCTGTGCGTCTACCGGCCGGACCAAGCCCACACGACAGCCCTTGGCCGCTATCCGGTAGACCTCCTCGGCGGCAAACTTGGGGTCTTGCATGGGCAGCAGGGCGGCAAAGAAGAGGCGCTGGGGGTTGGCTTGGCAGTAGTCATAGGCCCATTCGTTATAGGCTTTACACATGGCCTTGGCCCCCAGGGCGCTTTGCAGCCAGGGGTAGGTGTCGATATCGGTGGGAATAATCATAACCTGGTCAATGCCCTGGAGGTCCATATCGCGCAGCCGCTCGGCAGGTCTGTAGGAGCCTTTGTGGTCAAGGTAGTCGGCCTGCTCGGCGGTCAGGGCGGTCGTGGGATTGAGGTTGCGGACATTGAAGGCGCGCTGGATATCGTGCTTGATCCCGGGGCCGGCCAGGGAGAGCACGTTGACGATGCCGGGCGTCCCCCCGACCTTCTGGGAGCCCAGCCCGGCCCCGGCCGTGCCGTTGACAATGAGCTGTCTGGACTCGGCGTCAAACCACATGGTGGTCTTGAGGGCTTCGAGTTCGTCCTTGCTCAGCCAGTCCTTGGCCCGCTCCCAGAGCCAGGGCGGCTCGGTGACATGGGCATCACAGTCAAAGGTGGGAAAGTCCTTGGTCATTGGGGCGAATCGCTGGATTGGCATACGCTCCCTCCTTCCTTGTCGGGCGATACTCTAGCACTGTGGGGGAGTTGGTGAAAGAGGCGGCGGAGCGGCAACGAGACAGCGCTGGCGTCTGCGAGACACATCTGACATCGGATTGATGCCGGGCAACAATCTGCTATACATGACTGAGGCCTGTCAGTCCGGCCACTCAAAGAAGCGCACACAATCGACCGACAGATCAAACAGATGGCTACAGCCGGACCGCCCGCCAACATGGTCGGCCAGCAGCCGGGCGTAGCCTTTGTCAAGTTTCTTGCCGATCAGCCCCGGCACCCGGGCCTGGGCATCCTCGCAGATACCCTCATAGGCGAGCCGTTGCCAGTGGCTTGTGGCGGTGCCAATCGTGCCGTCGGCCTCAATGTCAAACGATACCCCGAGCTGGTGGAAGGTGTCGTTCATGTCGTTGCGACACGAAAAGCCTGAGCCGTCCTCACGCTCGGCGATGCGCAGACGCTTTGTGCGCCAGAAAAACCGTTGTTGGCCGGGGTTAGGGGAAGCCAGGTCGAGGTTGAAGCACCTGACCGGGCGTTGCGCGAACAGGGCTACAGACTCATCGCGGTAGGCATAGCACGAATTGCAGAGCCCAGACCAGTCAACCCGGTCCCGCTCCCAGGCCATGCGGGCCACCTGGCTTGGGCCCGGGGGCAGCCCGGCGGCTGCCGCGACAAAGCGCTCGTGGTCGTCCTTGGGGACGGGGAGGGCCTGGAGGCTGACCCGGGCCATATCAACCGCCAGTGCCAAGTGGTGCCGATGGCCCGGCAGCTCGCCGAGGGCTGCGCGCGCAGCTCTGGTGAAGCCCTGGCCGGTCTGCACGCCCTGAAAAGCCGCGCAGCGGCTCAGCAGGTGGGGCGATACGACCTCGCCGGCCGGCTGGCGCGCCGCGGCGCGTAAGATTGTGTAGTCGGGAAAGCGGACCAGCCAGTCATATTCAAGCGTGTGCTGATAATCGGCCTGGACGCCCCGGATACGCAGGGTCGTGTCTTCAAGATAGTCAATCTCAGCTTCAAAGGTGCGGATATACCCGCGGCTGGGAAGCGGAAGGCAAGGGATGTACAGAGGAGGCGAGGTTTCCACAAGTGTTTCCTTGTATTGTCGGTGTTGGATGCTATTTTCTTAGCCGCGGGCAGGAGAACGACCATGTCATATACGCGCTTCACTACAAAACTACAAGCGACGCCTCTCTTCCCCCTGTACCGGGCCGCCCGGACCTTTACCACCACAGTCGCCCTGTTTGCCTGTGGGCCGGAACTCAGGTGTGTCCGGCGTCAGTCGCGGGAGCGTTGTGAGGCGCAGGAGGAGGCGGACCGACTTCGCGCATGGGGCCACACCGACACCATAGCGACACGCGGCCAGAGCTGTCGTGAGGAGGGGAAGGGATGCACGTCACCGGGATGATGCACGTCAATGTGAACTGTAGCGATTATGAGCGCTCGCGCGAGTTTTATGAGTTTCTGGGCTTCAAGGTGATGTGGGAAGTGCCCGAGCGCAACACCCCCGAAGTAGCGGCCTCGGTGGGTATGCCGCCCTATCATGTCCGGGGGGCACTGCTCCAGTTGGAAGGCTCGCACGCCACCCCGTTGATAGACCTGCTGGAGTGGAAAGAGCCGCGTGACAGTGCCGCGCCGTATCCGCACTTGTACCACCTCGGGATTGCCCGGATCGCGCTGCTCACGTCTGATATGGACGCCGATGTCGCAGCGCTCAAAGCGCGCGGGGTGGAGTTTCTGTCTGAACCCGTTTTGCTCAGTCCACCCGATGCTCCACCGGCGCGCTTCGTGTGTTTCAAGGACCCGGACGGGACGATACTGGAACTGGTTGAAACCGTCCAGCCGTAGGAGGAGACGGACATGAAAATTGGCTTCAACATGCCCCGGCTCACCAGCTTCGCCACCCGACGGGCGGCGCATGAAGTTGCGGTCCGGGCCGATGATTTGGGCTACGATTCCTTCATCGGGAAATACTCTCAGCGGTAGGTCGGCTTAGCCGTCAGGCGTAAGCCGACACATCGGCCTGTCGGATTACGCTCCGCTAGTCCGACCTGCGCGCTACAGGGAGCGCCCAAGTTCCCTCTCCCCTGGCGGGAGAGGCTTGAATCCCAAAGAGAGGTGACAAGAGTGATGATTGTCGGGACGCCCCGGTCTGGAGGTCGCGGAGCTGAGCGGCTGCTGAAACGCGCTCGTCTTATTGACGTTATATTCTCGGTGTGCCTTCCGGCTCGACAATGACCCGATTCTCAAGCCTGCCGATTTTGGCAATCGAGATCGTGACCACATCCCCGGCTTGTAAAAACCGGGGGGGCTTCATGGCCGCACCCACGCCACCCGGCGTTCCGGTCGAAATAATATCGCCCGGCTCGAGCGTAAACGCGGTGGAAAGATGCTTGACTAGATCGAAGCAGTTGAACAGCAACTCACGCGTGTTTGAGTGTTGGCGCGACTCGCCGTTGACCCAGGTCCGAAGCTCCAGGCCGTGGGGGTCGCCGATTTCGTCCGCGCTGACAATACACGGTCCGAGCGGACAGTGGGTATCAAACGACTTGCCCATAGTGAAGGTTGGCACACGCCGCTGCCAGTCCCGGACACTCACGTCGCTGGCGATGGTGTAGCCGACGATGACCTCAGCCGCCCGCTGTTTTGGCACATGGCGACAGCGCCGCCCGATGACCACCGCCAACTCTCCCTCGTAGTCCAGTTTGTCCGAAACGCGAGGCAGGTGGACCGCGTTGGTCGGGCCGGTCACCGCGGTTGACTGTTTGTTGAAGATCAGCGGAAACTGGGGCATATCCCGGTCGGTTTCGGCGATGTGGTCCTTGTAGTTGAGACCGACGGCCAGAATCTTAGGCGGTCGGAGAATCGGCGCGGCAAGTGTGACCTCGCTGAGTGCCAGTCTGGCCGTGGTCTGGGCGGCGGCCCGCTCGGCCGTCTTCAGGGCCGCCTTGCCCGCCTCCAAAAAGGCGCACATATCGGTCGGCAGGTCTGGCGCTGCGCGGGAGAGGTCCACAACACCAGCCTGGTCAAGGACGCCGATACGGGTTGAGCCGGCCTGGGTAAATGTGATGAGCTTCATGCCGTTTTCTCCTGGGCACAGGCAGGGGGTTCCACGCGCCCGGCTCGCTTTTCCCCCGAGGCTCGTCCCAGAATGTGATTGACAAGTGATTCGGAGATGGCGCTACGCAGCCTTACCCTGCGGGTCCGCCGTGGGCTGAACCGGTGGTGTCGTCTCGCTCAGCTTTGCGGTGACATCCTCATCAGACATGCGGTAGATGACTTCCTGGCCCGACGGGAAACGCATGGGCGGGTTGTCGGGATCAACCGCCGGATTTTGGACCGTGCCGCGGCGTGACTCGAACGCCGGGGGATGTTTGTAGCGTTCCAACTCTTGTGTGCTGATGTCGTTCAGCCTGACGACTTCAGGATCAATCCAGGCTTCCTGGTCAATCGCCTGACCCTCTGAGGTTGAGACCTCTAGCATCAGACCCTCGGGTCCGGCAAAGTAAATTGACATGCAAAAACCATGATTGAGCGGCCCCATCACCCAACAGGCGTGGGTGCGCAGCCGGTCGCGCATGGCCAGCAGTTCTTCCTCGGTGTCAACGTTGAGGGCCAAGTGTTGCATGACGCCTGGGGCGACTAGACCCGCAGTCCAACTGGGGTGAGAGACGCCCGCCTGGGGCTGAATCTCGCCACTCTCCGGTCCCTGGACAAAGGCGATGGACGAGCTGTCGTTCATTTTCACAAAGCCGTGGCAGGTATTTTTGACACCGTGCATCCAGTACAGAGCGACCAACTCCATCCCGAGCACTTGGGTAAAAAATTCGATCTGGGACTTCATGTCCCTGGTACAAATAGCCAGATGATGCACTCCGTTTGGTAAGCCCATAGCAGTCCCTCCTGTGGTGGCGTTCGTCTGACGCAAGGCTAGTGTATGCCTTTGGGCCTTGTCAAGCCAAAGAGGGCTGAGGCGGGAGCACGCGCTTGGCTCGGCCAGCGATTGCTTCACCTGTGACTCTGTGCGGTCTTGAGTGTGACCGGATTGACAAATACATACGGGAACACGCCACAATAGGGCATGGACCGGTACCACAGCCGATGTGTTCATTCTTTATGACAGCCGATGTCGAAGAGGCGGGATTGGCAAAGACCGTCTCGGCCCGGTTGGCCGAGACAGAGAACAGGAGAGAGACATATGAAACTGTCACACCCCCGTATCGATCCCTTAGCCGAAGCGGAGTGGACCGATGAGCAGCGAGAGACCTTGGAGCCCCGCTACACAGAGGGGATTGTCTACAATGTGATCGGTACCCTGGCCCGGCACTGGGAGGCGGCCAAGAAGTTCAATGTGTGGGCTTTTCACGTCATGGGTGATACCCAGACCCTCGCGCCCCGCGAACGGGAACTGCTGATTCTGCGGATCGGCTGGCTGTGTCAGGCCGAGTATGAGTGGGGCCAGCATGTGCGGTTCGGCCGCCAAGCGGGCCTCAGCGATGAAGAGATCGCTCGGATCAAACACGGCCCCGACGACCCGGCCTGGGCCCCGTTTGACGCCAGCCTGCTGCGTGCCGCGGACGAACTGCACGCTGAGGCACTGATCAGCGATACCACCTGGGCGGCCCTGAGCGAGCGCTATAACACCCAGCAGTTGATGGATGTGGTGTTCACCGTCGGGCAGTACAATCTGGTGTCAATGGCCCTCAACACGTTTGGTGTCCAGCTCGATACGGGGGTCAAAGGCTTTTAGCCCCGCCTAGATATCGTCAAGGGGGAACACCGGCCGCCGAATCTTTGCATACGGCAGGCGTGAGAGGATTTGTGTGGCCAGACCGGGCGTATCCACGTCGATAATTTTGGCGGCGATGTCGGCAAAGCCGGCCCGGTGCTGCATCTCGGCTTTACAGGCCAGAATTTTGCGCTCGGTTGGCTCAATTCCCAGGCTACGAAAGTGGTTGGGTTCAAACACCAGCACCGGCCGCGAGGTCAGAATGACCTCAATCCCGCCACAATCAACCACCACCGTCGGGCCGCGGCGAAAGGTCATGGAGATGAAGGCCGTCCCGGTGGTAAAGATGCCTTCATGGATGGAGCGCACCCGGCCGCTAATCTCGACCGGGTCGCCGTGAAACCGATCCGCCTTGCCGCCGACGCTGAGGCTGACGGTCTTGCCAATACCGGCCTGTATAGCGGCTTGGACGGCCTCGGCGTCGGCGATATTGCCGACCACCGCGCCTGTCGCGCCCTGCTTGATGAACTCGGCCAGAATGGCTGTGCCGTCTCCTGGCGTACCCGCCCCACCGCTGTCGGCCAGGTCACCCAGGATGGCCGGACCGCCCTCGGTCGCTATCGCCTCGCGGACGGCCTCTTCCACCGATACCATGTCGGTGTGAAAGGACTGCCGTTTGGCCCAACACGCCTCTTTGACCTGCTCGGCAATATCCCGGGCCAGGTCTGGCTCCTCGTCTGTGGTGACCACCACGCTCATGCCGGTGTGCGGAATCTCCGAGCAGAAAAAGCCTTCCAGCAGCGACACGTCAAGCACGCGCGGGTCGCTGGCGGCCAGATTTTGGGCCTGGCGCATCAGATGTTCCATCGGCCAGCCGGGCGCAATATAGAGCTTTTGCAGGGCCGGGGCCATGGCCGGTTGGGCGCAGACCGCGGTCGGCGACAGACTGCCGTCAAACATCCCGGACATCACCTGGGCCGCCTTACGGCCAAGCGGCACAAAGTCGTAGTGCGGGTTGGTCTTGACGCCGAGCAGCATGTCGGTCTGTTCAACCATCAGCGGGGTGACATTGGCGTGGCCGTCCAAGGAAGCTATGACCACGACCTTGTCGCCGACCGTTTCGCGTATGGCGGCAAGCAGGTCGCCCTCACAGTCGTCCACATGCTCGGCCGCTCCGGTGCCGTGGAGTTGGATAAAGACGCCGTCAACCGGGCCGGCCTGGCGCAGCTGGCGCACAAAAGCGTCTTTGGTCCATTCGTGGGCGTCCCGGGTGGCTTTGCCACCAATGCCCGGAAACATGAACTGGAGCGGCACAGCCTCCCACTGCCGAGCCCGGGCACCTTCCAGAAAGCCATAGATGGCGCTGTCCCCGCTCCCCGCACTGAGCAAGGCATCCCCGCTCACGACCGATTTTTGAAACAACTCCAGACCCATTCGCTGCTCAACAAAGGTATTGACCGCAAGCAGGTAGCCGCCGACCGCAACACGCATGACCCTATCCTCCTCTGTGTCGTGTTCCTCTGGTGTGCTATACCACACGCCAAGCGCGCCGGGGAAGACGCGCCCGCCCTGGAAAACCGTGCTGAGGTGGCGTACAAGAGGGAGCAGCACACACACTTTGAGGAGGAATGCAGTATGGCAGACTATAAGCTGATCTCGGCAGATTCGCATTTTGTTGAGCCGCCCACCATGTGGGCCGAGCGCATAGACCAGAAGTTTCGTGACCGTGCTCCCAAGACGGTCGTCGGGTTAGGCGGCCGTCAGGGCGAGTGGTTTGTGTGTGAGAACATCACCCCTATGTCGGTGGCCGGCTTCTTTGGTGCCGGCGTACCCTCGGGTGAACTCAAGGAGCACAACAAGAAGGGCTTTGACCAAGCCCCCAAGAGCGTCTGGGACCCGGCCTACCGGATTGCTGACCAGGACCGCGACGGCGTGGACGCCGAGGTGATCTACACCTCAATGGGCATGCCGCTGTTCGGGCTAGACGATGCCGAGCTGCGCCTCTCGTGCTTCAAGGCGTTTAACGACTGGGCCACTGAGTATTGCAGCTATGACCTGAAGCGGCTGATTCCGCTGGGGCTGATCACCCTTGAGGATATTCCTTCGGCGGTGGCCGAACTCCAGCGTATCGCCAAGCTGGGCATGCGGGGGGCGATGGTCTGGGCCGAGCCGCCCGATGACCGTCCCTACAGCCACCCCGATTATGAGCCATTCTGGGCCGCCGCCCAGGACCTGAACATGCCGCTGTCGCTGCATATTCTGACCGCCCGGAGCGGGACCGGGGCGAACCCGGCCGGCGGCAACGCCTTTCTGCTGTCGCTGGCGACTCTGCACCACCAGATTGAGCGCTCAATTTCGGTACTGGTATACGGCGGGGTGCTGGAGAAGTTCCCCAAGCTGAAAATTGTCTCGGCTGAGAATGATGTCGGCTGGATGCCGTATTTCATGTACCGGCTCGATACGGTCCAGCATCGCCTGGGTTCGCTGGGCAATATGAAGCTACCCATGCGGGCCAGCGAGTATATCAAGCGTCAGGTCTACGCCACCTTTATTGCCGACCCGGTGTTCGTTGATTCGCTGCACCGCTATGGGCCGGACAACACCATGTGGTCATCAGACTATCCCCACACCGCGGCCACCTTTCCCCGTTCGCACGAGATTGTTACCAAGCGGCTGGGCAGTCTGCCGGCAGACGATCTGCGCAAGATCGTCCGTGACACCGCGGCCAGCGTCTACGGCTTGGACTGAGGTTCGGCGGCCGGCGGCCTGTCAGTCCCGGAAAAACACGTCTGGCCCGGACTCATGACGGGCTGGGCTGTTTGGAGTTGGGGTGATTGTGCGGAGGGTTGTCGCTGGCTTTCCCCGGAAAACATGACAATTAATTTCCCGGTTTTCTATAAGTTCGCCAGAGATATGGCAGCATCCCGGCCCGGTCGATATCTACGCCGAGCCGTTCTGCGGCTCCACCCCATTGCCGATCAGCAGGTCGTATGACAGCCTTGCTTGCCCCCCTGTGTCTGTGGCTGAATCCTAAACACCTCCTGGCGTAAACTTTCTCTGTTCCTGGTCCATCTGGCCGCGTTTAGCGCTGGGCGAAGGCTTCAACAACGCGCGGGTCGGGCAGGGCTTCGTCGTTAGCTCGAATCGGCAGCAGGCACACATGGGTCGCGCCGGCTTTGAGATGGGCGTCAATGCGATCCTGGACTTTTTCCTCGCTCCCCCAGGCGACAATGGCATCGACGAGGGCGTCGCTACAGCCGTCTTCAAAGGCTTCGTCCGGCCAGCCCAGATTTTTCAGGTTCCTGGTGTAATTGGGCAGCCGGGGGACATAGGTCTTCATGTAGTGCCGGGCGGCAGCCCGTGCCTTGGTCGCGTCTGTTTCCAGAATAACGGCCTGGGCGGCGCAGATCCACGGCTCGGGACCAATCTGGGCCCGGACCTTGGCCGTATGCTCGGGCGGCACAAAATAGGTATGCGTGCCCTGGGCCTGCTCCGCGGACAGGGCCAGCATCTTGGGGTGCAGGGCGGCGATGAGGATCGGGGCCGGCTCAGGCGGCTTGGGGGCCTGATAGAAGACATCCTTGAGTTTGGGCAGGTAGTCCTTCATATAGCTGTAGGGCTTGTCGTAGCTGTGGCCGCGCAGGTTGGAGACCAGCGGTTTATGGCTGACGCCAATGCCCAGCACAAAGCGGCCGCCCGACAGCTCGGCGACGGTGTTGGTGGCCGTGGCCATCGTATAGGCGTCCCGCGCCCAGATATTGGCAATCCCAGTGGCCAGGTTGAGGGTTTCCGTGTTGCTCAGCAGATAGGCGGTGTGGGCAAACGGCTCACGCCCGACCGCCTCAGGAATCCACAGCGTCTTATAGCCGGCTTTTTCGACCGATTGGGCAAAGGCCGCGCTGTCCGGTGCGCTCATGCTGTCCAGAAAAAACCAGATGCCAACTTTTCCGATATCCATACCGACCTCCTGTATAGTCTTTTGACAGCAGAGCATAGCGGTTCAGGCCGGGCGGGGCTATGCCCGTCAGAATCGGCAGCCGTCTTCGTTGACCCCGGGCCTGGAAAACCGTAGGTTTCTGTCATCCTGAGCGGGCCGCATGACAAGGAGGGGCCGGCATGGCTGTAACATTTCGGAAACTGCACCCCCATTTTGCCGCTGAGGTGGCCGGGCTTGATCTCCGCCGGGTTCACGACCGGCAAACTCTGGCCGAACTCCGGGCCGGCATGGACGCATACGCGCTGCTGGTCTTCCGGGGCCAGCGCTTCAGCGATGAGGAGCACCTGGCCTTTGCCCGTCGGCTGGACGGCGAGCTGCACACTAAGACCGGCATCAGCGCCCTCAAAAAGAACCGCTTCGGCAACGAGGCTCTGGCCGATGTCTCAAACCTGACCGACGACGGTCAGATTCAGCCGGCCGACGACCGCCGGCGCATGTACGGTCTGGGCAACCGGCTGTGGCACACCGACGCCTCCTTCCAGGACCCGCCCGGGCGCTATTCCATGCTGTTCGCCCGGGTCATCCCGCCGGTCGGGGCCGATACCGAATATGCCGATATGCGGGCGGCCTACGACGCCCTCTCACCCGAGCTGAAAGCCCGGCTGGAGGGCCTGCGGGCCCACCATTCAATCGCCCACTCGCGCCAAGTCCTGGGCTTTGCGTTCTCGCCACAAGAGCAGGAGATGCTGAGGGGCGCGGTCCACCCCCTGGTTCGGACCCTGCCAGGCTCAGGGCGCAAGTCGCTCTACATTGCCGCCCACGCCTCGCAGATCATGGACTGGCCGCTGCCCGAAGGCCGGCTGCTGCTGCTGGAGCTGATTGAGCACGCCACCCAGCCGGCCTTTGTCTATCGGCACAGGTGGCGGGTCGGCGACCTGGTCGTCTACGACAACCGGGCCACCATGCACCGCGCCCGGCCCTTTGAGGACACCACATACCCCCGCGAACTGCGCCGGGTGACAACGCTTGACATTCAGGAAGAGGCTGCGGCTGAGAACGTCAGCGTGGCCCGATAGCCTCAAGTGGCCATGATGCGCGGATCATCAGGTCGGTGGATGCGTCCTTTGTGTTGCGGCTGAGAATCGCCGTGACCCGTGGTCGGGAGGTGCGGGCCAGTTTTGCGATCTGCTGATGGGTGATTTGTGTCCGGCCTCAATGATTACGTCGTTCGGGTCGCTACGGAGTTGGACTTCAGCCCCGTCGGCGGGACTGAGGCCGGGAAGTTCTGCAAGCTCAGCGGCATCTTTTGTTGAGCCGTGTTCATGGAGCATCTCTCTGTCTGATCCGCAATGACGCATGCCCCATGACCACATCCCGGATATGTGCCGAGGCAAAGACAACATCTGTACTGCCAAGTATTGGCAGTTGCCCGAGCAGGCGTCGGCGCTCTGCACATACAGCTTGCCGGCGGCCCGGAAGAGCAGATTTTCAGTTGAAGCTCCCCGACCTCGCGTTCCAACTCAATGGCGCTGACTTCAGACAGGTCGGTCTGGCCGGCCAGCGCCGGGACGAGTTCAGCCGAGATAGGCGTCTGCATGGGGTCCAGGGTCAGCGGCTCTACCGTCTCCCAGTCCATAAGCAGGCTTGGAGCAGGCTTGGCCGCGGCGCTGTTTCGACTCGGGCCACATTTGGCCAGCGGATCTTGAACTGATTGCGGCCCGGCACGACCTCGCCCTGTACGCTGGGCTTGGGTGGTGGCGGGGCGTCCCCACCTTGGCCGAGCTCCTGGAAGATGGACAGCGGTATGCCAAAGATATTGACATATTCGGGCAGGAAGCGGCCTTCCTTGTCCACCTCACAGGACACCCGGCGCAGCCCTCGGCCAATGACCTGCTCGCATAACAACTGGCTGGTAAAGGCCCGCCGGCCCATGATGTGGGTCACATTGGCCGCGTCCCAGCCCTCTGACAGCATGGCGACCGAGATCACATTCTGGAGGCGCTGGCCGGCCTGACCGCGTTTGCCGACTGTATCGACCAGGCTGCGCAGTTGCTCTTCCTAGCTGGCCCTGAGCAGCGCTTCGCGCTTGTCGTCTCCGGACCGGCGGCCATGAGAACGGCGCGCCGGCGTTGGGCGTAGTCCTTGTTGGCTGCGGCAGATTCGCCCCGTTCGGCTTTCTCCAGCACCCGGGAGTCTACCTGCAGGGTACGGTCGGGCTGGCGGGTTTCGGGGATCAAGCAGTCTCCGGCTGTAAAAAAGCGCTCCACCCGGGCCGCGCTTTCAATGGTCCATTGCCGGGCGGTCTCCCGCCAGTCGTAGGCCAGCAGGGCATAGGCTTTCTGAACCAGGTCCGGCAGGGGTTCGTGCGGCTCGGCCCTGCGGTTGAGGACCTCTTTGACCTCGGCTTCATTGTAGAGGTGGTAGAGCTTGCTTGTGTAGCTCTGGGCGTTGGCCAGGGCGTCGTCCCGCACGACCACGCGAAGCGTTTTGACCAGCCCGGCTTCAATAGCGTCATTTCAATTTTCCCTCCCTGCTTGGCAAACCTGGTGTTCAATCGTTCGGCAATATGGACATAGCGTATTGTCAGGTTGGATTTTCCGCTGCTGTACTCAACCGCGCATACAGAAAGCAGGTATTCCAAAAGCGGCAGCGAGCGTCTGAGCTGCTCCCGGGGCTTTTCGTCTTCTCGCAGCGTCTTCTTCAACTCGACAAAAACAGCATAATCGTTGCCATCTGATTGCCCAATCAGTAGATAGTCACAGATTTGTCGCCACGCGCCTTGCTGCAAAGCTGACAGGTGATTGAGCTTCTTCACGCACACAGCCAGGAAAGGCGCTGAAACACCGTGAAGCTCAACCCTTGTGCCTTCTTGGTTTTTAGGAGACTCCTCAAGGATGAAGGGATCATCTGACTCTGCTTCTTGAATTAATTCTGGCTTCAGGATGGCCTTCAATTGAGAGATCAACTCCACTTCACTCTTCTTCTTCGTGCGTCAGCCGGATCTCAAGTTCCCTGGTAACACGGTTGATCGCATCAATGGTTATGTCAAAGACCGGCATGTCAATGCCGAAGGGGTCAACCGTACACCGTGTCAGGCTGTTGTTTTCCGCCACATAGGCCCGGACCGAAGCGGGATTCAGGAAGTCGTGCTCTGAGTAGCCGTATTTTTTGAGTACCTCGGGTTTGTCTTTGAAATCCCTGCTCAGCATGAGCAGGTTGTTGATTTCCTTGACGATGTAGTCGCTGTGGGTGGTAATCAGGACTTTCAGCCCGGCGTGGACGGCTCGTGCCAGCAGACGCGCGAACTGAATCTGATTGGCCGTGTCCAGATGACTTTCCGGCTCGTCAATGATGAGGAGTTGATTCTTTTCGGCGACATGTCGCAGGAAGAAATACAGGTCGGACAAGCCACGGGCCGAAGACGAAGCGATATGGAGGGGGATATCAAAACGTCTTTTTTTCCGAGCCTTTGAGATGAACCGGATATCATCGTCTGAGCTCCTGTAGTATCCTCCGAGCATATCCTTGATGTCCTCAAACAATTTCGAGTCATAGAGTTTACTTCGTCGCTTTTGAAGCTCAGGAATATTCCTGGTGTAGTCAATGTTGTCCCTGATGGGCAGAGCGTACCGACTCGCTACCCTGTCGATCATCACGCGCGAAAGGGGGAAGTCTTTTTTTCTGTTCTCTTGAAGCATCTCTACTAAGCGATTCTTTGTGAAGTCCAGCTCCTTGTAAAAAAGGGATATGCTGAAACGTTCCGCGGAGAGGATAAGGGGGCTGAGGCTAAGAATTTCTGGAAAAAGAAATGAGAGATAAAGATATGTGAGCGAGAACCCGATAGCGGAACTAGATGGAAGCTTCTTGAGCGGTTCGTTTCTGGAGATACATATTTCACCGCCGCTATATGTGATTGTGAGCTCGTCCCCATGAGACAATTCAAGAGTTTTGGACGTATGGTCGGAAAACTGGTCTTTGACCACGACCCCGATGGACGCGCTCTCGAAATCCTCATCCGAAGCGCTAAACATGTTCGCCAGTTCTTCTTTTGAGAAGGACTGCGACACTTTTTGCATAATTGATTTCTGCTGCGAATGAAGCGTCTCCCGGTCTACGCGCCATTTCACCTGTCCCTCCTCTATGAATGTTTTGAGCCGCGTTTTTTTCTCTCTGAAGTCCGGTAAGAGAGATTCTTCGGTCAAGCTATGAATAATTCGCCAGAACTCAGATCCGTGTCTCCATAATTTAAGAAACCCGTACAGCGTATAGGCCATATAGGTCTTGCCGGTGTTGTTGCGGCCGGCGAGGATGGTCAGGTCGCCGAGCTCCAGTTCGGCGTTGTGGATAGGGCCGAGGTGTTTGAATACGAATTTCATGGCGGTGTCTCCACTGGCGTGTTGCCCTCACCTTGACCCTCTCCCGGGTGGAGAGGAAAGACGAGGAAAGAGGCGGCTGGTTCAGTCGGGGAGGTCCATCACTTTGAGGCTTTCGATGCCGCGGTCGTCTCAGGTTCATTTGTGAAATCTTCGTCCCGATCAGAATCCGCGACATCCCGCTTGTTGGTGAAGGGCTGGAAGTTCGAGCCGTATCTGATGCCGTAGGGCGGATCAATGTAGATCATCCGCACTTGGCCGGCCATGCTTTCTTTGTGCAAGAGCGAGTTCATCACCAGCAGCGAATCGCTGGCAATCAGCCGGTTGGCCCAGTCGCGCTCATGCTGGTAGAAGTCAATCGCCTCGCGTAGCGGCAGGTTCTCAAACGGGGCGGCAAACAGGTCGGGTTGGAACTCGCCAGCCCCGCTGCCCTTTGCCCTCCGATCGCGCTTCTGCATCGTGGCCAGAATCGTCGCCGGGTCAATCCACTCGTGGACATGCAGCGACACGGTATCCACCGCAAAGCTGGTGCGCTCAGCCTTGCCAGTCCAGTTGAGATAGGGCGCGTGCAGGCGTTTGATCCGCTCCAGGGCCTCACGCATGACCGGGGCGTCATCAATCAGCCGCTCAATGCCGGCCCGGGCAGAGTCAAAGTTGAGTGTCGGGTCAATGTGCGGGTCACAGGCCCATGCTGTCTGGCCTTCTACCCCGTCGCTGACCGTATCGACCATACCGACATGCGGGTTGTTCTTGCGCTTATCGCCGTAGCGGTAGATGACCTGCTTAGCTGCCTTCTTCCTTGTGTTCGCCTTGTGTTCGCCATCGTCAATAGATGAAAAAAACGACGGTTCGCATGGATGACCATACGACCGGTTTGCTAAGACCTGCGTTCTTGATAGACTTACTGCCTCTGGCAGGGAGTAGCGCGTTCGACCGCTGGATGTCAACCCGCTGGACTCCAGAAGAGAAGGACCTTTGATATGCCGAAACGGATGCAGTCCCACGAGCGACTGACAGACGAAGAAGCGGTTGCAAGGAGCTCAGAGCGCGGTTTTGGTGCCGTCCTTGTCGCCCTGTTTGTCGTGATCGGTCTGTTGCCGCTGCTCGGCGGCAGGCCGCCCCGCGGCTGGGCGCTGGCCGTTGCCGGTGTGGTGCTGGCGGTGACGCTGGTCAAGGCCGAGGCGCTGGCCCCGTTCAACACGGTCTGGTTCAGGCTCGGCCTGCTCCTCCACCGCCTCGTCAGCCCGGTCATCCTGGCCATGATCTACTTCGCGGTGGTGACGCCGACCGGCCTCATCATGCGTGCCCTGGGCAAGGACCCGCTGCGTCTGCGCGCCGACCCGACCGTGCCCAGTTACTGGCTCCACCGCGAGCCGCCAGGGCCAGAACCCGAGTCCATGCAAAACCAGTTCTGAGGTGTGTCATGTCGTTTCTGTGCGAACTCTGGACCTTTTTGCGCGTGCGCAAGAAATACTGGCTGCTGCCGGCCATCGTCACCATGCTGGTGCTGGGCTGGCTGATTGTGCTGGCCCAGACCAGCGCGGTCGCGCCGATGATATACACGCTCTTTTGAACCATGCGCGTTCTTGGTATCTCAGCCTTCTATCACGACAGCGCCGCAGCTGTGGTGGACGGTGGGCGGATCGTCGCCGCGGCCCAGGAGGAGCGCTTCACCCGCAAGAAGCACGATTCCGGCTATCCGGCCAAGGCCATTGCCTCCTGTCTCGCTCAGGCTGGCCTTCCCCCCGCGGCCATTGACCGGGTGGCGTTCTACGACAAACCCTTCCTCAAGTTCGAGCGGCTGCTCGAAACCTGTGTGGCCTTTGCGCCGCGCGGCTTCCGCTCCTTCAGCATGGCCGCCCCGCTGTGGATCAAAGAGAAGCTGTTTCAGAAAAACCTGCTGCGCCGGAAACTGCAAGGACTCGCCCCGGATGTGGACTGGAACACCAAGCTGCTGTTCGCCGAGCACCACCAGGCGCATGCGGCGAGCGCGTTCTATCCGTCTCCGTTCCGCGACGCGGTAGTCCTGACCCTGGACGGGGTGGGCGAATGGGCCACCACCTCGGTCGGCATCGGCCACGGCAACGAGTTGGAGATCATCCGAGAGCTCCACTTCCCGCACTCCCTGGGGCTGCTCTACTCGGCCTTCACCCTGTACACCGGCTTCAAGGTCAACTCCGGCGAATACAAGCTGATGGGCCTGGCCCCCTATGGCGAGCCGACCTACGCCCGCACTATTCTTGACCACCTGATCGACCTGAAGGCCGACGGTACCTTCCGCCTCAACCTTGACTACTTTGACTACTGCACCGGGCTGACGATGACCAACGGCCGCTTCGACGCGCTGTTCGGCGGTCCAGCACGGACGCCGCAGGAGCCGGTGACGCAGCGGCACATGGACTTGGCGGCCTCGGCCCAGGCGGTGGTTGAGGAAGCGGTGCTGCGGCTGACCCGCTCGCTGCGGGCGGAGACCGGCATCCCGTATCTGTGTCTGGCCGGCGGCGTGGCGCTCAACTGCGTGGCTAACGGCAAGGTGGTGCGAGACGGGAAGTTTGCGGACATCTGGGTGCAGCCGGCGGCGGGCGACGCCGGAGGGGCATTGGGCGCGGCGCTGTTGGCAAGCCATCGTCTGTTTGGTGAGCCGCGCCATTGCGGCGAGACCAGCGGCGGAGCACCTGACGATGCCATGCGCGGGGCTTTTCTCGGCCCCGAGTTCAGCCCGAAGGAGATCTGCGCGGCGCTTGACGCGGCCGGCGCGTGCCACGAGACCTTGACGACCGACGCGCTGATCAACGTTACGGCCGAGTCGCTGGCCGCCGGCAAAGCGCTGGGCTGGTTTCAGGGGCGGATGGAGTTTGGGCCGCGTGCCCTGGGCAACCGTTCCATCCTGGCCGACGCACGTTCGCCCGCCATGCAAAAGACGCTCAACCTCAAGGTCAAACACCGCGAGTCCTTCCGCCCCTTTGCGCCGAGCGTGCTGCGGGCCGATGTGGCTGACTGGTTCGAGCTTGACCGCGACAGCCCCTATATGCTGCTGGTCGCGGCCGTGAAGCCAGAGCGACGCAAGGCGACGACCGAGGCGCAGCGGGCCCTGTTCGGCGTTGATCTGTTGCACATCCCGCGCTCGGACATTCCCGCGGTAACCCATGTCGATTATTCCGCCCGCGTGCAGACCGTCCATCCTGAGACCAACCCCCGCTACTCCGCGCTGCTTGAAGCGTTCAAGGCCAGAACGGGCTGCCCGGTCATCGTGAACACCAGCTTCAATGTGCGCGGCGAGCCTATCGTGTGCACCCCCGCGGACGCCTTTCGCTGTTTCATGGGTACCGACCTTGATTGTCTAGCCATCGGTAACTGTTTTTTGCGCAAAGAGGATCAGAACCCGGCGCTCCGGCATGAACACGCAGAGGCGTTTGAGTTGGATTGACGAGCAGAAAAATGGGAATGGGAGATGTCGCCGCTATCAGATTATTGCGGTCACAGGGGAGTGCGTCATGATTTTCAAAAGACCCAAGCTCTCCGTCGTGGTGATCTTCTACAATATGAGACGCGAAGCGCCAAGGACGCTCTTTTCCCTGTCCGCCGAATATCAGCAGGTGAGCTTTCCTTACGAAGTGATCGCCATAGACAACGGTTCTTCGGTCCCCCTGTCCAAAGCCGAGGTCAAGCGTTTCGGACGGCAGTTTCAGTACATCTCCTATCCGACCTCGTCGGTATCCCCGGTGTCTGCCGTGAATTACGGCGTGCGCCGGGCAAAATCCCCCTATGTCATGCTCCTGATTGATGGGGCCCGTATTTGCAGCCCCGGCATACTTGGATGGATGCGTTTCTGTACCGAACGATTCACAAATCCTTTCATCTATACCCCAGGATTCCACCTGGGCGACGAGATACAGAACGATTCCATGCTCAAGGGATATGACCAGAATACCGAGGACAGGCTTCTTCACGATATTGATTGGCGAAGCGACGGCTATCGGCTGTTCAAGATCTCCTGCCTGGCCCTCTCATCCCGCGGTGGCTATTTCGGGACGATAGCGGAGAGCAGTTGTCTCACGATCGGCCGTAACCGTTTTTTTTACATGGGTGGTTTCAATGAAGCATTCCAGAGACCGGCAGGCGGCTTGGCCACTCATGATTTCTTCCAGCGTGCGGTTCTGGACGACGCTTTGACACCTGTCTGTCTGTTGGGCGAAGGAACATTCCATCAATTCCACGGCGGTTTTGCAACGAATGTCCCCATGGGTCAGCACCCGTGGGAGCTCTACCAGGAGGAATATGAGACAATATACGGCAAGCCGTATGAAGCTCACGAATCCGTAGACCCCGTTTTCGTCGGACATATGCACCCTGCCGCCCGGCGGTTTCTCTTGCGCGAAGAATAGACCGATTCCCGGATTCCGCCGAGAGGAGAGGGGGGGGTGAGATGTCACAGTCTCCATGTGTGATCGTTTTGGGGATGCACCGGAGTGGAACATCACTTCTGCTCGGCAGCCTAGAGGCTGGAGGGTTGTATCTGGGCGATGTTAATCACCAAGCCCCTTTCAACAAAAAGGGCAATAAGGAAAATGAAGCCATACGGGAGTTGAACGATGCGCTGTTGACCAAGGCGGGTGCCTCCTGGAGGGACCCGCCAAGTGGCCAAGTCAAGTGGGATCACAAGAGCGAAAGACAAGGCAAGGCACTGATTTTTCCCTATCTTGAAGCCGCACGTCCCTGGGGATTCAAGGATCCCCGCACCATGTGGACCGTGGAGGGATGGCTGCGGTTGGTACCCGGTGCGCGCCCCATAGCGATATTTCGGCACCCGTCTCTGGTCATCCGGTCGCTCGCCGCTAGACACGGCTCGCTTACGGTCGAGAGGGACGATGGTCTGCGGCTGTGGTGTGCGTATAATACCGAACTTGTTCTCTTGCACGAAAAGTTGCGGTTCCCCGTGCTGCACTGGAGGCCGGAGGCGTTCCATCGGACCATTGTTGCCCCCCTGACCGCATTTGCTCGCTCCATTGGATTGGCCGGTTCGCTTGACGGGTTCTTCGACAAGGAACTGATACACCAGACGGTGCCAGAGCCTATCCCCACGGTCGAAGCCAGCCACTTGTTTGAATGTCTCATAGAGATTTCCCAGACGTATACTTCCCGGCACTGATAGGGCTGATGGCACGATCTCTTCACCGCCTGCTGCCGCCCCGATTCAGTGTTAGAAACTGTAGTCTCCTGTCTGTAGTTGTCCCCTGCTTCAATGAGGAAGCGGTCCTGCCCGAGATGCACCGCTGTCTGGTGGCTGCCCTTGAGCAACTTCCCGAACTGGGATGGAGGGGTTGGCGGGCGGGCAGGTGCTACGGTCTTGACCTGTGGTCTTCCGACCCCGGCAAGGAGGGGGCCGAGTGAATGGTATCCCGCCGTCCCCCCCGAAGCAGGGCCAGGGAGCAGTCGCCGGCGTGCTCGCCCGCAGTGCGCTCCTGGCCCTGGCGGTCTTTGCCGTCGTGGGCGTGGCCGTCCTTGACGACTACGGCGTAGGGGCGGACGAGGAGTCCCCTCAGCGCCGGATCGGCCATGCGGCGGTCAACTACCTGCTGGGAGACGCCGAGGTCCTGCTGCTCCCTGGTGGTCCCGCCAACCGGTTCTACGGCATCGTCTTCGAGGTGCCGCTGGTGCTCGTTGAGCGGCTGCTGGGCCTCACCGACAGCCGGGCCATCTACCTGAGCCGCCATCTGCTGACCCACCTCTTCTTTCTGGCCGGTGGCTACTGCTGTGCCCGGCTGGTGTACCACCTCTTCCACAGCCGCTGGCTGGCCCTGGTCGCCCTGCTGCTGTTCGTGCTCCATCCCCGGCTCTACGCTTACTCCTTCGTTAATACCAAGGACATCCCCTTCCTGGTGATGTTCCTGGGTGCCCTGTTCCTGATTCACCGGGCGTGGCGGCGGGAGAGCCTTGGGGCGTTCGCACTGTGCGGGGTGGGGGTGGGGGTAGCGACCAACCTGCGTATCATGGGCGTGCTGCTGTTCGTTGTGGTGGTGGTCCTGCGGGCGGGCGACCTGGTGGGGGCGGCGGCGCGCTGGCACGTTCTGAGCACGGGGGCGGTGTTCGTGGTGGCCAGTGTATTGACGCTGTACGCGGTCTCGCCCTACCTGTGGGGTGACCCCTTGGCGCTAGGTGAGGCCGTGGCAGTCCTCTCCCAGCACCCGATTCACCTTGCGACCCTCTTCCAGGGCGAGCCGGTGCGCTGGCCGCATATCCCCGCGGACTACCTTCCGACCTGGATTGCCATCACCACCCCGCCGGGGGTGCTGCTGCTGAGTCTGGCAGGGGCAGTGTCCGTGATGCATCGCAGCCTGCGCTCCCCTGGTACCGTGCTGGGCGACCCCGTCGCCCGCTTCGGGCTGCTGTTCGTCGCCTGTCTGGTGCTCCCGGTTGTCGCCGTCCTCGTCGTCAATGCCAACCTCTACATGGACTGGCGTCATGTCTACTTTCTGTACGCCCCGCTGTGTCTGCTGGCAGTGTTCGGGCTGCGCTGGCTGGCGGCGGTCTGCCCCTGGCCGGGGCTGCGGCCGGGCGTCCACGCGCTGGCCGCAGCGGGTCTGGCCGGGGTGGTCGTCGAGTTGGTGGGCCTTCATCCTCACCAGATGGCCTATTTCAACGCCGTGGTGGACCGGCGCACGCCCGAATACCTGGGGACCCAGTACGAGATGGAGCGCTGGGGAACCACATACCGAGAGGGGTTGGAACATCTCCTCCACCGCTATCCCACCTCACCGGTTTCGGTGGAGACACGCGGTCTGGATATCGGCCAGGTGCGCCAAAACTGGCTCATTCTTCCCAAAGCGGCGCGCCGCCTCCTCGTCCTCGCCGAGGGCGGTGCGCCGCCAGGGGACTTTCGGGTGATCGATCACCACTCAAACTTGCGGCGCGGCCTTAGCGGTCCCCTCTTCGCACCCAGCCTCTATACCCGCCAGATTTATCACAACACCATCCTGACGGTGACGGCCCTCAACCCGGCCCGGGTAGACGCGGCCACCACGGCCGCCTATCGGGCCGTGGTCCGGGTCGTGACGGGTGGGGTGCCGGTCGGTCGGTCGGGCTTTGACCTGTATCTGGATGGCCAGACTTTGATGTGGGTGAAGGCGGCCTGCGGCCCAGCGGACACGCGCGGGCGCTCCTTCTCGGTGCAGGTCTTTCCGGCGGCCGTGGCCGATCTGCCTCGGTGGCGTCGGAAGTGGGGCTTTGAGGGGAGGTACTTCGACTTCAGCCGGTACGGCGTCCGGGTGGACGGCCGGTGTCTGCTCCGGCTGCCCTTGCCAGCCTACCCGATCCGGGCCATCGAAGCCGGTCAAGTGGCTCCTTCCACGGGTGCCGATCTGTGGCGGGTGGCCATTCCTGTGTCGCCCCCCGGTGCCACCGCGACCGACCTGGTGCGTACGGCCTACCGGGCGACGGTGGCGGGTCCCCCCGTGGCCCGGTCGCACTTTGCCTTGTACCTTGACGGGACCGCCTTGACCTACCTGCGGGCCCCCTGTCGTCCGGCGGACACGGCCCCCGGCTTCTTTCTGCACATCATGCCACGGGACCCGGCCGTGCTCGCTGCGGCCCGCCGGCCCCGGGGCTTTGAGGTGCTCGATTTCGCGTTCCGGCGGCACTCCCGTCGCACCCCGCAGGTAGACCAGGCGGTGTTCTTCGCTGGTACCTGTCTGGCGGCCATTCGGCTGCCGGCTTACCCCATCGCCGGGCTGCGGACCGGGCAGGGCCAGGGGGCCGAGCGGGCCTGGGCGGCGGCGGCCCGGGTGGAGGCCCGGGCCTCCTCAGTCGGCCCGGAGGAGGCCGAGTGACTGGTATCCCGGTGTCCCCCCCGAAGCGGGGCCAGGGAGCAGGCGATGTCGCGCTTGCCCGCAGCGTACTCCTGGCCCTGACGGTCTTGGCCGTCATGGGCGTGGCCGTCCTTGACGACTACGGCGTTTCGCGGGACGAAGAGCTCCGGTACGGACACGGCCATGCGGCGGTCAACTACCTGCTGGGGGACGCTGAGGTTCTGCTGCCCCCCGGTCTTCCCCACAATCGGTTCTATGGCGTCGTCTTCGAGGTGCCGCTGGTGCTCGTTGAGCGGCTGCTGGGTCTCACCGACAGCCGGGCCATCTACCTGAGCCGCCATCTGCTGACCCACCTCTTCTTTCTGGCCGGTGGGTACTGCTGTGCCCGGCTGGTGTACCACCTCTTCCACAGCCGCTGGCTGGCCCTGGTCGCCCTGCTGCTGTTCGTGCTCCATCCCCGGCTCTACGCTTACTCCTTCGTTAATACCAAGGACATCCCCTTCCTGGTGCTGTTCCTGGTTGCCCTGTTCCTGATTCACCGGGCATGGCGGCGGGAGAGCCTTGGGGCGTTCGCACTGTGTGGGGTCGGGGTGGGGGTAGCGACCAACCTGCGCATCATGGGCGTGCTGCTGTTCGTTGTGGTGGTGGTCCTGCGGGCGGGCGACCTGGTGGGGGCGGCAGGGCGGGCGGCACGCTGGCACGTTCTGAGCACGGGGGCGGTGTTCGTGGCAGTCAGTGTGTTGACGCTGTACGCGGTCTCGCCCTACCTGTGGGGTGACCCCTTGGCGCTAGGTGAGGCCGTGGCAGTCCTCTCCCAGCACCCGATTCACGCTGTGACCCTCTTCCAGGGCGAGCCGGTACGCTGGCCGGAGCTTCCTGCGGACTACCTTCCGACCTGGATTGCCATCACCACCCCGCCGGGGGTGCTGCTGCTGAGTCTGGTAGGGGCAGTGTCCGTGATGCATCGCGGTTTGATCTCCCCCGGCACCGTGCTGGGTGCCCCCGTCGTCCGCTTCGGCCTGCTGCTCGTCGCCTGTCTGGTCCTCCCGGTTGTCGCCGTCCTCGTTGTCAATGCCAACCTTTACAACGGCTGGCGTCAGGTCTACTTTCTGTACGCCCCGGTGTGTCTGCTGGCAGTGTTCGGGCTGCGCTGGCTGGCGGCGGTCTGTCGCTGGGCCGTGTTGCGGCAGGGCATGCATGGGCTGGCGGCGGCGGGCCTGGCCGGGGTGGTCGTCGAGCTGGTGGCCCTCCATCCCCACCAGATAGCCTATTTCAATGCCCTGGTGGACCGGTGCACGCCCGACTACCTGGGGACCTGGTACGAGATGGACCGCTGGGGAACCACGCACCGGGAGGGGTTGGAACATCTCCTCCGCCGCTATCCCACTTCACCGATCTCGCTGGAGATGCATGGTCTGGGGGTCCGGAATCGGCTCATTCTTCCCAAAGCGGTGCGCCGCCGCCTCGTCCTCGCCGAGGGCGGGGTGCCGTCTGGGGACTTTCAGGTGATCGATCACCACTCAAACTTGCGGCGCGGCCTTAGCGGCCCTCTCTTCGCGCCTCACCTCTATAACCATCAGATTTACCATAACACCGTCCTGACGGTGACGGCCCCCAACTTGGCCAGGGTGGATGTAGCCACCACGGCCGCCTATCGGGCTGTGGTCCGGGTCGTGACGGGCGGGGTGCCGGTCGGTCGGGTGGGCTTTGACCTGTATCTGGATGACCAGACCCTGATGTGGGTGAAGGTGGCCTGCGGCCCGGCGGACCTGCGCGGGTCCTTCTCGGTGCAGGTCTTCCCGGTGGATGTGGCCGACCTGCCCCGATGGCGTCGGAAGTGGGGATTTGAGGAGAGGTACTTCGACTTCAGCCGGTACGGTGTCCTGGTGGACGGCCAGTGTCTGATTCGGCTGCCCTTGCCGGCCTATCCGAGCCGGGCCATTGAAGCCAGGCAAGTGCTGCCTTTCGGGGGCACCGATCTGTGGCGGGTGGCCATCCCTGTGTCGCCTCCCGGTGCCACCGGGACCGACCTGGTGCGCGAAGCCTACCGGGTGGCGGTGGCGGGTGCCCCCGTGGCCCGGTCGCGCTTTGCCCTGTACCTCGCCGGGACCACGCTGACCTACCTGCGGGCCCCCTGTCGTCCAGCGGACACGGCCCCCGGCTTCTTTCTGCACGTCAGACCCCGGGACCCGGCTGTGCTCGCGGCGGCCCGCCGGTCCCGGGGCTTTGAGGTGCTCGATTTCGCGTTCCGGCGGCACCCCCGTTATGCCCCGCAGGTAGACCAGGCGGCGCGCTTTGCCGGCACCTGTCTGGCGTCCATTCGGCTGCCAGCTTACCCCATCACCAGGCTGCGGACCGGGCAGGGCCGGGGGGCCGAGCGGGTCTGGGCGGCGGCGGTCCCGGTGGAGGCCCGGGCCGCCTCAGCCGGCCCGGAGGAGGCCGGGTGAGCGGTATCCTGGCGTCCCTCCCGAAGTGGGGTCAGAGGGCAGGCGCTGGCGTGTTTGCCCGCGGCACGCTCCTGGCCCTGGCGGTCTTGGCCGTCATGGGCATGGTCGTCCTCGACGACTACGGCATAACGACGGACGATCCAGTCCAGTACTACATCGGCCATGCGACGGTCGACTACATGCTGGGAGACGCCGAAACCCTGCTGCCCTCCTATCCTCCCTTCCACCGGTTCTATGGCGTTGTCTTCGAGGTGCCGCTGGTACTCGTTGAGCGGCTGCTGGGCCTCACCGACAGCCGGGCCATCTACCTGAGCCGCCATCTGCTGACCCATCTCTTCTTTCTGGCCGGTGGCTACTGCTGTGCCCGGCTGGTGTACCAGCTCTTCCGCAGCCGGTGGCTGGCCCTGGCGGCCCTGCTGCTGTTCGTGCTCCATCCCCGGCTTTACGCCCACTCCTTTGTCAACACCAAGGACATCCCCTTCCTGGTGATGTTCCTGGTCGCTCTGTTCCTGATTTACCGGGCGTGGCGGCGGGAGAGCCTTGGGGCGTTCGCACTGTGCGGGGTGGGGGTGGGGGTAGCGACCAACCTGCGCATCATGGGCGCGTTGCTGTTCGTCGTGGTGGTGGTCCTGCGGGCGGGCGACCTGGCGGGGGCGGCGGGGCGGGCGGCACGCTGGCACGTTCTGAGCACTGGGGCGGTGTTCGTGGTGGCCAGTGTATTGACGCTGTACACGGTCTCGCCCTATCTGTGGGGCGACCCCTTGCTGTTGGGCGAGGCTGTGGCAGTCTCCTCCCAGCATCCGACTCACTCCTCGACCCTCTTCCAGGGCGAGCTGGTGCACTGGCCGGATATTCCCGCACACTACCTTCCAACCTGGATCGCCATTACCACCCCGCCGGGGGTGCTGCTGCTGGGTCTGGTGGGGGCAGTGTCCGTGATACATCGTGGCCTGCGCTCTCCCGGTGCCGTGCCGGGCGACCCCGTCGCCCGCTTCGGCCTGCTGCTCGTCGCCTGTCTGGTGCTCCCGGTCGTCGCCGTCATTGTCGTCAACGCCAATCTCTACAACGACTGGCGTCAGGTCTACTTTCTGTACGCCCCGCTGTGTCTGCTGGCGGTGTTCGGGCTGCGCTGGCTGGCGGTGGTCTGCCCCCGGCCGAGGCTGCGGCCCGGCGTCTACGCGCTGGCCGCAGTGAGCTTGGCCGGGGTGGTCGTCGCAACGGTTTCCATTCATCCCTATCAGCAGGTCTATTTCAACGCCCTGGTTGACCGGCACACGCCCGACTCCCTGGGGACCCAGTACGAGATGTACTCCTGGGGAACCATATACCGGGAGGGGTTGGAACATGTCCTCCATCGCTATCCCACTTCACCGATCTCGCTGGAGATGCATGTTCTGGGGGTCCCAAACCGGCTCATTCTTCCCAAAGCGGCGCGCCACCGCCTCGCCTTCGCCGCGGGCGGGGCACCACCGGGGGACTTTCAGGTGCTCAGTTCCTCCCTGGACTTCTTGCGGCGCGACCTCGGCGGTCCCCCCTTCGCGCCTCGCCTCTATGCCCGCAAGATTTACCACAACACCTTCCTGACGGTGACGGCCCTCAACCTGACTCGGGTCAACGCGGCCACCACGGCCGCCTATCGGGCCGTAGCCCGGGCCGTGCCGGGCGGGCCGGCGGTCGGGCGGGCGGACTTTGCCCTGTATCTGGAGAGCCGGACTTTGATGTGGGTGAAGACGTCCTGCGGCCCGGCGGACCTGCACAGGGGGTGGCCCTTCGTGGTGCGGGTCTTCCCGGTGGATGTGGCCGCTCTGTCCCAGCGGCGTCGGAAGTGGGGCTTTGAGGAGTTGCGTTTCGCCCTTAGGCGGTACGGCGTGCGGGTGGACGGGTGGTGTCTGATTCGGCTGCCCTTGCCGGCCTATCTGATTCAGGCCATTGAAGCCAGCCAAGTAGCGAGCAGGGAGGGGGGGGCCGAGTTGTGGCGGGTGACCATCCCTGTGTCGCCGCCCGGGGCCCCGGCGACCGACGCCGTGCGCACGGCCTACCGGGCGACGGTGGCGGGTCCCCCCGTGGCCCGGTCGCATTTCGCTGTGTACCTCGCCGGGACCACGCTGACCTACCTGCGGGCTCCGTGTCGCCGGGCGGACACAGAACCCGGCTTCTTTCTGCACGTCAGGCCGCGGGACCCGGCCGTGCTCGTGGGGGTCCGCCAATCCGAGGGCTTTCGGGTGCTTGATTTCACGTTCTGGCGGCACCCCGGTCACGCCCCGCAGGTGCAGCAGGCGGCGTTGTTCGCTGGCAGGTGTCTGGGGTCCATTCGGCTGCCAGCCTACCGCATCGCTGAGCTGCGGACGGGGCAGGGCCGGGGGGCCGAGCGGGTCTGGGAGGTAGCGGTCCGGGTGGAGGCCCGGGCCGCCTCAGGGGGCCCGGAGGCGGTCGAGTGAGCGGTATCCCGGCGTCCCTCCCGAAGTGGGGTCAGAGGGCAGTCGCTGGTGTGTTTGCCCGCGGCACGCTCCTGGCCCTGGCGGTCTTGGCCGGCGTGGGCGTGGCCGTCCTTGACGACTACGGCGTAGGAGCGGACGAGCAAGTCCAGCGCTACATCGGCCATGCGACGGTCGACTACATGCTGGGAGACGCCGAAACCCTGCTGCCCTCCTATGCTCCCTTCCACCGGTTCTACGGCGTTGTCTTCGAGGTGCCGCTGGCGCTCATTGAGCGGCTGCTGGCCCCCACTGACAGCCGGGCCGTCTTCCTGAGCCGTCATCTGCTGACCCACCTCTTCTTTCTGGCCGGCGGCGGCTGCTGTGCCCGGCTGGTGTACCAGCTCTTCCACAGCCGCTGGCTGGCTCTGGTGGCCCTGCTGCTGTTCGTGCTCCAGCCCCGGCTCTACGCCCACTCCTTCGTCAACACCAAGGACATCCCCTTCCTGGTGATGTTCCTGGTTGTCCTGTTCCTGATTCACCGGGCGTGGCGGCGGGGGAGTCTTGGGGCGTTCGCACTGTGCGGGGTAGGGGTGGGGGTAGCGACCAACCAGCGCATCATGGGCGTGCTGCTGTTCGCCGTGGTGGTGGTCCTGCGGGCGGGCGACCTGGTGGGGGCGGCGGGGCGGGCGGCGCGTTGGCACGTCTTGAGCACTGGTGGGGTGTTCGTGGTGGCCAGTGTATTGACGCTGTACGCGGTCTCGCCCTACCTGTGGGGCGACCCCTTAGCGTTGGGCGAGGCCGTGGCAGTCTTCGCCCAGCATCCGACTCGCTCCCCGACCCTCTTCCAGGGCGAGCCGGTGCGCTGGCCTGATATTCCTGCGGACTACCTTCCGACCTGGGTCGCCATTACCACCCCGCCGGGGGTGCTGCTGCTGGGTCTGGCAGGAGCAGTATCCGTGATGCATCGCGGCCTGAGCCGCCCCGGCGAGGTGTTCCGCAATCCCGTCGCCCGCTTCGGGCTGCTGCTCGTCGCCTGTCTGGTCCTCCCGGTCGTCGCCGTCCTCGTCGTCAACGCCAACCTCTACGACGGCTGGCGTCAGGTCTGCTTTCTGTACGCCCCGCTGTGTCTGCTGGCGGTGTTCGGGCTGCGTTGGCTGGTGGCGGTCTGCCCCCGGCCGGGACTGCGGCCCGGCGTCTACGCGCTGGCCGCAGCCGGCTTGGCCGGGGTGGTCGTCGAACTGGTGGCCCTCCATCCCCATCAGATCGTCTATTTCAATGCGCTGGTGGACCGGCGCACGCCCGACTACCTGGGGACCCAGTATGAGATGGACCGCTGGGGAACTGTGTACCGGGAGGGGTTGGAACATCTCCTCCACCGCTATCCCACACTACCGCTCTCGCTGGAGATGAGTGCTGAGGGGGCCCCAAACCGGCTCATTCTTCCCAAAGCGGCGCGCCGCCGCCTCGCCTTCGCCGCGGGCGGGGCACCACCGGGGGACTTTCAGGTGCTCAGTTCCTCCCTGTACTCCTTGCTGCGCGACCTCGGCGGTCCCCCCTTCGCGCCTCGCCTCTATGCCCGCAAGATTTACCACAACACCTTCCTGACGGTGACGGCCCTCAACCCGACTCGGGTCAACGCGGCCACCACGGCCGCCTATCGGGCCGTAGCCCGGGCCGTGACGGGCGGGCCGGCGGTCGGGCGGGCGGACTTTGGCCTGTATCTGGAGAGCCGGACTTTGATGGGGGTGAAGATGTCCTGCGGCCCAGCGGACCTGCACAGGGGCTGGTCCTTCGTGGTGCGGGTCTTCCCGGTGGATGTGGCCGCTCTGTCCCAGTGGCGTCGGAAGTGGGGCTTTGAGGAGTTGCGTTTCGCCCTTATGCGGTACGGCGTGCGGGTGGACGGGCGGTGTCTGCTCCGGCTGCCTTTGCCAGCCTATTTGATTCAGGCCATTGAAGCCAGCCAAGTAGCGAGCAGGGGGGGGGGGGCCGAGTTGTGGCGGGTGGTCATCCCTGTGTCGCCGCCCGGGGCCCTCGCGACCGACGCCGTGCGCACGGCCTACCGGGCGACGGTGGCGGGTCCCCCCGTAGCCCGGTCGCACTTTGCTGTGTACCTGGCCGGGACCACGCTGAGCTACCTGCGGGCTCCGTGTCGCCGGGCGGACATGGCCCCCGGCTTCTTTCTGCACGTCAGGCCGCGGGATCCGGCCGTGCTCGCCGGGGCCCGCCAATCCGAGGGCTTTCGGGTCCTTGATTTCACGTTCTGGCGGCACCCCGGTCACGCCCCGCAGATGCAGCAGGCGGCGTACTTCGCTGGCAGGTGTCTGGGGTCCATTCGGCTGCCAGCCTACCGCATCGCTGAGCTGCGGACGGGGCAGGGCCGGGGGGCCGAGCGGGTCTGGGAGGTAGCGGTCCGGGTGGAGGCCCGGGCAGACGAAGCGGGCAGGGAGGCGGCCAAGTGAGCGGTATCCCGGCGTCCCTCCCGAAGTGGGGTCAGAGGGCAGTCGCGGGTGTGTTTGCCCGCGGCACGCTCCTGGCCCTGGCAGGCTTGGCCGTCGTGGGCGTGGTCGTCCTTGACGACTACGGCTTAGGGGTGGACGAGCAAGTCCAGTACTACATCGGCCATGCGACGGTCGACTACATGCTGGGAGACGCCGAAACCCTGCTGCCCTCCTATCCTCCCTTCCACCGGTTCTACGGCGTTGTCTTCGAGGTGCCGCTGGCGCTCATTGAGCGGCTGCTGGACCCCACTGACAGCCGAGCCGTCTTCCTGAGCCGTCATCTGCTGACCCACCTCTTCTTTCTGGCCGGTGGCTACTGCTGTGCCCGGCTGGTGTACCACCTCTTCCACAGCCGCTGGCTGGCTCTGGTGGCCCTGCTGCTGTTCGTGCTCCATCCCCGGCTCTACGCCCACTCCTTTGTCAACACCAAGGATATCCCCTTCCTGGTGATGTTCCTGCTGGTCCTGTTCCTGATTCACCGGGCGTGGCGGCGGGAGAGTCTTGGGGCGTTCGCACTGTGCGGGGTGGGGGTAGGGATAGCGACCAACCAGCGTATCATAGGCGTGCTGCTGTTCGCTATGGTGGTGGTCCTGCGGGCGGGCGACCTGGTGGGGGCGGCGGGGCGGGCGGCACGCTGGCACCTTCTGAGCACCGGGGCGGTGTTCGTGGTGGCCAGTGCATTGACGCTGTACGCGGTTTCGCCTTACCTGTGGGGCGACCCCTTGGCGTTGGGCGAGGCTGTGGCAGTCTCCTCCCTGCACCCGTCTCACCTTGTGACCCTCTTCCAGGGCGAGCCGGTGCGTTGGCCGTGGATTCCCGCGGACTACATTCCGACCTGGGTCGCCCTCACTACCCCGCCGGGGGTGCTGCTGCTGAGTCTGGTGGGGGCAGCATACGTGATGCATCGCGGCCTGCGCTCCCCCGGCACCGTGCTGGGCGACCCCGTCGCCCGCTTCGGGTTGCTGCTCGTCGCCTGTCTGGTGCTCCCGGTCGTCGCCGCCATCGTCGTCAACACCAACCTCTACGATGGCTGGCGTCAGGTCTACTTTCTGTATGTACCGGTGTGTCTGCTGGCAGTGTTCGGGCTGCGCTGGCTGGCGGCGGTCTGCCCCCGGCCGGGGCTGCGGGCAGGCGTCCACGCGCTGGCCGCAGCAGGCCTGGTCGGGGTGGTCGTCGAGATGCTCTCCCTTCATCCGTATCAGCAGGTCTATTTCAACGCCCTGGTGGACCGGCGCACGCCCGACTACCTGGGGACCCAGTATGATATGGACCACTGGGGACCCGCGCACCGGGAGGGGTTGGAACATCTCCTCCACCGCTATCCCGCCGTACCGGTCTTGTTGGGGACGGGCATTCAGCATAGCAGCTATATACGCCACAACCGGCTCATTCTTCCCAAAGCGAGCCGCCGCTTCATCCCCGAGGCCAGGACGTTGCTGGGGGACTTTCAGATGATCGATCACCAGCGCTACTTGCAGCTCGGCCTCGGCGGCCCCCTCTTCGCACCCAGCCTCTATACCCGCCGGATTTACCACAACCCCATCCTGACGGTGACGGCCCCCAACTTGACCCGGGTGGACGCGGCCACCGTGGCCGCCTATCGGGCCGTCTATCGGGCCGTGACAGCCGGGGTGCAGGTCGGGCGGGCGGTCTTTGACCTGTATCTGGAGGGCCCAACCTTGACATGGGTGAAGGCAGCCTGCGGCCCGGTGGACATGCGCGGGTTCTTCTCGGTGTGGGTCTTCCCGGTGGACATGGCCGATCTACCCCGGCGTCGTCGGAAGCGTGGCTTTGAGAGGCTGTTCTTCGAGCTTGGCCGGTACGGTGTCCGAGTGGACGGGCGGTGTCTGATTCGGCTGCCCTTGCCGGCCTATCCGATCCGGGCCATTGAAGCCGGCCAGATGGTACCTTCCACGGGTGCCGATCTGTGGCGGGTGGCTATCCCCCTGTCGCCTCCCGGTGCCAGCGCGATCGACCTGGTGCGCACGGCCTGCCGGGCGGTGGTGGCGGATGCCCCCGTGGCCCGGTCGCACTTTGCTCTGTACCTTGACGGGACCACGTTGACCTACCTGCGGGCACCGTGTCGTCCGGCGGACACGGCCCCCGGCTTCTTTCTGCACGTCAGGCCGCGGGACCCGGCCGTGCTCGCCGCGGCCCACCGGTCGCAGGGTTTTGAGGTGCTTGATTTTGCGTTCCGGCGGCACCATCGTCATGACCCGCAGGTGCGCCAGGCGGCGCTTTTCGCTGGCAGATGTCTGGCGTCCATTCGGCTGCCAGCTTACCCCATCGCCGGGTTGCGGACCGGGCAGGGTCGAGGGGTCGCACCGGTCTGGGAGGTAGAGGTCCCGGTGGTCGTCCAGGCCACCTCAGTCGGCCCGGAGGCGGTCGAGTGAGCGGTATCCCGCCATCCCTCCCGAAGTGGGGCCAGAGAGCAGGCGCTGGCGTGTTTGCCCGCAGCGTGCTCCCGGCCCTGGCGGTCTTGGCCGGCGTGGGCATGGCCGTCCTTGACGACTACGGCATGGGGGTAGACGAGAAAAACCAGCGCGAGATCGGCTATGCGGCGATCAACTCCGTGCTGGGGGACACCGCGGCTCTGGGGTCTTCCAATCCTCCCTTCTACCGGTTCTACGGCGTTGTCTTCGAGGTGCCGCTGGTACTCGTTGAGCGGCTGCTGGGCCTCACCGACAGCCGGGCCATCTACCTGAGCCGCCATCTGCTGACCCACCTCTTCTTTCTGGCCGGCGGCTACTGCTGTGCCCGGCTGGTGTACCAGCTCTTCCGCAGCCGCTGGCTGGCCCTGGTGGCCCTGCTGCTGTTCGTGCTCCATCCCCGGCTTTACGCCCACTCCTTTGTCAACACCAAGGACATCCCCTTCCTGGTGATGTTCCTGCTGGTCCTGTTCCTGATTCACCGGGCGTGGCGGCGGGAGAGTCTTAGGGCGTTCGTGCTGTGCGGGGTGGGGGTGGGGGTGGCGACCAACCAGCGTATCATGGGCATGCTGCTGTTCGCTATGGTGGTGGTCCTGCGGGCGGGCGACCTGGTGGGGGCGGCGGGGCGAGCGGCACGCTGGCACGTTCTGAGCACTGGGGCGGTGTTCGTGGTGGCCAGTGTATTGACGCTGTACGCGGTCTCGCCCTACCTGTGGGGCAACCCCTTGGCGTTGGGCGAGGCCGTGGGAGTCCTCTCCCAGCACCCGGTTCACGTTGTGACCCTCTTCCAGGGCGAGCGGGTGCGCTGGCCTGATATTCCTGCGGACTACCTTCCGACCTGGATTGCCCTCACCACCCCGCCGGGGGTGCTGTTGCTGGGTCTGGCAGGAGCAGTATCCGTGATGCATCGCGGCCTGAGCCGCCCCGGCGAGGTGTTCCGCAATCCCGTCGCCCGCTTCGGGCTGCTGCTCGTCGCCTGTCTGGTCCTCCCGGTCGTCGCTGTCATCGTCGTCAACGTCAACCTCTACAACGACTGGCGTCAGGTCTACTTTCTGTACGCCCCGGTGTGTCTGCTGGCAGTGTTCGGGCTGCGCTGGCTGGCGGTGGTCTGCCCCCGGCCGGGGCTGCGGCCCGGCGTCTACGCGCTGGCCGCAGCGGGCCTGGCCGGGGTGGTTGTCGAACTGGTGGCCCTCCATCCCCATCAGATCGTCTATTTCAATGCGCTGGTGGACCGGCACACGCCTGACTACCTGCGGACCCAGTACAGCATGATCCACTGGGGACCCGCGCACCGGGAGGGGTTGGCCTATCTCCTCCACCGCTATCCCACCTCACCGATCTCGCTGGAGATGGGTCTGCTGTCTCGCGGCTATATACGCCACAACCGGCTCATTCTTCCCGAGGCGGCGCGCCGCCGTCTCGTCCTCACCACGGGCGGGGCGGGACCAGGGGACTTTCAGGTGATCGATTACCCGCAATACATGCGGCGCGGCCTCGCCGGTCCTCTCTTCGCGCCTCGTCTCTATACCCGCCAGATTTACCACAACACCGTCCTGACGGTGACGGCACCCAACCCGGCCCGGGTTGATGCGGCCACCACGGCCGCCTATCGGGCTGTGGTCCGGGCCGTGACGGGCGGGCCGCCGGGCGGGCGGGCAGGCTTTGCCCTGTATCTGGAGAGCCGGACTTTGATGTGGGTGAAGACATCCTGCGGCCCGGCGGACACGCGCGGACGCTCCTTCCTGATGCGGGTCTTCCCGGTGGATGTGGCCGACCTGCCCCGGCGGCGTCGGCAGTGGGGCTTTGAGGGGAGGGCCTTCGACTTCAGCCGGTACGGCGTGCGGGTGGACGGCCAGTGTCTGATTCGGCTGCCCTTGCCGACCTATTCGCTCCGGGCCATTGAAGCCGGCCAAGTAGCCCCTTCCACGGGTGCCGACCTGTGGCGGGTGGCCATCCCGGTGTCGCCCCCCGGTGCCACCGCGACCGACCTGGTGCGCACGGCCTACCGGGCAGCGGTAGCGGGTGCCCCCGTGGCCCGGTCGCACTTTGCCCTGTACCTCGACGGGACCATGTTGACCTACCTGCGGGCCCCGTGTCGCCGGGCGGACACGGCCCCCGGCTTCTTTCTGCATGTCAGGCCCCGGGACCCGGCCGTGCTTGCTGCGGCCCGCCGGCCCCGGGGCTTTAAGGTGCTCAATTTTGCGTTCCGGCGGCATTCCCGTCATACCCCGCAGGTAGACCAGGCGGCGCTCTTCGCCGGCACCTGTCTGGCGTCCATTCGGCTGCCAGCCTACCCCATCGCCGGGTTGCGGACCGGGCAGGGTCAAGGGGCCGCGCCGGTCTGGGAGGTGGCGGTCCGGGTGGAGACCCGGACCGCCTCAGCGGGCCCGGAGGAGGCCGAGTGAGCGGTATCCCGGCGTCCCTCCCGAAGCGGGGCCAGGGAGCAGGCGATGTCGCGCTTGCCCGTGGCACGCTCCTGGCCCTGGCGGTCTTGGCCGTCATGGGCGTGGTCGTCCTCAACGACTACGGCGTAGGGATGGACGAAGTGACCCAACGCCAGATCGGTCACACGGCGGTCAACTACATATCAGGGGATGCCGAGACCCTGCGGCCCCCCAGCGATCCCGTTGACCGGTTCTACGGCGTCGTCTTCGAGGTGGGGCTGGTGCTCGTTGAGCGGCTGCTGGGCCTCACCGACAGCCGGGCTATCTCCCTGAGTCGCCATCTGCTGACCCACCTCTTCTTTCTGGCCGGTGGCTGCTGCTGTGCCCGGCTGGTGTACCACCTCTTCCACAGCCGCTGGCTGGCCCTGGTCGCCCTGCTGCTGTTCGTGCTCCAGCCCCGGCTCTACGCCCACTCCTTTGTCAACACCAAGGACATCCCCTTCCTGGTGCTGTTCCTGGGTGCCCTGTTTCTGATTCACCGGGCGTGGCGGCGGGAGAGCCTTGGGGCGTTCGCACTGTGTGGGGTCGGAGTGGGGGTAGCGACCAACCTGCGTATCATGGGCGTGCTGCTGTTCGTTGTGGTGGTGGTCCTGCGGGCGGGCGACCTGTTCCGGGCACATGGCCGGGCGGCGCGCTGGCACATTCTGAGCACTGGTGGGGTGTTCGTGGTGGCCAGTGTGTTGACGCTGTACGCGGTCTGGCCCTACCTGTGGGGGGACCCCTTGGCGTTGGGCGAGGCCGTGGCAGTCCTCTCCCAGCACCCGAATCACGTTGCGACTCTCTTCCAGGGCGAGTCGGTGCGCTGGCCGGATATTCCCGCACACTACATTCCAACCTGGATCGCCATTACCACCCCGCCGGGGATGCTACTGCTGGGTCTGGTGGGGGCAGTGTCCGTGATACATCGTGGCCTGCGCTCTCCCGGTGCCGTGCCGGGCGACCCCGTCGTCCGCTTCGGGCTGCTGCTCGTCGCCTGTCTGGTCCTCCCGGTCGTCGCCGTCCTCGTCGTCAACGCCAACCTTTACAACGGCTGGCGTCATGTCTACTTTCTGTCCGCCCCGGTGTGTCTGCTGGCGGTGTTCGGGCTGCGCTGGCTGGCGGCGGTCTGTCGCTGGGCCGCGTTACGGCCAGGCGTCTACGCGCTGGCCGCAGCGGGCCTGGCCAGGGTGGTCGTTGAGCTGGTGGCCCTTCATCCTCACCAGTTCGTCTATTTCAACGCCCTGGTTGACCGGCGCACGCCCGACTACCTGGGGACCCAGTACAGCATGATCCACTGGGGACCCGCGTACCGGGAGGGGTTGGCCTATCTCCTCCACCGCTATCCCACCTCACCGATCTCGCTGGAGATGGGTCCGATGTCTCGCGGCCATCTACGCCACAACTGGCTCATTCTTCCCGAGGCGGCGCGCCGCCGTCTCGTCCTCACCACGGACGAGGCGGAGCCAGGGGACTTTCAGGTGATCGATCACCACCCATACCTGCTGCGGCGCGGCTTCGGTGGCCCCCTCTTCGCGCCCCGCCTCTATACCCACCAGATTTACCACAATACCATCCTGACGGTGACGGCCCCCAACCCGGCCCGGGTGGACGCGGCCACCGCGGCCGCCTATCGGGCCGTAGCCCGGGCCGTGACGGGCGGGCCGGCGGTCGGGCGGGCGGACTTTGACCTGTATCTGGAGAGCCGGACTTTGATGGGGGTGAAGACATCCTGCGGCCCAGCGGACCTGCACAGGGGGCGGCCCTTCGTGGTGCGGGTCTTCCCAGTGGATGTGGCCGCTCTGTCCCAGCGGCGTCGGCAGTGGGGCTTTGAGGAGTTGCGTTTCGCCCTTATGCGGTACGGCGTGCGGGTGGACGGGCGGTGTCTGCTCCGGCTGCCCTTGCCAGGCTATCCGCTCCGGGCCATTGAAGTCAGCCAGGTGTCACCTTCCGGGGGGGCCGAGTTGTGGCGGGTGGTCATCCCTGTGTCGCCGTCCGGGGCCCCTGCGACCGACGCCGTGCGCACGGCCTACCGGGCGACGGTGGCGGGTCCCCCCGTGGCCCGGTCGCATTTCGCTGTGTACCTCGCCGGGACCACGCTGAGCTACCTGCGGGTACCGTGTCGCCGGACGGACACGGAACCCGGCTTCTTTCTGCACGTCAGGCCGCGGGACCCGGCCGTGCTCGCGGGGGTCCGCCAATCCGAGGGCTTTCGGGTGCTTGATTTCACGTTCTGGCGGCACCCCGGTCACGCCCCGCAGGTGCAGCAGGCGGCGTTGTTCGCTGGCAGGTGTCTGGGGTCCATTCGGCTGCCAGCCTACCGCCTCGCTGAGCTGCGGACGGGGCAGGGCCGGGGGGCCGAGCGGGTCTGGGAGGTGGCGGTCCGGGTGGAGGCCCGGGCCGCCCCAGCGGGCCCGGAGGAGGCCGAGTGAGCGGTATCCCGGCGTCCCTCCCGAAGTGGGGCCAGAGGGCAGTCGCGGGTGTGTTTGCCGGCAGCGTGCTCCTGGCCCTGGCGGTCTTGGCCGGCGTGGGCATGGTCGTCCTTGACGACTACGGCGTAGGGGTGGACGAAGTGCCCCAGCGCATTATCGGCCATGCGACGGTCGACTACATGCTGGGAGACGCCGAGGTCCTGCTGCCCTCCCGTCCTCCCTATGACCGGTTCTACGGTGCCGTCTTCGAGGCACCGCTGGCGCTCGTTGAGCGGCTGCTGGGCCTCACCGACAGTCGGGCCATCTACCTGAGTCGCCATCTGCTGACCCACCTCTTCTTTCTGGCCGGTGGCTACTGCTGTGCCCGGCTGGTGTACCACCTCTTCCACAGCCGGTGGTTGGCCCTGGTCGCCCTGCTGCTGTTCGTGCTCCATCCCCGGCTCTACGCCCACTCCTTTGTCAACACCAAGGACATCCCCTTCCTGGTGCTGTTCCTGGGTGCCCTGTTCCTGATTCACCGGGCGTGGCGGCGGGAGAGCCTTGGGGCGTTCGCACTGTGTGGGGTCGGAGTGGGGGTAGCGACCAACCTGCGCATCATGGGCGTGCTGCTGTTCGTTGTGGTGGTGGTCCTGCGGGCGGGCGACCTGTTCCGGGCATGGAGCCAGGCGGCGCGTGCGCACATTCTGAGCACTGGGGCGGTGTTCGTGGTGGCCAGTGTATTGACGCTGTACGCGGTC
>CBDESS010000003.1:0-495391 GCA_965242605.1 uncultured Binatia bacterium (SeqCode) | reverse complement strand
GCTGAACGGTCAGCCGGTCGTGCGCCCCAACGGTTTCCAATGCTCCGTCCATACTGCCTCGCTTACCGGTGTAGACGCCTGAGCCGCAGGTTTGGGTTACAGCACCTGAGAGCGGCCAAGCGCGCCACGCGATTCGGCCGGAAGCTCAGGGCTTGAGGGCAGGGGCTTGGAGGTGGTGGCGGAGTGAACTGAGGGTTTTTTCAACCCGCTCCAGGCCGGACAGCAGATCGTCGTGCGGGTCGCCGCGCAGATAGCCGTGTTCGACCAGATCGATGAAAATCCGGGCGACCTCACCCGCGGCCAGCGGGCCGTCGGGCCGGTACCACTGGTAGAGCCAGTTACACATGCCGAGGATGGCAAACGACAGCAGCTTGACCGGCAGGGGCGCGAAGTGGCCGGACTCCACGCCCTCACGGATCACCCCTTCAATCAGCCCGTCGTAGACCCGTCGCTCGGCCCGCGAGCGCTCGGCCATGTCGGGCGGCAGGTTGCTCTCTTCGCTGAAGTAGACGGTTAGAAAATTGCGATGATCGGCCATCAGTCGGACTTGGTGGTGGATGATCTGGCGCAGTTTTTCGGCCGGCGGAATGTCTTGTTCGCAGATGCGGCGCAGGCCGCGCTGAAAAATGGTGATGGAGCGTTCAAAGACCCGAATCAGCAGCTCTTCTTTGCTGGGGCAGTAGCGGTACAGGGTCACGCGCGAGATGTCGAGCCGTTCGGCAATCATCCCCAGGGTAGTGGAGCGATAGCCGGCCTCGCCAAAGCAGGCGGCCGCGGCCTGGAGGATGGACTCCTCGCGCAGGGCGTGTTTGCCGCTCTTGGTGGGCTCTTTTTTGATGGCCATGCTTCTAGCCCTGGACCAGATGCGCGACACACTGGCGGAGGGCCTGACGGGCCTTTTCGCGCAGCGTGTCCAGCCCATTATTGGCGATTGGGTGCGGGATGACGGCAAACGGATAGTCCGCCATGCCCGAAACCCGGGCCATGACCTGGGCGGTTTGGACAAAACGGTCGGTCATAATGGCGGTAGCCGCCACGCCGGTTTTTTCGGCACTCAGGGCGTCGTGCAAACTGCACGACGAGCAGCTGCCTCAATCGCCGACCGCGGAGATGACGGCCTCACAGCCGGCCATCTCGGCCACCACCTCTTGGGGGGCCGGCCGGCTGGCGTCGGGCTTTCTGAGCCGCACGACCTCGGCCACGCTGTATTCGGTCCGCAGCAGCTCCTCCATACAGTTGAGCAACTCACGGACCTTGATTTTGCTGTTATCCAGCAGACCCACCCGGCACCCTCGTAAGGAGCCTAAACGCGGGGCCCGCCCGTTTTGGCTCACCGCTTGGTCAAAGCTCGGGTTCAGCACACGGATACTCATACGGCTATCCTCCTGCCGCCGGTCTGACCGGCTTGGTCACCGCCAGTGCCTTGGAGCCTAACCAGGGCGGCACGACCGCGCCAAACCCGCCGGCCGGCCCGCCGGCGGCAACGATCAGCAGGTCCTCGGGGCTGCGCAGGGCGCAGAACTCCTGGTCTGGTCCGCCGCCCCGGTTGACGATAGTGGCCTTGCCGACGCCGGCCCAGTCGCTCCGTTTGACCCGGGCTCGGCGGTACACATATTCCCGGATGTCGTGTTTTTGCCAGCCGGCCGCGACCAGCAGCTCGCGCAGCTGTTTGGGAATGACCAGCCCATAGTTGCCCGGCCAGATGGAATACGTCAGCATGTTGTGACGCATCTCCGCGGCAAAGGTCTCGGCGAGCTCGGCGGGGTCATGCGTCCATTCGTTCATGGTCTGGCGGGGGGACTCGCAGGCCATGACGGTGACGGCCGATTCTCCGGCAGCCACGCCGCGCTCTTGGGCCAGCGGCAGCCACGCGCTGTCTTCCTCGTCTTCGGCAATGCACAGCGAATACTTGCCCGGGTGCCCCAGGGTTGAGCGGTCGAGTTGGCCGGGCACGCAGCCGAGCACATTGATGAGCACCAGGCGAACCGCCCGCCCGATTGTCGCGTTGGCACGGTTGCCGGTGCTCAGGACATTATGGGTGGCGTTCATACCCAGGCTGCGGCGGATGGGACCGTTGACCACGATGAACTGGGCGCTGCCGCCGGTACTGGCGGTGCTGCCGTGCAGGTTGAACGGCTCTTCACACATGGCTTGCAGCACGGCGACGAGGACCGGCATATAGTCGGGCCGGCAGCCGGCCATGACCGCGTTAATCGCCACTTTTTCTGCGGTCAGAGGCCGCTGGCGCACGCGCTCGACGCCAACGACCGCGTCCGGGCTGAGCCCTGCCGCCCGCAGACAGGCGGCCACCCCCTCGGCGGTGGGTGGCACAATCGGCAGGCCGTCGGTCCAGCCCCGGTCCTGGTAGAAGGCGTTGGCCTGGAGGGCGTCGGGCAGCTCATAGGCGGTTGATTGCAGGACGGGGGAGAGCTGGCTCATGGGCCGCAGCATAGCGGAGATTGGGCCAGCCCGGAAGCGGTGTCGGGCTAGCTCCGGTCTTCTGCTTGGTGTACGGTCTAGCGGCAAGGAGGTGAGATATGAAGATTCACGACAGCAAGGCCGCCCCCAATCCGAGGCGGGTGCGTATCTTTGTGGCGGAGAAGGGGCTTGATGTCCCGTTTGAGGAGGTCGACGTTGTGAACGCGGTCAACCGCAAGCCCGAGTTCCGGCAGAAAAACCCGCTGGGTACTGTGCCGGTCCTGGAGTTGGACGACGGGACCTGTATTGCGGAGAGTGCCGCCATCTGCCGCTATTTTGAGGAAACCCACCCAGAGCCGCGACTGCTCGGCGTTGATGCCACAGACCGGGCCGTGGTTGCCATGTGGGACCGCCGCATGGAGTTTGAAATCCTGCTGCCGATTGCCGATGCCTTTCGCCAGCAACACGCCTTTTTCAAGGGCCGGATTGAGCAGTGCCCTGAGTACGCCGAGGTGGCCAAGCGGCGGGCCGTCAAAAACCTGGCGTGGCTCAACGAGGTCCTGGCCGACCGCCGGTTCATTGCCGGTGAGCGCTTCACCGTGGCCGATATCACCGCTCTGTGCGGCCTTGATTTTGGCCGGGTGTCAAAGATTGCCATTGCGCCCGAGCAGAAGAACCTGGCCCGCTGGCACGAAGCAGTGTCGGCGCGGCCGAGCGCCAAAGCCTGAAGGCACAAAGTGGGGGGCGGACGCTGTGTCGCCCCTGCTACGCGGCCAGGTAGCGGATGAGGGCGATGGTCGCGCCGATGATCGTTCCCACGAAGGTCAAGGCAAACACCGCCATCATTCTGTAGACGGTGGCTATCTCAGACCGCAAGTCGGCCATTTCAGTTCGCAGTTCGGCGATATCGGTCTTGGTGGCGATGTGTTCGAGCTTGGCCTTGATGGGGCGAGGTCTGCCTTGGTGGCCACGGTGGCGGTCAGGGCTTCCTGGAGGCTCTTGGTGAGGGCGTCAACCTGCCGCTGGCTGAACCCGGCCTCTTGCAGTTGGGTGGAAAATTTCAGGGCGTCAAACAGGCCGGGATCACTCATGGCTGCCTCTGCGCGTCTCTCTCCTGAACGCTATATGTCACCATACGCCATTCTTCCCGCATAGACTACACATGGCTTGGCTCTTTCCCTCAATCGGGCTGGGCTGTGTTATGGTTTGAAGCATTCCGAAGCGAAACCCGCGCCGCGGGCTGAGAGGGGGAAGTATGACCAGAGAGGAGCAGTTAGTCACCGCCGCTAAGAATGGCAAGACCGCTGCTGTCCAGAGGCTCCTGGCCGCGGGGGCGGATGTGAACGCACGGAACGAGTGGGGCAACACAGCGTTGACGGAAGCTGCCGTTCGGGGGGACCGCGAAACCGTTGAGGCGCTCCTGGCGGCGGGGGCAGATGTGAATGTAATCGTCCAGGCTCTCTTAGCTCGTGGGGTAGACATACACGATAAGAAGCAAGGCGGTGTAGCGTTGTAAGGAGGCGGCCAGGATGGGAGGGGCCGCGATGGTCCAGAAGTTCCTAGAGATGGGGATCGATGTGAACGCGCGGAAACAGGGCCGGAACACCGCATTGATAGAAGTGGCGAAGATGGGCAAGTCTGCTGCAATTCAGACTCTCTTAGAGGCAGGGGCGGATGTGAATATACAGAACAATCACGGTTATACGGCGTTAATTGGGGCAGCTAGGGAGAGCCATACCGCTGCCGTCCAGCTTCTGTTAGCGGCGGGAGCGGATGTGCATGCGCAGACCAAGCGCGGCTATACGGCGTCAATGTGGGCCGTTGAGGAAGGCTGCAGCGCGACCGTTAAAGCTCTCCGAATTGCGGGGGCAGATGTGGACCTGAATACGCAACACAACCTGGAACTGCTGGAAGCTGCTGAGGCTGGACGACCTCGCTGCGGTCCAAACTCTGATTGCGGCGGGAGCAGATGTGAACGCGCGGGACAAGTACGATTCCGCGGCGTCAATGTTGGCCGCTGAGGAGGGCTACGGTGCGATCGTCCGAGCTCTCCGAGCCGCGGGATCGGAGGTGGATGTGAAGACCTTGGACAGCGTGGCGTTGCTAGAGGCCGTTGAGGCGGGCGAGTCAGATGCGGTTGAGACCGTGCTTGCCGCGGAGGCGGACGCGCAGAACCAGGGTGGCGAAACGGCGTTGATATGGGCCGCTAAGGAGGGTCACACGGCTGTGGTCAAGGCTCTGCTTGCTGCGGGGGCGGAGGTGGACGCACTCAATGAGTACAGTTACACGGCAGCTGATGGGGGCCACGCTGCTGTCGTTGAGCTTCTGCTTGCTGCGGGGGCAAGCGAGTTTTCCCAGATGATTGTTCCCATCCGGCCTTGGCGGCCACGGTGTCAAACGAACTTGCGCTGCTCATCGCCTGAGACAGCCCCAACAGACTGCCGGTACGCTGTGCATGACTCTCGGCTAGGCGTCCTCTTCTTCGTGTTGCCGCATGGTGGCCAGGCTGTGGGTCTGATGGTAGCGCAGGGCGTCGGGCGGATAGCGGTGCTCCCGACCGTATACACACTGATAGCGGGCGTGGCACACGTCCGCGCACTGGTCCGCGGCCAGACGGTAGCCGGCGCAGCCCTGAACATCCCAGCCGTTCTGGTCGTGGACCACAGTTGCCGGACAGGCCCGGATGCAGGGCTTCTCGAAGCAGGCGGGGCAGGGGTCAAAGCCGGCGGCTGAGGGAAGCCGGGGGAGGTCCTGGTCAAGCAACACCGCGGCCCGCAGGGCGAGCCACGGGCCATAAACCGGGTGGAGCAGGATGCCCAGAATGCTCGGCCCGGCCAGCCCCGCGGCCCGGGCCAAGTGCATGAACGAGACTGGCTCGGTCCAGAAGCGAAACGGGTAGGTGTAGCGATAGTGCGCTCCCGATGCCTGGAGGATGGGCGTCAGGGCGCGCTCGATAATTTTGACCGTGTAGGCGTCTAGCGGGTGCGGGTCGTGTGGGTGGTGCGCGGCGTAAGGCCGAAAGCCGGTCCAAAAAGCGCTCCCCCCATTGCCGATAACAATGACTGCGCGGGTGTGGGGCAGGAGCGGCCCAAGACGGTAGGCCGCCGGCACAAGCGCTTCATAGGCCGAGCGGCTGGCGGTGCCGACCAGGTTCAATCCGTAGGGGGCGAGCGCGTCTGTGATCCGATTCAGCAGGTCCATAGGGTCATTCTATGCCTGTGCCTGTCGGCCGGCCAGCCTGTTTTCCTTGACAGCTCCGCTAGGCATTACCTATGATGCCGGCCAAAGGAGGGACGGGTATGGTAGCCAATCGTGCTCTGAGCGAAGCGCAAGTCAACGAGTTTTTCACCACCCTCAGCAACTGGGGCAAATGGGGCAAGGACGACCAACTGGGCGCACTCAACTATATTACACCGGACAAGCGGACCCGGGCCGCGGCCCTTATCCAAGACGGGCACAGCGTGTCCATGTCTCTGCCCTTAGCGACCGAACCCGGCCCCGATAACCCGACTCCAGTGATGCACCTCATGGTCCAGACCGGCTCTGAAGAGAGCCGCGCCGCGCCGATTCCGTATAGCGCCGACTACTTTGCGATTGCGCCGCACGGGCTGGCCAACACCCATGTGGACGCGCTGTGCCATGTCTTTCACAAAGGCCAGATGTATAACGGCTATCCGTCCGAAGATGTCGGGGCCAGGGGTGCGAAGAACGGGGCTATTGATGCGCTCAAAGACGGGGTGGTGTCTCGGGGCGTCTTGATCGATATCCCCCGCCTCAAGAGCAAAGAGTGGCTCGAACCCGGAGAGGAAATCACCCCGACCGACCTTGACGAGGCCGAACAGGCGGGTGGCTTTCGGGTCGAGAGCGGTGACGTGGTGTTTGTCCGTACCGGGCGGCACGCGCGGCTGCGATCTCAAGGACCGTGGGACTCGTTTCGCGACGGCATGGCCGGCCTTGGGGCGGCCTGCCTGCCGTGGCTGCACGCCCGCGAAGTAGCCGCCCTGGCCGGCGATGGGGCCAGCGATGTGCTGCCCAGCGGCTACGACAAGCTGCTGCTCCCCATCCATGCCGTCACGATTGTGGCTCTGGGCCTGCACCTGATAGACAACTGTGATCTTGAGGCCGTGGCCGAGGCGTGCGCCGAGCGATCGCGCTGGACTTTCCTGTCGGTTATTGCCCCCCTGGTACTGGTCAAGGGAACCGCCTCTCCGGTGAATCCGCTGGCCGTGTTCTAAGCCCCGGTCTCCCAGGCACAGGGCGGGCCATGCGAGCCATCCGGTTTCACCAGTTCGGCGGGCCTGAGGTGTTGCAGTATGAGGAGGTGGATGATCCCTTCGTCGGAGACGAGCAGGTTCTGATCCAGGTCGCGGCCGCGGGGGTGAATCATTCCGACTTGGCGCGGCGTCAGGGGTGCTACCCGCACGCCTCCCCGCTACCGCTGACGCCCGGTCTGGAGGTGGCTGGTCGGGTTGCTCGGGTCGGGGCCGAGGTCAGCGCGCTCAGGCCCGGCGAGCGGGTCATGGCCTGGGTCGGGTCTGGCGGCTATGCCGAGTATGTCACGGCAGCGCCAGAGGCAGTCTACCCGCTTCCTGACTCCTTGAGTTTTGAATCCGCGGCCGGTATGCCGGTCATCTCTGCGACCGCCTATCACATCCTGAAGACCAGTGCGCATATCCAGCCCCAGGACTTCGTCCTGGTTCAGGCCGCGGCCAGCGGGGTTGGCACGATTGCTGTCCAGCTGGCCAAGCTGTGGGGTGCCCGCGTGTTTGCCACAGCGTCAAGCGAGCGCAAGCTCCAGGGTATACGCCAACTCGGCGTCCAGGAAGTCATCAACTATGCCGAGCATGACTTTGTGTCTGAGGTTCTGCGTATGACCGACCGACGCGGGGTTGATGTAGTGCTGGAATGTGTCGGGGGAGATGTGTTGACCCGTAGCCTGAACTGCCTGGTACCGATGGGCCGCTTGGTTCTGTATGGCCGGGCGAGCGGTACCCTGCCGATGCTTGACGCCGCTCAGATTCTGACGCGTAATATCACGGTCAGCGGTCTGCATCTGGGTATGCCACCGTGGCACGCCGCTCTGCATCGGCGGCCGCTGGAGGAGTTGCTGGCCCTGGTCCAGGCCGGCAGCCTGAGCCCTGTCATGGCCCGGATGTTTCCACTCGCCCAAGCGGCCGATGCCCATCACTATCTGGCCGCCCGACGCGCAATGGGGAAAGTCGTCCTGCTTCCTTAGAAGCGGTCAACGGACTGCGCTTTTGGCGTCCTGTGTGTTGTCCTTAGCCCGCAGCCGCGCGTCGAGCCGGTGAGGTGGGTCAGAGGGCCGGGAGGGGGCCGCGGTTTTTTCCGGCTGGCTGTCCTGGACGCTGGGGCTGAGGCGGTGGGGAGTGGCCGGTGCCGCGGGTTTGGCCGCCGTTTGCTCAACCGTCGCCCGGGAGGGCCGCCACCAGCGAAACGAGGCCGTCGTGTGTGCTGGACTCGGGCTGAGCCCAAACAGATGGGCCATTTCTTGCCATACCCGGGTATGCACATGGCGGAAGAAGTCGCTGTTTTCAAAGTCTTTTTCAAGGACGGTGCCAGTAGAGTGCGACACCAGGCGCTGCATCCAGCCATCAAACGGAACCGGCTGCAGAAAGGAAAAGGCTCTCAGCTTGCTGGCCATATCCATCAGCCCGGTATGGACGCTATTGGCCAGGAAGTAGCTGCGTGAGCGGTGCTTGAGGCGTTTGTTCATCTCGATAATTTCGGTGAACATGCGCAGCGAGGTGGACCAGCTGATATCGTCCTCTTCCATCACGATAATGTTCATATCGCTGAGCGTTGCCGCGGCCAGACTCAGGCTGCCCAAGCCGGCCTGGGTATCAAAAATCAGATAGTCAATGTCCAGCGACTCGGCGGCAAAATGCCGCAGCAGGGCGATCTTTTCAATCGCCAGGTCGAATTCAATCCGGGCAAACTGGGCCCAGTCCGGGCGCTCGCTCTCTGTGGAGGCAGGCAGAACAAAAATACGGTCGAGACGCTGGTAGAGCGCGGCCGAGGGATACCCGCCCTTTGGGGTGACCGCGGCCTGGAGACCCCCAAACAGTGCGCTCCGGGCGTTGTCATCCCCGGTCAGATAGTCAAAGAGCGAGGCCGGGACTTGGTCAAGCTCGATTTTATTGCGGAACGACAAGAGGGTCAGTCCGCTGACCGCGAGGTCTAAATCGACCGCTAAGACCTTACAGTTCTGTTCTCGCTGAATAATCCGGGCCAGACTGGCCGACAACAGCGTTTTGCCCACACCACCTTTTCCGCTACACAGCGAAAGCGTCCTCATCATCATGTCCTCCAATTTTGACACGTCCGAGACACCATGCCTCCTGAGTGTTGTACTCTCCTCAGCCGGGAAGAGAAAGAGGAGGGGGGAGTCCAGCCGCCCGGTGCCTCGGACCGAATGGGGACCGCTTCGGACATAAGGGGTTGCTGTCGGCTGGAGAGAGCTGGGGTTCAGGCATGGATGAGCTGCGCTACGCGATTGCCTTGGCGTTTCTGATTGGCCTCCCAGCGGGGCTGGTGTTCTGGCTGTGCATCCACCCCTTTGCCGCATTCTGGCGGAGACGGGGGCTCTGCTGGACGTATGGTCTGGTGGGCAGCGGGATGGGTCTGCTTGGCGGGGGCCTGTTTGTGGTCCGCGGTACGCTGCTGGCTACCGAGTACGGGACGAACGCCGTCTGTCTGGGGCTGGCCGTGGTGTGTCTCGGCGGAGCGGGGGCAGTCGCCTTTGAGCGCCGCAAATATCTGACCCTGCGCATCATGGTCGGGCTGCCCGAGCTGCGCCCTCACAGCCGCCCGGCCCTGTTGCAGGAGGGGATTTATGCCCGGATACGACACCCGCGCTATGTGGAAGTATTGCTGTCGGTGCTCGGCTTTGCCTGTGTGGCCAATTACCTGCTCGTCTACGTCTGGGCGGTGCTGAGCCTGCCCCTGCTGTATGTGATTGTCGTGCTTGAGGAGCGGGAATTGCACCAGCGTTTTGGCCCGGCCTATGCTGAGTACTGCCGGCGGGTGCCGCGTTTTTTTCCGCGCTGGCATTGAGCGGCCGTGCGCTTGTTCTGGCCGGTCGAATCGGTGTAGTCTGGCAGTCCGCCCCCCTGGGCGAGACCACACACCAAGGAGACGCGCAGCATGATTGATGTACACTATTGGCCTACACCAAACGGCAAAAAGGTGACCATCCTGCTTGAAGAGTGCGGCATGGCCTACACTATGATCCCGTGCAATATCGGCCGCGGCGATCAGTTCACCGCCGAGTTTCTGAAAATCTGCCCCAACAACCGGATGCCGGCCCTCGTTGACCATGAACCCCTGGGTGGGGGTGAGCCGATCAGCATTTTTGAATCCGGGGCGATGATGATGTACATCGCCGAGAAGGCCGGCAAGTTCTACCCCCAAGACATATGCGGGCGGTACGAGGTCAACCAGTGGGTGATGTGGCAGATGGCCAATCAAGGCCCCAAAAGCGGGGAGTGCGGGCATTTTCGGCGGCTCGGTGACGAGCAGGGCGATCAGACGTATGCGGTGCGGCGCTTCACCGATGAGGTCAACCGGCTGTTTGGCGTCCTGAACAATCAACTCTATCGCCAGCGCTATGTGGCCGGCGGCGAGTATACCATCGCCGATATGATTTGTTATCCGTGGACGGTACACTGGGAAGCCCAGGGCCAGGACATCAACGAGTTCACATACTTCAAACGCTGGTTTGACGAACTCTCGGAGCGGGACGGGGTGAAAAAAGGCATGGCTGTGGGCAGCGATCTGTCTATGGACTTCTCCAAGCTGTCGCCGGAAGAGAAAGACCGTCTGCGCAAGATGCTCTACAACCAGCGGGCGCGCCCGGTCCCGGAATAGGCGGACGGCAACAGAGCCGATGCAGGATACCCGGAGAGGCGTGGCTGCAATCCTTCGCCTCCCTCGGGATGTACCGCTTGGAATCTCATCACCGACCAAGCCGAATCGCCTCGGCCAACTCGACCGCGCCGGTGTACAGGGCGCGGCCGATGATCAGCCCGCGGATACCGTCGGCTTCATGCAGCCGCAGCCGCTCAATGTCTTCAAGGCTGGCCACGCCACCAGAGGCAATAACAGGAATCTGCACCGCCCGGGCCAAGGCCCGGGTGGCCTCGATATTCACCCCCTGGGCAGTGCCGTCACGGACAATATCTGTGTACACAATCCCGCTAACGCCCATATCCTGGCACTGTTCGGCAAGCTTGGTTGACCCAAGCTCGGTCGCTTCGGTCCAGCCTTGGACGGCGACTTTTCCGGCCCGGGCATCAATGCCGACTGCAATCCGGCCTGCAAAGCGGCGGCACGCCTCAGCCACAATGTCCGGCTGCCGATAGGCCACCGTGCCCAGAATGACCCGCTGCACCCCGAGTGAAAACACCCGCTCAATCGCCTCAAGGCTGCGCAGCCCGCCGCCGAGCTGCATCGGGAGGTCTACGGATCGACAGACCTGTTCTATGACCGCAGTGTTGGCCCCGGTTCCCGACACGGCCCCGTCAAGGTCAACCACATGCAGCCGCTCGGCCCCGGCGTCCTGCCAGCGTCGGGCTACCGCGACCGGATCGTCAGAATAGACGGTCGCTCGATCCATATCGCCCTGGTACAGACGCACACATTGACCGGCCTTGAGATCAATGGCGGGGATAATCTCCATAGGGCCTCACAGCCGGTGGGAGTCGGTCACAAATTTGCCAAAGTTGGCCAGGATTTGCAGGCCGACCGTCTGGCTCTTTTCGGGATGGAACTGGGTGGCAAAGATAGTGTCCGACCAGACGCTTGAGGCAAATGGAATGCCGTACTCGGTGGTGGTGGCAACAATGGCCGGGTCTGCCGGGAGCGGATAGTAGGAGTGAACAAAATACACAGCCGCTCCCTCGGGCACCTTGGCCAGATGGGGGGCCGGCCGCTCAATGTGGAGGTGGTTCCAGCCCATGTGGGGAATTTTGTGTGGCCCGTCGTCGCTTGTCAGCCGGGCCGGGTCAAAGCGCTCAACCGTGCCCTTGAGGATGTCCAGACCCCGCACCCGGCCAAACTCGTGGCTCTCTGAGAACAGAATCTGCATCCCGACACAGATGCCGAGCAGCGGCGTGCCTGTGTCGGCCACCCGCTTGACCGTGTCGATAAGCCGGCAGGCGACTAGCCCGTCCATGCACGCCCCAAACGCGCCCACACCCGGCAGAATCACCCCCGCGGCAGCCTCAATCCGGGCTGCGTCCCGAGTGATTTCAGCCGGGTAGCCCATTTTCTCGCAGCCTTTCTGCACGCTGCGCAGATTGCCCATGCCGTAGTCAATAATCGCAATCACCCCGCATTCCCTTTCTCCAATTCCCCTTCAAAACTGGCCCAGCACTCATCTACGATCCTCCAATTCCCCTTCAGAACTGGCCCACTTGACCACAACATCCCTCCAATTCCCCTTCAGAACTGGCCAACGGGAAACCAACCTGACCTCCAATTCCCCTTCAGAACTGGCTGGGGTGAGGTCGATCACCCTCCAATTCCCCTTCAGAACTGGCATGAAGAAGTCCCGACAACCTCCAATTCCCCTTCAGAACTGGCCTGGCAAAACGATCTCGACCTCCAATTCCCCTTCAGAACTGGCTAGTCCTTTCAGCCCGGGCCTCCAATTCCCCTTCAGAACTGGCCATGTACCTTGTTGTAGCCTCCAATTCCCCTTCAGAACTGGCGAAATGCAACACGGGGATCCTCCAATTCCCCTTCAGAACTGGCACCGACGAGCCAACGGGACCTCCAATTCCCCTTCAGAACTGGCCCGGGTGACTGCCGGGGACCTCCAATTCCCCTTCAGAACTGGCTTGAGCAACCGATTGCGGCCTCCAATTCCCCTTCAGAACTGGCCCCATTCATTGACCGCTTCCTCCAATTCCCCTTCAGAACTGGCTCTGTTACGAAACGGCTCCCTCCAATTCCCCTTCAGAACTGGCAACATCGCGTTTTGGTACCCTCCAATTCCCCTTCAGAACTGGCATGGCAGTGTAAGCCAAGCCTCCAATTCCCCTTCAGAACTGGCCCAGGTCCCTAATCTCTGAAGGGGAATTGGACCCTCCAATTCCCCTTCAGAACTGGCTACCGGGTGTGGCGTGGACCTCCAATTCCCCTTCAGAACTGGCTTCATTTCCACCCGCCAACCTCCAATTCCCCTTCAGAACTGGCCTGTGATATCACATCAGCCTCCAATTCCCCTTCAGAACTGGCACAACTTTGATGCGAGTTCCTCCAATTCCCCTTCAGAACTGGCAATTGGCAGGTAGGTGTACCTCCAATTCCCCTTCAGAACTGGCCAGGTCTGGATGCCAGGTCCTCCAATTCCCCTTCAGAACTGGCACAGCGGTCTAATACGACCCTCCAATTCCCCTTCAGAACTGGCGTAATTGTCGCGCTGGAACCTCCAATTCCCCTTCAGAACTGGCTGGTCACGAGTACATCACCCTCCAATTCCCCTTCAGAACTGGCCGTGGTGGCAACCAACTCCCTCCAATTCCCCTTCAGAACTGGCAAGGGGCGCATATCCGGTTCCTCCAATTCCCCTTCAGAACTGGCCCAACCGGCCCCACAAGACCTCCAATTCCCCTTCAGAACTGGCCAGAACGAGTCGATCTGGCCTCCAATTCCCCTTCACTGGCAAGGGGTTGCTGTCGTGACCTCCAATTCCCCTTCAGAACTGGCTACGACTAAATTCTGGGACCTCCAATTCCCCTTCAGAACTGGCTCTTGAGTGAAGACAGTCCCTCCAATTCCCCTTCAGAACTGGCAATACCCGGAAAGTACAACCTCCAATTCCCCTTCAGAACTGGCTGCCCAACAGACCGGGGACCTCCAATTCCCCTTCAGAACTGGCGATTGTGCCAGCATGGTTCCTCCAATTCCCCTTCAGAACTGGCAGGTACAAAAAGCCACGGCCTCCAATTCCCCTTCAGAACTGGCCTGGCTATAAGTTGGTTCCTCCAATTCCCCTTCAGAACTGGCATGGAGCAATTATGAGAACCTCCAATTCCCCTTCAGAACTGGCTGCATCGATCGTCGCCTTCCTCCAATTCCCCTTCAGAACTGGCTACCCAGGAATGACCCGATCCTCCAATTCCCCTTCAGAACTGGCCCCGGCAACGCAGTCATCCCTCCAATTCCCCTTCAGAACTGGCTCCGCTTTTGGTGAGTGTACCTCCAATTCCCCTTCAGAACTGGCTCAGCCCCGGGTGCGTAGCCTCCAATTCCCCTTCAGAACTGGCCACACCAACGAAATCCTTCCTCCAATTCCCCTTCAGAACTGGCTTCGTCCCGCGTCCAGACCCTCCAATTCCCCTTCAGAACTGGCATGGATGGAGATCGAGCCCCTCCAATTCCCCTTCAGAACTGGCCACCATGAGCAGATGGACCCTCCAATTCCCCTTCAGAACTGGCTCGAGTAGAGTGTCCATCCCTCCAATTCCCCTTCAGAACTGGCCCCAGCCGGACCACAATTCCTCCAATTCCCCTTCAGAACTGGCATCGATGATGATGGCATTCCTCCAATTCCCCTTCAGAACTGGCTCTGTGTACAGGTCAGGACCTCCAATTCCCCTTCAGAACTGGCATCGATGATGATGGCATTCCTCCAATTCCCCTTCAGAACTGGCTCTGTGTACAGGTCAGGACCTCCAATTCCCCTTCAGAACTGGCTTATACCAGATAACTCCTTATGTTACAATCGGCTTTTGATCTTTCTAATGAGGATACTCATGGCTGAAATTGATGAATTTCAACATCCAGATTCTATTTGGACATGGAAATCAACCAGGCGAGGCGGCAAGATGACCTTGTGGCTGCCCTATGTCTCTCAGGTAGACAGACTCAAAAAGAACCTATGGCGGTTCACCTATAACGGGGGGGAGGTCGATACCGACCTGTCTCAGATTGAGTGTGTCATGTTCTACGGTGCGACCGGACAGATTCCCGTCGCGCTCATTGACGAACTTTCCTCTCGCCGTGTCCCGCTCCTCGTTCACCGCCGCAACATCGGACGCCCGGCGGTTTTCCTGCCGGCACCCAGAGCCGATTCCGAAGACATTTTGACAAAACAGATCGTTGCCCGAACAAATGAGTCCAAACGCGCCTACATTGCACGGACGCTGGTACGCGAGCGTTTTCGGGCCGTAGTTCTGCCCATGCCGAACGCTGTCTACAAGCGGCTGGCGCGGGCGCGGAATCTTGGACAGATACGGGTCTGGGAAGCCGAGCAATCACGCAGATATTGGCGGAGGTATTTCACGCAGATGGGATATCCTGACGTGACACGCAGAGAGGGAGGACCTTTACCAGCGGCACTTGACGCCGGTTCCATGTTCCTGTCCGGCGTTCTTTTGCGCTGGCTGCTCATCCACCGGCTTTCGCCCAGCCACGGCTTCCTGCATGAAGGGACCGACTACATGGGGCTTGTCTACGACCTGATGGAGCCGGCGCGGCACATGATTGAAGAGGCTGTTGCCGCGGCGTGCAGGGCTCACCCTCCGAAGGACGGTTCTGACTCGCTGACCAAAGCGACCTTGTCCGGGCTGAAGAATGATATGGAGAAAATTGTCTACGTTCCTGCTACCCGTCAGTTCGTGCGTCGCAAAAACCTGCTGCATGGAAACGTGTTGGCGCTGCGGGCCTACTTGGCCGGTGACATGCGCCGGTTTGTCGTTCCTGCCGCGGGTGAACGCAAGGGCGGGCGTCCGCCGAAGGTTTCCTACCGGCTGCCGGGTGATATTCCTGCTGTCAGGTGAAAATGCCCCCCTTTTGAAGGGCGGCCGGGGGGCGAGACCGCCTTCCAGGCTGAGGTATGGATGATCAGTCCTTCGTCCTGGAAGGGAATGAGGAATGATCGTTTATTTCCGCTTCCCGGTCAAGTCCCCAAGCGCCGCTCTTGACCTCTCTACGTCAATCCGTTCCAGAAAGCGCCGGCCGATGTTGATCGCGGCATTTTCGTCAGCATGACCCTGATAGCCACAGTCAACGTACACGCAGGTGAAGCGAGATTGTGTGGTGTCTGGTGACATGGTGGACGATGGGGCTTGCCTTATATTGCGCCTGACGAGGCGCTCAATATCGTGGCGTGGCCAGCTTCCTTGCTGAACCGGCACGTTCAGCGGTGGTCTCTTCTTTTCGCGGCGAAACTTCTTCAACTCGCCGGGCGGATACTTGGTTCGTTCGAGAAGCCGTATTGTCCCGTCTCCAAGAATTATGCGGCCGTCTTCCCCTACTTCAATCGTGTCCGGCATGGTGCGGAGGTCCTGAAGGGCATTTCGGGTGCAACGGTTGCAAATTTGGCTGGTGTAGGCAGGGTTCACTGTGACGCCAGGAAAAATGTGGAGCGGCTTGGATGGGCCGGAAAACTGCTTTTTACTTTTGTTCCAGGCGTGGATGCAGAGGTAGGGATGCTCCCATTTGTCCGCCGTAAACCAATGGTGGCGACGGACCGCCTTATGGGCCTCCACTTTGGAAAGCGTGTAGCGACGCAGGACCGAACCGTAGATCATTTCCAGTTGGCGGCCGCCTGTCTCAAAGTTGCCGACCGAGCTTTCAAGGACGGGAAATCCGCCGAAGCGTTGGCACAGGGTCTCAATACGGTTGCAAATGTCCCCCACCACGTTTTCCCGGAAGCGCATCAAGGCCTTGGAGTAGGTCTGACCGACCTTCTGGTTAGGCTGACGCGAACCACGGTGACGACGGACCGCGGCCATCAGCCTCCTGAAGGCAGGAATGGCGACGCTGCCGACCTCAAGCGGGTCCTGTTTGTCCTTTTCCACAAAGTCTCTCAGCGAGAAGACCGCATAGCCGATACGTCGCTCGCCAAGGTCTATGGCAACGATGTGGTCAAACAGGGATACGGCTTCGGGATACGGACGGTTGTCAATGACAGGAATGGCAAGCTCGACCCTGGTCTGCACCGGCTCTGCCGAGATGCGTATCTGCTCGCCTTCCATTTGCAAAGACTGTGTGAAAACCCGGTCAAGGAGCAGCGTGTAGTCGCCGAGCTTTATGTTCTTGTCTGTCAGGGCGCGGTCAAGCCATGTCTTGAAGGAAGGCGGACCAATCAGCCGAAAGGCCGGGCTTTTCATGGCTGTCCAGTGTTGGAGTCCGCTTGTTGCGTTCTTCTTGACAGGTAGACCGGGCCGGGCCGGTGCTGTGCCGCCTCGGAGGTCGAGTTCGACATACCAGTCGTGGGGCGCTTGACGCAGCAGGGCGCGCGTACCCGGTTCGGGAAACTTTGCCTTGCTCAGGTTCTGTGTTGTCTGGCGCGGCAGAACGGCCTTGGTCTGGTCACGCATGACCGCAGGAAGCTCCAAGCCCTTGGATATTTCGCCCTTGGCCGAAGAATAGTCCGCGGGCGGCTGCCAGGGGCGTTCCTTTGGGACATAAAACAATTTGTCATGGTCAAGACGCAGAAACTTGGTACGCACGATGAAACTGTCACGCAAGGCACGAAACAACAGGCCGTTGATAGCGCTGTTGTACAGGTTGAAGGCGCGCACGGCCACATCACGCGAAATCGCCCCAGCGTCGAGTTGCGCTGCCAGCAGGGGAGGAATGTCGATGAAGTCGCCCTGCGGTTTTGCCAGATGGCCCGGTATATGATCATCGGGCAGGCCGTTGAGCCGTGTCGTCAGGACAAGCTCCTCGATCAACAGGAGATCGCGCAGAAGCGCCTGGTCTGCGTCTGGCACTGAGTGCAGGGTCTCGCGAATTGCTGTGGCCCGCTCCTCCAGCCACGACAGCCAGTCGGTTGCGCGGGCGCGGTCCATGTCGAGAGCATAAGCCTGGTGGCGTGAGGTTCCGAAGGGGGACCGATAGAGGCTGCCGTTGCGGTTGTGGAAATAACGGTTCGCTTCTTTCTTCTTGCAAAAGAGGGGCGTCACGGTGTCCCGGACCTGCTTAGCCACGCTTGGCGACAGCCGGCGCGACATGGCTCCGATGCGGTTAAGCAGACGCCGGAGCGCTTGTTCAGCCGGGTTCATGCCACGGTTGGGGAGCGTCTTGCGTTCGCGTTCTTCCAGAATGGGCAAGGGGTCAAGGCCGCCTGTCTTGCTGTCGGCCCAGTCGGAGAGCCGCCGGAAGTGCTCGCGGCGCTTTTGCATGACTTCATTCAGGCCGTCTTCCAGGAGGCGAATCTCGACGTGGGCATCGTCGGTTCCGCCTGATATTCTGTTCAGCTTGGGTGGCGACTTGAAATCCTTGGGAATGCACGGCCTGAGCGATTTCAGGGCGTGTAGACGTTTCTCGTCTTGGGCGCGTTCGATTTCCTGCTCGATGCGGTTGTCAAGCATGACGAGTTGCCCAGCCACTTCGGCCAGTTCGCCGGCGACAGATTCAACGGTGTCGATATGCGCTGGTTCGGGAATACCGCCCCCGCACAAGACAGCGAGCGCAGCACCGGCCATCTTGACCCGCTCAGGAATGCGACCGGAGAGGAACAGAAGGCCGGCAGCGTCGGTGTGCAGACCGGAGAACAGATGGGCGTTATCGGAGCCTGGCAGTACTTCGGGGATAGTGATGTTCGGCGGCTGGGAATGCAGGGCGGTCAGTTCACGCAGACGTTTCCAGTAGTTCGAGACCCATGAGGCGAGCTTGCCGCCAACGGAGCCCCGAAACTCGGCGTATCCATCGGTGTTGAAAAACGGATTGGCGGGAATTGCGTCGGCAAAGGCTTTGAGTTGTTCAACCCGCTGACGCTCCCCGGGTGGAACGGCAAGGTTCCCGGCAATCTGTTCAACGCTCGATTTCCGAAGGTAGTCCAGACCCTTGCCGAACAGCCAGGACAGGCCATTGTTCTGACGGGTGACAACCCTGTCTCTCAAACTCCTTGCAAAATCACGCGAGGATGGGTCCAGATCGGGCATGTCTCGTTTCAGCCTGCCGGCGCAAACCGCTACGACCTGATGCGGCCAGATTTCTTCGTTGTCGGCCATATCAACAAAGGGCGATTCAGGATCGTGGGCAAGCGTACAAGAGTCCAGACCGGTTGTGGTTTCGGGTGGCAGGTTACTGAGCTTCGGAAAAGAGTTGCCAAGAGTCGCCAGATATTCACCAGCAAGTGCCAGCGCGCCGGTTGTGTCGCCGGCGAGTTCTTTCCACCCGGAGAAGTGCGGAGTGACTTTGTGAGCGATTCCTTGGGCCAGCGAAAATTCAGGCCGATCCTTCTCGCCGTCTCTTGGCGAACGTTTGTTCCAGACCTGAAACAACCGTCGCGCCAGGGTGTTTGCTGACCACGCTCCGGCCCTCCGCGGAACTGTGGCGAAGAGGCCTTCGATTGATTGAATCGTAATGGCCGGGTTCCTGATTGCTGTATGGGTGTGGAGGGCGTCGGCGAATGGGTCTTCGGGGTATCGGCTTTGGTTTCGGAACTGGCGCGCCTCTCTGCTATTGGAAAACAGGCGGAACCCGGACAGATGGACCGCGCATGCTAAGCCGGTCAAGCTCCCGCGTGTAATCCCTTCTGTGATGTCATAGGTCCGAGCGGCCGCGTCAAAGTCCACATCGCAGTCTTGGGCGCTCAGTTGGAACTTGCAGGTAAAGACGCTTTCTTTCTGGCTCTGCGCAGCCGTTGCCACTGTGCGCCGCCAGTCGCGAGCATTCTGACCACTGTGATGTTGCCGTCTCATGCCTCTCCCAACTCGTCCGCTGAAAAGTTCTTCCAGTGTAGCCCAAACCTGGAATTTGAAACAAGCAAGGCTGGGGAATCAAGCCGCCGGCACCGGAAACGGGTCGCACGGTCCTGATTATGTTGACGATGAGACTGGACGCGGCATCCAGACACTTGGTAGAAAGGCGAACGATGAGCTCTTCCTGTAGAAAGGTCATCGTTCACCTTCAGGGACGCGGGAGAATCAAGTCATGGCCGCTTCTATCAAGGATCAGGTCGCTGTCATTGGGGCCGGCTGCATCAAGTTTGGCGATAATGTTGACCAGGGCTATGAAGAGATGGCGGTTGAGGCGGCGTTTGCCGCTTTCAGCGACGCCAGGGTCGGCCCCGACGAGATTGACGCCGCCTGGCTTGGGACATATTCGCCGGCCCAGGGGCACGGCAAGGCCGCGGTCTCGCTGGGCGATGCGCTGCGTCTGTACAACAAGCCGCTCTCCCGGGTCGAGAACTTTTGCGCCACCGGAACCGACGCCTTCCGCCACGCGGTCATCGCCGTTGCGGCCGGGCTGTACGATATGGCCCTGGTGCTGGGGGTGGAGAAGTACAAAGACCGCCCGGGGCGTGGCCTGGCGCGCGAGGGCGTCCACCCGTACCATAACGACGGTTCAACCGCACCCGGCCTGTTTGCCCTGGCCGCCACCCGTTATATGCACACCTATGGCCTGACCCGTGAGGGTCTGGCCAAGGTGTCGGTCAAAAACCACTACAACGGCTCGCTGAACCCCAAGGCCCATCTGCAAAAGACCGTCTCGGCCGAAGAGGTCTTGACCGCGCCCATTGTGGCCTATCCGTTCGGCCTGTATGACTGCTGCCCCACGACCGACGGGGCGGCCGCGGTGGTGGTGTGTCGCTCAGACCTGGCCAAAGAATACCGGGACGACTACATCCTGGTGAAAGGGGTCGGTCTGGCGGTGAGCAGCGGCCGGCCTTTTATGGACCCGGGCTACGATTACCTTGGCTTTCAGGCCACCGAGCACGCCGCGGCAGAGGCCTACGCAATGGCCGGCATCAGTGACCCGCTCACCGAGATTGATGTGGCCGAGGTCCACGACTGTTTCACCTGGACCGAAATCACCAACTACGAAGACCTCGGCTTTGTCCCCAAAGGCCGCGGCGTGACCCTGATTGAAGACGGTCGGACCGCCCTCGGCGGCGACATCCCGGTCAATCCGAGCGGCGGCCTCAAGTCCTTCGGCCACCCCATCGGGGCCAGCGGGGTGCGCATGGTATATGAGATTGTGAGCCAGTTGCGCGGCCAGGCCGGCCCGCGTCAGGTCCAGGACCCCCGGCTGGGCCTGGTTCACAACGTTGGGGGGCCGGGCGCGGTGTCGTGCGTGGCGGTGTTGAGCCAGCCCTGAATGAGGATACACCGTGCCTGCGATTGTTGACGAAATCTGCGAACCTGCCCTTGCAATCGCCCTCCACATCGCGTGGTTGGTTGAGCCGCTGACGCCCGGGCGCGGGCAGGCCTTTATGCTCCAGCATATCCTGCGCAACCGCCTGTTCAGCGCGGTCATCCGGCCGGCCTGGCTCAGCCGCTGCCCGGACTTGGCCGTTGTGCGGAAAACCATCGGCCAGATGCGCGAAGAGCTGGTGGCCGGAGCGGGAAGAGTGAGGGGGTTGTGCGCGCTGGACGGGGTGAGGATGGAGACGGGGCCGGGAAGAATCCCGGTTTGCAAAAGCTCGGTCTGCACAGGAGGGGTGTATGGAACTGATACTCTTGGACAAACAGGACCGGGTCGGGACGCTGACGCTCAACCGGCCCGAGAAGCTGAACGCGATGAACCCGGCGCTGTTAGACGAGTTTTCTGAGGCAATCGCCGCGGTTGGCACCGATGAAGACATCAAGGTTCTCATCATTCGGGGCGCTGGCCGGGCATTTTCGGCCGGCTATGACTTGGCCGGCGGCGGGGGGGCAAAAACGGTTGATGCCGACCGGACCGCGCTGCAAAAGATGCTCGAACGCTGGCTCAGCCTGCGCGAGCTGCCCAAGCCGGTGATTGCCAGGGTCCACGGCTACTGCCTGGCCGGGGCGAGTCAGCTCTGCGCCTGCTCGGATGTGATCTTCATGGCCGATACCGCCCGGCTCGGCTTTCCGTCGCTGCCGGCCGGGGCCGGCTTTGTGAGTTCAATGTGGAACTGGCTGGTCGGACCGCACCGGACCAAGTATATGGCGTTTTTGCCGGGCAGCCAGCTCAGCGGCAAAGAGGCCGGGGCGATGGGGTTTGCCACCCGGACCTTTCCGGCCGAGACCTTAGAGGCCGAAACCTGTCAGTACGCCCGGCGGATAGCCAAGGTGCCGGCAGAAAAGCTGCGGCTGGAAAAACTGGCCATCAATCGGGCGATGGACCTCCAGGGCTTTCGGACTGCGGCACTGGCCGGGGCCGAGTACGACGCCATTTTTCACTTTGGCTCGGGCAATGACGAGGTTCGGCGGGTCAGAAAAGAGCGCGGCTTGCGCGGCGCAATCCAGTGGTACGAAGAGCACTAGGCCGCCCTATGCCACACCTGCCCTCGCCCGGTCCTCCGGCCGGCTTTGCCGCGGATGCATACGCCCCGGCCGACCGCTCGGTCGAGAGCCAGCCGGCCTTTTATCTGTGGTTTGTGATCGGCCTCGGCTCCTGGTTTACCGCCTTTGGCATGCAGGGCGTGCTGTTCTCCTGGCTGGTTGTCGGTGTCTTGCAGGCCGATGCCGAGTGGGTCGGGGTTGCCCAGAGCGCGCTCATGCTGCCGTCGATTGTGCTAGTGCTGCTCGGCGGGATGGTGGCCGACCGCCTGGACCGCCGCGGGCTGCTCATTGTGCTCCACCTTGTGGCCGCCGGCCTGTCCGGCTGTCTGGTGGCCGTTGTGGCCAAGGGCTGGCTGTCGATGAGCCTGCTGATTGGCTACGCCCTGTGTGTCGGCACAGTGCAGGCGTTTGCCATGCCAGCGCGTGACGCCCTGCTGTCAGACGTTGCCGGGGCGAATATGCTGCGGGCGGTCGCCGGCATGACGCTGACGCAATGGCTCTCGCAGGCGCTGGGGGCTTTTCTGGCCGGCAGCGCCCGCTGGCTGGGCATTGTCCCGGCGCTGGCCATGCACGCGTTGGTGCTGCTGGCCGGCGCGCCCACCCTGCGCAAACTGCCGCCCCCGCGGCTGTCCGGCACGAGCGGGCCGCTGCGCGCCGGCCTCGGCGAGTTGGCCGCCGGTGTGCAGGAGGTCCTTGGCTCGGCGCTGCTGCGGCCCTCGCTGCTGCTGGTGATGGTGGTCGGGGTCGGCTTTATCGGCCCCTATCTTGTCGTCCTGCCGCTGCTGGTCCGCGACTATTACGGCGGTGATGTCGCCCAGCTCGCCGCGCTCAACATGGCCTTTCCGCTGGGCACGATCTTTGGTGCGGGGGCCGTCCTGTGGTACGGCGGGATGCGGCGCAAGGGGCTGGCCCAGGTCGTGGCGCTGCTCGCCGGGGCGTGCTGTGTCGGCAGCCTGTCGCTCGGGCTGCCCTTCTGGGGAGCTTGGCTGATGGTTGGGGCATGGGGAACGAGCGGGTCTGTTTTTATGAGCGCTGGCCGGACGGTTTTTCAGGAACAGGCCCGGCCTTCGCACCGGGCCCGGGTCCTGTCGGTCTACACCCTGGGCTTTATGGGTACGACCGGCCTGATTGGGGCACCCCTGGCCGGGCTGACGGTCAATTGGCTGGGGCCGCTGCAGAGCTGCGCGTGTGCCGCTGGGCTGACGGTCGTCGCAGTCACAGGGGTGGCCGCGTGCAGCCAGGTGACCCGCCTGGAGTGAGCCGGGGTTGCCCCGTCCGCGGGCGGAGGGCCTAGCCGATGCCCAGGCTGGCAACCACATTATGGATGAGGCGCAGGCCGTAGTCTTCATCCAGGGTCAGAATGGACTCGGGATGAAACTGCACCGCGGCAATCGGCAGTTCGCTATGCTCAACCGCCATGACCACGCCGTCATCGCTCTCCGCGGTGATGCAGAGTTGGGACGGAAGCCGGTCTTTGCGGGCGAACAGCGAATGATAGCGACCGGCCGTCAGCTCACGCGGCAGCCCCTCAAAAATCCGCCCGCCCAGGACCCGGACCGACGAGGCTTTGCCGTGCATCGGGTAGGGCAACACCGACAGTTCGCCGCCAAAGTGCTCAACAATACCCTGCAGACCCAGACACACGCCAAAAACGGGCAGCCGGCGCTCAAGGCTGGCCGCCAGGGTGCCGGAAACATCAAAATCTGACGGTCGGCCCGGCCCGGGCGACAGGACGACGAGGTCGGGCCGCTGGGCGTCAAACTCGTGGTGGGGAAAACCGGCCCGCAGGGTCAGGACCTCGGCCCCGGTCTGACGCAGATAGTTGGCCAGGGTATGCACAAAGGAGTCCTGATGGTCAACCAGCAGAATCCGTTTGCCCCGGCCCGGTCTGCCGCCCTCCGGCGGTCGATCGCCGCAGCTCTCACGCGGGCGACGAATAGCATCGAGGAAGGCCGAGGCTTTGATGTGGGTTTCGCGCTCCTCGTCGTCCGGGTCGGAGTCGTACAGCAGGGTGGCACCGGCCCGGACCTCGGCCCTGCCGTCTTTGAGCCGAATCGTGCGCAGGGTCAGCCCCGTGTTCATCGTGCCACTGAAGCCCAGCAGGCCGATGGCCCCGCCGTACCAGGCGCGGGGAGACTTTTCGTGATCCTCAATAAACTGCATGGCCCACGCTTTTGGCGCGCCGGTGACTGTTACCGCCCAGGTGTGGGCCAAAAATGCGTCCAGGGCGTCAAACTCGGGCCGCAGCCGGCCCTCAACATGATCGACGGTGTGGATCAAGCGCGAGTACATCTCGATCTGTCGCCGGCCAATCACCCGCACGCTGCCCGGCTGACAGATGCGGGACTTGTCGTTGCGGTCTATATCCGTACACATGGTCAGCTCGGACTCATCTTTGCGCGAGTTGAGCAGGCGCAGGATTTGGCTGGCATCGCCGAGCGGGTCCCGGCCACGCGCAATTGTGCCGGAAATCGGGCAGGTCTCCACCCGGTCGCCCTCGACCCGGACGTACATTTCCGGGGAGGCACCGACCAGATACTCGGCTTGGCCGAGATTGATCAGAAACCCATACGGAGAAGGGTTGCGTTCGCGCAGACGCCGAAACAGTTCTGAGGGCGGGGTAGGGCAGACCTCAAAAAAGGTCTGGCCCGGCACGACCTCAAACAGGTCGCCACGCTGAAACGCCTCGCGGGCCAGCCGAACGCCCTCGGCGTATTCGCCCGGTTGATGATCGCAGGCCCGGGCGGCGGTGGCGGTCGCCTGGTAGGGCTGGCTCGTCCCGACCCGTGGCAGCTTGGCGGTGGAGTGCCCGTCACACGCGAAATCGTAGCGATAGCGCAGGGCTTGTTCGCGTTGGTGGTCAATCACGATGACTTCATCGGGAATGTACACCACCAGGTCGCGCTGATCCTCGGGGCGGGGGAGACGCAGGCGCAGGGGCTCAAACTGGAAGGCCAGATCATAGCCAAAAGCGCCGTACAGCCCGAGTCGGCTGTCCTCATCCGAGGCAAACAGCGCAATGAGCGCGCGCAGCAGCGAAAAGACCGACGACTGTTTGCTGCGCTGCTCTTCGGCAAAACGGCCCGCGGCCGGCCGAACCGTGCCCGCGAGGTGGCGTTCGCCGCGCTCGGACGAGTCGAACGCCGGCAGGGCTTCCAGCGCCCGGGTGAGCGCCGGCAGGAGCACTTGGCCACGTTCGTTGAGGGCCGACAGCCGAAAGTCCCGTTGCCGGCAGCTCAGGGCCAGGGGCGGGTTCACAAAGCCGATGTCCCAGCGCGTGTAGCGGCCCGGATACTCATAGCTTGAGGCCAGGAGTACGCCGCGCTGACTATCGAGGCCGTCAACGATCGGCTCAATAGCGTCCTGAAGCGGGATGCTGTCAATACTGCGACGAATGGCAATCCCGCCCCGGGTGCGGTAGGGGTGTACGCCGGGGATGGGGGCTGTATCGGCCATGAATCTTTCCTCCTTCGTCCTGATACCCGGGTTTGGCCCAAGAAAAGACCGTCACCCAACCCCGGGGCGACGGTCTTTGAAAAAGAAAAGCCGCCTCTCTGGGTCAAGGCGGCTCCGTGTATGGACAAGACGACAAGGGCGGGCCACCTGCTAAGGCAGCCACCACCAGTTCTGTCGGTCAAGAGAACGCGGTATATGCACGCCCCGGATTGTGACAGGTCTCGGACTTCGCGTCAAGCGCGCTGTGGGGCTGCGGCGCGAACATTGCTACGCTGAAGGCCGCTGTCATGCTATCATACAGAAGGAGGCGGACAGGGATAAACCCACACCGCCCGGCCGCGGACACGGCCGGGTGAAAGGAGGCTGACAATGGGTATGCAACGGATGAAAAGACAACTGGCCAGGATCTCGAGACAAAATGCCGAGATACTAAGACGCCTGAAAAAACGACTGGCAGCGAAGCTCCTCGCGGGGAGCCCGGTATTCGCAGAGTTTCGCCGAGATACTAAGACGCCTGAAAAAACGACTGACAGAGCAGAAAAACGACCGCCTGAGCGGGCCACAGACGAACGATCTCGAGGGGGCAAGGCAAAGGACCTGAGAAATTGGGCATACTGCTGTTAGTCGGGACGTTGCTCGCCCTCAGCGGTTGCGCAGGACAAGTGAAGATGTCCGCTGTTGGTGGAAGTCGTGTGGCGGGCGCTCAAAGCCCCGGTTCGGCCAGCGTGGCGCGTCCCGTCTTGATCCGTCAGGCCGGGATGCATGGCCAGGCGGAGGGGGAAAAGAGATATGGCGAGGCTTGAGGTTGCCAGCTCCAGGGATGGGGTGTGGGTACGCGATGAAGATGGAGAGTGGACCGGGCTGCTGCCCTATGAAGATTTTCCGCAGTTCAAGGGCGTTGCTGAGAGTGCGCTCGTCAAGGTGGAAACACCGGGGCCTGAGCAATACGCCTGGCCCGAGCTGGGTATCACTGCCGACCGGCAGACGGTTGAAGACAGCCACCGTCGCAAGCGTGGCCTCACCCGTATGCGTCGGCTGGCCCTGGGTCTGCTGGCGCTGATGGCGGTTGTCTTTGTCGCGTGCAGTGCCGGCTTGGCCGAGTATCCCTGGCTGGGCTATGTCCGGGCCTTTGCCGAAGCGGCGATGGTCGGTGCGCTGGCCGACTGGTTTGCGGTGACTGCGCTGTTCCGCCACCCCCTCGGCCTGCCCATCCCCCACACCAACATTGTGCAAGAGCGCAAGGACGATATTGGCCGCAGCCTGGCGGCTTTTATCAACAATAACTTTCTGACCCGGCACAATGTTGAGCGGCGTCTCGAAGGCCTTGACCTGGCCGGCGAGCTGGGCGGCTGGCTCAAGGATGAACGCCACGCCCGGGAGCTGAGCCTCACCCTGTGCCGTGGCCTGCGGGCCGTTGTTGATACTGACGACGGTGAATTGGAGTCCTTCATCAGCCGCACCTTCCGTGGCGCGCTTGAGCGGACAGAGGTCAGTACGCTCATTGCCGGCCTCCTCAATCGGCTCGTCATTGACGACCACAGCAAGGTCTTGCTCGACAAGCTGATTGAGTTTGGGCACGAGTATTTTGACCAAAACCGCCCGCGTCTCCGCCAGGCAGTGAAAGAAGGAGCGACGTTTGGGACGAAAACCATAGCCGGGAAGGTCTTTGACCGGCTGTCGGAGGCGCTGGGGGAGATGCTCAATGCAATGCATACCGATCCAAAAGCCCGCCAGGAGTTTGATGACCGCATCAAGAGGCTGGCCTGGGAGTGTGCCTACGATGCCGACATGAGGGGGAGAATTGAAGCCTCTAAGCAGAAGTTTTTGAACGCCCCTGAGGTCAGCGGGGCGCTATCCGCTCTGCTTGAGGGCCTGAAAAACCGCCTGATTCAGAGTCTTACGGAGACACAGGATGCGGACCCGCCACTGGCCCGGAACATCGTCACCCTGCTCGGCCGGCTCGGCGACATGTTGGCAGAGGATGCGTTTGCCGGGCGGGTCAATGAGCGCCTGAAGGCCGCTATCCCGACCCTGGTAGACCGCTACCGGGACGGCCTGAGCAGCGGGATCAGCAGGACGGTCGCCGGCTGGGACGCTCGGCAGACCTCGGACCGGATTGAGCTGCGGATCGGCAGAGACCTGCAATTCATTCGGATCAACGGCACGCTGGTCGGCGGCTTGGTCGGCTTGGTGATCTATATCCTCAGCCAGGTGTTCCTGCATTAGAAGAAGAAAACCTCGGCGCGAGTCGGGTCACGCCTTCGGCTCAGCCGACCTAGCGGCTCTTCTGGCGCTCCATTGTCACCAGGGTGGCCAGTTTTTGGGGCGGGGGCAGACCCTCGATCACCCGTCCGTTGATGATCAGGGTCGGGGTGGCACTGATTGCAAGCCGTCGGCCTTCTTCAACATCCTGGCGCACCCTGTCTGCTATGCGTGTGTCTTGGAGGCAGGACTCGAAGCGCTCAAGGTCAAGCTCCAGCGCCTCGGCGTAAGCGACCAGGTCGGCGCGGCTGAAGCGTTTCTGGTCGGCGAACAGGCGGTCGGCATAGTCCCAGAATGCGTCTTGTTCGCCGGCGCATTCTGAGGCAATGGCGGCGGCGCAGGACGAGGGATGGACCTGGTGGTCAAGCGGGTTACAGGCCTGGTCAAGCGGGTAGTGGTGAAAGACCACCCGGACCGCGCCCTTGTTGGTCGCGCGCAGATAGGTCAGGTAGTCATGGGCCAGGGCGCAGCTGGGACACCGGAAATCGACAAACTCGGTAATGCGCAGCGGCGCGTCCGGCTCGCCCTTGACGTAGCGTTCCTGGTTTTGGACCGCCACCTCTCGTTGTTCATGGTAAAAGCGGATAAAACTCCTGTCCATGCGCTCTACGCTCGGTGCCCTGAAATCGAGCGGCGTGAGACGGACCTGAGCCTGCAAGTTTTGCCACCAGCCAATCCCCACGGCCAAGACGACGCAGCCGAGCAGGCCAAAGGCAAACTGGCCCGGTTCGAAGTCGGGCCAGGAGTGCGCCAGCCTGATCGCGCTGACAAACAGGCCGATATTGACCAGATACAGCGCAGTGCAAAACAGGCACACCGCCTGGAGCTGGAAAAGCGAGACCGCGGCCATGTACAGGCCAAACACACACAGCCAGGAACACACAAAGAGCAGGGCGGCCACCCGGGGCCTGAAGGCCAGGACGAGGGTAATGAGGTAGGCTCCTGCTGCCCACAGGGCCACCGGCATCCCAAACAAGGTGGCATAGGCGCTGTTGAGTACCGATGTGCAGTCAATGACCGACCCGGCCTGGCAAAAGTGGGCCGTCACTAAAGCTTCGGCCTCGGCCTGATAGTGCATGACCGACAGATAGACACCAATCCCCAGACCCAGCAGGGCCAGGATGCGCGTCAGCATCAGCGGGCCGGCTGCCAGGGGCGAGGCTGCTTGCCCGACCGCTACCGATGCGCTCTTACGGCGTTCCACCTTGTTTTTCTTTCCCGACATAGTATGAGGCAATTACCACAGTCGTTTTGGGCTGGCCAAGAGGGGTACATCGGAACGAGACCTGTCACGAGATAAGGACGGGCCCATGAAATCCGGTCTTTTTTACCAATTGCCGTGCGCCCCTGACCAGAGCGAGCTCAGCCGCTATCAGGAGACACTGGAACAGGTCCAGTACGTTGCATTTTAACCGGCCGTTTCCGATTATGCCCTCGCCCCTGATCGTTGCCACCGCCCTGGCCGAGCGGACGCGGCGCATTCGCCTGAGGCTGGCCGTGGCCCTGCTGTCCTTGCAGCACCTGCTGCGGACCGCCGAAGACGCCGCAACCGTCGATCTGCTCAGCAACGGACGACTCGCAGTGGGGGGGTGGGGCGCGGCACAATCGCCATTCATTTCAGGGCTTGGGCGTGGTCAGGGACGAGAGCCGGGAGCGTTTTGAAGAAGCCCTGACCATTATCGAGCGGGCCTGGAGCCACGATGCCTGTGCGTTTGAGGGCCGCTATTTCCAGATTCCCTCCGCCTCGGTTGTGCCCACAGGTGTTGGCCAGCATGAGGCGGTTTGTTGAGGAGGTCATGCCGGCGGTACGAAGCCTGTTGAGGAGGCCCTTCCCCCCTCACTCGGTTTGGGCGGCAGCGAGAGCCTCATCAATCGCTTCCTGAAAGGCCGTGAACGCTTGGACGCCGGGAAGAAAGCGGCCGTTGATGAAGAACGCCGGCGTGCCGCTGACCCCGAGTTGCGAGCCTTGGACGACATCCCGGCGGACCGCCGCCGCCTGCCGTCCGCTGTCCAGACAGGTATTGAAGCGTGTTGTGTCGAGGTGCAGGTCGGCTGCGTTCTGTTTGAGCTGCTCAACCTCGAGAGCCTCAACGTTGCGGAACAACACGTCGTGGTAGTCCCAGTATCTCTCCTGCTCACCGGCGCAGCGGGCCGCTTCAGCCGCTTTCTGGGCCCGGGGGTGAGAGGACAGGGGGAAGTCTTTGAACACCAGTCTGACCTGATCCTGATAGGTACTCAGAATGAGATTCAGGGTGTCCTGCACACGAGCGCAGTACGGGCATTCATAGTCGGCAAACTCCACTACTGTGACCAGGGCCTCGGCTGAGCCTTTGGCCGGCGCACCGTCAGTTGCCACCTCAACAATCGGCGGCTTGAGGCGCATGGTGATGGCGGCTGTCTTGCGCAACTCCCGAAGAAACGCCCGTCGGCGCCGCTGCTGTCTGGTCCGCTGGAGCTGTTTGGCGATACGGTCTCTCAGCTCGTCCAGCGGTGTATTGTCCAGGCGGGCGGCGTTAGCCTTGTAGAAGGCCTCAATGTCGGCTTCGGTGACGGCCCCAGCCTTGTCTGTGATCTCCTGCTGCACCAACTCCTGGCGTGAGAGACCGCGCTTGTCGGCTTCGGTCGCCAGCAGTCGCTCATCAATCAGGCTGTCAACAGCCCGCTTCTTGACCGAGTAGACCTGATTGCGGAGGCGCAGCATCTGACCCCTGAAGTGCTCCTCAATGTCGGCTTCGGTGACAGGTACGCCCCCAACGGTGGCCAGCACCGCGCTCGGGGCTGCCGCCGGGGCCGGCTGGCTGGGCGGGGAAGAGCCTGTGCCCAGCAGCCAGACCAGGGCCGCCCCGATCACACAGCGGCCTGTGTTCATACGCCTGGCCATGTCGCACCCCTAGCCGGTAAAGGTAATCAGCACGAAGAAGACCAGGAGCGGAATGAGCATCCAGACCACAAACACAATCCAGGCCGGTCCCTGTCCTTGACTTCTGTCCATTGTCCCTCCTCGGTGTGGCAAGTTTGCCCAGCATAGGCAAAACCGCCGGGTTTCTCAATGGTGGGACGGATCGTTGCTCAGTCCGGGGCCAGGAAAATGTGCCGTCCGGCTTGAGATTTGGGCCGCTGCCGGCAATAATGATTGTTCTCCGTTGATGCGGGTTTTTCCAAACCCGGGGCCGGAAGCTGTGGAGGTGCGGAGGAGGTGAACAATGGGGAAGCGTATGGTGTGGAGCCGGTGTCTTCTGGGTATTGCCGCGTTCCTGTTGGCTCAGCCGGTGTGGGCAAGGCCCGAGCTGTCGCCGTCTTTTGTCGGCATGTACCGCAAAAGCATGCAGCTCGAAGCGCAGCTGTTCAGCCTTGCCAGCCGTTACGCGGTTGACCCGCGTCTGGTCCGTGCGCTGGTCCTGCACCAGTCCGGGGGCAATGACTATTTCATATCTGACTCCGGCCAGCCGCAGCGCTACCGCTTTTTGCCGGTTGACCCTGAGCCGAGGCGGGCGAACACTGCCGAGGCCAATCTTGAGGCCGGCGTAGAGCGCTTCGCCCGGTTGGCCGGGCAGTTGGAGCGCCACGACCATGCGCTGGCAGCCTATGTGGCCGGCCCCCAGGCACTCGTTTCTCAGCCGGCCTTGCCCCTGTCCATTCTCCACGATGTGATACAGATCGAGCAGTATAAATCCGTACTGCGCTGGCATGAAGCCGAGGTCCGGCGTCAGGCTGAGGGTCTGCGGCTGCGGCGCGTCCAGCCGGGCGAGGACTGGCCGGCTGTGGCACGGGCAACAGGCGTCTCGGAACTGCTCTTACGCCTGTACAACCCGCTCCTCGCCGGTCACCCGCTCCGCCTCGGGATGCTGCTGGCCGCTCCCGGCCGGCCGCTGGCGGCCGTCTTGGAGAGGCGGGGAGCGACGCTGTCCTACACCGCCCGGGTCGGGGACTCGACGCGGAATCTGGCGCGCGTTTTTGGCGTTGACCGTGACCGCCTGCGCCAGGACAATAAGCTGTGGTATTTGCAGCAGTTGGCTGCCGGCCACACTCTCAGCATCCGTCTGCCATCCGGCTCTCAGCAGGCACCAGCACGTCTGGCCGGGCGGGCGACTCCGGCCTCTCGACCCGCTTCCGGGCGGCGCTCGACCGTCCACACGGTCCGGGCCGGAGAGAGCCTGAGTCGCCTCGCCGCCGGCTACGGCACCTCGGTACGGGCGCTGCGACGGGCCAACGGGCTGCGCAGTTCGCGTATTCTGGTCGGCCAGAAACTCCGTATTCCAGACGCTCGGGCCGGCCGGCGGGTAGCTCAGCAGCCACGTCGGTATACCGTCCGCCGGGGTGACACTTTGTCGCACATCGCCGCCCGCTACGGCACCTCGGTGCGGGCGCTGATGCGAGTCAACCGGCTGGCCAACTCCCGGCTGGCGGTCGGCAAGACCCTGCGGATTCCTGGCCCTATCTGAGCTTCACTCAGCCGACCAGCGCGTCAAAACCCTCTTCAATCGCCTTGACGCTGTGATAGGCAAACTCGGTGCAGGGTACGGGAATACCGAGCCGCTGACCCTCTCGGTACACATAGCCGACGGTGTCATCAATCTCGGTCTTTTTGCCGGCCAGCACATCCTGGAGCATGGAGGGAATAATATGGGTCCGCCCATCGGCCTCAACGTCCCGGCCGACCTTGACCAGCCGCTTGACCGCGTCGTCAAACGGCGCGTGACACAGCACCTCAAGGTCAAACAGGCTCCAGGCCGGATGCTTGGACAGGGCAACGCCTTTGGCCGCGGCAACGGCGACCACCTCACGAAACATACGCACCGACAGGGCGGCCAGGTGTGGGCTGGACCATACCCGGTGCATGGGCAACCGGGTCAGGGTCGCAAGGGTGGCGAACGGATTCTGAAGCGCCTGTTTGGTCCACTCAACAGAGACGATGTTGCCGACCCCGCTGGCTCTGAGCCCGGCCTCCACAAAGGCCCGGACAAGCGCCTTGACCCGGTCTGAGGGGTGCCCGTCGAGTTCGCCAAAGAAGGTGAGTCCGTCCAGAGTGTATGCGACCTGGCCGTTGCCGCGCAAGGTCGCGCCGATCATGGTCGTTGCCCCAATGACTTTGTCCCGCCCGAATACCTGGGCGATCTGGTCGTTTTTGACCACGCCGTTCTGGAGCGAGGCGACCCCACCGACCTGCATATGGGCGACCCCGGCCAGGGCCGCCTGCATATCTTTGGTCTTGAGCGTAATAATCAGGACATCGGCCTGTTGGATGTCGGCGGCCTGGGCTTGGCTGGCGACCGGGGTCCGAAAATTGGCCAGGCCGCTGACCTGCAAGCCGTGGCGCTGGACCGCGGCCGTATGGCCCGGCCGGGCAATCATGATGACATCGGTGGCATTGCGGGCCAGATAGGCACCAATAACCGAGCCCACACCGCCGGCTCCGAGTATCACAATACGCATACGCCCTCCCTCCTGCTGAGCGGGATTATTCCGCGCCTCGCTCGGCCTGGGTTCCCAGCCGAGGCGTCGTACTGCAACACACCCATCCTACTCGGCGGCAGGTAGAATCGCAACATCACAACCCGAAGCGTAAGAGCGTATTTGTGTGCTTACACCAGGACGGACTGTCTCTACATAGGGGGAGCCCCCCAGCAGATTGTGGGAGGGCGTTACTTGGAAAACTATCGGGGATATTTTCGATAAGCTGGCCTGCCTCCGAAGGGTTTTCTCTTTCGTATCTCCAAGGTTCCCCGTAATCTGGCACGCCCTGTCTTTCAAACTAATGCCGACCATTCTGCGCCACTGGTCGTGGCAGTTCAGACTCCTTCATCTATGGCCAAGCGGGGCAGCCTGACCCGATAGACCCGCGTCAAATGTATCAGCCAGGCCTGGTCTGACGGCAGGCTGACGATCTCCTCCGGGCTTACTTTGCGACCTGCCGCCCGACTGATCGCCTCGGCCTCGGCTTCCGTGTGCAGGATGAGGAGGGTGTCATAGCGCCCAAACGCGGCCTCTCGGGCCGAGCCCAGAAACGACACCACCGTCGCCCCGGCCCTGAGGACAAAAGTCAGCAGGCGTTCCAGGCTGTCCCCGGCGTTCAGGCCATTGAGCAGGATGAGGGGAGGGCGGGTGCCGGTCTGCCCCTGTTGCAAGCCTTGAGCAAGCGCATCCAGAACGCTGCGTGGCACCTCTTGAGGCAGGCAGGCGGGAGACACGAGGGGAATATAGCGAGCCTTATCCCGCATCAGCAGGCGAAACTGGATTGCTGTGGCCCTGTTTCGCCGGGCATCGACACACACAACCGGGCTGCGATGCTGGACGTGCTGGTAGGCCAGGGCCACGCACAGGTGTGTTTTGTCCTGCTCTGTCCCGCCGGCAACACCAACCCGTCCGAGCAGCTCGGGCAACGCAAGAGGCTGAGCGGGAGTGCGGTCGTGGCGAGTCATGGTGCTGAGAGCATAGCCCGGGGGTTCGGAAACGGCCAGCCGGTCTTGTCGGTCCACGGAAAGTCCTCTAATGAACAGCTATGGTTGGTCCCTCTGTGTCCAAACGCGGTTCTTGGCTGGTGCTGGCTTTTGTAGCGGTGGCGAGCGTCCTGGTGATCGTTACCTGGAACTCCCGCCCGGTCCCCAGAGAGGGCTGGCGCAAGCTGCTGGAAGAATCCGGCCTGCCCGCCGCCCGCCGGGGTATTGAGCTGTCCCGCCTCGGCCGCCGGCTGCTATCCCTGCACGAACAGCAGGAAATGGACCGTTTATACGCCGAGGCCCTCCAGGCTTTGCCCGAACACGAACGCCGGGCCTTTGGCGTCCTGTCCCAGAAGGGGGCTGAGGCGAGCGCGCGCTATTTGCAGCAGAGCGCCGAGTTGGTCCAAAAATCGATCTCCTCCCTGCCGGCTGAAAAACAGGACCGGCTGTTTGGGCTGATCGAAAAGGCCGTCCGGCTGCAATATGAGAAGGAGCGCGGTGGGCCATGACACCCCCGCGGCCGGCGCACCGGAACCGGGCCGGCCACGGGGTGGTGGCCGTGGGGCTGGTCGTGGTGCTTGCCCTGTCCCCGACCCTGGGGCTGGGTGCCGGAGCAGACGCGACAACCCTCTACGGGGTGGAGGGCTTTCGGCTCGAGATCGGCGCGGTGAGCCGGACAGCCCGCGACCTGGGCATGGACCGCATCCGGCTCCGCGGCGTCGCCGACCGGCGGCTACGGCGGGCGGCTCTCCCGCTGGGCGATTTTCCAACCGTCCTGTTCGTGTCGCTGCACAGCGTTGCGCATCCGGGCAGTGTCCTGGCCTACTGCCTCGATGTGGAAGTCCGCCAGATTGTCCGCCTGAGCCGGACCGAGCAGATGACAATGCTGGCACCAACCTGGGCTGCCGGCAAGCTGACCCTGACCTTGCGCGGCAGCTTTGTACACAGTGTTGAAGACGCTCTGGGGGTGCTGTTGGACGATTTGGTCCGCGATTATCGTCTGGTGAATGCCGAGGTATCGCCCGAGGCCCGCTGAACCACCTCAGGCCCCGCCTCGACAGCGAGGCGGCATCCGATCTTGAGGTGGTTGAACTTCAGCCCTTCGCCCCGGAGTCCTATGTGCTGACCGGAGCGCTGTCACCCACGACCGGAAAAGCCTATTTTGCCCATAACAGCCTGTGGCGAGTTGACCCCCAGACCCGTCGTATCGAAAAGAGCCGCCCGCTGCCCAATACTTACTTCATGCCGCTCATCCATCCCCAGGGCAACAGGATCTACTGCGGCAGCAACTGGCACGATGTGGCTGTTTTGGATGCTGAGAGCCTGGAGTTGCTTGCCAGGATTGAGCTCGGTGCCACCCAGACCGGCGGGGGCAATGTGCACCGGTTTGTGGAGCGCTAGCCTCCGCCGTCTGGACCTTTCTTGCAGAAAAGGACGCCCCAGTGCAGCCCAAGGTCTCCCGTCGCAAGCTGCTCCAGAGCACCGGGGCCGCTTTTGTATTAGCTCAGGCCGCGGCGGCCAAGCCCCTGCCCGCGGAGCCACCTCCCTTTGCCTCGGTTGTCAAATGTCGGGTGATGATTCGGGCCTATACGGCCAAGCCGATTCCAGGTTTGCCTCCCTGCTGATTTTGCTGGGCGTGGTGGAACAAGGCTTGGGGGCCTGTTCTGTGGGTACCTGTAACCCGGTCAAAGTGGCACGCATTCCGGGTCTGCCCGACCGGGTGCGGCCGGTCGGCCTGATCACGATTGGCTATCCGGCCGAGCGACCGAGCAAACCGTCCAATCCCACGCTCCCCCTCCACATGCTCGTCCATCGCAACACCTGGCAAGGAAAATAGAGGACTGCTATAGCCTACGATTGAAAGGAGGAGCCTATGGCCGGCAAGCATTTTGAGGAACTGAAGGTCGGAGATGTCTTTCACCACCAGCCCGGACGCACGATTACCGAGACCGACAACCTGCTGTTCACCACTCTGACCATGAACCCCCAGCCCCTGCACCTCGACGCCGAGTTTTCCAAAAAAGCCGAGTTCGGCCAGCGGCTGGTCAACAGCCTGTTTACCCTCGGCCTGACCGTCGGCCTGTCGGTCGGTGACACCACCCTGGGCACGACGGTCGGCAATCTCGGCTTTGAAGAGGTCACGTTTCCCAAACCGGTGTTTATCGGCGATACGCTCTACGCCGAGACCGAGGTCGTGGACAAGCGGGAATCCAAGTCGCGTCCGCAGTGGGGCATCGTTATGTTTGAGCACCGGGCCACCAACCAGCGGGGCGAGGTCGTCATGCGCTGCCGGCGGGCTGGTATGCTGCGCAAAAAAGAGGCCGCGGTGCGCTAACGATAGCGGCGATGACCGTTATCTGTATACAAGCTGGCTCCGACGGGGAGGCGAGAGATGGCACGCCGTCGTGAGGCACGGCCATGATTGGCATCACCAGCTGTGGCTACCACGTTCCCTTCTACCGTCTGGAGCGCGAGCACATTGGCCACGCCTGGGCGCGCCGTCCCGGCCGGGGCGAGCGGGCGGCGATCTATTTTGACGAGGACGCCCTGACGCTGGGAATGGAAGCTGCCCAGCGTTGTCTTGAGGACCGAGGCAAGACCGGCATCGACGGGGTGTACTTTGCCTCAAGCTCGGCCCCGTTCCGCCAGCGTTCTTCGGCCAGCTTTCTGGCCGCGGCCTGCGACCTGCGGCCGGAATGCGAGACGGCCGATTTTGGTGCCAGCCTGCGTTCAGCCACCGTCGCCCTGCGCGCCGGCCTTGACGCCATTGGCAACCGGCGTCTGTCGCAGGTCTTGATCGCCGCCGGCGAGGTCCGCGACGGACAGCCCGGCGAAGGCGCAGAAGACTGGTTTGGCGATGCCGGCAGCGCGGTCACGCTTGGCCGCGACGGCGTGCTCGCCGAGATTCTTGCCACGGCTTCGCAGTCGGACGCTTTTCTGGACGAATGGCGGCGGGATAGCGATGATTTTATCCACACCCAGGCGTCGCGCTTCAGCACTGAACGCGGCTACCGGGCCGGTATCGTTGCCGTTGGCACCCGGCTGCTCGACAGCCTCGGTATCGGGCCACAGGACTGCGCCAAGCTGATTCTGCCCTCTCCAGATGGCCGGGCGCACATGGCCGCGGCCAGAAAGCTCGGCTTTCAAGACGCCCAAATCCAAGACCCGCTGTTCAGCCAGGTCGGTGCGTGTGGCAGCCCCGCCCCGTTTTTGCTGCTGGCCGCGGCCCTTGAGAGCGCCAGGGCCGGCGACCGTCTTCTCGCGCTCGGCTATGGCGACGGGGCCGACGGTTTTGTGCTGCGGGTGACCGACGCGATCGAGACCCGCCCTGTGGCCCAGTCCCTCTCCGACCACCTGGGCGAAAAGCGCCTCTACCCCTCCTACCAGCTCTTCAAAAAGATGCGGACATATTACGCCGAGCACGCGGATGGCCCCGAGCTGTCGAATGTCTTTCTGGCCAAAGAGGACCGCCAGAATATCCGCCTGTACGGCTCGCAGTGCCCACGCTGCGGGACCAGACAGTATCCTCTTGCCCGCATCTGCATCGCCTGCCACAACCACGACTCGCTGCAAGACGTACCCCTGGCCCGCAGCGGGCAGGTCTTTACCTTCACCCGCGACCACTTGTACCAGGCCGCCGACTCTCCGACAATCATGAGCGTGGTTGACCTTGATGGGGGCGGCCGGCTCTACCTCCAGATGACCGATGTCGACCCCGAGGACGTGCGGGTCGGGGATAGCGTCGTGCTCAGCCTGCGCCGGCGCAAAGAAGGCCCGACCATGCACCACTACTATTGGAAGTGCCGGCCGCCGCGCTGAGCTCTCGGACAGGAGCCCATCGAATGATCGAGAAGAGGCCCGACGCAGCCGCCCGCCGGCTGGTGGACGCGGTCGGCCTTGGCTGCACCTTGGGCTATGGCGTCCTCGCCGTACTGGTCCGCCAGCCCGGCGGGCCCGAGCTGTCCGTCTTCTTCGGGCTGGTTGCCTGGAGCGGCTTTCCGGTGTTCGGCCTCTACCTGTTCTGCTGCCGGCGTGAGCAGGCGTTTCCGGTCGGCCGGCTGCTCTTCTGGGCGGCGGCCTTCAGGATATGCGGGCTGCTCGGCGGCCCGTTCTTTGAGGACGACTTCTACCGCTACCTGTGGGACGGCTACCGCTTTGCCACAGTCGGCACGCCGTATGGGGCAGCGCCGGCGGAGTTTTTTGTTGACCCCGACATTCCGGCAAACTTTCACCGCGTGCTGGACCAGATCAATCATCCCGAGCTGCCGACCATCTACGGCCCGACAACACAGGCTGTCTTTCTGCTGGGCTACTGGCTGCGGCCGGGGAGCATTGTCGCCTTGCAGACCCTCTTGATCCTGGTTGATTTTGCGACCATAGGGCTGCTGCTCGGCCTGGCCCCGGCTCGGCAGGTCATGCTCTACGCCTGGTGTCCGCTGGTGGTCAAGGAAGTCGCCTTCACCGCCCACCCGGACGGCCTTGGCGTGTGTCTGGTGCTGGCCGCGCTGGCCTTGGCCCGGTCCGGGCACTGGGGGCGGGCCGCGGCCTGCCTGGGTCTGGCCGTAGGCGCAAAGATACTCGCCCTGGTCGTAGTGCCCTTGGTGCTGCTCGGGGCCAGCCCCCGCCACTGGCTGCTGTTTGTGGCCACGCTGGCCGCGGTCTATGCGCCCTTTGTCCTGGCCGGCGCGACAGACCTTGCCTCCCTGCTGGTCTTTGCCCGGGAGTGGGAGTTCAATTCAGCCGTCTTTGGCCTCCTGACAACAGTCCTGCCGGGTGTTGAGGCCCGGCTGCTGCTTGGCCTTGCCTACGCCGGGTTCTGGGGCTGGTATGCTGTACGCTACTGGCGGGCCGACCGCCGCGGCCTGCCACGCGGGGACTGGCTGTACGGCCTGCTGCTGGCGTTCTCACCGGTCATCAATCCGTGGTATCTGCTGTGGCTGCTGCCCTTTGCCACGCTGTTTCCGAGTGTGTGGGCGTGGACCGCGGCCACAACCGTCTCTGTCGCCTATGTCACCGGGCTGGGCCTGGACGACCCCGGCCTCCAAGCCTACCAGCAGCCGGCCTGGGCGCGGCCGCTGGAGTTCGGCCCGGTCCTGTTGGCCCTGGTCTGGTCGGCGCTTCGCCGCAGCACGGCCCCTCGCGTCAGCGAGAGCGCCGCCGGCCGGCTTGGTCATTGACGCCTGGCCCCGACGCTTGACGTTCCCCATCCCCTCATCTATGGACAATGCCTATGCTGTCAATCCACCTGACGCGGTGGTGGCTTCTGGCGGATCTGCTCGGCTGGGTGGTGGCGGCCGTCCCTGCCACCGCCGCGCCCAACTCGGAGATGCTGCCCGGCTGGGATGTGAGCGTTGAGACCAACGCCGAGCAGGTTGACCACAGTGCCTGGCAGCGCCTCCTCGACACCTACCTCACAAGTCATCCCTCGGGCATCAATCGCTTCGACTATGCTGCGCTCAAGGCTGATGCGGAAGATACCGCTCGGCTGGCCGGCTATCTGAGCGCTCTGCAAGCGATTGACCCCCGGCACTACCGCCGGGCTGAGCAGAAGGCCTACTGGATCAACTTCTATAATGCGCTGACCGTGCAGGTCGTGGTCAACGCCTATCCGGTGGACTCCATCCGCGCCATTCACCAGGGCTGGCTGCCCCTCAGCGGTCCCTGGGACGACGTCCATGCGAAGGTTGCCGGCCAGCCCCTGACCCTGAACAACATTGAGCACGGCATCCTGCGGCCCATCTGGCGGGACAACCGGATTCACTATGCGGTCAACTGCGCCAGCTATGGTTGCCCGAATCTGTCGGCTACGGCATTTACCGCGGCCAATACCGAGACACTGCTTGAGGCCGCGGCCCGCGCCTACATCAACCATACCCGGGGCGTGGCCTTTGTGGACAACGATTTCCTGGTGCTATCGAGCATCTATGACTGGTATGCTGAAGACTTCGGCACCAGCCAGACGGCCGTGTTGTCCCACCTCGCGCAGTACGCCGAGCCGGGGCTTGCCAGCCGTCTCAGGGGCTTTGCCGGCTCCATAGACTACGCCTACGACTGGCACCTGAACCAGCCCTGAGCCGCCTCGCGCGGCCTAGCGGCGCAGGCGGTGGAAGGTCTCCACCCAGCCAAGCAGCCTGCCGGGGGCGTGGTTTCTTCGCCACGCGCCGGCCGCGTATCTGTTCGCTTCGCCCAGCGTCGGATAGATGTGGATTGTGCCGAGGAGCTTCTTCAGCCCCAGCCCCCACTTCATGGCCAGGATGAACTCGGCCACCAGCTCGCCGGCGTGATGGCCGACGATGGTCACGCCGAGAATCCGGTCCTTGCCCGGGGGCGTCAACACCTTGATAAACCCCCGGCCTTCCTCGTCGGCCAGGGCGCGGTCAAGCTCGTCAAGGCCGTAGCGCGTCACCTCGACCAGGGTGCCCTGCCGGGCGGCCTCCTGTTCGTTCAGGCCGACCCGCGCCACCTCAGGGTCGGTGAAGGTGGTCCAGGGGATGACCGAATAGTCGGCTTTGAACTGCCAGAAGGGGCTGAACAAGGCGTTCACGGTGGCGTACCAGGCCTCGTGGGAGGCGGTATGGGTAAACTGGTAGGGGGCGATCACGTCACCGCAGGCGTAGATGGTGGGGATGGTGGTCCGCAGGGAGTCGTCTACCTCAACGGCCCCCCGTTCATCCAAGGCAAGGCCGAGCGCGTCGATGCCGAGGCCGGCGGTCGTTGGCCGGCGGCCGAGGGCAAGCAGAATAGCGTCAAACGGCAGGCGGGTGGGCTGTCCGTTGCGCTCGCAGACCAGCTGCTTGTGGCCGTCGGTGGTCTCGACCCGCAGGGCGGTGTGGCTGGTGAGCAGCCGAATGCCTTCGGCCCTGAAGCGGTCCTGCACAAAGGCGCTGGCGTCGGCGTCTTCCCGCATCAGCAGATGGGGGCTGCGCTCCACCAGTGTCACCGACGCGCCAAAGCGGGAGAAGGCCTGGGCCAGCTCGCAGCCGATGGGGCCGCCGCCGAGAACGACGAGGCGGCGCGGCACATCGCGCACCGCCCAGATGGTATCTGAAGTGAAATAGCCGGCCGCCTCAAGGCCCGGGATGGGCGGCACGAACGGGGTGCCGCCAGTGGCAATGATGATGCGGCGGGTGGTGATGTCCCGGTTGTTCACCCGGACGCAGTAGGGCGAAACAATGCGGGCCTCGCCCCTGACACATTCCACCCCCAGGCCGGTATAGCGCTCGCTGGAATCCTTGGGCGCGATGGTGGTGATGACCCGCTGGACCCGCTCCATGACCTCGGCAAAGTCGAACTCTACGCTGGCCTTCCTGAAACCGTATTCCCTGGCTCTGGCCATATAGCTCAGCATCTTTGCCGAGCGCAGCAGGGCCTTGCTGGGCACGCAGCCGGTGTTCAGACAGTCGCCGCCCATGCGGTGTCGCTCGACCAGCGTCACCTTGGCCTTGAGGGTGGCGGCGATGAGCGCGCAGACCAAGCCGGCCGACCCGGCCCCGATCACAACGAGGTTGGTATCATACTGCTTGGGCTTCTTGAAGCAGCGCACTACCGCGCGCGCCTTGGTGGCGTCCAGGGCTTTTTTGGCGATCAGTGGAAACAGGCCGACCAAGGTAAATGAGACGATCAGCGTCGGCGAGAGGATGCCGCTCAGGGAGGTAATCTGGCCCAGTTGCGCGCCAGCGTTGACGTAGACGGCCGTGCCGGCCAACATACCGACTTGGCTGACCCAGTAGAAGGTCCAGGTGGACAGCGGCGTGACCGACATGGCCAGGTTGATGGCGAAGAAGGGGAAGGCCGGAACGAGCCGCAGGGCGAACAGGTAGAACGCCCCGTCTTTTTCTACGCCGCGGTCAATGACGGCGAGCTGGCGGGCAAACCGGGAGCGCACCCTGTCGCGCAACACAGAGCGGGCGATGCAGAAGGCCAGGGTTGCGCCCAGGGAGCTGGCGAACGACACCAGGACCACGCCCGGCAGAAAACCGAAGAGCGCCCCGGCAACCAGGGTCAGCAGGGCCGCACCGGGGAGCGACAGCCCTGTCACCGCCATGTACAGGAGGAAGAACGCCCCCGCGGTGGTCAGGGGTGCCTGGGCCTGGAAGGCGGTAATGGCGTCTCGCTGGGCGGTGAAATATTCGATGGTCAGAAACTGCTGGAGGTCAAGGCCAAAGAACAGGCCGATGAGCAGCACGAGTGCGATCAGCACGACGGTGGCTTTCATTCCGAATTGGGAGGGCCGCACTCGGCGGACAGGGCGAAGCAGAGGCCTCGCAGGGGTGTCTTCTTCACGTTGGGGGTGAAGCAAAGGCCGGATTGACACGGCTGTCCGCCCCGGCAGGAGGGGGCTTAGAGCTTGTAGCGGCGGGTCAGATAATAGTGAACGAGTTCTTGTTCATCCGCCTTGTTGGCACAATCAACGCCCCGACTCCCCGGGCATAACACCGCGATATGCTCGTCGTCCGGTGTGCCCGGCCTGGTTGCCGCGTCGCGGGCTTCGAGGCTGTTCTTCAGGATTTGGGCGCGCGCCCGGTCCAATTCGCCTCTCTGGATGGGGCAGGATATACACACGAGCTTTTTGAATGTCAGCGCCTTGCCCCGAGAGTAGGCGTCTCTGGGATTGATGCCCCCGCCGGCTGAGATGGAGCCGGAGGCCGACACCGACGCCTGCCAGATGCCCCCGGCCAGGAGCAGGGTGAGCAGACCGAGCGCGTATTGCGTCATGATTTTCCCTCCCTCGAAGTGGCCTCGCGTTCTCTTCTGACCATTCTATACCCTTCTGAACGCTGGGCAAGTCCCCCGGCATTCTCCCGATGGGCCTTGCCTCAGACCCGGGATGCAGTTATGAGGGGGAGAGGTGTCTTTGAAGGAGGACGTATGAAAGCTGGCGTGTTTATGATGCCCTCGCATCCCCCCGAGAGAAGTTTCTACGACGGCCACCAGTGGGACCTTGACCATCTGGAGCTGGTGGACCAGTTAGGCTTTCACGAAGCCTGGATGGGCGAGCATTTTACCGCTCCGTGGGAGCCGAACCCTGCCCCCGACCTGCTGATTGCCCAAGGCTTGCAACGCACCCGGCACATCAAGCTGTGTCCGGGTGCCCATCTGCTGCCCTATCACCATCCGGCCGAGTTGGCCCACCGGGTCGCCTTTCTGGACCACATCGCCCAGGGGCGTTTCATGTTCGGGGTGGGGACGAGCGGGCTGCCCAGCGACTGGAAGCTGTTCAACGTTGATGGGGCCGGCGGCGAGAACCGGCGCATGACCAAAGAAGCCCTGGATATTATTCTCAAGCTGTGGGAGAGCGAAGAGCCGTTTGCGTTTCAGGGCGAGTACTGGACGGTCAACCGGATTGACACCATGCTCAACACGCTCAGGTTCCACATCAAGCCCTTTCAGCAGCCCCATCCGCCGATTGGGATTGCCGGGCTGACCCCTGGCTCAGATACCCTCAAGATGTGTGGCGCGAGCGGCTTTATGCCGATGAGCGTCGCCCTCAGCAACGGCTATCTCAACACCCACTGGGAGGCGGTGCTTGAGGGGGCGGAGTCTGCCGGCCGCGACGCCTCGCGCAGCGACTGGCGCGTATCGCGCGAGGTGTATATCGCCGAAACCGACACCGAGGCCAGACACAAGGCCATTCACGGCATGTTGGGCCGTGCCTATGGCGAGTATCTGCTGCCGCTGTTCAAGTCGTTCGGCATGCTCAGCCTGTTCAAACACCACCCCGAAGTGCCGGATTCTGATGTCACGATGGAATACCTGGCCGAGTATGTGTGGCTGGTCGGCTCGCCCCGGACGGTTATCGACAAGCTGGGGGCGATGGTTGAAGACACCGGCGGCTTTGGCTGTTTGCTGGTCCTGACCTTTGACCAGATGGAGAACAGGGAGGGCTGGGCCAACTCGCAGCGCATGCTGATGGAAGAGGTCATGCCCCATTTCCCGGACTGACGGGGCGGGAGCGGCCCGAGACCACAACGCGGGAGCTCGGGTGCATCCTGGCCGGCCGCGCTTGCTTTTCAGGGGGCAGGCGGGGAGGCGGAACAGGGCTTCACAATACACTCTCGCCTGGAACGAGGGTGCCGGTACAACAGGTCCGGTTCTCAAACTTCACCTGAACAGGACCGACATAGGGAACGAGCAGGGACCTCCCGTCCGCGGTCGTCACTTGGCGTTGGTCAATGGCCGGGAGTTGCAGTTGGACGGCAAGATGCTCGGGAATGCACAGCGTCCCCGCGCCTGTATTGACAAGGGCGGTCACTTCAAGTGCCCGGAGAGCCGCGCCGCGAGGATTCGACAGTTGGATAGTCGCGTGTACAAGTCCCAGGTATTCGGCGCGTGCTTCCTCTACGCTCTCTTTCATAATGTCCCTTTGGTCGATAGTATCCCTTTGACCCGCGGGTCATAGGCGACCGCGCTGCCCAGCGCCCGGGCACACGCCTTGAAGGCGGCTTCAATGATATGGTGCGGGTTGCGGCCCTGGCTCATGTTGAGGTGCAGGTTCATGCCGAGCTGGTTGCTGAAGGCGAGAAAAAAGTCGTGGACCAGTTCGGTCGCAAATGTGCCGATCCGTTCCTGCCGAACGCGCAGATTATAGGCCAGAAAGGGCCGCCCGCTGAGGTCAACGACGCACTGCACCAGGGCTTCGTCAAGCGGTACGAAGGCTTCGCCAAAGCGGCGGATGCCGCGCTTATTGCCCAGCGCCGAGCGAAAGGCTTCGCCCAGCGCCAGCCCGATGTCTTCAACCGTGTGATGGTCGTCAATCTCTACATCGCCGGTGGCCTCGAGGGTGAGATCAAAGAAGCCGTGCCGGCTGAACAGCTCCAGCATATGGTTGAGAAAGGGTACGCCGGTGGTGACGTGGTACTGGCCGCGGCCATCAAGCTCAAGACTGAGCCGGATGTCAGTTTCGTGGGTTTTGCGGTGCAGGCTTGCGCTGCGCTGGGCTGTCATGCTGGCCTCCGTTGAGACGCTGGGCAATGGCCCGGCCGTGGGCCTCCAGACCCTCCAGTGCGGCCAAGCGCATGATGTGCGGACCAAGGGTGCGCAGGGCCGGGGCCGAGGCCTCAATGATACTGGTCCGCTTGAGAAAATCGTACACCCCGAGCGGTGAGGAAAACCGCGCTGTTCCTCCGGTCGGCAGGATGTGGTTCGGCCCGGCAAGGTAGTCGCCAAAAGGCTCGGTGGACAGGACGCCCAGAAAGATGGCACCGGCGTGGCGGATATCGTTCAGCCAGGAGCGCGGATTTTTGACCAGCAGCTCCAGGTGCTCCGGGGCCAGGGCGTTGGCCAGCCGCACAACCTCGGCCCGGTCGCGGGCGACGATCACCGCCCCGTAGCGCTTGAGCGAGGCCGCGGCAATGGCGCGCCGGCTGAGCGTGGCCAGCTGGTCTTTGATCGACTTGACGACCGTGGCCGCCAGCCGGGCTGAGGTGGTCAGACACAGGGGGGCGGCCATCTCGTCGTGCTCGGCCTGGGACAGCATATCGGCCGCAATGTAGCGGGCCGGGGCCGTCTCGTCAGCAATCACCACAATCTCACTCGGACCGGCCATGCTGTCAATATCAACCTGACCGTAGACGAGGCGCTTGGCCGTGGCGACAAAGATATTGCCCGGCCCGACGATTTTATCCACGCATGGCACGGTCTGGGTTCCGTAGGCCAGGGCGGCAATGGCTTGGGCACCGCCCAGCCGAAACACTGTGTCGGCTCCGGCCAAGCGGGCCGCGGCCAGCACAGGCGAGCTGTCGCCGTCTGCTGACGGTGGGGAGACCACTACGATGTCTTCTACGCCGGCGACTTTGGCCGGGATGATGTTCATCAGCACCGAAGACGGATAGGCGGCTTTGCCGCCCGGGACATACACGCCGACCCGTTCCAGGGGGGTGATTTTCTGCCCCAGGCCGACACCTGAGCGGTCTGTATAATGCCACGAGGACTGGCGCTGTTTGCGGTGAAAAGCGCGAATGCGCCTGGCCGCGGTCTGCAACGCGGTCCGGTCAGCTTTTGGCAGGCCGGCCAGGGCTGCGTCAAGCTCTTGGTCAGTGACGCGCAAGGTGTCGGGGCGGAGGCTGACCCGGTCGAATTTTCTGGTGGCGGCGAGCAGCGCCCGGTCGCCCCGGCGTTTGACATCGCGCAGAATCGCCCGGACCGTGGCTTCAACCCGCTCGCCGGCCTGCTCACCCCGGCCAAACAGCCGCTCCAGACGGCGGGTGCAGGCCGGGTCTGAGGTGCGGAGCAGGGGAACGCTCATGCCAGGCTCCGCTGTTCTGCCGCGGGGTCTTTGCCGGCTGTCACCCGCCGGATATCCGCCCCGAGCTGCGAGAGTTTTTCTTCGATGCGCTCATAGCCTCGGTCCAGGTGGTAGACGCGCGAGACTTCTGTCTTTCCGCGTGCCGCCAGGCCGGCCAGGATGAGGGACACACTGGCCCGCAGGTCGGTTGCCATGACCGGCGCGCCGTTCAGAAAGGCGACGCCGTTGACCGCTGCGGTGTTGTGGCGGATGGTGATATCGGCCCCGAAACGGGCCAGCTCCTGGACGTGCATAAAGCGATTTTCAAAGACGGTTTCGGTAATCAGGCTGCGGCCATCGCCAAGGGTGAGGAGGGCCATCATCTGGGCCTGCAAGTCGGTTGGGAAGCCGGGGTGGGGCCAGGTGGTGACATCGACCCGGCTCGGCCGGCCGGCCCCGCTGACCGCAATGCCGCCGGCCCCGACCTCGAGATCGATCCCGGCTGTGCGGAGTTTCTGGACAAAGGCGTCGAGGTGCTCGGCGCGTGCCCCGCGTACAAACACCTGGCCCGAGGTCATGGCCCCGGCAATCAGGAAGGTGCCGGCCTCTACCCGGTCGGGGATAACCTCGCGCTCAGTGCCGCGCAGCGAGCTGACGCCCTCAATCTGAATGACCGGCCGGCCGGCCCCGCTGACCCGAGCGCCCATTGCGTTCAGCAGCGCTTGCAGTTCGACAATTTCGGGCTCGCAGGCGGCGTTTTCAATCCGGCTTGGGCCGTCGGCCAAGCTGGCCGCCATCATCAGATTTTCGGTAGCCCCGACAGACGGAAAATCCAGGCTGATCCGGGCACCGCGCAGCCGGCTGGCCGTGGCCTCAACATAGCCTTCTTGCAGACGAATCGTGGCTCCGAGCTGTCGCAGGCCGCTCAGGTGGATATCGACCGGCCGGGTGCCAATCGCGCAGCCGCCGGGGGTTGAAACTCTGGCTCGGCCAAAACGCGCCAGCAGCGGCCCTAAGACCAGAAAAGAGGCGCGCATGGTCTTGACCAACTCATACGGGGCTTCGAGGTGTCGAACCGATTGCGCATTCAGCCCGACCTCGCCCGCGCCTCGCCAGTCTACCTCGACCCCCAACTCTGTCAGGATGCGCAGGGTGGTCCGAATATCGACCACCCGGGGCATGTTGGTGAACCGGCACTCCTCCTCGGTGAGCAGGCTGGCGAATAAAAAGGGCAGGGCCGCGTTTTTGGCCCCGCTGACCTCAATCTCTCCGTGAAGCGGCCGACCTCCGCGTATGACTATCGTATCCATCTCCTCATCCTCCCCCTCGTCCTCATCTTTCGGTCTGTCGGTGGGCGGCGACAACGCGCGGCCGGCCGCCGTAGTCGTGGCTGAGTCGACAGCTACCTAGGCGGTCGTGGCTCCTGGCCATGCGCAGGACGGCTTTGCTCTGGCTGGTACCGACCTCCATGACCAGCCATCCGCTAGGCCGCAGTCGCAGCGGACAGTCTTGCAGCAGGCTGCGGTAAAAATCCAGCCCATCCCTCCCGCCGTTGAGCGCCAGGCGGGGTTCCCAGTCGCGGACTTCGGCCTGAAGGGCGGCGAAGTCAGGCTCGGCAATATAGGGAGGGTTGGTGATAATCAGGTCAAAGTCGGACAGGTTGGCGGGCCACTGCCGCATATCGGCCTGCATGAATGTGATCCGGTTGGCCACCCCGTGCCGGGCCGTATTTGTGCGCGCGATCGCCAGAGCCTCGGCAGACACATCACAGGCCCACACTCGGGCCTGTGGCAGCTCGGTGGCCAGCGCAACCGCAATACACGCGCTGCCGGTACCCAGGTCAAGTATCCGGGGCGCGGCTGGGGAGCCGAGCGCGTCCAGGGCGACTTCAACCACCCGTTCGGTTTCGGGACGCGGAATAAGCACATGGCGGTTGACGCTGAAATTGAGCGACCAGAACTCCTGAACGCCGGTAATATACGCCACAGGCTCGCGTCGGGCGCGACGCCTGAGTGTCTGCCAGAAGACAGCCCGCCGGTGCGGGTCAAGGTCGGTGCGCAAACGTGTGTACAGCTCTGTTCTAATTCTGCCTGTGGCGTGGGCCAGCAATACCTCGGCGTCGAGGCGTGGGCTTGGAATGTGATGCCCGGACAGGAAAGCGGTCGCTTCCAACAGGAGGCCGGCCAGGGAAGAAGCCCGGGGAGGGGGTGCTGGCATGGGGGTGGGCTTAGCTGACGGCTTTGAGGGACTCGGCCTGATGGGACGTTGTGAGCGCGTCTACGACCGGGTCGAGCTCGCCTTCCAAGACGCGCTCAAGGGTATGCAGGGTCAGGTTGATCCGGTGGTCGGTCAGCCGTGACTGCGGAAAATTATAGGTCCGAATCCGCTCTGAACGATCGCCCGAGCCGACCATGCTGCGACGGGAGGCGGCGATCTCCTGGTGCTGCTCTTGGCGGGCTTTTTCCAGCAGCCGGGAGCGCAGAATTTTGAGCGCCTTGGCTTTGTTTTTGTGTTGCGATTTTTCGTCCTGACAGATCACTATCGAGTTGGTGGGCAGGTGGGTGATGCGGACGGCCGAGTCGGTGGTATTGACGCTCTGGCCGCCCGGCCCGGAGGACCGATAGACGTCGATCCGAATATCTTTTTCATCAATGTGAACGTCAACATCCTCGGCCTCGGGCAGGACGGCCACCGTTACCGCTGAGGTATGAATCCGGCCCGAAGCTTCTGTTTCTGGAATACGCTGGACGCGGTGGACCCCGCCCTCAAATTTCAGCCGACTATAGGCACCGTCACCCTCAATCAGGGTGACGATTTCCTTGAATCCACCGAGACCGGTCGGGTTTGAACTCATCACCTCCAGCCGCCAGTTTTTTTGCTCGGCGTAGCGGGTATACATCCGGCACAGGTCGGCGGCAAACAGGCTTGCCTCTTCGCCACCGGTCCCGGCTCGGATTTCCAACAGCACATTTTTTTCATCCAGCGGGTCTGTGGGCAGCAGCAGGATGCGCAGCTGGTGCTCAAGGTCGGCCCGCTGCCGGCGCAGGGCGGACAGCTCGTCTTGGGCCAAATCCCGGACCTCCGGGTCACTGTCGTCAAGCAGCCCCTGGCTGTCGTGTATCTCTTGGGCTATTTTGCGCCACTGGCGAAAACACGTCACCACCCGCCCCAAGTCGGCGTGTTCCTTGGCCAGCTTGGCGTACTCCTGGGTGTTGGCGATGACCTCGGATGTGCTGAGTTGCTGCTCGAGCGTTTGATAACGCTGTTCAACCTCGGCCAGTTTTTCGCCTAAATTGCCTGCCTCGCTCATATGCTTCTCACGGTCCGATGGAGGGGGCGAACAATACCCACTAAGGTCCGGGCTGCCTCGTGGGTCGTGTCGGGCGGGAGATGTGGGATGAAGCTAGCCGTCGGCCGCCTCTTCTTGCTTGAGTCCGTAGCGGCGGCGGAAGCGTTCAACCCGCCCCGCGGTATCAACGATGCGCTGTTTGCCGGTGTAGAACGGATGCGAAGCGCTGGAGATATCGAGTTTATACAGCGGGTAGGTCTTGCCATCTTCCCATTCAATGCTATCGTGTGTTTCCACACACGAGCGGGTCAGAAAGGCGTAGTCTGCCGACGCGTCCTGAAAAACAACCGGTCTGTATTCCTGTGGATGGGTATTCTGTTTCATGCCTGACCTCCATCTGACCACTCTTAGCATCTCGCCCGGGGGCTGGCAACGGACGGCTCAGGCATGACACGGTGGTAAGGACAATCGGGATGGCGAAAGTATGGTTTGTCCGCCGGGAAAACCGTCCGGTGGCCTTAGGCGGCCGGGCGGCGTATGAAACGCCGTTTGAGGCGCTTGTGTGGCCCTTGGATATTGGGCTGCATCGCTTCCATACCACGCGGCCGCCGGCCGTTGAGGCGGTCGCGGAGTCGCCCGATACGGCTGCGTTTGCCGCCCAGGATATGGTCTGGGTTGAACTCACCCCGGCCGATGTCGCGGCCGGCTCAAACTACCAGGTCGGCTTCTACTCCTCGCCGTATTCACCCCGGACCGCGGTTGAGCGTTTGGGGAAGCCGTGGTCGTCTTGAATCCAGGAAGCTCTCTTCAGATTGCGCCTTCGGCCCGCGCTTCCTCAATATCCTTGTCTCCGTACCCGATACACTCCCTCAGAATTTCCTCGGTATGCTCGCCAAGCTGTGGCGGGCTCTTCACTTCGACCGGTGAATCAGAGAGCTGGAGCGGGCAGCCAACGGTTTTGAATGTTCCGCGTTGCGGATGTTCAACCTCGGCCAGAATGCCGCGGGCGGCCAGCGACTCATCCTCTAGCAACTCTCTCATGTCGAGGACCGGGCCGCAGGGAACGCTGACCCCGTTGAGGAGTGTCATGGCCTCGTACTTGGTGTGTTGCTGTGTCCACTCCTCAACAATGCTGAAACACTCTTCGAGGTGCGGAAGGCGGGCCTCTGGCGTGGCGTAATCTGGATGGTCAACAAGCTCCGTGCGGCCGATGAGCTTCATCAGCGGCCCCCAGACCTGGGTCTGGATGACTACATAGATGTAATCGTTGGGGCCGCCGGGCTTACAGGTGAGGGCTTTGCCTGGATGGCCTCCACCAGATGCGTTGCCGGAACGCGGCACCGCCTCGCCAAAAGGCGTGTGAGGGTATTGCGGGTATTCCTTCAAGGGGCCGTGTCTGAGCCGCTGCTGGTCGCGCAGCTTGACCCGGCACAGGTTCAGCACGGCGTCCTGCATGGCGACCTCAACCCGCTGGCCGCGTCCGGTTTTCTCGCGCTGAAAGAGAGCCGCCAGAATAGCCGCGACAAGGTGAATGCCGGTCCCCGAATCCCCAATCTGGGCACCCGTAGCGGTCGGCGGGCCATCGTCCCAGCCGGTTGTGCTCATGGCCCCGCCCATGGCCTGGGCGACCGGCTCGTAGGCCTTGCAGTCCACGAACGGACCAGCGCCGAACCCCTTGCCGGAGGCATAGACCAGGCGGGGGTTGATGGCCCGGACGGCATCCCAACTGAAGCCCTGTCGGTCCATGGCCCCGGGCGCAAAATTCTCTACCAGCACATCGCACACTTCAAGGAGTTTGTGAAAGATCGCCCGCCCCTTGCAGGTCTTGGTGTTGATGGTGATGCTGCGCTTGTTGCAGTTGAGCATGGTGAAATACAGGCTGTCGACCTCGGGCAGGTCGCGGAGTTGCTGGCGGGTGATATCACCCCGGCCTGGTAGTTCAACCTTGATGACATCGGCCCCAAGCCAGGCTAGGAGCTGGGTTGTAGAAGGCCCCATCTGGACATGGGTCATGTCCAGCACGCGGATTCCGTTCAAGGCTTGTCCCATGCGATTCCTCTGTGGCTCACGATTGAAGAAAGTCCTGGATCAGGCCCGAGACACGCTCAGGCTGTTCCAGCTGGGGAAGGTGGGCAGCTTGCTCAACCATCTCGATCCGCGAGCCGGCGATCCGACTGCCAAACTCGTGGGCATACGCCGGGGGCACGAGCTTGTCCTCGCTGCCCCATACGATCAGCGTCGGCGACACAATCCGATGGATGCGTTTTGTGAGTCCCTTGTCCGGGATCGGCCAGATGAACTTTCCGGTGCAGGCCAGGGCCCAGGTCGTCCGAATCTGGGCGTCTTGGGCGGCCCGTTCATCTTCCGGCACGCTCAGCATTTGCCGCGCCAGTGGACCGCTCTGATCGTAGAAGGCGGCCTTGACGACCTCTTCCAGCGGCAGGATCATCCAGTTTTTGACTGGTATATCGTCCCGCCACAGCCCAATCGGACTCACCAGCACGAGTTTGCCGATGCGCTGCGGGTAGTTCGCGGCGATCTCTGCCGCTATCATCCCGCCGAACGAATGGCCGATGACGGCAGGATTTTGCAGACCGAGCTGCGCAAACAGCTCATCATAATACAGCACCAAGTCCCACAAATTATCCAGGGGCTTAATCCCGTCTGGATCACCCGGGGTCGTACCGGGATGCTCGGGCGCATACACGGTAGAGCGCTCTGCCAGGGCATCCAGAAATGGGTCCCAGGTGAGCCCGTAGGCACCGTGCAGGAAGACCACCGGCGGGCCGCTGCCGGCGACCTGGACCCTGGGATTGATCTGGTTCTTCCAGACGCTGACGGTGTGTGCTTGGACTGCCACCATGTGTCGGCCTCCTTACAGCGCGGCCAGGGTGGTCTGGCGTTTGGCCCGCAACTTCTCCGGCCACCAGTGATTCTCCCACTCGTCGTCCCAGGTGTCGTGGATGTGGGGCATGACCTCACGGGTGAACAGGTCAATGTTCTTGAGGGTCAGCTCGTGCGGCATAGAGCCAATGTGCAGCAAGACCATCAGGTTGCCTACGCGCAGTTTGCTGATGGCGTCGGTGAGCAGGTCGCGGACGGTTGACGGGCCGCCGGCAATAACAAAGCCCTCGTCCACAAAATCTTTGAACTTCCAGTGGGGGATGTCGTCAAGCTTGTCAAAATAGCTCTTGAAAATGCCCTTGCGGACATTGTTTTCCAGGCTGCGGTAATCCTGATGGCCGGGCGGGAAAAAGAACTCGGGCGGGATATGCAGGGACTTGGTATAGAAGTATTGCATGTGCTTCTCGTACAGCGCTTCGGCTTTGGCGTCGGACTCGGCCACGGCCACCAGTTGCAGAAAGCCGGCCCGGAATGGGTTGGGCTCTATCCCGCGCTCGTCAATGAACTGCCAGAACCCGTCCATGACGCCTTTCCCGGCCTTGGGTCCGTAATAGCTCAGGAAGCAGTAGCAGTGGTTGTGCCGGGCGGCAAACTCCCAGGTGCTGAGGCTGCCCAGCCCCGGCACCCAGACTGGCGGGTGGGGCTGCTGGATGGGCCGGGGCCAGACATTGACCATCGGCAACTGATAGTATTTGCCGTTCCAGGCAAAGATGTCCTGGGCGGTCCAGGCTTTGAGGATCAGGTCGTGGGCTTCGTAATAGCGTTCGCGCTGCTCAATCGGGGTGATGCCGGCGCATAGCGTGGCGTCCATCGCCGTTCCCAGCGGCATACCGGCGACCAGACGACCGCCGCTGATGGTATCCAACATGCCGTATTCCTCGGCCACCCGGGTCGGTGGGTTGGTCGTCGGCAGGGTAGCGCCCATCTGCACTACCGCCACGTCCATGCCGTTCGTGGCCCGGGCCATGACCGAGCCCATCAGGTTGGGGTTTGGCATAAAGCCGTAGGCATTCTGGTGATGCTCGTTCACGCACACGCCATCCATGCCGGCTTTTGCCGCATGGGTCAGCTCATCCAGCGTCCAGTTGTAGTACTGGCCGACCTTTTCTGCGTCTCCCAGTTCGGTCCAGGGCGGGTCAACCCAGACGGAGTGATAGCGTTGTTCAAAATCGTCCGGCAGGTCCCGGTAGGGCATCAGGTGAAACATGGATACCTTCATGGCGAGCCTCCTTCGTGGGCGTGGTGTCGGCCAGACCATACCAATTGTGCTGCGTCTTGGCTAGGCGACCTCCTGGCTGATTTTGTGTCCTCGGTGGAGAGACAGGGAATGAGCGTGGTAGAAAATGAAAGAAATTTTCAACACTGACTGCTTCCAATTCGGAAGCCTGGAGCTTGAAGTTGACCCGCATTCCTTCTCCGGGGTAGAGACCGCTATCCCCCGATTGGCCGCGCTGTATCCACAGGGTAGAGGGGAGCGCCTCCATACCACGCCTCTCCCCTCCGCATAGGAAGAGCCGCCCCAACTCCCGCCCCGTATAGCGTTGGATAAGGGCTCTTCCCTCCGTATCAGGAAGGTCCGACCCCGCGACCGTTGCTTGAAGAACGCGCGGGGTAGCCCTGCGTTTTACTTGGGCAGGAAGGTGGTGAGGGCGTCCTGCATGGCCGTATTGACGGCTTTGACCGCGGGACGCTCGCCGAGCATTTCCAGGTACACGCCCAGGCCGGGCAGCGCGTCGCCGATGTTCCAGCCGTACACTTTGGCGGTGTGCAGGTTGGTGAACTGCAACTGGAAGAACGCGGTCACATCGGCAAAGGTAAACGAATCTCCGGCGATGTACGGCGCGAAGCGCGCCAGCCGCCTGAGCGCAGCGAGCCCCTGTTCCAGAGCCGGACGAACCTGCTCGTAAGCGTACTGGTCCACGGGCTCGCCAAAATACACGCTTGGCAGATGACGCCGCGCCGGAGTATCGAGATAGAGTTCCACCACGCGGATGATTTCTTTGACCTTGGCCCTGGCCTAGGGGTCGCCTGGGTATAGGGCCGGCTGGGGCTGGATATCTTCGAGATAATCAAAGATGACGTTCGTCTCGCTCAGGGTCGCGCCCTCGACCTTGATGTACGGCACCTTGCCCATCGGGCTCGCCGCCAACACCTCAGGCTCCTTGCTGGGCATGACCGGGATTTCCTCAAACGGAACGTTTTTCTCCAGACAGGCCAGCTTGGCGGTATTGAAATAATTGCTGATTGTTGTGCCGTAGAGTGTAATCATGGGATCCTCCTCTGGGGGACAATCTGCTGGTCTGGGGTATTTCGGCGCTTTACACACCCTCAAACAGTGCCCGGACATGGGTTTCGGGCAGTGGCTGGGTAGCTTTGGAGACGACAACGGTCAACACAACCGAGACGAGTTCGCCGAGCGCGGCGCATGAGAACGGGCTGGGTCCTTCGATGTACAGCCAGGTGACGCTGGCGCGGAGCGGGCCGGGCGAGAACCAGGCCGGGTCGAGCAGTTGGGTGTGCAGAATGAAAAAGGTGACAAAGCCGCCGACCAAGCCGGCGTAGGCTCCGGCCCGGGTGACGCCGCGCCAGAGCGCGCCGACCACCAGCGGACCGGCAAAGGCTGCCATCAGCCCGCCGTTGCCGATCCAGACAATCAGCGCGATGTTGGTCTCGATCAAGGCCCAGGCCAGGGCCGTACACAGCAGCAGGACGACCACGGTTGACACCCGGCTGATGTGCAGCACCATGCGGTCGAGCCGGGCGGCGCTGGGCGGCCGTTTCAGACGCGGCACTACGGTGCGGCGGTAGAGATCGTTGGCGATAATCTGGGAGGAGGAGATGACCAGCCCGTCCGCGGTGGACATGATGGCGGCCAGGACGCCGACGCCGACAAGGGCCGCCAGCCAGACCGGAAACAGCTCAATGAACAGCAACGGGAGGGCCTGATTCGGGTTTGCCCCATCGGCGTACAGCGCGTCACCCAACAGCGCGCGGGCCAACAGGCCGGCCAGACCGAGCATACCCAGCGTCAGCCCAAATGAGAACGCCAGACCGACAAACGATTTCTGGTGCCGCGTGTTCTTCAAGGCCCAGAGTTTGTTTCCCAGGTGGGGCAGCAAACCGAGCGGGACGTGTGCAATCAGGATCGCAACAACCGACCACCAGGAGTGATAGAGAGGGGTGTCGGTGCTGAACAGGCCGACTAAGCCGGCGTCCTGCGCGCCCAGATTATCGACCAGACCAGGCACCCCCCCGCGGCCGGCCTCGCCTGTGTCCAGGCCGAAGCCGGTCAGAAGCAGGGCGATCACCACCGCAGCGACCAGCAACATCATACAGCCCTGGACCCCGTCGGTCAGGATGTCGGCGTGCGCCCCGCCGAGCGCGACATAGATCAGCAAGACCGTCGTGGTGATGCTCAGGGCCCAGACCGGAGACAGGCCCAGCAGAATCTCGAACATGACCAGGCCGGATACGAGTTGCCCGGCCAGATAAAAACACAACAGCAGCGAAAACACCGAGACCAGCACGCGAATGCCGTCGGACTGGTAGCGGTCGCCGAGGTACTCGGGGATGGAGCGATTGCCGAACCGATGCCCGGAGACCGTGACCAGGCGCATAGCGACCAGCACACCCAGATAGACGCCGGTCGGATACAGGAAGGCTCCCCAGGCGGTCGGCAAGCCCCACTCGTAGCTCAGTCCCGGGCTGCCCATAAACGTCGCGCCACTGGCGGTCGTGGCCGCAAACGCGAGTGCCAGAAACACCGGCCCGTAGGAATTGCGCGCGGTGGCAAAGTCGTCGGCGTGTTTCACGCGCCGCTGGGCAACAATGCCGATGGTCAACATGCCGCCGATGTAGATGACAAGGAAGAGCCATGACCAAGCGATGAGTGTCATGTGTGTGGAGAGCGGCCTGTTGCCTGGCCGACATTCCTTTCTGCGGCGTGGGGGTGGTGAGTCCCTGTCCCGCCGGACAGCTCTGCCTATCACAGCCAGCGCAAAAAGTGTAGGTCATCTCCTTACTCCAACAATGCCTCGAACACTCGGGGTCAGCTGGGGCAGGTCTCCGTCGCCGGCTCCGTTGATGAGCCGGTCCAGCCGCTGGCGGAGTTGGACCGTCCGTCCTCCAGTCGATACTGAAACAATTCGGACAGCGGGATTTCCAGCCCAGTGGAAAGGCGCTGGAGCAGAGCCGGCATCGGATTCGCCTCTCCCCGCTCAATGCCGGCCAGATCATTGGCGCTGATGTCGATCTTTTCTGCCAGCTCTTCCTGCATGTGGCCCTTCAATTTCCGCAGAGTCTTGATCCGCACCGCCAGACATGATACTAGGGAAAAAATCGTATCTGGCAGTCAGGATAAGGAGGAATGCCATGTGTGGTAGGCTCATAACCTTATGTGTTCTGTTGTGGATGGCCGGCCCGGCAGCGGCGGAGATGTCTCAATCCTCCGGCACTCTGTCTGTAACTTCGGAAACCAACTTTGACGGGACAGGCTCCTACGCCGGTGTCTCCGAAACCGTGAACAACATCTATGGCCCGTCAATTTGTCGAGTGGAAGGCCAATTTCGGCCAGCGCGGCCGGAGGAGATGAGGTGTGCCGTAGAGCATTATGGAGTCCAATTCTTCAATGTCGAGTCACAATGCGAAGTGGACAGCCTCGACTATCCGGTCACTGTAACCATAGACGATGCGGTTCTTTGCATTCCGCATTCTTGCCTTGAGCTTGATACGACTCATAATATCGTTCTTGTCAGAGTTGGTTGTCAGACTTCCAGTTCTTATACTGGAAGAATCGTGGGAGAAGACCTGACAGGGGAGGTGTCAGGCCAGGATCTGACTCGCTACACCGCGGTTAGGGTTGACGCGGACAGGCGAGTTATCGTGGGTAGAACAGAGTCTACATCTACAGGAATGGCGGATATTGACTTTACCTCAGGCGAACCTCCTGCCCGTGGCGCGGTTATCGAATCGCCGGCCGAGGGTTCGACAGTGAGCGGCGTCAGTAATATCCGCGGCTGGTCGTGTCTGGGCGGAGATTTGAAGGCCGAGTTCAGCGACGAGAACGGGGTCACTAGCACTTTTGCCCTTCCTCATGGCGTACCACGAGGGGATACCGAGTCCGTCTGCGGCGATAGTGATAATGGGTTCAGCACCACCATGAACTGGGCTCTCCTGGGGCCAGGCCCCAAAACCATGCGGCTCATACAAAACGGAGAGGTGCAGGGAGAGCCGCGGAATTTTTCTGTTGTGGCCTTTGCTGAAGAGTTTATCCGCGGGGCGAGTGCCAGGGTGACGGTTGAGGATTTCCCGGATACAGGCCAGAGTGTCGTAGTGGAGTGGAGCGAGCCCGAGCAGAGATTCGTCATCACACAGATCAACAACTGAGGGGGCCAGCGAAGCTCCCTCCTGCCGTATCGCCCGTAAGCGGTTCCTGTTGACACTTGCAGTGCTGCCAGCCTACCTTGTCAGCCGAAGGAGGGCTGCCGATGCTTGGCTGGGACTTGAAAGATAGAGCCGCGGTGTGCGGGGTAGGGCACTCGCCCTACGGCCGACGCCTGAACCGCAGCCAGATTGACTTGGCCGGCGAGGCGATTCGCAATGCGCTTGACGACGCCGGGCTGGGGCGTGACGACCTGGACGGCCTGATTGTCAGCTTTGGCACGCCGATTGGGGCCGATGCCGATACCCTGGCCTACGCCTTGGGCCTCAAGCTGCGGGCCTATAACCAGACCTGGGCGCACGGCCGTTTTACCGCCAGCTGCATGCAGTGGGCGGCGATGATGGTCAGTGCCGGTCTGGCCCACACGGTGGCCTGTCTGGCGGCGATCAGTTTCTCCGGGTTTCGCCGGCCAGTGATGGGCGGGGCGGGGGACGCCGAGGGCGCGCGTGAGGCCGGCGGCGGACACGGCGAAGACCCGGTCTATGGCATGACCTCACCTGGGGCCGGGGCCGCGCTGGTGGCCCGCAAGTATTTCGAGCGGTTTGGGGCAAGCAGCCGCGACCTGGCCGCGGTAGCGGTGGCTTTTCGCAAACACGCCTCGCTCAATCCGGCGGCGATTATGCGCGAGCCGCTCACGGTTGACGATCATCAAAACTCCCGCTTTGTGTGTGAACCCCTGCGTCTGTTTGACTACTGTCTCATTAACGACGGGGCGGCCTGTGTGCTTGTCACCAGTGCCGAACGCGCCCGGGATATGAAAAAGCCGCCGGTGTATATCAGCGGGATGCAGGGCTTGCCGGCCGGCCGGGAGGAGTTCATCTGGACCTATCCCGGTTTTGGGACCTCGCAGCAGGAGGTGTTTGACTACCAGCCGGGCGTCCAGCCGGTCTACGAGATGGCCGGTGTCTCGCCCCAGGACATTGACCTGCTGTTTACCTATGACGCCTTTGCCATCCTGGCCTGGACCGCACTCGAACGGTTCGGGTTCTGTGGCCAGGGAGAGGCCGCGGCCTTCAGCCAGGGCGGGCGGATCGCGCTGGGCGGCGAGCTGCCGATGAATACCAATGGCGGGCTGCTGTCTGAGGGGCATATCATGGGCTGGAATCATCAGGTCGAGTTGGTGCGCCAGTTGCGTGGCGAGTGTGGCCCCCGGCAGGTGCCGAACGCCACGCTGGCCCAGTGGGCCAACGCCTACGGTGATTCGCTGCTCTATCGGAGGTAAGCATGGCCGACTACACCAGACCGAGGCCGGCAGTCTCTTCGCTCAACCGGCCCTACTGGGAGGGTCTCAAGCAGCACCGGTTTGTCATGCCGCAATGCAACGAGTGCGGCAAAACCTGGTATCCGCCGACCCCATTCTGTCCCGCCTGTTGGTCGCCGAGTTTTGCCTGGCAGGAGCTGAGCGGCCGCGGTCGGGTCAACTCCTGGGTAGTGTTTCATCAGGCCTATTTTTCATCGTTCAAGGCCGATGTTCCGTATAATGTCGCCGAGGTCGAGCTTGAGGAAGGCCCACGGCTGCTGACCAATCTGGTCGGGGTAGACAACGCTGATATTCGGATCGGCATGATGGTCGAGATTCACTTTGACGATGTAAGCGATGATATCACGCTGGCCAAGTTCAGGCCGCTCAAGAGCGGTTGATGGCAAGAGCAGCTGATGGGGAGGAAGTATGACAGGCATTCTCGACGGCATTCGCGTCTTTGACCTGAGCATTGCCGCGGTCGGCCCCTGGGCGGCCAAGCTGTTGGGCGAGTTGGGGGCCGATGTCATCAAGGTCGAGGCCCCGGGCGGGGAACTCTCGCACGCTATTCCGCCGCCGATCAGGGGTTCGGCCGTGCTCTACATCTCAGCCAACTTTAACAAACGCCACATCGTCCTTGACCTCAAACAGGAAGCCGACCGGGCGATTGCGCTGAACATCATTGAAAAGAGCGACGTGTTCATCCAGAACATGCGGCCCGGAGCGGTCAAACGCCTCGGCCTCGGCTACGATGTGGTCTCGCCCATCAATCCCAAGCTGATCTATGTCTCGGCTTCGGCCTACGGCAGAACCGGACCGATGGCCCAAGAAGCCGGGATTGACCCAACTGTCCAGGCTTTTTCCGGCTGGTGCAGTGTCACCGGCCCTGCCGGCTCGCAGGGCGAGATGTTCCGTCATTTTGCCCATCTCGATATCAATACCAGCTCGATGATTGTCGAGGCGGTATTGCAAGCCCTGTTGGCCCGGGAGAAGACCGGCCAGGGGCAGCATATTGCAATTGAAATGGTGTCGGCGGCCCTGTCGCTTCAGACCAGCCGCCTGGCCGAATACTTCGCCACCAGGCAACAGCCCCGGCCAATGGGCAGCGCGGTGACAACGACCGTCCCCCACCAGGCCTTTGTGTGCGAAGACCAGAAATATATCGCGGTCGGGGTGGTCAGCGAAGACCAGTGGCCACGTTTGTGCCGGGCGATCAAAGCCGAGGAACTGATTGGCGATCCGCGTTTTGCCACCAACCCCAAGCGGGTCAAGCGCAGGCAAGCGCTGATCCCCATACTTGAAGAACGGTTTCGGACCAAACCGGTCGCCTGGTGGGTGATCCGGCTGACCAGGGAGAGGGTGCCGAACAGCCGCATTCAGGATTTTGAGGCCCTCCGCCATCATCCTCAAGTGCTGGAAAACGAACACATCGTCGATATGGACAGCCCCCACTGGGGCACACTCAGTGTTGACGGCGTGCCGTGGAAATTCAGCCACACCCCGGCCGGTCCGGTTCGACCCGGCGGGCTCAAGGGCGAGCATACACGGGAAGTGCTGCGCGAGTTCGGTATTGGAGACTAGAGCGCATGTCTGGCGCACTGTCCGGCTATCGCATTGTTGACCTGACCCAGGGCTTGTGCGGCCCGTTTGGCGCGATGCGGCTGGGGGATGCCGGGGCCGAGGTCATCAAGCTGGAGCCGCTCGGCGGGGATGCATCACGGGCCATGGGACCGCCGTTCATTGGCCAGGACAGCGCCGTTTTTCTGAGTCTCAACCGCAATAAAAAGAGCCTGGCGCTCGATATCTGGACCGACGAAGGCAGGGAGATTGTGCGGCGGCTGGCAGCGCAGGCGGATGTCGTGCTTGAGGACCTGGACCCGGATGAGGTGGAAAAGCTGGGGCTTGGCTACGAGGCCCTGCGGGCGCTCAACCCCCGGCTGGTCTACTGCGCGGTCAGCGCCTTTGGCGAGAAAGGGCCGCTGCGCAAGCTGCCCGGGGCCGAGCTGGTTATTCAGGCCATGGCCGACTACACCAACTCGCTGGGCCGGATTGGCGAGCCGCCGGTGCGTCTGGGGACGGATGTAGCCAGCCTCAGCACCGGCGTGTTTGTCTCTCAGGCGGTCACGGCCGGGCTGTTCCACCGGGTGCGCACAGGCCAGGGGCAGCGCGTCTCGGTCAGCATGTTGGGCACGCTGCTGCACATGCGGGGCATTATGTGGACCGCAATGACCGACCCGGACGACTGGTACGGCTTCCATCTCGACAACTACACCAAACCGCCCGACGAGGGCTATCAGACCAAAGACGGTCAAGTCTTTTTCAGCCTGCGGCGGGGCAGCAGCGAAGACTGGGACCGGCTGCTGATTGCGCTCGGTATGGAAGACTGCCTGGCCGACCCCCGTTTTGACGACTTTGGGCGTGAAGCGACCGGGGTGGGCCGCTATGTTGCCGAGGTCAAGCCGCTCTGGGAGCGCGCGTTTGCCCGGCGCAGCACCGCTGAAATCGTCAGGCTCATTCACGAGTTTCAGGGCGACGCGGTGCCGTTTACCACCTACACAGACATATTTGAGCATCCCCAGGTCAAAGCCTTGGACGTGGTGCGGCAGGTTGCGCGTCCGGGCACCGAGCCGTTTGAGACGATTGGGCCGGTGTGGCGTTTTTCAGGCACCCCGGCCGCGGTCCAGAGCCCGCCCCCCGGCCTCGGCCAGCACACCGACGAGATTTTGGGCGAACTCGGCTACAGCGCGGACGCTATCCAACGCCTAAAAGCCGCCGCCATTGTTGCCTGACTGGGGCCATTGCTCAACAAACGGCTGGCAGGCCGCCCCGAGCCAGGCCCGGTCTTCGTCGCCAAGCAGGGGGCCGATGGTGTTGAGCACCTGCCGATGATAGTCGGCCAGCCAGCCGCGGTCGGCCTGGCTGAGCTGTGCCCAGTCAATCAGACGGTGGTCAAACGGAATCAGGGTCAGCGTCTCGAGTTGAAGCCATTTTTTGCCGCTGGGGTGCTCGGGCAGGCTGTTGTCGGGCGTGACGACGTACAGGTTTTCGAGCCGAATCCCGCCCCAGCCAGCCTCGTAATAGCCGGGTTCGTTGGAAATAATCATGCCGGGCTGGAGGGCTTCGTCGCTGCCGCGGCTGGCGACCCGCTGGGGGCCTTCGTGGACGTTGAGCAGCGCCCCGACCCCGTGCCCGGTGCCGTGGCCGTAGTCAAGGCCGGCGTTCCACATCTGGCCGCGGGTCAGGGCGTCGAGGGCGACGCCGCCCGTGCCTTCGGGAAACTTCTGGCGCGCCAACTGGATATGACAGCGCAGGACCAGGGTATACAGCCGCTGTTGGCGCTCGGTTGGCGTGCCAAGGCAGATCGTCCGGGTGTCATCGGTCGTGCCAGCCCCCATCTGGACGCCGGAGTCGACGAGCAGCAGCTCGCCGTCCCGGAGGGCTACCTCATCGTTGGCCCCGCCGTAGTGGACAATCGCCCCATTGGCCCCGACCGCAGCAATGGTGGCAAAACTCAGCTCGCGGAACCCGTCTTCGCCGGCGTATTCGTCGTGCAACATCTGGGCATACGCCTTTTCACTCAGCGGCCGCCCCGCGGCCCGCAGCCGCTCCATGCGGGCCAGGCTGCGGACCTTGGCCGCCGCGGCGCGTTGATGAGCTTGGCGGCTGCGGGCGAGCTCGACCTCGTTTTTGAGCGCCTTCATCAGCACGACCGGGTTGCGTGCCTCGTATACCTGGCGGCCTTCGGGCAGGAGCAGGCGGGTGCCCATGGTCGTGCCGGCCGGGTCAAGCCAGATTTTTCCGGTCGGGTTGGCGCTGATGCGCCGCAGCGTCTCGGTATAGGCCGCATACGCGGCAAAGCTCAGGTCCGGTGCCAGGGCGGCCTGAATTGCGGGCTCAGGGGTGAGGCGGGTAAAACACGTTGCCCTGTCCCGCTCAAGCACACAGTAGGACTCAAAGACCGGGTTATACGCCACGTCGCTGCCGCGCAGATTGGTCAGCCAGGCAATTTCGTCAAGCTTGGTCAGGACCAGAACTGTCACCTCGTGCTCGGCCATTTTTTCTCGCACCGCGGCCAGCTTATCGGCCACCGAACGGCCGCTGTCGGCCTCTGACAGCAGGTAGATCGGCCGGGATGGGGCTGGGGGCCGGTCGTGCCAGACCGCATCAACCAGGTTGCCGGCAATCGGCACCAGGGCGGAAGCCTCGGCCTTGAGTGCGCGGCTATAGGCGGCGTGCATCTCCATTGCTATCACAAACGGATCATAGCCGACCCGCAGACTGCCGCGCTCTTTTTCCATTTCGCCCAGCCATTCGGTCAGGGTCTTCGCGCCCTCCATGCCCACTTTGTGAACCCGAAACAGGGTCGGATCGACCTCCTGTTCGGCCTGCAAGTAATAGCGGGCGTCCACAAACACATGGTTGCCGTGGGGGCTGATCAGGGCGTCGCCGGCCGAGCCGGTGAAGTTGCTCAGTGCGGCCCGGCGTTGCTGATAGGCTGAGACATATTCGTTGAGGTGGCAATCCGAGGACGGCACCAGGTAGGCATCAACCCGGGCTGCCTGGAGACGCTGGCATAAGGCGGCGACCCGCCCGGCGATCTGCTCCTTGGTCACGCTATCCAAAAGATGCATCCTCCTTGTTCTGTCGTGTGAGCTGCCCCGGCCTGCCTCAGTGCTCTTCAAGCGGCTCGTAGTCCGGGATGCGGTGGTCCATTTCCAGGGCCGGGTGGTGGCTTTTGGCGCAGCGGCCAACGATTTTGGCCGGCACGCCGGCCACCGTGCAGCCGGCCGGCACGTCGCTCAGCACAACGCTGCCGGCACCGACCTTGGCGTCCGCACCGACCTCAACATTGCCCAGAATCTTGGCCCCGGCGCTGATCAATACGCCGGTCCGAATCTTGGGGTGGCGGTCGCCGCTCTCCTTGCCGGTGCCGCCGAGGGTGACTTCCTGGAGCATGGACACCTCGTCTTCTACCACCGCGGTCTCACCGATGACCAGACTCGTGCCGTGGTCAATGAACACCCCTGAGCCGATGCGGGCCGCGGGGTGGATATCAACCCCAAACACCTCAGAGATGCGATTTTGAAGACACAAGGCCAGGGTTTGGCGGTCTTGGGTCCACAGCCGGTGGGCAACCCGGTAGGCTTCAAGGGCGTGCAGGCCCTTGTAGTACAGCAGAGGGACGAGATACGACGAGCAGGCTGGGTCACGCTCGTGCGCGCCACGAATATCGGCTCGAATCGCTCGGCCGATGGTGGCGTCTTCCAGCATCGCCTCAATGATAATATCGCGCAGCGACATGGACGGCAGGTTCAGGTTGGTCAGCTTGCCGGCCAGATGAAAGCTCAGTGCTTCCTCTAGCGAGGAGTGGTTGAGGATGATCGAGTGCAGAAAGCTGGCCAGAACCGGCTCGCGTTCCTCTTCTCGCCCGGCCTCTTGCCGAACCGTCCGCCAGACCCAGTCGCCGCTGTTGCGTGTGATAGCCAGTGCCATGCCTCTTCTGTAGCCTGAACGCCGGGCAAGGACAAGTAGTCTTACAGGCGGCTCAGCACCCCGCCCTCCAGCCACAGCACCTGGCCGGTGATAAAACCGGAGCGCTCTGAGGCAAAGCTCAGGGCTGCGTCGGCAATATCCTGGGGTTGAGCCAGACGTTTTTGGGGGATGTAGCGGCTGAGCTGTTTTTTGACCGCGGCGTCATCAATTATGGCCATACCCTCGGTCCAGCCGGCCCCGATGGCGTTGACGGTGATGCCCTGGCGGGCCCATTCCTGGGACAGAGCCCGGGTCAGGTTGAGCACGCCGGCTTGGGCAGCACAGTAGGCGCTCCCGTTAGCCATACCGCGTTGGCCGAGCACGGAAACCAAGTTGATAATCCGGCCGTGTTGTCGGGACAGCATCGGGCCGGCGGCCGCCCGACAGCTCAGATATACGCCGCTCAGGTTGACTGCCAGCACCCGGTTCCACTCGGCCAGCGAACTGTGCCGGATGGGCTTGGCAAAGGCCAGGTCCGGGGCGTTGACCAGGATGTCGAGGCCGCCCAGTTCGGAGACGGTGCGCTCAACAAGGGCGTTCACGGCGCGCTCGCTGGTGATGTCAAGCGTCTGGGCAAAGCCCTCCCGGCCCATCTCGCGGATCGCGCTCTCGCAGGTCTGGAGAGCGGCCGCCTCACGCGGCGAGGGCAGGCTGGTAGACAGGGCCGTCTTGGCCCCGGCCTCGGCCAGCGTCAGGGCTAGGGCGGCCCCAATCGGCGTGGATGCGCCGACGATCAGCGCGGATTTGCCGGCCAGGGAGAAGGTGCTCATGGCTGCTCTCCTTCCAGTGCCACCAGCGGGGCAAAGCCGGTCGGGACCTGACCACCGGCCAGGCCGCCGCCCTCGGTGCAGATCATTTCCCCGTTCATGTAGTTGGAGGCGTCTGAGGCCAGGAACACGCACAGATGGCCCAGCTCTTCGTCTTTGCCCACCCGACCGACCGGAATGAATTTGCCGCCCTGCCAGAATTTGACCAGGGCCGGGTCGTCGTGGGGAAAAATGCCCGGCATGATGAGGTTGGTCTGGATATTGTTACCAGCGTAGTTCATGGCCATGCAGCGGGTGAAGTTATTGAGCCCGGCCTTGGCCGCGGTGTACATGAAGTTATACCTGGTGGCCCGGACGCCAAGCCCGGAGGTGATGTTGATGATCTTGCCGCCGCCCTGAGCACTGAGGGATGACCGCGCGGCAGCAAAAGACCGCCCCGGTCAGATTGGTATCAATGCCGGTGCGCCACTCCTCGTCGCTGATGTCTTCCAGCGGTTTGTTCCAACCCCGGCTCGCCCCGCCGGCGTTATTGACCAGTACGTCAATCCGCCCGAACTCGGCCAGGCTGGCAGCGACCATCGCCTGGACCGAACCGGAGTCGGTGATATCCACCGGCACGGCCAGACAGCGCCGGCCTGTGGCCCGGACCATTGCGGCCGTTTCCTCAATCTGTGCTACGGTCCGAGCCGCGGCCACCAAGTCGGCCCCGGCCTCGGCCAGCTCACGGGCCATTGCCCGGCCCAAGCCTCGTCCGGCCCCGGTCATGATAATCAGCTTGCCGTCCAGGCGGAGTCTATCCAGTACACCCATTGCCTTGCCTCCTGCTGGTCTCGCAGGACATGGCGCAATTGGTGTGATATTGCAAGAGCGCGATGGCGGTAGAAGAGCAGACCTGGAGGGCGTTCATTGAGGGGCCGGTCTATCCTGACGACCAAGTCCCGTGGCAGGCTGACCCAGCCTATGCCCTGATGCTGGACCATCCGGGGCTGAGTGACAGCGTCGGCGGCCATGTCGCGCCCGCGCTGCAACAGGCCCTCGGGCTGGTCAAAGCCCTGGCCCGGGTTGATGTGCTGGAAAGCCTCCAGTCAAGCCGCCCGGCGTATGGGCTGTGTCTGGGGTTTGGCGCTAACGCCCTTGAACCCTGCGACGTGCTGACGGTTTTTGGGCTTGACCGGGTGCATGGCTATGAATGGATCGGTGCCCAGGTTGTTGAGGCGGCCCGGTTTTTCCGCATGAAACAGGCCGAGGATGCCCGGCTGGCGGACAAGGTCCGTCTGCATCACGCCACGGCCAGCAACCTCAGCGCCCTGGCCGACCGCTCAATCCGGGTGGTGTATACCGCCAATATGTTCAACCGTGAGATTCCGATGAGCGCCGACACGTTTGAGCGGGCAGTTACCGAGTTGCTGCGGGTCTTGGCCCCGGGCGGCTTTGTCTTCAGTCGCGGCTCAGCCGGCGTCTTGGAACGCCGGCTGGGGCAGGCATGCCAGGCCCTGATCGACACCCCCCTGGTGTCGATTTTTCAGCGCCGTTCAGACACACAGACGGGATCGGTCGGCGGGTGAACACCCTTGACCGGCTGCTCCCGCCAGATATGGCCTGGAGATAGTGCTGACAGGCGAAATCCGTTGGCTACTTTACCAACATCAGAAGAGAATGCTCGCAAAGTTCTGGATATTTTTCGACATCTCTATCCACGAGAGGGGAGCGACGATGAAGATCGGGATTATGAGGAATGTCTCCACCAAGATGATCCCTGCCTTGGTGAATCCCGGATAAAACTTGTGGACCCCCAAGCCACCGAGAAAAATAGCCAACAGCCCGGCAGTGAGTTTGTTTGGAGAGCCTGATGCAAATCCCCCCTCCGATGATGTCCCCAAGGCAACATGCACATCTTTGGCGCTGTTGCCTTCAGCATCAAAATCAACGGTCACACCACGGGCACAGGAGGGCGGTCGCCTTTCCAATCCGCTCCGCCGAACTGATATCGCTTGCCATCCTCTCCTGAGGCAGTGGCAGTGTTCTCCTGCACCGGGAAGTCCAGAATGCGCCCCGTCATTGTCCGTCCCTCTCCATTTCCAGCCTCATGGCAATGTGGGGGTCCAATCCTGATGGGAGCTGCAACGGTATGGCGGTCGACACGGCGGTGTGCCGGGCCATTGCAAACGATTTCCAAGATGGAGATGTCCCCGCCTGTTTACCTGGGCGCAGGGAGCGACCCTTCGCCGGGCTTTGAGGCTGTTCTATTCAGCGGGTAGCCCGACATAGGTCGGGGTTCCCGGAAATCGTTTGCGGGGAGAAAATCATATCGATGAGAAGGGAGAGCGTCAAGTTTTGGCCATAATCCCCTTTGCTGTCGGGCCGTGACTATCTTCCTGCCTGAATGACAAGGCGGTGTGCATTTGCTGAGGATGATACGCGCCCGCGGCGAGGAGCTGGCGACCTACCTGGAGCAGACGCTGTGGGCGCGCGTGCAGAGTACGAAGCGGCCTTGCCCCAAGACCACTCCGACCCACGTTGCCCGGGCTTCACATGGACAAAAAGATGCCGGCCCAGTACCATCGGGCTGGCAAATCTGAGGGCGGTCAGGGGGAAGCATGGGGTGAGGCAAACGGCTCTGGGGGCGGCTCTGCTGTGGCTGTTCGGCGCGCCGCTCGACTGGATCAAGAACAGCTTGGTCTTTCACCCCGGCTCCAAGCTGACGAGCTCACCGGCCGAGTACGGCTTTCAGTATGAAGAGGTGTGGTTCGGCGGACCGGACGGACAGACCTTGCACGGCTGGTATCTGCCGGGAGGTGGCTCGGCGCTGCTGGTGTGGTTTCATGGCAACGCCGGCAATATCGGCCACCGGCTTGACCACGCCCGGCTGCTGTCCGACCGGCTCGGGGTGGGGCATTTTCTGTTCGACTATCGGGGCTACGGCAACAGCCGGGGCCGGCCGACGATTCCGGGTTTTCTGGCTGACAGCCGGCAGGCAGTCGCCCTGGTCAGGGAGAAGGGCTGGGCGGACGGCAAACTGCTGGTGTACCTCGGCGAATCGCTCGGCTGTGCCGCGGCCGTCGCCGTCGGCATTGAGCGGCCGCCCGACCGGACGATTCTCCTGGCCCCGTTCTATTCCTTGCGGGCGATGGGCGATATTGTGCTGCCGCCCCTGGCCTTTGTGGTGGACAATGAGCTGAATACGGCCCGGATCATCGGCCAGTTCCGCAGTCCGCTGCTGGTGGTGCATGGCACAGACGACCGGGTCATTCCCTATCAGCAGGGCCGGGATCTGTTTGCCTTGGCCAACCCGCCCAAACGCTTTCACCGGGTGGCTGGCGGCGGGCATGTCGATATGCACTTGGTCGGCGGCGAGGGGTATGTTCGGGCGATTAGCGCGTTGCTGGCCGGACCCTAGCTCGGTCCGGCCCGGCCATGGCCGGGCCGCGGGCTCAGGGTTTCTCCCTCGCTGCTGGCCACGACAGAGGTGACGGCCAGGTCGCCGGTGACATTGACCGCGGTCCGACACATGTCCAGCAGCCGGTCAATGCCCAGGATGAGGGCTAGGCCGGCCATTGGCACGCCGATGGTGGTCAGTACCAGGGCCAGGGTAATCATGCCGGCCCCGGGCACGCCGGCCGCCCCGACAGAGGCCAGTGTAGCAGTCAGCACAATGCTGAGCTGGGATTGCAGGGAGAGGTCAAGCTGAAACACCTGGGCGATGAACACCGCGGCCACGCCCTGATACAGGGCCGTGCCGTCCATGTTGACGGTTGAGCCTAGGGGCAGCACAAAACTGGCGACCGGATTGCTCACCCCCAGCCGCTCTTCGGCGCACTGGAGCGAAACGGGCAGGGTGGCCGAGGACGACGATGTTGAGAAGGCGATCATCTGGGCTTGGCGGATGGACCGCATGAAGGTGAGCCACGGCAGCTTGACCAGAAAGTAGACCAGCCCGCCATAGATGACCCCGGCATGAATGGCCAGGCCGAGCACGACGGTCAGGCCGTAGGCCAGGAGGGCCTGGAGGACGCTCAAGCCGCTCAGGCCGACCACCTCGGCCACCAGGGCGGCCACTCCAAACGGGGCCAGCCGCATGACCTGTTCGATGACGACGATCATGGCGTCCTGAACCCGCTCGAAAAAGCGGACCACCGGCTGTGAGCGGTGTTCCTGTGCGGTCTCATCCCGCCCGAGCAGGGTCAGGGCAATGCCGAAGACAATGGCGAAGAAGATGATCTGCAACATATCGCCCTCGGTCAGTGAGGACACCGGGTTGGTGGGAATAATCGACAGTACGGTGTCGATGGTTGAGGGCGCGTCGGCCGCGGCCGAAACCCGGCTGCCGGCCGCGGCGTCAAACTGGGCCAGCAGCAACACCCGGTCGGCCTCGTTCAGGAAGGTCCCGGGCCGGATGATGTTGGCGCAGATCAGGCCGATGGTCACAGCTATGGCGGTCGTGGCCAGATACAGCCCCAGGGTCTTGCTGCCCAGCCGGCCGAGCTTGCGGACATCGCCCAGGCTGGCAACGCCGACCAACAGCGAGGCGAACACCAGCGGCACAATAACCATGCGGATGAGGCGCAGGAAGAGCGCACCGACCGGGCGCAGCCAGGCGATCAGGCTGTCGCCAAAGGCGCTGAGCGGCTGGGGGGACAGGGCAAAGCCACCGCCGGCCAATGGCTCGGCCTCAATCCGCAGCCAGCCCGTGACCGGCTGGCCCAGTTGCGGCCGGCCGAGAGCGGCGTGGACCGTGCCCGAGGCGTCGTGCAGGACCAGCGAGCGGCTATACACCACATGACCCCTGGCCCAGGCCGGGAGGTCGTGGGCCAGGCCGTTGGCGTCGAGGCGGGCCTCGGTCAGCGTTTCTTCGGCCACAAAGCGCAGTTCGGCCCCGGCCGGCAGGTTGACCTTTGAGTCCGGGTCCTCCCGGTCGCGCTGAAAATGAGCTTGCGAGGCATCGGCGAGCTTATACAGGTTGGGGCTGAGGAGGGGCGAGTTCGGCCCCAGCGTGAGGCCGATGACCACCCCCACCACCATGCCGATCAGAATCCTGGTGTACAGTTGCATAGCGTGGCAGCATAGCCCCGGCCGATTGGCCGACGCAAGGCTACGCCTATGGAGATTGACACCGGACTGCCGCCCGGGACGCCGCTGCTATCCGAACCATTGCTGCGATACGCTGGGCTATTCATGTCAGTTCTGCGCCAATAAACGCCCCGAAGCAATGAGGTTAAGGGCGGCGCAGGTCGGGTGGACGCCCTGGCCCATTATCCGACGCTATGCGGGGAGCCTCCTCAGGCGGAGGCCGGCAACTGTGCTGACGCCAAGGCTCGCCCGCTGTATACAGGCCACCTTTAGCAGAGAGCGTTTTGCAGAAAGCGAAAGACTTCTCCCCTGGAAAGTTGGTCGTGACAGAACTGGTTGCGATAGTTTCGCAGACAGCCATAGCAGCTCGTATCTCCTGGACCGGCGGGTCCTCCGCCGCACCCACATCGGCCATCTACTCGGTCACGAGCCGCTTGGAGTACGTCATCCTTGACAACATCAACCGGAAAGCCGTACTTGGGCAGGATATTGCGGTTGGCCAGGTATTTGATCAGAGGCCGTTTGTGGATCGTGTTGATCGTCCGCAAGATATAGTCCGAAGACTTATTGGCCGTGACCAGTTTTTTCCTCACTGCTTCGAGGGAGGCCACAGTGGTACGGACTTCTTCCGTCGCAAGGTGGAATCGGCCTTGTGGCTCATCAAAAAGCTCACTGACCCATCCCCAGTCTTTGATGTCCAGCGTGTCCTGAAGCTCGGTCGGCACGATCCGTTGCAAGGCTTCCTGTAGCAGCCGCGGGCGCTGCTCCAGGAAGGTCTGAAGCTGTTCAGGGCCGGCAGGGTCAGACGGGAAGAAGAACGCTTCAACGTTCCCGAAGAAAGCGGGATGCTGTTGAAAGAACATTCCCAGGGCAACAGCGTGGGCGTGGCGGCGGATGATTTTCTCATTGCGCAGTTCAGAACAGGGAGGCTGTAGCCGACCTGAGATTATCTGTTCAGGCTTCTGGAAGTAGGTGAGATCGTGGGAGCGTCGCTGGCAGAAGGTGAGAGAGAACGCTGTCGAGTCGGCACGACGGCCGGCCCGTCCTGCTCTTCTTGGATATAATTGGCTGTTTCTGGCGGAACATTGCGCAGGAGGATGGCCTCAAGCTCTCCGACATCTACCCCCAACTCAAAGGTGGTGGAACAGCTCAGGGTATTCACTTCTCCGCGGGTAAATTGGTCCTGCAATTCCGCGGCCGCCTGCCCGGTAAGCTGGGCGGTATGCTCCGCTGCTGTCATGCGGACAGGCGTGATCCCGAGGTAAAGCTGACGATGGTGGTTGTCCTTGAAAGAAGCGGCGGGATCGCACGCCTCGAGCTTCCCATCACAGCCATAGGTCGGGCAGATTTCTCACAGATTGTGCAGCGATATATTGCCACACCGCTTGCACCGCCACCAAGGGACATCCGCTTGCACCTGATCGATGTTCGGCACGATCTCATACCAGTCATGTCGTAAGCGGTAGACGATTCCTTCATCTCTGACACTGTCTTTACGGAAGTAATCGGCAAAAGCTGAGTTGTTGCCGACTAAACTCCTCCATATGTTCTGAAGCGTCTGCCTGAGGTCTGCCGCCTTTCCCGTTCCGCCATTGATGGTCCGCCATTGATGGTCCGTGAGAGTTTTGTGAGCAGGTCTAAGCGCCCGTTCATCTTGCCATGTGCGGGTGAGCCCCCAGTGAGCCTAGGCCAGGGCTCGCCCGCCGTCTACATGGAAGCTTGAGCCGGTGCTGTAGTCCGACTCGGCGACAAAGACGACGACCTCGGCCACGTCTTCGGGGCTGCCGGCGCGTTTAACCAGAGTTTTGTCAATTTCGCGCTGCCGTACACTATCGGGCGTGTCGTCCTGGAACAGGACCGGGCCGGGAATCACCGCGTTGACCATGACCTGGGGGGCGAGTTCCATCGCCAGACCCTGGGTGAAGGTCAGCACACAGGCTTTGGACACCGAATAGGGGATGTAGTCGGCCCAGGGCCGCAGTCCGGCTACGTCGGCGATGTTGATGATATGCCCCCAGCCCCGCTCCCGCATGCGCAGGCCAATTTTATGGGCGCACAAAAAGGTCCCGGTCAGATTCACGTCCATGATCCGCTGCCAGTCTTCAACGCTGAGCGTATCGACCGGTGTGCGGTAGAACAGGGCGGCGTTGTTGACCAGGATGTCGATGCGGCCGAAGTGGGCGGTGGCCGCGGCGATCATGGCATCAACCTCGTCCTCTTTGGTGATGTCGGCCTGAAGCGCGATGGCCCGATGGCCGGCGGCCCGGAGTTGGCCGGCGGTGTCTTCGGCCTGGGTTTGCGAGCGGTGGTAGTGGACCACGAGATGGCAGCCCCGGGCGGCCAGTGCCTGGGCGATCGCGTTGCCGAGCCGTTTTGCGCCGCCGGTGACCAGGGCGATTTTGCCGGAGATGTTCATTTCAGGTCTGTACAGGATCGTGCTGGGGTTGCAGGACGAGTTCAACCGGACAGCAGCCCGGCGGCAGCATCACGACTTGACAGACGGCTTCGGCCACATCCTCGGGGCTGAGCATTTTGTGGCGGCTGAGGCGTTTGTTGGCCGGGATCATCGCCGTATCGACATAGCCTGGACAGATCGTGGAGACCTTGATGCCTTTTTCCCGGACTTCTTCAAGCAAGGCTTGGCTGAAGCCTCTGACCCCGAACTTAGCCGCAGCGTAGGCGGCTTCACCGGCTCTTCCAGCCAGCCCTGCCTGCGAGCACATATTGATGATCGTCCCCTGCCGGCGGGCCAGCATGGCCGGCAGTACCAGCTTCGAGATCAGCATGGTCGCCCATAAATTGGTCCGCAGGGTGGCGTCCCAGTCGGCTCGCCGGGCTCTGACCACCGGCGTGCGCGGCGGTCCGCCGCCGGCGTTATTGACGACAATATCGAGCTGCCCGAAACGTGCCAGCGCGGTCTCGACCAGGGCCTGGGTCTGCGCATCCTCGGTCACGTCGGTTGGCAGGGGCAAGGTTTCAGCACCGAACTGTTGGGCCATCCTCGCCGTCTCGGCCAGTTGGCTTTCGGTCCGGGCGGCCAGCACAAGCGCCGGGCCAGCCCGCGCCAGTCGGAGCGCAATCGCCTGGCCTATCCCCCGGCCGGCACCCGTAATCAGAGCAACCTGCCCGGCCAGCTGCCCGGAAAGATAGCGGTGAGCGCTTCCAGCATGGGCATCGGCCGTCAACGATCTCTTGTACGGTATGCGCGCTGTCGCAGCCATTTTGTTGCTTTTAGCACGGGGGGACGCTAGTATTCAAACCGCGTTTGGCGCAGAAGGAGGAGGTATGGCCTACTACGAATATGCGATATATGAAAAAAATGATCATATTGCGACGATTACCCTGAACCGCCCGGCAGTTATGAATGCGGTCCATCCGCCCGCCACCGCCGAGCTATCGGGGATCTGGGATGACGCCATTGCCGATGACGATGTGTGGGTGATTCTGCTGACCGGGGCCGGAGAGCGGGCGTTCTCGGCCGGCAATGATCTGAAATACACCGCCTCCAGGGGAATGCCGACCGGGCCGCGTCCAAAAGGTGGCTTTGGCGGTCTGACCGACCGCACCGATATTGATAAGCCGCTGATTGCCGCGGTCAACGGCTTTGCCCTCGGCGGCGGCTTTGAGATGGCGCTGGCCTGCGACATCATCATTGCCGCTGACCACGCCCGGCTGGGGCTGCCCGAGCCGCGGGTGGGGCTGGCCGCGGCCGCCGGCGGCGTCCATCGCCTGCCGCGTCAGATTCCGCTCAAGATAGCTATGGGCTATCTGCTGACCGGGAAACACATGACCGCCCGGGAGGCCCACGCGCTGGGCATTGTGAATGAGGTCGTGCCGCTCAACGGCCTGATGTCCACCGCCCGCCGCTGGGCCGCTGCAATTCTCGAATGCGCCCCCCTGTCGGTCCGGGCGACCAAACAGTGCGCCATGCAGGGCCTCGGTCGGCCGCTCAACCAAGCTCTGGCCGACTCCTATCCGGCCCTCAAGCGGATGTTCTCCTCGGAGGATGTCAAAGAGGGGCCGCGGGCTTTTGCCGAGAAGCGCAAGCCCAACTGGCGGGGAAGGTAGACGGCGGCAAGCCGGGTGGGGGAGACCCCCCCGGCCGCTGAGGCCGGGTCAGACTCCAGGTAAAGACCGGGAGGGTGGTCATCACGACCGCTGCCGTGCCAGGCACGATCCATTCGGTGCCAGCCATCTCGATGCTCCCAGATGATGGACAGGGCAGGAGGTGCTGAGATTGGCTGATGAAGACCGCTCTCGCCGGATGTGCAGCCACACCGTCCGCGTCCGCTATGCCGAAACGGACCAGGCCGGCATGGCCCACCACGCAGCGTTCCTGGCCTGGTTTGAAGAGGGCCGGGTTGCGCTGCTGCGCAGCCTGGGCAAGCCCTATCAGCAGTTTGAGGCCGAGGGCATTCATTTCCCGGTGCGTGAGGCCGGCTGTCGCTACTGGCTGCCGGCCCGTTTTGACCAACTGCTGACGGTCAGCACCCGGGTGGAGCAGGTCGGGGGGGCGAGCGTCCGCTTTGCCTACCGCATCACGCGCGAGGCCGACCACGCCTTGATCGCCGAGGGGCACACCCTGCACGCTTGCGTTGATGACTCCGGCAGGGTGGCCCGTTTGACGCTGGCGGTCCGCCGGCTGCTGGTACCCTGGCGCGTGCCCTGACGGCGCTGTTCGAGGTAGCGCGTGCGCAGCCGTTTCAAAAAGGCGTGGGTAGGCGGCCAGCGGTAGTCCGTGTAGGTATAGTCAAAGGGCTGAAACGCGCCGTGGTGATACCGGAGGGTGACCTCAGCGTAGATGCCGTGCGCCAGATAGATGCGATGAGCCTGGTCTTTGGTTGAGGCCAGGACGAGCCTGGTGGCGTCAAGATAGCCCGGGTCAATGTTCAGCCGACGCGTGCCCACCGGCGGACGGGCGAACGACTGTTCGAGACGGTTGGTGTGCCGCTTGATAGCGCCCAGCGCGGCCGGCGAGACCAGCCGCTCAAAGCTCACAAACCGGCGCAGCAGCCCTGCGCCCATCTCCCGCTCGTAGTAGCGGCTCATGTCCCAGCGGAACACCTCGCTCCTGAAGTCAACTGGGCCGTAGGCGGGCTCAAGCACACGCTCAGCCGTGGCGAACAGGACCGGCTCGGCGGTCAGCAGGCCGATGAAGAGCCTGGCCGGGGCAGGTGAAGAGCTTGGCCGTGTGGACATTCCATTCAGTTGTTGGTGTCAGAATTGACACCAGGGAAGACTCTCGGAGATGAGGGGCCTCGTGTTGAGTCAACTCAACGTTGCACTGTTAGAGCGCATCTTTACTCTTTCCTCAGTCACGCACGACAAGAGGGGTAGTCCTTGTGGCTATACCCTGTTTGTCAAACTGAACTTCGAATGATTTTGTGTCCCCATCTGAAGATGGCTTCCACTGGGGTTCCAACAACTTCCCATAGCCCCAATGTCGCAACATCAAATACGCCGTGCATGAAAGCACGACCAACTCGTGCTCCCTTTGGAATATCCCTGCTTGAAGGAAAATACAGCAGTAGATGTTCCATCAGGATGGTTAGTCTCAGACAAAGGAGCACCAAGCTCAGCAATCAGATGGGCTCTATTTACCCCATTTGTCATTCGGCTCAGGTCTCGCTTTGTAGGCAGATTTGCGGCCTTATACACTGCACAACCACTTGTCAGTAAGCCCATGCTCGTTACGAACGCCGTTGCCATCAAACTCTTCTTCGCCCTACAAAACTCCTTCCGTCTGATTGTTGGTGGTAGAATTGACACAAAGGAAAACCCTTCAGCCATGATAGTCCTCACTTTTCCTCAATGTAGGTGATTTCTGGATTGTTGCAGACTTCTTTGTGTAATCGTCGCCAATCAGCAACTACATCCTCCAGGTTGTAGCCTTACGAGCATTGAATAGTCATTTGCTTCTCCCTCTTGTGTGAACTGATTATGGACACTCAGCCTTTCAGCTTCAGCAGGCGGTCGTAGACAGTGTGGGCAACCGCATCCTTGCTCATACGCGAGAGAGGCTCAACCCGCCCGGTGCGGTCAATCAGGGTGACGATATTGGTATCGCCGGCAAATCCCGCGCCTTCCTGGGTCACGTCATTGGCTACGATCATGTCCAGATTTTTGCTTTTGAGCTTGCGCTTGGCGTTGGCCAGCACCTCTTCGGTTTCGGTGGCAAAGCCGACTAGCCGCCGGCGGCCCTTGTGTTGGCCGAGGCCGGCCAGGATATCCGGGTTGCGGGCCATTTCGATGACGAACTCGCCGCCGCCCTTTTTGATCTTGTGTGGGGCGACGGTGGCCGGGCGATAGTCGGCAATAGCGGCCGCGGAGACTACCATAGTCGCTCGCGGATAGGCCGCCAGGACCGCTTGCTGCATCTCGCAGGCCGTCCGCACCGGATGAAAATCAACCCCGCGTGGAGGCGTCAGGGCGGTCGGACCGCTGACCAAGCTCACCTGCGCGCCCCGCCGCTGGGCCACGCGGGCCATAGCATAGCCCATTTTGCCAGTTGAGCGGTTGGTAATATAGCGGACTGGGTCAATCGGCTCACAGTTGGGACCGGCGGTGACAATGATCCGCTCCTGGCCGAGGTCTTTTTTGGTCAGGATCGCTTTAATGTCTTCGAGAATATCAGCCGGTTCGGCCAGGCGGCCCTGGCCCTCATAGCCGCAGGCCAGCTCGCCGGCACCAGGCTCAACAAGGTGATAGCCGATGCTGATCAGCTTGTGCAGATGTTCCTGAACCAGCGGGTGGGCGTACATATGGACATTCATGGCCGGCGCGATCAGGACCGGGGCGGTGGTGGCCAGCAGCACGGTGGTCAGCAGGTCGTCGGCCAAGCCGGTGGCGAGTTTGGCCAGGACATTGGCGGTCGCCGGCGCGACCAGCGTCAGGTCGGCGCTATCGGCTAGGCGGATATGGCCGATTTCGGATTCCTGGGTCAGGTCAAAGGTCTGGGTTGAGACCGGGTTGCCTGATAGGGTCTGGAGGGTCAGCGGCGTGATGAACTCTTGGGCGCTTGTGGTCATGATGACCCGCACCGTGGCCCCGGCTTTGACCAGCAGGCGAACGAGTTCTGCCGCCTTGTAGGCGGCGATGCCGCCGCTGACGCCGAGCACAATCTGTTTTCCGTCCAGCATACGCCTCCCATCCTGTCTGTCACAGTAGCGCGTATCCGCTCAGGGGTATACCGACTTACGCCCGGCCGGTAACATGATCCCTGGAAACCTCCTCCTCAAGCGACTTGTATACTCAAGGCCGCTTGACGGCGTTCGCTGGCCGGTCGCAGAGGTCCGGGTGTTGCTTCAGCCACTCAAGCAGGGCCTCCGCCGCCCAGCGGTGGCCGGCGACATTCCAGTGGTTGTCGTGACGCCAGTGCGCATCTCTGAGCGTGGCACCTTGGCGGAGGATGTAGTCGGTCTGGTCAATGACGGGAATGTCGAGCGCCGCGGCCAAGTCCCTGACCCGGTCGAATAAGCGGCCCCCCACCTTCCTCGTCCCGTGGGACGCCAGAATGACCAGCCCAACGCTGTCGCGGGTGGCGCGCGCCTTGAACTGCTCAAACGCAAAGGCCGTGTAATCCAGGGCATCCTCCCACAATGGCGGCAGGCTGCTCTGAGCAAACTTCTGGACTAACTCTTTCCCCGTTGTCGGTTGCCATCCTTCAAGCACCGCCGCATAGCGGGGCAGTTGCCGCAACGCGTCCACTCTCGTATTGACTCGGAAATAGTATCTCTTGTCGCGTATCCCCCTCCCCTTGGGACGAAACCTTGTCGTCTTGGTATGTAACCATTTTGCGAACCAGGAAATCTTAGCCGCTCTCTTCAAGGCGCGGATGCTCAGGGGTCGTGGCGGTCTGGGTGGTTCAGGCGACGACAACAATCTGTGACTCCGACGCAGGTCAGGAATGGGAGGGCGCAATTCCAGCGTCCCGTCCGCGCGCCTTTTCAGGCTGGTCCACTGGAGGCGTTCCGGATGTGTTCCCTCGGTTAATGCCCGCAAAATGGGAAAGTTGTCCGTCAAGTCGTTCGGTACGAAAACCAGGACCAGCAGCTTGGGACGCAAGAGCCGGGCGTACTCGTCGTAGAGTGGCAGTTGCTGGACCTGGCCGGTGCCGCTGAGCCCGAAGGCCGAGGTGGTGACGTTCAGATGGGGTAGCTCGCGGGCGGCGAGTGCCTCAAGTTGGACATGGGATTTGTCGGCGATGGGGACTTCCATCGCGTCCACGAAGGAGTCGCCGATCATGGTGATGTGGCAGCTGGCCGCGGCGCGCGCAGGACTCGGGGGGTCCCGGTCAAGGAAGCCCAGGCGGTTGGTGCGGGACACGGTCCAGAAGTCGAGGGCGTTCGTGTGGCGCACCTCCGTATGGGGCTTCAGCAGACGCCCGACCTTGGGGACGAAATGGCGCTGATCGCGCGCTGTCATGAACGGCTTCGTCAGCCGGAAGTAGGCCTCCCCGGCCAGCGTGAGCAGGGCCAGCCCCACGACGATCAGGAACGCATTCCAGCCAACGAAGCGCACGGCTTGGCGAAGTTTAGGAGAGCGTATCTTCATCTCCTGCAACTTCCTCCCTTACGCTCCTCCACTGCAAACCGCAGCGCCCAACGATTGCCACACCGTTGAATCATCGGGGGAACAGCTCCAACCCGCTCCTAGCATCCGGTAGGAACTTTGGTCAAGGCCGGTTCTTGCCGATTTTAGACTTCAATCCACGCGTCCGGGGCGAAATTGTCATCGCAGCCCCATGCCTGGGTAAGACACCCTTTTTGCCTTGGAATATCGTTTAACTAAAGAAGGCGGTCTTGGTACTCACCGATGTCCCTTCGCCGATGTCCCTGATGACCTTGGTACGCAGCAATGCCAGTCAAGTCAAATTCTCGACAAGACGAATGGTGTTTGGTCGTTCTATGGGTTGTCTCATGGCTTCACCGTTTGCTGTTCCGCCCTGTTTGGGAGCGCGTCAGTGCGTCAGCCAGCCGGCTTTGAGCAAGAGCAGTCCGGCACCGGGTATGCCGATTCCGGCCGCCTGGGTAAAAGGTGTCCAGCCCAATGCACGCGCCCAGCATAATCGCCAGGCTGCCCAGGAAACGCGCGGCCTAGCCCGGCAGCGGGGGCCTTGTCATCGCCGGTCCTCTTCTTTCCGCTGAAAAAACTCCCAGCCCCAGAAAGGCTACAAACTCGGCATAGCGATCACCGACCGAGTCGAGAAACGCCCCGCGGCGTGAGGCCCGGCCGGTCCGGCGGGCCAGACCGCCGTCAAGCAGATCAGGAATGCCGTTGGCCAGCACACACCAGCCGCAAGCACAGGCCCAGGCTCAAGTAAAGAAGACAGGCCGGTCGTCCTTGCCGGCGGGCGGTTTCGCTCGTCTTGACCTTTTCCCCCCCTTTGGCATTATGGGGGGCAGCCTGCGGAGTTTGTTCTTCAGGAGCGTTGCCTGTTTTGAGTACGCATGTGGCTATAAAACCCTCTCTTTCCCCCGCCCCCCGGTTTGACCCCCGACTCGCTCCGCACGCCCTGGTTGGGGAAGAACTGGCCCAGGTTGAACAGCGTCTCGCCACACTCCTGGATTCCTGCGAACCCCTGTTGAGCGAGATTGGCCATTATCTGATTGACGCCGGCGGCAAGCGGGCGCGACCAGGGGTGACGCTGCTGGTCTTTCGCGCCTGCGGAGGTAAAGACCCGCACGATATCGTCGATATCGCGACCGCCCTGGAACTCATTCATTCGGCCTCGCTGCTGCACGATGACATCATTGACGGGGGAGGGGTGCGACGGGGCAAGCCGTCTGCGCTGGAGCGTTTCGGCCTGTCGGAGACCCTGGTGGCCGGCGATTTTCTGTTTGGTCGGGCGTTTGCCCTGTGTGGGCGCTTTGAGGAACGGGTCATTGCCTGGGCGACCGAGGCGTGCATCAGCCTGACCGAGGGTGAGGTCATGCAGGGCCGGTTTCGGCGTAATCCCGCGGTCACGGCTGAGGATTACCTGGAGATTATCTCGCGCAAGACGGCCTCCCTGTTTTCACAGGCGGCTCGGCTGGGCGCGTATCTGGCCGGCGCTTCAACCGATATTGTTGAGCGGCTGGCCTCGTGCGGCTATTGTGTCGGCATGGCCTTTCAGATTGTGGATGACCTGCTCGACATTGAGGGCGATGGCGAGTGGGCCGGCAAACCGGTCGGGGTCGATCTCAAAGAGGGCAACCCGTCTTTGCCGGTGGTGCTGGCTATTGCCTTGAACGCCGAGGTCAGACGGGTTTTCCAGAACGTCCAGGCGACGAATCAAGAACTTGCCGCTGCCCTTGAACAGATCAGGCTGTCCGGGGTATTGACCGAGGTCAAGTTCCGGGCGCGGACCTACAGCCAGCAAGCCCTGGCGTCTCTGGCTGAATTGCAGGCCTCGGCCTATGCGGACAGCCTGCGGTATTTTATTCGCCAGCTCGTTGACCGGACCGCCTAGGGGCGAGCGAAACCATGACTGCCGATGCGCCCCACACCCAGCTGTGTCAGATAGCCGACTCCTTGCAGCGCTACCTCGAGGTTCTCAAAGAGAGCGGGGTAGAGGGGGTGCCGCAAGCGCCGAACCCAGCCCCCTCCCAGCCGGCCCGGTCGGCAGGCTCAGCCGAAGACCGGCTTGGCGCACCTGCCGATATCGCTCGGCAAGCGCTTGAGAGTCTGGCGGCCCTGCGGGAAGCGATGGGCGACTGCCGACGCTGCAAGCTGTGCGAGCACCGAGCCCGGATTGTGTTTGGTGCTGGCGACCCGCAGGCCGAACTTGTTTTCATCGGGGAGGGGCCTGGCTACGACGAGGACCTCAAGGGCGAGCCGTTTGTCGGGCGGGCCGGACAGCTTCTGACCGAGATCATCACCAAGGGGATGAAGATGCGCCGTGAGGAGGTCTATATCGCCAATGTGGTCAAATGCCGGCCGCCCCACAACCGCAACCCCGAGGCCGACGAAATTGCGGCCTGCGAGCCTTTCCTGCGCAAGCAGCTCGAACTGATTCAGCCGCGTATCATTATCGCCCTCGGCGCGTTTGCCGCCCACACCTTGCTCCAGACAAAAACCCCGATTTCCCGACTGCGCGGAGTGTGGCACACTTACCATGGGGCCAAACTCATGCCCACCCTGCACCCGGCCTACCTGCTGCGTAATCCCGGGGATAAGCGGCTGGTGTGGCAGGATATCAAGGCGGTGCTGCGGGAGATAGGACGGCTCTGAACAGTCAAAAGTCACATGTCAGAACGACGAGGAATACAGACTTCTGGAAAGGATCGCTGAGCAGTGCGAAAATACACTGTTGGATCGCTGTATCTCGTCCTGGGTGTTGGGCTGCTGCTGGGCCGGGGGCACGGCGAGACGCTCACGGCGCAAGTTGAGCCGGAGGTCGGCCAAGCCGCCGGGGCGCGTGCAACGCATATCAGTCTGATCGTGGTGGATGCCACCATCAATCCGGCGGTGGCGGATTTTATACGCGAGAGCATCAATCAGGCCGCCGGCCAGGGGGCGCTAGCGCTGATTGTTCAACTTGACACACCCGGCGGTCTGTTGTCGTCCACCAAGACGATTGTCAAAGACCTGCTTGACGCTCCCCTGCCGGTGATTGTGTATGTGGCCCCCGGCGGCTCGGGTGCCATCTCGGCCGGGGTGTTTATCACGATGGCCGGCGCGATTGCGGCCATGGCCCCCGGCACGACGATCGGAGCGGCCCATCCGGTTGCTGGGGGCGGGCAGAATATCGAGGGTGATATGCGGGAGAAGGTCGAAAACTTCACCGCCTCATTCAGCGAGTCCATCGCCCGCCGGCGGGGGCGGAATATCGAGTGGGCCGAGCAGGCGGTGCGCGAGAGCGTGGCGATTACCGAGACCGAAGCGCTGGAAAAACAGGTCATTGACCTGGTGGCCAGCGATGTGCAGGACCTGTTGCGCCAGGCTTCAGGTCGGACGGTTGAGGTCGGGAGCACTAAGCAAACGCTGAATTTTTCCGCCGCCCAAGGAGCCGGCAGCTCGTTTTATATCGTCCGCCAGGAAATGCGCCTCAAACACAAGGTCCTCAATATCCTGGCCCATCCCCAGATCGCCTATCTGCTGATGATGGCTGGCATCCTCGGCCTGTACCTGGAGTTTTCCAACCCCGGCCTGCTGTTTCCCGGCTTGGTCGGGGCGCTGTGTCTGATTCTGGCTCTGACCGCGTTTCAGGTCTTGCCGATTAACTACACCGGCCTGGTGCTGATCTTCCTCGGCCTGGCCCTGCTGGCGGCCGAGTTGTTTTTGCCCAGCTTTGGCATTCTGGGGGTGGGCGGGATTGTCGCTTTTGTGATGGGCTCGTTGTTTCTGTTTGATTCGCCCGACGCCGCTCTGGCCCTGGACCGGGGGGTGATTTTTGGCGCGGCCCTTGGCGTTGGGCTGTTCATGTTGATCGCCGGCAGCCTGTCGATGAAAGCCTACCGTCGGCGGCCCGTCACCGGAACGGAAGGGCTGATCGGCGAGCTTGGCGAAGTGCGGGCGCGCCTCGCGCCACGAGGCAAGGTGTGGCTGCACGGCGAGTACTGGAATGCGGAGAGCGACGGGGACGAGATTGAGGCCGGCCAGTCGGTCCGCGTTGTTGACATCGCCCATATGGTCCTGAAGGTGCGCAGGACCGACTGGGGATAAAGGAGACGAGGCTATGTTTGGTTTTGGATCGATGGCAACATTTCTTCTTATCGCGCTCGTCATTCTGCTGAGCGGGATCAAAATTCTATCCGAGTATGAGCGGGGGGTGATATTTCGCTTAGGCCGCCTAGTGCCCTACCGGGGACCGGGCATCATCTATGTGATTCCCTTTATTGAGCGCATGGTCCGGGTTGATATGCGGACGCTGACCCTCGATGTCCCGGCCCAGGACGTCATTACCCGCGACAACGTTTCGGTCAAGGTCAACGCAGTGCTGTATTTCCGGGTGCTCGATCCCAGCAAAGCCCTGGTCGAGATCGAAAACTATCTGTTCGCCACCTCCCAGTTGGCCCAGACCACCTTGCGCAGCGTGTGTGGGCGGGCCGAGCTGGACGAACTGCTCTCGGAGCGGGACAAGGTCAATACCGGCATCCAGGAAATCGTTGATAACCAGAGCGACCCGTGGGGGATCAAGGTCTCGCTGGTCGAGGTCAAACATATCGACCTGCCCCAGGAGATGCAGCGTGCCCTGGCCCGTCAGGCCGAGGCCGAGCGCGAACGCCGGGCCAAGGTGATTAACGCCGAGGGTGAGTTTCAGGCCGCCCAACGGCTGGCCGAGGCGTCGGCAATTATTGAGCAGCATCCGGTTGCCCTCCAGCTCCGCTATCTCCAGACCTTGTCCGAGGTTGCCACCGAGAATAATTCGACCACCCTGTTCCCGGTTCCGATTGACCTCCTCCAGCCCTTCCTGGGCCGGACCGGTGGCGGTGGCCAGGGACAGGCTGACGATAGCCAAGAGCGGACCGCCTAGCGCGGTCCGGCCGCTCCCCGGGCCATGCGGCTGTCCGATTTTGACTACGAGCTGCCAGCCGAGCTGATTGCCCAGGAACCCGTCCGGGAGCGCAGCAGCTCCCAGCTCCTCCTCCTCAACCGCGGCCCGGGGACATTCTCTCACCACCGTTTTGCCGAGCTGCCGTCGCTCCTGCCACCCCACAGCCTGCTTGTGCTGAACGACACCCGGGTGCTGCCAGCCCGCCTGCCGGGCCGCAAAGACACCGGCGGGCGGCTCGAAGTCCTGCTCGTCCGGCGCGAACCGGGCCGGGCCGAGGTGTGGGACGTGCTGTGCCGGGGCGGGCAGCGCGTCCGGGCCGGGGCACGGGTCGTCTTTGCCGCCGAGCTTGAGGCCGAGTGGAAGACCCCGCCACGCACCGGCCGGGGCCGGCTGGAGTTCTTTCCCCGGGGCGATTTTCGCCGGCTGCTCGCTCGCTATGGGCAGTTACCCTTGCCCCCCTACATCAAACGCCCCTCAAGCGGCCGCGCCGCGGACTGCGAGCAGTACCAGACGGTATACGCGCGCGCCCTCGGGTCGCTGGCTGCCCCGACCGCGGGTCTGCATTTCACCCCGGCGTTGCTTGACCGCCTCGTCCAACACGGTATCGAAACCGCCTTCCTCACCCTGCACATCGGCGTTGGTACTTTTCAGCCGGTTCGGCTTGAGCAGGTGGACAGGCATAGCATGGAACAGGAGGAATACTCGGTCAGCGACACGACCGCGCGCGCCATCAATCGGGCCAGAGCACAGGGCAGACCAGTGATCGCAGTCGGCACCACCACCACCCGCGCCCTTGAAGCGGCCTGCGACCCGGCCGGTCGCGTCCAGGCCGGTCGCCGGCAGACCGACCTGTTCATCTATCCGGGCTTCCGCTTCCGGGTGATTGACGGCCTGGTCACCAATTTTCATCTGCCGCGCTCAACCCTGCTGATGCTGGTATCCGCCTTTGCCGGCACGGCCCTGACCCGGCGCGCCTACGCCGAGGCAGTTGCCCAAGGCTACCGTTTTTACAGCTATGGCGACGCTATGTGTATTATGTAGGGGAGGGGACAGGGGGCGTCCCCTCCGTCCCCTCCGGGTGTCTGTGCTTCAGACCAGCGGGAGACCGACCGCCCCAGGGGATGAGTTGCACGCCCGCCCAAAAACGCATACAACGGCCCGGCAAGACTGGTAAAGATGAATCGTCTCGTCTTCCTGAGTAAAAATGTTAGGAGCGTTCATCTTTCGCGACATGTTTCGTTTCAGTGTGACCCGCACCGATTCCCCCACCCGGGCGCGCCTCGGCTCTCTGATGACGGCTCACGGTCGGGTGCAAACCCCGGCCTTCATGCCGGTTGCGACCCAGGCGACGGTCAAGGCCATGACCCCGCGCGAATTGCGCGAAATCGGGGCTGACATCATCCTGGCCAACGCCTATCACCTGTATCTGCGGCCAGGGCTTGAGCGTATTGAGCAGGCCGGCGGCCTGCACCGCTTCATGGCCTGGGACGGCCCGATCCTGACCGACAGCGGGGGATTTCAGGTTTTCAGTCTGAAAAGCCTGTGCCGGCTGAGCGAGCGGGGGGTAGAGTTTCGCTCTCATCTGGACGGCTCTTCGCATGTGCTGACCCCGGAATCGGTCATCCGCGGCCAGGAACGCCTGGGGGTTGATATCGCTATGGTCCTGGACGAATGCCCGCCGGCCCAGGTCAGTGCTGAGGAAGCCGAACGCTCCTGTGGCCTGACCCTGCGCTGGGCCGAGCGGGCCCGGGCGGCCAGCATCCGGGACGATCAAGCCGTGTTTGCAATTGTCCAGGGCAGTGTGTTTCCCGAGCTGCGCGAACAGAGCGCTCGGGCCCTGGTTGAGCTGGGTTTTTGCGGCTATGCGGTCGGCGGCCTCAGCGTTGGCGAAGACCCCGCAGTCTCCCACGCCATTGCCGCCCATACCGTGGAGTTCTTGCCGGCCACCCGTCCACGCTACATCATGGGGGTGGGCACGCCGGCCCAATTAGTGCGCTATGTGGCGCTCGGCTACGATATGTTTGACTGCGTGATGCCCACCCGCAACGCGCGCAACGGCAGTCTGTTTACCCGCGCCGGGAGGCTGAATATCCGGCGGGCCGAGTTCGCCTCCGACCCGCGGCCGGTTGAGGAGGGATGTGGCTGTTATACCTGCCAGCATTTCTCACGGGCATACTTGCGCCACCTCGCCGTTGCCGGTGAACTGCTGTCGGCGCGGCTCAATACCATGCACAATCTGTATTTCTATCAGTCGCTGATGCGTACCATGAGAGAAGCCTTGGCCGCCGGCCGCTTTGCCGAGTTTGCCCGGCCATTTCTGGCCGGCCCAGAACCGGCCTTGGCCGCCGACCAAGCAGCGTCCACAAAAGGGGAAGCGCGATGGGAAGTCTAGCCTATGCCCAAGAGGGAGCCGCGGCCGGACCCGGTCCGTTGGTCTCATTTCTGCCGCTGATGCTGATCTTTGCGGTGTTTTATTTTCTGTTGATCCGTCCCCAACAGCAAAAGGCCAAAGCCCATAAAGCCATGCTGGGGAATCTGAAACGCAACGATGAGGTTGTGACGGCCGGGGGGTTGTACGGCAAAATCGTCGAGATTGGAGAGGCCGACGTCAGGCTCGAAATTGCCTCAAATGTCCGCGTGCGGATCGACCGTTCGCGGATTGATACCCTGCTGAGCGGCAAGGGCAGAAAAGACACCAAAGAGGGGCGGGACGGGAAGGATAAATAATGGCCAGGAGCATCGGCTATCGGATCGCACTGGTTGCCGGCCTGACCGTGTGGGCGCTCGTCTGTCTGATGCCCTCGCTGATGGCAGTGCCCGACTGGTGGCAGGCCGTACTGCCCTCTAAGCAGATCCGGCTGGGGCTTGATCTCCGGGGCGGTGCCCATCTCCTGCTTGAGATCGACCTGGACGAGGCGCTCAGGAATAATCTGGACCGCACGATTGCCGAGATTCAGCGCACCTTGGACGACGAGGGGCTCGGTGGGACAAGCATTCGCCGTGAAGACCAGGCCCTGCGCCTGCGGGCACCCGACCAAGACACGAAACATCAAACCGAAACCCTGCTATCCGAACAGTTTCCCGACTTGGTGCGGGACGGTGCGCCACGGGCCGCAGACGGCGAGATTACGCTGGTCTACGACCGCCGCCAAGTCCGCGTCTTGCACGACTATGCCATTGACCAAACCCTGGAGACGCTGCGCAACCGGATTGACCAGTTCGGGGTCAGCGAGCCGATTGTCCAACGCCAGACCGACCAGTTCAGCGGCGAGGAGCAGGTGGTTGTGCAACTGCCCGGCATTCAAGACGTTGAGCGGGCCAAACGGCTCATAGGCCAGACCGCTGTGCTGGAGTTCAAGCTGGTGGCCGCGGCCGGTACCGAAGGGGCCGGCACAGTTACCCTGAACGGCCAGGACCGCGATCCACTGTCGAGCGAGATCGTCACCTCAGAATACACCCTTGAAGAGCGGACCCTGATGACCGGCGAGGCCGTGGCCGACGCCCGTGTGCGTCCTGGCGTTGATATTGAGGGGCCGTATGTCGAGCTGATTCTGAGCAGCGCCGGGGCCCGGGTATTTGAAGACATCACCGGGGCCAATGTGGGCCGCCAACTGGCCATTATTCTGGACAATACAGTGTACTCAGCACCCCGCATCCAGGAACGTATCGGCGGTGGCCGGGCGTCAATTACCGGCAGCTTTGATATCAAAGAGGCCCGCGACCTGGCCATTGTCCTGCGGGCCGGGGCGCTGCCGGCTCCGGTCACGATTGCTGAGGAGCGCACCGTTGGCCCGTCGCTCGGTCGGGACTCGATCCGTCAGGGCGTGCGCTCCTTTCTAATCGGCGGCCTCATAGTGGTGGTGTTCATGGTCGTCTACTACAGGCTGGCCGGGGTGCTGACCGACTTGGCGGTGCTGCTCAATATCCTGTATCTGCTGGCCGCCCTGGCCATGTTTGAGGCCACCCTGACCCTGCCCGGCATTGCCGGGATTATTCTGACGGTCGGCATGGCGGTTGACGCCAATGTGTTGATTAACGAACGGATGCGGGAAGAGGTACGGCGCGGCAAAAGCGCCCGGGCCGCGGTCGAGTCCGGGTATGAAAACGCCCGCCCCGCCATCCTGGACTCAAACATCACGACCTTTCTGTCAGGCTTGATTCTGTTTCAGTTTGGCTCGGGACCGATCCGAGGCTTTGCCGTCACGCTGTGCATCGGGATTGTGAGCACCGTTTTTACCGCGGTGATCGTGACCCGGCTCGTGTACGACTATTTCTTATCGAGGCGTCGCCTCGTGGAGCTGAGTGTCTAAATGGAACTGATCCGGCCCGGAACCGATATCGACTTTCTGCGCTATTCCAAAATCGCCGCGGCCCTCTCCGCCCTGATGGTCCTGGTCGGTCTCGTCACCTTCTTTGTCCGGGGCGGGCTGAGCTATGGGGTCGATTTTGCCGGCGGAACAATGGTGCATGTGAAGTTCAGCGACCCGCCGACCCTCGCCGAAGTGCGTGGGGCCTTATCCGAAACCGCTGTGCAGGACCTGTCGGTGCAGGAGTTCGGCCTGTCCGGGGATGAGTTTCTGATTCGCATGGCTGGGCCGGAGCCGGACACGACCCCCGACATAGACGGGACAAGCCCCTCCGTCCGGGTCCAAGAGGCCCTGAAAGAGCGCTTTGGCTCGCGCTTGCTGCCCATCCAACGGGTGGAAACGGTCGGGCCCAAGGTCGGGCGGAATCTACGGACGCGGGGCATTCTGAGCGTGCTGTTTGCGGCCGTCGTCATGGGTGCCTACATTGCCTTCCGGTTTCAGCTCAGCTTTGGCGTTGGCGCGGCGGTTGCGCTGTTTCATGACGTGCTCATTACGGCCACCGCGCTGCTGCTGATGGACGTGGAGTTTGACCTGCCGATTGTGGCCGCCTTTCTGACCGTCATCGGCTATTCGGTCAACGATACCGTGGTCGTGTGCGACCGGATTCGAGAAAATCTGCGCAAAATGCGCCGTGAGACCCTGGCGACGGTCATTCAGCGCAGCATCAACGAGATGCTCAGCCGGACGCTGATTACCTCTGGAACGACCCTGATGGTGCTGCTGGCGCTGTATTTTCTGGGCGGGTCGGTCATTAACGGCTTTGCCTTTGTGCTGCTGGTCGGCTTCACCGTCGGCACCTACTCTTCGATCTATGTTGCCAGTCCGATCGTGCTGCTGTGGAGCGGGGAGGGAAGACGGCGCTAAAGCCCGCGCCCGCTCGTGGCATGGCCCATGTCCGTTGACCACCGATACGCGCTGTGGTATACCCCGCAGCTTATCGGAGAGGACACGCAGAGCCACTAGGGCAGGGAGGATGCCGTGAGTTCCGGGCAGAAAGAAGGGGTGCTGAAAAATCCTCATGAGAGCAAAATCTACTCTCGTTTCTCCCACTTCTACGATCGGATCTTCACCCCGCTGTTTACCGAACGGATCACGAACGCCGTTCAGGCCCTGAACATCCGGCCGGGGGCAAAGGTGCTTGAGGTCGGGGTCGGAACCGGGCTGTCGCTGCCGGCCTATCCGGCCCACTGTGAGGTGACGGGAATTGATTTGGCCCCCGACATGCTGGAGCGGGCGCGGGAAAAAGCGCTCAGCAAGGGCTGGCATCATATCAAGCTGCGCCAAATGGACGCCCTGAACCTCGATTTTCCAGATAATGCGTTTGACTATGTGACCTCATTTCACGTCATCAGCGTCGTGCCCGACCCGGTCCGTATGATGAACGAGATCCACCGGGTGTGCAAACCCGAGGGCAAGGTTGTCATCATCAACCATTTTCGGACTACGAAGCCCGTGCTCGGGCCGATTGTCGGCGCGCTTGACCCGCTCACCCGCCGGCTGGGCTGGAGCGCTTCGCTGCGTTTGACCCAGGCGTTTGACGGCGTGCCGATTCGGATCGAAAAGCGCTTCAAGACCTCTCCGCTGTCGCTGTTCACCGTTGTCGTGGCTGAAAACGACAAGCAGACCCACCCGAACACAACAACCGCCCATCCGTCCTAGTAGGCGGTCGGACCCTCTATTTCGCCCGCGAGAGATAGTTCCCTGTCTCAGTATCAACCCTGACGGTCTCTCCAATTTCAATAAAACCGGGTACGCGGACAACCAGCCCCGTCTCGGTCGTGGCCGGTTTGAGCTCATTATTGACAGTTGCGCCCTTGAGCGAGGGGGGCGTATCCCCAACCCTGAGGTCTACGGTCTTGGGCAGGGAAATGCCGACCGGCTGGCCGCCATGCAGCTCGACCTTGATCATCAGATTGGGCGTCAAATAGTGGACAGCCTCGCCGAGGCTGTCCTGTGACAGCTCTATTTGTTCATAGCTCTGGGCGTTCATGAAGTGGTAGCTTCCACCCGATTCGTACAGGTAGTGCATCTCCTGTTGGTCAAGCACCACCCGCTCAATTTTCTCGTCCGAGCGAAACTTGTTTTCGGTCTGGAGACCGGTGCGCAGGTTGCGCAGCTTGGTCTGGACGAAGCCGCGTTTATTGCCCGGGGTGATGTGGATCAACTCCATCACCCGATGGGGAGCGTCGTGGTACACAATCAGCGTTCCCACGCGCAGCTGGGTTGCCTGTACAAACATGAGAAGAGCCTCCGTTGAGAAATACCTCAGGGCAACTGCTCTTGGGCAACTGCTCTTGGGGCGACACTGGCGGAGCAAAGATCGGCGAGCCGTGGTGATGGACCATCAGCCATGCACCAGCCCGCTTTTCAAAGACATTTGTGCTCAGAACCTGAGAGCGGGAGCCGCCGCCCGGTCCGCCTGAGACGAGATGTTTGACCAACACGACCCAGGCCAGGTCGCCCACCGCCTCAACCCGGACATCGCTCAGGGTAAACCGCCATCGACTCCGTATTGGCAAAGATCCGCTCCCAACTGGCCATCACCGGCCCCCAGCCGCACAACAGCGGCCAGCCCGGATGGGACGCATGTGATGTCGCTCTCTTGCAGCCACCTCTTTTCCATCTCGCGCATCTCCAGCGTCTCGAAGGCGTGATAGAAAGCCCGGTTGGCGGCTAGCACAAGTTCGTCCATAGCGTGTTCCTCTTTGCAGCAGCGTGTATTCTCTAGCCTAGCGCAAAAGAGCGGCCTGCTGCAAGCCCCTCCTCTTGTCCTGGGCGTCTTTTGCCTGGTACACTGACCTCAGGTGCCGGCTCGCCCGTGCTTCAAGGATGCGCTGGAGATGGAATTCCCTCAATGTCGACAATGCGCTCACGGAGTCCTCGTGCCGCTGTCCGACTTTGGGCCGCACGGCTCATCGCTCGAATACAAAGTCTGGGTGTGTATTCAGCCGAGCTGCGGATTCACCATCCGCATTGATAAAGGCGTGGTGGTGTACGGCTATAAAATCTACGCGGAGCGACGGCGGGGCGGCGGCTAGCAGGGGGCGAGGTGGTACGGTGAAACAGGCACTCCAGGGGGTCAAGGTGCTTGATTTGACCCAGGTCATGGCCGGGCCGTTCTGTAGCCAGCTGCTGGGCGACCTTGGGGCCGATGTGGTCAAAGTCGAGCCGCCGAGTGGCGATTCAACGCGCGGCATGGGCGGACGCCAGGGCCGCGAGAGCACCGCATTCTGGGCCGTCAACCGCAACAAACGTGGCATGGTCCTCAACCTCAAACACCCCCAGGCCCAAGAGCTGGCCCGCAAGCTGGCGGCCTGGACCGATATCTGGGTTGAGAACTATCGTCCGGGCGTCATGGACGCCTTCGGCCTGGGCTATAGCGAGCTCTGCCAGCTCAACCCGGGCCTGATTTATGCCTCGGTCTCGGGCTTTGGGGCCACCGGACCGTATGCCACCAAGGGCGGCTTTGACCTCATCGCTCAGGGCATGGCGGGAATTATGTCGGTGACCGGAGAAGAGGGCCGCCCGCCCGTCAAATGTGGCGTGCCGATCACCGATCTGGCCGCGGCCCTGTTCGCCACCCAGGCGATTCTGGCCGCCTATATCCATCGCCGCAACACGGGTCAGGGACAGCATATCGACACCTCGCTGCTCGAAGCCGGCATCGCCCTCTCCATCTGGGAATCGACCCAGTATTTTTCGCGGGGAGAGATCCCCGAACCACTGGGTTCGGCCCACCGCATGTCGGCCCCGTATCAGGCCATCAGATGCGCCGACGGCTACATCACGCTCGGGGCGGCTAACACCCGTATCTGGCAGCGTTTTGCCCGGGCCATTGGCCGCCCTGAGCTGCTTGAGCGGCCCGAGTACAAAAACGAACGCCAACGGGTCGTCAACCGCCATAGCTTGACCCAGGATATTGAAGCCGTGACCGGCATCCAGCCCCGCGCTCACTGGCTGGCGGTGCTTGAAGAAGCCGGCGTGCCGTGTGGCCCCATCCTCGACTATGCCGAAGTCTTTGCCGATCCGCATGTGCAGGCTCGCGGCATGGTTCAGGAGATGGAGCATCCGGTCGGGGGCACGGTCCGGATGCTCGGCCCGGCGGTGAAATTGTCCGAGACGCCGGCCCGCCTCAGCCGCCGCTCGCCCTTATTTGGCGAGCACACGGCCGAGATTATGCGCGAGCTGGGCTATACGGAGGCCGAGATTCAGGCCCTCAGCCGGGCCGGCGCGGTAGTGCTGGGTGAGGCTCAGTGAGGGTCCAGGAGCCGCGCGCCATAGATGAACGCCACGCCGGCCAGGGTGGCGGCCGGCAGCAGCCGGGAGGGGCTGGCATCATGGGCGGCCGGCAGCAGGCTGCTGGCACCCAGATACACAAACACCCCAGCAAACCATCCCAGCAGTAAGGCCAAGTGCGGGGTGGCCAGCGTCACATAGGCGTGCAGCCACACGCCCAGCAGCGGGGCCAGGGCGGTCAGACCCAGCATGCCGGCAGTGGCTCGGGTCGAATGCCGGGTGCCGAGCATCAGACCGGCCACGCTGACCCCGTCGGCCAGTTTATGCAGGGCCACGCCCAGCGCAATCGCCCAGCCGAGTTGGTCATGGATGTGAAACCCTTTACCAATGGCAAAGCCGTCAAGCAGGCTGTGGACCATAATCCCCGCCGTTCCCAGCAGCCCGGCGTGGGGGGCGTGGGCGTGGTGGGCTTTGCGCTCTTCCGGGGGTTCCCGGTGGTGGGTGGCGGACTCAAGGATGTAGAAGCACAGGAAGCCGAGCACACAGGCGAGGTGCAGGTGATGGTGGTGGAGGCGGCTGTCGACCGACTCCAGGAGAACCTCGGCATCGGGCAGGATCTCCATCAGCCCCCCGGCCATCAGCGCCCCGGCGCAGAAGGCGAACAGCGCCCCCTGATAAGAGCGGAAACGCAGGGCCAGCAGCCCGCCGGCCAGGGTCAGGGCGCATGTCGCGCCGGCAACCCAGAGAGCAATCATCAGGGCAACGAGGGTACACTATTGCGACACAGTTGCAAACATGCGGCCTCGGGCTGTTTTGAGCAGCCCTGCTTTATCCACCCGCCCCTCTTCTCGTTCTCCACCAGCGGACCAGCCAGCTAGCCAGCACCAGCAGCGACAGACACGCCGCGGCCATCTGCCCGGGCGGATAGTCATAGTGGTTGGCCAGGACAAAGGCCGGCACGCCGGTTGCCAGCGAGACGGCTGGGGCGACGACAAACATCTGTCGACTTTCCCGACACATGGTTTTGGCCGCCAGGGCCGGCAGCACCAGGCTGGCAAAGCTGAACACCACACCGGAGACATGGATGGAAAACCCGACCGCCAGCCCCAGCCAGACCGCAATCAGGCTCCTCCCCAGCTCGACCCGCAGGCCGACCGCGCGCGCCATTGTGGGGTCAATGACCAGCAGCAGGGCTTGACGCGAATAGCCCCACAGCGTGGTGGCGGTGGCCAGCAACAGGCCGGCAAAGAGCCACACATCGGCCGGTCTGGCACCGATGATAGTGCTGGAGGACAGGCGGGTGATCTCTTCCATGCCGATTGGGCTGTGGGCCATCAGCAGGATGGACAGGCTGACCGACACCAGAAAGACCCAGCCGGTGAGGGCTTCGTAGGTTTCGTGGCCGCGGCTGCCACCGGCCGTCAGCAGGGCGGCCAGCACCGCAAACAGGCCACCCATTGTCGAATGGAAGAGGTCGGAGTGCCACCAACTGTGGGCATCGTGGCTGAGGAGACCGCCCAGCCAGATGCCGACGGCGATGCCCAGCATGGACGCCTCGGAGACCGCCGCGCCAATGAAAATCTGGTCCCGGGCCACAACCAGGACACCAATCAGGGCCAGCAGCAGGCCGATCAGCCAGCCGGACACATAGGCATGCTGAAACAGCGGCCATGAGTCAACAAAGTTGCCGATCACGCCGTGATCTCGGCCCCGGCTTGGACCTCGGCCGCCGCGTCTGCCGCCCGACCGTAGAGTTGTCTGAGCGTGTCGGCACTCAGCATCTGGGCGCGCCGGCCGGTCGTCAGCGTCCCGCCGGCAACAAGCCCGATATGAGTGGCGTAGCGCGCCGCAATCGTCAGCTTATGGGTGACAAACAGGACGGTGTTCCTCTCCTCGGCGTGCAGGGCGGCCAGGGTGTGCAGGAACGCATCTTCCATCGCCAGGTCAAGATGATTAGTCGGCTCGTCCAGAAGCAGGAGGGCCGGACGACGGACCAGCGCCCGGGCCACCAGGGCGCGCTGGCGCTGGCCGCCGGACAGCGACCAGTAGTCGGTGGCGGCCAGGCCGGCCAGACCCATTTTGTCCAAGGCCCAGGCTAGGCGCTGGCGCTGCTCGGCCCGGGTCAAGCGGATGCCAACCAGTCCCAGCCGGGCAAACTCGCCGACGGTCATGGGCAGGCTGGGGTTGATATCGCAGCCCTGAGGGACAAAGCCGGTGCGCTCCCGGCCCAACTGGGGATGAAACGCCAGCAGGCCGGCCTGAGGCTGGAGCAGCCCCAGCAGGCCGGCCAACAGGGTGGTTTTGCCGGCCCCGTTTTGGCCCAGGAAGCACCAGAACTCGCCGGCGCGGACGCTCAGATTCACGTCGTTGAGAACGGCCCTGCGCCCATAGCCGAGAGACAGGGACCGGGCTTGCAAGACAATATCTGAGCCGGACATGGCTAAGCCGGGGCCGAGTGTTCGGGCTGCTGGCAATGCCGGCAGGTCTGGCACAGGCGTCGGTTCAGGAGGTGGCCGGTGGCCAGGATGACCGCGCCGGCGACCACCAGGGCACCGTCTTGGGCGTACAACCGGCCGGCGGCAATTGCCACCAGCGCCGCGGCCAGGAGCAACAGGGGCCGGCCGCTTTTATGCAGCCGGAATGCCCAGCATAGATTGCTCAGGGCCAGGATGACGGCACAGCTGAGCAGCGCAACTTCTGTCATTTCGTCGGCCAGGAAGCCCAGACCGGACACTGCCAGGGCTGGTACCAGAAGCGGACTGAGCAGGCAATGGGCGGCGCAGGCCAGGGACAGCCCGGCCCCGAGCTGATCGAGCCGCAGGCAGGAGGCGACATGGATCATGTCGTCCCTCCCAGGACCGCGGACAGGTGTTTGACGTTATACTCAAGCATGGCCAGATAGGTGTCTGTGCCGGGCCGGGAAGCGACCTGGTCGGCCATGTTGACGACGGTCGCGGCGGTATTCCCGGCCACGAATTCGGCATAGCGGGGGTTGTAGTAAGCCACGGACAGAATGGCTTTGACCTGGTTCGCCTGGATCAGCTCAATGACGGTCTGCATGTGGCCGGTCGTGGGTGGTATACCGGGCAGGGGCTCGAGGTAGGCGACGATATTCAGGCCGAACAGCGACGCAAAATAGGGCCAGGCGTTGTGGTCGCCAACGACGTTTGCCCCGGAATACGGCTGCATCATGCCCAGCCAGCCGGTCAGCAAGGCTTCTTCGCCCTGGCTGCTGAGGAACTCGGCCAGCCGGCCGCGTTCGGCCAGCAGGGCCAGCTTTTCAAAGTCGTACTTGTTGAACAGCGCTTCGCCGACCAGGGCGAGGCCAAGCCGGCGGCGGAAATCCTGGTAACGCCGGGCAAAGTCCTGGCCGGCGCTCGGGCGCAACGCCGACAGCCGGTCGCGGAGCAAGCCGGCGACATGCAGGCCGTTCATCGGGTTCATCAGATAGTGGGGGTTGCCGCTGGGATGGACATCGCCCTGAGACCGGTTGACCGGCGTGGCTGGAATCTCAAGCGGAGCGATGACGACCGAGGCGTCGATATGCCCCGGTCTGCCGGTCTGCACCCGGGCGTTCCGCGAACTGAGCAGCAGCGGCGGAGCCCAGCCGGCCTCCAACTCCAAGCCGATCTGGACATAGGCATCGCAGCGGCTCAGGGCTGTGACGAAGCTCGGCTTGGGGACAACAAAGTGGGGGTCTTCCGTGCCTTTGGCAAACACGGTGACAGCAACCTGCTCGCCGCCGATCTCGCGCGCCAGGTTGCCCAGCTCGGGCACGGTCGCGCATACCTGGAGGGGCTGGGCGTGGGCTGGGACGACCGCCCCAAGACTGAAGATAAGACTGAAGATGACAATGCGGATGTTGAACATCGGAATCCTCCTAGAAGGTATGGGCCGGATGCGTCCCGTACAGCCATTCAAAGCCGAGCCAGACGCTGTGAGCCGTGGAGTTGAGATGCGAGGCATCATCAAAGTTGTACTGGAGGCGGATGCGCGAGAACTCTGAGGGCCGCCACGTCAGCAGCGGGGAGAGGCGGTGGCGGTCGTCCCGAAAGGGGTCGTTCTGCCGGCCGCCGATGCTGGGACCGCTGCCGCCGGCGTACTCATAGCGCAGGCCGGCCGCCCAGCCGTAGCGAAAGCCGTACAGGAGTTGGGTGTACAGACCCCAGTCTTTCAGGGTCCGGCCGTACAGGATGTCGCCGTGTTCGGGGGTGTGGCGGTCGGCGTGAAAATCGCGCCGCATGAGCTCGGTCTGCCAACTCAGGAAGGGCCAGCCGCGGAAATTGCCGCTGGGGTTCCAGCGCCACTTCATGTCCAGGCCGTAGAGCCAGGTATCGCCGTCGTCGCCGGTCGCGTTTGGGCCGTACAGCCCTGAGACGCCGAACGCCCCGGTGATGTCGTCGGTGAGATCGATAGAGTTGCTCCAGCGGGCCAGGTACACAAAGTCGCCAAATCCATCAACGACATTCCGGCCGGCCGGCCGGCAGCCAACCAGGATACACTCAAGGGTGTGGCCGTTCTCGTCGGCATGCTCATCTTCGTCATGCTCTCCATCGGCGTGCTCCTCCTCGTCGGCGTGCTCCTCCTCGTCGGCGTGCTCCTCCTCGTCGGCATGCTCCTCCTCCTCATGCTCATGCCCTCCGCCGGCGTGACTGTGGCGTTCGCCCCGGAAGCTGGGCATGGTGATCCCGCCGGCGTTTTGCATGCCAAAGTGCAGCTCTGAGAACCACGGGGTGGGCGCGAGCCATGAGGCGCGAAAGCCGGTCTGCCTCATGCCGTCGCCGCCGAACAGGCGCGAGTTGATGATCGGCTGATCAACCCAGTCCCATTGGTGGGGGTGCTGGGGATTGATCTGGCCGAACTCGGTAAAAAAGTGGCCAACTTCAAGCTGGAGGTTGTAGGGCAGGGAAGTGCTGGTCAGAAAGGCTTCTTCAAGCTCGACAATGGTTTCACCCTCAAGCGGGTCAATGGCGGTAATCAGATATGTGTCACCCCGAAAATAGGGGTCAATCGCCCCGCTCAGAGACAACTCGGCCTGTCCGAGGGTGAAGCCGCGCGTATTCGGCTCATGCGCCCCGCTCTGGAGGGTAGACAGGGCCTCGCCTTTCTTGCTGGAGCCGCCGGCGTAGAAGAGGACATCGGCCGCCACATCAATCAGGCGGATCCGGGTGCCACCGCCTAGGGTGCGTGACCATAGACCCTCGGGGCGGGAGGCGAGCAGGGGTTGACGGCCTTCGGCCCCGAGCTCTTGAATGGCTTTGTCGAGTGGGGATTCAGTTTGGGCGGCAACGGCATCCGTCTGTCGTTTGCGGGCCGCTTCGCCCTGTTGCTGGCTGCGTTTCTCGCTGGCCGCGGCATTTTGCTGCATTGTGAGAATTGCGCTCTGCAACTGCTCAACGGTCTGCTGCAGGCTGTGGACCTGCTCTTTGAGGGCTTGTATTTTGGACGAGTCATCGGCTCGGACGCTCGGCGCGGCGAGGGTCAGAAGCGCGGCACCACACATGAGCCGACGCAATAGTTTTGTGTCTGGGTTCCTCATTATTCTCTTCCTGTTGGTGGAGCGGGGACGCCGCCGGGCGACACGCCGCCGGCATCATTTCCCACTCTCCCGGCACCAACAGGGACGGGCATGGAAACTGACACCCGGCGAGCCGACTGGGTCGCCTCACTCGGTGGGTCGGTTCGGGCTTTGTGGTCAGGACAGCAGGTATGGCCCAACAGGGGGTGCGCGTGGGGAGGCCGGGCGGCGATGGGTGGCTGGGGCGTGGTCATCGGCCGCCGGTCGCGGGTTTGAAACGGGAAGCAGATGGGCAGAGACAGTAGAGGGATGAGCCGCAAGGGCGGGGCTCTGCCCGCCGGCCATACACAGTACACAGCCGTGCCCAACGAGACTGCCGACAGCCCCGCTATGGATGTGGGCGGCGGTGGCGGAAGACACCGATAACAGGGCAAGCAGGCTCAGCAGGGCAAGACTTTGCCCCCAGAATATTGTGGGCTGTTTTTGCTGCATAGATACTATTGCAATTCTATAGCAAATATATGTGGTGTCAAGAGGGGTGAAACCCCATGCGGCACAAAGCGCCCTCAGGCGAGCGTTGGGTGGGGTATGACATGGCTGCCCCAAGGGCTGGAGGGGGTGTTGTCAAGGAGCGGGCGGGTACTCGTAGCGCAGGAGCTTGATGTTGTGTCGCACTTGTTCAACCAGACCTGTCTCATTGCCCCGATAGTAGGCGCGGATGCGAAACTCCGGGTCAATGAGTACAAAACGGTCGCTGTGGACGATCTGTTCAAGCCGCTTGTGGGCGTGGCCGGTATGAGAGTCTTCTGGCGGCGCGTTTCTCATCGCCAGCTGAAAGCCGTCTCTGACCAGGGGCTGAATGTTGTGCAGCTCACCGGTCAGAAAAATCCAGCGCTTGGGGTCTGCGCCATATCTGTCGGCGTAGCTGCTGAGCCGCGGCGGCGTGTCCCATTCCGGGTCAACGCTGAAGGAGACCAGGCGAACCAGGGGCCGGGCGGTCTCTTCGAGCCTGGTTTGCAGCTGTGCCATCTGGGCCGATAGCAGAGGGCACACGTCGGGGCAGCGGGTAAACACAAAATTGGCCACCCAAATATGGCCGGCCAGCGTCTGGCGGCCAAAAGGCTGACCGTGGTGGGTCAGCAAACGAAAGTCCGGGACGGTCCGGTGGACCGGCAGACGGTCCGGTGAGCTGGGCCGCGGCGGGCTATCAAAGCGCTGCCAGACCAGGATGCCACTCATCCCCAGCAGGACGACAAACAAGCGCCGCCAGACGAGTCTGAGGAGGGTCAGGGGAGGGAAGGAGGAATTTGCGCTTGGGGCATTCATCGCTGGTTTTTCCCTATCTGCTTGGGCCTGGATAGCCGAAGTTCGGCGCTGAGTAAAGAAAAATGGAACAGCAGATGCCCCAAGAACCCTGGAGAGGCGAGCCTGCCAGGAGCGGGACCGGGTGCAAGCGTCGCCCCGGTTCTCATTGCAAAAACGGACAGCCCCTTATACCATAGATACAGGACAGGCAAGGAACAGGTCCTATGAGCAGGTCAATGAAGTCATCCCAGCGCGCTCATCCTGTGGTGGGCGACATACGCGCCAGTATTCGGGCTGCCGGGCTGCGCAGCACTATGCCCCGGGTTGCGGTGTTGAGCTATCTGCAATCGGTGACAACCCCGCTCAGCCACGCCGAAATTTTTGACGCGCTGGAAGAGCTGGGGTTTGACCGGGCCACGGTCTATCGCAACTTGGTTGACCTGACCGATGTCGGCCTGCTGGTACGGACCGATGTCGGCGACCATGTATGGCGTTTTGAGTTGCGTCGGGCGGGTCAGACCGAGCACCAGACCGAGCATCCGCACTTCATGTGTACCGACTGCGGCGAGGTAGAGTGCCTGCCCGAGCTCAATGTGCAGATTCAGCCGACCGCGGCGGTCCCGCGTTCGGTGCGCGCTCAGCAGGTCGAGATGCACTTCAAGGGCCTGTGTGACCGCTGCGCCTAGCTTGGCCACCGGGCAGGGCAACTTCCGTTGTCGGAATCTTTGTGTATGATGGCCGCTTCCACAGGGGAGGGAGTACGAAACCGATGGCAAGCCGCATCCGAAAAAACGATACTGTTCAGGTCATGGCCGGCAAAGACAAAGGCAAGACAGGCGAGGTGCTCCAGGTGTTTCCGAAACAAAACCGGGTCACGGTCCGTGGCCTGAATATGGTCAAACGCCATGTCAAGCCGAACCAGCAACAGCAGCAGGGCGGCATCGTTGAGAAAGAGGCCCCTCTGCATGTCTCCAACGTCATGCCGCTTGACCCCGATGACGGCCGTCCGACCCGGGTCGGGTTCAGGCTTGTTGAGGGGAAGAAGGTCCGTGTCAGCAAGCGGACCGGCAAGGTCCTTGACTAGCCGTGCGGCTATTTCAGGCGGGTTTCCTTGTAGATGACGTGTTTGTGGGCGACCGGGTCGTATTTTTTGAGTGCCAGTTTATCCGTCATGGTCTTTTTGTTTTTGGTCGCAATGTAGAAGTGGCCGGTGCCGGCTGACGATTCCAGTTTGATTTTTTCGCGCATCGTTCGTCCCTCCGTTTGCCTACACTTTGATGCCGCGCCGGCGCATGTCTCTCAACACCCGCTCAATGCCCAGCTTGTCAATCGTCCGAATCCCGCGCGCGCTCAAACGCAGGCGCACCCAGCGTTTTTCGTTCGCCACCCAGAACTTATGGGTCTGCATGTTTGGAAGAAAGCGCCGTTTTGTTCTGTTGTTGGCGTGGGATACATGATTCCCGGCGCGCGGGCGTTTACCAGTGACCGGACACAGTCTTGACATGAAAACGTCTCCTCAGCACTGTCTTGTCGCCGACCTGTATAGCACGGCCGGCCGCGGAGGGCTATACGGCGGGCGGCTCAGTAGTGAACAACCGACCGGATGCTCTTGCCCTCGTGCATCAGATCAAAGGCCGTGTTGATCTCGCCCAAGCTCATGGTGTGGGTGATAAAATCTTCGAGTGGGACGGCACCCGTCATGGCTTGCTCAACAAACCAGGGCAACTCGGAGCGGCCTTTGACCCCGCCAAAGGCAGTTCCACGCCACACCCGACCGGTGACCAGCATGAACGGACGGGTTGAGATTTCCTGGCCGGCACCGGCCACGCCAATAATGATCGATTCGCCCCAGCCCTTGTGGCAGCACTCCAGGGCAGCCCGCATGGTATTGACATTGCCGATGCACTCAAACGAGTAGTCTACGCCGCCGTCGGTCATATCAACAATCACATCCTGAATCGGGGCGTCGTGATCCGTGGGATTGACGCAGTCGGTCGCCCCGAATTTTCTGGCCAGCTCGAATTTGGCCGGGTTGGTGTCAATAGCGATAATCCGCGCGGCTTTGGCCATGACCGAGCCGACCACAACGGCCAGCCCGATCCCGCCCAGCCCAAAGACAGCAATTGTGCTGCCAGGCTCGGCTTTGGCCGTGTTTTTTACCGCCCCGATGCCGGTCGTCACCCCGCAGCCCAGCAGACACACTTTTTCCAGCGGGGCGTCTTTTTGGATGACCGCGGTGGCGATCTCTGGCAGGACGGTGTACTCGCTGAAGGTGCTGGTGCCCATGTAGTGGTAGACCGGCTTGCCGTTGACGGAAAAACGGCTGGTCTCGTCGGGCATCAGACCACGGCCCTGGGTGGCGCGAATCGTCTGGCACAGATTGGTCTTGCCAGATTGGATGAACGGGCAGTTGGGGTCTTCGGGGGTGTACAGCGGGATGACATGGTCGCCCGGCTTGACGCTGTTGACCTCCCGGCCAACCTCAACCACGACGCCGGCCCCCTCGTGGCCGAGGATGGCCGGAAAAACGCCTTCGGGGTCGTCTCCCGACAGGCTGAACGCGTCTGTGTGACAGACGCCGGTAGCTTTGATCTGCACCATGACCTCGCCCTTCTGGGGGCCTTGAATGTCCACATCCTCAATTTCGAGGGGTTTTCCGGCTTCCCAGGCGACCGCTGCGCGCGTCTTCATAGCTGCTACTCCTCGGTTCGGGTAGAGTGACTCCGATGTGTAGCACCGGGGCTTGTGGCGAATCAAGGCTTGAGCCCTGGCCTGGACCGTTCTCCAAGACATGCCGCATTGCGTGTCCGAGGCACGGCCACTACAGTATCTCGCATGTGCTCTGTGCTGACAACTTCCGGGTTTGAGCTGCTCAGGCTGATGCGCCCCAAGCAGTGGGTCAAGAACAGCTTTGTTCTGGCTCCGCTGGTTTTTGCCGGACAGTTTACCAAGCTGATATCGATTCGTGAGGCGCTGCTGGCCCTGCTCCTGTTCAGTCTGGCCTCGTCTGTGGCCTACATCATCAACGACTTCCATGACGTCAAACATGACCGGAAGCATCCGGTAAAATCGAGGCGTCCCTTGGCATCTGGACACGTCTCAAAGCCACAGGCAGGAGGCTTGTTAGGGGTGCTGTGTGGAGTGCTGGGCTGGGGCTGTTTTCAGCGACCAGCCCTGATGCTGGTGATCCTGACCTATCTGGGGCTGAGCCTTTCCTACACATTTATCCTGAAATATCAACCAGTTATCGATATCTTCAGCGTTGCAACAGGCTTTGTCCTGCGGGTCTATGCGGGTGCGGTGGCGGTGGCAGTGCCGGTCTCGTCGTGGATGTTTGTTACGACCCTGTGCCTGGCCTTGTACCTCGCGTCCATGAAGCGTCGCCAGGAGATGGTGCAGAGCGGCAGAGAAGGGCGTCCGGTCCTGGAACACTATTCGGTTGAGCTGGTAGACCGCTACGCCGAGATGGCGGCCACTGGGACCTTGCTGTTCTATAGTCTGTTTGTGATGACAGTTCGCCCCGCCCTGGTCGTTTCCATTCCCTGTGTGCTGTACGGCTTATTCCGCTACTGGTTTGCCGTCGAGGCGAGGGGAAACGGAGAATCCCCAGCGGATGCCTTGCTGTCAGACTGGCACCTGCTGGTGACGGGCCTGGTTTGGGCCGGTATTTGCGTGTGGGCTGTGTGGCCGACCGGCGGGTGAGGCGGGGGTGGAAGGCCGCGTTGTAGAGCGGCTACCCTTCAAAAGAGAAACGGCCTTCCCAGATGGGACCTTCTCCAGGTGCCCACTGGCCGGTCCTGAGAGACCTGATGGCGTACTCTGGGAGTTCGCGTATCGCAACGCATCGTTGACCGGCCTGCATGTGTGAAACGACATGTGTGAAACGAAAGTCAAGGTTGTCAAACCCCGACTGCTGGCGATTGGCGGGCAGGTCATGCTCGTCAACCGGAATCAGGTGCAGGAAAAATACGTCGTCAATATCATCCTGACTGCACGAATCTTTTGCGTAGATCAATCGGTTCTCTAGGATATACACAGTATAGTGATCCCGGATGATGGGCTCGCCGGCCTTCGTGACGATTGCGGTGAGGAGGGCCTCCTTGTTGGCAAGATATGTGGCCATATCCCACGTCCCTGGCGTGATGCGAACTATGATGCCATCGGCCAGTTCCGCCACTATCTCCACGCCTGGCAAAGCCCGGAGATTGAGAGAGTCGTAGTCACGTTGAAGATGATCGTAAAACCATACAATATGCACGTCCTCATCGTGCCGTGGCTGAGCCAATTCTTCTGCCGCTGGAGTCCAGAGTCCACTGTATATGCTGAGAGGCCGTGGAGAGCACTGAAACCCAGCAGGATCAGAGGCGCACTCGTGTAGCGCTTGAACCAATTGCCGCTCTGTCTCGTGTAGCACGGCATACTTCGCCAAGCCTTCTCGGTAGTCGGTATAGATATACACTGCAAAGTGATCATTGCTGTAGACCCACCCAGCGACGGGATGTTCTCTCATGTACGACAAGACTGCTGAATCAGCGAACCTCGCTCCTGACAGCCATGCTATATGGCCCGCACCACTACCGTTCGCCGCTTGTATCCCGCGGCCAATGGCTACAGCGGAGCCGGCAAGCCAGAGGGCAAGCGCACTGACCATGACTGCAGTCAGCGGGCTTTTTCCTGTTCCCCTGCCTACCAATCTGTCCAGGACAAAGGTGACGATGAATAGAAGCGGGATATACACTGGGGAAATATACCGGCTGGCCATATATACGCGAGAGGATGATGCAGTCACAAGGAAGATAGCAAGATATATCAAGGCAAAAGCACCCCAAAGCACGATCGTATTGCTGTCCCGATCCCGGCGTGAGTGCAGAAGAAGGCCACAGCCTGCTGCTATGGCGAGTGCCAGCAGGGCCCATGACGTCGCCATTGCCGCGCCGGCCGGGACAGGATTGAAGAGTGGGACTGCCCAGCTGCCCAGGATATCAAGGGTTTGCTGTGCATACTCCGCAAAGGAAGCTAAAGGGGGAAGGCTGCGTTCCGGCCCGGTGAATGTTCCTGAGACCGATATGTTTCTCAACAGCCATGCCCCAAGCGGCGTCACAGCAATGAACGCATAGGCGGCACTATGCCGGACCTTTTCCCGGAAGGGCTTCGTGCTCTTGAAGAGCAACACCAGCACTACGGTGATGACGATGGAGATGCCGACATATCTGGTGAGGCAGGCTAGAGCGGTGAAGAGAGCTGACCAGACCAGAGAGGAACGCTGCTCGGTGTTGAGGAACTGCTCTCCCTCAACCAGGGCAAGCATGGTCAGCAGGATGAAAACGGGCTCTGATATTACCCCGGCTGTGTCCTGTAAGAGTGGGGGTGACGCCGTAAGGGCAAGACAGCTCCAGTAGAGGAGGACCCGGGACTTTATGCTTTTGCGAAGCTGCCGGCCGGCAACGAAGATGGTCAGCCCGAAGGCGGCTGCATTCACGGGGCCGGCGGACCGCGCGGGGTCAAACACGAACAGGCCGGCCAGCGCGAGCAGGCTCGGAAACAGGGGCGGCCAGTGCGTATAATAACTTCCGTCATACGGTTTAACAAAGCCATTGCCTGCCAACAGGTTTCGAGCAACGGCGATGTATGTGACGGAATCCGGGCCTAATGTCGGCCCGTAGGTGGCTTGATGCAGCAGAACGAGGACCGGGCCGAGAATGGTAAGAGAGGCCAGGAACAGCGTGAAGCAAGCGGGCCCAGTAACGGGTGGACGCGCCCCCTGAGATTTTACCATTATAGTTCCAGCCGTTTGAAAAGACTCTCTGGGATGCCTCTGACGGTGAGCATGATGTATTTCCAGAACCACGGCAGGTAGACCCGGTTTTTTTTCCTGCCAAGGCTCTTGACGATCCCCGCGGCGACTGTTTCAGGCCTGGTCCACAGCAACCCTTTCTTGAACCCGGCGGTCATCGGCGTATCGACCAGACCGGGCTTGATGTCAAGCACCCGGACACCAGACCGGTGGAGGCGGTTTCCGAGTCCCTGCAAGAGAACCGACACCATGCCCTTGGCTGCGCCATAGACGTAGTTGGACCGACGGCCGCGCTCCCCGGCTACGCTGGTAATGACGGCAATAGTTCCGCTTTGTTGTCTCTCCAGTGTGTTGACAAGGTGGGTCAACAGCGAAGCCGTGCCAATGGCGTTGGTGTTGAGGGCTGCCAGGGTTGTGTTGAAGTCTGTTTCGCAGGCGTGCTGGTCTGGCAGGGTCCCGTGGGCGAGCAACGCGATATCAATGGTTCCGAGGGCTGTGAGTGCGGCGTTGATGGCCGCTTCGTGCGATCCAAAGTCCTGAACGTCGAGCCGGCCGTACTCGACCGAAGCGGCTCCTCGAAGTTTGAGGTCCCGGGCCAGGGACGAGAGGCGCGCTTGGTTGCGGGCGAGCAGGTACAACTGGCTGCCACGCTGGGCAAAAATTCTGGCGGTGGCTTCGGCGATGGCTGAGGTCGCCCCAATGATCAGGATATGCTGCACTGCTACAGCCCTAAGCGCTGCGATTGCAGGGAGTGAAACACCGTATCCGCGCCGTAGGCGTGCCTGACCTGCATGAACGCCGGCCATCTGGGGTAGCTCTGTTTGAAGGTCTGTGCCGACATGCGTCCGTCTTTTGTCAGATATACCCGCCCGCCATGATCAAGGACGATGCGGTCCAGCTCATTCAGCAAATCGAATACTTCCCTATCCAGCCGAAAATCCAAGGCCAGGGTACATCCCTCCAACGGGAAGGAGAGGAGGTGGGCGTTGCTTGCCCCAAGCGCTTTGAGGGTCGTTAAAAAAGAGACGCGCCCGGCGGCAGCAATCCGCCGTAAGACAGCCGTCAGCCCTGTGAGGCTGGCTCCCCGCGGAAGCACAAACTGGTACTGGAGAAATCCGTTCTTGCCGTACAATCTGTTCCAGTGCCGAATGCCATCCAGCGGATAAAAGAATGGTCGGTAGTGAATGAGGCGGTGCGTCTGTTTTTTTCTCATGTAGTACAGGGTGTTGAAGGCCCGAATGGAATAGCGGTTCAACACCCGGCTCGGCATGTCCAGAGGAACGGTGAGCCGGCCGTGTTTGCCCGTGCTCAGCCCTCCTCGCTCGGCATGTTCGCCCACCATCACGACAGACCGCCCAAGTGACCTGCCGCTGGACGAGCAATCAATCCAGGCAACCGAGTAGGGGGCAGTGTGGTGGACATCAAAAAGCTCCAGGGCTTCTTCGAGGTGCTTCGCCTTGAGCGTGGTTTCGTTGATATAGGCGCTGGGGATGGGTTTCAGCCTGAAGCTGGCTTCGAGGATGAGGCCGGTCAGCCCCATTCCGCCGCAGGTGGCGTGGAACAGTTCGCCGCGGCGTTCGCGTGAGCATTCCACGATGCCGTCGGAGACCGTGGCGATTTTCAGCGCAAGCACATGGTCGGTGAACGAGCCTTCCAGATGATGGTTTTTGCCGTGTACATCGCTGGCGATGGCCCCGCCGATGGTGACGAATTGTGTTCCGGGCGTGACGGGCGGGAACCAGCCTTTTGGGACGAACACAGACAGGATATCGGCGAAGCTGACGCCAGCCGCGCAGCTGAGGACAGCGCTGGATTCGTCAAAGCTCAGCAAGTGATTCAGGTAGCGGGTGTTGATGACGTGCGCGGCCAGCGAGCTGTCGCCGTAACTGCGTCCTCGCCCTCGGGCGATCAGCGGGTTTTGTCCATTGTCGCAGATGCGCGTGAGAGCGTCCTGTGGGGTGATGGGATGAGACACCTCTGCGTCGATGCTTGGGTATCTGCCCCATCCGCTCAACTCCATCTATCCAGCTCCTGCAAGACCTCAAACACTATCCGGGTGGCCTGGCTCAGGCTGGCCAGCGGAATCCGCTCGTTAGGGCCGTGGACCCCGTAGTCTTCCCCGGCTTGCAGGGCAATGCCCGAGAAACCGTAGCTGACAATGCCTTTTTTACGAAAATAGTGGCTGTCGGTAAAGCCGGTCAGCATGCTGGGCAGAACGAGCGCCTCGGGGTGGTGGCGTTTGGCCACGGCGCTGATCGCCCGAAACAGCGGGGTGTCGGCCGCGGACGAGGCCGGTGGAAAGTTGAGCAGGACCGTCAGCTCAATGTGGGGATCATTGATGACTTCGGTCAGCGTGGCGACAAAATGGTGGCAATTCTCACCTGGCAACAGACGGCAATCGAGTTCGGCGCTGGCCTCGGCCGGCACTGAGTTGGTCTTTTGACTGCCGCGCAGAACTGTCGGAGCAATGGTGTTCCGAATCAGGGCGTTGTGACGGGGCTGGGCGATGAAGGTCTGACGAAACGTGGGGTCAGCCAGGGCGCGCTCAAGGTTACGGTAGTGCGCCGCGGTTTCGTCAGGCTCCCGCTCGGCCAGGGCCGAGAAATAGGCTTGCACGGCCGGCACGATTTTGACCGGAGCGGTGTAGGTCTGAATGGTGGTCAGGGCGCGCAGCAGACGAGTGACCGCGCTGTCGGGATGTGGGACCGAGCCGTGGCCGGCTCTGCCCTTGGCCGTCAGCCGAAGCCAGCAGGGTGCCTTTTCCGCCACGCTGACGGTGTATGAGCGTGTTTCTCCATCCTGACGAATCCCGCCGCCCTCGGTCAGCAAGAACTCGGCGTCCTGAATGCGGTCAAAATGCGTGTCAACAAACCAGCCGGATCCGTGTTGGCCGCCGGTTTCTTCGTCGCCGGTGCCCAGAAAAATAATGTCGCGTTTCAGGCTGACGGCGTGGCGTTTGAGCAGGGCCATAGCCAGAAACTGGACGACCGCGGTGCCCTTGCAGTCAATCGCGCCGCGGCCGTGGACATGGCCGTCTTTGGCCACGCCCGAGAATGGCTCAAGGTCCCAGTTCTCGGCCTGGGCCGGCACGACATCCATATGGTGGAGCAGGATGAGCGGCCTTTTTTCACCGCTGCCGGTGAGCCGAGCGGACACAATCCCCCGGCCGGGCCGGGACTCGTATACCTCGGCCTCAATCCCCTCTTTGGCTAGTGTGTCTTTCCAGAAGTGGGCTGCGGCTATCTCGTTGCCCGGGGGGTTGGTGGTGTCAATCTGGATATACCGGCGCAGCAGTTCAACGGCTTCCCGCTCAACCGCGGCCCAATCGGGCTGAGCCGCCGTGCTTGGGGCGTGAAGCAGGAGGAGACAGATGAGCAGCCCGATACACCTGACGGGCGGCTGGCAGGGCAGAAACGATGTAGCTGTACGCATGTTGCCTCTGAGCTTGGGAGATTGAAGTTCCGCGGTGAAACTTCGCTCCGAAGCCTAATCTGCTGGCGAAAAAAAGGCAAGCCTGGGACAGGCTGGATTTTTTCGCCATACAAGATATTGTCATTCAACAAATCCTTGAACCCTTTCCCTTGGGCTGTACTAGATGGGGGATTGGGGAGGGCCGGGGAGGTGGGGTAGTGAGGATCAAACAGATCGAACTCCTTGGATTCAAATCCTTCAAAGAGAAGACTACGTTCACCTTTCCGGCTGGAGTGACGGCCATTATCGGCCCCAACGGGTGTGGCAAATCCAACGTGGTTGACGCCTTGCGCTGGGTCTTGGGCGAGCAGAGCTCACGTCAGCTGCGTGGCTCTGAAATGGGGGACGTGGTCTTTGCCGGAACGCAGGGCAACCCCCCGCTGGGCATGGCAGAGGTCAAGCTCCTGCTCGAAAATACCGATACTCCAAGCGTCCTGGCACCCCAAGCGCTTGGAAACGGTGGTATCACGAGCCGGGCGGCGAACGACTGGGCCGAGATGATGGTCTCCCGCCGCTATTTCCGGTCGGGTGATTCTGAGTATTTTCTCAACAATATCCCGTGCCGGTTGCGGGATATTGTTGAGTTTTTTCTTGGCACTGGGGCGGGCAGCAAGGCATATGCGATTATCGAACAGGGCCGGGTTGAGCATCTGATTAGCGCCAAAACGGATGAAATTCGGGTGCTGATAGAAGAAGCTGCGGGCGTCAGTTTATACCGCAACCGCCGCTTGGCCGCGGAGCGAAAGCTTGAGCGCACCCGGGATAATCTGGCCCGGGTGGCCGACCTGCTGTCCGAAATGGAACATCAGTCAGGCACGCTGCGGCGTCAGGCCAAAAAGGCCGCCCAGTACCAAGCGCTGCAAGAAGAGCTGAAAACCGTAGACCTGACGCTGCTGTGTAAAGCCTACCAGGCCCTGCTAGATGAATTGGTCGGTCTTGATACGCGCCGGGCCGGGGTCATTGCTGAGGAAACCGGCCTCAAACACCAGATGCAGCAACTCCAGGTCGAGCGCATTCAAGCCCAGGCAGCCTTAGAACGCCAAGAGGCCGACCTGCGCGTCAGCCAGGAGCGAGGGCATACCATACATAGCGCCCTCCAACAGGGCGAGCAGCGCAAACAGTTTCTCCTGCAACAGGAGCAGCGGGCCGCCGACCGGGCCGCCGCGGCCCAAACCGAGTCGGCGGCCGTAGAGGAACATCGGGGCGTGGTACACAAGGAGATTGAAAGCTTGGCCGAGCAGGCCCGCCAGAGCCAAGCCCAGTTGCTTGAGGAAGAAGCGGTGCTCCAGTGCCACGAACAGGACAGCGCCCGCTTGCAGCACGCCCTTCTGGACTCTGAGGCAGAGACCGAAGAGTTGAAAACCGCACTCGTTGACCTGCTGACCCAGCACGCCCAGGTGCAGAACGGGCTGGCCTACGCCCGCCGCCGGGGGGGAGAGCTGGCAGAGCGCTTGCGAGTCTTAGTGGCCGGGGCGAAGCAGGTCTCGGCCAACTTGGCGAAGGCTGAACAGGGTCTGGCCGCGACCCACAGTCGGGCGGCCGAACTGCACGAACGCTTGCAGCTCGGCCAGCGGGAGCAGCGCGACAAAACCGACAGCCTGCAAGCCGTGGTGAGCGTTGGGGAAGAACTGGAACAAGAGTTGGCCAGAGCCTGGGCCAAACAGGCTGAGTTGCGCACCCGGCTGTCCACGCTTGAAGAGATGGAGCAGGGCTATGAGCGCTATGCGCCCGGGGTGCAGTCAATTATGGCCGGGGATGAATCGCTGACCCAGGTGGTCGGGGTTGTTGCCCAGATGCTTGACGTACCGCATAGCTATGAGCGGGCGGTAGCCGCGGTGCTGCGGGAAAAACTCGAGTATATGGTGGTTGCTGAGGTTGGCGACGGGCTCGCGGCGGTCGAGTACTTGCGTCAGACCGAGGCGGGCCACGGCAGCTTTATTCCGCTCCAACCACGTTGCGGCTCACAGCCCCGGGATGCGTCCCAGCATAACGGCCACGGCCTGACCGTCGGCCAGGGCTTGTCTGTGGTTATGGCTACGCCTGCAGAGGTGACTCCCCTGCTCAGCCTGTTGTCGGTTGAGCCGCGGTGCCGTGAGGTGGTTGAAGCACTGCTGGCCGATACCTTCCTGGTGCCTGACCTCCAGACCGGCCTGCAGTGCTGGCAGCGCGACCGCCAGCCGCAAACCTTTGTGACGCCGAGCGGCGAGGTTCTCAGTGCCCAGGGCGTGGTCAGCGGCGGGAGCCAGACCTTTGCCCAGGAGGACTTGTTAGAGCGACGCCGGGAAATTCGTGATCTGCACAACCAGGTTGAGCGGCACGACGGCGTTGTTGCCGACCTGGTCCGGCGGCGTCAAGAGGCCAGGCAGAGACGTCAAGAGTTGGAGGGTGAGTTAGCCCGCTTAGAGGTCCAAGCCCGCGTCCTTGGCGAAGAGAGACAAACGCTCCAGCGCCAGGCCGCTCAGCTCGAAGGCGAACAGCGCCGTCTGCTGGATAAGAAGGAGAACATTGGCTACGAACGCCAGACCCTGGAGGAGGAGAAGAGCGGTCTGAGCAATGAGATTGCAAGCCTCGCCGCCCGAGAGTCTATGCTGGCCGGCCAGCGTCAAGAACGAGAAGCCAGGCTGGCCGAACGCCAAGAGCAGGTTGCCCAGGCAAAGGTTTCGCTCGAACACCAGCGAGGGGTGGGTGACGAGTTGCGGGTGCGGGTGGCTGAGCGCCGTGAGCGCCAGGAAGGTCTGCGCACCCAGCGCTCGCATCTTCAGGACCAGCAGACCGATCTATCCGAACGCGCCGCGGCCTGCCAAGCCGAACACCGCACCGCCCGGGCAGAGGCCGAAAAGATGCGGACTGACCTGGATGAGCAGCTCGCCCGTATCGTCCAACACCAGGCCGAGCTGACCGCGGTGAGCCAGGAACAGGAGTGCCAGCAAAAGGCGTGTGCCCAGCTGCGGGCGAGCTGTCGCGGGTATGAAGAACATCTCGAGCAGTGTCGGGCCGGCCAGAGCCGGCTCCAAGAAGAGAAAACCCGGCTTGAGGTCAGGAGCGCCGAAAAACGGGTCAGCTGCGATTATATCAGTACGGCTGGATACGAACGCTACGAAGTCGCTATTGCCGGAGTGTTGGCCCTGTATGTGCCCAAGCAGCTTGAGATTGAGGCGGGTGAAGAGCGCCGCCACGAGTTGCGCAATAAAATCGGCCGACTCGGCGAGGTCAATACCGGTGCGGCGGCTGAGCTGGCCGCTGTTGAGGAACGTCATACGTCTCTGAAGGCCCAGGAGGCCGACCTTCAGGCCTCAATTGCCGATTTGCAGAGTACGATTGCCAAGCTCAACCGCGAGTCACGCGATCGGTTCAAAGAGACGTTTGGCATGGTTGACGCGAAATTTCGTCAGGTCTATGAGCGCTTGGTCAAAGACGGAACCGCCCGGATTGGGCTGACGGATGAAAATGATCTGGCCCACAGCGGGGTAGAAATATCGGTCCAGCCGCCCGGTAAACGCTTACGCTCCCTGCAACTGCTGTCCGGTGGCGAGAAGGCGCTGGCCGCGCTGAGTTTTACCTTTGCCCTGTTTCTGATTCGTCCCAGCCCGTTTTGTGTGCTGGATGAGGTCGATGCCCCGCTTGACGATGCCAATGTTGACCGCTTTAACCAGCTGGTCAGAGAACTCAGCCAAACAACCCAGATGGTTTTAATCACCCATAATAAACGGACAATGGAAGCCGCCTCAACCCTGTACGGCGTGACCATGCAGGAGCCGGGCGTATCAACCGTGGTCTCAGTGAGTCTGTCCTGATGGCCCTGGCGTGGCGAAAAAAAGATACCCCGGAGAAAAAACAGTCGATCTGGCGGCGCGGTTTGTCCCGCTTACGCCAGGCCTTCCGCGCGCCGCTGGACCGGGTCTTACGCGGCCGGCCAATTGATAACACCCTGTTTAGCGACCTGGAAGAGGTTCTGATCGGTGCGGATGTCGGCGTGCAGGAAGCCTTACTCCTCATTGACCGGCTGCGAGCCCGTTGCCAGCGCGAGCGCCCGGCTGACGGGGAGGAGCTGAAAGCCTATCTGAAAGAGGAAATGCTCAGGCTTTTGCCGATCGCCAGCCCACCGTTGATCGGTCAAGCCCGGCCCTGGGTGATCCTGCTGGTCGGTATCAACGGGGTGGGCAAGACAACGACCCTGGCCAAGCTGGCGTTCCGCTTTAGCCAGGAACACAAAACGGCTCTACTGGTTGCCGGAGATACCTTCCGAGCCGCAGCCATTGAGCAGCTCGAGGTCTGGGCCGATAGGCTCGGCGTGGAGGTGATTCGCCACCAGAGCGGGGCGTCGCCCGCGGCAGTGGCGTTTGACGGGGTTCGAGCCGGGATTGCTCGCACCGTTGATGTGGTGCTGGTTGATACCGCCGGACGGCTGCATACCAGAACGCCGCTTATGGAAGAACTCAAAAAAATGCACCGTGTGGTTGCCAGAGAACTGGAAGGTGCCCCCCACGAGGTGCTGTTGGTACTCGACGCGACAACCGGCCAAAACGCCCTGAGCCAGGCACGGACCTTTCAGGCCGCATTCCCGCTGACCGGAGTGATCCTGACAAAAATGGACGGCTCTGGAAAAGGCGGGGTGGTGTTATCCATTGCCGAACAGCTCGGCGTCCCGATTCGGGCGGTTGGCCTGGGCGAGGGGGTTGAAGACCTGCACGACTTTGAGGCGGCCACGTTTGTCGAGGCGCTTTTTTCTTCCGAGGATTCCTGAGCTTCCCTTGACTCACCGGGCTGAGGGCAATACACTTGCGATGAACTTTTCCTTTGCTTTTGGGTGATATGACTACACCAAGCCTCAAACTTCTCGGGGAAAAGCTCGGTGGGATGCTGGAGCGTCACGAGCGGATCTGCCAGGAGAAGGCCGTGTTGACACAACGCCTGAGTGAGCAACAGCACGCAAACGGCCGTCTGCGTGAACAGCTCCAGCAGCACGAACAGGAACGAGAGGAAATTCGAACGAAACTGGAACGGATTCTGAGTCAGTTTGACGGGCTCGGAATAGAACTGGGTGACGAGGGGCGAGGAGATGAGATCCCCGGTTAAGGTCGAGATCTTTGGCCAGACCTTCACGGTCAACAGCGAAGAGCAAGCCTATATGGAAGAGTTGGCCGCGTATGTTGACCACCATATCCGCCAGATCGAGAACAGTACCAAAACCGTTGTCCCCCTGCGGGTCGCCATTATGGCAGCTCTGGACATTGCAGATGAGTGGTACAAAGCCAGTCAGCGAGAACAACAGATCCAAGAAGAAACCGAACGTCTTTGTGCGCTACTGCTTGAACGGATCGAGCAGAGTGAAAAAATGAAGACGTGAGCAATGGCCGTGTCGCCCCGTAATACGCTGTGTCTTCCTCATCGCCCGTCTAACCGCCTTTTCAGCGGGATGTGCCAAAGTGCCAATCCAGCCTGAGACGCTCCTACCAGTCCTGTCGTCCGATTTCCTTCATGCCACAGTTAGAGCCTTGTGGAGAGGTTCTTCCGCCAGGCAGTTTTAGGGACGGAGGGCAAATTCCCTGATGCAACCGCAACGTCACTGGGAGGTGGTTTTACACAGGTAAAGGCCCTCCGACCCTGGGGATGGAAGGAGGTCAGTGAGAGATGAGGTCAGTACTCTACTGGTTAAGCGGAGTGGTGTTCGGCGGAGTGAGTGCGTGGGTGCTTGTGTTGCTGCGCCAACGCTGGCAGCACGAAACGATTGCCGGTGCCGATGAGGCGGCAAAGCTCATTCTGGAGGATGCCCACAAAGAATCGTTCGCCGTCAAGAAGGAAGCCGAGGTCCAGGCCAAAGATATCCTCCTACAGTCGAAGACGGAGTTTGAGAAAGAACACCGCGAACGGAGAAAGGAGATTCAACAGGGCGAGCGACGTTTGCAGAGCCGTGAAGAAACCCTTGAGAAGCGGGCAGTGACCCTGGACAACCGGGAAACCGAACTATCGCGTCGGCAGCAGGGTTTCAAGGCCAAAGAAGAAGCGGCTGACAAGAAAGCCCAAGCGTATCAGGGCTTGATAGAAGAGACCCGCCAGCAGCTTGAGCAGATCGCCGGTATGAGCCGTGAGGAAGCCAAAAACGTTCTGCTGGAGCAGATGATGAGTGACGCTCGCAGCCAGGCGGCGCGTCAGATTATGGCGGTTGAAGAAGAAGCCCGGGATGAGGCCGAGCGTCGGGCCAGGAAGATCATCAGCGTTGCGGTTGAGCGCTTGGCCGGCGAGTTTGTGTCGGAACGCACCACCGCGGTGATTCCCCTGCCCAGCGACGACATGAAGGGGCGTATTATTGGCCGCGAGGGACGCAACATCCGCGCTATTGAAGCGGCCACCGGCGTTGACCTGATCGTTGATGATACGCCGGAGGCGGTGCTGATCTCCAGCCACAGCCCTATCCGCCGAGAGATCGCCCGGGTCGGGCTTGGCCGGCTGATCTCCGACGGCCGGATTCACCCCGGCCGGATTGAAGAAGTCATCAAAAAAGCCGAACACGAGGTTGAGGAAGCCGTCCGCGAGGCCGGGCAACGGGCCGTCCTGGAACTAGGCATTCACGGCGTCCACCCGGAGATCATCAAGCTCATCGGTATGTTGAAATATCGCTACTCCTACGGCCAGAACGTGCTGATGCACTCCATCGAAACCGCCTATGTGTGCGGGATCATGGCCGCAGAGCTGGGCCTCAACGAAAAACAGGCCCGGCGGGCTGCCCTGCTGCACGACATCGGCAAAGCAGTATCCCACGAAATTGAAGGCTCGCACGCCATTATTGGCGGTGACGTGGCCCGCAAATACGGCGAGTCGGCCAAGATCGCCAACGCCATTGCCGCCCATCACGAAGAGGTCAAAGCCGAGACCGTGCTGGCCCCCCTGGTGGACGCCGCAGACGCGCTGTCCGGGGCCCGACCTGGAGCCCGGCGGGAAGTGCTCGAAAGCTATGTCCGCCGTCTTGAAGATCTGGAGCGCATTGGCAGCTCTTTCGGCGGGGTCGAAAAGTCCTTCGCCGTGCAGGCCGGCCGTGAGGTACGGGTTATTGTCAGACCCGGCTCGGTGACAGACAGCGAGGCTGCCCTCCTGGCCCGTGAGGTAGCCAGGAAGATTGAAGACGAGATGACCTATCCGGGCCAGATCAAGATCACCGTCATTCGGGAGATGCGGGCGACCGAGTTTGCCCGCTGAGTGGCACGGCAAAGAAAGCGAAGACGCCATGACGCTGGCTGTTGCAGACCAGGTGCGGGAAATTCAGCGCGGGACCGTTGACATCATTCCGCTCAAAGAACTGAAACGGAAGCTGGCAACGGGCCGTCGGCTGCGAATCAAGCTCGGGGTCGATCCGACTTCTCCCGACCTGCACCTCGGACACACCGTCGTGGTCAACAAGTTGCGTCAGTTTCAGGACCTGGGGCATGTGGTGATTTTTCTGGTGGGTGACTTCACCGGCATGATCGGCGACCCGACCGGCCGCTCAGAGACCCGCAAGGCCCTGACCCGCGATCAGGTCCTGGAAAACGCCGAAACCTATACCCGGCAGGTGTTCAAAATCCTGGACCGGGACAAAACCGAGCTCCGTTTCAACTCCGAGTGGATGGACGGCTTCACCCCGCCCGACTTTATCCGCCTGTGCGGTCAGTACACCGTTGCCCGTCTCTTAGAGCGGGACGACTTCTCCAAACGCTACAAAGACGGCACTCCCATCCACGTCCACGAACTCCTGTATCCGCTCGTCCAGGGCTATGACTCGGTTGCCCTTGAAGCCGATGTCGAGGTCGGGGGAACAGACCAGCGCTTCAACCTGCTCGTTGGGCGCGAACTCCAACGCAGCCACGGCCAGGAACCCCAGGTCATTCTCACCCTGCCCCTGCTCGAAGGCACCGATGGGGTGCAGAAGATGAGCAAATCGCTCGGCAACGCCATTAGCATCACCGACCCGCCAAACGAGATGTACGGCAAAATCATGTCGATCTCAGACGCCATGATGGGCAAATACTACGAGCTGCTGAGCACGGTCGAGAGCGACCAGCTCGCAGCCATTCAGCGCGGCGAGGTTCACCCACTGGAAGCCAAAAAGCAGCTGGCGGCCGAGCTGACTGCCCGCTTTCATCATCGCGCCGCCGCCGAGAGAGCCGCGGCCGACTTTACCCAGCGCTTTCAGCGCCGCGAGCTGCCCAGCGAGCTCGGAGAGTTCATCTGTCGCACCGACAAACCCGAGGTCTGGGTCTGTCATCTGCTGCGCGATGCCGGCCTGACACAATCGACCAGCGAAGCCCGGCGGATGATCCAGCAGGGAGCAGTGCGTATCGCCCAACAGCGCATAGACAATCCGAACCTCAGGGTCCCGGCCCAGGGCCAGACGATTGTCCAGGTCGGCCGGCGGCGTATTACCTCGGTCACGTTCAGCCCCCCACTCCAACCCCGACCTGCGAGAGTCTGATGAACGGCACTGCGGCCCCCGCCTATCGGTGCGGTTTTATTGCCCTGATCGGCCGGCCCAACGTCGGCAAGTCAACCCTGCTGAACACCCTGGTTGGCGAAAAGCTCGCCATTGTCACCCCCAAACCGCAAACGACCCGGACCCGGCTGACAGGGGTCAAAACTCTTCCCGACGCGCAACTGCTATTCGTTGACACTCCTGGCATCCACAGTTGCACCGGCTCCCTCCTCAACCGGCATATGGTTGAGCAGGCCCTTGCCGCCGTCCAAGAGACCGACGTGGTGCTGTTCCTGCTCAATGCCCAGCGTGGCATCCTGGCCGGTGACGAAAAGATCGCCGCCCGTCTCGCCAGCCTGTCCACCCCGGTCATCGGGGTGCTGAATAAAATTGATCTGCTGCCCCGTCCTGCCCTGCTGCCGGTCCTGGAGCGTCTGGCCGGCCTCCTGCCCGGACGCGAGATTGTGCCGGTCAGCGCTCTCCGCAACATCAATACCGCCGAACTGCTGTCCACCCTGCGCCAACCCCTGCCGGTCGGCCCGGCCCTGTATCCGAGCGACGAGCTGACCGACCAGAGCGAGCGGCTGTTAGCCCAGGAAATGATCCGCGAGCAGCTTTTTTTTCATGCCCAGCAGGAAGTCCCCTATGCTACCGCGGCAGTGGTTGAAGCGTTTACTGAGAAAGCCGCACGCTCGCCCAAGGTGGGCGATAATGACCACCCGAGCAACAAGCGATCATCCTCCACCGTATTAGTCATCCGGGCCGCCATCCACGTTGAGCGCACTTCACACAAGGCGATTGTGATCGGCAAAGGCGGCACCCGGCTCAAGACCATCGGCCAGGCGGCCCGTCGGCGTATGGAAGCCTTCTTTGGATGCAAGGTCTTCCTCGAGCTGTTTGTCAAAGTCTCCAGAGGTTGGACCAACCGCCCTGCCATGTTACAAGAGTTAGGCCTGTCCTAAGCGGTTGAAGGAAGAAACCTTATGTTTCGGAAGACGAGCGCCGTAAGCGGGATTGTGGGTAGCCTCCTGCGGCTGTCAAGCGCTTTGGCTGAGCCGCCACAATTACACATTGATACTCGCCTGTCACCTGAACAGGGAGCGGGCAATCACCATCCGGTGGACCTCTGAGGGGCCTTCGCCAATCCGTCGCACGCGGGCTTCCCGGTACCAGCGTTCCAGGGGAAACTCTTTGGTCACGCCGTAGCCGCCGTGAATCTGGACGGCGTTGTCAATGACCCGGCCCAGGACCTCGCTCGAATACAGCTTGGCAATTGAGGCTTCGAGGCGGGCGTCCTCCCCCCGGTCGGCCTTCCAGGCCCCGTCCCAGATCAGCCAGCGGGTGGCGCGTAGTTCGACCTCGGCGTCAGCCAGCATCCACTGGACGGCCTGGCGCTGGCTCAGCGCTTGACCGAAGGTGTGGCGGTGTTTGGCGTGCTCAATAGCCATGCGCTGGGCAGCGACGGCTACGCCGAGATTGGCGGCCGAGTAGGGGAAGCGGGCCTTGGTCAGCAGATCAAAACACAGAAACAGCCCTTGGCCCTCTTCGCCGATCATCTTGTCGGCCGACACCCGGCAGTCTTCAAACGAGACCTCGTTGGGAACCGAGACGGTGCGGATGGTCTTGAACGGCCGGGGGGTGAAGCCCGGGGTGTCTTTGTCAATAATAAAACAGCTGATGCCTTTGCGGCCTTTGGCCGGGTCGGTGCGGACAAAGACGACCCCCCACTCGGCCAAGTGGGCGTTGGAGATGAAGATTTTTGTGCCGCTAATCACCCATGAGTCGCCGTCTCTGACGCCTCGACACTGCATAGCGCCGGCAGGGTCGGAGCCGCCGCCGGGTTCGGTAATGGCAAAAAAGGTCTTGAGCCCGTCGCGCAGGGTCGGGACGGCGTAGCGCTGGAGCTGCTCTGGGCTGCCGGCGTATATCGGGGCCGGCGGGTAGCGGCCAAAGGTGCCGCAGCCCGGGTTGTAGAGGCCCATCCGGTGCTGGGCCATTTCTTCGAGAACGACTGACATGCCAAAGGTGTTTACCCCGCCACCCCCGAACTGTTCGGGAGCGGCCAGGCACCACAGGCCAGCCGCCTTGTTTTTGGCCATCAGACCCTGGTAGTCGGCCTCCGGCAGGTCCGGGGCGTCGGGGTCAAGCTGCTGTTCAAGCGGAATGATCTCTTCGCGGATAAAGCGCCGGACCTGGTCGCGGAGCAGGAGAAGCTCCGGGGGAAGACGAAAGCCTTGGAATGCTTCCATGTCGCTCCCTCTAGTCGGCGCGCCTGAACTTGGGCAGGGTCACTTCTGGGGTCACGTCGTCGAAAACAACCTCGACCGGCAGATCGAGCCTGAGTTCGTCGGGCGAGACATCTGTCAGCCAACTGACCAGCCGCACGCCTTCTTCCATCTCGATCACCACCGGGCTGTAGGGTACGAGGTCGGCAAACCGGGCCAGCATGGGCTGGACTGCGGTCGTCCACGAGAAGACCTTGCCTTTTGCCGCTCGACTGGGCCCACTCCCAGTTGAAAGACCCGCAGGTGGCGCACATGTCGCGGGGCAGGTGGTGCCAGGTGGCGCAGTCGGCGCAGCGCTGAAACCGCAGCTGGTGGTGTTTGCAGTAGTCGTAGAACTCGACCGCCATGCGGTTGCGCAGCTTGGCAGGGGACGCAGGGAGGCGCTCGTTTCTTGGGCCATGTCTACCTCCGTTAAGATGGCTGGACTGCCGTCTCCAAAATCGCCCCAGCCGGTGACGAGGCCGGGTTCGGCGTCTGTGACCTGGCGCTCGCCGGCCTCGTGGCGCAACTGACGGGCGGCCTCGGTAATGTGATTCATGCCCCACACATGGGCTTCTGAGTGCAGGCCGCCGTGTGTGTTGAGGGGCAGGTCGCCGCCGAGCTCCAGGCGGCCGCCCTGGACAAAGTCGCCGACCTGACCGCGCTGACAAAACCCCAGGGCTTCGAGAGGTCCCTGGCCCGCTCTGGCGAGGTAAGCACGAGCGCGCAGGCCCCGTCGGTTTCCAGGCAGCAGTCAAACAGCCGAAACGGTTTGGCCACCCAGCGTGCGTTCAGGTAATCTTCCATAATGCCGACAAGACAGGCTTGATCGGTGAGTGGGTGCATAGCTCCTCCTTTGCGGGCCGCATCGTACACCCGACCGGGCCGGATTGTAAAGCGCTCGGGGCAGCCCTCCTGAGCAGAGGGATTGACGGGGAGGAGGGAGAAGAAAGCGGCTCCGGGCTAGCGGGGATCGCCGGCTCCATCTTCACGGACTGATGCCTTCCCTCAACATCAGGGCAATGGGGCTCCGTCTTCTGGACTGACGCCCTCTCTCAACATCCGGGCAATGATGGTGTAGCCTTCGCGTTCGGCCCACATCAGAGCGGTGTCACCGTTGTTGTTCCGTATGTCGGCGTCAGCGTCGCCTTGGAGGAGAGCGGCGACAGAGACAATGTGGCCGTTGGTGGCGGCCCACATCAGAGCGGTGTCACCGTCGTTGTTCTGTATGTCGGGGTCAGCGCCGGCTTGGAGGAGAGCGGTGACGGCGACAATGTAGCCGTTGGTGGCGGCTCGTATCAGGGCGGTGTCACCGTCCTCGTCCAGTGCGTTGGGGTCAGCGCCGTCTTTGAGGAGGTCCTCCACAGCACCGATGTTGCCTCCCGTTGCAGCCTCAATTAGTGCTTGCTCGGGGGAGGTTTGGCACCCGCTCGGGCCGGTGAGCAGGGCAATGCTGAGCAGAGCGGTAAGAAGCGGTTTGAGCATGGCATTCTCTCTCTGATTGAATCAGGACTTGGCTGACTTTTACCTCCCAACCGTTCCCTTTGCAAGCCGCCCGGCCAGGCCGTGGGGTGAAACGCTTTCAGGACCAAGCGCTTTGGGCTATGTTGGGGCGGCATGAAGATTTATCAATCGTACAGCGCTCGGCAGCCCCTCCTGAGCAGAGGGATTGATGGGGAGGAAGGAGAAGAAAGCGGCCCTGGGCTGACAGGGCTTGCCGGCTCGGGCTTATGGACTGATAGCCTCCTTTAACATCTCAACGATGGTGGTGTGGCCTTCACGTTCTGCCAGTGTCAGGGCGGTGTTGCCGGCGCTGTCCTGTACATTGGGGTCAGCGCCGGCTTTGAGGAGAGCGGTGACGGTGTCCGTGTCGCCGTTGATGGCGGCCTCCGTCAGGGGGGCGAGGCCAATCTCATTCTGTATATTGGGGTCAGCGCCGGCTTTGAGGAGAGCGGTGACGCTGGCAATGTGGCGGTTGTGGGCGGCCCATACCAGGGCGGTGTTACCAAATTTGCTCTGGAGGTTAGGGTCGGCTTTGGCCTGGAGGAGAGCGGTGACGGTGGCAGTGTGGCCGTTGGTGGCGGCCTGTATCAGGGCGGTGTCGCCAAACTCGTTCTGGACATTGGGGTCAACGCCGGCGTTGATGAGAGCAGTGGCGGTGTCCGTATGGCCGTTGTCGGCGGCCTCTATCAGGGCGGTGACGCCAAAATTGGCCTGGAGGTCAGGGTCGGCTTTGGCCTGGAGGAGAGCGGTGACGACGGCGGTGTGGCCGTTGTGGGCGGCCCACATCAGGGCGGTGTGGCCGGCGTTGTCCCGTACATTGGGGTCAGCGCCGGCGCTGAGAAGGTCGCGTACGGTGCCGATGTCGCCTGTCTCTGCGGCCCGGATTAGTCTTTGCTCAGGGGAGATTTGACACACTCCCGGGCCAGCGAGCAGGCTGACGACGAACATGGCGGTAAAGGTCTGCTTGAACATGGCGTCCTCTCTGGTTGAATCGAGACTTGGCCAACTACTATCCCACAGCCGCCCCTTTTGCAAGCCGCCCGGCCAGGCCGTGGGGCGAAACGCTTTCCGGGCCCGGACGCTTGGGGCTATGTTGGGGCGGCATGAAGATTCACCAATTGCACGGCGTTTGGCAGCCCTCCTGAGCAGAGGGATTGATGGGGAGGAGAAAGCGGCCCCGGGCTGACGGGGCTTGCCGGCTCGGGCTTATGGCCTGACGGCCTCCTTCAATATCCGAACAATATCGGTGTGGCCTCCACCTTCTGCCAGTGTCAGGGCGGTGTTGCCGTCGGTGTCCTGTATGTCGGGGTCAGCTTGGGCGTGGAGGAGAGCGGTGACGATGTCGGTGAGGCCCCGCTCGGCGGCATCATGCAGGGCGGTGTCGCCGTCCTTGTCCTGTATGTCGGGGTCAGCTTGGGCCTGGAGGAGAACGGTGACGGCGGCGGTGTGGCCCCGCCGGGCGGTTTTCGTCAGGGCGGTGTTGCCGTTGGTGTTCTGCACGTTGGGGTCGGCTTTGGCGTGGAGGAGAGCGGTGACGATGGCGATGTGGTTCCCCTTGGCGGCCTTCATCAGGGGGGTGTGGCCAGCGGGGTCCTGCATGGTGGGGTCGGCTTTGGCCTGGAGGAGAGCGGTGACGACGGCGGTGTGGCCGTTGTGGGCGGCCCACATCAGGGCGGTGTGGCCGGCGTCCCGCACATTGGGGTCAACGCCGGCGCTGAGAAGGTCGCGTACGGTGCCGATGTCGCCTGTCTCTGCGGCCCGGACTAGTCTTTGCTCGGGGGAGATTTGACACGCTCCGCCAGCGAGCAGGCTGACGACGAACATGGCGGTGAAGGTCTGCTTGAACATGGCGTCCTCTCTGGTTGAATCGGGACTCGGCCAACCACTACCCCACAGCCGCCCCTTTTGCAAGCCGCCCGGCCAGGCCGGGGGGCGAAACGCTTTCCGGCCCGGACGCTTTGGGCTATGTTGGGGCGGCATGAAGATTCGACACCTGTTCGAGACCCAGACGTTTTCCTTTGAGTTTTTTCCGCCTCAGTCACCGGCCGAGGTTGAGCGGCTGTTTGCCCGGGCGCGGGAGCTGAAGCCGCTCGGCCCGAGCTTTATTTCTGTGACGTATGGGGCCGGCGGCTCAACCCGCAAAAATACGATTGATCTGGTAGCTCGCTTTCAGGATGAGCTGGGGCTTGTCGGCATGGCCCATCTGACCTGTGCAGGGCATACCCAGGCCGAGCTGCGCGACATTCTCCGGGAGTTTCGGGCGCGGGGCATTGAGAATGTGATGTGTCTGCGGGGCGACCCGTCACACGGTCAGGCCAGCTTCGAGCCGGCCCCGGGTGGCTTCGCCCACGCCAATGAACTGGTCTCGCTGGCCCGGGCCAGCGGTGACTTCTGTATTGGTGTGGCCGGCTACCCGGAGCCGCATCCTGAGAGCGAGAGCCGGGAACTTGACCTGCTGCGGCTCCAATACAAGATTGACTGCGGGGCGGATTTTGTTATCACCCAGTTGTTCTACGACAACCGGGACTATTTTGACTTTGTGGACCGGGCCGGCCGGCTCGGCATCCCGTGTCCGATCATCCCTGGTATCATGCCGGTTGTGAACTACCGCCAGATTGTCCGCATCACCCGGCTGTGCGGGGCAAGGATTCCGGCTGAGCTGGTCGCCCGCCTGGAGCCGGTTGCCGATAACCCCCAAGCGTCAATTGAGGTCGGGAGTGAATGGGCGTGGCGGCAGTGTGAAGACCTGCTCGAAAACGGCGCACCCGGCATCCATTTCTACACGCTGAACCGCTCTGAGGCGACCAAGCGCATCTTTGAGCGCCTGCGCCACGGTCCGGTCAAAGCACTGCTGCCACCGCTGGCCTCTGTCTAGGGCAGGGGGCAGGAGCGAGGGCCGTCTTCCCTGACATTGATCGGACTGCCCCCGATGGGCTATAGTCCGCCTGACGGGAGGCTCGCGTATGGCACATCCAGCGACCGTCGGCCCGGACGAAGCGACCGCCATAGACGGCTGGGCCCTATGACTGGGAGCCGGGTGACGTGTTTGCCCTGCCCCTGTGGGCGGCCCATAGCCACCAGAATCGGCCGGCCAGTCACGACGCCTCCCTGTTTTCGTTTAGTGACGCGCCGGTAATGCGAGCGCTGGGCTGGTATCGGGAGCAGGAACTGTAAGAGGAGCCATCGTATGCTGCAAACCATGATTGTCGGCAGCCTGCCGCGTCCGACTTGGCTCGTCCCCCCCCACCGCATGTATGTGTCCTGGCAGCTCGGTGAGGCCCAGCGGGCCGAAGGCTGCGACGATGCGGTCGTGCTGGCGGTTGCCGACCAGGAACGCGCCGGGCTGAATATCCTGGCCGGTGGCGAACAACGCCGCCGGCACTATATATGGGGCTTGTGTGAGGGACTGAGCGGCCTTGATTTCAGCCGCTTGGCCAAGATTGAGACCCGCGGCAACCGCAACCCGGGGAAAGATGAAGGCTCTGGCAGACGGGGCATGGCTGGTCCGCTCGGAGCTCATCGGCCAGGCGGGCAGGCGAGGAAAAATATGGGCTATCTACGCGAACTGTTCGGTGGCAACCCCTTGCTGATGGGAGCGTTTCTTGGGATAGTCATTGCTGCCACGGTGATCTTTTTTGCTGAGCGCGGACGCTCTTAGGCAGCCCCACCTCCCGGCCCCGGAAGCCGGAGGCGGGGCTTAGTCTTCGATCCCGAGTCGCTGCTTGCCCTCGGCCGAGATCATCTCTGGTCCCCAGGGCGGGTCCCACACGACCTGTACGTCGGCCCCTTCGACTCCCGGCAGGCTCTCAATCCGGTGCTGGGCATCCATCGCAATGGCCGGACCCATGCCACAGCCCGGGGCGGTGAGGGTCATCTTGACCTCGACTTTGCTCTCGCCGCTGGGCAGCGACTGGAGTTGCATGTCATACACCAGCCCTAAGTCCACGATATTCACCGGGATTTCTGGGTCATAGACATTTTTGAGGGCCGCCCAGACCTGCTCTTCGCTGAGCGTGCCGTCTCCCGCTTGCAGGACTGTTTCTGCTGTGGGCTGTTTGCCAATCGCGTCGGCATCGGCGTCAGATACCCGGTACAAGCCGCCCAAGGTTGGCAACTGCAGGGTATAGGTATCGCCGAGGGCCTGGGTGATCACGCCCGGGGTGCCTTTGGGAATGATCACGGTCGCTCCCTGAGGGATCTGCACGACTTCACAATCTCTCTGAAACTTGACTTCTTCGTAGCTCATCGGGCGACTCCTTTCGTCTGTCGGGTGGCTCAATTTAGACCGATAAGGTCTATGATGTCAATTCGAGCTGAAAAGCGTGGCTTCAGCCTTTATCCCGGAATTCTTTAAAGGCCGCCCGGACGAGGTCGGGGCGGTCTTCTTGAACATAGTGACCACTGCGGAGAATGACCGAGAGGTCTGAGTTGGGGAGATCTTCGTCCAGCTGGCGGCCGACCTCCAGCGGGACAAAGGCATCGTGCGCCCCCCAGACCAGCAGGGTCGGGACGTGTATGTGGGATAAATTGGGCTTGATTTCCTGTTTGAGCACCGGCTCGGCATCAAACTCTCGGATAAACTTTCGCAGGCTCGTCCGTGCTCCAGGATCGTCCCGATAGGGCGTCAGGTAGGGCTTGAGGGCGATATCACTCATTTTGTCCTGGACTTCTACCCCGGCCCGGAAGACGCGCTTGAGAAACCAGTCACCGGTCAACAGCCGGCCGAGCCCGGGCAGACCCAGTAATCGGACATTAAGCGTGGGACTGTTGTCATACAGCGGGGCGCTGACCAGAATCAGCTTGCGGACTGCTCCGGGGTTGCGGACCGCGTGCAGGGCGACGATCAGGGCTCCGGCCCCGTGACCGCCGAGGATTGGATTTTCCAGGTTGAGCGCTTGCAGAAAGGCGTTGAGCTGGGAGGCGTAGGTTTCAATATCGTAGCGCCGGTCCTGGGGTTTTTCCGAATAGCCAAAGCCCATCAGATCCAGGGTATAGACGGTTGTGCCGTAGGTCAGGCCCGGGATGATGTTGCGCCAGATGTAGGACGAGGTGCCAAGTCCGTGGAGCAAGACCAGCGGCCGGCCCAAGCCCTGCTGGTCATAGTGCAGGGCTGCCCCGTCAATGATGACGTACTTTTTATCCGGGTATTTCTCCTGTAAGGCTGCGCCGGACAGGCTGGGTTGTGAGCCGCAGGTGGATGTCAGCAGGGCCACGGCGAGCATTCCTGCCCCCAGCCACATTCGATCGTTCATGTGCTCTCTCACTTTCTTGGTCGTCCCCTGAAATCATGAAGTTTGACACGCCTGAGCCGGGCACGCACAATGGCGGCGGCTCTCATGTAAAGCTCCCGGCACTGTAGCGTTAGGCTGGGCTTCCGACAATGGGGATGCCCGGAGGCATAAGGAGGAGACAATGGCCCAACACGATCTGTTTGAGATCATGGCTTCAACCCGGAGTATGCGCCGTCTGAAACCCGAGCCGGTTCCAGATGAGCTTATTTACCAGGTCCTTGACGCCGGGATTCGTGCGCCGAGCGGCACGAATACCCAAAACTGGCGTTTTGTGGTGGCCAGAGACCCGGACATCAAAAAACAGGTGGCCGCGGTCTACCAGAAGGGCTGGGCTCAGGTTGAACAGATGTACGGGAGCCGACCCGGGCCCGAGCACATGGAGGAGGCAAAGTTTCGCCGTCTGATCGACGCGGCTTCGTACCTGGCCGACAATATGGCCGAGGTCCCGGTCCTGCTGTTCGCCTGTCTCAAAGAACGGGCCATGCCGCCCGAGCTGGCGGCCAGGCTGGCGCGTTTGTCCGGCTCAAGTATTTATCCCGCCGTCCAGAACATGCTGCTGGCGTGTCGCGCCCTGGGGCTCGGCGCGACCCTGACAACGGTTGCCTCGCTCCACGAAGAAGAAATCAGGGCTGTCTTGAATCTGCCCAAGGATGTTTCGACCTATGCCTTGCTGCCAATTGGCTATCCCCTGGGCAGGTTTGGACCGGTGACGCGCGTACCGGTTGAAGAGGTGAGTTGTGTTGACCAGTGGGGAACGCCGTTCAAAAAGGACTGATGAGGGGCTGGACAGGCCGGGACGGGATCATCCCTCCCGGCTGTTCTTACTCAACAGGCTGGTAATCGCCCACTCATAACCGTCAACCAGTGCCATCCAGGCCGAGGCCAGCAGGTCACGCGATTTCCGCATAGTGCTCCACTGTTGCTGACCGTCGCTGAATTTCATAATCGACACCACCTCGGAGGCAGTTCCGCGTCCGCCCCTATGGGTGTACAGCTCGACAAGCTGTATGTCTCTGATATGCGGAAAATGGTGGAGCAAGACCCGGCGCAACGCCGAATCCAGGGCCTGGACGCCGCCCACGCCCTCGGCGGCTTCAATGTCTTCCCGGCCGTTCACCTCAACCACCACCACGGCGTCTATGGCGCGGCGCTCTCTCCACCCTTCATCAACCACCCGCCAGCGGATGATCTCGAACGGTGGGCAGTAGCTCGGGTCTTGCCGCCAGCGGGCCACATCTTGCGATGCCTGGGGTGCCGTGACGGCATCAAAGAACTCCTCGGACGATTCTTGCTGGTCTGTCATGGAGACTTCCTGAGTGTGTGGTGTGAGACGCTTGATACACTGGGCGTTTTACTCGTCGCCCAAGGTGTCCCAGTGAATGTCCCAGAATTGGGGCAGGGGCGGGGCAAACTCGAAATGTCCGCCAAAGCACGCAAAGCTGGGTTGATGGGATAAACGCTCACGCAGCAGATGGAGATAGGTCTCAACTTCGTTCTCACTTGGCCCCCCCGCTGGGCTGCTCGCGGTCGGGACGCCTATATCCATGCGCCGGCGGTGGCCACATTTTCGACAACTGATATCGACATGCATAGGCTACCCTGGACCTGTTGGTCTGAACCAGATACATAATACTGGCTATATGACTCCAAAGGAGGCTGCAAGCGCATGCCGTTGGTCACATTTGTGAAGCAAGAGCTGAGTGTTGAGGTGCCCCAAGGGGCGAACCTGCGAGGAGTGGCACTGGAGCACAGCATTAACCTGTACACGTTTCCAGATAACCTGCTCAACTGTCGTGGTCGCGGCCTGTGCGGCACCTGTCGGGTGCAGGTGGACGATCATCGGGCGCTGTCCGAACGCACTCTGGCGGATGAAAAAAAGAACGGCTGGGAGGGCAGAACCTACCGCTTGGCCTGTCAGTCGCAGGTGCTTGACGATGTGTCGGTTGTCACTAGTCCGCGCCGGGTTCTGGGCTGGATGGACCATCAAACCTACACCGGTATGAAAAAAGAAGGCGCGTGATTGTCTGCTCTCTGAACCGCTATATCCTGTTAGGTTCGGTTGTGTACTCTTGTCAAAAAGATTGCGCTTTGTTATGAAAAGCCATGCTCATACATAGCAGGCACAGGCAGAACTGAAAGCCCGTCTCTGCTGAGATGGGCTTTTTTGCATGCGCCAGCCTGTGAGGAGCCCAGCTATGCTACCCGCCAAAATCCCAGAAGGACTGACCTTTGACGATGTGTTGCTGTTGCCGGCGGCGTCGGATTTCATGCCCAAAGATGCCGAGGTGGCGACTGCGCTGACCCGCCGGATCAGCCTGAATGTCCCGCTGGTCAGCGCGGCGATGGATACCGTGACCGAATCACGGGCGGCTATCGCCATGGCCCAGGCTGGCGGCATCGGCATCATCCACCGCAATCTGAGCATCCATGCTCAGGCCGAAGAGGTCGGTAAGGTCAAAAAGCACGAGAGCGGTATGATCGCCAGCCCAATCACGGTGTGTCCCGACCAACCGATCGTCCAGGCGCGGGAGATCATGGAGCGGTTTCACATCTCCGGCCTGCCGGTGACCGAAAACGAGACCCTCGTCGGTATTCTGACCAACCGCGATCTGCGTTTTGAGAAACGGCTCGACCGCCCGGTGTCCGAGGTCATGACCAAGGACCACTTGGTGACGGCTCAACCCGGCGTCAGTCTCGAAGACGCCAAAGAGATCCTCCACCGGCATCGGATTGAGAAGCTGCTGGTCGTTGACGAGCGCATGCACCTCAAGGGCCTCATTACGGTCAAGGATATTGAAAAGACCAGCCGGCATCCGCTGGCCTGTAAAGATCCGTTTGGCCGGCTGCGGGTTGGGGCGGCGATTGGGACTGGGGATGATCGAGAAGCGCGCGCCGAATCTCTGGTAACGGCTGGGGTTGATGCGGTGGTGATTGATACAGCCCACGGCCATACCCGGAGTGTGGTTGAGACCCTCACCATGCTCAAGCAGACCTTTCCGAGTGTTGAGGTCGTGGCCGGAAATGTGGCCACCGCAGAGGGCAGCCGCGACCTGATTGAGGCCGGTGCCGATGCGGTCAAGGTCGGTATGGGACCGGCCTCGATCTGTACCACCCGGGTTGTGTCAGGCGTTGGGGTGCCGCAGTTGATGGCGATCACCAAGAGCGTTCAGGTGGCCGAAGACGCCGGTGTGCCGGTCATTTCCGACGGTGGTATTCGTTTCTCCGGCGACATGGTCAAGGCCCTGGCCGCGGGCGCTCACTCGGTCATGATCGGCAGCCTGTTTGCTGGGACTGAAGAGAGCCCTGGAGAGACGATTCTGTACCAGGGCCGAACGTATAAACTCTACCGTGGCATGGGCTCCTTGGATGCTATGCGCGAGCGAGAGGGCAGCCGCAACCGCTATTTTCAGGATGAAGAGAACGCCAACAAACTCGTTCCTGAAGGCATCGAAGGCCGGGTGCCCTACAAGGGCAGTCTCGGCATGCTCATTGACCAAATGGTCGGTGGCCTCAAAGCTGGCATGGGTTATACCGGCTGCCGAACCCTGGCCGAGTTGCGGACCAAGGCAAAGTTTGTCCGGGTCACCCCTGCCGGCCTGCGCGAAAACCATGTCCACGATGTGATGCTCACCAAGGAAGCGCCCAACTACCACAGGGAGTAGCTTTATTTCAACACTGTCCTATGATTCTTATCCTTGATTTTGGCAGCCAGTACACCCAACTCATTGCCCGACGCGTGCGGGAGGCCCAGGTGTATTGCGAAATTCATCCTTACTCTGTGGCAGCCGGGACCATCCGCGAGCTGCAACCGGAGGGCATTATTCTGTCGGGTGGTCCGGCCAGTGTGTACGAGGTTGATGCGCCTATGCTGGAAGCGGCAGTGATCGATACACCGGTGCCTTTTCTGGGCATCTGCTATGGTATGGGAGTCTTGCAGCAGTTGGCCGGGGCAGAGATCGCCAGGGCTGAGCGACGGGAGTTTGGAGCGGCCCAGCTGTTTGTTGATGATGCGCGCGATCTGTTTGCCGGATTCTCACGCGCCGATTCCAGTCAGGTGTGGATGAGTCACGGCGATAAATCAGAGAGCCTGCCTGCCGGCTGGGCAGTGCTGGCCCATTCGCCAAACTCTCCAATCGCCGCCTGCCGTGACGCCTCGGGCCGCCTGTTTGGCGTGCAGTTTCATCCTGAGGTGGTGCATACCGAGCGCGGCCTTGAGGTATTGCACAATTTCCTGTTTCAGGTCTGTGGCTGCCAGCCCAACTGGACGATGGAAGGCTTTGTGGAGCGTGAGGTCGTCCGCCTCCGTGAACAGGTGGGCGACGGGCGGGTGGTGTGCGGGCTGAGCGGCGGGGTGGATTCCGCGGTGGTGGCCGTCCTGCTCAGCCGGGCGATTGAGGAGCGCCTGACGTGTATCTTCGTGGATAACGGTCTGCTGCGGCAGGGCGAAGCCGAGCAGGTTGAGCAGACCTTCCGCGGCCTAGGGATTCGGCTGCGGTGTGTGAATGCGGCCGAGCGCTTTCTCCAAAATCTGACCGACATTGAAGACCCGGAACACAAGCGCCGCATTATCGGTCATACTTTTATTGATGTCTTTGAAGAAGCTGCCCGGCCGCTGGGGGCCGACTTTCTGGCTCAGGGCACCCTGTATCCGGACGTGATTGAGTCGGTGTCATTCAAGGGCCCGTCGGCCACGATTAAGAGCCACCACAATGTCGGGGGCTTGCCTGAGCATATGCGGCTGGCCCTGATCGAACCCTTGCGCGAGCTGTTCAAGGATGAGGTCCGGGTATTGGGGCGGGTCTTGGGGTTGTCCGAGGAGATCGTTGGTCGCCAGCCTTTTCCCGGCCCGGGGTTGGCCATTCGTCTGCTGGGCGCGGTGGAGGAGGCGCGGTTAGCGATCCTGCGCCAGGCCGATGCCGTCGTCAATGAGGAGATTCGGGCGGCGGGTTTCTACCATAAAATATGGCAAACCTTTGCCGTTTTGCTCCCGGTCAAAAGCGTTGGAGTGATGGGCGACGCCCGGACCTACGAGAATGTGGTTGCCATCCGGGCGGTCGAGAGCATGGACGGCATGACCGCCGACTGGGCTCGGCTGCCACACGATTTGCTGAGTACCATATCGAACCGCATCATCAATGAAGTCCGAGGAATTAACCGGGTCGTGCTGGACATTTCCTCTAAGCCACCGGCAACGATTGAGTGGGAATGAGGGATTGTGCGGTCACGCCTGAGCGGTGACGGAGGGGGAGTTGGAATGGGATTCGTTCATCTGCATCTCCATACCCAATACAGCCTGTTGGACGGTGCGAACAAGGTCTCCAATCTGATGCCTCAGGTGGCGGCCTATAACATGCCGGCGGTGGCCATGACCGATCATGGCAATATGTTCGGGGCGGTTGATTTTTATCGGACCGCAGAACAACACGGGGTCAAGCCGATTATTGGCTGTGAGGTCTATGTCGCCCCCCGGAGGCGGTTTGACAAAAACCTCTCGGGAGCCGACAACCACGAGCATGGCGGGAATTTTCATCTGGTTCTGCTGGCCATGAATCTGGACGGCTACCGCAACCTGTGCCGTTTGGTCACAGCCGGCTACACCGAGGGATTTTATCGCAAACCCCGGGTCGATAAGGCCCTGCTGCGAGAACTCAACGGCGGTCTGATCGCCCTGTCCGGGTGTCTGAGCGGTGAGCTGGCATGGACCATGCTGGGCAATCGGGAAAAATCGGCTCGGGAGGTGGCCGAAGAGTACGCGGCTATTTTTGACGAGCGGTTTTATATCGAGATTCAGGCTAACCACCTGCCCCAGCAGGAGCGGCTCAATCCGGCCCTCGTTGAATTGGCCCGCGAGTTGTCGCTGCCGCTGGTGGCCACCAACGACTGCCACTACCTGCACGCCGAGGACGCCGAGGCCCACGAGGTGCTGCTGTGCGTGCAGAGCGGCAAGGTCATGTCCGACGAAAAACGCTGGCGTTTAGGTACCGACCAGCTGTACGTCAAGTCGCCCGAAGTGATTCGATCAGAGTTTACCGCCTATCCCCAGGCCGTTGACGCGACGCTCGACATTGCGGACCGGTGCAATCTGGGTCTGTCGTTTGGTGACTTCAAGTTCCCGGTTTTTGCCATTCCCGAACAAGAATCCCTGGAGCAGCACCTGGAGCGCACCGCTCGCAAGGGGTTGGAGGAGCGTTTGCATCAGATCAGAGCCGCCACCCCTGAGTTCAGCCCCGACACCGAGCGGGAGTATCGCGAGCGGCTGGCGTTTGAGCTCAAGGTGATTGAGGATATGGGCTTTGCCGGTTACTTCCTGATTGTGTCTGACTTCATCCTCTACGCCAAATCTCAGAACATCCCGGTCGGCCCCGGCCGGGGCTCTGCGGCCGGCAGCCTCGTCGCCTACTGTCTCCAGATCACCGATGTTGATCCGATCCGCTACCAGCTGCTGTTTGAGCGCTTTCTCAACCCTGGTCGCAAGAGCATGCCCGACATTGACGTCGACTTTTGCTTTGAACGCCGGGACGAGGTGATCCAGTACATCAAAGACAAATACGGGGCCGACAAGGTGGCCCAGATCATCACTTTTGGAACCCTCAAGGGTAAGCAGGCCATCAAAGATGTGGGCCGCGCCCTGGAGTTCTCGTATGGCGAAACCGACCGTATGGCCAAGCTCTATCCGGCACCGAAACAAGGCAAAGATTTTCCGCTTGAGGCGGCCCTGGAAATGGAGCCCCGGTTGCGCGAGATCCGTGCCACCGGTCAGCGCGAACAGAATCTGTTTGCCTACTCGCTGAAGCTCGAAGGGCTGCTCCGCCACGCCTCCAAACACGCCGCCGGGATTGTTATCTCGCCGACCGCCCTCGTCGATCACCTCCCCCTGTTTGTAGATAAAGAGGGCAGCGTTTTGACCCAGTTCGCTGGGCCCGATGTTGACGCCATCGGGCTGATCAAGTTTGACTTTTTGGGCTTAAAAACCTTGACTCTACTGGCCAATACGGTCAGCCGGATTACAAAGACCCGCGGCCTCGACGTGAACCTGAGCACCCTGCCGCTGGACGATACCGCCACTTATCACCAGCTCACGCGCGGGGGCACAGTCGGGGTCTTCCAGATGGAGAGCAGCGGTATCCGCAAGCTGATTACCCAGCTGAAACCCAACTGTTTTGAAGACATTATTGCTGTCATCGCCCTGTTCCGACCTGGGCCTTTGGACAGCGGGGCGGCCGAGCAGTTTATCCGTCGCAAACACGGTAAGGAGGCGATTGTCTACCCTCACAAGCTGCTCGAACCGGTGCTGAAAGAAACCTACGGGGTCACCATCTACCAAGAGCAGGTGATGCAGATCGCTCAGCTCCTGGCCGGCTACTCCCTGGCCGACGCCGACTCGCTGCGCCGGGCGATGGGCAAAAAGAAAAAAGAGGTCATGCAGGAGGAGCGCAGCAAGTTTCTCAGCGGGGCCAAGCACCACCACATCCCGGAAAAAACGGCCAGCGAGATTTTTGACGCTATGGAAACCTTTGCGGCCTACGGCTTCAACAAGTCCCACGCCGCCGCCTATGCTTTTCTCTCGTATCAGACCGCCTATCTGAAAACCCATTTTCCCCGTGAGTTTATGGCCGCGCTGATGAGTATCGAGATGGGCGATACCAGCAAGACGTATAAAAATATCGCCGACTGCCGCCTGCAAAACATTCCGGTCTTACCGCCCGACGTGAATGAAAGCGACGAGAGCTTTACGGCTGGGGTGGACAGCATTCGTTTTGGGCTGGGAGCGGTCAAGGGCGTAGGCTCAAAAGCGATTGAGGTCATCTGCGCAGCCCGCCAAAACGGACCGTTTGAGGACTGGTACGACTTCAGCCTGCGCGTCCAGGGCCAGCAGGTCAATAAACGGGTGATGGAAAGCTTGATCAAATGCGGTGCGCTCGACTCTTTTGGGATTCCGCGGGCCCGCCTGTTAGCGGGCTGTGAGGCGACCGTGAAGTGGGCCGAGTACGAAGCGCGGGGGGCGAATAGTGCCCAGATGGGTTTGTTTGCCGCCAACGGTGGCAAAGACCCAACCCGGCCCGAGTTGCCGCAGGTGGCCGAGTGGTCGGAGAGCGAGAAGCTGAACAACGAGCGCGAGATCCTGGGCTTTTTTATTACCGGCCACCCTCTCGACCGTTACGAGAGCCGTCTGCATGGGGTGGTGTCGCCGACCACCGCGATGATAAAAGGCCGGGCTCACCAGGAGAAAGTGCGCTTAGCCGGCGTGGTCCAGGCACTGAAACTGAAAAACAATAAAAAGGGCGACCGCTACGCGACGTTTACGCTGGAGGATAAGGATGGGGTGGTGGAGGTGATTGTCTGGCCCGAAGCGTATCGCCGCTACGAGCAAAGCCTGTCCGCGGATGGGCCGATCTGCCTCAGCGGTGCGCTTGATGTAGATGAAGATCGCTGTCAGATTATTGCCGATGAGATTGTGCCGCTGGAATCGGTCGCCAAAGAGGAGGTCAGCCAAGTCCATATTCAGGTGCCGTCCGACATCACGACCAAAGAAGATCTGCTGGCCCTACGCTCGGTGCTGAGCCAGCACCAGGGCGATTGTCGAGCCTTTTTGCACCTCCTGCGCCCCGACCACCGCGAGACGGTTATCGCCCTGCCCCAAGACCGTGGCGTTGCCCCGACCCGGGCCATGCTATCGGCGGTGGAAGACGTATTTGGCAGTGGGGTAGCGTCTTTTCGCTAAGCCACCGCTACAATCCGGGTTATGGTGCGCATACGCAACGCTGGCCACCAGCACTATGGGGCCGTGAGCAGGTCCGAACGAGCCGTGCTCGTCGGCGTTGAGGCAGGCGCAAACAGGTCTCGGGGCGATCGGTTTCACGGCGGTGATTATCAGCCTGAAGAGTCCTTGGACGAACTGGCCCGGCTGAGCGAAACTGCTGGCCTGGAGGTCGCTGGCCAAGTGCGCCAGAGCCTACGCGACGGCGTGCAGCCGGCTTCTTACATAGGGACTGGCAAACTGACCGAAGTCCAGGCGCTGAGCGTGACGACCGATGCCAATATGGTGATTTTTGATGACGATTTGTCCCCGGCCCAGCAGCGCAACCTGGAAAACAGCTTGCGCCTCAAGGTCATTGATCGCAGTCAGTTGATTCTTGACATCTTTGCCCAGCGCGCCCGGAGCCAAGCTGGCAAGCTCCAGGTCGAACTCGCCCAGCTCGAGTATCTGCGGCCACGACTCACCCGCCAGTGGACGCACCTGTCTCGACTCGGCGGTGGAGTAGGCACCCGGGGGCCGGGAGAGGCGCAGCTCGAACACGATCGGCGGCGTATTCGAGAACGTATTGCCGCGGTCCGACGCCGTTTGCGGCAGGTCGAACGGACGCGCGGCCTCCACCGTCAAGAGCGCGCTCGTATCCCCTTCCCGTGTATCGCGCTCGTCGGCTATACCAACGCCGGGAAATCGACCCTGATGAACACCCTGACCCGCGTTCAGGTGTTGGTTGAAGACAAACTCTTCGCCACCCTTGACCCGACTAGCCGTCGCCTCGATCTGCCCGGCGGACAGACTGTGCTGTTGACCGATACCGTCGGGTTTATCAATAAACTGCCCCACCAACTGATTGACGCCTTTGCCGGAACGCTCGAAGAGGTTCGGACGGCCGACCTCCTCCTGCATGTGATTGACGCCAGCCATCCGCGTTGGAGAGAACAACAGGCGGCTGTTGAGCAGGTTCTGCACGATATCGGCGTAGCCCACCTTCCGACGTTTCCCGTCTATAATAAAATTGACCAACTGCCGGCTGGACCAAGCGAGGAGGCGTGGTGGCCGAGGCTCAGAGCGGAACAAGTCGTCGATCGCGGCTCTGTCGGCGTCGAGACCCGCTTTGGTATCTCGGCCCTGAGGGGAGCCGGTATTGCCGCTCTGCTCAGCGCTATCGAACGCCATCTGGAGCGAGAGCGGCAAGTCCTACGGCTGGAGTTGCCGCTCTGCGCTGGACAACTCCTGGATTTTCTGCACAGAAGTGGGAGGGTGATAGAACAAACGTATACGGAGACAAACGTCCGGGTTATCGCCCGGGTGTCGGCCAAGGTGGCTGGACAACTCCGCAAGAGGCTGACCACAGTTGGTCTGGCCAGACACATGGGCGCATGAACACAAGCTCCTCCTACTCCCTGGAGCTTCGCCCTCCTCGACTCCTGCCAAACCTGCTCACCTCCGTGCGTCTCCTGGCCATTCCCATCCTGCTGTTTTTCCTGGTCCGGGAGCGTTATGCGGCGGCGCTGAGCACTTTTATCTTCGCCGGTATGACCGATTGGCTGGACGGGCGGGTCGCGCGCTATGTGGGCAGCGACTCTGAAGAATTTGGCAAGCGATTTGATGCCCTGGCCGATAAAGCCCTGCTCTGCAGCACCTTGATTACGCTCACGCTCATGGGCGGTGTGCCGGTGTGGTTGACCGGCCTGGTTGTGGTCCGGGACGTGGTGCTCGTGGGCGGCTTTGGCCTCCTCTTCCTGCGGACAGGTCGGACGATTCGCACCAAGCCAAGCCAATGTGGCAAGTGGGGGACTTTTTTGCTGTTGGTCACGGTGAGCGCGGCGCTCATCGATCTGCTCTTCCCGAACTGGCTGCCGGTCTCGCTGGCTCAGACGATATGGGTCCTGGCTGGGGGGGCGGTTGCCGTCTCCGGCGTCCAATATGTGTGGCGGGCAGTTGGCTGGATGCAGGGACGGGAAGAAGACTGAGGCGGAGCGTCCCAGACGACGGGGAAAGACGGTAGCGGCTTGTACGTCAGACCCAGGATTGCTATATGGTGAGTCATGGCTGGCCGGATTGGATGAGGGATAGGGGGAGAGCGTGATTCGGGTCTTTCCATGCGTTGACAATACCAAACTCATGGAACTGTTCCGCAAGGGGGTGGAAGGCCAGTGGTCAGCATCGGTGATTGACTGGAACCAACCCTTGGGACTGAGCCAGGCCGAGCAACAGGCTTTCGCCCATGTGTTGACCCCTATCTACCTGGGCGAACAGACCGCTATGGTCGGGGCCAGCTCGGTCATCCCGCAATTCTTCGCCGTCCATCAGACCGAGGCCCAACTCTACCTTGCGACCTTCCTGCTTGACGAAGCGCGGCACTTTGAAATCCTGACCCGGTTTTACACCAAGATGGGCCTCCGTCCCCTGGATATCCGCGACCTGAAGGTCATGTTTCGCTATCAGGCCCGGCTGTTCAAGTCGCGCGACAAGATCGAGTGGCTGTGGGGCATCCTCTTGAGCGACATCCTGGCCCGTCATTTTTACGGCCTGCTGATCAAATCCCACCCGGATTCGCTGTTTGCCCAGTTTGCGCGCCGGATCATCACCGATGAGGCCCGCCATCTCGCCTTTGCCGAGCTCTACCTCGGCGAGGAACTCACGGTCAGGCCCGAGATCAAACCGGACTTTCTCACCACGCGGGATGAGCTGATCGGGCTGATGCGGGCGATCCACGCCGGCCTCAAAGACCAAGCCGATTTTGTTGGTCTTGACGGCAGGCTGCTGTTTGACGCGGTCGTCCATGACGTAGAAAAGAAAGTCCAGCGGATGCAGCTTCACGAACCGCTCCGGGACAAACCGATATGAAACCGCGTCGCTCATCCCGTCAGCCGACCGGTCGCCTGTCGCGCTGGCCGCGGGTCAACCGTCCCAACACGATTCAGTACCGACAAGACCAACTTCGGACCCTGACCCACTGGGACACGAGCCACCGGCACGTCCTGGACTGGCCCGTCCCGGCGTCGGTTCTGGCCCGTTTTCAAGAATGCCTGACCGGGCATATGGTGCTGCCCGTCGGAGTCGTCGGTCCGCTGGCCGTCAATCTGGGCCACTACACGCTCGATGACACGGGCCGTGTCCGGGAAAAAGGGCGCGGCCGCGATCAAGTGTTTGTTCCGCTGGCCCATACCGAAGGCGGCCTGTCCGCCTCGGTCCAACGTGGCGTGAGCGCGGTAGCGTTGGCCGGCGGCATTCACACTCATGTCCTGGCCGATAGTATGACCCGAGATTCGTGTTTTATCTTCCGTTCGACCCACGACGCGCTGCGCCTCGCCGACTGGCTGGCCGATCAACACGCGGCTATGGCCGCTTGGTTGCGTCAGGCTCCACCGGCCACGCGCCAGCCCAGCCTCCCGCCGATCAGCCTGCACGCCGTTCTGCGCGGCCTTGAGACGCATGTCGTCGGCCCGATGTGCCATGTGCTGTATCGGTTTACCACCGGCGACGCCTGCGGCCCGAATATGATGACACGCAACGCCTACGCCCTGAACCAGGGGTTTATACGCCAACGCTTTGTGCGCGAGACCGGCCTTGAGCCGCTCCGTATCTTTGTCGAAACAAACATGGGTGGTGACAAGAAGCCCAGCCACGCCTTTTTTCAATTTCCCGGCCACGGCAAAGTCGTCGTGGCCGAAGCGACCCTGCCCGAGGCGGTGTTGCGGCGCATCTTACGCGTGCGGGCCGCTGACGTGTCGGCCCTTGAGCACGCCGGGCTGCACGGCTCACACGCCAGCGGCATGCAGTCCTTTGCCTTTACCCCGGCCTCAGCCGTTGCGGCGATCTTTGCCGCCACCGGCCAAGACCTCGGCATGGTGGGTACGAGCAGTATGGCCCACGATTCGGTCTCACGAACCGAGGACGGCATCCACATCACAATCCGCTTGTCCGGCCTGGAGGTCGGGACTGTTGGAGGCGGGACGGGTTTGCCCCACGCGCAGGCGTATCTCCAATTGATGGAGTGCCTCGGGCCGGGCAAAGTCTACCGTTTTGCCCAGCTGATTGCCGCCGCCGCCCTGTGCCTCGAGATATCGGCCACCGCCAGCATGGTTTCGGCCGACAGCCAGAACTTTGTGCAGGCCCACGCTGAGCGGGGCGGAGAAAGATGAGCGCAGGGCCGGCGGTCACAAGCTGAGAACATGGGGAGATGCCACATACTCGGCTCATTGCCAATCCCAACTCTGGCCGGGGGCGGGGGGCGGCGGTGGCAGAACAGGCCACCCGCTTGCTGACCGGCCACGGTGTGGCCCATGATCTGTGTTACAGCACGTCGCCCGATGACCCGGCCCGGCTGGCCCGTGAGGCGGTCGCCGACGGAACTGCTGCGGTTGTCGGTATTGGCGGCGACGGGCTAGTGAGTCAGGTCGCCGGCGAGTTAGTTGGGACTGCTACGCCGCTGGGCATCGTCCCGGCCGGTCGAGGCAACGATTTTGCCCGGGGAGTGGGCATTCCCCTCGATACCGCCGCGGCCTGCGCCGCTATTGCCGCTGACCGGCCGCGGCGGTTTGATGTTGGACAGGCCAACGGTCGCTACTTCTTCTCGGTGGCAGTCCTGGGTCTGGCCGCTGAGATCAACCGCAGAGCCAACGCCCTGACCCGGCTGCGGGTGAATGCGGTCTATTCGCTGCTCACCGCTGCCACGATTTTCAGCAACCACCCCCATCTCTTTACCCTGGAGTACGAAGGCCGCCGCCGCCGCTGCTACAGTTGGCTGATCGCGGTCGGCAATACCTGGAGTAGTGGCCGGGGCATGGCCCTGGTGCCGACCGCCCGCCCGGACGACGGACAGTTGGACGCGTGTGTGGTCAGCGGCATGGGCAGGGTTGAGCTGCTGCTGTCCGTCTTTCCCCGCGTGTTCGGCGGTCGGCATGTGTACCACACCGGGGTGGAGACCCTGCGCGGGAGTGCCATGACGATTCACGCCGACCAGCCCGGCGATATCTACGCCGACGGAGAACGGATAGGTCCCCTGCCGGTGAGGCTGACGGCCATTCCCCGGGCGCTGAGTGTGTTGGTGCCGGCCACCCCTCAGCACCGGCAAGGCAGACGCTGATGTCTGCGTACTCAGGAGATTATCATTGTCCCCCTTGCAGTACGGCGGCGATGTGCTACACGGGGGCGAAGAGGTGGAACGAGGAAACCATGCCCTGAAGCAGGGAGGGCCATCTATGGACTACCCCGAGCCGTTCAAGGCCGAGATGTTTGACCGGATTGACGAGACCGAAGACGAGTGCTTCTACGAGCATGCGCGCAAGCTCGTCCATATTGACGAGCCGGCGATTGCGGCGGTGGGCGATTTTATCCGAACGGCCTTTGCGCCAAACGGTGTGTTGCTTGACCTGATGAGCAGTTGGCGCTCTCATCTGCCCCGGGCCTTTGTCAAACGCCGCCTGGTGGGCCTGGGACTGAACAGGGAGGAGATGGCCGATAACCCGGACCTTGACGACTATGTGGTCCACAACCTGAATACCAATCCCAGCCTCCCGTTTGACGCTGCGATGTTTCATGGCGCGCTGGTCACGGTGTCCATCCAATACCTGATTCAACCGCTCGCCGTGTTTGCCGAGGTCTGTCGGGTGCTCAAACCGGGCGCGCCGTTTGCCGTCTTCTTCTCGAACCGCATGTTTCCGACCAAGGCTATTCAGGTCTGGCAGACGCTTCGCGACGCGGGAAAGCGCGAGCTGGTCGAGAATTATTTCGAGCTGACCGACGGTTTTGAGGCACCGCTGTTTTCTGATCTGAGCCCCAACCCCGGCCACTCCGACCCGCTGTATGTGGTGTGCGCCCGCAAGAAGCCAGCCGCCGGGTGAGGCGCGCGACCTCAAGCCGTGGCCCGGCGTGCGCGCCCTGTGCGCCCCGCACTCAGCCAGGAACGCCGGCTGTGGCACCACGGTGTGGGCGCGGTTGCCGGGGTTGACGAGGCCGGCATCGGGCCTTTGGCTGGCCCTGTCGTCGCCGCGGCCGTGATGTTTCCCGCCCAGCGGCTCGCCTCAGCCCACGACATTCCAGCCGCTTGGCCCCAAGGCGTACGAGACTCAAAGACCCTCAGCGCTACAGCCCGGCAGCGCCTGGACCTTGCCATTCGTCAGGTCGCCCAGGCTATCGGGGTCGGGCTGGTTGAAGTCGAAGAGATTGACCGGCTCAATATCTATCAGGCCGGACTCAAAGCCATGCGTCTGGCGGTGGAGCGGCTGAGCGTTCCGCCTCAGCGGGTGTTAGTTGACGGTCGCCATATCCCTCTGCTGGACTGCCCCCAGACCGCTTTTCCCAAAGGCGACCGTGACATTTTCAGCATTGCCGCCGCCTCGATTATCGCCAAAGTCTACCGCGACCGCCTGATGACCGAACTCGACAGCCGCTATCCGCACTACGGCTTTGCCCGACACAAGGGCTATGGCACGGCGTCCCACCGGGCGGCTCTGCGGGAGTTTGGCCCGTGTCCGGTCCATCGCCGCTCGTTTCGTCTGGTGTAAGCTTACCCTTCACCCGGTGTCTGAAGAACGATATACTGGGCCCCGTTGACGCCGAGGAGGAGCGCATGGCCATTGAAGTGTGTATGCCCCGTCTCAGTGATACTATGGAAGAGGGCAAGGTTCTCAAGTGGCTCAAGCAGCTTGGGGAGCAGGTTGAAATCGGTGACATCATCGCCGAGGTCGAAACCGACAAGGCCGATATGGAAATGGAGGCCCTTGACGAGGGAGTGTTGATCGAAATCCTTGTCCCGGAGGGCGGCACGGTCGTGGTTGGTGGTGTGATGGCCCGCCTAGGCACTGCCGACGAACTCGCCTCCGCGGGCAGCCCTGCGTCTGAGCCGGCCGCGGGAAACGGGGCGGCCGAAACACCGCCGTCCGTCAGCCCTCCAGCCCCGACCCCAGCGCCCAAGGTTCGTGAGCTGCGCGAACTCCGTGCCCAGCGCGAAGAGCCTGGGCGGCCCCTTGCCTCGCCGCTCGTCAGACGCATGGCCGCAGAGCTGAGCCTCGATCTCAGCCAAGTGCAGGGCAGCGGTCCGGGCGGCCGGATTGTTAAGCGCGACCTCGATGCCTATACCGCAACCCAGGCTCCGCCCAGCGTCGCTCCTGAGCCGCGCGCGGAGCCGGCTCCCGCTCTCCCGGCTCCGGGTGGCCGGGAGCCGTTTTCGCGTATGCGGGCGACCATCGCCAAACGGATGGCGGAGAGTATGCGGGAAGTGCCCCATTTTTACCTCACCGCGGAGATCAATATGTCCGAGGTGGTCCGCTTACGAACCGCGCTCAAGGCCAGCAACCGGGTGAGCGAGGATGTCACCTATACCCATCTGCTGATAAAGGCGGTTGCCGTCGCCTTGGGCCGTCATCCGCGCGTCAATGCCAAGTGTGGCGACGATGCCCGAGAGTACCAGGAGCAGATCAATATCGGCTTGGCGGTCTCGCTTGACGACGGCTTGATTGTGCCCGTCTTGCACGACTGCGAGACGCTCTCTCTGCTCGATATCGCCGGCCAGGCCACTGCACTCGTGGAGCGCGCCCGGGCCGGCAAACCCCGATCCGAAGACCTGAGCGGTGGGACTTTTACCATCTCCAATCTGGGGATGCTGCCAATTGAGCATTTTACGGCCATCATCAACCAGCCCCAGGGTGCCCTCCTGGCCGTTGGGGCGATCAAAGAGCGGCCGGTAGTTCGAGACGGCCAGGTCACGATTGCGTCAACAATGCTGGCGACCCTGGCGTGTGACCACCGTATCATTGACGGTATGACCGGGGGACAGTTTTTGCAGGAACTGAAAAGCCTGCTGGAAAACCCGGTCGGCCTGATGGTGTAGAGAAAGCGAGACCTTGTGGAACATTACGATCTTGTTGTCATAGGGGCCGGTCCGGGCGGCTATGTGGCCGCTATTCGGGCCGCCCAACTCGGGCTCACGGTTGCGGTGGTGGAAAAAGAGCGGGCCGGCGGGGTGTGTCTGAACTGGGGCTGTATCCCGTCCAAGGCGATCCTGAGCTCAGCCGAGATGTATGAGTCCCTGAAAGAGAGCGAGCACTTTGGCATCAAAGTCCAGGGCTTGTCGTACGACTACGGCCAAGTCATCACACGCTCACGCGAGGTTGCCGGTCGCTTGGCCAAAGGGGTCGAGTTTTTACTGAAAAAGAACAAGATTCCGCTGCTGAGCGGCACCGGGCGTCTCGACGGCCCACATCAAGTCTCGGTTCATGCCACGGATCAGACAGAACAGCAGATCGAGGCCGACCGTATCCTGATTGCGACTGGCTCAAAGGAGCGCAGCCTGCCCGGACTCGAGCGCAACGCCAGGCAGATCGTCACCAGCTACGAGGCCCTGGCTGACCGCGAGATTCCAGATTCCATCCTGATTATCGGTGGGGGGGCGATTGGCTGCGAATTTGCCTACATCTACAGCGTCTTTGGCAGCCGGGTGACGCTTGTGGAGATGGAGCCACAACTATTGCCCGGGGTCGATATCGAGATCGCCCAGGAATTAGAGAAGAGCTTTAAGAAAAAGGGCATTGAGGTCCTTACGAGCAGCACGTTTGACAGCCTGGAAAAGTTTCCGGCCCGTCTCGATATCCGGCTCAACCATCAGGGCGAGCTCAAAGAGCGCACCGCCAACAAGGTATTGGTCGCGGTCGGACGCGCACCGCTGAGCGCCAACCTCGGCCTCGAAGCCCTGGGTGTGGAGTTCGAGCAGGGCTACATCAAGGTAAACGGGCAGTTCCAAACGAGCTGCGAGTCGGTCTATGCGATAGGGGATGTCATCGGTCCGCCTCTGCTGGCCCACGCCGCCTCAGAGGAAGGGGTGGCCGCGGTCGAGTGCATGCGTGGCGAGCGAGACAAAGGGGTGGACCGGTCGCGGATTCCGGCCTGCATCTACTGTCAGCCCCAAATCGCGGTGATTGGGCTCGGCGAACAGCAGGCCACCGATGCGGGCTACGAGGTCGCGGTCGGCAAATTCCCCTTTCTGGCCTCCGGCAAAGCCTTGGTGGCCGGGCATGACGAAGGCTTGGTGAAGCTCGTGGTTGACGCGCAGTACGGTGAGATTCTGGGCTGCCATATTATCGGACACGGGGCTACCGAGCTGATTGCCGAGGTGGGTGTAGCCCGCGTCCTTGAAGCGACGACCGCGGAGCTGACCAGCACGGTCCACGCCCATCCGACCCTGTCCGAAGCGATTATGGAAGCCGCGCTGAGTGCCGAGGGGCGGTCGATCAATTTTTAGGAGCGCCGACATGCATCTGCGGTGTCTCGATCTGGGCTTGGTTGAATACCGGCGTGCGCTGGCGCTGCAAGAGGCCCATGTTGAGCAGCGCCGTGGGGGGGCCGGTCAGGATACGCTGCTGCTGCTCGAACATCCGCCCGTCTTCACCCTGGGGCGCGGGGCGGACGAACGCTTTGTGCGAAATCCCGGCCGTGTTCCAGTCCATCGGGTCAGCCGGGGAGGGCAGGTGACGTTTCACGGACCGGGCCAGCTCGTCGGCTATCCGATCCTGGCCCTGCCTCGACACCGGCGTGATGTCCACGCCTATATCCGCAGCCTGGAACAGGTGTTGATCGAGACCCTGGCCAGCTGCGGCCTCGAAGCCCGGCAGCGCGAAGGCTTGACCGGCGTGTGGTGTGGCCCCGACAAGATCGCCTCCATTGGCATTGGCCTCCGCCGCTGGGTCACATTTCACGGCTTTGCCCTCAACGTTGACCCCGAGCTGTCGTATTTTGACGCCATTATTCCGTGCGGCTTGGCCGAGGTGCGGATGACCTCAATGGCGCGTGTGCTGGGTCATCCGGTTGCCCTCCAGGCGGTCAAGCTCCGGCTGACTGAGATTTTTGCCGCCACCTTTGGCTATCAAGGCAGCCAATGATCGCTCCTTGCTCAGGTGGTCATCATCGCCTGCCCTGGAGGAAACGCTATGGAACACCAGCGGCCTGACAGCCAACAGCCAGGGCACCCTCTGCCTGTACGCCGCCACCCCGAGTGGCTCAAAGTCCGAATGCCCGGCGGGCCGGGCTACACCAGGACCAAAAGGATTGTCTCAAGCTCCAGGCTCAACACGGTTTGTGAAGAAGCCCACTGCCCGAACATCGGCGAATGCTGGGGCCACGGCACGGCCACCTTCATGCTGATGGGCGAGGTGTGCAGCCGCAACTGTCGCTTCTGCGCGGTCAAGCACGGGCGTCTGGCCGGCCTTGACCCGGACGAGCCGCGGCGCGTGGCCGAGGCCGCCCTGAAGATGGGCCTCGCCCATCTTGTCGTCACCTCGGTGAACCGTGACGACCTGCCCGACGGCGGAGCCGCCCACTTTGCCGAAACGGTCCGCCGCGTGAAGCGGGCCAACCCGGCCTGCACGATTGAAGTTTTGACCCCCGATTTCCAGGACAATCACGCCGCCGTCGCCACCGTCGCCCGGTCTCCCATCGACATGTACAACCACAATACCGAAACCGTTCCCCGGCTGTACAAGAAAGTCCGGCCCGGGGCCAAATATGAACGCTCGCTGCGCGTCTTGGAGATCGTCAAAGCCGTCCGCCCGGAGCTTCGCACCAAGACCGGTCTGATGCTCGGCTTGGGCGAAACCTTCGAGGAGGTATTGGCCGTGTTTGGCGATCTGCGTGCGGTCGGCTGTGACATCCTGACCCTTGGCCAGTATCTGCGGCCGTCCACAGACCAGCTCCCGGTTGAACGCTACGTCCATCCCGACGAGTTTGCGGCCCTCGGCCAACAGGCCCGGGGGCTGGGCTTTCGCCACGTTGAGGCCGGCCCCCTGGTACGCAGCTCCTACCACGCTTGGCGGCATGTCGCCTGAGCTGACCCGACTGGAGGGTGCTGCAAACTGCGCTGTCCCCGGTTTGCATCGGGTTGCTCCTTAGCCTCAGGCGCAGGTCAATGTCACGATTTTCCAGGCCCCACCACATCTCAGGGTCTTTGAGGCTAGCGGCCAGCTCACCCATCTGTTCAACCCCGATTGGGCTGAGATGCCTCTTGGACGAGTCTGTTCAGCTTTTCCTGGTAGACGACATGCGGGGCGTCCTTCGCCGTGGCCGGGGACGGGGTGCTACATGCCGTAGACCCCGGCGGCACTGTCGCCGAGCAGGTTCCGGCGGGCGGTCTCAGACAGGGGGGCGACGAGCTCCTGCAACTCTTCCATGTAGTTCCGGGGGTGGTCAAAGTGGGGATAGTCGGTAGCCCAGAAAAACCGATCGTCGCCCACATAGTCAATGATGTGGGCCAGCGCCCGTTCGTCGGGGTCGCCCGAGATCCAGCACTGACGCTTGAAATAGAAGCTGGGCTTTTCTTTGAGCGGGACATTGTCGCCGAGGCTGGTCTCATACGTCGTGTCCATGCGGTCGAGGGCCGCCCCGATCCAGCCGGCCCCGGACTCCAGCACAACCGCCTTGATCCTGGGAAAGCGGTCAAACAGGCCCCATTGGAACAGGCCGTAGAACGCCTGCTGGGGCCCCTGCATCCCGAGCGCGTTCTGCATCCAGCGCGCCTTGCCCATACCGTCAAAGCGCTGGTAGGTCCGAATCCTGGGATGTTCGGCCATGGGATGGATGGCGACCGGTACGTCAAGGTCTTGGGCGGTGGCCCAGAAGGCATCGTGGTCGGGGTGGGCGTGGGGGATGCGGGTCAAGGTGTAGGGGGCCAGAAAAGCGCCTCTGGCCCCGGCCTGCACAGCGCGTTCCAGCTCGGCCGCGGCTTTGACCGGGTCGGCCAGCGAGATGTGGGCGATGGCGATCAGGCGACCGTCGGAGTCGGCGCAGAAGTCGCACAGCCAGCGGTTATAGGCCTGGGCGTAGGCCAGGGACAGCTCGGCGTCTTGCACTTCACACTCCCAGGTCAGGCCCAGGCTCGGATACAGGATCGCCTTGGCAATGCCCTCCCGGTCCAGCAGGGCGACCCGCTCCTTGGGGTCCATAGAGCCGAACGGCGCAGTGCCCGGGTAGGACTGCTCCATCAGGTCGGCCATTTCCTGGCTGTTTTTGCCCATCGCTCCAAGTCCGGCCAGGGTCCGAATATCGAAGAAGCGCGACGGCTTGCCGTCCAACTCGAGCACCTCCTGGCCGTCGTGCTGACGGACGCGCAGTGCCCGGTCCCGGTAGGCCGGTTCAATGTATTTCTCCCAGGTATCGACGGGTTCGAGGATATGCCCGTCGGCGTCAATGATATTGTCGTAGGTGAATGCCATGGTCTTCTCATCCTTTCTATGGGTGTTGAGCCGATTCTAGCCGATTTTTGCGCCGCCGGCCACGGGCTTACACGCCCCGCCTGTCTCCCCACAGGGCGACGTGCAGGCGATAGCCGAGCCGGTAGCCGTGCCGCAGACAGGCTTTGACCAGGCTGTGGGCCTGCTCGTTCAGCCGCTCGGCTTGGGTCGCTTCGGGCATCAGCATGACCCGCTCGGACGGCAGACCGAAACGCGCCGCCAGGTATGAGACCTCGGCAATGTCGGTGTCCGCGGCAATGACAAACTTGAAGGTGGCGTTGGGCAAGGCCGCAAACGCCCGCAAGGCGTCTGGGCACAGCCGTTTGTCTGTCGGGTTGCCCGAGTTCGCCAGCTTTGGCGAGACATTCCAGCGGGTGACGGCCGCGGTCAGCCGCGGGCCAGGCACGAGGGTAGCGGCGGTCTCAACTTCGCTGCTCCAGTCCTGGCCGAGCCGCCCCAGCAGAGCGGCTAGCGCCGGCTGCTGTAACAGCGGCTCGCCGCCGGTCACGACCAGGTTTCTGGGCCGCAGACACCGGAGCGCACCGACCGCTTGGCCCAGGTTGAAGTCGTGGACTTCTCTGCGAATGTCGTAGGTCTTCCAGTCCCAGGTGTACTTGGTATCGCACCACCCGCAGCGCAGGTTGCAGTGGGCCAGCCGCAAAAACACCGACGGCACCCCCAGGGAAACGCCCTCGCCCTGGAGGCTTTCAAATATCTCGGACACCAGCAGCCGGTCTGTGGTCACACATATTCCTGTGGCCGGCCGAACTGACGCTGCCGGGCGGCCTCGCCCCGGGGACTGGACTGCATCAGGCCTGAGCCGTGCCATCATGACCTTCCCCCGTTTCTGGTTGCTGTCGTATGACGTGCCACCGCTGTTGTCAATGTGTTTTCTGGCCGGCCGGCTCAGGTGTTCTTTTTTTGCCGTGTCGTGTAGAAATTGACTCCACGAAGCCGAGTGCTGCGCGCACCGGCGCGTGGAAGAGGGGAAGCGTCAATGGCACAATCCGCATCGTCCCCAGGGGCTCCAGCGGTAAAACGGCGTCCGCGTCATTGACCTGACAAAAATTGTCGCCGGCCCAAACGCCACCCGCGTGTTGGCCACGATGGGCGCGGAGCTGATCCGGGCTGAGTGGCACGACCAACGGGCGCTTGACCTGTTGCGGCGGCGTCCAGCCCAAGGCACCCGGCGGGGCGGCCGATAGCCTCAACCGCAGCGGCCTGTTCAACAACATCAATCCCGGCAAATACGGCATCACACTGAACATGAGCCTGCCCCAGGGTCGCGATTTGTTCAAACGCCTGATCGCCCGGTCCTCAGTCTTGTGCGAGAACTACAGCCCCGGTCAGATGGACCGCTGGGAGCCTGGCTATGAGGTGCTGCGGGACCGGGCGGCACGCCGCTACGGCCAAAACGCCGGCTTGGCTGCGTCGGACCAAAGACGGCCGGTATGTGAAGGCCTTTCTGTTTTGGGGGAGCCGTGATGCTTGACGAGGAGGGGATTTCGCACGATCTTGACACTGACGCCTACCGCCAGTTGAGCGAGCGTTCCCCGGGCGAGGCGAACACGCATCTGAGCGCCCAGGTCGATCGGCTCGTCGCCTCAATGACCGCGGAGGAGGTCTACCATAAGGCCCAGGCCAAGGGCTTGTTGTGGGCCAGCGTGCGCCGCTACCCGGAAGAAAACCTGAACGACCCGCACTTCCAGGCGCGTGGGACGTTTCAGGCTATCCATCAGCCACAGATCGGCCCTGATCTGTATTTCCCGGTGTCGGCAGCCACCGACGGCCACAACCGGCTGACCGACTTCAAACGCGCCGCACCGCGCTTGGGCCAGCGCACGCGGGAAGTGCTGTCAGCGCTTGGATTCAACGAGGCTGAGCTCGGCCGCTTGGCCGCTCAGGGTGTCATCCAGGCGCGGGGAAGGGGAGGCCGCCCCGGCGGGAGAGATCATGCGCTGCCAGAAAGCCCGGATTGTCGAGCCGGAAAGCTGGGCGCTGATTCATCCCAGATTCGCACGACTGGATGCACCGCAACCTCGGGCCGAGCTGTGGGTGGAGGCGGCCCGCCCCAGAAGGGTATCCCCTCACTGCATGGCGGCGAGGTCAACAAGTCGGTCAAGACGCCCTATCTGTGGCTGGGACGGGTGCGCTATTGAATGGCGATGGATGGATGTCCTGGAACTCCTGGCCGAGAGCGCTGAGGTCGCCGACCAGCCCCTCCTGAACTGGATGGATGCCCGGCGCTTCTGAGCGGCTCGGAGCCAGTGGGCCGGCCACTATGCAATTCAGTCCGGGCAGTTCTGCATCAGCTCCAGGGTTGTGCCGTCGGGATCACGGAAATAGACCGCTTTGATCGTGCCATAGCCCTCGCCCTCGAGGTCAAACACCTGCGGGGCCGAATAGAACTCTACCCCCTTGGCCCGCAGCTCTTCGTAGGTCTGGTCAATATCCCTGACCCAGAACGCGATTTCGGTGATCCCGGGGTTGGTCAGCCCGGGATACGGCCGGCCGTCGTTTCCGACCGGTTCAATGAAATGCAGGAGTTCAATCGGCGGGCTGCTTGGGTCGTCTTTGTAGCGCAGATACACGGCGCGCAGCCTGGCGTGTGGGACTTGGGTGACGGTGCTGGCCTCCTGGCCGTCGATGGTGACATCCCCAATCACCTTGAGGCCCAGCGTATCACGATAGAACTCAACCGCCCGGTCCATATCTCTGACCGTAATCCCGACGTGTGCAACAGCTCCTGGCATGGCTCTCCCCCCGTCTGTGTCAGTTTTAGAAAACTCCCGCCTCGGTCTGTTCGATTTTTGCATCGCAGGATTGCGCTGTCGTTAGCAGGTATTCCAGCACGATATACCCGGAATCCGAAGATAGCGCCTTCGCTATAATTCCAAGCTCCCTTACATGACCGACGGGCGCAAACCCGTCCTCGGATCGCCATAAATACGCATAAGTCCGCTCCCCTGTCCGCAAACCCATAGTCCAGTGTCTTGCTTCATCCCAAATGGAGCCGGGTGATGAAAGATCCGACTTCTCTGTTGGACCATACTTCCTTGACACCTGCCTATAGATACTGTCCGCTGCTGAGCGGATGCGAATGCCATAGGCGTCATTGTCTATAGTGACACCTGCCCCCTTAATCATGCACCGTCCTATACCTTCCACCCACATGTTGTAGCGTGTAGAGCTCAAATGCCTTGTGCGGTTTGGGAGCAGAAGAGCAGGTATAAAAAGTCGGGTCCCTTTCCGACTGTTTACAGTAGCCGTAGCTCTTGGGATGTGTGTTCAACTCAAACCCGAATGGCTCTTCTGCAAACACAGACGTTGCTAAGCCTGTCACCATCAGGGCAACCAATGATGCAGCCGTAATTGTTCTCCGCATACTGATCTCCCCTCAACACTGTTTTCGCTAATGTACTGGCTGCACAAAACAAGTGCAATCCCGTGTCGCCCAGCAGTGGCTACTGCGACTGAAAGACGAAAATCCGTCCGGTTGCGACGTTATTGCCAATCGTCTGGCCGGCCGCGCCAATGGCGAACTCCGGGATGCCGTCGCCGTGCAAGTCACCTGGGGAGGCGAGGGTGTAGCCGAACTTTGAGCCTTGGTGCGGGTTGGGGTTGTCAAAGGTGATCAGGTGGCGGCCATCCCAGCCGTTAAACACAAACACCGCGCCCTGAATCTGAAACTCGTCTACGGTTTGGTGCGGCGCGCTGACCAGTATCTCCGAAGCGCCATCCTCGTTGATATCGGATGTCCAGGCCACCCGATAGCCAAAGCCGGCGTAGGCGTTGTTCAGGCCCGGGTCGTGCAGAGACAGCAGCAGGCTGCCATCTGTCCCGCTGAACACATATGCCTCGCCCTGGGCGCGGTTTGACTGCACATCTTTATACGGCGCGCCAACCAGGGTGTCGGAGGTGCCGTCTTTGTTGATGTCGCCGCCTGAGGCGATGTGCCAGCCAAAGACCGACCCGGCCCGGGGCTCGGGTGCGTCAATGGCGTACAGCAGGCTCAGGTCCCGGCCACTCATGGCGTACACCCGCCCTAGTATCCGGTGTTGGTCAAGGCTGGTATATGGCGCACCGATCAGCATATCCGGTGTCCCGTCCTGGTTGAGGTCGCCGGCCCCGGCAACAGACCAGCCAAAGGTATCCTGGCCGGGCGGGGCCGGCGGGGCCAGGGTATGCAGCGGGCTGCCGTCCTGGCCGTTGAAGATATACGCCCGTCCCGACCCGTTTTGGGCTGGCGCGCCGATCAGGATTTCAGGAATGCCGTCACCGGTGAGGTCGCCGAGCGCGGCGGTCGAAAAGCCGAAAGCAGCCCCGGCATCCTGCTCGGGGGCCTGGACCGTATACAGCAGGTGACCGTTCTTGGCGCTGAACACAAAGGCTTGACCGCTGCCGACTTTTTTGAGTTCCGGGCCTTCGGTTCCACCGTCCCGCCGTGTGTCACTGGTGAGCGACAGGGCGCTGCCGGCCTCTCCCTGGCCGATAGCACCGACTACGACATCGGCGATCCCATCGGCGTCAATGTCGCCGACGCGGGCGAGGGCAAACCCGAAGGCCGAGTCTGGCTGGGGAATGGGATTATCAATCGTGTACAGCAGCATCCCGCTGCGCCCGCTGTGCACAAAGACTCGTCCCTGCCGGTCGTGGCTGCCTACCCGGTGCTGATAGGCCCCGATCACATAGTCCGGCGTTCCGTCGGCATCGACATCGCCGACGATATCAAACGCAGAGGCAAAACCGGTCAAGGGCAGCCTGGCGGGATGGTCGATATTCATCACGCGCGGGTCTGCTCCGGCAGGCGCGTGGCAGACAAGCAGGACGACCAGGAACAGGGTTGGCGGACAGACATGAGGGAAGAATGGCACGGCAATCGCTCCTTCGCTCCTTTGGCTGAATGGTTCGGCAAGAGGCATGGGGATATCAGGCCAGTTGCCTGACGGCAAGGGGAAAGGCCGTGCTGGGGGCCGGGCGGTGGCGCGTTGCGGTGAGGGGCAAGACCTGTAAGACTGGCTCTGAGTTGAGAAAGGAGACCGCCATGAGTTATGAGCAGATTATGTACGAGGTCCAAGATGGGGTGGCGACGGTGACGCTCAACCGCCCCGACCGCCTCAACGCCTGGACCCTGGTCATGGAGCGGGAGGTGCGGGAGGCCATGACCGCGGCAACGGCTGATGAGGCGGTGCGGGTGATAATCCTGACTGGAGCCGGCCGCGGTTTCTGCTCGGGGGCCGACATGGCAGGGCTGGGTGAAGCCAGCCGGAACACCGCGCAGGATGCTGCTCCAAGTGACCGCCACGCCGCTATGCGGGCTGATGGATATGCCGCTGGTCCAATCGCCGGCGGGCTCGACCTGCCGCAGGCGTTCTCGTACCGCCACGCCTATTTCCCGAGCGTGCCCAAGCCGATTCTTGCCGCCCTCAACGGCCCGACCGCGGGCATCGGGCTGATTGTCGCCCTGTACGCCGATATCCGCTTTGCCTCCGAGGCCGCGGTTTTGACCACCGCCTTTGCCCGCCGGGGGCTGGTGGCCGAGCACGGCATTGACTGGATTCTGCCCCGTATCGTTGGCCTGCCAAACGCGCTTGACCTGCTCCTGTCTGCCCGAAAGATAAGCGCCGAAGAAGCCTTGCACATGGGCTTGGTGAACAAGGTCTTTGCCGGCGAGTCGTTCATGGAGGAGGTGCGCGCCTATGCGCTGGAGCTGGCCCTGCTGGTCTCTCCGCGCTCTATGCGGACCATAAAAAATCAGCTCTTCCGGGCCCAGAATCTGGACTTTGGGCAAGCCCTGTACGCCTCTATTCCAGACATGGTGGACAGTCTGCACAGCGAGGACTTTCGGGAGGGGGTGGCGCATTTTGTTGAAAAACGCGCGCCGCGCTTCTCCGGTCGCTAGCGGCTACCAATCGTCCTCCTCGTCGCCGGCCGGACTGTGGAGGCGGACGACGAGCGGCTCAGGTGCCTCGTCCAGCGGGCTGACGGTGAGCTGCTCAAGCGGCAGCTCCGTGCCGGCCGCAGGACACGACAGGTAGACAGGCAAATCGCCGTGCTGGTCGTAGACCTCATGCAGGTTCTGTAACAACTGAGACAGCCTGATGGTTTGTGGCGCGTGCATAGCTCAATGCTAGCACGCCGCGCCGCGAGGGAAAGACCGATAGAAAGGTCGGAGTATGCGAGTTGGTTTTGATATTGGCGGGACATCCGCCGATGTGATCGTCCTCGGGGATGACGGGCAACTGAGCACCATCAAGGTCTTGTCGCTGCTCAACCAGGTGGGCAAGGATATTCGTAGACCTGATCCGACAAACGACAACGGCCGATGCTCAGGTTGAGGGTTTTGTCCACTATCCTGACCGGCTGGAGCGGCATCTTTCGGCCTACAGCGAGCGGCTGCTCATCATGCAGTCCAACGGTGGCACCATGAGCTCGCGCACCGCCCGGTGCCGCCCGGCGTATATGATTGAGTCCGGCCCCGCGGCCGGTGTGCTGGCTGCGGCCCGTCTGGTGTCGGAGACCGGCCAGGATGCGGTGCTGTCTTTTGATATGGGCGGAACAACGGCCAAGGCGTGCCTGATTGAACATGGCGTGCCGCTGGAAAAGGCCGGGGGTGAGGTCAGGGGCGGGGCAACCATGACAACACGCCTGTTTGGCGGGGGCGGGCACGCCCTGCGCGCGCCGTCGCTCGATGCGGGACGATACCATTGAGCTGGTCAGCCTGCGTCTGTGGGCGCTGGCCTCGGCCGGCACAGTCCGTTTCTCCGACCTGTTCGGCCGCACCTCCCCGACCGACCGCACCCAAGCCACCGCCCGCCAGGCATATTTCGGCCCCGGACACGGCGTGCAGGAAACGGCGATTCGCCGACGGGCGGACATCAGCGCCACCCAGCCCGGGCCGCTGATCGTTGAAGAGCCGGACACCACCGTGGTTGTGCCGCCGGAGTGGTCGGCGAGCCGGGACGGGCTGGACAACCTCGTCCTGGAGCGGCAGGGCTGAGCCGTCGGTGCCAGGGGAGGGCAGCCAAGGCTCCAGGCTGGCCGTCTCATCCGGTGGGAGAGAAGCGGCCGAATGCGTAGGAGCGGGCGCGGCTGCCCTTGTCGTTGTGGCCCGAAAATGATACGGGGTTTGAAAATGATACGGGGTTTGAATCTGTAATCACCCCACACAAGGAGGAGTTAGCCATGATCAAACTCAAGTCTGTCCGTCACGCCGGTGTGCCGATCACCGACCTCAGAAAAGCCAAATCGTTCTATAAGATGCTCGGTTTTGAAGAAATCGAGCGCCCGAAAATCAAAGGCATCCCTGGTGCCTGGTACGAATGTGACGGCACTCAGGTCCACCTCATCGGCCAGCGGAACGAGATGGCGGCCAAAAACCTGCCCGGCGTAGGCTCGCACTTGGCCTTGCAGGTCGAAGACCTCGAAGAAGCCAAGAAGGTCCTGAAGCGCAGAAAAATCGAATTTGACGAGTTTACCCCACCGCCCAGCTTTGGCGGCGGCCCGGTCCTGTTCCTCAGAGACCCGGACGGCAACGCGGTCGAGTTGCGGACCGACCCGTAAGCCTCGTCCTGAGCCTGAAAAAGACGTCTCAGAGAGAGCTGTGCAGTTCCCTCATGTGTCTTCCCTGCGTACTCCGCCATAAGGAGACTGTGGTCATGCGGATTGAAATTCATCCCAAGCCGGATGGCATGCAACACGTCAATTTCATGTTCTGTGAAGATAGCCCGGACCCGGAAGACATCTGGGTCGCTGACCGTATCCAGGCGTTTCCGGCTCCGCCCAAACGTACCCTGGAGTGGAAACGCGACGGTCGCCGGTATACGGTCTTGCAGTTTGGACAGTGCGTCATCGGCCATGCGATGTTTGACATTGAAAAACATAAGGGCATTGTTGACCAGCTCCGCCAAGTGTGTAGCCGGGAGATTGAACGGCTGACAACCGAGGGAACAGACAAGACGGTCGTCTTGCGGCTCATTTCTGAGACCGCCTTGGCCTTTCACCGCCAGGCCAGGTTTGGCATCCGCGGCGACGGAGAGGTTGGCATCACCCTTGACGCCGACCAGGCTCGGGAGCGGCTGCGGCAGGCGATACAGGAAGAGTGTGGGGTGTTGTCCAGGTAAAGGAGAAAGTGCTGATGTTCACCGCCCCGTCCAGGTATTTTAACCAAGAGCATGAACTCTTCCGCGAACAGGTGCGGAACTTCGTGGATAAAGAGATTGAACCATATCTTGACCAGTGGGAAGAAGAGCGCCTCTTTCCCAAATCGGTCTATCGACGCATGGGCGAACTCGGCTTTCTCGGCATCCGTCTGCCCGAAGAGTACGGCGGCAGCAACGGCGACATCTGGATGGCGCTCGTCTTCTGCGAAGAGCTGTGCCGCTGTCATGCCCTCGGCCTGCCGATGAGTGTGCTGGTGCACACCGACATGTCTACCACCCATATTGCCCGCCACGGCACGCCACAGCAGAAGGACAGGTATCTGCGGCCTCTCATCAGCGGCGAGCAGGTGTGCGCGATCGCGGTCTCCGAGCCGTCGGGCGGCTCGAATGTCGCCGGGATTCAGACCACCGCAGCCAGAGACGGGGATGGGTATCTCATCAATGGGGCAAAAATTTTCATCACCAATTCGGTCCATGCCGATACCTTCTGTGTAGCGGCCAAAACCGACAAAACCGCCGGCCATAAGGGCGTGTCGATGTTCATTGTCGAGCGCGATAGCCCCGGCTTTCAGTTAGCCAAGAAGCTCAGAAAGATGGGCAATCACTCTTCGGACACCGGCGAGCTGGTGTTTGAGGATGTGCGGGTCCCGCGTGAAAATCTGCTGGGCGAAGAGGGGCAGGGCTTTTACTACATCATGAAGAACTTCCAGGATGAGCGGCTGATCGCAGCCAGTATGGCAGTCAGCGCCTCGCAGCGAGCCTTGGAAGATACCATTCGCTATACCCGCCAACGAGAAACCTTTGGCAAGCGGGTCTTTGACCACCAGGCTATCGGTCATCGCCTGGCCGACTTGGCCACCAAGCTCGAAGCGGCCCGCCAGTTGACGTATTATGCCGCAGATGTCCTGAGCAGCGGCCGTGACGCCAGCACAGAAGTGTCGATGGCCAAGCTGTACGCCACCGAACTGGCCAATGAGCTGGCCTACGAGTGTTTGCAATTTTACGGCGGCTATGGCTACATGGAAGAGTTCCACATTGAGCGTTTTTATCGAGACATGCGGATGACTAACATCGGAGGGGGAACCTCGGAGATTATGCGCGAGATCATTGCCTATCGGGGGTTGGACCGGGACTGACAAGGGCTGGAGAGGGGTCTCCGGCCTCGTGTGTGGTGGTGTGTTTCCCTCGGCTCGGCGGAGTGGAGATGGGGATGTGGAGGAAGAGCTCATGGGAGCAGTGTTGGATGTGGATATCCCGCAGAAGATGTTCGCGCGTCGAATTCAGCCGTTCAGTATCGCCTTAGCCCAGGTGTCGTGGCAGGTCAAAATGTTCACCCACGACGGGGTTGTGCTGGCCGCGGTCTATCTTGAGGAACCGAACCTGATTGTTGGCCTGTCGTTTTGGCAGGATGAGGCAACTGCCCGGCATCTGTTGAGAGGAGCATGTGAGATCGGTCTCTGTGTGGATACCGACCCACTTGGCCGTGCTCGGCTGACGGTTGAGCTTGATACCGAAATGGTCAATGATCTGTTTCTGGCCGCCAAGCTGACCAATCCGCGCCCGACCCGGACGAGCGCAAGCCGGGCCAAGCGTCATTTCTCGCGCTTTTTATCCGAGGCTTTTCCAGACACGCCCCGGGTCTGGTCCCGTTCTCACAGGTGGCGGGCCGCCCGCCGGACAAGACGGGCAAACCAGCCCATCCGGGTTGGATGACAGCCGGCGGGTTTGCTCTCCCGGTCCGGTTTGCGTATAGTAGCCCGGCCACAGGGATGTGCTGCGCATTCCGACCGATCCCCATTTTGCTAAGGAGGGAAACGCATGGCCGATGATGAACTGAAAGAAAAAGTCAAAGAAGTCCTGGCCGAGCTTGGTGTTTTTTCTGGCCAACGTGAAATTACGCTGGAAGAGATCGCCATCCTGCAAGGCCAGCAAACGGGTCTGGCCCGCATCATGCCCGAAATTGGACAGCGGACCTGGAAGCTGTTTTACGCGGCAAAAGAGGGCCACTGGGACTTGGCCAACTTCCAGTACTCAGAGATTACCGAGTTGATGGAGCTCGGGGCCTACGCCCGGCCAAAGCACGAAGACGCGCTCAATCAGTTCATGGCCGAGGACTGGCCGCCGGTTGGCGAGGCGATCAAGAACAAGGACTTTGCCGCGTTTGAGCCGGCTTTTCATAAGGCCATTGAGCAGGCCAACGCCTATCACGAACTCAAGGACAGACCCTATATCCGCTGGCAGTTGCCCCCCGTTCCGCCGGACGACCTCGAACTCAAGCCGCGCGGAGGGAGCAAATAAGGTCCTCCCGCACGACAAAGAGCCCGAACCTGCTCGGCTCCGCTCAGGTGCCAAAGAATGTCAGGGTGGAAAAGAGGGCAGCCGGCTATGGCTGCCCTTCGCTCATTGTATTAAGGAGAGAGATTATGTCTGGTGCGCTTTTTCTCCTCGTCGTCTTTGCCGCTCTGGGGTTCTTTGCCGCTACCGTGTACGGCCGTTTTCGGCTCTTGCTGGCCGCGAGGCCGGTAGACCGCTTTGACCGGATTGGCGAGCGGCTCAAGGCGGTGCTGGTCTACGCTTTTGGCCAAAAGAAATTCGTTGACGGCGAGCAGCCGGCCGGCTGGATGCACATCCTCATCTTCTGGGGCTTCATGATCCTCGGCCTTCAGGTCGTGACCATGTTTGGCCGCGCCTTTTCGGACCATTTCTTTGTGCCCGGTTTTGCGCCCGAGCAGCTCGGCGGGCCGTTCTTTGTACTCCGCGACCTCATGGAAGTCCTGGTCATGGGCGCGGTTTCGGTGGCGGTCTACCGCTGGCTGGTGTCGCACCCGCCCCGGCTGTCTGGCTATGCACCGGCCGAAGACCGTCTGGCCGGCCAGTCCCACTGGGAAGCCGTACTCATCTTGTGTTTCATCTTTACCATCATGCTCTCCGGCCTGCTATACGATGGCGGTCGGCTGGTCTTTCTGGCCGGCGACCCGGTGGTTGAAGCCGAGCGTCCCTGGCAGCCGATGGGCGGCCTGGTCGCCCTGGCCCTGTCAGCCTTTGGCCCAGGCTTTGCCGAGTTTGTCAGCAATGCCTCGTGGTGGGTCCATAATCTGGTCATCCTGGCCTTTCTCAATCTTTTGCCACGCTCCAAGCACTTCCACATCATCACCTCAATTCCGAACGTTTTTTTCCGCAAACTCGAGCCGGCCGGCGCACTCAACAAGATGGACCTGGAGAACACCGAAACCTTTGGCACCTCGTTCATCAACCAGTTCACCTGGAAGCAGGCGCTCGACATGTACAGTTGCACCGAGTGCGGCCGGTGCTCTTCGCACTGCCCGGCCACGGCCAGCGGCAAAGAACTGGCCCCACGCCAACTGCTCCTCAACCTGCGCGACTACCTGTACGATCATCAGGCCGAGATGATCGCCGGGGGCAAGGGCGAAGCCGCTTCAACAGGCGAGAATGTCGTCGGCGAGAACCTGATTCATGACACCGTGCTGTGGTCATGTACCACCTGCCGGGCGTGCGAAGAAGCCTGCCCGGTGATGATCGAATATGTCGATAAAATCGTGGACATGCGCCGCCACCTCGTTCAGGAAGAAGCCCGCTTTCCCACCGAGTTGACCCGCGCCTTCAAAGGCATGGAAACCCAGGGTAACCCCTGGGGCATGAGCTCTGACAAGCGTATGGACTGGGCCGAGGGCCTGTCGGTGCCCCTGCTGGCCGACAACCCGCAGGCCGAATACCTCTACTTTGTGGGCTGCGCCGGCGCTTTTGACGACCGCAACAAGAAGACGGTTGCCGCCTTTGTCAACATTCTCAACAAGGCCGGGGTGAGTTTTGCCGTGCTCGGTCTCGAAGAGCCGTGCAACGGCGAGACCGCCCGCCGGCTGGGCAATGAATACCTGTTTCAGACCATGGCCGCGGCCGCGGTCGAGCTCATCAACGGCCACGGAGTCCGCAAGGTCATTGCCAACTGCCCGCACTGTTTCAACACCCTCAAAAACGAATATCCCCAGTTTGGCGGCGACTACGACATCATCTCGTCTGCCGAACTCGTTGACCATCTGTTCAAACAGGGCAAGCTGAGCGTCCGGGCAGACCCCGCGCTGAATGTCACCTATCACGATTCATGCTATTACGGCCGCCACAACGGCATCTACGAGTCGCCGCGCGAGGTCATTGCCAAAATCCTGGGCAAATCCCCCCAGGAGATGGAACGCACCCGTCAGACCAGCATGTGCTGTGGTGGCGGCGGCGGCTGGATGTGGATGGACGAGCCCCCGGGCCAGCGGGTGAATGTCCTGCGTGCCGAGCAAGCCCTGGAAACCAACCCCGATGTCCTCGCCGTATCCTGCCCCTTCTGCATGACCATGCTGAGCGACGGCATCAAAACCAAAGCGGCCGAGGAACGGGTCCAGGTCCTTGACGTGATGGAACTCGTAGACCGGGCCAGCGACCCGGATTTTTCCCCAAGAGAAGCGGACGCCACCTATGCCTGAGCAACTTGAAAATACCCATCTGGTCGATCTGCAACCCCTGATAGCCCCGCGTGCGGTCAAGGCCGAGTTGCCGCTGACCGAGCCGGCCGCGGCCCTCGTCCTCCAGACGCGCCAGGCGATCCGCGCCATCCTGCACGGCCAGGACCGGTGTCGTCTCCTGGTCGTGACCGGGCCGTGCTCCATCCACGACGCCGAGGCGGCCTACGAATACGCCGGCCGCCTCGGCCACGTCATTGATGCCACCCGCGACCGGCTCGTGATTGTCATGCGGACCTATTTTGAAAAGCCGCGCACAACCGTCGGCTGGAAGGGCCTGATCAACGACCCCCACCTCGACGGCTCGTGCGACATCCCCACCGGCCTGCAAATGGCCCGTGAGATCCTCCTGCACATCAACCAGACCGGCGTGCCCTGCGCGGTAGAGGTCCTCGACCCGGTCACCCCCCAGTATGTGGCCGACCTGATCAGCTGGGCGGCCATTGGCGCGCGCACGACCGAGAGCCAGACCCACCGTGAGCTGGCCAGCGGGCTGTCCATGCCGGTCGGCTTCAAGAATGGTACCGACGGTAAAATCCAGAGCGCCATCAACGCCATGATCTCGGCCCGTCACCCGCACAGCTTTCTCGGTATCAACGCCGACGGCATGACCTGTATGATAAAGACCGGCGGCAACCCCGACCGGCATATTGTGCTGCGCGGCGGGGGCGGCAAGCCAAACTGCGGCCCTCAGGACATTGCCCGGGCGGTCGAGCTGGTGGCCGGCGAGGAAATCCCCCGGGCGGTTATGGTAGACTGCTCACACGACAACTCGGGCAAAGACCACACCCGGCAGGGCCAAGTGTGTCGTGACGCCCTGGCGGTCTTCCGCGGTGGTCAACGGGCATTGATGGGCGTGTTGATCGAGAGCAATCTCAAACCGGGCAAGCAGACCTGGAAAGAAGGCGTGCAGCTTGACTATGGCGTGTCCATTACCGACGCCTGCATCGGCTGGGAAGAGACCGAGCGACTGCTGTACGAGCTCGCCGAGGCTGTCCCAGCACGGTGAGAAGACAGACCGGGATGATTTCCATTCTAATAGGGCCAAAATCGGCCCTATAGGGAAAAATTTATTAATTCCCCTGAACTATTTTACTTGCCAGCGAGAAATTTGCTTATACAACTCCCCCTTTATGAGAATCTTTCTGGTTAACGTTCGACTTCCACCAAGCGGTACATTCCCGTCAAGGTAAGTATCTTCTACCTCAAATCCCTCTGCGTCTACACCTTGTATCCAAATAGTGATATCTTCACCGCCTGATCCGTTCTCAACGGTTGCTTTGATTGCCAGTTCCATATCCCTATCTTCGTCGGTAGCGATGACTTTAGTAGCGACGTCGCTGACTTTGTAATCCATGAGAGCCTCTCGCTTGATTACCCTCACCTCGTCGGCGAAAGCTCTTGACGCGAGGGCAGGGTGATTCCCCTGGCAGTTCTGTGTTGCGGCGGCGTCAATAATCGTTCGTCGTCAAACACTCCTGCTCAGGGGAACGCGCAGGCGGTGGAGTGAAGCCGGTCAGTTGCACTGGCAGGGATCACAGTGGCAGTTTGAGCACTTGCAGGCCGGATTGCCGCAGACCGAGACGCCAAAGCCGGCATCTCTGACGGCCTGGTAGATCACCGCTGGGGCGCAGGCTGACGGGTCGTGCTCTACCGAGGTGGCTCCGCTGACGTGATCCGAGGTCGCGCTGCTGACCCCGGCCAGCCCCGTGATCACCTTCTGAACGGTAGACGAGCATCCGTCACACACCATGCCGGTCACTTTGAATTCAAGTTGGCTCATGGAATTCCTCCTTGGCGACTTGGATTTTCGGCCTCAGAGTATAGCGAAGTTGCTCCGACACGCAAGTCAGTTTTCCAGTCTGGGCTTCCAGTTTCGCAGCATGAGCGAGTTTGTCACCACGCTCACGCTGGAGAAGGCCATTGCCGCGGCGGCCAGTGGCGGACTGAGATAGCCTAGCGCAGCCAGCGGCAGGCCGATGATATTGTAGATGAAGGCCCAGAACAGGTTCTGCTTGATCTTGCGGAAGGTCCGGCGACTCACCTCAATCGCGCCAGCCACCAGCCGGGGGTCGGGCCGCATGAGGGTAATAGCCGCGGTCTCCATCGCCACATCGGTTCCCGAGCCCATTGCGATGCCCACCGTAGCCTGGGCGAGGGCCGGGGCGTCGTTGATGCCGTCACCCACCATGCCGACAGAGAAACCTTGCTCGGTGGTCTCCTTCACAATCTTGGCCTTGTCTTCGGGCAGGGCCTCGCCATGGACTTCGGCAATGCCGAGCCGCTCGGCAATGCGTTCGGCCACCGGGATGGCATCGCCGGACACCAACATCGGCACGACGCCGAGCTGTTTGAGCCGCTGGACCGCGGCCGCGGATTGCGGACGCAGCGCATCAACGATTTCAAACCAGGCCAGCAGGGCTTCTCCACCCGACAGACTGATGCCGAGCCAGACCTCGGTGCCGCCGTAGTGCATATCGCGTGGAGGTGGGTCAAGCCCGCGGAGGGTGAACATGCGCTCGTTGCCGAGCAGATAATGCACATCGTTGATATCGCCCTCAACACCCTGGGCGACTGAACTCTTGAACCGTTTGACCGGCAGCAGGGCCAGGTTCCGATCCTCGGCAGCGGCGCGAATGGCGGCGGCGATCGGGTGCTCGCTGCCCTGTTGCAGGGAGGCGGCGAGTTGCAGGACCTCGTCCTCTCCGAGTCCGGCCAGGAGATCAATTGTGCCCAGGGTCGGCTTGCCTTCAGTCAGGGTGCCGGTCTTGTCAAGGATGACATGGGACAGGCTGTGGGCCTGCTCTAGCGAGGTAATGTCTTTGATCAGGATGCCGGATCGGGCCGCCGCCCCGGAGCCGGTCATAATAGCGGTCGGCGTGGCCAGCCCAAGGGCGCAGGGACAGGCGATGACCAGCACCGCAACAGCGCTGACAATCGCCTGCTCAAAGCCTGCGCCAACCGTCAGCCAAGCGATGAAGGTGGCCACGGCAATGGCGACCACGGACGGCACGAAGACGCCGCTCACGCGGTCTACCAGGCGTTGGACCGCGGGCTTGCTGGCCTGGGCGGTCTCGATCAGCCGGATCATCTTGGCCAGGGTTGAATCGGCCCCGGTCGCCTGCGTCTCAATGTCAATGACCCCGTTGATGTTGATTGAGCCGGTCGTCACCTTGTCGCCCGGCTTCTTGGGGACAGCGGCGCTCTCGCCGGTGATAAGCGCTTCGTCAATTTCGGCTTCGCCGCTGACCACGATGCCGTCGGCGGCGACCTGATGGCCGGGGCGGCAGACTATGATATCGCCGATCTTCACTTCCTGGACCGGTCGCTCAATCAGGCTGCCGTCGGGGAGGCGGAGCAGGGCAGTGCTGGGCCGCAGGGCCAGCAACTCCCGGATGGCCTGGGCCGCGCCGCGCTTGGCGCGGGTTTCCAGGTATTTTCCGACGAGCACCAGGGTGATGATGACCGCGGATGCCTCAAAGAACAGGTGGCCCCGGGCGTCTGCGCCGAGCGTGAGCAGCAGATACCAACTGTAGAAGTAGGCGGCGGTTGTGCCCAGGGCGACTAGCACGTCCATGTTGGCCCCGCCGCCGCGCAGGGCGTTGAAGGCCCCGCGGTAGAAACGCGCACCAACCACGAATTGCAGCGGAGTGGTGAGCGCCGCTTCAAGCAGCGGGTGTATGTGCCAGGCGGGTCCGCCGCTCGTCATGATCAGCATCTGGACGAGAAACGGGGCAGTCAGAACGGCTCCGACGGCGATGAGCCGGCGATCGTGGGCGGCTTTCCGCTGTTCGCGCTCCAGCGAGGCGTTGGGGTCGTGAACAGCGACCAAACTGTAGCCGGTGGCCTCTACCGTCGCGCTCAGGGCTTCGTCTGTGACAGCCAGAGACATCAGCGTGACCTGCGCCTGTTCGCTGGCTGGATTGACGCTGGCCCTGACTACTCCGGGAACCTGTTGGAGGGCGTTCTCGACCTGGAGCGCACCGGCGGCATCGCTCAGACCCTCAACGGTGAACTCGCGCGTCTCTACCCCGACATCAAAGCCGGTCCGCCGCACAATGTTGACCACGGACTCAAGCCCGACCGCGGGGTCAACGTCAACCATCGCCCGCTCTAACGGCAGATTGACCGCGGCCTCGGCGATCCCGTCGGCCTTGGACAGAGAGCGCTCGAGCCGCGCCGCGCAGGCGTTGCAGGTCATGCCCTCAATGACGAGGTTGTAGCGCGTGAGCTGCTGCGGTGTCATGTGTCCTCCGGTGGAATGTGTCGGCCTCGTGTTGGCACGGTCGGGCCGCTCAGTGGCGTCGATTCCAGAAGCAGTCGGCATGGGCAAGGGCCATGAGAAACCACATGAGAACGGGAGGGGTGAAGGTCAGGTTTAAAATCTGGAAATGGAAGTGGACGCCTGACAGCATCAAAATCCCGCCGAGCCCGAACACGACCGGCCAGATCATCGGATAGATTTTTTTGAACTGTGTCCACAGGCCGCTTTGCTCATTACTTTCTTCCATGTTGGCCACCGGCTAGCGCCCCTTGGGCATCTCCAACACGCGTTCGGTCACGCGTTTGGCTCGGCAATAATATTGCGGAGAATCTTCGGATGTGCCGCCCTCAATGGTGTTGGCTTTTGATGCGGATGAAGCCGTACTGCCAGTAGTCCTTGTTTTCCTCGTCGGATATCTGGGCGTAGACCCCTCTGGATATCCACCACCAGTTCGTGCAAACGCTTTCCAGACCCAGCACATTCATCAGCCCGGGCACGCTGTGGGCGGCCATTTCCTGGTCAAAGATCATCCGTTTGAGCAGCGAGGCACCTCTGCCGCCATACTTCTTGGGCCAGGAGATGCCGGCCCAGCCGCCTTCGTAGACGGTGTTCTGCCAATCTCTCAAAAATCTGAGGTCAACCGGCCAAGCCTGGGCGGAGTTCACGGCGAAACGCTTCTTGTTCGGGGGTAAAGGTGAAGTCCATTCCCCCTCCTTTTACCGGTGGTTTATTTGAGTCTTTTCTTCAAGAGTTGGTTCAGAAGTTGCGGGTTGGCTTTTCCCTGCATGGCCCGCATGACCTGACCGACAAAAAAGCCGAGCAGCTTTTCTTTGCCACTCTGGTAGGCCGCGACTTTGTCGGGATTGGCGGCCATGACCCGGTCGATCTGGGCTTCAAGGGCTGCCCCATCGCTGATCTGAAGCAGTCCTTTGGCCTCAATGATCGCCTCTGGCGACTGTCCGCTTGCGGTCATGTCGGCAAAGACGGTTTTGGCAATTTTGCCGCTGATCTTTCCTTCGTGAATACAGTTGACAAGCTGTGCCAGATGTTCCGGCGGGCACGGCCAGCGGGGAATATGCAGCCGGTTGTCGAGTTTGTCGTCTTTGAGGGCACGCAGTACGCTGTCCATGACCCAGTTGCTCAGCGCTTTTGGCTCGACTGGACAGGCGCATAGTGCCTGTTCATAATAGTCGGCAACCTCCTTGTGGGCGGTTAAGACCGTAGCGTCATAGGCCGGCAAGCTGTACTCCTTGATAAAGCGGGTCTGCCGCTCGGCCGGCAGCTCGGGCAGGCCGGCTCTGATATCCGCCACCCAGCCATCGTCAACAACCAGGGGCAGGAGGTCCGGGTCGGGAAAGTAACGATAGTCGTGAGCGAATTCCTTGCTGCGCATAGGGCGGGTGATTTCACGTTCGGCGTCCCACAGCCGCGTTTCCTGTACAATTTTTTCGCCCGACCCGGTAGCCTGTGTCTGGCGCTGAATCTCGTACTGAATGGCCTTTTCGACCGCTCGGAATGAGTTGACATTCTTAATTTCGGTTCGTGTGCCAAGCTCGGCGCGGCCACGCGGTCGGATCGACACATTGGCGTCACAGCGCAGGCTGCCTTCTTCCATGTTGCCGTCGCACACCTCGAGGTAGCGCAGCAGGCTGCGTAGGGTACGCATATACGTCCCGGCCTCTTCGGGGCTGCGGATATCCGGCTCGCTGACAATCTCTAAGAGGGGGATGCCAGTCCGGTTCAGGTCTACCAGACTGGCGTTGCCCCGGACGTCGTGGATATTCCTGCCGGCATCCTCCTCCATATGGAGCCGGGTCAGGCGTACCCGTTTGGTCTGCTCCCCGAGTGGTATGTCAAGATAGCCGTGCTCGGCGATCGGCAGCTCGTACATGCTGATCTGATAGCCCTTGGGCAGGTCCGGGTAAAAATAGTTCTTGCGCGCCCAGTGGCTGGAGTGCGCAATCCGGCAGTGGGTGGCCAGGGCGGTCTTGAGGGCATAGTCAACCACCCGTTTGTTGAGGACCGGCAGCACCCCGGGCAGCCCCATACATACCGGGCAGGTGTTACGGTTGGGCTTGGCACCAAACCGGGTTGAGCAAGCACAAAATATCTTCGACTCGGTCAACAGTTGAGCGTGGACTTCAAGGCCAATAACGGATTCGTATTCCATAGCTCGGTCTTTCGCCGCTCTTTGCCTGGCGCGCTCGTCATCATTGTTCACTTGAGGGGCGGTTTTGTTGTGTGCCACGCGGTAGCCTGCTCATAGGCATAGCCCGCTCGTAGCAGTGTCTCTTCGCTGAACGCTTGTCCAATCAGTTGCAGGCTGATCGGCAGACCCTGTGCGTCAAATCCACACGGGACCGACAGCCCCGGCAGCCCGGCCAAGTTGACTGCAATCGTAAAAACATCCGACAAATACATGGTCAAGGGATCGGTCACTTTTTCCCCGATCTGAAACGCTGTTGTCGGCGTGGTCGGCGTGGCAATGACATCGCAATGCTCAAACGCGTCCAGAAAATCCTGTCGGATCAATTGGCGCACTTTTTGCGCCTTCAAATAGTATGCATCATAATAGCCGGCTGACAAGGCATAGGTGCCGAGCATAATCCGCCGCTTGACCTCCGGGCCAAATCCCTGAGCTCTGGTCCGGTGGTACATCTCGGTCAGGCTCGTAGCCTGCTCTGCCCGATAGCCGTACTTCACCCCGTCGTAGCGGGCTAGATTCGAGCTGGCCTCGGCCGTGGCGATGATGTAGTAGGCGGCGACGGCGTAGTCGGTATGCGGCAGGGATATGGAAATTGGCTCGGCTCCAAGCGCCTCCAATTCCTCAATCGCACGGCGTACCGCGCGTTCAACCTCGGGCTGTATACCTTCTACAAAATACTCTGTGGGAATACCGACTCTGAGACCCTGTACGCCGCGCTCTAGCGCGGCCTGATAATCCGGCACCGGCAGGTTGACCGAGGTTGACTCTCGGGGGTCATGGCCGCCAATAACTTGAAGCAGTGTGGCACAATCCCGCATATCCTTTGTCAGCGGGCCAACTTGGTCGAGTGACGACGCATAGGCAACAACCCCAAAGCGACTTACCCGGCCATAGGTTGGCTTTAAGCCGACCACACCGCAAAAGGAGGCTGGCAGACGGATTGAGCCACCGGTGTCGGTACCCAGTGCTGCCAGGGCTTGGTCGGCTGCAATACAGGCCGCGGAACCGCCCGACGAACCGCCCGGTACTCTGGAGACATCCCACGGATTCCTGGTCGGGCCGTGGGCCGAGTTCTCGTTTGACGACCCCATGCCAAACTCATCGCAGTTGACTTTTCCAATAATGACCGCGCCGGCGTCTTTGAGTTGGCGTGTCACGCTAGCGTCGTAGGGCGGTATGAAGTGCTCAAGGATTTTTGAGCCGGCCGTTGACCGCAGGCCTTTGGTCAGAATAATGTCTTTGATCGCAATCGGAATGCCGCACAGCGGGGGAGGGGGCTGCGTGCCGGCCAAGCTACGGTCTGCCGCCTCAGCCTGGGCTAAGGCCTGTGTTTCGTTGACTGTGACATACGAGTGGAGTGTTCCATCGGTCGCCTGAATCCGTTCAAGAATGGCGCGAGTGAGTTCTTGCGCGCTGAGTTCACGCGAGTGCAATAGCACGCGCGCCTGATGTATGGTCAGACGAGAGGGGTTCATGGCCATTAGATGATCTTGGGCACTTTCAAAAAGCCGGCCTGTCGTTGTGGCGCGTTTTGGAGCAGCGCGTCGGCATCGGCTTGGCTGGCGACCTGGTCGTCGCGCAGGCGGCCTGCGAAGGTGGGTGATCCGCTCTTTCCGCTGGAGCGGTCGGGATCGTCCGCCTTCATATCGACCGCCTGGGCCAAAGGCTCAACCCTGTCCGTATCAAGCTCATTCAGCTTGTCCATGTAGGCCAGGATTTTATCAAAGTGGGCTGCTAGCTCGTCCGTTTCGGCATCGCTGAGTTCCAGGCGGGCCAAGAGGGCCACCCGCTGGACTTCTTGCCGGTTCACCCGCATAGTCTGAACATCCTAACAGAAAGGCCTTGATCCGGCTAGAGGCTCTCGGCTACTGTTCGCTTGTGGCGAGCGAGCGAGGGCACCTAGGCCAGTCTGGGGAGGCGGAGGCGGAGCAGTTCTTACGGGCAAAAGGCTATGTCATCGTGGCCAAGAACTACCGCTCTCGGCTGGGTGAGATCGACTTGGTGGCCCTACACAAGCACACGGTGGTCTTTGTTGAGGTCCGTAGCCTGAGTGGCCCCGAGTTTGGTGACCCGCTGGCAACAGTGACGCCGCGCAAGCAGCGCCACATCGCTCAAACTGCCCTGGCGTACCTCAGCCGCTACCAGTTGCACGATCAGGCTGCCCGTTTTGATGTCATTGGCATTCAGTGGCACAATGGCGCTGGGCGGCCGGCTCGCATCAGCCATATTCAAGACGCTTTTGAGTTGCCAGCCGTTCTCTAGGGGTTCCCATGCTGGATATAAAGCTCGTCCGTGAGCAGCCCGAGTTTGTCAAACAGGAACTCAGCAAAGTTGATTTCCCGGCCGAAGATATTGATGCTCTGCTGGAGTGTGACAGCAGGCGGCGTGCCGCCATCCAAGAAACCGAGTCGCTGCGCACTCACCGCACCAGTCGTTCAAAAGAGATCCGTCACATCATTGACCCCCAGGCACGCCAGCGGGCTATCGGAGAAATGCGGGCGGTCGGCGACCGAGTCAGTCGACTCGAAAAGGCGGTCAACAGCCTTGAGGACGAGTTTCAGCGGCGTTTGCTGTTGATTCCGAACTTGCCGCATCCAGACGTTCCGGTCGGCAGAGACGAGCACGACAATCGCGTCACGCGGCTGGTTGGTGAACAACGTGAGTTTGCTTTTCCGCCCAAGCCGCACTGGGAGTTGGCCGAGCAGCTCGGGATTATTGATTTTGTGCGCGGGGTCAAAATTTCCGGGAGCCGTTTCTATGTCCTCAAGGGGCTTGGCGCTCGTCTTCAGCGCGCTCTGATCGGCTGGATGCTAGACCTGCACATCACTGAACACGGTTATACCGAGGTGTATCCGCCGGTCATGGTCAAGGAGCAGTGCTTGGTCGGGACCGGCAATCTGCCCAAATTCGGTGACAACCTGTATCGAGACCTTGAAGAAGACTTTTGGTTTATCCCTACAGCCGAGGTGCCGGTGACCAATCTGTACCGTGATGAGCTGTTTGAGGCCGGCCAGTTGCCCATCTACCATGTGGCTTACACCCCGTGTTTTCGGCGGGAAAAAATGTCGGCCGGCCGCGATGTGCGTGGGATCAAGCGGGGGCATCAGTTTGATAAGGTCGAAATGGTCAAGTTTGTCCAGCCCGAGACCTCGGACGCCGAACTCACCAGCCTGCTTGATAATGCCGAGGATGTCTGCCGCGGGCTCGGCATCCCTCACCGGATAGTTCAGATATGCACCGGTGATCTGAGCTTTGTGGCCGCCATGAAGTACGATGTGGAAATGTGGGCTCCGGGCTGCCAAGAATGGCTGGAGGTCAGTTCGTGCTCGAACTTCCGGGATTTTCAAGCCCGTCGGGCCAAGATTCGCTATCGTCCAGCCCGTGGGGCCAAACCAGAATTCCTGCATACCTTAAACGGTTCCGGTCTGGCCCTGCCACGCGTACTTATCGCCGTGCTGGAGAACTACCAAGAGGCGGATGGTAGTGTCGAGATTCCAGCTGTCTTACGTCCCTATATGGCTGGAATAGAACGGATCGGTCCGGCAGCCTGAAGCGGTGCCAGGGGTGGCGTACCCGGACGAGATTAGTAAAGGCAAAATTGTCGTATAACGCTGTCTAATCCTGGCTTTTGTCCGCTGACTCAGGGGGCTTGACGGGCCGAGAAGGGGCAGATACTTATCGGCCGGACATGGCGGAAGTGTGGCACCAGAATCGGAAAAAGAAGAGTACGGACAGGACCTCGAAGACAAGATCGAGCGCCTGACCAAAGAACTCTCCGGCCTCATCAATGAGGCTGGAACACAGGGGCGCGAAGAACTGCTCGAGTATGCGGTCAGCCTGATCCGGACAGAGACCGAGACGGCCCCAGTTGAAGAGCCGGCTCAGCAGGAGGTAAGCAAACAGAAGTTGGTCTTTAACCCCTTAGCCCTGAGTATTCCTTTTGTCCTGATTGGCATCCTGCTCCTCCTCCTCTTTCCTCCGGTTGGGGCAGTCATGCTCCTGTTTGCGGTGGTGATGGCGGTCGGCGGAGGGCTCTACACGCTGTTGTCTCATCGCAAATAGACCTTGCTCAGGAGGAAGTGCGCGATATGGCTAGAAAACCCATTTCACGGGAAGAACAACAGGAAATCGAAGCCCGGCGACGCATTGAACAGATTGCCGAACGTAAAAAACGGGTCTCTGATCGGTCTGAGCGTGCCGGTCTCTGGTCGCGGCGCGACTTTTTTGGTCGGCTTAGTTGGGGCGGCTTTGGTCTGGTGTCTCTGGTGGGTCTGCTGGCCTTTGTACGGTCGGCTTTTCCCCGTGTGCTCTTCCTGCCCCCTTCAAAATTCAAAGCCGGTTTTCCGGGCGATTATCCGGTCGGCGAAGTGAGTGAAAAATACACCCAGGAATTTCGGGTGTGGATCGTCCGTGAACCCGTAGGACTGTACGCCATCTTTGCCAAATGCACTCACCTCGGCTGCACTCCACGTTGGTCGGGATCTGAGAACAAGTACAAATGCCCCTGCCACGGGAGCGGCTATTACAAGACCGGCTATAATTTTGAAGGGCCTGCGCCCCGCCCCATGGATCGTTTCCAGCTCTCGCTGAATGAGGAAGGGCAGTTAGAGGTGGACATGAGCAAGGTGTTCACCATGCAGCCTGGGGTTGAGCCTAACAAGCAACATCCGGACAGTATTCTCAGGATCTAACCAATTACAGAGGAAGAGACCTTATGAGTCAGTGGGACGAACTCAAACGCCAGGTGATGGAATCGCAGGCGTGGCAGTCCATCTTTCGTCATGGCTACGAGGACACGCCGCGGAACCGGATTCTGATGGTGTCGGGCAATGTATGGCTCCATCTCCATCCGTCTAAGGTCCGTAAGCATTCGACCCGTTTACGCTTCACTTGGTGTATGGGCGGTATTACCTTCCTCATGTTTCTAGTGACGACTATAACCGGGATATATCTTATGTTTTACTACCGGCCGGTCGCCGAATACGCCTACGCGGATATCAAATATCTTGAGTTTGATATGCCGTTTGGCATGTTGATGCGCAACATGCACCGCTGGGCGGCGCACGGCATGGTCATTGCCGTATGGCTCCATATGTTCCGCGTCTTTATGACCGGCTCCTATAAACCACCACGCGAGTTTAACTGGGTGGTCGGGGTCATTCTGCTGGTGCTGACCCTTTTGCTGTCCTTCACCGGCTACCTGTTGCCCTGGGACCAGCTGTCGATTTGGGCGGTGTCGGTTGGATCGAACATGGGTCGTGCCACACCTCTGTTGGGCCACGAAGGGCCGGGCCGCGAGTTGTTAGGGGTCAACGCGGTCTACGACGCCCGGGCTTTTCTGTTTGGCGGTGGAGAAATTGGGGCGCATACCCTGCTGCGCTTCTACATCCTGCATTGTATTTTTATCCCATTGGTTACCAGCTTGTTCCTGGCAGTCCATTTTTGGCGGATTCGTCGGGACGGGTTCTCTGGTCCTCCATTGTAGAAGGGGTATGTCATGCATGTGCTTGTTGTGCCAATCCTCATGCTCCTGGTGTTATGGGGGCTGTACCTGATTGCTAAGCCTCCCCCCCGCAAGGATTCCTGAACTGATGTGGAGAGACGTATGGCTGAAATAAGCGCTCCAACGCCACGGGTTGAGGTCTCGCTTAAAAAAGCGGGTAAACCCGGGGATGACAAAGTCCACACTTGGCCATTTCTGGTACGCAGCGAGTTTCTATGCACAATCCTCGTCCTGGTCTTTCTGCTCTTCTGGTCTTTGTTGGTGGACGCTCCGCTGGAAGAGCCGGCCAACCCGGGGCGCACGCCCAATCCCTCAAAAGCGCCCTGGTACTTCCTGGGCTTACAGGAAATTCTGGTGTTTTTTGACCCGTGGCACGCCGGCGTGGTTGCCCCGACCTTTATCATTGTCGGTCTGATGGTCATTCCCTATATCGACATCAACACCAAAGGCAACGGCTACTATACATTCAGAGAGCGCAAGTATGAGATTCTGACTTTCCTGTTCGGCTTTCAGGTCCTGTGGGTGTCAACAGTCATTATTGGGACCTTTCTACGCGGCCCGGGCTGGAACTGGTTTTGGCCCTGGGAGCCGTGGGACTCCCATAAGGTTGAAGCCATGACGAACCAGGACCTGCCTTACTTGGTCGGGTTTCGTGACTACTGGGCATCGGCCGCCTTTGGCGGTGGGCTGGTTGTGCTGTACTTTGTTGTGGGGACCCTCCTGATGTATTGGTGGGTGGTGTGGCTCAAGGGCCGGAAGTTCATGCGACGTTGGGGGATGGCGCGTTTTGGACTCACCGCATTTCTGTTTCTGAATATGCTCGCTATTGTGGTCAAGATGGTGATGCGGAGTGCTTTTAACATCAAGTATATTATGGTGACGCCGTGGCTGAATATATGAGGCTCGGTCGGTGTTGGGTGTGGCAAAATTTTTACAGGCCTTGGCGTTGGCCGTTGTGGGCTACGCGCTGATGGTTGGCCTGACCGAAGCCAACAGTATGGGCAAGGAATTATACCTCCTTGGGACCGGTGTTGTGGTGTTTTGCCTTGGCCGCTTGTTTGAACAGCGGATGCGCGCCTGAGTTGGACGTATGGCACGTAGAGAGCTTGACGACGATAAAAAATCGTACAGCGGACTATTCCTCTTCTGTATTGGACTGTTACTGATGGGGACGGTCTGGTCGGTCTGGGACGACTCCGTTTCGCGTCGTCCGTGGAAAAGATACCAAGCTGAGTTTGCCCGTATTTCGTACGATAAGCTGACCGCGGACCTTCAGCGCGAGGAAGAACGGCTGACCAATGATCCGGCCTATCAAGAGGCGCTGACCAAACTTGCCGAAGCCCAGGATCGGGTTAGCAGCGGCGAGGGTGCCGAGCGTCTGGCCCAGTTGCAGGCTGAGCTGGCGGTTGCCGAAGTAGCAGCCAGCGATGCCGAAAACGTCCTGCGCCTGGTCCGCAGCGAGATTGAGGTGTCCTGGTATGAGTATGATCATGCCATTATTACAGACCATTCGACCCGCGAACCCAAGGAACATCTTGATACACTGCTGGCCGAAGCCGAGGTCTTGGATGCAGACTTCAAAGCCAAAACTGCCCACCGTGACCAACTCCAGAACGAAATTGATGAAATAAACCTGAGTGTGCGGGAGTGGAACGATACACTCCGGGGGCTGACCTCTGACCGTGAGCGCTTAAAGCAACGACTGGATGATACCGTTCTGTTTGCCTCCGATGGTTTCATTATTCCCTACTTCCCGGCAATTTATCAGGTAGTCTTGCCTGAGTTTGACCGGAGTAATTTCGATACCCCTTTGCAGCGTGTTGATCGCTGTACTTCGTGTCACGTTGGGATTGACCGCAGCGGTTTTGAGGACCAGCCCAACCCGTATAAAACCCATCCCCATCGTCGGCTCTTGCTGGGCAGTCATGTCGGATGCACGCCGTGTCATGAGGGGCAGGGAGTGGCAACCAACAGCATCGCCCAGGCCCACGGCAACGTCCAATTCTGGGAACACCCCTTGCTTGAGGGTGAGAAGGTGGAGGCCAACTGCATCAAATGTCACGCCGATGTACAGGATATTGAATTTGCCGACAATATTGCACGGGGCGAAAAACTGTTCATGCAGGTCGGTTGCACCGGCTGTCACCTGGTCGCAGGTTATGGTGACGCCCGGAAGATTGGCCCCCACCTGAGACGGGTTGCAGCAAAAGCCGATCCGTCATGGCTGGTTGAGTGGGTGACCAACCCGCACCAATTCCGTCCCCAGACCCGTATGCCGCAGTTCTTTTTTACCCAGGAGCAGGGCAAAGCCATTGCCGCCTATCTCCTCAACGCGAGTCAAGAAGAGGGCCAGGCCTGGCTGGATGCGAGGCCCGTGCCAGAGGGAATTGATCCGACCGACGTTGCTCTGGTCGAAAGAGGCAGAGCGCTGGCCAATTCGGTCGGCTGCCGGGGCTGTCACATGTTAGAGGAGGGGCAAACCGCGACCCTGGTTGGCTCGGCCAAGACATATGCGCCGTTGCTGGCACGGATTGCTGAAAAGACCAGCCCGCGCTGGCTGTACTATTGGATCAAGAATCCCCGTGACTACTCGCCACATACGGCCATGCCAAGTCTGCGTCTGACCGATGATGAGGCCAAAGCAATCGTCTCGTACCTGATGACGCTGGGAGAGGAGCCGGCTGCCTTTGCCGCCCGGCCTGACCTGGAAGATACCGGGTTGATCGACTATGGCCAGGGACTAGTCCGCCAGTACGGCTGTCATGGCTGTCATGAGATTCCGGGTATGGAAAGAGAGGGCCGGATTGGCGTAGAGTTGTCTGCGTTTGGCTCCAAGACGCTTGAAGAGCTATACTTCGGGAACCGGACTGACGTCCCGCATACCTGGGATGGCTGGACCTATTACAAGGTCAAAGAGCCACGCGGCTATGCAACCGAGCGCATTGAGCAGCTCATGCCGTGGTTCAATCTGCCGGATGAAGACATCCGCCTGATTCGGGTCTTTTTGGCCAGTCGGACCGAAGGGGAATTCAGCGAAGCCTATCATGCCCACAACAAATGGACCCCGGCCTTGGTTGAGGGCCAGCGCATGCTCCAATACTACAACTGCACCGGCTGCCATATGATAGAGGACAAGGGGGGAGACATTCGGATGTTATACCAAGAGAGTCCGACGCTTGCCCCGCCCATCCTTAAGGGACAGGGCGAGAAGGTCCAACCCGAATGGTTGTACGAATTCCTGAAAGGTCCGACCCCGATCCGGCCCTGGCTTGAGGTTCGTATGCCAAGCTTTCACTTTAGCGATACCGATGCCCGGACCGCGGTTGATTACTTCATCGCCCAGGCCAAGCTCGAAAACCCGTACACCTCTCTCAATCCAGCCGAACTGTCGCCCCACATGGTCCAGGCCGGCGAGATCCTCATGTCCGATGACTACTTCGCCTGCTTCTCGTGCCATCAGCAGGGCGACAAAAAACCAGAGGGGCCTCCTGAAGGCTGGGCACCCGATTTGGAACTGGCCAAAGATCGTCTGAATCCAGAGTGGGTCATTAAATGGATTGTAGATCCTCAAACACTGATGCCGGGGACGCGTATGCCGAGTTTCTATCCGGGTGGCCCGGATGATATTCTGGATGCCGATGAACCTAGACAGATGGAAGCCATGCGGGACTATATATGGACTCTGGGCCTGCCTCAGGTGGCGAAACTGGCAGAGCCTGACTCGAGACCGTAAGCCCTGAGGCTCTGACTGAGAATGTAGCCCCTGCCCCTGAGATAACCGCACCGCCACCCGGGGAATCGCTCCAGGATGATAAGCAGGATGTAGCCCCCGCCGCCTGGCGGACGGATCGGGGGGCGAGAACGTAACACCACTGAAGAGAAGGAGGAGATATGCGCAGTCGTAAACACTTAGCTCTGGTTGTCCTGGGTATTCCTGTTCTGGCCCTCTCAAGCGCGTGGAGCTATGAGGGCGGAGTTGTGAGTAACGGGGGAAAGATTGCCGGAACCGTCAATTTTGTCGGTGAGGCACCGCCCATGGCCAAAATTGAGACGACCAAAGATGTGGAGGTGTGTGGCAAAACCGAAAAATTTGACGAGGCACTTGTTGTCGGCGATGAGAACGGGTTGAAGAATGTCGTAGTGTCCATTGTCAACATTGAAAAGGGCAAGGCCCAGGCTGCCGAGGGGGGCACTCTTGACCAGAAGGAGTGTGTGTACCGGCCGCGTGTAGTCCTCTCGCCTGCCGGGGCTGAGTTGAATATCCTGAACAACGACGGGATTCTGCACAATATTCACACCTACAGCGAAGCCAATCCTCCAATTAACAAAGCCCAGCCCAAGTTCCGCAAGGAGATGACGCAGAAATTCGATCAAGCCGAAACGGTTCGGGTTGAGTGCGACGCGCATGGCTGGATGAAGGGCTGGCTGGTTGTGACTGACCACCCCTACTATGTAGTCACTGATGCCAGCGGGGCGTTTGAGTTGGCAGATGTGCCGGCCGGTTCGTATACTCTGAGATTCTGGCATGAAACGCTGGGTTCAATGACTCAGGATGTCACAGTTGAGGCTGGCGGCTTGGCCTCGGTTGCAGTTTCGATGACTCAGAAATAAGTTCCAGGCCTGGTTGAAAAGGAGGCTGAAAAGCTTCCTCCCTGATAAGAACGATTCTGTTACCTCCGATCGGGCGCGATCGGAGGCGAAAAGGATGAGCAAGGTGATGGTGGTGGCGCTGCAGGCCGCGTCGGCCTTCGGGCAGGTCAACCCCCTGCCCGTCAAGCCCATACATCTCGAGTGGGTCCGCACCGCACATCGGAATCTGTATGACCCCGAGGAGTATGGCAAGTCCTGGCAGCTTGCTGTGACAAGGGACTACCTCTTCGGGTGTCGCGACAGCATGCCCGACTTTGCCGAGGTCAAGGCGGAGCTGATGCAGTGGTGCTCCGACCTTGGGGGCGTGGCAATTTTTGAAACCTGGGAATCACCCGTCACACGACATCAGGGTGGCTCTCAGCGCGGAAACTGCGGATACTGGCCCCACTTGCTGAAAGCGGCCTGTGTGGACGCCAAAACGGCGGCTCACGATGTCGGCTATAGCTGTTCGTTTGATTTAGGTGGGGGGCTCTGCGACGACTCCTGCTACCTACGTGGAGCGGCATGGGCCCTTGGCCACAAGTTCATTTGCAATCATGACTTTTCGCTTGATGAGCAGGCGCGCTACTACCACCCCAACCTGCAGAGTCTCCCTTGCGAGGCCATCGGGCTGGCTCCCTACGCCAGCATCTTCTCACAACGGGCAGGCGAGCCGGAGCCGGTGACGACGCCATCCACCCCGCGCGTTGAGCCGGAGCCGGGATCAGAGAACCCAGTCGGCACTCTGGAAGTCCCAGGCAACGGGTCTTTTCAGAGCGGCATCGGTTACATCCGGGTTGGGTGTGTGAGGGGCAGGAGGTCGAGATTGACCATTGATGATGGGATTCGGCTGCCGGCCACGGCGCGCGGCCTGGACCGGGGGGACACCGAAGCGGTCTGCGGCGACCGGGAGAACGGCTTCGTCCTGGTCTGGAACTGGAACCTGATGGGGGATGGGGATACACCGCCTCCCTGGTCGTTGATGGGCAGACCGTGCAGCGCCACACCTTCACCGTGACTACGCTCGGGCACGAGTACATCCGGGGGGCCGAGAAGGAGGAGGAGGTGGACGATTTTCCGAGCCCGGGGGAGTCTGCGCGTCTCAGGTGGCAAGAGCCGGTGCAAGGCTTTGTCATCGTTCCATCCGAAGAAGGGGAGTGAACCCCGCACAATCCGCGGACATTCACCCTTACCACCTCACCCAGATGTGGCTGATGAGCGTGCAGGCCCTGGCCAAGTCGGTGGCCGCGGCTGTGCTGTACCGTGTGGCACTGAACCGATCGCCTTTAAGAAAAGATAATGACTATAGTCAAAAAATAATATTCCAACCCAAAAAGCTTATTGAGAATCCGCACAACACACTAAGCACTTACCCTGAGAAACGAAGACCATTGACTCTCGTCCCAGCGACGCGATTTCCTTCTGTCGAATGTGTCGCGCGACAAGTGGGGCGAGATCCTTGAAAAGATGTCCCCTGACGATTTCAAATACAAGATGTAGAGGCGGTATGCGCCCCGCACGCAAAGCGGCCTTAACCCGCCATCCATTTGAGCGGGTGTTTGAATGGGCGGGGCGGATGGTGAGTTGGGGTCAGCCCCGGTCGGGGCTGCTGACCACTGGAGTTGGCGTAGGGGTAGTTGTGTTGGTGGCGTGGGGCGGTGTGAGTCTCGTGTGGTACTACCAGACGGCGAGCGGCTTAGAAGCCCTCCGGTCGGGCTTAGCGGCACGTGTGGAAGAAGACTCGGTACCAGACATTCCTTCCTTGCCTTCGATCCAAAGCTGGTGGATCTGGGCGGGCAGGTGAGGTCATCTACTGGAGGGTTGCTTTGCTTACGGCGACCTTAGGCGGGGGGAAGGGGGGGTCGTAATGGGACAGAGAAGGGTTTGAGTTTTTCGTATGACGACCAAAGTTCTCACAAAGGGAGGTCAATCCGCCGCTACCGGGGCGGGGTTCTGCACGAGCGGGTGCTGGAAGTCTATGAGCCGGTCGGATCGGGGTCTATGAAGCTACCTCACATCTTGTCGATGTCTATGGTGCGGACTAAAGTAATTTCCAACTGCCTTAAGTCCTCTATCTTACCCACCCAATAATAGACTATAGTCTATTATTGACCATTCCTTCTCTTAACACTTTTCAAGACATCATTATTTTAGAAGATTTTCTAATGAAATCAGTAGTGTCGTAGTAGCTAGAATTTATAGAAATTATAAATTTGACTATAGTCATTATAAATTATATATCTGGAAGGTAACATGGCAATGCAGATCCAAAAACCAACGATCGGCCTAGCGCTCGAGCGGGTTCACCTCCCTTACCCGGGCGACGAGCGTCCCTTGGTGTGTCTCTCACAGACCCGGATTTTCCGGGGGAGGCGGTTCAGCGCCGCACGCCGGGTTCAATCCGCTCCCGGCAACAGATGGGGGGAATGCGACACGGCCGCGGCCTGCACACACCCGGCATGCACGGGGACCCCAAGATAGGTTTCAGAAAGAAAGGCAGCCAAAACCAGGCGCTTCCGGTCTGTATACAGTCTGAACGGGTAGGGCCATGCCCTTAATCTTACCGCTTACCGCTCAGACCTTCGCGCATGATCTTCGGGGTATCCTCCACACCCGGAGCCGGGCTAGCCGTTGGAGCTGGGCCGGCGCGGGCGGCTCGCAATCAAGATGCACGAAGAATGTGCTAGGTAGGTGGTAATAGATTGCCCTGTTCGTGCCAGAGTCAATATAGCCACCGAAGATCACCCCGGAGTCGTAGGTCATGGAATCGAAGTATCCCACGAAAGAGACATGGTATGCGTCCGGCATCCGTCTTTGCGGATCGTCAGGTGAATCGGCTCTTTCCACCTGACCTCCAGGTTGCACGACGGGGTGAGACAGGTTCCCCCATACAAAAACGTGACCGTTGCCCCTGGGGTCGGTGTTCCGCTATGCGGCCGCCCAGGGTGCCCCGGAACCACCCGGAGGCTTCCCGAACCTCTACGAGGGCACACCCGCATTTGTGTGGCGCGGTGGTGCTGTCGCTCCGACAGGGGAATATGCGTTAGTGCCGGAGTGCGACCGCGACCGCATCCTGTGCCATACCGGGGGGCCCGTATACCCATCACTCCACCGGGAGGAAGTCGGGTTGGGCAAGTCCTGTGCCGAACTCGGGCAGCCCGAGTTCGGCATGGTCCTCCCGACCAGTGACCGGCCTCACGCCTATGACCTGCGCACAGCAGCAGGCTATCGGGAAGGGGCTATCCGCTGTGCGGCCGCCCGCCAGGTGTGCCGCGGATGCCGAAGACCCCTATGGCCGTTATGGCTTTAGGAGGATTGCAGAACCGCCCGGCAGGCGGCTATTTCTTATGGGCTGTCCGCTATGCGAATGACTCCGATCGTTTAGCCAAGCAAACTTGGCCTGGCTCATGTCGGTCACTGCCGGGAAGCTGCCGTGCTCACTCATACCAGGGCGGGGTCATTGTTGTGCGCATGCGTGTTGCCTCTGATCGCGCCCGATCTAAACAGTGACATAATATATCTTATCAGACATAAAAAGACGGAAAAATCTGCCCCCCTTTACTCAAGCTTGTTATCAACCAACTCCTTTAAGGGCGAGTTGTTGGCTGTCTCCATAAACTTTTGATAGAACGATTGTGCCTGCTCGCGATCATTGGCTTTTTCAAAAATCCTGGCCGAGGCCAAAAAAGCCTGTGCCTGCGTCGGACCGTCTATCTCGGCGGCTTGCATATAGCGGCTCTTGGCGAGCGCAATGTCCCCAGCCTGTTCTGCGACTTCGCCCAGCTTGAGCAAAGCCAACTGCACCAGGTAATGGTCGCCGTGCTTGGCGTCCGCCACAAGAGCCTGGTAGGCCTGGGACGCTTTCCCAAGCTGCCACTGTTGCTGATAGGTGTGACCGAGGTGCCACAGAGCCAACTGACGCGCCTGCCCGCCCAAATGGTCGGCCGCGGTTTCAAAATGCCGAATTGCCCTGTCCAGAATGTCTGGTACCGAGTCTTCTTCCACACGTGCCGCTAAGCCCGACCGGAGGGCTTCTAAGCCGCTCGCCGTCTGGTAGTACCACACGAGACGGACGCCGCCCCACGCCACCAGCACAACTACCCCTACGCCAACTCCGGCGGTCAGCAGCCCCGACCGGGGCCGACTCCAACTCACCATCTGCTCCGCCCATTCAAACACCCGCTCAAATGGATGGCGGGTTAAGACCGCTTTGCGTGCGGGGCGCATACCGCCTCTACATCTTGTATTTGAAATCGTCAGGGGACATCTTTTCAAGGATCTCGCCCCACTTGTCGCGCGACACATTCGACAGGTCGGTGTCGTCTTTTTGCCCCTCTTCAAGCTGTTGCACCATGCTGGACGCCTCAAGCACCTGTTTGGCTACAAAAATCGGACTTTTGGTCCGCAGGGCTAAGGAAATCGCGTCGCTGGGACGAGAGTCAATGGTCAGCGTTTTGTCCCCGGTCTGTAGGCAGATCGACGCGTAGTAGGTGTTATCCTTGAGTTCGGTGACCTCAATTGATTCGACTCGGCCGCCCAACTCAGCAATAAGCTTGCGCAGCAAGTCGTGGGTCATGGGCCGCGCCATCTGAATGCCCTCCAGTTCGGTGGCCATGGCTGTGGCTTCCATGAGGCCGATCCAAATCGGCAGATTGAGCTTATTGTCCGCATCCTTGAGAAGGACGATTGGGGTTTTGGTCATCGGGTCAAGGGTTAACCCCCCGACACGCATCTCGACAAAATTCTCTCGGGCCATGTTTACCCCCTTGCTCTACCCTCGTAAAGCCTTGACTCGTGCTGCTCGGCAGCGTCAATTCGGCGCTTAGGCGGTGACCAGACGATCAATAACACGGTACAGTTGGTTCAGGTTGCGGCACTCTTCAACCATAGTGCAGTACGGCGCGTAGCGGTCCATTTCACTATCTCCAAATCCCCAGGTGAGCTTACTCTCTGGGTTGAGCCAGAGCACCTGCTTGGCACGCTGTTGGAGCTCTCTGAGCACCCACTCGTGGGGCAGATTGTAGTTATTGCGGGCATCCCCCAAGACGATGACCGTAGTACGCTTGTTGATGATCGAAAAATGGTCACGGTGAAACGTCCGAAACGCCCGGCCAAAGTCCGAATGGGCGTAGATGTTGATAATATTTCCCCGCAGCGATAAGTCGATGGCCGAATGAATATCGTTGTCCTCAAACAGCCGGGTGACCTCGCCGAGGTCGGCGACAAAAATATAGCTCCGCACCCGCCGAGTACAAATCCTGAATAGAGTATACAAACTGGAGCATAAAGCGCGAGACATTGCGCACCGAGTCTGACACGTCGCACAGGATGACGACCTGGGGCTTTTCTTTTTTCTTTTTGTCGAGCACGATCTTAAACGGCACGCCCCCATACTGGAGATTTTTGCGCAGTGTCTGCTGGAGGTCAAAGCGGCCCTTTTTGGCGTATTTGCGGCGGATGGCAATAACCTGCTTGAGGCGGTGGGCCAGCTTGGCCACCGCCTCTTTCATCTTCCGGATCTCGTCCTCAGTTAGATAATAGAAGCTTTTATCGGCCAAGCTGCGCATCTTCTGCTGGTCACGGACCTGGGAGTCCTGCTTTTCTAACTCGGCCCGCACATAGCTGCGAATCATATGGGCCAAATCTTGCAGGCGCTGGTCCAGGTAGGCCATCATCTGTTCAATCTGCTCGGGTGACAGGCCGGCCTGTTGCAGGACATCCTTGATATTGGCCAACTCTTGGGTCAATTGGCCGAAGCCGAGTTGTTGGGCGACCGCATTGGCAAACTGTCCCTCTTGAAACGAGCGCTGGATATCCTGCAGGTTCGCCTGCTCAGCTGCTTCGCGCAGCAGGCGTTCCAACTGGCCGGTGTTGTTCTCGATCAGCGCCTGGGCCAACTCGGACAGCTCAAACCCCATGTTTTCAAGCGTTTCCTTGAACTGATCGAGAAACCGCTGAAACTCTTCTTCAGACATCTCCATGGCCTGCATGGTCGCTGCGCCGGCCTCTTTGATGATTTCCCCCAAGCCGGTGAAAAACATGTCGAACAATTCGTCATAGACCTGGATATCAACCGCTCGCTTGACCAGGGTTGAGCGTAGCGTATCCTTGACCACTGTGCGCTCACCAAGACCGATCAGACCCAGCGCGGCAAACGTATCCATATTTTCCGCGGCCGACACCTTGAGACCGTTCTGACGCAGGAGATTGCCAAATTCAATGATCTTGTCGTCCATAGGTACTCTCCAAAGTGAGCAATGATGAGCATTTCATGCAGAAGATATCATCGGCTACTTTGCTCATCAGTAGCGCGAGCGGCCCCGCCCCACCCGCTTAGTGTAAGAGGTCTGTATCTTCGCGATCGTCCTCTTCAAAGGTTTGGGCTTTCTTCTTTTGCAGGTAGTCCTTTAACTCTGCCTCGGCTTTGCGCACATCCCCTTCATATTTCAGGATGGTGTTCAGGGTTTCGTTGACCACCCCTTCCTCAAGCTTATGCACATTGAGCAAGGTCAGGGCCTTGGCCCAGTCCAGGGTCTCGCTGATACTGGGAACCTTTTTGAGGTCCAGTTTGCGAATATTCTGGATGATCTCGACCACCTCCCCGGCCAGTTTCTCGGACACTCCCGGGACCTTGAGTTTGACAATAGCGAGCTCCTGTTTGTGATCTGGAAAATCGATATACAGGTGGAGGCAACGCCGCTTGAGCGCGTCAGACATCTCCCGCGCGTTATTGCTGGTCAGCACAACGATCGGGATCTGCTTGGCCTGAAGCGTGCCCAGTTCCGGGACGCTGACCTGAAAATCGCTCAACACCTCAAGCAAAAAGGCTTCAAACTCACTGTCTGACTTGTCGATCTCGTCAATCAGCAGGACTAACTGCTCGTTGGCCGAGATGGCTCGCAAGAGAGGCCGCGGCAGAATAAAGCGGTCAGAAAAGAACACCGTATCCTGATCTGCAATCCGCTCAACCGCCTCTTTGAGGGTCGTCGTCCCTTCAAGGGTTTCGCTGATTTTGTCCTTGAGGATCTGTGTATACAGCAACTGCTTGGCATACTCCCACTCGTACAGCGCTTTGGCCTCATCAAGACCCTCGTAGCACTGCAGGCGGATCAATTGGCACCGCAGAGACGCCGCCACGACTTTGGCCAGCTCGGTCTTACCAACTCCGGCTGGCCCTTCTACCAGAATCGGTTTTCGCAGATGACTCGCCAGATAGACGATCGTTGCGATACGCCGATCGCAGATATACTGCTCGTCAGCAAATTTACTGATCACATCTTCAATAGATTCGAACATCCTTCCTCCCAGGCGAGTTATTTGGGTCAGCCTACCACAGGGGTAAGCGAAAGACAACGCGCACCCAACACCAGTGGCACTTGTGCTCGGCACTCTCCGCCTCTATGATCTGGTTCCGCGATGTGTACCCTGGCTCTGTACTTCCGAGTTTTTGCCGACTCTCCCATTGTGGCCGCGGCCAACCGTGATGAATTGCTCACCCGCCCCTCAGATCCCCCTCTTCGGCTGGTGGCCGATCCCTGGATATGGGGTGGGCGTGATCGGATCGCCGGTGGCACATGGCTGGGCGTGAATGCAGCCGGCGTCATGGCCGGTATTCTTAACCGCCAGTCCTCCCTCCCTCCAGACCCGAGTCGCCGTTCACGCGGTCAGCTCTGCCTTGACGCCCTGCGCTACCCATCGGCCATCCGAGCTGCCGAACAAATCGTTCGCCACTCTCCGCACGACTATAATCCCTTCACCCTGGTTATCGCCGATACACAGGGAGCCTATGTCATCAACACCGCGCCCACCGCCCTTGCCCTGCACGCACTCAAGCCTGGCCTCTACCTGTTTACCAACCGTAATTTCAACGATCCCAGCTGTCCCCGCATTGCGCGTCTGCTCCCCCATTTCCAACAACTCAGCCAAACGACCGAGCGGCCTGCCTTTGCCGCTCTGGTTCCCCAACTGCGCCGCCTTATGGCCGACCACGGTGCCCGCCCTCCCGAACTAGAGGGAGATCCCTACGAGCCCGATACCCGCAACAGCCTGTGCCTGCACCTGGACGGCTATGGCACATGTTCGTCTACCCTCCTGGCCTATCAGACCGAAATCCAGTCCTACCACTACCTGTTTGCCCCGGGGACCCCATGTCAGCACCCTTATGAAACGGTGTCTCTGCCGCAGATGATCTCTTCCTGAATGAGGAAGTCATCATCATTCCAGTCCAGACGCCAACCAGCCTCCATCAAGCACATAAGTCGCGCCCGAGATAAAATCCCCTCGCTCCATCAGAAATCGCACTGTACGGGCCACATCGTCTGGGCTGCCAAGGCGGCCCAGGGGCGTGTTGCGGCGGAGGCGCTCCAACTCGGCAGCCGTGTACATAGCGGGCGGTAAGACCGGGCCGGGCGCAATCGTATTGACTTGGACCTGGGGTGCCAGGGCTTTGGCCAAGGCCAGACTCAGGGCCTGAATGCCGCCTTTGGACACACAGTAGGCCAAATAGTCCCGGGACGGTCGCAGACCGCTCCAGTCGCCGATCTGAATGATTTTCCCCGCCCCTTGACGACGCATGGCCCGACCCAACTGAAGTCCTAAACAGAATGCCGCGGTCAGATTTATGTGTAAAAAAGCGTGCCAGTCCGCAGGGCTGAGCCGGGCGATGGGGGTCGGGTAAAAGAGGGCAGCATTATTCACCAGCACATCGACCCGGCCGTCGAACTCCAAAGCTCGCTCGCCCAACCGCTGGACGTCTGCCACCCGACGCAAGTCCGCCTTGAGGATGAATGTCCGACGTCCACGCCGGCGGATGGTGGCTGCCAGCTCCTGCGCAGACGAGGTATGGACGTGTAATATGATATCCATCCCAGCCTCGGCCAGCGCCAAGACAATAGCCCGTCCCAGCCGCCGGGCCGCCCCAGTCACCAGCGCAATACGTCCCTCTAGTTGCATCTCTGGCCTCGCTATCCGCCTTCTTGGTGTGTCTACCTTTTATCAGGATAACCACCTTCGTGGCAGAGGCTTTGGCGACGGACCAGGTCTGGCGCATCCAGGCCGCTCATCTCCGGCATTTCAATATCCATGAGGACAATGCTCGGCTGATGCCGTTTGAGTAAAGCGGCCAGCTGAGCGGCATTTTCCGCCGCCCCGATCACTTCAAAATCGGGCTGTCTTTTGAAGATTTGCTGAACCCCCGATAAAAACAGGGGATGGTCATCGTTGTCGATGGCCGTGATTTTTTCCATAGCTTTGGCCTTTTGAGGAGTGCAGGGTCTTGGCTAGAAAGGGTCAAGAAAAAGATGGACCGCCCATACCACTACTCCTTCCGAAGCGAAGCGACGCCAGAGAAGATAAATATATGTAAAAAAGAAATAAATAAGCGATAATTTTGAGGAGCATAAAATAAGAAACAAAATTATAAAAGAGGTTATTGCTTAAGTAATAATATAGCAAAAAAACAGAAAAAAATTTTTGTCAGTAATTTCAATAACTTATGAAAGATTCAACTCCAGGTCCGGTTATGAGGACAGATAGGAAGCAGGGAGAAAAACTACTGGTCAGTAAGAATGATGGCTTGAATTTGATAGCTAAAATAATCAATAATAGCTTTTTTCACAGGGTGCTAAGAAATGCTGTGGGTAAAAACACACCAAAAAGACAGGAAATAAGCATGGAAGCGAGCACCACAGCACGGCGGGGAGTACGCCCAAAAAGTCCAAATGCCCCGGCTTACAGCATCCAGGAGTGCTTGGAGGATGTCCGCAAAATCTTTCGGGCCGAACATCAAGTCCCGATTAGCCGGGAATCTATAGCCGAACACCTGAGTTTAGCGGCACAATCGGGGCCTTTCGGCAGAAAACTGAGCAGTTTGCGCCAATTTGGCTTGCTCGATCCAATCGGTAAGGACCTTCGGGTGAGCGACCTGTTTTTGCGTATTGAGCACGCCACAGACGAAAACGAGCGCTATCGTACCCTGCGAGAAGCCATAGGCCGGCCGGCTATCTTCCAGGGCTTGCTCGGCCAATACGAAAACAGTGGTACGCCTTCGGATATCAACCTGACGAACCAGCTGATTATCAAATACCGTTTCACCAAAAAAAACGCCGAGACCGTCTCCAAAGCATTTTTAGAATCCTACCGACTTGCCGGTCTAGGGCCGCAAACGCGCCCGCTATCTTCACCAGCCCTGCCCTTTCCCGCTCCCCCAGTACCGTCCCCAATACCCAATCCGTCTCCCTCCGTACAGCCCATTCCCGCGGCCCCCTCCCCTATTTCAAACGATCCGCCGCACCCGTCTCAGTGCCGCCAGGAAATCCCGCTCGGCACGGCGCGTCGGGCCGTGCTTGAGCTACCCGACGACGTGACGACCGAGGAAATCGCCAAAGTGATACGGGTGCTCAAAGCCCTGGTTGATACCGACACCTGACACCTGAGCGATCCCGAGTCGGACGAGGAGCACAGACATGCCTGAGCAGGTGGCCCTTTCTGCCAGGCGTTGGACTTTGTCCTTTCGATATTTCTTTTTCTTGCCCCTGGCGGCGATTAGCGTAGCCTAGTCTCTCGTCCCACTGTGTAGTAGATCTCGCATACCATTATTGGGGCCAACCTGTGGCTGTCGCTACCCTTGTATTTTCTGCTGAGAACCGGATAAACGAGATCTTTTCCGACCTAACTCGTCCGCTCCGCAAAATTATGTCAAATTATATTTTCTTCCGTCTGTTTCACTCCATGCAAAACTGACCTGTTGACTGGTTATCTGGATTTCTGCATTGTGGGCCTAGTTCAGATTCACATCTGAGGAACATATGCACTACTTGACCCGATTGGTCGAATTTGAGGCCTCACACCGGTATTGGAACCCGGACTTCACACCAGAGCAGAACCAACAGACTTTTGGGAAATGTGTCAGCCCCTATGGTCACGGCCATAACTATGTACTGCGCGTCACCCTGGCCGGTCGGATGGCCGCCCGCACCGGCATGGTCATCAATATCACCGAACTCGACCATATTCTCAAACAGGTCAGCACCGAGTTCGATCACAAATTCATCAACCTTGACCACCCAGCCTTTCACGACCGCATACCGACGACCGAAAACTTAGCGTCCTATATGCGCGACCGCATTGAAGACACGCTCTGCACCCAGCACCACTCAGGCTACCGACTGGCCCTGGTCCGGCTGTATGAAGAACCCAGCCTGTGGTCTGATGTGACTGGCGGAGAAGGAAAGAATATGGCCTCCTTAACCAAAACCTTTGGTTTCAGTGCGGCCCACCGCTTACACAGCGACGCACTCTCCGAGGAAGAAAACCAGGCCGTTTTCGGCAAGTGCAACAATCCACACGGCCACGGCCATAACTACGAGCTCGAAGTGACGGTCAGCGGTCCCATCGCTCCACAGACCGGCATGGTCATGGACCTGTCAGGTTTGATGCGCATTGTTCAAGAAGAAGTGCTGGACCGCTTTGACCATAAACATCTGAATGAGGACACCTTGGAATTTCAGACCCTTAACCCGACCGGCGAAAACATTATCCGGGTTATCTGGGACCTGCTCAAGCCGCGAGTCGGCGAGCGCTTGACCAAGGTCGGGCTGTGGGAAACGTCCAAAAACTTCTTTGAGTACCACGGCGAAGAAGGTGATTGATCCTGCCCACTGCATCGGGAGAGGAAGCGTATGTCCAGACGAGCTCTGAACGGTCGGGTCGCTATTGTCACCGGCGCGGGATCGGGCCTGGGTCAAGCCATCGCCGTAGCCCTCGGCGCGGCGGGCGTTCGGGTCGCCTTAGCGGCACGCACCAGGCCGGCGCTTGAAGCCGTGGCCGACGAGATTCACACGACTGGCGGAACTGCCCTTGTCATCCCCACCGATGTCGGCGATGAAGTCCAAATTCAACACCTGGTTGACCACACCCATCAAGAATGGGGGCGTATTGATATTTTTGTCACCAGCGCTGGTGGTGCCAGTTTTGGGCCGCTGGTCGAATCCAGCACCCAGGACTGGGACAGCATGATGAGGACGAACCTGCGGGCGACCTATCTCTGCGCCAAGCATACGCTGAAAGTCATGCTGGCCCAGCAGAGCGGCCACATCTTGAATATCCTGTCCTTAGCCAGCCAGACTGCTCTATCCGGCTCGGCCGCTTATACCGCCTCCAAATTTGGTGCACTAGGGCTAACCAAGGTCATGGCTGCCGAGGTGCGCAGTCGGGGCATCAAAGTCACCGCGGTAATCCCTGGCGCGGTCAATACACCGCTGTGGGATAAGAGCGGCGGCGACCTGGACCGCACTAAGATGCTCACCCCTGGCGATGTTGCCGATGCCATACTTGACGTAATTGCCCAGCCTCCAGGCATTTATACTGACGAAATTTCTCTGATGCCCCCTTTAGGGGTTTTATGATGAAAGGCACCAGGTGGTTTGTGGCAAGCGTGGCGCTTCTGTGCGCCGCCGCTGCGCCCAGCGCCGCGCCGAGTTGGTTTCAGCGTCGGATTGTTTGACCAGCCGGAATGCAAATTCCAGCTAGTAAATTCGAATTTCAGCCGCCGGTTTCAGCCGGTCGGCTAAGTGGTTGATATTGCGCCAACGGCCGCGGCCAGACCCTCGCCGCTTGCATCCAGCTAGTGCCCGTCATCAATCACGGAGGGAGTGGGATTCGAACCCACGAGAGCCCGCTGAGGCTCTGCCGGTTTTCAAGACCGGTGCATTCAACCGCTCTGCCATCCCTCCTACACAGACAAGATGTCATTTAACACGCTCCTGTATCCCCGTCCAGGGTCGCTCGTATCCTATTCCCGGTTCGTCTTAAAAGCCCTCCCTCCCTCGGACAGGCTCCGGATATTTAAAACCGGAGCCTGTCCGAGTCGTCAGATCGTTATATTTTGACTATAGTCAATTATTTTTTTAAAGGCTCTTGCCCCCCTCCCCGACTTTCTATACTTACTGAATAGCAGCAAAACTTGTATGAAACGCACTATTACAGGCTTTCACCGCGACGAAGAGAAGGATTGGGTGGCCGAACTGGACTGCGGTCACAGTCAGCATGTCCGTCACCATCCCCCGTTTGAAAATCGCCCCTGGACGACGACCGAGGAGGGACGGCACTCAAAGCTGGGGCACCATCTGATCTGTCCAAACTGCGACCGTTTTGAGTTGCCAGGCGGATTCCAGGTGTATAAACGGACGCAGGAATTTGATGCGTCCTCAATTCCACACGGTCTGCGTAAAGCCCACTCCACCAAACGCGGGGTATGGGCAAAAGTGCATGTGCTGGAAGGACGGCTCCGATACACCGTTCATCCCCCCCTCGCTCAGGAGTTTCTCCTTGAGGCCAGGAACCCGGGAATTATTGTCCCCGAGGTCCGCCATCATGTGGAGCCGCTCGGGCCAAGCCGGTTTTACGTCGAATTCTATAAGCAGGAAACACGCATGTCTTTAGCAGGAAAACCCCGTCTGTATCTGGCCGGCCCTGAGGTGTTCTTACCCGATGCAGTGGAACATGCACACAGACAGCACCGCCTGTGTGAGCAGTACGGCTTTATCGGCCTGCACCCGATGGATAACAACGTCGAGCTTGGGGACCGCTCTCTGCAAACAGCCATGCAGATCTACCGTGGGGATATTGCCCAAATCCGGGCCTGTGACATTGTCGTCGCCAACTGCAACGCTTTTCGCGGGCTGCTGATGGACGACGGCACGGCGTATGAAATCGGCTTTGGCAATGCGCTCGGAAAGCCGGCCTACGGCTATATTGACGCGCTGAACTCGGCCTACGAGCGCATCCGTACCCAGTATCCGTGTCGGCAGTTGGCCGACGGCAGGATTATCGATCAGGACGGCTATCTGGTCACCGACGATTTTGGCACCTCGGTCAATCTGATGATGCAGTGCGGCATGATGGATACCGGCGGACGCCTTGTCGAGGGCAATTTTGAAGCCTGTCTGCAAGCGATACGTGAAGATATGGACAGCGGCAGGCTGAGTCTCGTTCTTCCAACCACCGCTTGAAGCCTTCGGTTCGCACCAGGCAGAAGATCCAGTCGGCAAACCGGGCCAGGGGGCCCCAGATCTTCTGGCCGTTGACGACGTACTCATCACCCTGGCGCACCGCCGCCGGTTTTGAGCGAGGCCAAGTCTGAGCCAGATTCGGGGCTCAGAGTAGCCCTGGCACCAGAAATCGTCACCGTTATAGATGCAGATATTTTTGCTTCTGCGCCTCCATCCCAAACCGGAACAGCACTGGCGCGCACATCGACAGACCAAACGGCATCCGACCCGGACAGCCAGCCGCCCCCATCTCTTCCTCAAAGATGTAGCGCTGGACAACAGTCCAGCCAGTCCGTTCCGCCCCACTCTTGCGGCCATTCCGGGGCCACCCAGTCTTTGGCGGCCAGAAGCTTATGCCAGCGGATGTAATCGTCTTTGGTAAGCTCTTGATAGTTGACGACTTTTTCGCGGATATCGTCCGGCAGATTCGCCTCGATCCACGAACGGACCTCATCGCGGAAAGCGGTCTCTTCGGCTGAATAGTTCAGGCCCATCTTTCTCTCTCCTGAGAGTATCAGGTGACACGCTCAAGCCACCAACGGCTGATATCAATGGTGACTGCCTCAAACGGCTCGGCACGGACATGTTCCACATCGCCGTGACTGCTGAGCACAAACCAGCCCGGCCCCTCCAGGCGGTAGACTTCCAGGGTCCGCTGGAGCGGATCGATCAGCCACGCATGACCGACCCGTTCACGGGCGTAGAGTGGCATTTTGCGGACCCGGTCGGTCTGCCCGGTCCTTGGCGATACAAGCTCACAGACCCAATCCGGGGCCTGATCGGTATAGGGAATATCCTTAAGAGCTGGCATATTGGCCTGCCGCCAGCCGGCCAGATCAGGCACGACGATATCCGCACCCAAGTGAAGTTCTGGTTCAAACAGAAACCACCAGCCGCCAGGTCCGCTGGAATCACGGTGAGAACAATCGAAAGGACTGAGGTCCTGGATGATGACCGAAGCTGCCCGGGCGTGCGGAAAAGCCGGGCGCGGCGTGGTCAGCAGTTCCCCATCAATAATCTCAGCGATACAGCGGTCGGGGACCTGAAGCAGGTCTTCATAGCTGGCGCGACGCTGGGCCGGATTCATAGGCGCAAGGCTAGCACAGTCAGCCGGGGAGTAACAGGGGACGCCATCCAAGTCAGGCAGTCTGCCCGCCCTTCATACGCTATGCTGAGCCGGGATGTTGAGCAGAACATTGAAATGGCGAACGCCTACAAACCGCCGGCCGGCCAGGGTGCGAGTCTCAAGGGTTTGCTGTGTGCGCCGGGCGTGTTCGATCTGGCGTTTGGCCTGCTGGTGCCAGCGCTGGAGGTCCTGGCAGGTGCGAAAAAAGGTCTGGTGATAGCGGGCGGCCTCGGTCATCGTCACCCCATACTTGGCTTCGGCATGATGAGTAGCACGGGGCTGTTCATCAACTCAAGCTGTCCTGCTGACGGCTTTACAGGCTCACAGGCCAACTGCTAATGAGGAGAAAGAAGCTGAGGCCCAGGCATGACAAGGAGGGACAGCCATGCAGCATCGAGGATTCCGTAGCAGCATCACTACCCAAGGCCGGCGCATGGCCGGTGCCCGGTCCCTGTGGCGGGCAACCGGCATGAAGACCGAGGATTTTCAGAAACCGATCATCGCCATCGCCAACTCATTCACCCAGTTTGTCCCAGGCCATGTCCACCTGCACCAGATTGGCCAGATGGTCAAAGAAGTCATTGACAGCCACGGCGGCTATGGGGTGGAGTTCAATACCATTGCGGTCGATGACGGCATCGCCATGGGCCACGACGGCATGTTGTACTCTCTGCCCAGCCGTGAGCTGATCGCCGACAGTGTGGAATACATGGTCCAGGGCCACAAGGCCGACGCCCTGCTCTGTATTTCCAACTGCGACAAAATTACGCCGGGCATGCTGCTGGCCACCATGCGCCTCAATATCCCGACGATTTTTGTGTCCGGCGGGCCGATGGAAGCCGGAAAAACCGAGTTGTCCTCCGGCCCGGCCAAGCTCGACCTGGTCAACGCGATGGTCGGGGCCGGGGATGACAGCCTGTCGGATGAGGATGTGGCCAGGATGGAGGAGGCCGCCTGCCCGACCTGCGGCTCATGTTCGGGCATGTTCACCGCCAACAGCATGAACTGCCTGAATGAAGCGATCGGCTTGGCCCTGCCCGGCAACGGCACAATCCTGGCGACCCACGCCCTGCGCTGGCAACTTTTTGAGCGGGCCGCCAAGCGTATTGTTGCGATGGCCAAAGCCTGTTATATGGACGGCGACGAGTCGGTCCTGCCACGCAGTATTGCCACCTTTGAGGCGTTTGAGAACGCCATGACCCTGGACATCGCTATGGGCGGCTCAACCAATACGGTCCTGCACCTGCTGGCCACCGCCCAGGAGGCCGGGGTGAACTTCAGCATGGCCGATATTGACCGCCTGTCGCGTCAAGTCGCGTGCATCTGCAAGCTGGCCCCGGCCTCCGACACATACCACATTGAGGACTGCGCCCACGCCGGCGGCATCCCGACCATCCTGGGCGAGCTGAACCGGATGGGCAAGCTCCACACCAACGCCATGACCGTCAGCGGCCAGACCATCGGCCAGATGCTCGCCACCAACGACATCCGCGCCGAGACACCGGACGACTTCGCCCACCAGCGCAGCCTGGCCGCCCCGGGCAATGTCCGCACTAAGCAGGGCTTCTCCCAGCAGAAGTACTATGAGCACGCCGACCTTGATGCTATCAACGGCTGCATCCGGGCCGGCGAGTTTGCCTACAGCCAGGACGGCGGTCTGGCCGTGCTGTTCGGCAACTTGGCCGAGAACGGCTGTATTGTCAAAACTGCGGGGGTAGACGAGTCCATCTGGGTCATGGAAGGCCCGGCGCGCATCTTTGAATCGCAGGACGAAGCCTGCGCCGGCATCCTGGACAACACTCTTAAGCCCGGCGATGTGGTGGTCATCCGCTACGAAGGCCCCAAAGGCGGGCCGGGAATGCAGGAAATGCTCTACCCCACCTCGTACATCAAGTCCAAACACCTGGGCACGAAGTGCGCCCTGCTGACCGACGGCCGGTTCAGCGGCGGCACCAGCGGCCTGTCCATCGGCCACATCTCGCCGGAGGCGGCCGAGGGCGGCGCTATCGCCCTGCTCAAAGAAGGAGACATCATTCGGATTGACATCCCCAAGCGCTCCATCAACGTTCTGCTGTCGGACCATGAGTTAGCCGCCCGGCGCAGCAGGATGGAAGCCCGCGGCCGAGCGGCCTGGACGCCGACCAGGCGCAAGCGCAAGGTCTCAGCCGCCCTGCAAGCCTACGCCGCCCTGACCACCAGCGCCGACCGCGGCGCAGTGCGCGACATCCGCCAGGTCCAGGCCGGCAGATAGAGCCACGAACTCACCCCCCGGGAGCAGCAACCTTTTCTCCCTCTCCCAGAGGAAGAGGGTCAGGGTGAGGGCATCAGGCTTTCTCTATGGCCAGACCGCGCCACCGCGAAGAGGTCGTCAACACCCAGCTTGCGGTGCTGCTCTCAAAGCTCGGCGTCAGCGCTGACGCCGAGACTATCCACATTCACGGCACGCACCGGCCCGATGTGCTGTTCCAGCTTCGCGGTCTCCGTGCTGTCATCGAAGGCAAGTTCGCCGATGTCCCGAACGCCGGCCAGATCGTCCTTGACGACGCCCGTGGCCGGGTGCGTGCCGGCATTGCCCACCTCGCCGCGGCAACGGTCTATCCCGAGCACCTCCGCACCACCCCCACCGCGGGGCTGCTTGACGCGCTGAGCCGGGCACGGCTGCGCTACTGTATCATCACCGAAACCCACGCCGGCGACGACTGGTTTGAGGGCAGCCCCACGGCCCTGATGGAGAGCCTGCGCCGTGCTCAGGAGGCACTGACCCAGGACGACATTGTTGAGCAAACCGCCAAGGCCCTCCACGCCCGGCTGCTCAGCGTTGCCCAGCTGTGGCTCGGCCAGGCCGGTGCCTGCGACCGCCTGTCACGGCTGCTGGGCATCAACCCGCCCAAAGGCGAAACACCCGACAAAGCCCAGGGCCGGCGCGAGACCGCGGCCAAGGTCTCCGCCCTGGTGCTGGCCAACGCCATGATTTTTCAGGAACAGTTGGCTTTGAGCGACGGCCGTGTCAGCCCGCTGCAAAAGCTCGCAAAACAAGCCGACTTCACCCCAGAGGCCATTGCAACACACTGGCGTTGGATATGGCAGTGCATCAACTATGTGCCGATCTTCCAGTTGGGCGAGCGGGTGCTTGACGAGCTGCCGAGCAACCCCAGCACCACTGCCGCCATACGCGCCGTGCTCGCCCAGGCCAAAGCCATCTGCGAGCAACAGGCCGCCCTGCGCCACGACCTGATGGGCCGCATCTATCACTGGCTGCTGCACGAAGCCAAATATGTCGGCACCTATTACACCTCCGTGTCGGCGGCTACCCTGCTGCTCAAGCTCACCCTGGCCGGCGACTGGCAACACGACTTTGGCGACCCCGCGGAGTTGGCCGACCTCAAAGTAGCCGATCTCGCCTGCGGCACAGGAACCCTGATGATGGCTGCGGCACAGGCTTTCCTCGACGCCTATATCCGGGCGCGCGCCGGTTCAGACCGCCCCCTCGGCCAGCCCGAGCTGTCAGACCTCCACCAGACCCTGATGGAGCACACCTTACACGGCTATGACGTGCTGCCCTCAGCCGTTCACCTGACCGCCTCCACCCTGGCCCTGCTCGCCCCGGATATCGCCTTCCGGCAGATGAACCTGTTTGTCATGCCGCTCGGTCTTGATCAGGGCCAAGCCCGTCTGGGGAGTTTGGATTTTCTTGATACCAGGGAACGCAACACCCAGATGTCACTTGACTATTCACAGCTCGAGACGGTCCGTGCCGGGCCGGCCAGCTCAACGGCCGCGGTTGCCCGCCTGCCCAAGCTGCACCTGTGCGTGATGAACCCGCCGTTTGTCCGCAGCGTGGGCGGCAACCTGCTGTTCGGCTCTCTGCCCGACGAGCGCGGCGCGCTGCAAACAGACCTCAAGAAGCGGGTCAAGCACCTCTCGGCAAACATCACCGCGGGGCTGGGCAGCGTGTTCGTCGCCCTGGCCGATAAACACCTGGAGCCGGGCGGGCGGCTGGCCTTTGTCCTGCCCGCGGCCCTGGCCTCAGGCCAGGCCTGGGGGGCAACCCGGTCGCTGCTGGCCGACCGCTACCACCTCGAAACCCTGGTTTCGAGCCATGACCCTGAGCGGCCCAACTTCTCAGAAAACACCGACCTGTCCGAGCTGCTGTTCATTGCCCGCAAGCTCGGCCGCGGCGAGCAGCCGGGCCGCACGACCTGCATCAGCCTGTGGCGCAACCCCCGCTCCATTCACGAGAGCCTGCACTTGGCCAACGCCATTGAGCAGACCGGCCCGCCTGTCAGCGTTGAAGGCGCTGGCCTCACCAGCGTCAAGCTGGGAGATGACAAGCTGGCCGAACTGATGAGCCTGCCAGCCGCGGTAGCCGACGGCATCTGGCCCGGAGCGCTGTTTGCCCAGGTGGAACTGCTGCGTATCGCCTGGCATGCAGAACGCGGCACGCTCCAGCTTCCTGGTATCAGCCAAGCCAGGCCGGTTCCGCTCTGCCGGCTTGGCGAGCTCGGCGCGATTGGCCCGGACCGACGGCGGATACACGATGGGTTCAAGGTCACAACATCCGACTGGAGCCCCTTCCCCGGCTTCTGGGGCCACGATTCCAAGACAGTCACGACCATCGCCCAGACGCCAAACTGCAACCTCCTGGAATGGAAGGACTCCCCGCGTGGCCCGCACTACGGCTCCCATCTCTGGCAACGGGCCGGAAGCATCCTGCTCGCCGAGCGGATGCGGACCAATACCCAGCGTATCATTGCCGCCCTCTTCCCGGGAAAAGTGCTTGGCAATACCTGGTGGGCGCTCCACGCCAAAGAGCTTGACCCGTCTATGCACAAGGCGCTTGTCCTGTGGCTGAACAGTTCGCTCAGCATTCTGTCCTTTTTCTCGCGCCGAGTGACGACCGAAGGCGCTTGGATGCAAATGAAGCAGCCGGCCTGGGAATCCATGCCGGCGCTTGATGTACGCCGCCTGACCCCCGCCCAACTCACCACGCTGGCAGCGGCCTACGACACCGTAGCCTCACAGACGCTCGCCCCGCTCGCCCAACTTGACGCCGACCCGGCCCGCATCGACATTGACGAGGCCCTATGCACCGCCCTTGCCCTGCCCTCCCTCGCCCCCGTCCGCGCCCTGCTGGCCCGAGAGCCGGGCCTGACCGGCCGGAAAATCCCACCACCAAGCCACTAGATTGCCCATGAACCTGCCGGAATCGCTTGAACTTTGCGCCGAGCATCACAGGTCGGCGCAGCAAAGCGAGCACAGCAGAATGGACCCGTCAAAGGGCGAAAAAAAAGTGAGTAATCCCTGGAAAAAACTTGACATTTTCGGGGCAATTGTCCAGGCTGTGAAGACAGGAAGCAGTTGAAGCAACCGAGCAGTTTTCTATGCACAAAGCGATATTGAAGGTCTGCACATTGAGGCCGAGAGCGTGGAAGAGTTCAAGGCCATCCTGCTTGATGTCGCGCCAGACTTGATTTTGACCAAGCATCAGGAACAGCCGGGCTGACGGCTGACACCTGCGACTCATCCGCCCTGCTCTTCCGGCGAGACTCAAACATGACCATGTTTGACTGGATACTCTTGTGAATTACGGTTATCGCCCGGACCGGGGCCTCAGCAACATACCTCCGTACCCGTTCTCATAAATAGCCGCCTTTTTCTGCATCAACGGATCGAATTGCTGATGAAAGAGCTCCGGGGGCCTGACACCTTTCGAGAGAAAGGAACCGGGCACAAACACGTTGAGGCACAATCATGACATCCGATCAAAGCCGGCACTGGCGATATCCGGGCGCACGATGGTGGAAGTTTGACTTTCACACGCACACCCCAGCCTCAGGAGATTGGCATAGGAGTCAAGATAACCTGACCCCGGAACAATGGTTGCAACGCTTCATGGGCGCAGACATTGATTGTGTTGCGATCACCGACCACAACAGTGGCGCTTGGATTGACCAACTCAAAGACGCTCATGAGAAGATGCGGAAGGCCAATGCACCCGGCTTCCGGGAATTGTACCTCTTCCCCGGTGTCGAGATATCCGTCAATGCTGGCTTTCACCTGCTGGCGATATTCGACGTGGATAAGACCATGTCTGATATCGATACGCTGCTCGGCAGCGTTGACTACGCCGGAACGAAAGGAAACAGCGAGGATGTGACACGGAAATCCGCCATTGAGGTGGTGGAAGCCGTGCTACAGGCCGGTGGTATTCCCATTCCCTCCCACGCCGACGCTCCGAAGGGACTGTTGCGGCTGAAGGATGCTGATTCAAACAAGGCTGAGATTGATGCCAATACGATTCGTCAGGTTCTCGCATGTAAGGGCATTCTCGCAATGGAGGTGGTTGACCTATCGCGGCCAAAGCCTGCTCTGTACAAAGAAGCGGACGTGAGCTGGTCCGAGGTGCTCGGCTCTGACTGCCACAGTTTCCAGAGCCAGAACCGTCCCGGATCGCGTTATACCTGGGTGAAGATGGAAACGCCGTCCATTGAGGGGCTGCGCTTGGCATTGATGGATGGCTCGGGCTCTTCGATACGGCGTCACGACGAAGAGGAACCGGGCAAACTCCCAGAGTTCTTCGTTGAGGCGGTAGAAATCGCCGAGGCTCGGTTCATGGGGCACCGCCAACCGGCGAAGCTTGAGTTCAGTCCAAGGCTCAACGCACTGGTAGGGGGGCGCGGCACGGGTAAATCCACTGTCGTCCATGCGCTGAGGCTCGCGGCGGGACGCGAGAGCGATTTGAGTCGTCTCGAAGAGCGCAGTGAGCCTCGCTTTGCCTTCGAACGCTTCAACCGGGTCCCCGCCGACAGGACAGAAACAGGAGGACTGGGGAAGACGACCGAGATTATATGGACGGTCATGCGGGATGGTGTCCGGCATCGGGTGCGTTGGTCAAAAGATGAGAGAACCGTTGAGGAGGACAGCGGCGAAGACCGATGGAGCCCGTCGGCGATTCAGGCTGTTTCATCCGAACGCTTCCCGATCCATATCTACAGTCAGGGGCATATAGCCGCCCTCGCCGGTGAGAACCAACACGCGCTGTCAGGGGTTATTGACAAGGCCGCGGGCGTTGATGAACTCAAGAGACGCCTGGAAGAGGCGCAAGCTGCGTTCTTTAGATCAAGAGCCCGGATCAGGGAAATTGACGGGAAATTGGCACGCCGGGATACCATCGCCGTTGAACAGCAGGACATAGATCGCAAACTGCAACGTTTCGAGGAAGCAGGTCATACCGCAATCCTGACAACCCACCGGCACCGAAACCGTCAGCGTACAGAAACAGAGCGACAATTTGATGTGACGGTGGAGGCCGCCGAGCGCATTGAAGCAACGGCCATGACCTTGCAATCTGAAGATTTACCTGACGGACTTTTTGTCACAGACTCAAACGAAGATCACGATGTCACTGCGACCGTGGACATATTGGCCGCCGCCGTGCGCGCGGCGGCTGATGATTTGCATGCCACTGCGCAACGCCTGCGCGGAGTTGTTGATACCCAGCGCCACGCCTTGACGAGGAGCATATGGAAAGCAGCTGTGGACCGAGCGGCTGACAACTACGATCGGTTGGTCAAGACACTGCGGAAGGAGGGCGTTAGCGACCTGAACGAATACGGCCGCCTGGTACAGGATCGGCGGCGACTCGACAGCGAACTGTCATACCTGGATTCGATGCAGGCAGAACGAAACAGACAGGAGAAGGAGTCACAGACGCTCCTCCAGAATGTCCTGGAAGCTCGCCGTGCCGTGAGCGACGCTCGCAGCCGATTTCTGGAGCACGCGCTGGCCAAGAACAGATTTGTGCGTATTCAAAATCGGACCTATGGCATTGATCCGCTGGTAGTTGAGCGATCTTTGCGTGATATACTGGAAATTCACGACGACCGGTTCCCAAACGATATCCTCATCATGGAAGACGGTCGTCCAACCAAGGGGGCTGTGGCTGATCTGCTCACGAACCTGCCAGACGACCGGTCCGCGAGGCGTTCGGCGATCGAAGAACGCCTGTATAGTCTCAAGTCCCGCATCTGCAAGGCTTGCGCTGGTTCGGGCGACTTCGGCGGGCATTTCAACAACTATCTCGAGCGCGAATTCGACCGAAAGCCTGAGTTCCTTGATAGAGTGCTGGCCTGGTTCCCGGAAGATGGATTAAGCGTACAATACAGTCGCTTAGGCGATGGCAAGGACTTTCGACCTATTGACCAGGCATCGGCCGGACAGCGGTCGGCGGCGATGCTGGCCTTCCTGCTTGCACATGGCGAGGAGCCGTTAGTCCTGGACCAGCCGGAGGACGACCTCGACAACAAGCTGATCTACGACTTGGTTGTGCGCCAAATCCGGGAAAACAAACTCCGACGCCAGATCATCGTTGTGACGCATAACCCGAACGTGGTCGTCAACGGTGACGCCGAGATGTTGCACCTCCTCAACTTTTGGAGCGGGCAATGCACGGTGCTGCGGTCAGGCTCTTTGCAGGGGGAAGACCTGCGAGAGGAAGTCTGCCAGGTGATGGAAGGTGGACGCGAGGCGTTTGAACGCCGCTATCGGCGGCTCGGACCGGCACCGACACATGTTTGATAGCCAGAAGGAATTGCTCGACAAAATCCGGCTGGGCGAGAGCACGTTTCTGGAGTGCAAAGAAGTGCGCTTTGCCGGAGGAAAGGTCAGCCAGCCACACCGTGACGCCCTTGCCGATGGGCTTGCCGCCTTTGCGAACAGTCGCGGAGGTGTGTTTGTTCTCGGAGTTGAGGACAAGACCCATGAGGTTGTCGGCATCCCGGTTGATCGCCTCGATGCAGTGACCGATTTCATTCAAGAAGTGTGCATTGATTCCATCAAACCGGCCATTGAGAACTTTGTGCTGGACCGACTCTGGTTGCCCTCAAGCGCGGGCGACGAAGTCGCCGTTGTGAAGGTGGACATCCCATGGAGCTTGTTTGTCCACAGCAGTCCCAATGGTTACTTTCGCCGTCTAGCGAACTCGAAGCGTCGCATGTCGACCGAGTCTCTCGCGCGCCTGTTCCAGCAGCGCAGCCAGACCCGTGTTATTCACTTTGATGAACAAATCGTATCCAGCGCCCGGCTGGAAAACTTGACGCCATCTCTCTGGGAGCGATTTCGTACCCCGCGGTCTGACGATGACCGGGAAGACTTTCTCAGGAAACTCGGCATAGCGCGCACAGACGAAGACGGAACGGTGAAGCCGACTGTTACTGGCGTATTGATAGCGAGTGAGGAGCCGCGCCAATGGCTGCCCAACGCCTACATTCAAGCGGTTGCCTACCGGGGAACCAGCATCGGGCCAAGTGGACCAGCAGACGCCTACCAATTGGATGCCGCCGACATTACCGGCCCGCTCGACCGCCAGGTCTCCGAGGCTTGCCGCTTCGTGGCAAGGAACATGAGAATGGTTGCTTTCAAAGACCAGGGGCACCAGGATCAACCACAGTTCGATATGACAGCCGTGTTTGAGGCCCTCGTCAACGCCGTAGCACACCGGGATTATTCAATTCACGGTTCAAAGGTCAGACTCCGCTTGTTTGAAGACCGCCTCGAACTCTATTCTCCCGGTACAATCCCCAACACGATGACTGTCGAAAGCCTGCCATATCGGCAAGTGGTCCGTAACGAGACGATATCCAGCTTGCTCGCCCAATGTACAGTGCCAGCAAATGTTCCCGGGCTGGAAACGGACCGACGAACCCTCATGGACAAACGCGGAGAAGGAGTGCGTATCATCTTGGATAACAGCGAACGGCTGTCCGGCAAGACACCAGAGTACCGCCTGATTGACGACGCGGAACTCCTGCTGACTATTCATTCGGTCATTCGGTCGTAACCACAGGGACGTTTTCAGTGTAGAACTGCACACGTTTTTCCATCACACCCCCCCTTCTTCATCCGGCTGGCCGCCCGGCCCCGGCTCCTCGCTCAGACTCCACTCCTCATCGTCATCGCGGATACGGGTTGACCGCGGGGCGAGCTGGTAGACCGCCTCGCTGAGGTTCATGACATGGCGCGTGTTGGTGCCCAGGTCGCCCCTGCCGACCCGGGACGAAGACCGGATGTACAGCGCGCTGCCGCTCGGCCGGGCCGTGTAGGCACGGATCACAACATCGTCCTGAAACCCGAACAGATCGGTGGTGACAACCGCGCTGACCGTATGCGCCTCGGGGTCGGTCTGTGTCACCTCCCAGCCCAGGGCCGCGGCCGCCCGCCGGGCAATGTCGATCAGCAGGGCCGGCGGTGCCTGATAGCGGTTCATACGCAGCTCGGGAAACACCGAGTCTTTGGTCGTCTCGGCCACATTGGTGCTCAGGTAAGTGACAAGCCGGGTCAACAGGCCCGGCGGGTCGGTCATCGGCAACGTATTGCTGATGATGGCCGCCGCGGCCAGGCCGGCCCCGATAAAGGCGACAAAGAAGACGATCTGCAATACGCCTTTTATGAATCCCACAGGCTTCTCTCCCCTGCACCGCCGACCCTGAGCGGTTCAGTCGAGCAGCAGCGCTTTCAGAGCCCCCCAGTCTGTGACCGGCGGCGAACAGGTAAAGTTGTGACACACATATGCGGTCAGTTTGCCGTCAATCTGGGTCTTCCCACCCAGGGCCGACGGTCCTCTGCCGGCGGCCACAGTCTGCGGGTCAAGACACACGACGGTCTTGTTGGGCAGGTACAGGCTGTTGATGTGGGCCAGGAACCGGCGGGTCTCAGGGGCGTGGGCGTCTCCGACCAGCACAATCTCTTTGGGGCGGCTGAGATAGAAATCGAGCGCGCCAATCATGTAGCTGAAGCCAAACGGGTTCTGCTCCATCGCGTCGTAAAAGAGACGCAGAATCTGCTCGGCTTTGTCCAGATAGTCGTGTCGCTCGGTCAGCCAGAAGAGCCGCAGCAGGGCAAAGGCGGCCAGGGAGTTCCCGGACGGGATTGCGCCGTCAAAGGCCGACTTGGAGCGGCTGATCAAGCGCTCATGATCGTCGCTGGTAAAGAAAAAGCCGCCCTGCCCGGCGTCCCAGAAACGGTCAAGCAACACCTGGCTCACCGCCACCGCGTGGTCGAGATAGGGCCGCTCCGCGCTCGCCTCGTACAGGTCAAGCAGGCCGGTGGCAAAGGCGGCGTAATCGTCCAGATAGGCGTTGAATCTGGCCTGTCCGTCTGTGTAGCTGCGCAGCAGCCGTCCATGCTTGAACAGCCTGGTCAGGATGAACTCGGCGTTGCGGCGGGCAATATCGAGGTAGTGCGGGTCGCCCAGCACCCGGTAGGCCTCGGCAAAGCCCGACAGCATCAGGCCGTTCCAACAGCTCAGAGCTTTCTCGTCCCGACCGGGTTTGACCCGGTCCTCGCGGGCGGCAAACAAGCGCTGTCTGGCCTCTTGCAGCAGCCGCTCGATCTCGTCGCGGTCGCGGCCAAAAAGCCGGGCCAGCTGGTCTGACTCCAGACACGGATGAAGGATATTGTGGCCCTCAAAATTGCCGACATCGGTCACGTCGTAGTAGCGACACACGATCTGGCCGAGCTCGTCGCCGAGCAGGTCCATGACCTGCTCCCGGTCCCAGACAAAAAACTTACCCTCAACGCCCTCAGAGTCGGCGTCCTGGGCTGAGTAGAAGCCGCCCTCGGGGCTGAGCATCTCGCGCTCAACATAGGCCAGAATCTCCTCGACAACACCGCGGAAAAATGGCTCCCCGGTAGCCTGATAGGCCTCAAGATACAGCCGGGTGAGCAGGGCGTTATCGTACAGCATCTTCTCAAAGTGGGGCACCAGCCAGCGCTCGTCGACCGAATAGCGGTGAAAGCCGCCGCCCAGATGGTCGTACACCCCGCCCTCGGCCATCTTGCGCAGGGTATGGGTCACGAGTTGCCGATAATGGGCGTGGTGAGCGCTCTGGCGGAGAAACAGGCTGAAGACCGCGGAGTTGGGAAACTTGGGGGGTCGGCCCAGGCCGCCGTGGGTGTGGTCAACATGTTCGGCCAGGCTGGCCGCGGCGTTCTGGACGGTCTCAATCCGCAGCGGCCGGTCCGTCGCCTGACGCTGCGACAGTTCGCGCAGCCTGTCGAGAATCTGCCGGCTGGATTTTGTCACCTCCTCCGGCTTGTCGCGGTAGGCCTGCGCCACGCCCTGCAACACGCGCGGAAAGGCGGGCAGATTGTGCCGGTCAACCGGCGGGAAATACGTCCCGCCATAAAACGGCTCACCGTCCGGGGTCAGGAACATGGTCATCGGCCAGCCGCCCCGGCCGGTCAGCATCTGGACCGCGTTCATATAGATTTCGTCAACATCGGGCCGCTCCTCGCGGTCAACCTTGATGTTTACGAACAAGTCGTTCATCAGCGCGGCAATCCGCTCGTCTTCAAACGACTCGCGCTCCATGACGTGGCACCAGTGGCAGGCCGAGTAGCCAACGCTCAACAGAATCGGCTTATGTTCGGCCCTGGCCCTGGCAAACGCCTCTTCGCCCCACGGATACCAATCAACCGGGTTATGAGCGTGTTGCAACAGATACGGGCTTGTCTCCTGCCCTAAGCGGTTGGTGAATGGCTGCGTCATGGGTAGCGCCTTTTGTCTCCTGTCTTGATCCCCTATCCTGGTCCCCTACAGAAAATAGATCCGCCGTGCCTCTTTGCGCAGCTCCGGCCTGAAGTCCGGGTGGCAGACCTCAACGAGGGCGGCCGCCCGCTGTTTGAGGGTTTTGCCGCGCAGCTCGGCAATGCCGTACTCGGTGACAACGTAATCAACAAAGGCGCGCTGGGCAGTGACCACGCTGCCCGGCTCCAGCATCGGCACGATACGCGAAATCCGACGGCCATTCACTATCGAAGACGAAGGGGTGACAATCACCGACTTGCCGGGGTTGCTGAACGCCGCGGTGATGGTGAAGGTCGTCTGGCCGCCGGTCCCGGTGTACATGAACGGCCCAAACGACTCAGAGCAGGCCTGACCGCCGAGGTCAACCGCCAGTGCATTGTTGACCGCCACATAGTTCTTCTGGTTGACCAGCAGCCGCAGGTCGTCGGTATAGGTGAAAATCGTAGAACTCAAAATTGGGGTTGTGGTCAATCATCGGCAGTTCATCAGGAAATAAGCCAATACCGGCGCTGGCTACGACTTTTCCGGGGTTGACGGTTTTGTATTTGCCGGTCACCACCCCGTCTTTGACCAGCCGGGCAATACCGCCGGGGATGACCTCGGTGTGAATGCCCAGGTCGTTTTTGTCACCCAGATACATGGCGACCGGCGAAGACACGCTGCCGAGGCCGATTTGCAGGGTATCGCCGTCCTGGACAAGATTATTGGCCACCAGGGTACAGATCACCTCGGTAGCGGCGACTTCCTCCTCGCTGCGCGAGGTCGGCGGCAGTTGGGCCGGCGGCTGCTCAGGCTCAACAAAATAGTCAATCTCAGACACATGAATATAGTTTTCGCCCCCGGTGCGGATGAAGTCCTCATGCACCTCAGCAACGACCGTCCGAGCGGCCCGGGTCATGGTTTTGGACATGAATAAGCCGTGTCCAAAGCTGCAATAGCCGTGCGTGTCTGGAGCAGAGACCGGGGTCATATACACATCGCACTTCAAGCCCGGCGGCAGCTCGCCGCGGCGGAAGTACATCACCGGGATAAAGTCCAGCCGGCCGTCCTGCATCAGCGGGCGTGTGCTCGTGCCCAGATAGGTGGCTTCAATAGTAAACGCCCGCTCAACCCCAGGCTGGTCCCAGTTGAACAGCGGCCCAATCGTACCGACCCTGACATCGCGCAGGTCTTCTTTGCGGTCCAGCAAGGCTTGGCTGAGGGTCAGCGGCGTGGCGTGCAGCCAGTTGAGTTGCACCGCATCGCCGTTATGTACCGCGTCTTTGACCGCCCGTTGGGGAGAGACAAGTCTATCGCCACAGAGTTCGCGCCAGTCCATAGGTCGCCTCCTTCATGCATGATTCCAGGCTACTGGCCGGAGCATAAACCACGCAGCGGCAGAAAGCAAAGCCGTTTGAGCGGGACGCGGCGGTGTGCTAGGGGGGAGAGCAGACCGGACTGACAAGGAGGAAGCTATGGACATTCGGATTGAATACTGCGCGGCCTGAGGCTATGAGCCCCAAGCCGTCGGTCTGACGGAACAGATGTTGAACGAGTATAAGCAGCGCATCCGCGGCCTGACCCTCGTCCCGTTTGACGACGGCCGCTTTGAGGTCAGTGTCAATGGCACGACAATCTACTCAAAGCTGGAGACGGGCCAGTTTCCAGACTATGCCGAGCTGCGGGCCGCCCTGGAGCAGCAGGCGGCCTGACAAAACGCCACCTGTCAAACACTGCCCGTTTGATGGGTGGTTCACACCATCTCGGCGTGGCCCCACACAATGTTCAGACATGTCGCGCCGTTTCGCGTCGTGACGGTGTGGGTACAGCCGTGCGGCCGATAACTCATATTGCCGGTCGCCACCTCCCCGGCCTCATCCGCGTTCGAGCCCTCAATCACAAAAATCAGCTCGTCGCCAATGTGGCGGTGGAGCGGCAGCTCGGCCCCCGGTTCAAAACGGGCCAGCACGGCCCGGCGTTCGGCCTCTTCATCCTGCCAGATATGTTTCAGCCGGATGCCCGGGCGCGCTTCAACCCACTCCAGTTCGCTGAGAGTAAAGACCTCGGATGGCGGGGCGTCGCCGCGTTCGGTCGTCATTGCAATCCCGCCCGTAATCACGGCGATAACGGTGGCCCCTTTTGGACTCGACACGGTGTGTACACAGCCGTGAGGCCGGTAGCCGAGGTTGCCGGCGGTGACTGTGCCAAATTCGTCGCCCAGCGTCCCTTCAAGGACAAAGATGAGTTCGTCACCATCGTGGCGGTGCATGGGCAGAGCAGCCCCGGGCTCAATCCGGGTCATGACCACCCGCCGCCGACTCGCCTCATCGCTCCACAGATGCTTGGCTTGAATCCCCGGCTGCAACTCCTGCCATTCTATATCGCCAAGCTGAATCACGCGCGACAGCGGACTGTCCTGGGTCCTTGCCATAGTGCCCTCCCTCTTATGGTCGTCATCACCCATCGTATCTAACCCATATCTCTGCTGAGCTTAAGCATGGGACACCGCCCAAAGGCAAGAGCTGGCGGCCCCCCCGAACCACGGCGGCCTTGCCTTCCTGGCCAAGTGTGTCCAGAGTATGCCATAATATGCGTACAGCCAGAGGTTTGCTATGAGATACCCCCTCCTCTTTGTCGTCCTGGCCGGCCTGGGATTCCAGACAGTCCCGGCTCACCTCTACGCCTTTGAGATCACGCCTGGCAAATGGCGATTTGAGTACGAGGGCCAGGCCTCATTTCAGCCCCAGCCACAAAAGCGCACGGATATTCAGTGTGTCACCGACTCGAACTGGGACCCCGCGGCCTCAATCGCCAGGAGCGGCCACTGTCAGCTCCAGGATATCAGGCAAGACACAACCTCATTCAGCGGGACCGTGACGTGCGGTCGCGGCACCGGAAACCCGCCCATGACCGGCACTATGACCTATACCTCAACCGGCACAAGCCTGACCGGCCGCACGGCCTTCACCGGGCAGGACTACGACATGGAAATGAGAACCAGCGGAACACGGCTCGGCGAGTGCGACTAGCGGGGAGCCGGCCTTCCGCTTGACCACACCAGGCACGGAGTGCTACGCGGACGAATGGGAATATGCCGGGAGCGTGGGCATCTTGCCCGCGTATAAACGCGAGCGAACAGGAACGCCGACGAGAGGGAAAACGGCATGGACATCGGCCTGTACGCAAGCACCCACGGTCCCGGCTACCGGGATGAGGTGAACTTTCTGGCCCGCTTCGTCCCAGCCGAACACATGCAGCCGGTCCAGCTCGCCCAGTTGGCCGAAGGTCTCGGCTACCACTCCATGTGGTTTCCTGACCACGGGTGCATGCCTATGGCCTCAACAAGCGCTCATGTGGCCAACGCCTCGGGCACGCGGGCGTATGAGTCAAGGCACACCATGCTCAACGCCGCGGTCGTCATGGGCGCGGTCTATAAACGGGCCTGGGCTGCCGAGGCCGTCAGTTTCCAGGACCAATTTTACGATTTCAGCGCGGTGTCTATGGACCCCAAACCGGTCCAGCGTCCCCGCCCGCCGATTGTCTATGGCGGGGGCACTGCGGTCGGTGGCCGGCGGGCGGCGCGGCTGTGTGACGGCTTCCCCCCTATTTTTCTTGACCCGCACGCCGAGCCAGGCCGCTATAGCGGCGTCCAGGACCTCATCCGCGGTGAACTTGAGCGCATGCGCAAAGACCCGGCCGGGTTTACCATGATTGGCGTCAGCTCGGCCCGGCTGACCGCCCGCCACGCCCCCCAGGCCCGGGACACTCCGCGCCGCATCTGCACCGGCACGCCAGAGCAGGTCGTGGCCGACCTCGAGCGCTTTGCCCAGGCCGGGTATTCCTTATTGGTGCCCTGCGTCACATCTATGTGGCCGACACCGATGAGGAGGCCGAGGCGGTTGCCGGCCCCGCCTGTCAGCAGTTCTACGAGAACATCATGAAGCTGTGGAAAGACTTTGGCACGGTCCATGTTTTCTTGACGCCCGAGCTTTCGGTCGCCCGCCAGCTCAATGTGGCGATTGTCGGCTCCCCGCCCTCGGTCCAGGACCAGTTGGCCAGGCTGTTTGAAGAGACGGGCTGCAACTACCCGACCCCGGCCTTTGCCTGGGGCAACCTGAGCCAGCAGCACTCCCAGCGTTCGCCGGAGCTGTTCGCCACCAAGGTGATGCCGGCCTTCAGGTAAGCTATGCGCCGCGCCTGCTCCGCCCTGTGTTCGAGCCTTGCGCTGTCCGGCCTTGCGCTGCTCGTGGGTCTGCTCTGGCCGACGCCGGCCTCAGCCGAACAGCTCATCCGCTGCCAGAGCCACGACTACCGGTACAAGCACTGCCCGACAGGGGGGCACAGCCGTGTCCGTCTCAACCGCCAGCTGTCCAAAAGCGCCTGCATCGAAGGCCGGACCTGGGGCTATGACCCCCGCGGCGTCTGGGTCAACCGCGGCTGCGGTGCCGAGTTTCGGATTCTCCCCCGCCGCACCCGACGCCGCGGCCCGGCCCGGTTTCGCTGCCGCAGCCAACAGTACAACTACCAGCACTGCCCCGCCGACACCCGCCGCGGCGTCCGCCTCGTCAAACAACGGTCCAAAGCCGCCTGCATCAAAGGCCGGACCTGGGGCTATGACCCCCGCGGCGTCTGGGTTGACCGCGGCTGTGATGCCGAGTTTCGGATTCTCCCCCGCCGCACCCGACGCCGCGGCCCGGCCCGGTTTCGCTGCCGCAGCCAACAGTACAACTACCAGCACTGCCCCGCCGACACCCGCCGCGGCGTCCGCCTCGTCAAACAACGGTCCAAAGCCGCCTGCATCAAAGGCCGGACCTGGGGCTATGACCCCCGCGGCGTCTGGGTTGACCGCGGCTGTGACGCCGAGTTTCGGGTGGGCGAGTCCGTCAGCCGGCGGCCGTAGACATTTTTTGAACAGGAGGTCTCATATGATTGTTGTTTCAGGTATCATTCCGCTCAAAGCCGAAACCCGTGACAAAGCAGTCCGGCTGGCGCTCGACATGGCACAAGCCACCCAGGCCGAAGCCGGCTGTCTGTTCTACCAGTTCTATGCCGACCTGGCCGACCCCAATCGGCTGCGCATTTTTGAGGAATGGGAATCAGACGAAGCGCTCAGCCGGCATCTGAAGACCGACCACATGGCTACCTTCATCAAGGAACTTCCCCGGCTGCTGGCCGGCCCAATTGAGGCCAGGAAGTATACGGTCAGCGCGGCAGAGCCGCTCAGCGCCTAAGCCGGCGATATGGGCTGGTATAGTATCCTTCGCCAATGCCGGCTTTGCCAATGCCGATAATCAGCGTCGCCAGCGCCCCGACAGCGTAGTACAGCCAGGGTCAGGACCGGGAAGCGGCATGGGTCATGTTCTCATGTTCCTGGCGGGAGACAAAGCCGGCGGCTCAGCCCACCAGCCAACGCACCGCCATAACAGCCCCGATAACACCGGCCAGGTCGGCGGTCAGGCCGGCGGCCAGGGCGTGGCGCACGCGGGTGACACCGACCGCGCCAAAGTAGACCGCCAGGACATAGAACGTCGTCTCGGTACTGCCCTGGAGGGTGGACACCAGATAGCCGACCAGGCTGTCCGGGCCCTCGGCCTGCATGATCTCGGCCATGATGCCGTAGGCCCCTGAGCCCGACAGCGGGCGGAGCAGCGCCATCGGCAGGGCCTCTGGGGGAAAGCCGAGCAGGCTGAGGGCCGGGCCGATGACGGCAATAATGCCACCCAGCAGGCCGGAGGCCCTGAACATCCCGGCGGCGACGATCATGGCGACCAGAAACGGGATGATCCTGAGCGCGACCTCAAAACCCTCTTTCGCTCCGGTAATCATCGCGTCATACACGGCGACCCGTTTGGCCAGGCCGTAGACCAGCATCAGGACGATCAGGACCGGCAACAGCCAGCTTGAGGCGGCCTCCCGCAGCAGCTCGCCAAGCGACAGCCCCGCGGCCGTGCCGGCCCGCAGGTGCAGAACAAAACCAAGACCCAGAGCGGCCAGGGTCAGCCCCGCGGCCAGACAGCCCGGCCGAGAGGCCGGCCGATCCGCGCCAAGCCTTGCCTCGTCCGGCAGCCGGACTGCCTCCGGGCGGGAGGTGGCCGGCTCTGCCGCTGTCTCCGGCCCGGTCGCCACGACCCGCTGGAGGAGTTTGGCAGCCGTAATGCCGACTATGGTCGAGAGCGAGGTAGCAAACAGGGTGGGCAGCCAGATGCCGGCCGCGTCGGTCGAGCCCAACGAGGCACGCAGGGCGATCACCCCCAGCGGGGCAAGCGCAATGTTTGAGGTGTTGATCGCCAGAAACAGGGCCATAGCGTTGGTCGCCACGCCGGGCCGGGGGTTGAGCCGGTCGAGCTCCTGCATGGCCTTGATGCCGAACGGAGTAGCGGCGTTGCCGAGGCCCAGCATGTTCGAGGCCATGTTCATAATCATCGCGCTCATGGCCGGGTGGTCTGCCGGTACCTCAGGAAACAGCCGCGCCATCAGCGGTCGCAGCGCCCGCGCCAGCGTGTGCAGCAGCCCGCCCTCCTGGACGATCCGCATCAGGCCCAGCCAGAAGGCCATTACCCCGACGAGGCCCAGGGCCAGGCTGACGGCTGACCTGGCCGAGTCTATTGAGGCCGCGGTCACGTCGGCCATTGTGCCGCCGAAGGCCGCGGCAACAACAGACGCGACAACAAGTCCGAGCCATATCCAGTTCATGCACGCCCTCCCCAGCTTGTCTCAGGCCGGCTAGACTAGAGCCTATAGTATGAAAAAGACGACGTGGATAGCGGCAGGTGCGCTGATCGCCCTCGTTGCACTCGTGGTGTATTCGAGCTTTCAGGTCGGGGGCTATCGGTGTGAGGTGTGTATGCAGTTCCGGGGCGTGCAGGACTGCCGGACGGTCGACGGGGCGACCGAGATGGAAGCACTCAGAGCGGCCATTACCAACGCCTGCGCGCTACTGGCCTCGGGCGTGACCGACTCGCTGGCCTGCGAGCGGACCCGCCCTGTAAAGGTGCGGTGCAACCCCTTCTGACTCAGAAGCCGGCCGGGCGTGGACAGCCGCCGCTCAGCCTCAGCACATGCCTGGCCAGGTCAAGGCTGGTGCGGTCCTCCAGATAGGGGCCGACGACCTGAACGCCGACCGGCAAGCCGGTGTCCAGACAGCCGACCGGGACGACTGTCGCCGGCAGATAACAGGCCCCGGCCGGGGCCATCCAGGTGATCATGTCCCAGTAGGGGCAGTCGCGGTTGCCGACCCGGACGGTGCGGCCGGCCTGCGGCTTGGAATGGTCGTGGCGAATGGCCACGCAGGGCATGACCGGCAGCAGGATGGCGTCCCAGTCCTGGAAAAACTCTTCCCAGCGCTTGCGCATCTGCATCCGGCGTTCGTGATAGCTCAGCCACTCCCGGTGGCGCATGGCCATGAAACGCCGGGTGCGGTCAACGCTGGTGTCGCCGGACGCCGCGGCATAGCGCTCAATGGTGTCGCCGGTCAGCCCGCCCGAGAGTGCGACCTGGAGGAGGGCCTGAAAGGTGGTGGCGATTTTTTCCAGGGAGAAGTCGGGCCGCGCCTCGGGGTCAAGCCGGACCCCCTCATCAGCCAGCCGACCGGCCGCGGCTTCAAGCAGGGCCTTGACCCGCGGCTCGGGCGGACAGCGGGGGTCGTCCAGCCAGGCCGCCACCCGGTAGTCTTTGAGCTGCTGCCGGCGGGCCGGTGGCAGCTCCAGCCGCCAAGCCGGCCGCTCCCAGCGGTTCGGCCCAGCCAGGATGTCCAGGCCGAGTTCGAGGTCTTCCACGCTGCGGGCCATAGGACCGGCCACCGCCAGGTCGGCCAGGGTCAGCGTGCCCGGCGGGCCGGGAATCTGGCCGTGGGCCGGCACAATGCCATAGCTCGGCTTGTGGCCGGCCACGCCCGACATATGCGACGGCAGGCGGATCGAGCCGCCGATGTCGCTGCCCAACTCCAGGGGCGTAAAACCGCAGGCCAGGGCCGCGGCCGAGCCACCGGACGAGCCGCCCGGGGTACGCTCCAGGTCATAGGGATTGTTGGTCGTGCCAAAGACCTCGTTATAGCTTTGCAGGTCGCCGGCGTACAGCGGCAGGTTGGTCTTGCCAAAGATGACCGCCCCGGCCTCACGCAGCCGGGCGACCGGCCAGGCGTCTTCGTGGGGCACAAAGTCCGACAGCTCGGGTGCCCCCGAGGTGGTCCGCATCCCCGCGGTCTGAAAGGAGTCTTTGACCGTCATGGGCACGCCGTGCAGCCGGCCGCGCAGCTCGCCCCGGGCCAGGGCCGCGTCGGCCGCATCGGCTTCTGAGCGGGCACGCTCGGCGTCAAGCGTGACCACGCTGTTGACCGGCCCATCGAGCCTGTCCACCCGCTCGAGGAAGGCATCAAGCACTTCCCGGCTTGAGACCTCCCGTTGGCGAATTTTCCGGGCGATTTCGATAGCGGTCGTATACGCAAATGCAGCCATGCGGTCCTCCTGCTTGCCGGCGGACATGGCCCTTAGCGGCCGCGGAACTGGTTGTTGCACTCGACCTGACAGGCGGTCAGGTCGCCCCGGGCGTCGTTCTGACAGGCCAGCACCGGGCTATCAAAGGCGGTCGGGTCGGCTTTCTCTTCCTCTGACAGTTTGGCGATGCAGTCTTCTTCTTGTCTGGTCGCGGCTTGCTGACACTGTTCCAGACACTCGTCACGCGTTCCCTGTGGCTCCGCCACCTCGTCCACTTTGGTCGCCTCTTGGGCCGCTTCCTCCAGGTCTCCCGGACAGGCGGCCAGGAATACGACCCCGCCGAACATCATTCCCATTGCAACGGCTCTGCCAAGTCTCCCAAGTCGCATAGCTCTCTCTCCTCTGCTGGACTCGCCCTTTTATGCCTGTGGGCGGCGACAGGATTATATGCTGCCCAGACACCTCTGGCTAGTTGGGCCACACACGGCTTGCGCTCGGGCTGACCGCTTACCTGACGCCGACTGCTCCGCAGGAACCTCCCTATGCCATACCGCTCAACACAGGACAAACGCAACGACCGGGCCGAAGCCCGCACCCTGTACGTCAAAAAAGGCTTGTCGCTCAAAGAGATTCACCGCCAGACCGGCCACACTGTCAAAACGCTTTTGAAACCCTGGCCCTTCCCAACTTCAAGCTCAGCATACGGGTATTGGCGATCAAATCGCGCAGGTCGGGTCAGCCACAGGGCGTCACTCGACTGGATCACATCCCGTCATCCTTCAAGTATCCGCTCCTTCTCGAGTGGAATCAAGCAGTTGAGCAACCAGCCCTTCCATGTGGCCGGCAACGCCGTGTTCGGCCAGGGCGGCCCGGACGCGCCGGCGGACGCGGGTAAAATGCTCGCCCTCTTTGCGGGGCAGGCTGTGGGCCAGGCCGGCCGCGGTCTGTGCCGCCTCGGCTAATGCGCGGTGCAGGGCGTTCTCTCCCTCAAAGCGCGGGATGGGCAGGTTGAAGACGTATTTGTCAAAGTGACGCGCGCCCCATTGGCCTTGGGATTGATAGACGGCAACGCCGTCGCGCAGGGCCCAGCTGTTGAAAACCGCGCATAAGTACCAGGCCCCAGCAACATCCTCAACCGCGGCCCAATACAGGCTATTATCGATGATCGCGGTCTCGTTCTCAACAACACAGGCGGCAAGATAGGTGCCAGCCGCAGTATACACCACGCGGATCGGCGCAATCGGGAATTGTGCAGACAGCTTGCCGTAGTAGTCCAATTGTTCTGTAAACCTATGGCCGCTTCGCTTGTGCCGCTCCCATACCGTTTCACTGTTTTTGAGCCAGTGCGACAACCGCGGGTAGCCACGCTCAGCAGCCCGGGCCGCGTCCATGAGTTCACCCTCGGCCCACGGAATGACCGCCAGGTGTGCGCCCAGGACACAGAACGGGACGATGGATTCGCCGAGTAGCACAGGCCGCAGAAATGCCCGCTCAAGCGTGCCCTGAGGCGGCGGCAGGTCTTTCCACGGGGCTTTGTCCAGATTGCCGGCCCGCCCGCGCACCAGGGGAAACGCGGGGTTAGGCGGCAGCCTTCCAGAGCTCATCACCGGCTCAACCAGCACAAACCGGCGGGGAACCAGGGTTGCGCCCTGACGAAAGGCTTTGCGGTAGGGCGAGCCGGCCGGATCAGACGAGGCAACGGCCGGCCAGGGCGCGGGGGTTTCAGTCAGAGTAGCGTCGGCCTCGGCCCGGTCGGCGTCACGCCTGGGCAGGCTGCCGGCAAAGGCCAGGATGCGGCCCGGCGTCTTCCCGGGAGCGCGGGCATCCTGACCCGCAGTCCCCACAGACTTCGGCCCGGCATCTTCGGCCTGGACCTCGGCAAACAGCACACAGCTTGGCACCGGAAACAAGGGCTGGACCTCAGGTCCAAAGGCCCAGGCCTGGGTGAAACGCAGGCGCAAGGCCGGCTGGCCAAAGCGTACCACCTCCCCCGCCCTGAACGGCGCGTAGGCTTGGCGCGACAGAGCAGCCGCGGGCAGGACCATCGCCATCCGGCCGGCCCGGCGCATATACAGGCCGGCGGCCCGCAAATAGAAATAGCCGGACAAGTCCTGCTGGGTAGCCACCTTGCCGCCGACCCACAGCCCCGCGGCCCGGCTCTCCCAACGGAAGCGCTCCTTGAAGTCTCCGCTCATATAGCGGTAGGACACCCACGGCGGGTTGCCGAGCACCACATCGGCCTTCTGGGCCTCGGAGGCCAGCCATACCGGACGGGCCAGGTTGCGGGCCACATAGCCCCAGATGTGGTTGCGGCCCTCTTCTTGCAGCCGGCGCATGGTCGTATAGGTCGTCTTCAGAACGCGGCGGTCCTGCTTCGAAGCCGCCCCCTCACGCTCCAGCCAGGCGGCAAAATTGGCCAGCGGCTCACCCCGTGCGCCAAACTCAATCATGCTGTTCAGCACCCGGTCAAACAGCGCGGCGTCCGAAGCCACCGCGGCCGGGAAGCAGAGCGCGACCGCGGCGAGCTGTCTGGGCCCGGGCGTGCTGACCCGTATGGCCGGCACAAAAATGTTCAGGGTCTCGTCGTCGGCCAGCAGCGGCGGTTGTGAGGATGGACCGTGATGCCCTCCAGCATCAGGCCGGTTCAGGTTCCATTGCAGGGCATCGCCCAGATAGACGGGCACGGCCAGCGCACCCGGATGGCCGCCGGCGCGCAAGGCCGGCATCAACGCCAGCAGGTAGGTAACGCGGGCAAAAATGACCGCGACCGGATGAATATCAATGCCGGCCACCCGCGAAATCGCACGTTCCACCTGCTGAACCGGCGACAGGCCGGCCGCCTCCGCGCCGGCCAGCACCGCCCGGACGGCATGGAACAGAAAGGCACCCGAGCCGCAGGCCGGGTCCATGACACGCTGCTCCAACGGCTTGTCCACCGCCGCGGCCACCATGCGGGCCGCCAGCCAGTCGGGGGTGTAGTACTCGCCGAGGTCGTGCCGGGTGTCGGGGTCAATCAGGCTCTCATAGAGCGCCTTCAACACGTCCATGCGGATATCGGCCAGCCGGAAACGGCCGACCAGGCGCACCATCTGCATGACCAGTTCAGACCCGCCCCGGGCGGCCAGTATCCAGTCAAAGAAGTCCGGCTCGCTCTGCCCACTGATGCCGAGATGGCTGAACGCCTCGCCGTGCAGCACGGCCGCGGCGTCCGCCGGCGGCGTGTCGATCATCGCGTTCCAGGCCACCGCCTTAGCAATGACGGCCAGATAGGTATGCTGCAAAAACAGGCCATCGTCACCGACCCCGGCCCCATAGGCCAGGCTCAGCAGGCGGTTCCACAGCTCGCGCTTGAGGCGTGCCCCGGGCATCTCCGCCACCCCGGCCCACAGCTCACCGAGCTCATCAAGCGCGCGCCGGGCGGCAATGCTGTGGCGTCCGAACTCGCGCCTGATGATGTCCGGCTCGGGCAGCAGCTCGTCGCCAACGGCGACCGCGCTTTGCAGCCAGACCAGCAGCTCGCGCGACGCCGAGGCGTCGGTGCGATAGCCGCCGGCCTCACGCAGCCGGCCGGACTTGAGAAAATAGACCGTGAAGTCCGCCCCGTCGGTCGCCAGCCCGACATAGCGTGTGCCGGCCACACGCTGGCGGTCGCTCAGATAGCGACTGAGTTCTTCTTCCGCATCCCGGCGTTCACGTCTCAGGTCAGACTTGAACTCCAGCACGGTACGTCCCAGCAGGGCATCGATCCGGCCATGTACTTCGGGAACCGGCTTCTCGAAATCCATATCCCGGCTGTCCGCGCCCAGCCCATCGACCATCAGGCGGTGGACCAGAACGCGGACTTTTTCGTGACCGGGGCGGGTCGCGAGTTCCGCCACCAGCGCATCTCTTTCCTCTGGGCTCAGCATGATGGGGTCAGCACGGGCGGGGAGCCGTCCTCTGTCGTTACGGTAGAGCAAATCGAGAAATGGCCGCAATCCGCAGCATCCGCAGCGTCATACGGCGTGGCAGGGGAATTGTATGGCGATGGGTAGCGTGCAAAAAGCGTAACCCTCAGAATCCTGATGAATCAAAAGATATGCGATCCTGTTCAGCCCTGTTTGAAATGCCTGATATCTTTTTCTGCTGGTCAATCAGGCAATCGTGGTTGAACGAGAAAATTTCCAGGCGGTCATCATAAATGACGTGAAGATGGTTTTCGTAGTGACGAGACCTTGGAAAGACCCTCCATGATACCGGCTCGCCGTCAATGGAGAGAATCGTGCCATTGCTGGATAGGACGACCAGGCTGGAGTCCAGTTCGACAACAGTTCCGAACAAGGCAACCTTCGCTGATACGATAGCCTCTCCGTGACGTTCAAGGGCAAGATCACCGAGGAGTTGAAGAGGGGTTCTCTTGTCCCAAGGCTGATATCTGGCTACCCGTATAGTGCCGTTGGCCGCCTGACAAATCTTGTCCTGAGCCGCCCAGGAATAGACCTCTGGCTCTTCAGAATCCGGGAAGATTTCTTCTTCTGGTATCAGCCGGTCAAACTCCCGTTGATACGCAGTTCTTCCAGGCGTACCAGATTCCGTCCGTGTCTTGTGATAGGCGGCCAAAACTCCCGGCCCTTTTGATGAGGAGCCATAGATACTGTGGAAGGCCCATTCGCATTCGTTGCAATGCCGCTCTGCAAGATGATGGGGATTCGTCACGGAAGCGGTTTCAGCGGTTTCAAATGTATCTGTCTCCCACAACCCTTCTTCTCCGGCAGCAAGAGCCAAAGCCCCATATGACGCGCCCACCGCCAGGACAGGGCAGTCCCAGAGTTTTTTGACGTGGGTACTGATGGGGTATTTGGTCTGTCCCATGCAGTTCGCTGAAAAGAGGCCGCTCCGAGAAGATATGTAAAGCCGCCGGGTGTACACTGTGGAGTCTGCATGTGGAAAAGGAAAGCGATTTGCCTGTTGACCCAAAGACGCCTCTTTGAGCTGCTCTTCTTTCAGGATGAGGGGGGTTCTGGCCAGGGTCGAAAAACGACGATTCATCATCGCCTTGAACTCTTCATCGTGGAAAATTCCTGTTGCCGCAAGCCGGTACAGATAGTCGCTTCGCTGAAACGCCCAGACGAGAGCGATCTTCAAAGAGTGCTCAATCCGCATATCCTGAATGAGACGGTCCCAATCCAGCGTCAAGATGCTCCCATCCACCTCAAAGAGGTAGAGGCGTCCACGGTAAATCTGTGTGTCCCAGTAGCGACCTGGAATGGTCAACTTCAAAGGCCACATGCCTGGCCTTTCGTAATCTTCCGAATCTGCGCCCGCCTCAAGACATCGGTGGCCATCCAGATTTTGCAAATTCGTTCTGGAGGGATATCCTGTTGGTTCTGTGTGTGATCAGCGGGATAGCCATGCCAGGTTCCCCAACTGCCTACAAATTTTGCGATGAAGACCTGAGTTGCATGGTCCTGAGCGAGTCCGAGGTAATCCAGCACACCATTCAGATAATGCAGCCCCCAAGCAGTATCGTTGTTGAGCCAACCGTTTGTGTACATCGTCTTGAAGCAGACGACTTCCTGTGCAAGAGGGATTGACCATTGAGACTTTCTCTGTGTTTTGTTCCGATGCTGCGGGTTAGGCGAATATGTCACAGTCAGCGCGGAGTGAATCAGACGATTGGGCTGTTTGCAAGCACGACGGTTGTTCCCACTCATCGGCGGTCGGGGTATTGATGGTTTCGTGGCAGATGACCGCGCCCTGATTACGGAATCGCCAAGCCAGGCCGCAAGCGTATGCTACACCCGAGTCAGACACCACAGCCGTCAGGAACGGCAAAGGAGAAGGCCATGCAAGAGCGGCATTTTCAGATGATCGAGACCAACGGGATTCGGCTGCGGACCGTCGTCGAAGGCACAGGCCGGCTGGTGATCCTGCTCCACGGCTTCCCCCAGTGCTGGTATTTGTGGCGGCATCAGATCGACCCGCTGGTCAAGGCCGGCTTTCAGGTTGCCGTCCCCGACCAGCGTGGCTACGGCGGCAGCGACCGGCCCGAAGCCGTCGAAGCCTATGATATCATTGAGTTAACCAACGATGTGGTCGGTCTGGCCGAGGCCCTGGGCCACGAGCGGTTTGTGGTGGTCGGCCATGACTGGGGTGCTCCGGTGGCCTGGCACACCGCCCTGCTCCACCCCGAGCGGGTGCGGGCCGTGGTCGGCATGAGCGTGCCCTATATCCGGGGGCAGGCCGGGGTGATGACCCGGCAGGAGAACTTTGGCGACAACTTCTGGTATATCGTCTACTTTCAGCGGCCGGGGGTGGCCGAGGCCGAGTTGGAAGCCGACATCCGCAAGTCGCTGCGTGTCATCTATTATGTGGCCTCTGGTGACGCGCCCGAGGGGGTGTGGTTTACCCCCAAGCCGGCCAGCGCCGGCTTTCTGGACGGTCTGCCCGACCCCGACACCCTGCCGGCCTGGCTGACGGCTGAAGACCTCGATTATTACGAAGTCCAGTACAGGCAGAGCGGCTTTCGGGGGCCGGTCAACTGGTACCGGAATATCGACCGCAACTTTGACATCACCCCGCAACTGGCCGAGGCCAGGATTGAGCCGCCGGCCTTTTTCATCGCCGGCAAAAAAGACCTGGTGCTGTCCTTTGCCGGCGGCGGGATGCTGGAGATGATGGACAGCTCTGTCTCCGACCTGCGTGGCAAGGTCCTGATTGACGGGGCCGGCCACTGGGTCCAGATGGAGAAACCGGCCGAGCTCAACGCCGCCCTGCTCGGCTTTCTGCGCCCCTTTGCCTGAATGTTGAAAAACCCCAGGAAAGTTCCTATGCTGGCTGCATTTGTTCACAAGAAGGAGGTTGTGTTATGCGTACTCATGTCACATCGTCAGCACAGGTCCGGGCCGGCCTCTCCCACCCGGTCGTTGATGCCGACGGGCACTGGTTGGAGTTCGGCCCCCTGGTCAGAAGCCAGCTGCGCAAGATCGGCGGCGACAAAGCGGTTGAAGGCTTCTCCATGTTTCCCAGGCTGGTCCAGAACCAGCTCTCCATGTCGGTGGCCGAGCGGGCCGCCCACCGCACGGCCCAGCAGGCTTTCTGGGCGCTGCCGACCAAAAACACCCGCGACCGGGCCACGGCCATGATGCCAAAGCTGATGAATGAACGCCTGGACGAGCTCGGCATTGACTTCAGCGTCCTCTACCCGACCGCCGGCCTCGGCCTGCCGCTGGTGTCCGACGCCGAGGCGCGCCGGGCCGCCTGCCGGGCGTTCAACACCTTCAGCGCCGATTATTTTGGGCCTTTTGCCGACCGCATGACGCCCTCTGCGGTGATTCCGATGCACACCCCCGAAGAAGCGATTGAAGAGTTGGAGTACGCCGTCCAGCAGCTCGGCCTCAAGGTCGTCATGCTGGGCAGCCTGATCGCCCGGCCAATTGAGGCCGTGGCCGAGAAAACCCCCGGAGCGGCCAGCGTGGCCACTTGGCGGGATGTACTGGGGCTGGACAGCGTGTATGACTACGACCCGCTGTGGGCCAAATGCATTGAGCTCAAAGTCGCCCCCAGCTTTCACTCCGGCTCACGCGGGTTTGGCCTGCGGGTGTCGCCCTCCAACTTCTGCTATAACCACATCGGCCATTTTGCGGTGGCCAACGAGGCGGTATGCAAAGCCCTGTTCCTGGGCGGTGTCACCCGCCGCTTCCCCGAGCTGAAGTTCGCCTTTCTGGAGGGCGGCGTGGGCTGGGCCTGCCAGTTGTACGTTGACCTCATTGAACACTGGGAGAAGCGCAAGCTGGACGCCCTCGAAGAGGTCAACCCCAAAAACCTGGACGGCCAGTTGCTCCTTCAACTGGCGGAATCCTACGCGCCCAAAGACATGGTGGCCGCCATGCGCGAGCGCGAGGCCATGTTCGACACCGCCATGCCGCCCAAGGCGGCGATGGATGTCGGTGGGGTGGCTAACCTTGACGACTACGCCGCCTGCCGGATTGCCAAAAAAGAGGACTTCAAAGACCTGTTTGTCAAAAACTTCTACTTTGGCTGCGAGGCCGACGACCGGATGAACGCCTGGGCCTTCAATACGATGTGCAATCCGTTTGCCTCCGAGCTGCACGCCCTGTTCGGCTCAGACGTGGGTCATTTCGATGTGCAGGACATGGCCGGCGTCCTGCACGAAGCCCACGAGTTGGTTGACAACGGACTGATGAACGCCGACAACTTCCGGGACTTTGTGTTCACCAACCCGGTTCGCTTCTGGGGCGAAACCAACTCCGACTTTTTCGCCGGCACAGCCGTTGAAAAAGAAGCCGCGGCCCTGCTGGCCGGCCCCGGGTCGGCCTGAGCCCCAGCGTCCAGACCGCCCAGCCGGCCAGAACTGCGGGGTATGCTTCCCGCACACACGCACGGGGAGGCGTGTGAACCTGGGAGCGCGGGCATCCTGCCCGCAAATTCTCCCACCCACACACGAGGGGACGCGCATGTTCAACATAGGCAAATTGTTTCATCTCACCCATGTGGTAGACGATCTCGAAGCGGTCGATCGCTGGTACGACGAGGTGTTTTCGGTCAGGCGGTTCTACAACGGCTATGAGGAGTTGGCCGGTCGCACGGCCTCGCTCGTCGCTATCGGGGATGTCATCATGGAGCCGATGATGCCGGCCGGGATTGAACCGCTCAAAAACCCGTCGGTCAAGAAATTCCGCGACCGCTTTGGCCAGCACTTCCACTCTATCGCCTGGTATGTGGACGACGTGGCGGCCATCTCCGAGCGGCTCGACTCGGCAGGCTTGCGGCTGTTCAATATCGTGGGCAAAAGGGCCAAACCGTCCGAGAAGACCGCCGCGGTCTGGACCCATCCCAAAGAGACCCCGGGCCAGCTGGAGTTTGCCCTGGCCGGCGACTATATTGCCGACCCCCGCCTCAAGCCGGGCTGGTCAAACGAGCCGTGGCGGGGACACCCGCTGGGCATTGAGCGGGCGTCCCATATTGGCGTGGTAGTCAGCAGCCTGGCCAAGGCCAAAGACCTCTACTGTGGGGTGCTGGGCGGGACCCTGCTGGGTGAAGAGACGGTCGCCGGGCGCAAACGCAGCGCGTTTGTGGCAATTGGCCAGGATAGCGTTGTGGATCTGTCCGAGCCGCTGGCGGTCGGCGGCCCGGAGGGGCGTGAGTTGGACACCCACGGCGAGGGTATCTATTCGCTGATCTTCAAGACCCGCGACCTCGGCCAGGCTCATGACTTCCTGCGGTCCTGGCAGTTGGACACGGCGGCCGACGGCCCGGATACCCTGGTGATCGGCCCCGACCAGGCCTTCGGCATGGTCATCGGCTTTACCCGGCGCACCCTTCCAGACGATCCACGCGCCTAAGTACGGGGAAGACTGGCGTCCCTCCCCTTTTCCACGGCTTTGCGAGACGAGAACAAAGCCAATTGACGGCTGTCATGCGCCCGGCGTACTGGTATGTCGTCAAGAAGGATATGCCGTGAGTTGACTTCGTAGCTGTGCGACAGACGACTCCGGGCGTGCTGGCAATAATCCGGGTTCAGGTCAACGCCAATCCAGCGCCTTCCTGTTACCTTGGCGGCCAGTGTCGTTGCGCCCGAGCCGTTAAACATATCGAGCACAATGTCTCCGGTAAAACCCGCGTCCGGGGCCTCCTGGAATGAATACATGTAGATGAGCCGTTGCGGGAGCACGACCGGAAAGGGGGCCGGGTGGCCCCCAGCCCGCTTCACGTCTTCCGGATACATGGGCCAAATCTGCATGGTCAGGTTCCGCCACTCTGCTTGGGTGAGGCGGCTCGGCTCCTTGGCTTTTTTCGAGAGCGGGGGCGGAACGCCGCTTTTGACGTAGACGTTGATAAACTCAATCGTGTTGTCTTCATAAATGTTGGGCGGATACGGATAGCTCCCGAACATTTTGGTGGTAGTCTGTTTTTTCCAGACCATCAGACCAAAGCGATACAGTTCCGGTATCTCTTGAAGAATGCGGGCCTCCATATCAAACGCGATGTTTTTGAGGTGTCGCGTGTGTTGAGCTCCCATCCGGCTCTTGGGAATGGGCATGATCGGGGTGACGGTGGCAAGTTTTCCATTCGGTATCAGTATCCGTTCGGTCTCGCGCCAGACTGCCAGGAGATCATCAAGATACTCATCGTAACCGGTCTGCCCAATCTGGCCCTCCACGCGGTAATCAATAACGTTCCAGTACGGCGGGCTGGTGATAGCCAGGGCTATGCACGCATCTGGAAGTTTGCGGAGTACTGTTCTGGCGTCTGCCTGGATGATGCGGTCCACGCAACGCGCTGGCCAGTGGGCCGGGTCGGGTATTCTGTACTGCACGGCGTCAGACCTCCTCAGATGGAGCAGAATCCCACCACACTTGGAGCAATTCTGACACCTTTTATATTCACGCAGCACATCATCAAAGATGTCCCAATAAGGGAAAATCCTTTGGCAAGCGAGTCACTGAGAACATCCTGACTGGGAGAGCGTAATATCACTGCTTCTGCAATAAAATTCCGGGTATATTTTTGCGCCGTTGCGGCCTTATGAAAAGCGCACCGGCCTGTCGCCAATAAGCGGCCCCTCAGGTTGAGTAGGCCGAGTTGAAGTGGACGTAGCCGGTGGACAGGTCAGATGTCACCACATGCGCCCGGCCTTTGCCGCCACGGAGATCAATGGTGACGGAAAACTCGGGCTGCTGCATGACTGCCGCGGCGCGCTGTTCGTTGGGCGGGCCGGTACTCAGGCCGCGGCGTCCAATGAGGATATCGCCCACCGCGATATTCAGTTTGGTCTGGTCCAGTGGGACGCCGGCATAACCGACCGCGCACACGATCCGCCCCCAGTTCGGGTCGCCGCCAAAAAAGGCGGTTTTGACCAGCGGGGAGGAGGCAACGGTCCGGGCGATCTGCCGGGCGTCCTCGTCGGTTTTGGTGCCCCGGACAAAAATATCGACCACCCGGGTCGCGCCCTCGCCGTCCTTGACACACAGCCGGGCCAGCTCGCACAAGACCTCGCCGACTGCGGTCGTGAAGGGCCGAAAGTTGCGCCCTGCCTGTGTGATGGGCCGGTTGCCGGCCAAGCCGTTGGCCAGCAGGACAAGCGTGTCGCTGGTGCTGGTATCCCCGTCCACGCTGATAGCGTTAAACGAATCGCCCAGCGTCGCCGCCAGGGTCCGGCCCAAGGCGTCGGCTTCGACCGCGGCGTCGGTCACGACATAACACAGCATGGTGGCCATATTGGGGTTGATCATGCCCGCCCCTTTGGCCAGACCGGCCAGGGTCACGGTCTTGCCGCCGACTTGCAGCCGGCGGACCACGGCTTTGGGAAAGGCGTCGGTGGTCATCATGCCGGCCAGCGCGTCCCAGAATCCCTTGGGCGAGAGGGTGTCACACGCCTCAATAATCCCGGGGCGTATTTTTTCCCACGGCGGCAAGACGCCGATTTTGCCGGTTGAAGACGGCAGGACGAGTCCCTCATCAATCCCCAGCCGGCGGCCGACCAGACGACACATATTGCGGGCCAGGCGCAGACCGGGTTCTCCGGTCGAGACGTTGGCAATGCCGCTATTCACCACGACGGCCTGGAGCTGGCCCGGCTTCATCCGCTCCAGACCGAGCAGCACTGGTGCGCCTTTGATCTGATTGGTAGTAAAAGCCGCGGTGGCGGTGGCCGGCCGGTCTGAGACGATCAGCGCTATGTCCTTTTTTCGACTCGGCTTGATGCCGCACGAGACGCCGCTGAAGCGAAAGCCTGGCACAACAACCGGGTTTTTGCTGACCTTCACGCGCATGGCGCTCTCCTAGGCCCCGTGACATTTCTTGTATTTGCGGCCGCTGCCACATGGGCACGGGTCGTTGCGCCCTACCTTGGGCTCATTTCTGCGGACCTGGGTCGCTGGGGCCGGTTGGGGCTCCTGGCCGTGGCTCATGCTGAGCGGACGACGGGGCTCGGCTTGGCGCGCCTCCATTTTCTGGATGTCTTCCTGGCGGGCAATCTGGACGGTAAACAGTTTCTCGACCACCTCGGCCTGCATCCGGTCGTGGAGTTGTTCAAACAGCGCAAAGCCTTCTTTCTGGTATTCCTGGAGGGGGTTCTTTTGTCCGTAGCCGCTCAGCCCGACCGCTTCCTTGAGGTGATCCATAGACAACAGATGGTCTTTCCACAGGGCGTCCATGGTCTGGAGCAAAATGACCTTTTCCAGGTAGCGCAGGACCGGCGGCGTAAAGGCTTCCTCTCGTTCCCGGTAGACCGCCAGGACCTTGTCGTGCAGCGCTTCGCTCAGGCTGGCGGGGTCGGCCTGGTATTGTTCTTCCTCGCTCAGCGACAGCCGGAAATTGAACTGGCGGAAGAGCGCGTCGTCCAGGGCCTTCCAGTCCCACTCTTCGGGCGGCAGGTCCTCGGACAGGTAGAGTTGGACCGTTTTTTCGGTCATGTCTTCAATCATCGCCAGGACTTCGGCCGACAGGTTTTCCCCGGTCAGAAAGGCGCGGCGCTGCTCGTAAATGACCTCGCGCTGCTTGTTCATCACGTCGTCATATTCGAGCAGATGCTTACGGATATCAAAGTTGCGCGCCTCAACCCGCCCCTGGGCGTTTTCAATCGCCTTGCTGACCATGCCGTGCTCAATCGGCTCGCCCTCTTCCATGCCCAGCCGGTCCATGATGCCCTGGATGCGCTCGGCCCCAAAAATGCGCAGCAGATCGTCTTCCAGCGACAGATAGAAGCGGGATGAGCCGGGGTCGCCCTGGCGTCCGGCCCGGCCGCGCAACTGGTTGTCAATGCGCCGCGCCTCGTGCCGCTCGGTCCCCAGGATATGCAGCCCGCCGGCGGCTACGACCTTGTCGCGTTCCTGGGCACAGGTGGCCTGGTATTTGGCCAGGGCCGCGTCAAAGGCGTGCTGGTAGACATCCGGCGACTTCTCGAGCTGTTCGCGGACCTCCTCAACGACCTTGACCCGCTCGCGGCGGCGCTCTTCGTACATCCGTCCGGCCTCGGCGACCGCGGCTTCGTAGGGCTTGCGCTTTTCTTCGTAGAGTTGGTCCGCCCTGTCATAGGCCCGCTGGGCTTCCTGGTAGGCCCGCTGAGCCTGTTCAAACTGTTGGGTAAGCTCGCCGCCCTCGCTCAGCGCAGTATCGGCGACCCGCACAATCGCCTGGCTGTATTCGTCAAGAACGCGCTCATAGCGGCCCCGCATGACTGCGAGGCGCGTGGCCGCCTGGGGTGAGACACCTTCGGCCAGCAGCCCGGCGTAATCGGTACACACGGCCTCGTACTCCTCCTTCCGCTCTTCGGGCAGGGAGGGCCCAACGACCTTATCGTACTCGGTCAGGGCGTGTTCATACGTTCCGCACGTCTCGGCGTAGTGTTGCAGGACGCCGTCCGCCGGCGAGCCGGCCACAAAGTCAAGTTGGGCGGTGGCGGCCTGATAGTCGGCCCGGGCCTTTTGCAAGGCAGCGTGGAGAAAAGGCCGGTAGGTCTCGGACAGGCGTGAGAGTGCCTCGTTGCGGGCCTCTTCGTGGGGTTTCCAGCCCGGCTCGTACTGTTGGCGGGCCTTGGTCAGGGCTTCGTTGTAGGTCTCGCGCAGCTCTTCAAGGCTTTCTTCGTAGCTCTTGGTCTGGGCTGGTGCGGTTTTTTTCAGCCAGGTTTTTTCAATCTCAACCCGGGCCAGGAACTCAGGGTTGCCGCCGAGCAAAATGTCGGTTCCCCGGCCGGCCATATTGGTGGCGATCGTCACCCCGCCAAAACGGCCGGCCTGGGCGATGATATTGGCCTCGGCCTCGTGGTTGACCGCGTTCAGGACGTTGTGCCTGATGCGTTTCTTTTTGAGCAGCTTGCTGAGCCGTTCGGATTTTTCGACCGAGACCGTCCCGACGAGCACCGGCTGGCCGCGGTGGTGACACTCGGCAATATCATCGGCCACAGCCTGAAATTTTTCGCGTTCGGTTTTGTACACCACATCAGGGAAGTCCTGGCGCGACAGGCCCTTGTTGGGAGGAATGACAACCACCTCAAGGCTATAGATTTTTTTGAACTCGACGGCCTCGGTATCGGCGGTGCCGGTCATGCCGCCGATCTTGTGGTACATGCGAAAATAGTTCTGGATGGTAATCGTCGCCAGGGTCTGATTTTCCTCACGGATGCGCACGCCTTCTTTGGCCTCAACCGCCTGATGGAGGCCGTCAGACCAGCGCCGGCCGGGCATCAGGCGGCCGGTAAACTCGTCAACAATGACCACATCGCCGTCTTTGACCACATAGTCAACGTCTCGCCTGAAGAGGGCGTGGGCCCGGAGGGCCTGGGTGACGTGATGGAGGGTGCCGATTTCAGACGGGTCGTACAGGTTTTTGACCCCTAAGATGCGCTCAACCTTGGAGATGCCATCCTCGGTTAAGGTCGCGTTGCGCTGTTTCTCGTCAATCGCATAATCGAGGTCTTTTTGCAGCCGGGGAATGACCCGATTCAGGGCGTAGTATTTTTCGGTCGATTCCTCGGCCGGGCCGGAGATGATCAGCGGCGTGCGCGCCTCGTCAACCAGGATGTTATCAACCTCGTCCACAATGGCGAAAGAGAGCTCGCCCTGGGCGTACTCCTCGTTGCTGAACTTCATATTATCGCGCAGGTAGTCAAAGCCGAACTCGTTGTTTGTCCCGTAGGTTACATCGGCCCGATAGGCCTCCCGGCGGCTGACCGGCCGCAGGTTGAGAAAGCGGTAGTCTTTGACCACATGGCCAGGATCAAACACAAAGCTGGCATCGTGGACAATTGAGCCGACCGACAGGCCAAGGGTATGGAAAATAGGGCCCATCCACTGCACATCGCGGCGGGCCAGATAGTCGTTGACGGTGACGAGGTGCGCACCGCGGCCGAGCAGGGCGTTGAGATACAGCGACAGGGTGGCGACGAGTGTCTTGCCCTCGCCGGTCTTCATTTCGGCGATGCGACCCTGGTGGAGTACCAGGCCGCCGATGAGCTGACAATCAAAATGACGCAGGCCAGTGACCCGCCTGGAGGTCTCGCGGACAAGGGCAAAAGCCTGGGGCAGGAGGTCGTCAAGGGCCTGGGCTTCGGCCTCGCGCAGCTCCTTTTCGGTCTTCTCGCAGTCCTCTTTGAGATATTCCTGCTCCTGCGGCTCTTCTTCCTGGTCAAGCCGGGACTGGGCGTCGGCCAATTGGTCGCGCAGGGCTTGGGTGGCGGTTTTGATAAAGGCCCGAAACTCGTCCGTTTTGGCGCACAGCTGGTCCAGGCTCAGGGCTTCCATCTCAGGCTCATGGGCGTTTATCGCTTCAACCAGCGGTCGCATTTTCCTGAGTTGTCTGTCATTACTGCTGCCGATGACCTTCTGAAACAAGGTTTTCCACAACATCGTCATCCCCTCGGTGTTATATTGGCATGGCGCAGCATAGCATGTTCTGCCACGCAGGAGCAGGTCCATAGTAGGCGGCTCCACTCTCTATGGGCAAGAGTCCGGGCAACAGTCCGGGCAACAGCATGAGCATGGGCGGAGATATCAAAAGGGGCCGGGCGCGCAGTTGCGAGAGCCGGGCTTTTGTCGCTACACTTGGGCGGTGAGCCTTCAGCGCCCAGACCGGACACGGCACTGTCTCTACGGCTCGGCCCTGTCTCCAGGCATTGGTGGCTGGCCGGCCCCCAGGTCCGGGTGGGCCGTGTTGGCGGGCCTGCTTTTGGGCCTGTGGAGTTGTTCGGCCCCTCCGCCCCCCAGCTTCCCGCCTCCGTCCCACATTCCGGCCCCACCTGCCACTTCCGCCCTACCCGCGTCGCCCTACCCGCCGGAGCGGCTCGATACTGACCATGTCCTGCCCTGGGCTGCGGAGGAAAAAGTTTTTCTTGTGGTCGATAAGGGCTGCCGGCTGCTACGCGTCTATCGCTACGGCCGGCTGGTCCGTAGCTATCCGATCGTGTCTGCACGGCGGGACGGACGCAAGCTGTACGAGGGCGACAAACGCACGCCGCTTGGCCTGTACATGATTATCGACAAACGCCGGCACCCACGGTGGTCGCATTTCATACTGCTGGATTATCCGACCTCGTCCGATGTCGTGCGCTATCGCCGCCACCTCAAAAACGGCAGGGTTCCGCGCCGAAACGGAAGCTATCCAGGCCCGGGCGGTGAAATTGGCATTCACGGCACAAACGATAGCAAGCTGAACAAGGCCGGGGTCAACTGGACGATGGGCTGCATCTCGCTGCTGAATCCAGACATCCGGGAACTGTACCGCGCAACCCCCAAAGGAACCCTGGTGTACATCAGGGAGTAAGCGCGATTTCACCTGAGCTCTGCGCCCTATCAACCCGGAGAATCGGGGGATTGTATCAAAACAAGGTGTGAGGTGTGCGCCGAAAATTCAAGTAAGGGCTGAGCTGTTTCACGCGAAACACCGGCCCGGCCGGCCTAGGCCATGACCTGTCCGCCGCACACCAGCAGGTATTCGCCTGTGATAAAACTGCTCAGTTCAGAGGCAAAAAACAGGGCCGCGTTGGCCGTGTCTTCGACCGTTCCGGTTCTGCGCAGCGGCACCTGTTTTTCATGCGTCTCCTGGGCTTCCGGGGTCAGCCTGGCCCTCACCTTTTGGGTCAGAGTCAGACCCGGGGAAACGATATTGACCGTGATGTTGCAGGGGCCGACCTCAACCGCCAGGTTACGGGTAAAACCTGACATTGCGGTTTTGGCCGAGGTGTAGCCGTGGTAGGATGGGCCGGGCTGGTGGATACCGATGGTGTTGACACTGATGATGCGTCCCCAACGACGCTCTTTCATGCCCGGCAGAACAGCCTGGCAACACACAAAGGCCGCTTTCAGGGTGGTGTCGATCTGTTCTTGCCACTCGGCCCAGCTACTCTCGACAAAGGATGTACGCGGCACCTCGGCCGCATAATTGCTGACCAGAATGTCAACCTGGCCAAAGGCTCGCTCGGCCGCGGCCAGCATGTCGGCGACCTGGGTCGCATCGGTAATATCGGCTTTGACAAAAAGGGCTTGACCGCCCGCCGACTCAATCTCGTCAAGAACCTGCCGGGGATTGCCCTCGTCCTGCACCTGATTGATCACCACCTTGGCCCCGGCCTGGGCAAAGACCCGGGCAATACCGGCCCCTGTTCCCCGGCACGAGCCGGTGATGAGCGCGACCTTCCCCGCTAACAGCATACGCAATCCTTGTCTGAAAAGTGAGATGCAGATTTATCTTCCGGGCTGGAGGCCAAGGCCGCGGATAGCCATGATGTTGCGCAGCACATTGCTGGTTCCGCCCTGGATCGTATACGCCGGCGCGTAGAGGTATTCGCGGGCCGCCCGCCCGGCCAAGCGGGCCGCGGGCGAGTCTGGCATGAGGACCGCGTAGTCGCCGAGTAAACCGCTGACGGTGTCGGCGACACGCTGCTCAACCTCGGTGCAGTAGCACTTGGCCATGGCCGCTTCATAGTTTGGGACCCCGCCCTGGGTCAGCATCCAAGCCACCCGGTAGACCATTGAGCGGCCAAGTTCCAGCTCGATGTGGAGTTCGGCCAGCCTGTTGCGTACCAGGGGATCTGCGGTCTGGCCGGTCTGTTTGGCATAGGCGACCGCGTCACGAAACAGGGGATAATTGCTGAGCAGGCGTTCAATCCCGCTCCGTTCGTAGTCGAGCTGGGAGGCGATCTGGTACCAGCCCCGGTTCTTCTCGCCAATCAGCCAGGCTTGGGAGACGTGCACATTGTCAAAGAACACCTCGTTAAAATGGTGCTCGCCAACGATATCGACCAAAGGTCGCACGTCGATCCCGGGCGTCTGCATATCAACCAGGAACTCGCTGATGCCCTTATGCTTTGGCGCGTCGGGGTCGGTCCGGGCAACCAGATAGGCGTAGTCTGCCACATGGGCAAAACTGGTCCAGATTTTCTGACCGGTCAGCGAGAAGTGGTCGCCCTCTTCGACCGCGCGGGTTCGCAGCGAGGCCAGGTCAGAGCCCGAGCCGGGTTCGCTCATACCGAGACAGAACACGATCTCACCCCTGGTCACCTGTGGCAGGATCGACGCTTTTTGCTCCTCGCTGCCGTAGGCCAGCAACGCCGGGCCAACCTGCCGGTCGCCGAGCCAGTGTGCGGCGACCGGCGCGCCGGCCCTCAACAGCTCCTCGGTCAGGATCAGGCGATCCATATAGGTTTTTTCCTGTCCCCCGTACTGCTTCGGCCAAGTCAGTCCGATCCAGCCCCGTGCACCGAGCTTTTGCGAAAATTCCCGCGAGAAACCCGTAATCCAGCCGTCCTCGCTCGGCGTGTGAGTGGCCAGCTCGTGGGCGAGAAAATCGCGGATCTCGGTCCGAAACGCTTCTTGTTCAGCGGTCAGCGCAAACTCCATTCTGCTCTCCTCCGGCGGCAAGATGATGGGTCAGGACAGTGACCGGTCGTAGTCCTGACCCATCATCAACTCCTCAGTGTCCCGCGAGCAGCGTACATGCAGAGCAAGTGGACTGCCCGCGTCAAAGTCCTGGGCCAGAATCCAGGTCTGTTCAATCTCGTCGCTGATGCGGGGCAGGACGGCCAGGGTCTGACGCCGGCGCTCGGCGTCAAAAAAGGCGAAGGGCTCGTCCAGGATGAGACACTCTTCGCCCTGAACGGTCGAAGAAACCAGGGCTTGGGACAGGGCTAAACGGACCGCCAGCATGAGCTGTACATAGGTGCCGCCAGAGACTTCGCTCAGGTTCACAAAGTCCTTCCTTTCCTGAGAGAGCGCCTCAATGTTCAAGTGTTCATCAACCCGGACGCTGGCGTACCGACCCTCGGTCAGCAGCGGCACGATCCGACCGGCCACTTTTTGCAGTTCCAGGTCGAAGACGCCGAGCAGACGCGGGTGTGTGCTGTCGAGCAACTGTCGGGCAGCTCGGCGCACGGCAATGCTTCTCAGCCGGTTGCCGCGATCTTTTTCCAGATCAGCAAGGTATTGCTTGAGCTGCTCTGCCGTCTCCCGGCGGGACTGCTCATGAAGGATCTCCCGGTCCAGGCGTTCAAGCACTTGGCGCTCGGTATCAATCTGGTCAGTATAGGCTTTGATCTCGGCGTCAAGCCGCTCCAGGGTTTGGCCGACGGTCTGGGCATTCTCGGCCAGCGCGGCACGCAACTCGGCAAGCCTTGTTCGGACGCCGTCTTCCGCCACCAAGCGCGCCCCCTGCCCTTCGGCAAAGCCGGCGACCAAAGCCGACAGCGGCTCATCGTCAAGAGCACGCCAGGCCGCTACCTGCTCAGCCAGCGGCAGTTCTTCGGCCCGGTCCAGCGTTTGCATTTTCCGGCGGACCGTATCGCCCTGCAACTCAACCCGGACGAGTTCCTGCCGACGGCTGACCACATCGGCCGCCCGGAAGGTGGCAAACACCAGAAAAACAAAAGCCAGGCCGCCGGGGCCGAGCGCGTAGACGGCCTGGCTCAGCAAGAGGACGCCAAGCGTAGCCGCTATGCCCAGCATACCCAGCCCGATCAGCAGCGTTCGGCGGCGGCGGGCGGAGGCCAGCTGATCGCTCAGCGTCGCCCGACGTTCGGCCAGGGGTCTGAGCCCGGAATCGGCCGGCCCGGCCCCCTCGCCTTCGCTCATTAACCAGGCCTGACGCCTGCGCCAAGCCGACAGACATTGCTTGACTGGCCCAAAAGCCGACAGTTGGCCCTCCAGCTCGTCCAGCCAGGAGTTCAGCCCAGCGCCGGCCGTTGCCTCGGCCCCGGCGGCCTGATAGGCCGCGACCAACTCCTGCTTCGTCTCCTTCAGACGCTGTTCAATGTCGTGCCAGCCGGCCATCGAGCTGCGCAGACCGGTTTCGGCGATGCGCTCAACCTGCGCGGTGACCCGCTCGCCAGCGGCCCGCAGCGCGGCTGAGGCGCTTGTCCGGCGGCTAAGCTCGGCCTCAGCCCCGTTCACCGTATCCAACCGGGACTGATGTTGGGTCTGGAATTGGCCTAGCGCCGCGTCTTGAATATGCAGGTCGGCCAGCTGTCGCTGCGTAGCGCTGAGCTTGGCTTCGAGCGGAATGAGGGCGTCTTGATCCGTCCGAATCTCGGTTTCACACTCCGCGGCTATATTGTTAAAGGTTTGGATGCCAGACAGTTCCCTAACTGTCTGTTCCAACACATCAGGTGCGACTACATTCCGCTGGGCCAGATAGAAGGAGTCCACAAACTGCCGATAGGTAAAACCGCCGAGCTGGACGATCGCTTCATTCACCGCCTCCAGACCGCGCGCCAGGGGACTTGCCGCTCCGGCCTGGGTGAGTTGGGCGGCGCAGGTGCCATCGGCCTCAAACTGGCGGCTGACCGTATAGATGTTGCCGTCCCGGACCCTGAAATCAACCCACAGTGCACCTGAGAACTGGCCCCATTTGACAATGCCGGCGATATCCCTGGCCTTGACGGTAGAGGTCCGGCCAAACAGCGCCAGACAGATGATCTCAACGATTGAGGTTTTGCCCGACTCGTTGGGTCCGCTGATGCCGATGATGCCGGCCGGCGGCAGCCTGGAGAGGTGGAGCCTGGCATAGCGCAGGATATTCTCGGCCCGAACCTGGGTGATAATCATCGAATATCCCTCTGGGCGCGGTGCTTGAGTTTGCGCAGGACGAGTTCGCACGCCTGCTCATACAGAGACTCGTCAAGGTCGGGCTGGGCGCTGCGCAGGCGCTCAATTTCAGTTGTACTGTGGTGGATGAACTCCTGGGTGAGATCGCTGATCTGAAATATGTGGATAATCGGGTCCGCGGTCGTCATTCCCCCCTCCCCTCACCTGAAAGCTGGTGGTCTGCACAACTCCAGTTAAAGAAATTTCAGCAACTCCGCAAGGGCAGTCGCTTATCAGGCGGCAGCCAATCGGGACAGGCACCCAAAGCATGCCTGTTCAGCGCTGTTTTTCCTCAGCCTCGTCGTGGCCGCCGAACGAGCGACGCATGGCCGACAACAGCTTCTCGGCAAAGGTGTGGCTACGGCGGGAACGAAACCGGGCGTACAGGGCCGCGGATAAGACCTGGGCCGGCACGGCTTCCTCAACGGCAGCCGTCACGGCCCAGCGTCCTTCGCCCGAGTCTTCAACAAACCCGGCATAGTCATCAAGGTCGGGGCTCTTGGCCAGCGCCATCGCCGTCAGGTCAAGCAGCCACGAAGAGACCACGCTCCCCCGCCGCCAGACCTCGGCAATATCGGCCAGATTGAACGCATAACGGGAGTCCGGCGGAAGCTCGGGCCGATTGGCATTGCGAAGAATATCAAAGCCCTCGGCATAGGCTTGCATCAGTCCGTATTCAATCCCGTTGTGGATCATTTTCACAAAATGGCCGGCCCCGGTCGGCCCGCAATGCACATAGCCGCACTCGGCCGTTCCGCCCGAGGCCCGGCCTGGAGTACGGGGTGCCTGGTCCCGGCCTGGGGCAAGGCTGCGAAAGATCGGATCGAGCTGTTGAACAACAGCCCGAGGCCCGCCGACCGTCAAACAATAGCCGCGTTCCAAGCCCCACACGCCACCGCTGGTGCCCACGTCGAGATAGTGAATCCCCCGTGGCCCCAGGGCCTGAGCACGCCGGATATCGTCTTTGAAATAGCCGTTCCCCCCGTCAATGATGATATCGCCGGCCGCTGAGCCCTCGGCCAGAGCGGAACAGGCCTCTTCGGTGTCCGGACCGGCCGGCAGCATGACCCAGACCGCGCGGGGTGGGCTGAGGCGCGCGGTCAGCTCGCCGACAGAAGTCGCTCCACGCGCCCCCTCAGCAACGAGTTGGCGTATCTTGTCAAAGTCGCGGTCGTAGACGACACACTCATGCTCGCTCAGCAGGAGCCGGCGGACCAGGTTTGCCCCCATACGCCCGAGGCCCACCATGCCGAGTTGCACATCAATTCTCCTGGGTATGTGTCCCGTGTATATGCGGGCGATTGCCGGCGGTTAGTCCTGGCGGCGGCGGTCTTCTGCGCCGTGGGCAACCAGGTAGTCAACAATCTCTTGGCGCTGGTAGTGCCAGGCCGATAGCATCGGCGTATAGCCGCTGGTGTTTTCGGGATCAACCTCCACCCCGGCCTCAATCATGGCCGCAACGGTCTCAAGATGGCCCTCTCCAGCCGCCCAATGCAGGGCGGTATTCCCCCGCCGGTCCTGGAGCGTGGTGCTGGCTCCGGCCGCCATCAGAGCTTTGACCAGCTCGGTACGGCCGCCTTCTGCGGCAAAAAACAAGGCGCTCCACTGATCCACATCCTGTTCATTGAGGTCAACGCCGGCCTTGATCAAGAGCTGGGTCTGTTCCAGGTTGCCCTGCTGGGCGGCGGCGCGTAACGCAGCCGCGGAAATGGCGATGCCGGCCGCCTCGAGCTGTTGGCGGGCCTCGCGCTGAGCAGCCGGGTCAATTTGCGGCCGGCCGTCAGCCTGTGTCTCGGCTGGAGCCTGGTCCTGCTCGATCGGTGACTGCGCTTCGCCCCCCTGTGGCCTGGCCGCTTGTTCCTGTGGCGCGCCCGGCTCCTGCGGACTGGCAGGCTCCTGCGGACTGGTTTGACAGCCGAGCGTGAAACAGACCACAAGCAGCAGGCTCCCTCCAATACGCAAACACGCCATATTTTTCCTCCTCAGCGACATGCGCCCTATAGCGCGCAAAGCCCATTTGTGTCAACGAACCAGGCTTTGAGAAAAGCCCCGCAGGCCTGTAACGAACACGATAGGGAACGGGGCGGCTCAGCGGACCGCGGCAGGTCTGGGAGGCTTCAGGACCACCCGATTCCAATACACAATCGGTGGGACAAGCACCACCGTCGGAGCCAGCCACAGCACGAAGGCCGGGGAGAACTGAAAATTCGTCACCACAAAAGCCGTCACCGTCGCGATCGTCCCGCCCAACATGCGGGACAGCAAGCATCACTATTCCCATTGTCTCTCCAGACAGCAGCATTCTGCTGCCGAAAACGAAAGGGAGAAGCTGAATATCGCAACCAGGAATAAAAAGAGAGTGGGCCGCAAGAGGGGCATCGGCAGCGCGGTGATAAAAATAACCAGCATCCCCAAGAAGAACCCGCGTCCACTATACCCATGCCACGCCCGCCCTTTTCTTGTGAGTACCGGTACAGAAGGCGGTCAGTAAACAGCAAAAGCCCGCCAGGATATGAATCGGCAGCAGGAGTGCGTACATTTCTGGTTTCCTGCCCTCTGACTTGACCCGCGCCATTATCCGGCTACGAGTGTCAGACCCCACAACTATTGGTCATATAGAGCTGGAGCGAGCTTCTTCCGTGCGTCAATGGCTGCAAAATCTCAGTCGCCAGCCATGAAACGACAGGGACGCATATCGCGTCGCCAAAGGCATTGAGAGCTTGCCGTTCCGAGTCTGCGACAATGGGGAAACTGTCCGGCACGCCCTGCAACCGGGCGTACTCGCGCGCTGTGAGGGTCCGCATTCGAATCGAATCGTTGCCAGCCGCAACCAAAAACTGCTTCCCACTGCCGCCAACAGCAGTGCGAAGACAACCCGCGATGTCGTCTGGACGAACTTCGGCCCGCTGTCCCTCCGCGCGGCGGCGGCGAAAAAAGGTCCTGAATCTTTCCCCTTCCATTCGCGCTATACGCTTGACCATTGCAAGGTGAGAGGTCGGCATCATAGCGAGGTGTTTTTCAACCTTTTGTTCAGGCCACCAACGTGAATCTTGGATCGGTAGTTTTTCGACTATTTTGTGAGAGAATCCTGTGTTTCTGTAAAGCGGCGGCTCTGGAATATCCAACCACGCCCATCGGATGTCATCGGTTTCCAACATCAGCCGTTTCAGTCTCTCAGGCATCAATCGTTTAGACCTGGCAGGGAAAGGAGCGCGGTTGTCAGTTTCGGTACCCTCCTTTATCCCGACCATAAAAAGCCGCGGACGGCTTTGCGGAATGAAGGAGCGGGCATTCAGCATGAAGACATCGCAGGCGTAGCCAAGTGCATTGAGGGATTTCGCTGTCGCGTAAAAATCCTTGCCGCCGTTGGAATACAGCCATCCGGTTACATTTTCGATCAAAACAATCGGAGGCGCTTTCGCTCCCTGTTCTCTGAGCTTGTCACAGAATCCCCAAAAAGCGCCGGAGTGCTTGCCGTTAATGCCCTCACGTTTGCCGGCGAGCGACAAGTCTATGCACGGGAAAGAACATGTCGCCAACGTTGTCTGGGGAACTTCCTCCAAAGCAACAGAAAAGATGTCCTTCACCTCATAGCCTTCGCCAAAAAACCCCCTGTACATTTGCACGCGTTCGGCGTTCCAGTCGTTTGCATATGCAACCCGCCACCCAGCCGCCTCAAGCCCCATGCGGAACAACCCGATGCCGGCAAAGTATTCGGCGACAGTCAGGGGGACTTCAGCCGTCTCAACAGCCGAAGACGCAGACCGTTCTGGCGGTGCGACGGTGAGCATCTATTTCTTCAGGACTGACGGAGTTTTTATTTGTAGAGACAAGTCGGTTTCGACTTTCCCGATTCTTGCGTTGTACGTCTCCAGAAGCAGCTTCATGTTTCGAGAAATCTTCTCGCCCGAAAAATCAGACAATTCCTCTATGTTCTGGGAAACGAAAGATTCTATGGATTCGACTGAGACGCGGCCCGCCGTCTCCAGATTCGCGTTTTGTCGTGCGCCCGCCAGAATCTCGTCGGGTACCAGGAGAAAAATCCTGAGACCGTCGGCAAGATTACGTCGGCATTTCTCATAATGGCCGCTGTTGGGGGCCAGGGTGACATGGAACACGCAGTCGTTTATTTGGAAATCCCCTTTTTCGTCTGTTTGGTCATCGGCCGCCCGCTATGTTCCCGCGAGACCTCAACCTCTGCGGAAAAGATTCCCACCAGTTCTCGACAATCGCCGTCAAGGGGGATTCGTCAATCATGTTTGCGCTCCCGTTATGTAGCCCTCACTCTTCCCCGTCGCGTGGCGATGCCTCCGCCCGCTCATCCGCTTGTTGTCCAGTTGGGGGTGAGAATCGGCGCTGATCACGCCGTGGGTGGTGCGCACCGGGCGTATCTTTACTTTTCCATGTCTTGGATAGCGTCGTGGGTACTTCCGCCATAGCTCCGGGCGGCGTCTTCGTCAAAAGTCAGTACGACCAGCCGTGCCCCGCCCGGCCCGCAGACGAGCGGCGGCGCAGCCTGACCCGCCTCCACAAAGCGCAGGCCCTTTGGCTCAAGCGACTTCCCGCCGGCCAGGGCCGAGCCGGCCAGCACGACCTCGTAGCGGCCATAGGCAGGGACTCCGGGAGCAAACTCCATATGCGGCGGACAGTCGATCAGCTGGGCCGAGGGGCCGCGGACGGCCGGAATCAGGACCTTGTGCCGCGCGTCTCGATGGCCGGCCAGCGGCTCCCAGTCTACCTCGTGGGCGCTACAGGAGATTTCTCTGCCTCGCGTATTGGCCTGGTAGCGGCGCTTCTTGTCCCGCATTATGACCACCCCGCCGGGTTTGGCGTGCAAGACCAGCATGTCATGCCGACTGACCTTGAACGGACCGTAGGGAACCTTGTGTTCGGTGTAATGGACGGCCGGAGCGTCTAAGCGGAAGGTCGGAAACTCCATTGAGCCTTCCAGCAGGAGCTGAAACTGGGCGGCCAGATGAAAGTGTGGCTCAACCTCATAGCCCTCGGAAATCCGGGCCCGGACGGCCTCGGGACCGCCCTCCTCTCCCCTGAGGTACATTTGTAGCCGGGTCTCACCACCACCATTGAGCGCCAGCGTCTTCCACGGCACCTCAGACGGCTCAACAGCAAAGCGATGCGTATCCATGCACGACCCCTCCTGTGGACATGGCTTACTGCATTGGACGCTTGATCGTCAAGCGTGTTGCGTTGTGGCCTCGAAATGCTACAGTTCGGAGGCCATTTTTTTACATGACAGGGGACGGATGCTGCTTATGAAGAGGACACGCCCCAAAAGAAAATCGCCGGCCGGTCGGCCAACAAATAACCTTATCTTCAGTTCGCATGTTGGGAAGAACGATGAAGTTTTCCCGTTAGTCCTGTCGCTGTACGTCAAACCCGGCTGCCAAGTGGCCGATGTCACCTATGGGAATGGGATCTTTTGGAGAAAGGTCCCGAAAGATACATACAAGGTAGTCGCATCAGATCTGTCGACTGGGGTTGACTGCCGGGCTTTACCGTATGATGACAGTTCGCTTGATTGCGTTGTTTTTGACCCACCGTACATGCACACACCAGGAGGGACTGCCCATGTCAACCACCAGAATTACGAGGGGTACTATCGAAACAATGCGGTTTCATCAACAAAGAAATATCACGAGGCGGTTCTTGACCTGTATTTCTCGTCGGCAAAAGAAGCCTGGCGGGTGCTCAAAGACGGCGGCGTCTATATTGTGAAATGCCAGGATGAAGTTTGCGCGAACCGTCAACGTCTGACCCATGTCGAAATCATCAACGAACTTGCTTCTTACGGCTTTGTCGCCGAGGATTTATTTGTGGTCGTCCGCACCAGCAAGCCAGGGGTGAGCCGGATTCTGAAGCAGGCCCACGCACGGAAAAACCATTCATATTTCGTGATTTTCATCAAACCGGAAGGGAGAAAGCGATGGACAGGCTTACAGGACAGGCTTGAAATCGCAGCTATCGGAAAGGAGCAGGCCGACCGTTAGGAGAGCGGCCGACCACCGAGTCTATTGTCGGTAAAGAACTCGCCAAACTGCCGAATTGTAATCACGTCGGGAAATTGATCGCTCAGTTCCTGATACCGCCCTGGAACATCGAAATAGTAAATCCGCTCCATCCTTGCCAAGAGAGTCTGATACGCAAGCCACTGTCCTGGCACACAAATTTCCACTACTTCAAGAGAACGCGAGTCCATTTTTGTTTCTGAGAACAAGACCATGACCCCCGTGTATGCCCCCTCGCCATAGGCGGAGTCAAGGAGCCGCTGATGGGCCCAGGCTTGGACAACACGCTCACGAGTTGACATTTTCACCGGCAAGTGGATATTCGGCTGGGCCAAGCCCATATCGAACAGAAAATCCATCGTCATTTGGACCGCTCTACCCCGGACGGGCAATTTCGTCGCCTTGGTCGGTTGTTTTCCAAGCGATGTGACGAAGATATGACCAATCAGGCATTCAAAATATGTCGCCGGTCCCTTTTTGTTTTGCCGATCAAAAAGCTCCAGTGCCAAGCCTGGTGCTAAGGCAACGGTGTACAACATTTCTGCCAGCTCAGTACTGGCAATGTCGTTGTTTTTCCACGCCCGCCACAAAGAGCGGATTTTGTGTTCATCGGGGACAAAAAATCGCCTGTTCGCCGGGCGAGCCACGATGTGGTTACGACGATACGAAACATATTCCTTGCCGTTGACTCGTGAGACTAAATCAATAAGCGTCCCCTCAGACTCAAGAAAGCGCAACGAAAGAACCGCCAAATCAAGAATTCCGTCTGCTACCTGCCTTGACGCCCAATCTTTCCTGCAAGCAGATTTGACATTCTGATAGGCCGCACGAAGGCCATCTTGTGCTCCCATACAGGAATTTCCTCACAACCCTCCCCGCAGCTCTGCCATGCTAAAGGCTCACAGGTTCCTGGCTCATATCCAGGATTCCACACGCTGCACCGTAGCGGCTCAGCCCACAAACGCGGGCATGACCTCCTTGACAAACAGGTCCTGAGACTCGGCTGAAGCCGGTACGACAATATGGTAGGTGAAGCCCAGCTCCTCAATCCGGGTGTGAAGGTCACGCTTGACCTTGTCCGGCGTGCCCATCAACAGCAGGGGCGAGCGGAGCGCGGTATCGACATCGGGGAAGCCCAAACGGGCCGCGGTGTCTGCCAGGGCGGGGTCCGCGGGGTCGCGGCTCAGGTGGAGCAGCAGCAGGGCGCTCAGCTCAAGGGCGTCCGGGTCACGTCCGGCTGCTTCCAGATAGCCGTGCATCATGCCGAGGCGGCGTTTCAGATACGGAATGTCAAAGCGGACGGTCATCGCCGGGTCGTTCACAAAGTCCTTGCCGTTGAAGATCGGCGGAATGATGTTCAGCATGTCGGCTTCGGCCGCGGCGATTTTGAGCAGGCCGCTGCCCGAGCCGCCGAGCATCAGCGGCGGGTGGGGGTTCTGGACCGGACGCGGGTTGTTGTAGGCCTTGCGGACCGAGAAATACTTGCCCGCAAATGTGGGCTCGGCCTGGGTCCACATGGCTTTGAGCACCCCGATGGTCTCGGACAGTTGGGCCAAGCGTTCGGCGTTGGAGGGGTACGGGTAGCCGTGGGCTGCGTACTCGTCCTGCTTCCAGCCCGCGCCGAGGCCGAGCGTCAGGCGGCCCTGACTGATCTGGTCAAGGGTTGAGGCGATTTTGGCCAGCATCGCAGGGGTGCGAAACGAGGCCGCCACAACAGTCGGCACCAGGCGGATATGTTCGGTCACCGCGGCCACCGCGGTCAGGGTGGTCAGGCACTCCAGTTGGGGTGTTTGGGGTTCACCGAGGGGGCTGAAGAAATGATCGTTGATCGAGACCGAATAAAACCCCTCGCTCTCAGCCCGCAGAGCCGCCTTTTTGGCCGCGGCAAAGTCTCCGGTGGGTAAAAACATGCCAAACTTGAGCTCGTGCATCTCCTGCTCCTCTCGTGCGGAGTTGGTCTTCCGCTACCTAATACGAAAAGAGCGTCAACGGCAATCCCCGGCCCCGCCGGTTTCCTTGACTTTGGAGCGACCAACTGCCATGACAGGTTCAAGCGTCAGTCCATGAGGAGGACACCCCATGAAACTCGGGATCGAGATGTTTGCTACCGATTACGCCCTCCGCCCGGATGAACTGGCCGTTGCCTGTGAGGAGCGGGGCTTTGAGTCGGTCTGGTTTCCAGAGCACACCCATATCCCGACCAGCCGCAAAACGCCGTTTCCCGGCGGCGGAGAACTGCCCCAGGAGTATAGCCACACCCACGATCTGTTTGTGGCGTTGATGGCCGCCGCGGCCGTCACGACCGACATCAAGGTCGGCAGCGGCATCTGCCTGGCTATGGAACGCGACCCTATCACTATGGCCAAAGCAGTCGCTTCGGTCGATCAGCTCTCTAACGGACGGCTTATTTTCGGCATCGGCGGGGGCTGGAATGCCGAGGAGATGGAGAACCACGGCACACCGTTTAAGAAACGCTGGAAGGTGTTGCGCGAGAAGATCGAGGCGATGAAGGAAATCTGGGCCAAAGAAGAGGCCGAGTATCATGGCGAGTTCGTTGATTTTGATCCGATCTGGAGCTGCCCCAAACCCGTTCAAAAGCCGCATCCGCCGATCGTGCTGGGCTCGCATACCTCCAACGGGCTGGACCGCGTGGTACGCTACTGCGACGGCTGGATTCCCAACGCCCGGCGCTATACGGACATTCCGGGCATTCTTGCCGACCTGCGCGACCGCGCCCACAAGGCCGGCCGCAAACCCGACAGCATCGCTGTTTCACTCCTGGGTGCCCCCAACGAGGAGGACACCCTCAAGCAGTACCGCGATATGGGCGTGGAGCGGGCCATCTTTTTTGTTCCACCGGTGGACAAGGAGAAAATGTTGCCCATCCTTGATGAGCGCACCGGCCTTCTCTCAAAAGTTGCCTAGGCCGAGACGCCGGTCGGGAGGCGGGACAGTGCTGCGTTTCTTGTCAGGTCTGGCGGGCTGGGGCTTGCCCGTGCTGCTGAGCAGCCTGGCTGCGGCTCAGGTACCCCCCGAGCCGCAGCCTCCCCTGAGCGCGAGCTGGAAGATGTCCCTCCGCCAGGTCCGGGCCCTGCCCCAACTGGACCGCGGCCCCGGCGGAGAGCTGCTGCATAGTCACATGGTCCGGGCCAAGAGCCAGACCGAGCTGGTGGCCCGCTGGCGGGACCGCGCGGTCAGCTTTGTGTTTGCCAGGGACTTTGGCCTGTACGCCGTGGGTATTGAGATGATCCCGTGGACGGTCCAGCACAGGGCCACCGAAACCGACCTTGAGCTGCGCGATCTGACCCATAGCGCCCCGGTGCGGCTTGCCGTGGCCGGCAAATATGGCCGGCCGCACGGCGTCAGCGCCCTGTGGTCGGCCCAGGAGTTCATTCCGCTGGAGTCGAGTCGGCTGAGGACCGCCCCCTACAGCCAGACCAGCCTGATCAACTGGGACTATGGCCGGAGCTGGCTGATCTGGCGCGGCCAAACTACCCGGCTGGCACTCGGCGAGCAGTCCGTATGGTATGTTGGCCGAGACGGCCTCGCCCATCGGCAGCGGCTTGAACGGGCCGAGGATGTGGACAGCCTGATTGAGCAGGCCAGGGACGAGGCACAAGACGCCGCCCGCCGCCAACAGCTCGAGCGGGCGCGCCGGCAGCTTCCGGCACAGGCGCGCCGGCTTGAGCGGCTCTTTTAGCCGCCGGCGCTTGTTCAGACCGCGGGACGGGTGTCGGGCAAGACCTTGCGTTCCTTGAACAGCCACCTGCCGCCGCGCTTTTCAATCTGATCTTCGTAGCGGCCAGAAATGACCAGCTCGGTTTTGCCCGCCGCGGCGTGGGTCATCAGCAAGTAGCACTCGGCGCTGGCCCTCTCCCCCTTGACCTCAATCAAAACATTCATCACACAGTGACGCGGCTGGTGCGCCCCGGTCCAGTCGCGATAGCGTTGGGTAAACTGCCGCAGTTTATCCGCGCCTTGCCAGCGGCCCAAAATGGGGCTGTCAAAAACGCCGTCCGGGGTAAAACACCCGACCCACTCTTCATAGCGGCCGGCGTCGATATGGAGACAATACCTGGTCAGCAGGTCGCGGATCTCATCTTTATCTTCCAGCAGTGACATGGTATCCTCGCTTTCGTGGTGGCGGGAATCTTCTTGCCGAGCGGTCTGTCAGGGAGCCGCGGTCGGCAGAGAGATGCCTACCGCCCGGCCGTCCCGATGGACCTGCATGGAGACGGACTGCCCGACCTCTTCTCCCATCCTGGCCTGAAAATCCTGGATATTCTGAATCGTCTTTCCGGCGATGGTCAAAATGATGTCGCCACGCCGCAGATGGCCCCGAGCGACCGTGCCGGTCTCCACATCGGCAACTAAGACGCCGTGGGTGTCCGGCAGACTGAATACCCGGGCCAGCTCCTGGCTGATGTTCTGGACGGTCAGCCCGCGGCTGCGCACGTTTTGCTGACCGCCGGCGCGCTGCGGCTGCTCGGGATCGACCGGGAGCGCGGCCTCAAGCAAGCCCTGAGCGACAAAAATCGGCCGCTCAAAACGCAGCGCCAGAGCAATGGCGTCGCTGGGGCGGCTGTCAATCTCGAGCGGACGGTCGGCCGTGGTCAGATGAATACGGGCGTAATAGGTGCTGTCTTTCAACTCGCTGACAACCACCTTGTCAACACCAACCCCAAGCTGGTCCAGGATAGTTTTCAGCAGATCGTGGGTAAGCGGCCGCGGAGCGGGCTGGCCGCGCAACTCAAGCTCAATCGCCCGGGCCTCAGCCACGCCGATCCAGATCGGCATCAGCCGGGTCTGGGCCTCGTCACGCAGCAGGATGACCGGCGAGCGGGAGACCGGATCAAAGCCAATCTGCTGGACTGTGACCCGGACCATCCCGGCACTGTCGGCCGCGTGACAGGCCGAGACCAGCCAGCCGCACAGCACCAGACACGGCACGCCGAGCGGCGAGAGAAAAAACCGTCGGTGACACATCCGCTTGCTCATAGGCGTCTCCTGTCCGGGCTGGCCGGCGGACCCACAGCCGGGTCGGACTTCTTTTTCCTCTCCTTAGCTAGTATACTTTCCGGGTATGAGCAAGCCACGCCCGGTATCGTCCCGGTCCCACCGGCTGGTCAAGGTCAACAACGAGCAGTTGTACCGCTTTTTCCTGGGCTATACGCAGCGCAGCTTTGGGGAGCTCGGCGTGAGGGACCGGACGGTCATCGCCTATGTGGCCGAGGTCCTGACCACCTTTGCCCAGACCGGTCGGCTGTACCGGCTGCGTTCTCCGACCGCCCGTAGCCTGAGCGGCATGGTTGATGCCCTGGCAGAGCAGCCCCCGCTACAGGCCACCGTAGTTGACCAAGACCCCTCTTCGGGGCTGTGGCGCGATCGCAGCGCGCACAAGCATCTTGGGGACTATACGCTGTTTATGAGCGGGCTGTTTCGCGCTCATGTCGAAAAGCTCAACGTCCTTGACGCCTACCTTGAGGAGGGCCGCCAGTCGTATCGAAAAGTGTCTGAGCTGGACGTGAGCCTGTATCAAACCGGCTTTCTGCTGTTTGAGGAGCTGGCCAACAACTTTGAATACTACTCGGGTGCGCTTGACTATATGCGCAAGGCTCATTTTGTGGCCAGTCCGGGCGACAATCCGTTTGGCCAGTTTCTGCGCCAGGTCGAGGGCTGGGTCAAAACGCACCTGTCTCAGAACTGAGCCGCTGCCCGCCCGAAGGAAACTCAGGCGGCTGCCCGGCTTTTTTTCCTGCTTTTCCCCTGGGTTTTGGCGCACACCGCGCACCGGTTGGCAACGTTATTGGGGTCTTCAACGAGTCCCTCGTCAAGATTGTGGCAGATTTTCTTGCAGTCGAGACAGATGAAATAGATGCCCTCGATCGTCTTATTGAGGCGCTCCCGATTCAGGACACGGCCTTTGAGTTTCTCAGTCCGAATCCCGAGCAGTTCTGCGTAGCGCCGCTTGATCTTGCGACGCCCCGCCTCATCCTTGGGCAGCCCTTCTTCGGCGGTGTCGTCTGAACGCTCATCATCGTCAAACAGGACCAAACTGTAGTGGGCCTTCTGTTTTTTCCTCGCGCGTGGCATACACATCCTCCTCCTCCACACAAGCGACCGGGCCGACAGTCAGGGGCAAAAGCTGGATGGGCGGAGTTGGATCCCCTTCTATATGAGATGAGGCCGCCAGCTGTCAAGACTTCTTGTCGGGTTGGGGGGGCGTGTGCTAGTCTGGACCAATGCGGGTTACACTCTTGCCGCAAAACCGGACCGTGACATTTCCGAAGCGTATGCGTGTGTCCAGCCTGCTGAGCAAGCTGGACTTAGTGCCGGGGACGGTCATGGTGATTCGTGGCGCGGCCCTGCTGATAGACGAGGACCTGATTCAGGAAGACGACGAGATTGAGATCCGTTCGGTTATTTCGGGGGGCGTATGAAGTGTAAACGCTGTGGGGAACGGGCGGAAATCCAGCTCCGCTCGCATAACGCAGCCTTCTGCCGCGTGTGCTTTGTGCTGTACTTCCGGCGTCAGGTTGAGCGGTCCGTTCAGAAACAGCGCATGTTTACCCCCCAGGACCGGATTCTGGTTGCCGTGTCCGGCGGCAAGGACAGCCTCGCCCTGTGGGATGTGCTGCTCTCGCTCGGCTATCAGACCCACGGCTTATATCTGGCCCTGGGCATTGTGGACTACTCGAGCCAATCGCAGCACAAAGCCGAGGCCTTCGCCCGCCAGCGCGGAGCGCCCTTGCGCGTCGTCCACCTGTCCGACGACGCGGTCTCGGTGCCGGTCGCGGCGCAATTTACCAACCGCGTGCCGTGCGCGGCGTGCGGCATGATGAAACGCCGCTTCTTTGACCAGGCCGCGCTCGAAGGCGGTTTCTCGGTCCTGGCCACCGGCCATAACCTTGATGACGAGGCCGCCCGGCTGCTGGGCAACGTTTTGCACTGGCAGACCGGATATCTGGCCCGCCAAACCCCGGTGCTGGAACCCAGCCACCCCAAGTTCGTCCGCAAGGTCCGCCCGCTGTACCGGCTGGGTGAGCTGGAATCCGCGGCCTACGCCTTTTTTCGGGGAATTGACTATGTGATTGACGAGTGCCCCAACAGCGCCGGTGCCACCCAGCTGAGCTATAAAGACACCCTCAACCGCCTCGAAGCCAAAATGCCGGGTACCAAGCTCACCTTTGTCCAGGAGTTCCTGCGCTCGGCCCAGCCGGCCTTTGCCGCCTCGGACGAAAGCCCGCCCCAAACATGCGCGGTGTGCGGCATGCCGTCCTTCAGTTCGGTGTGCGCCTTCTGCCGCCTCCTCCAGGAGGTCAAGCGCAAGCAGGAGCGCAGCATCGCCCCATGAGCGCCAGAGGGCGCAGACGCCCGTGCCCATTCCGTACCCTCACGTTGAGCCTATGCCTTCCCCCCGCTCCCTCCTCCACGCCGGCGAGAGTGTGCTGTTTATCGACCGCAAAGAACGCGAGTACCTGCGCACCCTCAAAGCCGGCGGCCGCCTGTCGCTGCGCGGCGGCCAGCTCTTGGCCGACGATATTATCGGACTGCCCGAGGGCAGCCTGATTCGCACCCCCCACAACGAGCCGTTTTGGGTTTTTCGACCCGGCTATGCCCATCTGATTCCCAACCTGCCCCGGCGGGCTCAGGTCATCTACCCCAAGGACATCGGCCCGGTCCTGCTCTGGGGTGATATCTTTCCCGGTGCGGCCGTGCTCGAAGTCGGGGTCGGCCCCGGGGCGTTGAGCATCGCCCTGCTGCGGGCAATCGGGCCGAGCGGAACGCTGACAACGGTTGAGACGCGGCAGGATTTCTGTGACATGGCGCGTGAGAATGTTGAGCGCTTTTTTGGCCCCGCCCCCAACTGGACCCTCACACACGGCGACGCCTACGAGAAAATCGACGCGCCCGAGGTGGACCGGGTGGTCATTGACGTGCCCGAACCGTGGCGGGTCATTCCCCACGCAACACCGGTCCTGCGGCCGGGCGGCGTGCTCGTCGGCTACAGCCCGAGCACGGTCCAGGTCAAAACCCTGGTTGATGAGCTGCGCGCCAGCGCGTGTTTCACCGCGGTCCAGGTGATGGAAAACCTGCTACGCTTCTGGCATGTCAAAGACATGTCGGTCCGTCCCCAACACCGTATGGTGGCCCATACCGGTTTTATCATGGTGGCCCGTCGGACGGCTGAACCCGCCCCCTCCTCGGCCAGCTAAGGCTGCGTTGCCGTCCCAGCGGTCGTCCACAGCCCGCCCCAACGCATTGACGCGGGCAAAACAATACGGCTAGAAGAGACCTGGGTATCTGAGCCTCAGAACTGTCCAAAGGGGGGGCCATGCAGGAGGTCCCGCCCCGACCGGTGGACAAGATACAGGAACTTCGCATATAAACCGGAGCTTCCAGACGCAGGAAGAGGACGATGAAGCAGGTCGCCGACCTGGCTGAACTGATTGACGGGGGCGGCTGTCATCTCGAAGATTCCAGTATGACGCTAAGGAGACCGCTATGAAATTGGGATTCATCGGGCTGGGCAATATGGGCAACAATATGGCCATGAACCTGCTCAAAGCCGGCCATAGTCTCCAGGTCACTGACCTGCGGCGTGAGGCCGGGACCACGCTTGAAGAGGCCGGAGCGGTGTGGGCCGACAGCGCCGAGCGGGCCGCCAGCGGTGCCGATGTTACCTTTCTGTCGCTGCCCATGCCCCACGACGTAGAGCGTGTCGTGCTGGGCGACGCCGGCGTGCTGGCCGGCTGTCAGCCCGGGCATACCATTGTTGACATGAGCACCAACGCCCCGACGGTGGTCAAGAGCCTGGCCGAACAGGCCGAGGCCAAAGGCGTGGCCTTTCTCGATGCCCCGGTCAGCGGCGGCACGCGCGGGGCGCGCAACGCCAGCCTGGCCATTATGGTCGGCGGTAAGCAGGCGGTGTATGCGCACTGCGAACCGCTGCTCAGGGCAATGGGCGAGCAGGTGTTCCATGTCGGCGCTATCGGAGCCGGCAATACGGCCAAGCTGGTCAATAATATGCTGGCCTTTATCAATATGATGGGCGCGGCCGAAGCCCTGGTGTTAGGTGCCAAAGCCGGGGTTGATCCCAATGTGCTGTGGTCTATCGTCAAGGCCAGCAGCGGCGGCAGCTTCATCTGGAACTCGGGCACCCGGGCTATTCTGCGCGACCGGCTGGCACCGACCTTTACCATTGACCTGGCCCGCAAGGATATTGGTCTGGCGACCGGCTTAGGCGACGAACTCCAGGTGCCGCTCAAAATGGCCAAAATGGCCGAAGAGCTGATTGCCGGCTATCAGCACAATGGCTATGCCCAGGAAGACGTGCTGGCTACGATTAAAGAATTAGAGAACATCACCGGCACAACGGTACGCGGAACGTGGCGCGACCCGGCCTAAAGCGCACCTCACATACGCGAACAGAAGGACGCCTATGCAGGATCAACACCATATCGCTTCCAGCCACCGCCTTTCCTCATCAACCTGCCCCACACCGCAAGAATCATCCTGCGGACCTCGCTTTCAGATTTATACCGAATCGAGCCTTGACCAGATTCCGCACTTGGCCCGGCTGTCCGAGGCCGACCGCTTTGCCATGCAGGTGGTCGCCAATGTCCTGCCCTTTCGGGTCAACCCCTATGTGCTTGACCAGCTGATCAACTGGGACGACATCCCAGCCGACCCGATTTTCCAGCTGACCTTTCCCCAGACCGGCATGTTGGACCCCGAAGATTTTGAGCGGATGGCGGCGCTGATGAAACGCCACGCCGACCGCAAGCACATCAAAGCCGCCGCCAACGAAATTCGCCGCCGCCTCAACCCCCACCCTGCCGGCCAGCAAGCTCTGAATGTCCCCACCTTTGACGGCCAGCCGGTGTCTGGCATGCAGCACAAGTACCGCGAGACCGTGCTGTTTTTTCCCACCCAGGGCCAGACCTGCCACGCCTACTGCACTTTCTGTTTCCGGTGGGCCCAGTTTGTCGGCATTCGAGACCTGAAGTTTGCCTCGACCGACGCCGCCCAACTCCACGCCTATCTGGCCGCCCATCCCCAGGTCAGCGATGTGCTGTTCACCGGGGGCGACCCGCTGGTGATGAAGACCCGCTACCTGGCCACCTATCTGCTACCCCTGCTGGAAGACGCCTACCGCCATGTGCAGACGATCCGCATCGGCAGCAAGGCCCTCAGCTATTGGCCCTACCGTTTTACCACCGACCCGGACGCCGACGCCCTGCTCAAGCTGTGCGAGCGCCTCGTTGAGGGCGGGAAACATGTAGCGCTGATGGCCCATTACAATCATTGGCGCGAGCTGGAGACGCCGGCTGCCCAAGCGGCGATTCAACGGGTGCGGGACACCGGGGTGATCATTCGCGGGCAGGGGCCGCTGATCGCCCACATCAACGCCGCGGCCGAGGTCTGGGGCCGCCTGTGGCGCAAACAGGTGCAGCTCGGGATCGTCCCCTACTATATGTTTGTCGAGCGCGACACGGGTGCCCGGCGCTATTTTGAGGTCCCACTGGCCGAGGCCTGGGATATCTACCGCCGGGCCATGATCCAGGTATCGGGCCTGAGCCGGACGGCGCGCGGGCCGTCAATGAGCGCCGGGCCGGGCAAGGTCGAGGTACAGGGTGTAACAGAGGTGGGCGGAGAGCAGGTCTTTGTCCTGCGTTTCATCCAGGGCCGCAATCCCGACTGGGTCCAGCGGCCGTTCTTTGCCCGCTTTGACCCCCAAGCCACCTGGCTCGACCATCTCAAGCCCGCCTTTGGCGCTGAGCGGTTCTTTTTTGAAGAGGAGTATGCGTCAATGGTGGCGGGCCGCCTCCCCACGGTGGCCGGGACAAGGACGCTGGGGAGCTGAAGCCGGCTCTGCCGTGCGCCGTGGCAGACGACGGTGCCGGCCCTCAGCCAGACAATATCATCGTCCGCTGTGTCCGACTTTTCGGTTCTCCCTCCGACCTGGGCACAGATTTTCGGCAATAGCAATCCGGTTGAAGTCGAGATCGGCCCGGGCCACGGCTCGTTCTTGATGGACCTGGCCCGCCGGCATCCGGAACGCAATTTCTTTGGCGTGGAGTTTGCCGCTCGGCGCGTGTTTCGGGCCGCGCGCCTGCTGGAACGCGACGGGCCATCAAACGTGATTATTGTGCGGGCCGACATTGGCTGTCTGCTCAGGACCCATATCTATGCCGAGTCGGTTCAGGTCTATCACTTCTATTTTCCAGACCCGTGGTGGAAAAAACGCCACCACCGCCGCCGGGTCGTCCAGGCTGACTTTCCCGCTGCCCTGACCCGCACCCTGGCACCCGGCGGGACCCTCCTGTTTGCATCGGACATGCGGCCGTATTTTGACCAGATTGTAGAGCAGTTTCGGCGCGTGGCCGAACTGGAGCAGTTTGCCTGGCGGCGCGATCAGCTGACCCACCAGGGCAAGCCGATTGTCACCGACTTTGAACGCAAATATCAGCGCCAGGGGCGGTCAATCGCTTACACCGGTTTTCGGAAGAAACGATAGACGAGGCGGGGCTCTATTCCAGCAGGCTCTTGACCCGCTCGACAATCCGTCTGGCGCTGATGCCATACGCGTCCAGCAGTTCGGCCGGCTTGCCCGAGCGCGGCACCTCAGTGACCGCCAGCTTGTAGACCCGGATGCCGTGGGTTGCCACCGCGTTCAACACCGCATCCCCCAGCCCACCGTCGTAGTAGTGGTCTTCAACGACAAGGAGGGTGTGATGGGTGTCCCGGGCGGCCCTCACAATCCCCTGGGCGTCCAGCGGCTTGACCGAATAGGCGTCCAGGACGCGGATATGGATGCCGGCGGCCTGCGCGGCATCGGCGGCCGACAGGGCTTCGTGCAGGGTCACGCCGGCCGCTACAACGGTCAGCCGATCCCGGGTGCTTGACCGCACAACTTTGCTGCCGCCAATCGGAAACGCCTCGGTGTTGGCGTACAGCACCGGGGTCGTCGGTCGGGAGGTCCGAATATAGGTCGTTCCGGTGAGTTCGGCCGCGGCCACCACCAGGCGCTCGGACGACACTGCGTCGGACGGATACAGGACGGTTGAGTGTGGAAGTGCCCGCATCATCGCCAGGTCTTCCAGGCCCATCTGCGATGGTCCGTCTTCGCCGACCGAGACGCCACAGTGCGAACCGGCGTAGTTGATGGGCACATCCGAAATGGCGGCCATCCGAATATGGTCAAAGGCGCGGGTCAGAAAGGCGGCAAAGGTTGACACAAACGGAATTTTTCCGCACGCGGCCAGCCCCACCGCGGCACCGACCATATTTTGCTCGGCAATGTAGCTCTCGAAGTAACGCTCGGGATGCGCCTCCAGGAAGCGCTCGGCAAAGGTCGAGTTCCTGGTGTCACCGTCAAGGGCAACTACGAGCGGATTCACGCCGCCGAGCTTGGCCAGGGCTGTTCCATAGGCCACGCGGGTGGCAACGCTCTCACCGATCTCATAGCTCGGTGGGGGAACTTCGCCGGACGCCGCGGTCGGCCTTACCACTGAGGGCGCGGCCGGACGGCGAATCGTTAGCGGGGTGCCGCTGAAAGGCACATGGATTTCGTGGAGGGCCCGGTCGAGCTGCTCCCCTTTTTTGAGTGGCTTGCCGTGCAGGCCGTCTTTGTCTTCGAGAAACGAGACCCCCTTGCCTTTGCGGGTCCTGGCCACGATCATCACCGGCCGGCCAGTTACCTTGTGGGCTTCGGCCAGCGCCGTCAGGATGTCTGCGACATTATGGCCATCGACTCCAAAGGTCTGCCAGCCAAAGGCGGCAAAGCGTTGTCGGTAGGCATCTACGTCGAACTCAAACATGGTCCGCTGGCTCTGGCCAATGCCGTTGACATCGATAAGCCCGATAACATTATCCAAACCGTAGTGGCTGGCCATGGCCGCGGCTTCCCACACCCCCCCCTCGGCTACCTCGCCGTCACCCATCAGGACATACACCCGATAATCAAGCCGGTCGATGTACTTGGCGTTCAGGGCCATACCAACGCCGACCGACAGCCCCTGGCCGAGGGATCCGGTGGCCGCCCCGACCCACGGAAGGCGCGGCGTTGGATGACCCTCAAGATTGCTCGATATTTTGCGCAGATGCAGCAGGTCTGTGACCGGCAGGGCACCGGCTTCGGCCAGCGACGCGTACAGCACAGGGGCGGCGTGGCCTTTTGACAGCACAAAGCGGTCGTTGGCCGGGTTGCCGGGATCGCGGGGATCAAAACGCATGGCCCGAAAGAACACCGCGGCCATCAACTCGGCGGCCGACAGGCACGAGGTCGGATGGCCTGAGCCGGCCTCTGCGGTGGACCGCAGGGCATGAATACGCAGCTTCTGGGCAACGGCTTGGATCGAGACAAGCTCTTGGCTCACTAGCGAAGTCTCCTCAGCGGGGCGCGGCGTCCCGCCCGCCGGCCAGCGGCGGGAAAATACTCAACTCCTGTCCGTCAGCGAGCGGAGTTTGTGGCTCGATATAGATGCTCCCCGTGACCAGAAGCCCGGCCTGTTCGCGGGGAATGCGCAGGGCTTCGACAGCGTCTTGAACGACAGACCCGGCCGGCAGTGTCAGGCTGACCGAGGCGCTATGTCCGGCCGGGAGGTACTTTTTGAGCGTAGCAAAGAGGGTGACGGAAACGCATATGGTGTCAGCCATGCTGGAAGGCCTTGGCGCTCGCCTCGCAATACGCTCAGGCCGCGTTGGCCGTCCGTAGTCCGCAGAACTCCTCGTAGTCGATCAGCTCGGTGATCTTGGGATTTTCACTGCACACCAGGCAGTTCGGGTCCCGTCGCAGCTTCAGGACCCGAATTTCGGTGCTGAGCGTATCAAAGTGAATCATGCGGCCAATCAGCGGCGTGCCAGCCCCTACAATCACCTTGATGGCTTCAAGTGCCTGGACACAGCCCACGAGCCCCGGCAACACGCCGAGCACACCGGCTTCGGCACAGCTGGGGGCCATGCCCGGTGGTGGCGGTTCGGGGAAGAGACAGCGGTAGCACGGTCCCTCATCCGGCGAGAAGACCGTTGCCTGGCCTTCAAACTGGAAGATTGACCCATCAACGAGGATTTTCCTGGCCATGACACACGCATCGTTGATCAGATAGCGGGTCGGGAAATTATCGCAGCCGTTGACCACAATGTCGTACTCTTTGATGATCCGCATCACGTTCTCAGACGACAGGCGTTCCTGGATAGGAATGACCTTGACATCTGGATTGAGCGCTTCCAGGGTCATCTGGGCCGACTCGACCTTGGGTATGCCTACGCGGTCGTTGGTGTGCAGAATCTGGCGCTGGAGATTGCTCATATCGACCGTGTCGTGGTCGGCAATGCCGAGGGTGCCAACCCCCGCCGCGGCCAGGTAGTAGGCCACCGGCGAGCCTAAGCCACCCGCGCCAACGCACAAGACCTTGGCGTCAAGGAGTCTGGCCTGACCCTGCTCGCCGACATCGGGCAGGCTGAAGTGGCGGGCATAGCGAGTAATCTGCTCCTGGGAAAACTGGCGGTCAGCCTCCCAGTTGTAACCCGCGTTTTTCCAGGCGGTATAGCCGCCAGCCATGGAACTCACGTTCTCATAGCCCAACTCTTTCATTGTCCGGGCGGCGATCAAGGACCGCACACCACCCGCGCAATAGGCGATGACCGGCCGGGTTTTATCGGGCAGCGTCTCCTCAATCCGCATCTCCAGAAATCCGCGCGGCAGCGGAATCGCGCCGGCGAGATGCCCCTCGCGGTACTCCTCACGCTCCCGGACATCCAGGACCGCGCAGGCCTCGCCCCGCTCAAGCCGCTCGTTGACCTCGTCAATCGTCAGCTCGGGAATGGTTTGACGGGCTTCGTCCATCAGTTCTTTATATGTCTTGGCCATACCTTCCCTCTTGCCGGGCCGGGCCAGTTGCTATGGCCTCTGCCGGTCGGCGTCAAACTGGTAACTGTCCAACATCTGGACTATCAGTGAATCGCGCCCGCCCTCGGCCAGGGTCCGGGAGCGTTCCATCAGGACCTCTTTGCTCTCAATGAAATCCTGGCGGGCATAGCCCCAGATACGGGGATGCACATAGGTATCCATACGAATCGCGTCACACGGACAGGCTTCGACACACATGCCGCAATAGATGCACCGCAGGGTATCGATCTCGTAGCGCACGGGAAACTTTTCGACCTGGGGGTCGGGGTGTTCGCCGGCCTCAATGTGAATGCAGTTGGCCGGGCAGGCGGTGGCACACAAAAAACACGAGGTGCAGCGTACCGAGCCGTCATCTTTGAGGGTCAGGCGATGGCTGCCCCGATAGACATCGGGGTAGCGCCGGCGCTCCTCGGGGTATTGGATCGTATAGGCGGCGCGTTTGTGTGTGGCCAGGCCAACTGCGTGCAGGGTGTGCAGGGCCAGATTCCGCCAAAAATGGGAGGTGGTCACCAGCAGGCCCCTCACGATCTCCGGCAGATACAAACGCTCCCACCATGTCATGTCTTCTTTGCGTTTCATAGCGTTCCTGCCCCGTCTCCACTTTCATGAGGTGGCTGGGCTTTGTCAAGGCAGTCGAGACTAGTGTACCCGCGACTTGCCGGGTTGGCCGAGGTTGGCCTCGGTCAGTTTGAAATCGAGGATATCCCGCAAACAGCGTGCCCGTTCGACCAGGCCGCCGGCTTCAATCAGGCTCTGTTTCTCAATCGGCTGGAGCCCGAGGTGAAATGAGAAAAAATTCACAAAGAATGTATCCTCAATTGAAGGGTCGGACAGAAATTTTTCAACATTGGCACTCTCGGGGAGATAGCGTTTGAGCAACTCTCGCAGTTCCTGGCGCTGTTGCTGGCCAAGCGTGGCTTTTTCGAGCGGCCGCCACTTCACCCGGGCCTGACGGTAGGCTTTGGTGAGGATTTCCTCCTGCACCTCATACTCACGCAGCCCTTGAAGCAGAATGTTGGAGCGTCCGTCCGGCTGGGGGACCAGGCGCGCCATCTCTCCCACACAGCCGACCGGATAGATCGGCGGATTACCCTCATAGTCGGCCCGCCAGTCCTCCCCGCGCAACAGCGACATCCCGACGAGGGACGGAGAACTGTCGTTGGCATCACGCACCATAGCGCGGTAGCGTGGTTCAAAAATATGCAGCGGTAGCTGGACACCGGGGAACAGGACGATGTTGGGCAGCGGAAACACTGGAATGATATCTGGCAAATCTGACATACGGAGCCTCTCTTGCGCGGGCCGAACGCCTCGGCCTGTCCCCACTTCGGTCGGTTCAGCCGGCCCCGCGGCTACAGCGCCAGCTCGTGTTGGAGTTTTTGGACAGATGGGCGTTGCTTGAGGCGCACTATCCACGCTGCGACATTCTCGAGGGTATCGGGAACTTCCACCCCAAGGCGCACCAAGGCCAGCAGACGCGGGACAAACGCCATATCGGCCAGAGAAAATTCCTGGACGAGATAGTCCTTGCCCTCCAGACGACGGTTGAGAAACTCCAACACTCCGACCAGGGCCGCCTGGCAGCGTTGAATCCGTTCCTGGTCAATCTGATCGGCCGGCTTCATCAACTCGGCGGCCAGCACGGAACTCTGGGGGGTAAAGGAGGTGTCGGCGAGATCTACAAACAGGCGGGCCCGGGCCCGCCCGTCGGATTCGGCAGGCATGAGGGGTGGGTGCGGGTATTCGTCGTCCAGATATTCGTTAATAATGGTCGAATCGTAGATCACCTCTTCTTCGTCGAGCAGGACCGGGACTTTGCCATGCGGATTGAGCCGCAGAAAATCCTGGCTGCGCTGAGCGTTTTTCCTCAAGTCCACAAAGACCGTCTCGTATGAGAGATCCTTTTCTGCCAGAACCAGTTTCACCTTCTGGCAGTTCGGGCTTTGCGGAAAATCGTACAGCTTCATCATACCTGTTCTCCTCTCTGGGCTGGCATGCTAGCATAGAGGAAAACATGGCGACACCCAGCCGCCGTACAGACGCCCAGCCAGGGAATCGTCCTGGGCTGGCATGCCAGCATAGAGGAAAACATGGCGACTGGCAATGTAAAGACCAGGGCCGGCATGTACGGTCCTGACTGTCAGCGGCCTCGCTCTTCCGGTAACCATGCCACGCTTCACATCTCAGCTTGCCGACCTTAGCGTCGGCGATAGCGCTCCGGTCCGCGTGATGGGGGTACTGAACGTCAGTCCAGAGTCCTTTTACGCAGGCTCGGTTCACACACGCCTCAACCACCTCATTCAGGCTGCCGAAAAGCAGCTGAGCGAGGGAGTTGATATCATTGATGTTGGGGCGATGTCCACCGCCCCCTACCTGAAAACGCACATTTCCGAGGCTGAAGAGACCGACCGTTTAGCCCCGGCCATTGAGGCCCTGGCCTCATGCCTGGATGTGCCCCTGTCTGCCGACACCAAACGGGCCGCTGTCGCGCGGGCCGCCCTGGACGCCGGGGCCAGGCTCATCAATGATGTCAGCGGCCTCAAAAATGATCCGGCGATGGCCGAGTGCATTGCCGGGGCGGGGGCCGGTCTTATCCTCATAGCCAGTGAGGTCTCGCCCGGCCAGGGTTCACCCCTCAGCCGGATTCGCGCGGCCCTTGACGACAGCCTCGGTCTGGCCCGACGGGCCAATATCCCCACAAGCCGTATTGTGCTTGATCCGGGGATCGGATTTTTTCGTCAGCCCGCAATTGCCTGGCACGAGTGGGACTGTACGGTGCTCCGAGAGCTGCGCCGGTTGCGTTCGTTTGGCCTGCCGCTGCTGGTCGGTGCCTCGCGTAAGTCGTTTATCGGGGCCATCACCAGCCAGTCCGAGGCCGCAGACCGGCTGGCCGGTTCCCTGGCCTGTGCGGCGATCGCGGTCTATAACGGAGCGCATATTATTCGGACCCACGATGTCGCAGAAACCCGCCAGGCGGTCAGCATGGCAGAGCGCCTGCGAGACCGGCTTTTGCCTGGACCTCGTTAGCCCTCAAGGACCGCTAACAAGTCCTCAGCCGAGTCAACCACAAACTCGGGGACATGTTCGGCTAAGCCCTCGGCCCCCAATCCCCACCCCACCCCACAGGTCGAAATGCCGGCCGCTCGGCCCGTTTGCATATCGATCGATGAATCACCGACCAGTACGGTTTGGGCCAGGGAGACCTGGCTGAGGCGCTGCAAATGCCACACTCCGGACGGGTCGGGTTTTGTACTCGGCAGCGTATCCCCGCCAACCAGAACCGCAAAAAAAGGCAGCAGGCCGAGGCCGGATAGAATCCCCCGGCTGGCCGCTTGAGGTTTATTGGTCAGCACTGACAAGACCGCACCACGCGCCTGGACCGCGGCCAGAACCCGAGGGATGCCGGGATAGACAAGCGACTGATCGGTCAGATGCCGGGTATAATAGCGCATGAAAAGCGTAAAACCGTCCTGGCTCAGATGGGCGTGCTCAGGCCCTAAGACCCGCTTGACCAGCGCGTGCGTGCCCTGCCCGATATGCGCACTCACCTGCTCAACAGACTGGGGCGGCAGGCCAAAACGCTCCAGCATGACATTGGCCGCGGCAGCCAGGTCTGCCCGGGTATCGACCAGGGTCCCGTCAAGATCAAAAATCAGGTGTTGAAACCGGGCCATCGCAAAAAAGGGAAAGGGGGGGGTCGGATGCAAGCCGGGTCTTATCTGTTCTCAGCCTCATCCACCGCAAACGAGGTGCCACAGCCGCAGGTGCGCACCGCGTTTGGATTGACAAACCGAAAACCCGCCCCGCTCAGCCCATCCTGGTAATCAAGCATTGTCCCGTGAATGTACTGCTGACTGATCGGGTCAACAAACAGCCTGACACCGTCTTGCTCAACAACGACATCGTCCTCGCGGGCGCTGGCATCGAGATTGAGGCTGTACGAGAAACCCGAACAGCCACCGCCAACAATGGAAATACGCAGCCCGCCCCCGCTCATGCCTTCTTTTGTCAGCACCTCTTTGATCTTTTGGGCCGCATATTCGGTCATGGACAGCGCCGGGCCGTCGCTCATATCGCGTGCCTGAGCGCCGGCGCGTGGTAATACTTCGTTCGCCATACATCCTCCAGACTGGTCTCAACTCCCCTGTATAGGTATTCAGGACACATGAGTCAATCATGTACGCTTCTGCCGGGTGTTCTGTCATGGTACACCAAAGCATGAACCTGGAAAACCGGATTCGCGCCAAAGCCACGGCGGCAGGCTTTTCTGAGTGTGGCTTTACCCGGCTCCGCCCGCTGGCCCGCGAAGATTTTTTGCGTACCTGGCTGGCGCAGGGTAACGCCGGGGACATGCACTACCTGGCCCGCTGGCCCGAACGACGCCTCAACCCGGCCATTCCGTTTCCGCAAGCCAAGAGTGCGATCTGTCTGGCCTATCCCTACACCCCGCCGGTCGTGCCCACGCTGGACTGGAAACAGGAACTGCGGGGCCGGATTGCGGCCTACGCGGCCGGGCTGGACTATCACGACCGCATCGCCGCCAGGCTGCGCGAGTTGACCGCCTTTCTGGGCGAGATGCGGCCCGGACTGTGGGCCCGCCCATATGTCGATACCGGCCCGCTGCTGGAACGCGAATGGGCCTGCCACAGCGGCCTGGGCTGGTTTGGCAAAAATACCATGTTGCTGCGCAAACGGGCCGGCTCGTGGTTTTTTCTGGCCGAGGTCCTGGTTGACCTGGAACTTGAGGGCGCAGGTCTGGCCCAAGACCACTGTGGGCGCTGTACCCGGTGCATGGACGCCTGCCCGACCGGGGCGCTGGAAGACGGCTATGTGCTGAGGTCACCGGTGTGCATATCGTATCTGACAATTGAGCACCGAGGCGCTATTTCGCCGGCGCTGCGTCCCAAGCTCGGCAATTGGATATTCGGCTGCGACATCTGTCAGGAGGTCTGCCCCTGGAACACAAAGTTTGCCCAACCCCGGCATATTGAAGCCCTTCTCCCATCCCTGCCCGAGCTGATGGCCCTGGACGACAACGGCTTTCGCCGGCGCTACCGCAAGACCGCCCTGTGGCGAACCAGGCGCCGCGGGCTGCTGCGTAACGTCGCTATCGCCCTGGGCAACAGCGGCAACCCCCAGGCCATCCCTCCCCTGCGTCACGCGCTGCACGACCCCGAAGCGCTCATCCGCGCTCACGCCGCCTGGGCCCTCGGCCAGCTTGAGCAGCGCACCACTTTGCGGCGCGCCCTGGACACAGAGGATGACCCGCAGGTCAGGGCTGAGATAGAGGCGGCTCTAGGTGAAGCACCGGCAAGTCTCCCGCCGGGAACGGGGCCTCTCCGTGAAGTTCGGAGAATTGACAGAGGGTCAATTCTGAAATAGACTGAGGTCAAAGAATGCCCCTGAATACCAGGAAAAATGCCAGGAGTTTCCCTCGATTGACTTCGTTACCCAGGAATCTTTGCCGGGTGTAGATATAGATGTATCAGCCGGGATCCGGGTCGTGTCGTATCCCAGCCAGGAGGCGATGTTCAAGCAGATCCATGAGGATGGCTGGGAGGAGTACCTGTATATGTTCAACACGTGGTCGGTGTGCAACATGTATGAGGGACTGCCCTTCAAACCGCTCCAGGACGCCCTGGAGCAAGAAAGGAGAGCCGGGGAATGAGGACACGCAGACTGGTGTTGGTCGGGGCGCTGCTCGTCATCAGCGTTCCCGTGGGCGCGTGTGACGAGGACACGCATTCCTCTTTCAGCCGCCAGACCCGGATTGAGGGCCGAAGCTGGGGCGTCCAGGGATACAGGCGGTATGAATACAAAGGCAAGGATGCGCAGGGCAACCGCTTCGGTGGCAGGATTGAAACGCTGCCGAGCGGCACCTTCCGGTACAGGAGTTGGTCAAAGCCGAACCCCGTCCCAGGGCGCGTGCAACGGTTCCTGGAGAGCAGGCGATAAGGAGAGGAGAGACGATGGGCATATATGGAACAGTGCCAGGTTTTGAAAGGCGGGATGTGGAGCCCCGCCTTTTTTGTATCTGCTGGTAAAAAGGCCTTCGAGTGTCCTGGGAATTCCTGATCACCACGCTCAAAGACCTGCTGACAAGCTGGCCGTTTGTGGTGCTGATTTCAGCCCTTGTCTCCCGGAAGAATTTGCGGGTACTGCTTGATTCTCTGAGAGGAAGACATGTGAAACTCAAGGCTCCTGGCGTTGAGTCTGAATATTCAGGCGCACTTCGAGACTTGCCAGGCCCTCAAGTCAAGTAGGGTCTTCAATCAGCAGGCCCCCTCCCCCATCTGCATGACAAGCCCGTTCACCTCATACTTCAAGGCACTCGCGAGCCTGGATGTGTCCGAGGCGACAGAGCACACCTTGCGCGGGACGCTGGAAAGCCTGCTGACCGCCCTGGCCAGGGACCGGAACCCCGACATCACCATCATCCACGAACCCAAGCGGGACCGGGCCGGGCTGGGCGCACCGGACTTCAAGGTCAAGCTGGGCGAGGCGATCCTGGGCTATGTGGAGACCAAGCCAATCGGCGCGGACCTGGACGCCGTGTTGCGATCCGAGCAGCTCGCCAAGTACAAGCAGTTGTCCGCCAACCTCATCCTGACCGATTATCTGGAATGGCTCTGGCTCACAGACGGGCACATCACCCGGCGGGAGCGGCTGTGCGAGCTTGGCGAAAACAGGCTTGACCCGGCCAGGGCCGATGCGGTGGCTGAGCTGATAGCCGGCTTTCTGTCCACCCCGCCGGAGCAGCTGGGCGGGGCCGATACGCTGTCCGCGGCCCTGGCCGTGCGCTGCCACAGCCTGCGCGATTTTCTGCTGGAGGAACTCGAACGCCAGGACAGGGAGCAGCGCCAGGGCCGGCTGTACGGCCTGTACGACGTGTTCAGGCGGGACGTGTTCCATGAACTGGAACTCAGGGAGTTTGCCGATGCCTTTGCTCAGACCCTGGGCTACGGCCTGTTCCTGGCCAAACTCAACGCCGGCGAGCGTACCGCGGTCACACTGGCCAATACCAAGCGCTATATTCCGGTCAATTTTGCGCTGATCCGCGAGCTGGTGGACTTTCTGGACGAGCTGGAGCAGGACGATTACCGGGGCATCCGCTGGCTGGTGGAAGAAATCCTGAGCATGATGAACAGCCTGGACCTGGCCGCCATTGTCAAAGACCTGGCTTTCGGCGATGCATCGCTCAGCCGGCCCGCTCCCGCGGAAGAAGACCGGCTGCTGTTCGCCAAAGACCCGTATGTGTATTTCTATGAAGACTTCCTGAAAGCCTACGACCGGGAGACGCGCAAGGCCCGGGGCGTGTACTACACCCCGCCGCCGGTGGTGCGCTTCATCGTCCGGGCGGTCCACGACCTGCTGCAAGACACCTTCGGCATCGGCCACGGCCTGGCCGACCGCAAGCGCGTGACCGTGCTGGACTTTGCCACCGGTACCGGAACCTTTCTGCTGGAAGTCCTGCACCACATCTTCGAGACCGTATCAAGGGGCGTCGCCGGCCACATCGTCAAAGAGCATGTGCTGAAAAACCTGTATGGTTTTGAGTATCTGATCGCGCCCTATACCGTCGCCCATCTCAAGCTGTCGCAATTCCTGCGCGACAAGGGCTATGCCATGCAGCCCGACGAGCGGCTGCACATCTACCTGACCAACACCCTGGAACCCATACAGGCCCAGGCCAATTTTCTGCTGCCGGCCCTGTCGCGGGAAGTCAAAGCCGCCCAGCAGGTCAAGGACAGCCCCATCCTGGTCATTACCGGCAACCCGCCCTACTCCGGCCATTCCAGGAACACCGGGGCATGGATCACCGGGCTGATCGACACCTATAAACAGGTAGACGGCACACCGCTGGGCGAGCGGAACACCAAGTGGCTGCAAGACGATTATGTGAAGTTCATCCGCTTTGCCCAATGGAAGATGGAGCAGGTTGAAGAAGGTGTCGTCGGCATCATCACCAACCATTCCTTTCTGGACAATCCGACCTTCCGGGGGATGCGCCAATCCCTGATGCAGACCTTCAATCGGCTCTACCTGCTTGACCTGCACGGCAATGCCAAAAAGAAAGAGACCACACCGGACGGCGGTAAAGACGAAAACGTGTTTGACATTGAGCAGGGCGTCGCCATCTCCCTGCTGGTCAGGAAGAAGGGCCTCTCCCCGGGCGTCTATCACGCCGACCTGTGGGGCGGACGGACCGGGAAATACCGCGCCCTGCTGGAAGCGGACAAAGCATCGGTGGAATGGACGGCACTCACCCCCTCCCCGCCCTTCTACCTGTTCATTCCGCAGGATGAGCACCTGCGGGAGGAGTACGAACGCGGCTGGAAAGTGACGGATATGTTTCCGGTCAGTTCTGTGGGGATCACGACTGCACGCGACCGCCTGACTATCCAGTACACCGAAGAAGATATCTGGAAGACCGTCCAGGACTTTGCCGCCCTGCCGGTGGAGGAAGCCCGACGGAAATACAAACTCGGCAAAGACGCGAGGGATTGGAAGGTGGAACTCGCTCAGCAGGACTTGCAGCAGGGAGGCCCGTCACGCGCCCAGGTTGTTCCTGTTCTCTACCGCCCGTTTGATATCCGCTATACCTATTACACCGGCCGTTCACGCGGGTTCCATTGTATGCCACGCGGCAACGTCATGCGGCATATGCTGGCAGACCGGAATCTGGCACTTCTTTCTACGAGACAAGTCCCGGTCCAAGGGTGGCAGCACGTCAGTGTTTCACACGCCATATCCGATGACTGTACGGTCTCCGATAAAACCAGGGAGAGAAGCCATGTCTTTCCGCTCTATCTCTATCCACAGGAGAATGTCGGAGTCATTTTTTCTCGGAATGTTGAAATTGGTCGAGGGTGGGAGCATGTACATTGCTCCAGACTTCCTATCAACCTGCACACTGTTTCCCTCAAAGAAGGGAATTACCTCGCCCCCCTTTACCTCTATCCACAGGAGAATGTCGGTATCGTGACGACACGGCTCACAAAAGATGACTGGGCGGCATTTGCGACCAAGCATATGATCGGCCATAAATCGGGCAGTCGTTACGATAGTAGTTCCCTCTTCCCTCTGTACCTCGCCCCGGAGGAGGAGAAGACCGAGGGCGGCCTGTTCGGGGCAGCTGGCTCATTCAACGACCGGCGCGAGAACTTCAGCCAGCAATTCCGCGCATTTATCGACGGTAAATACAAATGCCGCTACAGCCCCGAAGCCATCCTGGGCTACATCTATGCGGTGCTGCACAGCCCGACATACCGCAAAAAATACCAGGACTTCTTGAAGGTTGACTTCCCCCGCGTTCCTTTCGTCACCCGGCGCGAAACCTTTGAGGCGCTGTCACAACTCGGCTGGGAACTGGTACAGGCCCACCTGCTCACCGCCATTCCCCAGGGGCCAAAAGAGGAGCAGGTAGACGTGACCGCCGGCGACTTCCGGGTTGAAAAGCCCGTCTACGACCCCAGCAACGAACGCCTGCACATCAACGCCACGCAGTATTTTTTCCCCGTGCCGGCGGATGTGTGGGCCTTCCACATCGGCGGCTACCAGGTGCTTGGCAAATACCTCAAATCCCGCAAGGGCCGCACCCTCTCCCTGGACGAGATCGAGAATGTGCAGCATATGGTCAGCGTCCTGCGCTTCACCATTGACCAGATGCAGCGGATTGAAGCGTGCTGGCAGCCGTTCTGAAAAACATCAGAAAACTCTTTATTTTTTGCGCTCCCCGGCTCAGAATCCCTGCATGAAAACGCCCGTTTGAAAAATCACCCATAGGCACCCGCAGCTATGGAACTTTCGCTTGACACTCTGGTATCTGGCACGCTGCTTGCGCGTGCTCACAGGCTATACGATAGCAGGCACGGCCGCCCAGCATAAGCCGGATTATTTGCGCCTGAAAGACGAAAAAAACTTGACAAACCAGGAGAATAGACGCACCTCAGCCCAGGGGAGTCCACATGAGGATGATCAAGCCGCATAACGATCCGATAGAGGCTGCCTTCTTTGCCAGCCCAGGGGAGTCCACATGAGGATGATCAAGCCGTATGGCCGGAGCGAAACAACGCTGACCCACGGACAACAGCCCAGACGGAAACTGCGCCCAAACACTCCAGGTGACACCCCCGTCAACATCGTAGAATACGCGAAGACGCACCCCGAACTCATTATCGCACAATGGATTTCTGCGATTGACAAAATTGCGGCCAAGCCCCACGGCGACAAGAAGCCGACGCCCGAACAACGGCAGTTCCGTCAGCGACTCGGCGAGGCGGCGTTTGAAGTCCTGAGCAACCAGAACCTTCTCCCCCTCCCCGACAGGAAGGACGAGCTTGAAGGCTTGTGGTGGTCGAAGATTCATCCCTACGGCAAAGACGATGACACCGAAAAGTCCGGGTGGGAAAAAGGCCGCTGGTACAAGAGGTTTGCGGGTGGCACAAAACCGCCACAGGCCGACCCGGCCGCCATTGCCGAGAAGATTCGCAAACACCTCCACCAACAGGAATACCGGATATGGCCAGACAGACCAGACAAGCGTCGAGGCCGGATAGAGGCCAGGGCTGAGAGCATTGCCGAAAGTGTGCCGGCGCTACCGCCAGCGTTCCCGGACGGAGAACATCCCTGGTCAGATAAGGACAAGGAACAGTACAAAACCGCCGGCAACATTGCGCACCAGATCAAACTCAAACACGAGGCCAGGAAGAAACAAGAGGAGGAACGCGGGTTTTCGATGCGGGACGCCGCGCCGATTCTGTTTGAGCAGTACGGCCGGCTGTTCAAAGACGACAACGGGAAGGCTCTTCCCGTCGCCGGAGCGCGAGAGCGGTTTCCCGGCCTGTTCGCACTTCACAGCGCGGTCAAAGATGCCTATGCCCGCATCCTCGAAACCCACAGACCCCTCACGGGCAAGAAGTCTGTCACGCCTGTCTTTCCGCCCGACATGGAAGCCCTGTTCCGGCTGCTCAGAGCCAAGGCCGACAACCGTGACCTGAACGCCCTGACACGGCTGGGTAAGCTCATCCACTATCAGGCCACCCCCTCGTCCGGTGCGGACGCTCCCGGCAACGTTATTGACCACTGGCCGGCGGATGTGGAGCACAGCCAATACCGGACCAGCGCGGGACAGGCGGAGATAAAACGCCACGAAGCGTTTGTGCGCGTGTGGCGCAACACGATTGCGCTGGCTGCACGGACGCTGAAGGATTGGGCCGACCCGGACGGCCGGATAGGCCGCGACATATTGTTGCAGATCGAGAAGGCGATAAAGGAATTCCGGGCAAGCGCGTATGATAAAAAGCTGTCGCTCCTGTTCGGCAATCGGTCCGATCTGTTCAAGGGCCAGGACGAGGACTTCCAAAAATCGGTTCTGCGTCTGGCTCTGAAAGGTTGGGCAGACCTGCGCAATGCGTCGTTTCATTTCAAGGGACGCCGCAGCTTCGTCAGCGCACTCAAGGAAAGTCCCGAGGAGCCAATCGCGGTTCCGGCGGCGCACAAACTCCTGAAATGCGATCTCCAGGAGCGTCGGGACCGACTGATTGCGGTTCTTCGGGCCGCGCATGTTGAGTATTATTTCGATCAGAACAGGCTCAAGGCTCTCATCGGCGCTGTTGTCAATGCAGAGCCGTCGGCATTGCCGCCCCCGCTGCCCCGGTTTCGTCGGGTCCTGGACCGGGCAAAGAAGGCTTGGGATCGCAAACCCTATGTCCTGCACCTGCCACCGCCCGACAATCGGGCTGAACTCGAAAAGCCGGGCCGTCAGTGTCGTTACGTCGTCACAAAAACCTTGTACGAACGGGGCTTTCCAGCCTGGCTGGAAAAACAATCGGCGGATACCCTGAACGAATGGATAGAGCGCGCGGTAGAGCGCACGACCAAGGCCGCCCGGACGACCAACAAAGACCAACGGGCTGTTGCCAGGGCGGCCGGCCTGATTCATCTGGTCGAGGGGCAAGGAATTGCTCACTTCATTGACCGCCTGTCCGCGGAGACAGCGACCGAACTGCGGGTCCAGCGCGGCTACGACAGCGACCCGGACAGAGCGCGGAAACAGGCCAAATACCTGGACGACCTGCGCTGCGACGTAGTGGGACAGGCGTTCAAGGATTATCTGGATGATGCCGATCTGGCCTGGACGCTTGACGATCTGAGCAAAGAGCGCCCGGAGACGAAATGCAGCACCCTGCCGGAGCCGGCGGCAGACCCGCCCCAGCAGAAAGCGGAAGATTGGGAGGCTGTCCTGTACTTTCTGCTCCATCTCGTGCCGGTGGATACGATTGGCCGCTTGCAACACCAGCTTCGCAAATGGTCCATCCTTGAAAATCAGGCGTCAGCGGAGGCCGAGGGCGCAGGGCGGTTGTTCAGCCTGTATCTCGACATGCACGACGCCAAGTTCGAGGGGAGCGAAGGGGTGGCCGGGGCCGAAGCCCTCAAGGGGCTGTTCCAATCCGATACCTTTGCCAAAGCATGTCCCGAACAGCCGGGCCAAGACGCCGGCCGCTATGTGCCCTGGCGCGGGCTGCGGGAGATTCTGCGTTTTGGCAGCCTTGGGCCGTTGATGCCGGTTTTCAAGCAGCATCCCATTACAGCCGAAGAGGTGGATGAGCTGATGGCCGAGGAGAAGCCCGGGAACGGTGAAGGCGGCCTCTCGCTCATCGCCACGCACCAGGCGAAGCGCGAAGAACTCCACAACGAATGGACGAGAAAGAAAGGAAAGAAAGGGCGGTTTTCAGAGCAGAACAAGACCGCTTATCGCAGGGCGCTGAAGAAGGTAGTCAAACATCGACAACTGGCCGCCCATGTTCGCCTCAACAATCATAACCGCCTGCACAAGCTGCTGATGGAGGTGCTGGGGCGGCTGGTTGATTATGCCGGGCTGTGGGAGCGCGATCTGTATTTTACAACCCTGGCGCTCATATGGCTGCGGAAAAAGAAGCCGGAGACCATCTTCAACAGCAAAGGGCGTAAGGCCGTGAAGAACGGTCAAATCGTTAAGGCTCTGAGGACATTTCTGAACTCACAGGACACGGACCAGCGGGCGATTTTCTGTCAGTTACAGCGATTGTTCGGCAATGATTTCCTGGACAGAGAAAACGGCGTTGTCCGCGTTCGCAACGATCTGGCACATTTCAACATGTTGCAAGGCGACCCCCCAAGCCTCAACCTGACCAGAACCGTCAACCATACGCGCCGGCTCATGGCCTATGACCGCAAACTGAAGAACGCGGTTTCCCAATCCATCAAGGAAATGCTGGCGCGGGAAGGACTGAACTTGACATGGACGATGCAGGATCACGACCTCGCGTCCGCCACAATCACCCCACGGCAGGCGGTTCACCTGGAGGATACGGAAATCCGGGAAAACCTGCATGGGAAGCAGTTCGTCAAGATGGTAGCGGCTTTGTTCAACGGCAAGGCTCAGGACCCGGACAAGGCTGACATTCTTTCGCTTGACAACATACGGCAGGGCGGGCAACATACGGCAGGGCGGGCAACATACGGCAGGGCGGGCAACACCCGCAAAGAGGACGAAAAACCGGAGCAACAGGCAAAGAAAGCGTAGGCGCAAGCGTGGTTTTTCATCGAGGAAAAGTTGATTTCTTGCGTTATGACAGCCATTTATGCTATGTTTGCTGGAGATGACCCCCAGATGAAGGGGGACTACACCGACCGGGCCGAGGTAAAGCGGAGTTCAATTGCTGGAGATGACCCCCAGATGAAGGGGGACTACACCTTGCCCCTCAAGGGCGCGGGCGGGCTGCGCGCTGGAGATGACCCCCAGATGAAGGGGGACTACACCCTGCAAACTCGATGAGGCGATTCCACCCCCGCTGGAGATGACCCCCAGATGAAGGGGGACTACACCGACCCGGCCCGGGGTCAAAAATTGTGTGATGCTGGAGATGACCCCCAGATGAAGGGGGACTACACCTTTGCCCAGCCCCAGGCTTCCGCCACCTTGGCTGGAGATGACCCCCAGATGAAGGGGGACTACACCCGGTGTTGGCTGGCATCACGATGCGGTTGGGCTGGAGATGACCCCCAGATGAAGGGGGACTACACCCTTGACGCGCCTCGTGCGCCGTCGGTGTGAGCTGGAGATGACCCCCAGATGAAGGGGGACTACACCCAGGGTCGTGTAGGCCTGCGATACGGCCGCGCTGGAGATGACCCCCAGATGAAGGGGGACTACACCGAACCCGGCAACGAGTGGACCGAGTTCTCTGCTGGAGATGACCCCCAGATGAGGGGGGACTACACCGTAAGGTAAGGGGGGAAGGGTTGGCGATTCGCTGGAGATGACCCCCAGATGAAGGGGGACTACACCCTCGAAGTTCTCAGTAAGTTCTTTGGTGATGCTGGAGATGACCCCCAGATGAAGGGGGACTACACCCAGCGAGCCGGTGACATCCTCAAATCTCGTGTTGGAGATGACCCCCAGATGAAGGGGGACTACACCGTGAAAGGCGTTGTTGATGGCGTTCCCAGCGTTGGAGATGACCCCCAGATGAAGGGGGACTACACCCGTAGATGGAGCTCAGCGCTGCCCTCATGAGTTGGAGATGACCCCCAGATGAAGGGGGACTACACCAAAAACTTATTGCTGCGTCTTCGGCCGAATGTTGGAGATGACCCCCAGATGAAGGGGGACTACACCCCGCCTCGCGGAACCTGTCCACAAAGGATGGTTGGAGATGACCCCCAGATGAAGGGGGACTACACCTGAGTTGGGCCGCCTCGATGCCAAGGATTGTTGGAGATGACCCCCAGATGAAGGGGGACTACACCTGCCGTCCCTCCTGATACGCAGCCCGACATGTTGGAGATGACCCCCAGATGAAGGGGGACTACACCTGCCGTCCCTCCTGATACGCAGCCCGACATGTTGGAGATGACCCCCAGATGAAGGGGGACTACACCTCAAGGTACAGGCGTTCCCGACAGTAGTCCGTTGGAGATGACCCCCAGATGAAGGGGGACTACACCGGGAGCGGCGAGCTACAGCCAGCCTCTCCGGTTGGAGATGACCCCCAGATGAAGGGGGACTACACCTGACCGCCCCAATCCCATCATTTGACGCAAGTTGGAGATGACCCCCAGATGAAGGGGGACTACACCGAGCGCCATGCTGCCTCCAGAGCACGATGAGTTGGAGATGACCCCCAGATGAAGGGGGACTACACCGATTGCCGCACGGACATCTTTCGCCATATCGTTGGAGATGACCCCCAGATGAAGGGGGACTACACCGATTGCCGCACGGACATCTTTCGCCATATCGTTGGAGATGACCCCCAGATGAAGGGGGACTACACCCAGAAAGTCAGGGAGGAGACTCCACGAGAGGTTGGAGATGACCCCCAGATGAAGGGGGACTACACCCAGAAAGTCAGGGAGGAGACTCCACGAGAGGTTGGAGATGACCCCCAGATGAAGGGGGACTACACCGAGCATTTGTGCAGATATCTCGACTGTTCTGTTGGAGATGACCCCCAGATGAAGGGGGACTACACCAGTGATGGCGATACGCCCGCTCAACCGTATGTTGGAGATGATCCCCAGATGAAAGCTGTCTGAACTGTGATTGATGGGATTAGGGGATGACCTTGAGAAGAGGCTTCAAAGCCCGGCAGGTCGGATTGCGGAAGGCTTGCTGAACCATTACGTCCGCTCCGCAACATTATGTTGAGTTTATTTGCAGATCAGATGAGGGAAACATAATACGACAGGGGTGGAGCAAGCCGCCCTGCTCTCTACACGCCCTGCACCGTCAGATACTCCCTGTCGCTTCTACCACGACAGCGTTCAGGCTCCGGTCTTTCCGGCGAGCCAGGGGACCGGCCCGGAAACCGACCGCCAAAGGGCTTTCCCGGCTCCCCGCCGTCTTTCCGGCAGCCGGCATGTGTGGTCGGGGTGTTTTCGTGCTATCCTGCACAAAAGCGGTAAAATGCAGGACTGAAAGACATCACCCTATGGCGCGTGCGCAACCCACCCCGTCGCCAGACCTCGACACCCCAGCCGGGCGCGATCAACTGCGCGTCGTGGCGATTGTTGGGCGACCAAACGCCGGAAAATCGACGCTGTTCAACCGCCTGAGCCACAATCGGCAAGCCGTGGTGAACGCCAGCCCGGGGGTGACGCGGGATCGGAACTTCGTGCGAGCCGTGTGGCGTGGACGACCGTTTGTCCTGGTCGATACCGGCGGGATCGACCCCAGCGAAACCAGGGGAATCGTCGGGCGCGTTCAGCACCACACCCGGCTGGCGATTGCCGAGGCCGACGCGATCATTTTTCTGTTTGACGGCCATGAAGGTCTCAATCCGGCCGACAGCCAAGCCGTAGACCTGTTGCGGCGCAGCGATACGCCGGTCCTGTTTGCCGTGAACAAACTTGACAGTCCAGAACGGGCGGCCAATGTGAGCGATTTTTTCTCGCTGGGTATCGCGCCCTTATATCCAATCTCGGCCGCCCACGGTCTGGGCATAAGCGAGCTGCTTGACGGGCTGACGGAGGGCTGGGAGCGGGACCCCCCTCATCAGACCACAGACACCCCACCGGCCCTGCCGGTGGCCATTATCGGGCGTCCCAACGTTGGAAAATCTTCTCTACTGAACCGACTCGTCGGCTTTGAACGCTCAATCGTTGACGCCAGCCCCGGCACGACCCGGGATGCTGTTGACAGTCTGATTGAATGGCACGGTCGCCCTGTTCGACTGGTCGATACGGCCGGCGTGCGGCGTCGGCCCCGCATCCATGAACAGATCGAACAGGCCAGCGTCCTGATCGCCCTCAGAGCCATTGAGCGAGCGGAGGTGTGTCTGCTGGTCATAGACGCCGAGCAAGGCATGACCGACCAGGACGCCCGGCTGATTCACTACGCCTGGGACCGGGGGCGGGCGCTGGCCCTGGTCGTCAACAAGTGGGATTTGGCCCCGCCCGACCACAAAAACATGGCCCGCTATGAGGACGGCCTGCGCCGACAGTTTGCCGTGACCCTGCCCCTGCCCATAGTCTTTGTGTCCGCGCTCACCGGCAGCCGGACCGCCAGCCTGCTCCCCCTGCTTGAACAGGTCTCCGACGCTCACGCTACGCAACTCCCGACCGTCCAGTTGAACCGCTTCTTACAAGCCTGGACCGGGCAGAACCCGCCTCCGGCCTACAGGGGCAGAACCCCACGCTTTTTTTACATCGCCCAGGTGTCGGTCAAGCCGCCGGTCATCGCCATCTACACCAGCGCCCCCCAGGCCATCCCCAGAGGCTACGGGCGCTATATTGAAAATCAGCTCCGCTCACACTTTGCCCTGAGCGGTACCCCGCTGAGGCTGAGCTTTCGGACCCGGCGCAAAGAGCGCAAGACCAGAGCCCGGCCAGACAGGGCCGCCGGCTAGCGCGGGTCTCTGCCCGGCCGGGCCGCCTGGTCAATCACAATCCGGTCACGCTCAGGAAAAAAGCACTCGTCCTGGTAATACAGCCCGCCGCGCAAGCGACAGTCGCGCTCACCAAAGGCTTCATGGCTCGGCTCATAGCATTGCTCACCATACGAAAACCCGCCCCGCTGCTCACACCGTTCGGCGGCGGTCAGCGGCGTCTCCAGAGATTTTTTGAAGTAGTGTTCAACATCGTCCCAGCGCTGGGCGGCAGGGCCACAGGCGGACACTGCCAGACTCGTCACAAGCAATACGCCTATCCGTCTCATCGTCGTTCTCGTCTGGATCAGCGCACGGCTTCCCGCTGCTCAATAATCCGGTTTACCAGGGCCAGGTCAGCCGGACTATCGACATCAATCGCGCACTCGGCAAACGGCATCTGGACTACCGCGATGCGCGCCCCAATGACCCGCTCGGCCCGTTGTCGGGCGGCTTCGGCATCGAGTCTGCCCAAGGCCAGCAGCACGAAGGTGAACAGCCCAAAGGTGCTCAGCAAGCGCCACGGACGCTTACGGAACCGGCCGCTGCGGTGCCAGAACGCTGCCGCCGCCTCAGCGCCGGCACCGGCGCGCAGGGCAAAAAGGTTTGTACCACAAAATCGCTCGCCCCGGAGGGGCATAAAGCTGCGCTGTGAAGCGGGATAGGAGGCCCGAAAAAGCGACTCGGCCATCACCCCAACAATCACGTCAGCATCGCTCGTCCGCGCCGCCTGACAAAAGTATTCGAGCATGTCCGTCGTCAACAGCGGATGGTCGGCCGTGGTCACCAGTACCAGGTCTCCGGCGGCCGATTGCCTGAGATAGTCAAGAGCGCTGGCGCTGGGCGAATCGCCCACGGGCGCAAACTGGAGCACGCCGGCCTCGGCCAGCGTGTGAAGCTCGGCAACAGCGTCCAGACGGCTCGGCTCATCGGTGCTGACCACAAACCGCCGCACCCCGCTGAGAGGCCCCAGGCTGCGCAGCACCCGCGACAGCATAGGAATGCCCCGGATCGGTATGAGCGCCTTATGGCTCCAGCCCGCGGCCTGCGCCAGCGGCTCGCTCGGCCCCCGGCGGCCGGCCAGCACCAGAACGGTCAGGTCTGCCCGAGGCGCTTCCTGTGCGGACACCTGATCAGACATATGGCTATTGTAATCGTCCGTCCAGATTCAACCAGTCCCGTGTGGGAAGATGTCGCCGAGCTCTTCCGCAGTGTTCAGGTCAAGGCCCGCCTTCTGCCCCTGTCCCGGCTTGACGCTGGATTGACCGCCCCATAGGCTACGGGGCGCACTGAGAGAAGCCCAGGGATAGGCCGTGCGCATTTGGATTGACGCTACAGACCCGCGCAGTCAGCTCTGCGTGTTTGGCATGAGCCTCCTCGAACGCCAGCTCCAGGCCCTCAGAGAGGCCAGGCTGAGCCCGACCGAGGTGTGTATCGCCGTGCCCCAAGACACCGCTCCCCTGCCCCGGCTTGAGCATCTGCCACTCCGCTGGGAGCGGACCGGCGGCCCGGTTCAGGACCAACTTGCCGCGGCCGTCAGCAGGGCAAACGGCGAAGCGCTCATCGCGACCGAGGGGCGGGCTGTTATTGATATCCGCTTACTGCAATATGTGGCGTGCCGTCCGGGCTCATACGCGGCGCAGGGCGGCGAGGGAGAGGCGCACACTGCCCTGCTCCGGCTCGAACATAACGCCCTGACCGAGCCGATGCCCACGGCCCAACTGCCAGCTCTGGTCCAGCAGCACATGACACCGGCCAGGCTCCCAGAGCTGTCCCTGACCGATATCCCATCGTATATTCCCAAGCTCCGCCGCGACCTGCCGGTTTACCTCTTTGGTATCACCGACCCGCACAGTCGAGACGCGGCCGAGCGCTTTCTGTTCTGCTCAAACTACAAAGGCTCAACCGATTTTTTTACCAAATACGTCTATCCACCCCTGGTGTGGCTGCTGGTCCGTCCCCTGGCCCGTTGGCGGGTCCACCCGAATAGTGTCACCCTGGTGAGTATTGTTTTCACCCTTGCCGCGGTTCCCCTGTGCGGCCTTGGCTACTGGACCGCCGGCTTTGTGTTTTCTTATGCCATGAGCGTGCTCGACTCGGTCGACGGCAAGCTGGCGCGTCTCACCTTTCGGTCCTCACGTCTGGGTAACTGGCTGGATCATGGCCTGGATATGGTCCACCCGCCGCTGTGGTATGCGGCCTGGGCCTGGGGTCTGAGCCAGGGCAACCCCGACTCGACGGTGTTTCAGGCCGCGCTGGGGATGACCGGGGTGTATATCCTCGACCGTCTTGTGGCCGGGGTGTTCAGCTGGCGGCACGGCCGTTCGATTCACGGCTATACCCAGCTGGACGAGCGCATGCGCACGTTTATCTCGCGCCGGAATATCAACCTGCCGCTGTTCATGGTCGGCATGCTGCTCGGCATTCCAGTTCCCGTTTTTTATCTGATTGTGGCCTGGCAAGTAGTCTCGTTCCTCTTCCACACCGACCGGCTGATCCGCTTCTGGAAGGCTCAGCGCGCGGTCGCAACCCGCTGAGATACCACTATGCGCCTCTTGCTTGTCTTTGCCCGGGCCTATCCGTACCACAGTGCGGTTGTTCTCGGCTGTCTGCTCGTTTCTGCCGTCTTTGAGGGGATCGGCTTTTCCAGTCTGCTGCCGCTGCTGAGCATGGCGGTCAAGGGTCAGACCGCCGCCCAGACCAGTGAGCCGCCCTCCTGGCTTGAACAGCATGTAAGCAATGGGCTGGCGGTCTTTGGTCTGCACCCCCAGGTCGGTACGCTGTGCCTGGTCATGCTCGGCGGGATGGTTCTCAAAACCGTCTTTGTCCTGCTCGCTCAGCGACAGGTCGGCTATACCGTCGCCCATATCGCTACCGACCTGCGCCTGTCCCTGCTGCGCTCGCTGCTGGCCGCCGGCTGGGGGCACCACGTCCGCCATCCGGTGGGGAGTTTCACCAACGCCTTTGCCACCGAAGCAGACCGGGCCGCGGGGGGCCTATCTGGCCGGAACCATGATTGTCCTGCTCGGCATTCAAACCGCGCTGTATACGGCCCTGGCGTTTGCCGTGTCGTGGCCGGTTACGCTGGGGGCAGCCGGCCTGGGGCTGGTGATTATCGGTGTTCTCAGCCGTCTGGTCCGCATGTCACGGCGGGCCGGGGCACGCCAGACCCGCCTCTTGAAGACCCTGCTGGGACGTTTGACCGACGCCTTGTCCGCAGTCAAACCGCTCAAGGCCATGGCCCGGGAGACCCTCCTCGGCCCTGTCCTGGAAAAAGAGACCCGCCGTCTGAACAAGGCCCTGCGGCGGGAGGTGCTGAGTCGAGAAGTGCTGCGTGCCCTGCAAGAGCCGCTGATCGTAGCGGTGCTGACCGCCGGACTCTATCTCGCCCTGAGCGGCTGGGCCTTGTCTCTGGACAGGCTGGGCGTCCTGGCGGTGCTTTTTGAACGGACCCTCAGAAGCCTCAGTAAAGGCCAGCGCCAGTATCAACAGTTGGCCGCCCGGGAGAGCGCCTATTGGTCGCTGCGCGAAAGAATAGACCAGGCCCGGACGGAATGCGAAATTGCCCGGCCAGAGCCACAAGACACCCTGTCCCCACGGCTCAGCCGGGCGCTTCGCTTTGAGCGGGTCAGCCTCGCCTACGGCGACCGGCTGATTCTTGACCAGGTGTCTTTTTCTATTCCGGCAGGGCGGCTGACAACGCTGGTCGGGCCGTCCGGGGCCGGCAAAACCTCGACGGTCGATCTCATCGTCGGTCTGGTCCGTCCTCAGTCGGGCGTGATCTGGATCGACGATCTCCAACTCGACCGGGTCAATCTTCACGCCTGGCGCCGGGCTGTCGGGTATGTCCCCCAAGAGGGTCTGCTGCTGCACGACAGCGTGTTGACCAACGTGACGCTCGGCGACCCGAGCCTGACCCGCTCTGAGGCCGAAGCCGCTCTGCGGGCAGCCGGAGCCTGGGATTTTGTCAGCCGCTTAGCCGAGGGCATAGACACCCCGGTCGGGGAGCGGGGCAGCCGCCTGTCCGGCGGTCAACGCCAGCGCATCGCCATTGCCCGGGCGCTTGTCCATCAGCCCCAGTTGCTCATTTTGGATGAAGCCACCACCGCTCTTGACCCGGACAGCGAAGCGGTCATCTGTGCCACCGTGCACCACCTGCGAGGCCACATGACGGTTCTGGCCATCTCGCACCAGCCCGCGCTCTTAGAGGCCGCGGACATGGTCTATTCCCTGACAGGAGGCAGGCTGGAGCGGCTGCGGCAGGGTCTGAAACGCCCTGGTCTGCTGCCGCTCGGGGTGGAAGCCTGACACCGACCACAGATGAAGCTGACCCACACACTGTGGACCCTGGCACGACTTTTTCCGGCGTCGGTCAACCGCTCCACTCCACCTCCCCCTGAACCGATTACGCTGGGAGTACGCCCAGGGGTGAGTCCCGCCGGCAAGCCTCCAGTGTCTCTTTTTGTCGGCACCGAAGCGGCCCACTATCGGGCCGAGCGCGTTTTTGTGTGGTCAATAGAACAGGTCCGCGACCCGGGCCGGATGTATACAATTTATCCGATGAAAAACCTGGCCGGCTTTGATCGTCGGGGCTGGCTGACCGGCTTTACCAATTATCGTTTTGCCATTCCACACTTCGCCCGCGGCCTGGGCATTCAGCGGGCGATTTACAACGATGTGGACCAGGTTTATCTGGCCGACCCGGGCGAGCTGTTTGATACCGATCTGGGGTCGCACGGCTTTGTGTCGATTGCAGACCGTGACACCTCGGTCATGCTGATGGACTGTAGCCGGATGGCTGGAGTCTGGCCGCTCCATGCAGCCCGGCGCGAACGCCGCAAGACGTTGGAGGCCAGAGCCACAGCCGTGTGGGGACCGCTTGACCCGGCCTGGAACGCTCGGGACGAAGAATACCGGCCGGGTCACTCCAAGGTCTTGCACTACACCACCATCCACGCCCAGCCCTGGCAGCCTTTTCCCGAACGCTACGCCTACCAGCGCAACCCGGTTGCCCATGTCTGGTTTGACCTTGAACGGGCGGCAGACCGGGCCGGCTACCACCTCAGCGGCGTGCCACATACACAAAGCGCTCAAGGCTCGCTTTCACCACCCCCCTCCCCCGCCCGTGGCGATCCTTCCTCAGTCTGGGTGCTGACGGCCGACAAACCCGGCCACACCACCCAGGCGATCGGCCTGGCCGACGCGCTCGGCTGGCCGTATGAGGAGAAAAGGCTCGCTTTCACCAGGCTGGCCACGACCCATAAGCGCCTGTTTGGGGTGCGCGGCGCAACCCGTATCGGTCTGGCCCGGAGCCGCTCAGCCCAACTGGCCGCCCCGTGGCCGGATATCGTGATTGCCGCTGGCTGGCGGCCGGCGCGCGTAGCGCGATGGATTCGGGACCACAGCCAGGGCAGGACACGGCTGGTCCTCCTCGGCCGCAAAAGTGGCCACCCCACCAGTCGCTCAGACATTGTGGTCGGCTGTGGGCACTTTCGTCAGCCGCCTCACCCCCGACGGATTGAAACGATCGCCCCCCTGACCCTCGTCACCCAACAGCGCTTGGCGACAGCCGCGGCCGAGTGGCGGGATCTCCTTGAGCCCGCACCACCCCCCCGCATTGCCGTGTTAGTTGGCGGGGCGACTGCCCGCTATCGTTTTGATCCAGACACGGCCCACCAGATGGGCCAGGCGGTCCGCACATTGGCCCACGACCTCAGTGCGAGTCTTTTTGTCACCACAAGCCGGCGGACCGGAGCCCAAGCCGGCCGCGCCCTGCAACAGGCCCTCGGTCCTGTCTGGCACATGCACATGTGGCAGGCCGGACACCGGACAGCCGACAACCCCTATCTGGCCTATGTGAGCCTGGCCGATGTGTTGATTGTCACCGGTGAGAGCGAATCAATGTTGGCCGAAGCCGCGGCAACCGACAAACCGCTGTACATCTACCCGCTGCCCGAACATCCGACTCCGCTCGGCGCGCGGCTCAAAGACTGGCTGGTCAGGCGCGCCCAACAGCCCCGGCGGAATACACGCGGCACGGTTCGTCCCCAGCGTGGGCTGGCCTATGTGTGTGGCAGACTCATCGAACGCGGCACAATTCAGCCCCGGCGGGACCTGAACGCACTCCATCAGGCCCTCGTTCAACACGGCTTTGCCGACTTCTTTGGTGAGTCGCTGAGCCTGGCTCCCCGCCCACGCCTGCAAGAGTTTGACACGGTCGCCCGTCAGGTCCGCCACCTCTTGAAAAGGGAAGGATGATGACCAATCATCCAGGAAGCGCTCAGCGTTCCCCTTGTACGAATGCCATGACCCTGCCGCTTGTGTTTCTCCGGCACGGCCAGAGTGTGTGGAATCATCAGCGGCGTTTTACGGGCTGGGCCGATGTTGCGCTCAGCCCTGCCGGCCATACCGAAGCCGAAACCGCGGGCAGACTGCTCAAGCAGGCCGGCTATCGCTTTGACGTGTGCTTTACCTCGGTCCTCCAGCGCGCCCGGAACACCCTGGACATTGTTCTCCACACCCTCGGCCAGTCCCGGCTGCCGGTTCATACCAGTTGGCGCTTGAACGAACGGCATTACGGAGCGCTGGAAGGTCTCAGCCGCGCCGACGTGGCCGAGCGGTATAGTCCCCGGCAGGTCACGGTCTGGCAGCAGTATTTTGATAGCTGCCCACCGCCGCTCGCCCCCAAGGACCGCCGTTTCCCCGGCCATGACCCGCGCTACCGGGGGCTGGCCGCGGCCGAGCTGCCATGCGCCGAGAGCATCAAAGATGTCCGGGCCCGGGTACTCTCGTACTGGCAGGCCGCCATTGTACCGCGCCTCACGGCCGGCCAACGCGTCTTGGTCATCGCCCACGGCAACAGCCTGCGCGCGCTCGTCACCTATCTTGACGGTGTGCCACAGGCTACGATTCCGAAAATCAAAAGACCCCTGACCGGAGAGCCGCTTATTTACGAATTTGACCCCACCGGCAAACCGCTCCGCCACTTTTACCTCAGACGCTCACCCAAGCTGCAACGCTGGGCACAGTCGACTTTTGGCTCTGTGCTGCCCAACCCCTCAGCCTAGGCCGCGCCATGCCCTATCTTGATTGTGACCGGCTCCGCGCCCTTGACCCGCGAGCGTTTCAGGCTCAGACCCCCTACCCGTGGATCAATCCAGCCGGGCTGCTCACCCCGGATGGCTATCAGCGCCTGCTGGACAGCCTGCCCGAGGTGTCGCACTTCACCCCGCTGTTCGGGGTCAAACGCGCCCACGGGCAGCTGAGTCATGACCGCTATGGGCTGGAGTATCGCCCGAGCCTCCAACTCGCCCCGGCCTGGCGGGCATTTATTGACGAGTTGGCCGGCAGCGCCTATCGGCGGTTTGTCTGCCGCATGTTTGGGATGCGGTCTGTCGAGCTGCGCTTTCACTGGCACTACACGCCCCGGGGCTGCTCCGTCTCTCCCCACTGTGACGCCAAGCACAAACTCGGCTCGCATATTTTTTATTTCAACGCGAGCTGGAACCCGGCCTGGGGAGGAGAAACCCTCATCCTGGACGACCGCGGGCGTTTTGAGCGCAACTCAGCCCCGCAGTTTGAGGATTTTGATCGGCGCATCGCCTGCCAAGCCTTGGGCAATCGCAGCCTGTTGTTTCAGCGCAAAAAAAACTCGTGGCACGGCATGCGCCGGCTGGAATGTCCAGAAGGTCAGTTGCGGAAAGTCTTTCTTGTCGTCATTAACCGCCCTTCAGCGCGTGACCGCATACGCCGGCTGTTTGGCGGACCGGCCAAGGGCTGCGACCAGGCGGGAGTCAGGACGCCCGAAAGCGCTCAAAGGCCCCGGGGTCTATGCGCTTCCACTTCTTTTCAAAAAAATACAGCTTGGTCCAGGCAGCTCTGCAGCACAGCTCAACAAAGGGCAGATAGGGCCGGAAGTCAGGGACCCCGGCCCGCATCAGGTGCCCGAAAAACTGCTCCTGAACCGGCTCCAGCCAACGCGCCAGGGCGTTGGCCACCCCGGTTCCAATGAGCTGCTCTTTGCGCAGACTCTCGGCATCAATGCCGCACACCAGGCCGTCTTTGTCGGTGACAATAAAATTCTTGAGCACCGCATCCGTGTAGTCAAACCCGACCCAGACCCGGCTTGGGGCCAGTCGCGGCGCGGCAGCCCTGAGCTCACGCCAGGCAGCGTCGGACACAACCCCAACCCTGTTGAGGAAGCGCAGGTCGCCCTGGAGTCGGAACACAAACGGCGTGTCCCCTATGTCCACAGCGCGGGGGGAGTGGCTGTAGGTCGCGGCGTAGAATTCGGCTATTTTTTCGACTGTGGGCGGGTCAAGCCGAACAATCGGGCCGCCCTCAACATAGTCCAGCCATAGTTCGTGTTCATAGCGGATGGCCAGGGGTGGAAAATGGGGGCTGGCGTGAAAAGCCTCAAGATTGTGTTCGAGTTCGGCCGCCAGGGCAGTGTCGCGCAGAATGACCCGTTTGAAACGTCGTCCGTTCAGTGTTGGGAAAGAGGTGCGCTGCGAGTTCTGAAGGCGGTTGCCAGGCAGGCGCGATACCAGATAGCGTAGCCGCCGCATGAGGCGAAAGCTGAGTGTCTCAGGTGTCAAGCGTCGGGACGACATAGGGGAAGCGGGGAAGCATGGCTACGGCAGCGGCCAACTATACCGCAAGCCCCGCCAGCCCTACAAGCGGCCGGCATATCGGCCTGTTTGTTCGCTCGTTTGGCGGTGGCGGTGGCGCAGAGCGGGTCATGCTCAACTTGGCCACAGCTCTGGCCGACCGAGGCCATCGGGTCGATCTGGTGATGGGCCGCCGGGAGGGCCATTTCCTGGATGCAATTCCCGGTACGGTCACGACCATTGACCTCAAGGTTCGCTCTGCCGGCCAACTGCTGCCGGCGGTGCTGAAAAGGCCGCATATCGCCGGGACCCTGGCCGCAAGCCTGCTGCGTCGCAGAGCGCCCTGGATTCTGGGTGCTGTACCGGGTCTGGCAGCCTACCTGAACCACCGGCGGCCGGCAGCGCTTTTATCCGCCCTCAGCTACCCCAATATCGCGGCCGTGCTGGCCCGGCGGCTGAGCGCGGCGTCAACCCGCACGGTTATCAGCGTCCATAATCATCTGTCGGTGGCCACGGCTCAGGCCGACAAAGCCGCGGACATGCGCTTTCCTCGGCTGGCCCGCCGCGTGTATCCCGAGGCCGACCGGATTGTCGCCGTATCGGACGGGGTGGCCGCTGACCTGGCCCATACACTACAGCTCCCGCGCTCTCGCATCACCACCATCTACAACCCGGTATTCCGGTCGGATATAGTGAGCCTGGCCCAAGCCCCGCTTGAGCACCCCTGGTTTGCTCCGGGAACTCCGCCGGTCATCCTTGGCATTGGCAAGCTCAAGCCTCAGAAAAATTTTGAGGGTCTGCTCCGGGCTTTTGCCCGCGTTCGGGCGGCCCGGCCGGCTCGATTGCTCATTTTGGGCGACGGACCTGAGCGTGAAGCCCTGCTGTCCCTGGCCGGTCAACTCAAGGTCGCTGACGCTCTCGCCCTGCCCGGCTTTGTGGCCAATCCTTTCGCCTATCTCGGCCGCGCCGCGGTGTTTGCCCTGTCTTCGGCTTGGGAAGGTCTGCCGACTGTGCTGATTGAGGCCCTGGCCTGCGGCTGCCCGGTGGTAAGTACGGATTGTCCGAGCGGCCCGGCCGAAATCCTTGAACAGGGTGTCTATGGCTCGCTGGTGCCGGTCGGGGATGATACGGCCTTGGCCCAAGCCATTCTGGCAACGCTGGACAATTCGCCGCCTCGGGCGCGTTTACGCCGCCGGGCGGGGCAGTTCTCGGTTGACCGTGCGGCAGAGCACTACCTTTCCGTTCTGCTGGAAGATGCAAGCCCCGCCGGCTAGTCCTGCTCCAGGGCTGATAATGCTGGCAGCCGGTCCACCCTGACCCGCCGCCCGGCGAACGCTGAGCGAGCCTGAATCAGGTCGTCAAGGGTATCAACCTCAGCCCACCACAGGCCTGCAATGCTGCTGGTTTCTACCAGGCCGGATTTGGCCAGGGTGTCAATCACCGACAAATACCAGCGTTGCAGGGCGGCCTTGTGGCGGATCGTTCGATTCAGGGCGGCCCGAAAGGCGTCTACCCCCGAGTCGCGAAAGACTACCAGCCCGATTGACTCGCCGTCGGTCTCCTCCGCGGCCAGGGTCTTACCGACTGCAAACAGCCGTCCCTCGCCGTTCAGGCTGACCTTCATATCGTCGTCGTCGTACTTGGCTTTGCGGTCAACGGCCAGGGTCACCGGAGCAGACGGCGCGCGCAGTACACGCGCTAAGACCTGCGCTTCAAACAGCGTATCGCCGTTGAGCAGCACAAAATCTTCGGTCATCTCCGGCCCGGCCAGCCAGCAGGTGGCCAGATTGTTCGAGGCCTCAAAAAACGGATTATACCGGGTCTGGATGTCCAGCCCGGCGGGCCGACGCATAGCCAGCAGGGCCTCAACCTGCTCGGCCCCAAAGCCGACCATCACAATGACCTGCTCCACGCCGCACTCGGCCAGCGCCTCAAGCTGGAGTTCCAGGATGGTGAGCTCGTCATCTATCGGCAGCAGGCATTTTGGCACACGCTCGGTCAGCGGCAGCAGCCGCCGGGCCTGACCGGCACTGAGTATGATTGCCTTCCGCGGCAGCCGGGTATACAAGTCTGCCGCCCCCCCATTCCTGCCCGCTCCATTACGCATGTATGTTTTTTCAATCCTCACCCACCCCAAAGCGCCGGATGCGACGGGGCTATTCTCCAAGCCGTCTGCCCGGTATAGGTGAAAACAGTGGGCAAATCAAGCCGCATGGACTGGAGTACGCTCCTGTCGGTCTCTTCCAAAGCTGTCGTTGAGCTCTGCCGGCGATGGGAATCGCTCATCAACGCTCTCTCTGCCTGTCTGGAGAGCGGTCATCAACGCTATCGTGCGTGGACTGTGGGGCAGACGCTGCACTGGTATATTGTGCGAGAGCTGCTCCGCCCCACCCTGATCGCCTTTGGCGGTTTGACCGTCCTGCTGCTGGCCGCCGAGCTGTTCGGGTTCTCTGATTTAATCATCAACCGTGGCTTTGGACTTGGGGCGATTCTTCGGCTGATCGGCTTCAAGCTGCTTGCGCTGGCATCGACAACCCTGTCTTTTGCCTGCCTCGTCGGCCTGCTTGTCGGACTCGGCCGCCTCAAAACCGACCTGGAAACCCTGGCCCTGCACGCCTCGGGCGTGTCTCAAGGCCAGTGCCTTGGGCCAGTGTTGACATTTTGTGCGGCCGTGACCGCCCTTGGCCTGCTCCTCACCCTCAGCGTCTCGCCCTGGGCCAGGCGCGGTCTGGACAGCCTGCAAACCCGCGTCGCGCAGGACAATCCGGCCGGCCTGCTGCGGGCCGGGGAGACACAGACCTTGGGCAACACCCGTATTCTGGCGCGTGAGGTCTCAAGCGGCGGCGACCGGCTGGGCGGCGTCCTGCTGTGGACCCCACACGGCTCAGGCACGAGCGTTCTGGACGGACAGACGATTTTTGCCCAGCACGGTGAGGTGCGGTCCAACGGCAACGGCGAGGCGCACCTGACGCTGCATAAGGGCGTGAGCCTGTCTCCGATTCGCGGCAGCGGCAACAGCACCCGTTTTGACACCCTGTGGACCTCGCTCCACTATACCCCGCCGTCCCCTGTAGCGGCTGGCGATGAACGACGCACAGAACACCTGGCCTTCCAGGATGTGGCCCTGCGCGGCTGGCCGCCGGACAGCCAGCCCGGAGATGAGTATTCTGTGCGGCTGGCTCAGACCGAGTTCCACCGTCGCCTGGCCACCCCTGTCGCCAGCCTGGTGTTCGGCCTGCTGGCTACCCCCCTCGTCCTGCTCGGTCGGACCTTTTCACGCGCGGCCGGCGGGCTGTGCGGGCTGCTGATTGCCGCCGTGTACTACGGCTTGATCCAGCTCGGCAACGGCCTGATCCAGGCTGGACTTCCTCCCCCAGTGGGGGTCTGGCTTCCCAATATGCTGGTCGGCGGGATTGCCTTTGTCCTGGTGTCGGTCCACAACGGCTGGCCGCACTGGAGTCACCCCATCGGCCACCCTGCCAGTCAATTGCTGCACCCTCCTGCGCTCGGCGGTCTGAAAGACCATATCCTGCCGCGCTATGTGGTCCGTTCATACGGCTCTATGCTGCTGGTATCGTTTGGCTTTCTGTTCACCGGGTATGTTCTGGTTGACATGCTGGAACGACTCCAGTGGTTTGCCCGCCACCAGGCCGGGTTTGGCGAGATCGTCCGTTTCTACTGTGCCCGCTCTCCGCTCCTGGCCTCGCGTATGGTTCCCATGTCACTGTTGCTGGCCACCGCCCTGACCGTGGGGGTGCTGTCGGTCAACAGAGAGGTGATCGGGATGCGGGCCTGCGGCGTATCGGTGCTCCACGCCCTGAGCCCAATCCTGCTCATTGCCGGTCTGGTGGCTCCGGCCTACCTGGTCCTGAACGAAGCGATTGTCCCCCGCACCAACGCCTGGGCCGATTGGCTCAAAATCACCGAGATCAAGTCGGCGGCGAACCAGACCCGCCTCCAGCCACTGGCTCTCTGGCATCAGCACGGCAAGCTGTACCACACCCGCCAGCTCGATACGGTCAACAGACAAGCCCGCGACATCTCGATCTATGAACTTGACGACAGCGGCCTGCCGACCAGCCGCACCGACGCCCGCTCAGCCCGCCACATCGGCGACGGCGTATGGGTCTTGACCGATCCCATCCGCCTGGCCATTCGTGACGACTCGTTTGAAGTCCTGCCCGCCCCCCCTCACATCCAACTCGGAACCGAGCCTCACACCCAGGTTGACACCATGCACCTCAACGCCCGGCAATTGTCCCGAACGATTCGCCACACCGAAGCCGACGGCTACGATGCCACGGCCTATCGGGTGGCCTGGCACATGAAGCTTGCCGCCCCGCTGGCGTGTGTGTTCCTGCCGGCGGTCGCCCTCTTCTTCGCCCTCAGCGGCCCGCCGTTTCCCGGCCCGGCCCTGACCATCCTGGTCAGCTGCGGCCTCGGTATCGGTTCAATCCTGCTGAGCGACATGTTTGCCTCGCTCGGTTACGGTGCCCATGTTCCGCCCGGTCTGGCCGGCTGGGGACCGTATTCGGTCCTGTTTCTGGTGGCCGCCGCTTTCGCCGTCCGCAGCCAATCGTTTGAAACCGTCCCCGACGCTATACACTGCCACGCACTGCGTGGCCACACACTCCGCGCAACGCTGAGGCCGTGCCTGAAAGTGCTGCGTGAAACCTGGCTGACCTGGACACGCCTGGCCGCGGCCGCCTGGCTCAAGCGACGACGGGCGACCGGTCCCAATTGAAAACGCGCGCCCGGCATGGCACAGTCGGCCCCCGGGAGGTATGCGGATATGCGTATGATTCTGGTTGGCCCACCGGGGGCGGGCAAAGGAACCCAGGCGGCCTTCTTGGTCGATACATTTCAGATTACCCATATTTCCAGCGGCGATATGCTGCGGGCCACGGTTGCCGAGGGGACGCGGCTCGGCCAACAGGCCGACGGTATATGAAAGCCGGCCAGCTTGTTCCGGATGATCTGGTGATAGCCATGATTATCGAACGGATTGCCAAGCCGGACTGCGCCAGGGGTTTTATGCTTGACGGCTTTCCGCGCACCCGGCCCCAGGCCGAAGCGCTCAACGTCAACCTCAAAAACGCCGGCGTCCGCCTTGACGCCGTTGTGCTGATCGAGGTTCCTGATGCCCTGATCGTGGAGCGGATTACCGGCCGTCGCTCAGACCCCGGGACGGGCGAGATTTATCACCTGAGCTTCCGACCACCACCGCCAGGCATTGCCGACCGGGTCATTCAGCGCAAAGACGACACGGCCCAAGCGTGTGCCGCCCGGCTTGAGAAATACCACTCAGAAACCGCCCCGATCATCCCTTTCTATGAAGAACAGGGCCTTGTCAGGCGCGTTGACGGGAATGCCGCGCCTGAAGAGGTCACGCGGCGTATCACGGCAGCCCTGGACGCCGGCTAGCGGGGCCATGTCGCCGCGGCTTGACCAGCCCCCCAGAGCGGCGCTCAGCCCTCGGCCGGCCCGGCCACATTGTTGTCGTACACAAACCGCTAACTTTTCAGCAGACCGTGAAGCCCGCCCGGCTTGAATACACGCCGTTCAGAGGGGAAGCCAGAAAAATGGGCGAAAAACAAGACCACGGCTCGCCGGCTGCGGCCGAGGAGTGTACCCCCCCGGTCATCCTTGAGCCTGTCCCGGAGCCGGCGGACGACTCGGGTCAAGACCTTGTCCTGTACGACCCGCTCCAGCGCTATTTTGCGGCTATTGGGCGCTACCCGCTGCTGAGCCCTGAAGAAGAGCACGACCTGGCCGTTGAGTACAAAGAGTACGGCGACCTGCGGGCCGCCTACCGCCTGGTGACCGGCAATCTGCGGCTGGTGGTCAAGCTGGCCCGGGAGTACCAGCACGCCAACGAACAACTGCTGGAGCTGATTCAAGAGGGCAATCTTGGTCTGATGGAAGCGGTCCAGAAGTTTGACCCGTACCGCGGGGTGCGCTTCCCGTCCTATGCGGTGTGGTGGGTCCGGGCCTATATGTTGCGCTTCCTGCTCCAGAACTTTCGCCTGGTCAGGATCGCCACCACCCGCGCCCAGCGCAAACTCTTCTACAACCTGCGGCGTGAAAAGGAACGGCTGGAAGCCCAGGGCTTTGTGCCCAGCACCAGGCTGATCGCCCAGCGCCTCGATGTTTCAGAAGACGATGTCGTCGAGATGGAGCAACGCCTGGCCGCCCCGGACACCTCGCTCAGCCTGCCGCTTCACGGCGCGCAACAGGGTGCCTCGCTGGAAGACCAGGGTGCCTCGCTGGAAGACATGGTTGCCGACCCCTCAGCTTCACCCGAGCGCCAAGTGGAAACCGCCCATGACCAGCGGCTGATACGCGACCACATCGCCGCCTTTGCCGAGCAGCTGTCGGGACGCGACAGGACCATTTTTGAGCAACGGCTGATGGCCGACCGGCCGCACACCCTTCAGGACATTGCCGACCGGTATGGGCTGAGCCGCGAGCGCGTGCGGCAGCTTGAGGGACAGCTCAAAAAGAAGCTCAAAGCCTACCTGCTCAACGTGCTTGACGACGCCGAGGCTATCAGTTTTGACGACGGCTGAGGCGGCCGCGCTGAGACCAGAAGTGGCTCCAGCGCGGCCAGCAGCTCATCCACGCTGTGCTGAGCGCCCTCAAACATCTGCACCACCAGACCATCCCGGTCAATCACACAGGTCAGCAGGCGATGATCGAGAATGCCGTCCGAGCCACCCCGATACCCGGCACCGTATGCGGTGGCCACCATCAGGGTATCTCAGCCGGGACAATGGGTAAAGATGAAGTCCGGCAGGACGACTTTGCCGCGCAGGCTCGACAGACCAAACGGTTGGTCGTCCTGGTCGGTCAGCGGAAATCCGGGGCAGGAAACGGGGTGAAGGCACCCGACTGCTGCGCTGCATGCCCCTCGTCCGGGCCGGTCCGGGGCGGCCCGCTCCACAGGCCGGTGTCTGGCCGCTCGGTGGGCCGCGGCGTCGGCCAGACGCTTGACGGCAGGCAGGGACAGGCTGCTGGAGCGGTGTTCCAGGCTGAAGCGGACCGTGTCCTCAGGGCTGAGGCCGCTCAGGACAGCGGGGTCTCTGACCTCGCACTCCATCGTCATAGCTGGCATAAAGCCGGGGATTTCCTGATGAGCGATCGTGACCCGATTCTGCTCCGGCGTCAGGTGTTTGACCACACCGCGCACTGTATAGACCTGTGGCTCAACCGGCGGCTGGCAGGCCGGCAGGCCCAGCCCGAGGCCGAGGGCGACAGCCAGCCCGCGACGGGCTCAAACAACACCGATGGACATCCGGGCTTCCCCTCAAAACTGAAAGATGGCGGTAAACACCGTCTCGTTCCGATTATTATACCCGCCGCCAAACCGGCCGCCGATAAACCACGGCTCTTCGGTGGACTTGCCCCAGTAAATGTCGTGGGTCAGACGAAAGACCAGATGGTTGGAATACAGGTACTCAACCTGCACTCGGTTATAGAAGGTCGTCCACAGGGGATTATAGGCCACCGCGACCAGCGGCTGGACCAAGCCTCCAGGGCCGTAGATGGTTGAGGCCGACAGGGTGGCGACCATCCGGTCTTCAAAGATGCGGTCGGTGTTGACGCTGATGTACCGGCCAGGGATGATGTCGCCCGAGCCGGGATCGATCGCCCGGTGGGCCGACGGCACGCCCCGGAAAAAGCGGTTGTAGTCGGTGTAGTGCTGCCAGAACACCTGACCGCTGATGAAAAAGGTCCGCATGTTGTTCAGCGGTCGAATCCAGGTTGGCCGGTCAAAGGCCAGCATCAGCAGGGTTTCCTCGGTGGTCTTGTAGCCGTTGTTGTCCTTGTCCAGCCGCCGCGGGACGCCGCGCGGGTCGCGCGTGTCGAGCGTCATCGGGATGCCGGTGGTATAGGTGGCTTCGATCCGGTAGACGGCCTGGGTATAGACTTCTTCGGAATAGTTGGCCGACACGCCAATGACGTGGCTGCGCGGGTTGACCAGGTCAACCGGGACCGTCAGGACATCGTCGGTGACAGGACCGGTACGGTCGTTGCGGACCTTGACCCCGGTCGAGTCGGACAGGGTCCAGAAGTAGTGCAGGCCAAAGTCAACCAGCCCGTAGACGGCCTTGAAGCGCAGGCCGATTTCGCTGTTTTTCAGCTGCCAGTCAGGTTTTTTATTCCGTGTCTCGGTGACCAGGTCAACCACCCCGCCGTCCAGAATAGCCGTATTGACCGGCCCCCGCCGGCGCGAGCCGTAAAAACACCACGGCCGATAGGGGTTGCCGCAGCCGCGGTTGGGCTTGAAATCGCCGGGGATCCAGATGCCCTCGATAAACGACTCCTCAAACGGCCCGAACTTGCCAATGTCGTAGATGGCGCGGGTCATAAACAGCGGGAAGCGGATATCTTCCCAGGGCTCGCGGCTCCAGTGCCAGGAGGTATCGAGCGGGTTAATGACATCGAGCGCCCGGAAGGTGTCGGTTTCGCCCCAGATGACCTGCTGACGACCGATGCGCAGGGTGATGGGCGGGATGGCCAGGTCCACGTAAGCTTCCCGGATCCAGTTCTCGTATTTCAGGCGAGAGCGGCGGCCTTTGCTGAAGTGGTCGCGCCGCGAGTCGGAGAGGTCATAGGTCGAATCGTAGGCAAAGCGGTAGATGAGCTTGAAAGTCGCCTCTTCAATGAATCCGGTTGACAGCTCGCCGAGCGAGGTCCGGCTGTTTTGGACAAAGTTCCAGGTATTTTCTAACTGCACGGTGTTGCGCTGGACGACGAGGGTGGCGTCCTGGTACTGGGGAGTACGCAGCACAAACTGGCTCTGTATAAAGCCTTCGAGCTCCAAGTCGTCGCGCAGATTGATAATCGCCGGCGACTCAGCCGCGGACAGCAAGACCAGACCAAGGACGCTAAGGCAGCCAAGAATCTTCGAGAACTGAGGGGACATATCCATCCAAAAACTCCTTTCAGGAGGCGGAGCCGGGCTGTGGCAGGTGTCACGAGCGTTGGCAGGGCCAGCCGGTAGAGTATGCTGCACGGGGAGGCGAAGAGCAAGGGTGTCCCCATCCCCCCTGCCCCGCTTGCCCTGGCCGGCGGGTAACGTGCGGGAAAGAAGAGGATACAGGCATATGGTTGAGTTCGAGCCCGGGTTCCTGGACTGCTTGAAGCAGGTCGGAGGCCAGTCCATGCGTCGATCGCTATCTTTCTCCGGAGCGGAACACCTGGAGCTGGGGCAAGATGTTTGACCAGTACCGGCCGAGCTGTGGGCCGGGATGAGCCCCGAGTTCTTGTGTGGCACGGTGGTTGAAGACGCGGTCAAAAAAGTGGCGGCCTGATTTTCGCTGGTTCTCCCTTGTTTTCCGGCCCTGCTCTTCGTACAGAGATCGAGCGCTCATTCAGGTTTTGCAGATTTTGTGTATGGTCCCAAAGGAATAGCCAGTCTGCCGGGCATGTAGTCAGGGGGCGCTCGTCCCCCTCTCGGACTATGGATCGCACGGGGGCGACATCCCGTTCAAAGTCCGGGTGTGTCATAACCCGGACTGTGGCTTTAGCCTGCGTATCGACAAAGGCCAGGTCAGCGCTGAGCATGTGGCCCACCTCCGGCCCAGCGCCCGCCCAGGCGCTAGTGCCCGGTCCAGCCGCTCTCTCCAGCCGCCTCACCAGGCTTTACCCGAGACCCGGCCGCCTACACGGTCTGTGCCCGCTCTACGACCGGGGCTACCCGGTCGATGCAGCCGAGCGGGTTGCCTTCGGCAATCTCTTTGGCAAACGGCTGTGAGAAGAGGACGATCCGACTTGCGCCGGCATCCCGGAAGGCGGCTAACTCGTCGGCTGACAAGGTGCCGTCTTTGGGATCGACAAACGCCGACATCTCCAGCGCGTCCGGGTCACGGCCGGCCGCTTTGGTCATGTCCCGAATCCTGTACACTTTTGTTTTATAGTCCTCAGGGTCAAACGCCAGCGGACACCAGCCGTCGTAGCTGCGGGCGACCCGTTCCAAGGCTTTTGGCACATGTCCGCCCAGGAAGATCGGTGGACCGGACGGCTGGGCCGGTTTGGGATCGCAGTAGACGGGCGGGAACTGGACCATTTCGCCCTGATAGCTGGGCTCGTCCTGGGTCCAGCAGATGCGGAGCGCTTCGGTTGTCTCGCGCAGGCGTCTCCACCGCAGCCGAAAACTGGTGCCCATGACCTCGGTCTCTTCGCGCAGCCAGCCGGCACCGACCCCGATCATCACCCGCCCGTTGGAGTACATGTCGAGGCTGGCAATGACCTTGGCCGTGATCAGCGGCTCACGCTCCGGGAATAAACAAATGCCGGTCGCCAGCTTGAGCCGTGCGGTAGCGGCTGCGGCCATCGTCAGGGCCACAAACGGGTCTGCCCAGCGGTTGTAATGCTGGGGCAGTCTTCCCCCGCCCGGCACCTCGGTTTTGAAGCCAACCGGAATCACCGGGTGTTCGGGAATCCAGAGCGACTCAAAGCCCAGGCTCTCGATCCGCTGGGCAATTGCAGCGATGTTTCTGGTGTCCGAGGTGGCTGGGATCAGAATGCCAATATCCATAGTGTATTCCTCCTTTGTCAGGTCGCAGGGATGCTGTCCAGCGGCAGCAGAAAAGCCCACAGGTCGCGCCGAACGCCAGCGTTTTTCATGGCCAGTTGAGCCGAACGGATGACCTCGCCGGCCTTGGTCGAGTCCCGATACCAGCGCATGCCGGCCCAGGCCGCCGGGGTATGATCGGAGATCGCCAGGGCCGCGGTCTCATAATAGCCCCGGATGTCCTGGGCCACCCGAGCCGGAATGCCGGGGATCCTGGCGTCTTTCCACGGCGTGCCCTGGGCAATACGGATGAAGGCTTCGAGCGCGGCCGGGATATCGTCCGGGCCGACCGTGCGACCGGCGGCAACGCGGTTGCCGTGCCGGGCTACCGCCCGGTCGTAGGCGGCCCGCAGGCCGCGCGCCTCATCCACCGCGGGATGGGCGTCTGGATCGTAGCGGGGCGGCAGTGAGCAGACCAGGGTCTCGGAGTCCTGGTCAGTCACCCGCTCAGGAAAATCTTCTACAGTCTGCCGGTTGCGCTCCAGCAGGGAAAATCCGTGGGCCAGGACCCGGTGCTGGAAGGCTGCGTCGCCGGGCTTGCCGAGTGGACGGCCGAGCGGGAAGTCGCAGAACAGACCACGCGGCGGGGCTGTATTAAGCAGCTGCTCACGGATTGAACCCAAGACGATCGTGGCCATACCGGCCGCCTCAAAGATGTGGGCCAGCGTACTCACGGTACGCGTGCAGAGCGGTCACACCGGGGTCAGCACGACGACGTCAACGCCCCGTTCGCGCAGATAGGCCGCCCCGGCCGGTCCGCCGTCCATGCGAATCTGGGCCAGATCAAACTGGTTGCCGGCATAGGCGAGGTGCTGGTCGGCCACCCTGCCAAGTGTGCCTTGGGCGGCGAGTTCATCAAGCCTGTCAATTGGGAACACCACGTTCAGGTCAACCGCCACGCCCGAGGTGTCGAAGTTCGGACTCCAGTGCCCGACCAGATAGTCACGCCGCGAGCCGTCAAGCACCCGGTAGCTGGTATCCATTGGGGCAAAGTCGTCCTGCTCAGGATGGTGGAGTGAGGCCGATGTCACCAGCGCAACAGTTGCCTCCTCCAGCCGCGGCGGGATGTGAAAGGCCGGGTTATCAAACGCCGGACATTCAATGTTGCGGACCTCGTCTTTAATCCCGGTATCAGACATGCTGCCTCCTCAGTTGAGTTTGTAGACTTTGGCCACGTTTTCGCCCAGGATGCCGCTGCGGGCCGTGGCAGTCATGGGTGCCACCATCTCGCCCAGTTCTTCCAGATAGTTATCGGGATGGTCGGGGTGGGGGTAATCGCTGGCCCAGAAAAACCTGTCCTCGCCAACCAGGGCGGTCAGCCCGGCAATCGTCCGCTCTTCGGGGTCGGCCGAAATATAACACTGGCGCTTGAAGTAAGAGGAGGGCGGGTCTTTCAGCCTGACCGTTGCGTTCAGCGTCGTGCCTTTGAAGATGGCGTCGGCCCGATCCAGGAAGTAGCCGATCCAGCCGGCCTGCGACTCCAAGACCACGGTGCGCAGCCGCGGGAAGCGCTCAAAGACGCCGAGCTGAAAAAACGTGGCAAAGGCGTGTTGGACGCCCTGACCGGCGAACACGTCGTTATACCAGGCCGCCCAGCCAAACTTGTCGTAGCGGTGGTGGATACTGAACTCGGGCGGCTCAAAGGTCGGATGAATGGCCAGCGGCACGTCGAGGTCTTGGGCGGCGGCAAAAACCGCGTCGTGGCGCGGGTCGCCATGTGGAATGCGCGTGATTGTAAAGGGAGCGATAAAAGCGCCTTTACAGCCGTCTTTGACGGCGCGTTGCAGCTCACGGGCGGCTTCTCCAGGATCGCCCAGCGACAGATGGGCAATCGGGATCAGCCGTCCGCCCGAATCGCGGCAAAAGTCTGCAATCCAGCGGTTATAGGCCCGGCAGTAGGCCGACGACAGCTCGGCGTCAAACAGCTCGGCCTCCCAGAGCAGACCAAGGGTCGGATACAGAATGGCCTTTTCCATATGTTCCCGGTCGAGGAGTTCCAGCCGTTCCTTCATGTGCATGGTCCCAAACGCGGCACCTCTCAGATAGGTCTGCTCCGGTCCCATACGAATGGCCCGCATGTCTTGCGGGTCGCCCTCGCCGCTCAACGCCTCGCGGCGGAGTTGGTGCGCTTCCTCAACCTGCTTGCCCATACCGCCCAGGCTGCCCAGCATACCGGGTTTGACCAGTCGGGCCCGCTTTCGGGCAACCTCCAGGTACTCATAGCCATCCTCACCGACCCGCAGACTCAGGGCCCGGTCGCGGTACCGGGGCTCGAGATAGGATTCCCACAGATCGGGCGGTTCAAGAATATGTCCGTCACAATCAATCACTACAGGTTCTGCCGTCATGTCCTCCATCCTCTCGTGTCTTGTCGTCGATTTCCCCGGCGCTCAGAACCGGGCTAACCGTGTTCTTGCCCGCAGCACTCATAGGCCTCACACCCCAACCCGCCGGGGCTCAATACCGGCAACATCGATATAGACCTCGGCACCCTCAATCCTGACCGGATAGCGGGCCAGCTCGCAGGTATCGGGATTGATGCCCCGGCCGGTAGTCACATCGAACTCCCAGCGGTGCGAGTTGCAGACCAATACCCGCCGTCCGTCAAACTCACCGGCAGACAGGGGGAAACCCTGGTGCGGACACTCGCCCTGTATGGCGATCAGCTCACCGTCATGGGGATAGACAAGGACAATGGCGTGTCCGTCTACCTCGAACTCGGCGAGGTCGCCCTCCCGGACCTCATCCACCCGACACACCCGGATAAACGCCATCGTCTTTCGCCACTCTTGCAGGACAGGTCAAAAATGAAACTCAAGCCGCGGTGTCACGTCCGTCCTGCTCCACATCCATCCTGCTCCTTGTGTTCAGCGCGTTTCGCTCTCAGGGTGAGGCAACACTGAGCTATTGCACCGCTCCGAGCCACACGCCGCTCGGGCCAGGCCCTGACAGACCCACGCTAAGCTCAGCGGGGATACATGGACCGCCGTCTGCAGGAGCGCGATCTGCCGCGTTGCGGGCGGTTGACTGAGGACGCAGCGCAGTCATGGGCTGTCAAGCCGTGGCGTCACGCGTACCGCAACGATTTTGCCGGCCTGCACCCGGTCGGCTACGGGCCTCGCCCAATACAGCAGCCATGCTGCCCAGTATTTGCGTTCGTACTCGGCGTTGAGCCGGTCCAGGGTCAGCTTGTCGGTCACGATATGTGTCTGTCCGGTAAAGGCCGGGCCGGCCGTGTCGTCCAGCCACACCTGGACCGGGCTTCCCCGCCGGATACGCCGGGCTTTATACGAGCTTGGCGCGGTATGAAAATAAATGTCCTGCCCGTCGTACATGAACCAGACGGGAGCGGCACTGCCCCACTCGCCGTTCGCACGCCGGGTCGCTATGGATATCAACTTTTGTGTTTCAAGAGCCGTTTTCACCGAATCGCTCAGTTGGCCCGCGCCATAGGCGACGATGCACACGCCGAGGGTCAGCAGGATAGCGAGAAGAAGAGGCATACAGTGTTCCTCCATCCGTCGGGAGCGGCGCTCTGCCTTCAGGTCCGCAAATACGACGCCCCGTTCACATCAATGATGCTGCCGGTGGCAAAGTTGGCCTGACCGGAAGCCGGAAAGGCGACAATCCGCGGCCCTGCCGGATTGGCCTGGAAGAGCTGGTGCGGCCCACCGCTCAGCGAGGCCAGGGTCTCCTCAGCCGCTGACCGGTCCCGATTATAGTGAACCGCGACCCGCCCGCCCTGCTGAGCGAGCCGCTGGGCGACGGCGCGGCCAATGCCACGCGCCGCGCCGGTGACAAGGACGACTTTGTTTGTCACGCTCATGCCTCTGCCTCCGCTTGCTTCCTGGCCCCAGGACTACCGTAGATTCGGGAAGAATTGAATGATATGGCAAGCCCATGAACAGTGTGGGAGGAGCAGAGTTTATGCAGATCATATCTCATTTGACAAGCGTCCTCAGCCTCGCCTTTCTGCTGGTGTGTGTATCGCCGCCCGCCTACGGGGCGGACGGCGACCTCGCCGCGCTCAAAGCCAACTTTGAGGCGGAAATGACGGGTCTCAATACCAGCGACCTCGCCGCTACGCTGGCCGAGGCACACGACGATATCGTTCTGTTCGGAATCTTCTCGCCTTTTCCTTCAGACGGCAAAAAAGAGTTTGAGCAAGCGGTCAAATCGTACTTTGGCAGCTACGCTAAGGCCGAATTTACCCCTGTCTCGCCGCAGTTTCGGATTGTTGGTACAACCGCGGTCGCCTGGGGCCACTACCAGTTGGCCGCCACTCCCAAGGGCGGAGAGCAGACGGCCTACTCGCATGGTCGGTATATCTTTACCCATGTCAAGGTCAACGACAAGTGGCTCATTCTGAGCATGCACATCTCGCCGCTTGAACCCTACCGACAGCCCCCGTTCTAAACTCCGGCCGGCTGGAGAGGAGCGAGAGATGAAAGGACACGCCCGTCAGCTCATGACCTCCCCTGTGGCGACGGCTTCGCCTGAGACAAGCTTGGCCGAGGCGGCTCAGGAACTGGCCGACATCGTGATAAGCGGTTTGCCGGTTGTGGACAGCTCGGGCCAAGTCGTGGGAATCGTCACTGAGAGCGATGTGCTGAACGCCCTGCTCCGGTCAGTGTCAGCCGAGACACCGGTCTGCGCCGTGATGACCCGGTCGGTCGTCACGGTTGATGAGTTCGCCTCTGCCGACAGCGTCGTGCGCCTGCTGCGCCTCAGGCAGCTCCACCACCTGCCCGTCACCCGTCAGGGGAGTGTGGTAGGCTTAATCACCCCCCAAGACGTGATTCGCTATGTCGTGACCCACGAGTTCCCGCCTCCCCCCGATGTGGCCTGAGGAAGATGGGGGCGTGGTCCGGCTGACTCCGCCGGATGAAGTCTTTCAGATAGCGGTTCTCAACCTCAGCAGCCCAGCGGGCCAGTGAGAAAGGGGTTCTGTATGGCTCGTGTGTCACACGATTCCAATTTCGGCCGGGCGAGATGATTCCTCCTTTCATTTCGTGCAAAACACTAACCATTCAGCTTGTGCTTTGGCCCTGTCTGCTGACATTACTGTGCCGTCCAGGTTGTGAACGGCCTTGTATCTGCTTGAAGAGCAGGCTATGTGGCCACCGTAGTTTTTGATGGCGACCAGCCACCTCTGCCGCTCTATGGACCACACTACACGGGGCTTGGGAACAGGCTGTCAATGGAACAGGTAACAGAAGGGAAATCGTCAAAATAGCCGCCGACAAAAAACTCCCGAGAAAAGAAAACGGGATACATGGCAGGACTCCTTGATGATTCGGATACGCTGCCAGCGGGTCGCGCGGTGTCACAGTTTTGGCGAATAGCGATTCGCGTCGTAATAGCGCTCGATATCGACCGTCTTGAGGGTGCTGACGGCCTCGCTCAGCGGTGCCAGCGACAGCCGGCAGGCGGGGGCTACCCCCTCGGCGTTGACCATCTGGCCGAACGCTCCCTCGGTCACGGCTTCTACCGCGGCCACGCCAAACAGCCGGCCCATGATGCGGTCCACCACGGTCGGAGCACCGCCGCGCTGACTATGGCCGATGACAAGCGCCCGGGCGTCAAAAGGCGTCTCTCGCCGGATGCGGTCGGCCAGCAGGTTGCCGACGCCGCCCAGCCGCTCGTGGCCAAAAGCGTCGCGGTTGGCGTCTCGCGTCACCAGACCCTCATCACGCGCGGTCGCGCCCTCGGCCACTACGACGACCGCGTAGCGGGGGTAGCGGCGATCCTGTTCGCCGCGTTCCAGACGGGCGTCCAGCAGCTCATAGACGTGGCTGTAGGAGAAAGGATATTCAGGGATCAACGTCAGGGCCGACCCGCCGGCCATCGAGCTCCACAGGGCCAGGTGGCCGGCGTGGCGGCCCATGACCTCAACGATCTGCACCCAATGGTGAGAGCCGGCCGGGGTACGGACCTGCTCAATCACCTCGGCACAGTTCCGCAGCGCCGTATCAAAGCCGAGGCTGTAATCGGTGCGGTTCAGATCGTTGTCAATCGTCTTGGGGATGCCGACGATCCTGCCCCCCTGCTGGCATAGCCGGTTGGCGACCCCCAGGGTGTCTTCCCCGCCCAGAGCGATCACCGCGTCAAGGCGCAGGCGGTCGATATTGGCCAACACCTCCCTGGAACGGTCGATCGGCTCGGTCTGGCCGGGCCGCGGAGTGCGAAACGGGTTGGTCCGGGACGAGCCGAGGTTAGTCCCTCCGTCACGGTCCCAGCGGCGGACCATATAGTCCTCCAGCCGCAGCCATTCCTGACAGCCCTCGTCCAGCAGGCCGTGCCAGCCGTCGTACAGACCGATGACCTCAATACCCAGCGTGGTCGCTTTGTAGACAACGGCTTTCAGCGCAGGATTCAGGCCAGGCGCGTCACCGCCCCCGGTCAAGAGCCCAATCCGTTTGATCTGGCGCGTACTCATATTGGCTTGTCCTTGGCGGATGTCGGTATGAAGGAAGACGGATTACGAGCAGTCTCCAGACCACCTATCTGAAAAAAGGGCGGCGGACAAGCAGCTTGCGTATCAGTCCCAAAGTTGGGCCCGGAGATATGCTGAGGCCAGCAAAGGAGCCATCCATGCAGTTCCTGATTACCATCTTTATCACTGAAATATCACTTTTCCGGCTTGACTGCTGACCGCGGCCCGGGCCAGGATAGGCGCAAGGAGGAACGAGAATCTTCGCGCATAAGGAGGTCGTAGTCATGGCAACAGATATCAGCGAGGGTCTGCAGGAAGAAGAACAGATCATGGCCGAGCGGGCGGCCCCTGCCCGGCGCAGGCTGGAAGAGAGCGCGCTGCACGAACCGATCGGCATCCTGCCCTATGTCCCACCCCTGAATGTCAGGCCCCAGACGAGCGTAGCCGAGGCCGTGCGCCTCATGCGGGAGCAGCGGGTGGGCTGTGTACTCGTCCAGGAGGGCAGCCGCCTCGTCGGCATTTTTACCGAGCGTGACCTGTTATACAAAGTGCTGGACAGGGCTCGGGACTTGACCCAGGTTCTGGTCGAATCTGTGATGACGCCAGACCCGGAAGCCCTGCCCACAGACGCTCCGCTGGCTTTTGCCCTCAACCGCATGGGAGAAGGCGGCTTTCGGCGCATCCCGCTTGTGGACGAAGCCCATCGGCCGGTCGGCATGCTGTCGGTCAAGCACATTATTTCCTATCTGGCCGAGTTCTTCCCGGAGGCTGTGCTCAACCTCCCTCCCCAGGCTGAGCTGCTGCACCCCGGGGATATTGACGGGGGCTGAGGCGCGCCGCTCCTCAGCCGACCCGGGCGCTCTGCCCGCCGTCAACCGGCAGAATCACGCCGGTAATAAACCGGGCTTCGTCCGAGGCCAGAAACAGCGAGGCATAGGCAATATCCCAGCCTGTGCCCATTTTTCTCCCCAAAGGCACCTGAGCATCGCGTTCTTCCCGGAGGGTCTCCTTCGACATATTCCGCGCCGCCGAAATGCCCTCAATCGCCATCGGGGTGTCCATCAGGCCGGGCATAATGGCGTTAACCCGAATACCGTATCTGGCATTGCCAAGCGCCATCTGGTGCGTCATGGCGTTGATGCCGGCCTTGGAAGTCTTATAGGCCAGCATACCGACCGAGCACACCGCGGCAATTGAGGAGATGCTGATGATGCTGCCCCTGCCCTGCTCACGCATCACCGGCAGGCTATGCTTACACGGCAGGAACACGCTCTTCATGTTGACGTCCATGATCCGGTCCCAGGCTTCTTCTTCAAGGTGGGTGGGGCCCGAGTCGCGGTCTCCGATGCCGACATTATTATGCAGAATATCGAAGCGGCCGAACTGTTGGACACAGTACTCGACCATGCTCCGACAGTCGGCCGAGCTGGTAGCATCGGCCCGAAAGGCGACGGCGTGGCCGCCCTCTGTGGCGATCATCTCGCAGGTGTCCCGGGCTGACTCCAGCCGGCGGTCCACCACCAGCACCCGAGCGCCTTCACGGGCGTAGACAAGAGCGGTGGCCCGGCCGTTGCCGACCGTATCGCCCGGTGTCTGGCCAGCCCCAACAACAATCGCTACCTTGTCTCTGAGTCGGTCTGCCATACGTCCCTCCTCTGCGGCAGGGTCGGCGCACCCTGCGGTGTTTCAGCGAACGCTAGCACCGTGCCCCCCCAGGAACAAGACGGTGCTGACAGGATTAGTCCGGCTTATTCGTGTTCCCATTTCATGCCTGTTTCACAATAACCGTCTTGACTGAATGAACGCTCATGTCTATTTGTAGCGGCATCCCCAAATGGAACACACGCGACAGCGCATCCGCTCAGGTCGCACCCAGGAGGCACGAATGACGCACCGAGCTGTTCAGCTCGTCGCACTTCTCATCTTGACGGCTCTTCCAGCCGAAGACCGACCGGCCGCGGCCCAAGACACCGCCCAGCGCAGTTGGAAAACTCTTGACGAACTGTCCGCCCAGGAACGCCAGGACATTGACCCGGCGACCGACACGCCGCGTCACCCCGAGGTACCTTACCTGCCGGCCGAGGTCTACCCGTTTACCCCGCCCTACACCGCGGAAGAAATGGGCTACCGGGTCATGGAGTACAATCCGCGTCCGCGTTGGTCTGGAGTAGTAGCCAACAGTTGGGCCTCCATCGGCGACTCCGGGGTCCTGCTGAATCCCGGCAAATCCACCACCTTTGTCGATTACGCGCCAACGGAGCGCGGGCTTACCGGGGTACAGGCCGAGTTTCGGCTCAAGGCCCGGCGAGGAAGTCTACCGCTCGCTGAGCCAGGGCGTCGCCCCTCCGGCCGCCGAGGGCTCACAGTGGATTGCGATTCATTATCGGACTGATAAGAGCTTTTACAAAAAAGAAGAGCGTTTCCGCTATTCGCCGTCCATCCGGCGGGTGCGCCACCAGGTTCCCCGGCGACGCCAGAACCGTTTTCCCAACATGGCCCTCACGCCGGATGACTCTTATGGGCGCGACGCCTGGGAGTTTACCTGGCGTATTCTGGGCACCGACATGGTATACCAGACGGTGCGTTTTCCACACACACGCCCGACCATTACGCTCCGAGACAGCCACACCGAAGAGTTTCGAGAGTATCCCACCGACGCGCTCAAACTGATGGGAGACGCTTACGCCCACTATGACGCCAATGGCGGGGTCAAGTGCTATGTCGTTGAGGCCATTGCTCGCGAAGACTGGCTGCCGAACTATTATGTACCGCGCCTGATCTTCTGGCTGGACACACACTCGTTTTTTCCTCTACGGGTTGAACAGTACGGTCCAGACGGCAAGCTGATCCATATCGAGGTCCGCATGGCCGACCTGTTCAACCCGGCCCTGGGCAACCTGGGGTATGGGACCCGTTTTATTGTCCACTGGCATATCCCGCCCGATATCATGTCCTACCTGTCCAACGACAGCCACAAGGTGATTCAGTGGGACGCGCGGGAAGCCGAGATTTATTTCAACCCCGACTTCCTGCGCCGTCAGTGGTATCTCGATACCTCAATCAAAACCCAGGCCGAGGTGAGGTATCCAGAAGAATTCTTCCTGCGCCCGAGCCTGTGGCCGGACAAGTTTCCAGACCAGCGGGCCGATCCACCTGTCGTCCGCCATGCAGGCCAAGCTGCACGCCCAGAATGCGACCAGGCGGCTGGTCTTTCGGGGCGAAACCCTGCCCGTTCAGGTAACGGCCGAGACCCCCGCCTCCTCAGACCGGTCCGCCGCTCAGCCCAGCGTCGGCCAGGCGACGGCGCACTACATCCAGAATCCGGCCGGCCAGCGCTAACTTTCCCCCTGCGGGTGGGGGGCCGAATGCCCTCCTGAGCCTCCCACCCGCGCCCTCGGCTCCGTCACTTGGCCTTTCCAAAAACCTGCACCTGATTTTTGCGTTTTTCATAGTCCTGCTTATCTTTTTACCCCCTCCCGCCCAAGTCCGGCCCCCGGAGGTCGGCTGAGCCGTCTGGCTGCCCCTGGGAGCGCGGGCAACCTGCCCGCATGCCTTCTTTTTTCTGCGGGAGAGACGCCCGCGCTCCCAGGAACCCTCCCCATCCTGATTCTGCCCTCCTCACCCAATCACCCCCTGCGCCCCGCAGCCGTGCCTTGAGCTCCGCCTGCGTCCCCCGCCCCTTCACGCTGTTGCAGGCTGCGCAGAGCAGTTGCAGGTTCTCCAGATGGTCCGTGCCACCCTTCGCCCGCGGCACCACATGGTCAATCGTGAAGTTGCGAAACGGAAACGCCACCCCACACCCCCCGCACAGCCCCTCCTGCCGGCCGAACTTCGTCCGCCCCAACACCGCATCCAGCAGCATCTTGAGATAGGCCCCCGCGGTCGGGTCACAATGCAGGTAGATGCTCCCCGTGTCCTTGAGCACCCGGCGCATCTCCAGCAGCCGCACCGCCATCATAATGAGATAGCTCTTCATGCCCGTGGAGTGGCTGACACCCGCGGCGTCAATGATCGCGTACAAGGCCGGCTCCTGCTCGGCAATCTCCCCGTGCCAAGCCATGTCCACATCATCGTCCAGCGTCCAGGTATCCTTGAAGGCTGCCCCCGCGGCCTCCGAGCCGATGGGGGCCGCGTAGTTCCGGTCGGACTTGAACGGCGGGTCCAGGTAGATCAGGTCCACACTCGCCGCGTTCATGCCCCGCAGCACATCAAGATTATCGCCGGTCCACAGCGTCCGATTCCGCCAGTTCGCTTGTGTCATGTCCCATCTCCCCCAGCCCAGGTTTTTCAGAATCTCCGCCTCACCCTCATCCAAGGATGGAACACGACATTGCAACCGGGACCAGCCTCACACCTCCCCGACCCGCCGCGAGGTCGTAGCCTCCCCGGTGCTGCCCCGGTTGACATGGCTGTTGTGCGCCTGGGCCTCCTGCTTGAGCGAAAAGCGCCGCCACATATCCGGGCCGACCGCGGTCAGCCCGCCGTCAACGACCAAGGCTTCGCCGGTCACAAAGGCCGCGTCCTGACTGGCCAGAAACAGGGCTGCGCCGGCAATGTTTTCCCCCCTTGCCATATTCCGGCCAGGGCTGAAAGCCGGCCAGGGCCCGGGCCGCGGCCTGCGGGTCGCCTTGGTCGGTGAGTCCGGTCAGGATGGCCCCCGGGCAGATGGCGTTGACCCGAATCCGGTCCGGGGCGAGTTGGACCGCGGACGATTTTGTCAGGTTAATCACCGCGGCCTTGGCCGCGGAATAGACCAGCGGCCCGGAGCCGCCGCTCAGCCCGGCGGTCGAGGCGGTATTGATGATTGAGCCGCCCCGCCCCCGTTTTTTCATGGCTCGGGCCGCGTGCTTGATACCCAGAAACACGCCCTTGGTCAGCACATCAAACGTATAGTCCCACTCCTCAACCGCAATATCCCACACCGGGCCGACCACACCCCCCACCCCGGCATTATTAAAGAGGATGTCCAGTTGCCCGAAGCCGGACTCCGCCAAGTCAATCATGGCCACTACATCGGCCTCTTTTGCCACATCGGTGCGGATAAAGCGGACCGCGTCCGCATGGCCGGCCTCACGCGCTAGCCCGAGCGTTTTTTCGCCATTGGCGGCATTGTAATCGGCAATAATGACGCGCGCGCCTTCGTCAAGAAAACGCAGCACCGTTGCCCGGCCCATTCCGCTCGCCCCTCCGGTAATCACTGCAACCTTGTCTTCCAGTCTCATTATGGCTGCCTCCTTTCGTCACTTCTGCCCACTGTAGCGCACTTGAGCCCAGCCGACAGCACCGCCTCGGCCTGATGAACGGGATATCAGACTTCTTGCATTTCCGCGGCCAAGGGTTAATAAGGCGGGGGAGAGGAAGGTTCCGGGGAGCGCGGGCATCCTGCCCGCAGGTCTGAGCAGGCGAGCGAGAGGAAGGTTCCTATGCGGTGTGGTCTTTTCTATCAGTTGCCGTGTGCGCCCGAGCAGTCGGTACAGACCCGCTATCGGCACACCCTTGAGCAGATTGTATACGCTGATGAACTCGGCTTTGATTCGGTCTGGCTGGCCGAGGCGCACTTCAACCCCGGCTTCTCGGTCATGCCCAGACCGCTGACCGTAGCCGCCACCCTGGCCGGCATGACCAAGCGCATCCGGCTCGGCATCGGCGTCAGCCAACTACCGCTCCACCACCCCCTGCACATTGCCGAAGAAGCCGCCCACCGTTGACCTGCTGAGCGGTGGTCGGCTGGAGTTCGGGGCCGGCCGCGGGACCTGGAAGCAGAACTTTGACACCTTCGGCGTTCCCTGGGAGGAGCGCAGCCAACGCCTCGAAGAAGCCCTCGACATCATTGAGCGTGCCTGGACCAGCCCCCGTTTTTCGTACTGCGGCCACTATTACGACTTTGACGCGGTGGAGGTCGTCCCCAAGCCCGTCCAACGCCCCTGCCCACGGATTCATATTGCCGCCAACAGCCCCGCTACGGCCGTTTTTACTGGCCGCCGGGGCTATCGGATGCTCATGGCCGCCCCCATTCATCCCTGGCCGGACAAGTTTCTGAGCCACCTGAACCTGTACCGCGACACCTGCCAGGAGGTCCACGGTTCCCGGACCGCGGGCGGGGTAGCGGCCCTGTTCTTTGTCTACCCGGGCCAGGACAGGGCCGATGTTCGCGCACAGGTGGCCGACAGCCTGGCCCATCATCCCATCGGGGCCGGCCTCGACTATGCGGTGGCCGAAGAAAGCATGGCGGTCTACGGCCACCCGGAAGAGTGCATCGCCAAGATTCGGACTATTCAGGCCACGATCGAGTCTGACCACCTGCTGTGCGCCCTGAACCCGGGCGGTCTGATTCCGCACGACAGAATGCTCATCGCCCTGCGCCGGCTGGCCGAAGAAGTCCTGCCGGCCATCCGTGACTTCTAGGAGGCCACCCCCCGCCAGGGCGTTTCCAGGCTATTGACCTGCCGCAGTTGGGGAAATATGCCTGCCCACAGGCTCACAATACCAAGTGTGCCCAGGCCGCCGAGCACGACCGCCGGCACCACCCCAAACCAGGCCGCGGTCACCCCGGACTCAAACTCGCCCAGCTCATTTGAAGCGCCGATAAAGACCGCCTCAACCGCGCTGACCCGGCCCCGCATGTCGTCGGGGGTCACAACCAGGACCAGGACGCGCCGAATCACCACGCTGACCATATCTGCCGCGCCCATCAGCCCCAGCATCAGCAGCGACAGCCACAGCCTGTCAGACAGGCCGAACACGACCGTGGCCGCCCCGAACACCCCGACTGTGCCGAGCAGAATACGGCCGGCGTGCTGTCGAATGGGTCGGCGGGCCACAATCAGGGCGGTCAGCAGCGCCCCGACCGCCGGTGCGCTGCGCAAGACCCCCAGGCCGGTCGGTCCGACAAACAGGATATCCCGGGCGTAGACCGGCAACAGCGCGGTGGCCCCGCCCAGCAGCACGGCGAACAGGTCAAGCGAGATTGCACCCAGCACCACCCGGCTGCCGTCGAATAAAGTGGACCCCGGCCACAACCGTCGCCCAGTCCGTGGCTCTGTTGTGAACCGCCAGCCGCCGCACCCGGATCGACACCACCAGGGCCGAGGAGCCGAGCAGCAGCAGACCAGACACCCCATACACAACCGCCGGCCCCAGGGCGTACAGCAGCCCCCCGACCGCCGGCCCGGCAATGGTTGCCGACTGCCAGGCCGAAGAACTCCAGGCCGCGGCATTCACATACTGCGGCTGGGGCACGAGTTTGGCATTAGCGCAATGCCGGCCGGAAACACAAATGCCCTGGCCGTCCCGAACAGCAGCAGCACGCCGAAAATGGGCACTACATCCCGATTGCCGCTCAGGGTCAGCCCGACCAGCAGTACCGGGCAGACCGCCTCCAGCCCGGTACACAGGGCCAGGATGGCGCGCCGGTCATAGCGGTCAACCGCATAGCCGGCGATCAACGCCAGCCCCAGCCCGGGCAAAAACTGCGCCAAACCGACAAAGCCCAGGTCAAGCGGCCGGTGGGTCAGGTCATACACCTGCCAGCCAATCGCCACCGACTGCATCTGGGTAGCCAGGGTCGAGAGCAGCCGGGAGGCCCAATAGTGTCGAAAGGCGGGATAGGAAAACGCAGACGGGGCGGAATCGGAGTGTGCCAAGTGAGAAAACGGTCTCCCGCGGGAGTATTCGGTACGGGAAGAGCGGCCCCCGTATCAGACAAACGGGGAGCCGTCACACCTTTCACGAAGAACGGGCGGAACGGTTTTTCTGGTCTGAGTCTGGTCTGAGCTCGTGCCCAGCCAGCGTGCAGGCACGCCGCGGTGGCCGAAACGCATGCGGCTGCCTGAGGTGCATAGCTAGTTCATAAAGATGTGTACGGTAAAGATAATAGCGCAGAGAAGCAGCCAGCCGAAGAAACGAACCTTTGACCCGGCAGCGCGTGCGGCCTTAAAGAATTTCTGTTGTTCGTCTGGAGAAGCATTCAGAAGACGCTCCCAGAATTGTCGCTCAACTTCTTTTCTCCCTTCTTCCGATCCGTCGCACCAGAACATCTCTCGTTCCAGCATGGACTCAACGTAGTTCGCCTCAATGTCATCAGGAATGTCATAGGGCAGCGCTTCCAGGCGCTCCTTGATCTCGTCCTCTGTCATCGTCTCTTCCCCGCTGGAATTTCCTGGTTTAAGGTCATGAGCCTCTGCGTTTTTCTCGGGCGGGCCTGGCAGAGTGCACAGGCGTTGCACAGATTTCTGCACAATTTCCAGCCCAAGTCAATTGCATCCGACGCGGCCGGCCGGGTTCACCTTGCCCGCCCGTGTCTCAGCCGCCGCTCGTCGGCTTGCCGGATGCGGGTTGCCAGGGCCTCCGGGCAGGGGGGCAAGGCGTGGCTCCGGGGCTTGGTTGCTTGATGCGACACGGCCGCGGCCGGCCGGGTTGCTTGATGATGTTGCCGGGGGGGCTTGGGCCCCCGGGATAGACCTCAGAAACAAAATCATGCCCAACCAGGCGCTTCCCGTTTGCATCCGGGCTGGGTAGGTCAAACAAGGGATTCACCGCCAGCATTCGAGTGCGAAGCGCAAGATTCTCAGCTCGACCCGGACAATCCGCTCGACCCGGACAATCCGCTCACGGCTTTCAGCAGAGTGGGAGTCGCGCATGTGAGCGGTTTGCGCTCGCCATTTAGCGGCGTCGGCCTCGAAGTCATCCTGACACTCCCGCCTAATAGCGTCACCGTCTTGGCCCCTAGCGTCCGCCTCTTCCGCTTTCCTCCGGTAGTCCGACAGAATTTTTCTACTGATTTCCCATCCCCCGTCCTGTGCCTCCGCTCCTGTGAGCGGTGATAGCACGCAACCGAGAGTGAATAGCGCACCAACTACCAGCAAGAGGCAGGACCGACTATTCATGAGTGTCATTGTTTCGATCCTCCTTCCATCAGGTTCCAGTTCCATTGCAGGATGAACCCGCACAAAAAGCCCATTCTGTCCTATGTCCCCGCAACGACACGGGTTTTTGATACGGGGGATGACAAAATTGCCTTCTAAAAAGCCTCTAGCAGTACAAAAATGAGAGAAGCCAGGCTTGCCCCGGGCTCAATCTCCATTTTGAAGACCCGTCCCCCCCCCTTGCGAAGGGGCATGGGAACCCCTGGAGGACAATCCCCTGTAGAGGCAAAATCGCAAGGGTGAGTTCAGACGCAACACGCATTGTTCATTCCCCTTCTTCGGATGGAGCAATGACAAAGCCTTGCACCGGTTCCTGCCACCTGAGACGCAGGGATTCCCCGGGGCTGGGGAAGTCGTTCACCACAACATCCTTCTCCGCTCCCCGGATGTACTCTTGTCCGAGGGTGGTCACGGTGAAGGCGTGGCGTTGGAGGGTGTGCCCGTCAACGACAAGCGCCGCGGTGTACTCCCCCTCCCCCAGCAGGTTCCAGTTCCAAACCAGGATGAAGCCGTTATCCCGGTCGCCGCATATCCCTTCCGTGTCGCCGCGGTCCAGGCCGCGCGCCGTCGCCGGCAACCGAAGCCCGTCATCAATGTAAATCTCGACGGTCTGCCCCTCACACACCCAGCCGCGGATATACCCTATGCCGCTCTGAAAAGACCCGGGGCCTGGGACTTCCAGGTTGCCGACCGGGGCCCCGGCTTCCAGCTCGGGGGCGGGGGGCGTGGTGCGGGGGGGCGTTGGTGATGCTGGAACGATGACAAAGCCTTGCACGGGCTCCTGCCACCTGAGACGCAGGGATTCCCCCGGGCTTGGAAAGTCGTTCACCACAACATCCTTCTCCGCTCCCCGGATGTACTCGTGTCCGAGGGTGGTCACGGTGAAGGCGTTGCGTTGTACGGTCTGCCCATCAATGACAAGGGAGGCGGTATAATCCCCATCTTCCATCAGGTTCCAGTTCCAAACCAGGATGAAGCCGTTATCCCGGTCGCCGCATATGTCTTCGGTGTCCGCCCGGTCCAGGCCGCGCGCCGTGGCCGGCAACCGAAGCCCGTCATCGATGTAAATCTCGACCTCTTGCCCCTCACACACCCAGCCGCGGATGTAGCCGATCCCGCTTTGAAAAGACCCGGGGCCTGGGACTTCCAGGTTGCCGACCGGGGGCCCGGCTTCCGGCTCGGGGGCGGGGGCGGGTCGTGGGGCGGGTGTGCGGGGGCGTGGTGCTGGGGGGGCTGGGGTGGAGAGCAGCTCGGGGGGCAAAAGGGAGCTGGGAAAAACGGCGCTGTCGTAAGAGCCGGCAACGGGCCTGTTGCCAGAGCTTACAGGACCATCCAGCCCGAGATGCGGTTCAGTATGGCGCCTGCCGTCGAGATAGCGGTCACGTGCAATTGGGGATAACGCGCCGCCCTAGCGGATTCGATCTACCCCCTCGATAAAAACCCTCGGAGGCATACGCGGGAACCTTGCAGAGGGTTTTGAAAGTGGAACCCGTCCCATCGGGAAAGGCGCAGCGTGCCCTCCACTCGTGCCTGCTCGCCGACCAGCCCCTGTCAAAGGGGAAAAAACCGATAAGACAACTTCCCCTCTGTCTGCTTACACCAGTATTGAGCCTCTGCGACTATTTCCGCTCTGCTCGGGAAGCTATCCCGGCACCCATCCGTATAATCTCTGAAGACCCGGAATGCGTCATACTGGTCATAAGCATAGTAGTCCTCTCTGTCGTGGAAACCGCACAGGCTGCGCGTGCCATAGGGGCGATCATCGGGGTCAAGCGGGTTATAGGGGCGTTGGTGCGTCGGCGGAAGTATAGGGGCTCGTGGGGTCAGACCCAGATGATCCGTGCAATGCAGGTGAAAGCCCCGGTGTGCGTCATGGTTGCTGCACAAGATGCCCTCACTGGTGTCACCTGGGAAGCACCTGACAAAGTACGTCCCTAGTATCGTCCGCCAGGACTCTCCTCCCCGACGCGGTGAGCAGGTCGGCGGCCGGCGGTATTTCCAAAAATTCCTGCCCCTCCAATCAATGTACCTCTGGCGGCGTAGCTGCACCCCCTCTTCCATGATGTCGTCCACACTAGGCACGGTCGTCGTTGCCCCTGACAGATAGTCGCGGACTACCTGGAACGGGCTGGACGTGGCCAGCCGGGCATACTCGGTTTGCACCTCATGTGCTCCGCGGACCCAATTGAATGGGCTGGCCGGGCCCAAGGGGTCAATTGGCCCGGTTGATGTAGCCGTTTGTCCGAAGGCCGGGGTTGTGTGGAACACCACCATCATGAGGATCAGCAAGGTTGTGCGCATGCGGGTTGCCTCTTGAAAATTCCGCCCGTTTCGAAGGTTGACATAAATAAAAATTATCAGGCTCGAATTTGCTTAGGTGTCCGTGCGTCGGAATACGGCCGGCTGATAACGGTTGGGCCGCGGCCGCCGCGGCGGATTGAATCGAGCGGCCGCACGCGCCCCGTCGAGCGGGGCCGATCGGCGCAACGCCTTTGGCTCGGTCATCCGCTTCAACCACAGCCTCCAGAAGGCCGGGAAAATCCCAGCCGCATGCATCACAGTAGTAACCGCCGGCGATCTCGCGCCCGGGCCTGGTACAAGCCGGACAGCATTCCGTCATCGATCTTCCCCTGTCTTGCCCCCGGATCGGAAGCAATTTTTTAATTCTTCGGGAATTGTGTGGCGAAAATGCCACACGGGTTTATGAGACTTGGCCCCCCCCCCGGACAAGTTGAAAGAATGTCGTCAGACCTCCGTCATGTAGCAGGTGATGTTCAAGGTATTGTGAGGCCCGGTTTCCCCGCTTCCCCTCACGTTCTCTGGAGGGGGCGCGTTGCTCACAGCATTCTAAAGACTCCTCGTATGCCTGCAACATCACCGCCGAGCGGGTCAGTGCGCGCGAGTGCGAGCGGCTCGGCATCGTCAAGGAGAGCCTGAACCGGGCGGCGACACACGAGTTGCCTCCCCCGCCTCGATATGGCAGCCGACCGCCTCATTCAAGTCCAGCAGACCAGAGACTTTCGGGCGGCGGTCAGGGCTTTTGTTGACAAGCGGCCGCCGACATTCCGGGGGCCGCTGAGCCGCGGACCCGGCAAGACCGGGGCGGCAGACAGATCACGCACAAAGCCCGGCCTCGGCCAGCCGCCCGTCCAAGGCGGAACTTGCACAGCCGGCCAAGAAGGGGTATGCGAGGAGCGAGTCCAGGAGGTCGGCTATGCGTACAATCCACCATCATCCGCTGTCAACCTTTGCCCGCCGGGTCCGTATTGCGCTGATTGAAAAAGGGCTGGATGAGGACACCGGGTTTGTTGAGGTCAATATGACCGCCGGGGCCCACAAACAACAGCCCTATCTGTCGCTCAACCCCTACGGCCGGGTACCGACCCTGGAGGAAGACGATGGCTTTGTCCTGTACGAGTCGACCGCCATTCTGGAATATGTGGAAGCCCTCCACCCCACCCCGCCGCTTGTCCCGGCCGACGCGCGTGGGCGTGCCCGCGTCTCGCAGCACATGAAACTGTGCGACCTGCAACTCGCCCGCCAGACCGGGACGATCATCTTTCCCAAGCGTTTTCTGCCCCGGGACCGCTGGAACGCCACGGCAATGGAGCAGGCCAAACGGGAAATTGAGAGCCACCTTGAGATTCTTGACCGCCAGCTACAGGACACAGACTATGTGGTCGGCGACAGCTACAGCCTGGTTGAGGTGTGCTACACCCCGTTTGTTGAGTTCTTTCCCCTGATGGACATCAGCCCTCCCCCTCACGTCGCCGCCTGGGCCGCCCGGATACTCGCCCGGCCCAGCGCCCAGGCGACCAAACCGGCCCGCTAGAAGGCCGCCATGGCAGCCGAGTTGCACGAGTGGCAGGGCCATACTCGTGAGTTACACGAGCGCATGATGAACGCAGTTGACCCCCAGACCTTACTTGAGGCCGTCCGTGGCCTCGCCCTCCACATCCAGGCCCAGGCCGCACAGATGGAGGCCGACCGCCGCTTGTCTGCCGAACTGGCCCGCTCCCTGGCCGAACTCGGCATCTTCCGCCTCATGATTCCCCGGCGCTTGGGAGGTCTGGAGATGGACCTTGTCCCGGCCCTGCACATCTTTGAAGAACTCGCCCAGATAGACGGCTCGACCGGCTGGTGCGCCATGATCGGCGCAACCGGCGGGACAACCAGCGCCTTCCTGAGCGAAGAAGTCGCGCGGGAAATCTACGCCAGCGACCCCAAGGTGATCACCGCCGGCGCACTCGCCCCCTACGGCCAGGCGCGGCCAACAGACGGCGGCTACCGGGTAAGCGGTCGCTGGCCGTTCAACAGCGGCTGCCAGCATAGCCAGTGGTTGATGGGCACAAGCGTGATTGTGGAGAACGGCCAGCCGCGCAAACTGCCCAACGGCTATCCTGAAACGCGGCTGATGATTTTTCCGGCGACCGAAGCCGCAATTCTTGACACTTGGTCGGTATCCGGGCTGCGCGGCAGCGGCAGTCACGACATGACGGTCCAGGATGTATTTGTTCCCGAGGAGCGCGCCGTGGCCTATGGCACGGGCAAACGTCACCAATCCGGCCCCTTGTATACCTTCCCCATTTTTGGACTGCTGGCCGTCAGCGTCGCCAGCGTTGCCACCGGTATGGCGCGTGGTGCCATCCAGAGCTTTGTCGAGCTGGCACAAACCAGGCGTTTGACTGGCAGCAGCCGCCCGCTCAGCCAGCGCGCCAGCGTCCAGCTCCAGGTGGCCCAAGCCGAGGCGCAGCTGCGGGCCGGGCGGGCGCTGCTGTTCCAGACGGTCCAGGATGTGTGGGACAGAGTCGTGGCCGGGCAAACGATCAGCCACCGCGACAGAGCCCTCCTGCGCCTGTCCGCCTGCCACGCCGCCAGCGCGTCCGCCCAGGCTATTGACCTGATGTACCAGGCGGCCGGAACCGGGGCGATTTGGGACACCAGCCCGCTTCAGCGTCACTTCCGCGACGTGCATGTGCTGACCCAGCACGCCGTTGTTGCCCCGCCGATCTCAGAGCTGGCGGGAAAAATCCTGTTAGGACTCGAAACGACATTTCCGATGTTGTAAAGAACAAGACGACCTCGGTCAGCCCTTGGGCAACGCCGCCGAGCGTGCCCGGACAACCGGCAGGAGGATATCATCATGGACCGAAAAGTTGAAAAAACAGACCAGGAGTGGAAAGAACTCCTCACCCCGGCCCAGTTTGCCGTGTGCCGCGGCAAAGGGACCGAGCCGGCCTTCAGCGGCAAATATGCCCACTCCAAGGAAGTCGGCATCTATCAGTGTTCGTGCTGCGGCACAGACCTGTTTGACTCCGACACCAAGTACGAGTCGGGCACTGGCTGGCCGAGCTTCTGGCAGCCGCTCCATGCCGACAGCGTTGAAACCGAACAGGACCGGAGTTGGGGCATGGTTCGCACAGAAGTGATGTGCAGTTCGTGCGGTGCCCATCTGGGCCACGTTTTTGACGACGGCCCAGAGCCGACCGGCCTGCGCTACTGCATGAACTCGGTCTCGCTGAACCTCGTCCCCAAAGAGGGCAAAGACTAGGCCGGCCCGGTCTACACCGGCAATCCCGTTGTCTCGGCCAGGCCCAGCATCAGGTTGAGATTCTGAATGGCTACGCCGCACGCCCCTTTGCCCAGATTATCGAGGGTTGCCACCAGCAGAATATGGCCCGAGGGATGGGGCAGCACATGAATCTCCAGCCGGTTGGTGTCATTACACGCCTGGGGATTGAGGCTGCGTTCCTCAACGGTTGGGCCGTGGGGCCTGAGCGTGACAAAGGGCTCACGCCGATAGCGTTGGTGAAACACCTCCCAGACCGCCCCGCCAGTCGTGCCGGGCGGCAACAGCGAGGCGTGGAGCGGCACTTCAAGCCGCATCCCGCAGCGGAACGGCCCAACGGCCGGCACAAACTGCGGCTCGGCTTGCAGGCCGGCGTAGCACACCATCTCCGGGATATGCTTGTGGCGACTGGTCAGGGCATACGGGGCCTCGTAGGGCAGCTCGCCCAGCCCGAGCCGCGGGTCCTCCCACCTGTCAATCAGCGACCGCCCGCCTCCCGAATAGCCGGACAGGGCGTGAATAGACAGCCCGGCCTCAGCTGCCAAGACAGCGGCATCGATCAGCGGCCGGACCAGCAGCACAAAGGCCGAGGCATAGCAGCCGGGGTTGGCGACCCGTGCAGCGGTCCGAATGGCGTCCCGCTGGCCGGGCTGGAGCTCGGGCAGACCGTAGACCCAGCCCTCCGCCGTCCGGTGGGCGGTACTGGCGTCAATCAGCCGGGTGTGGCCGTCTGTGACCCAGCCGGCAGCCTCCCTGGAGGCATCGTCAGGCAAACACAGGACAGCGATATCCGCGGCCACCAGGCACTCCCGACGGGCGTCTTTGCTCTTCCGCCGGTCCTCGGCCAAGCTGACAATTTCGATATCGCGGCGGTTCGCCAGCCATGCTCTGATGCACAGACCGGTCGTGCCAACGTGACCGTCAATATAGACCTGTGGGCGCATGTTCAGACATCCCTCCGTCGGCTGGGCGTGTGCCGTGCCGACTTGGCCTCCAGACCCTCAAACCAGGGCAGCACAACGGTCTCATTGATACGGTAGGGATAGGCGTGGCCCCAGCCCGGAATTTCACGGAACCTTATCGGATAGCCCAGTCCGCTGAGCAACTGATGGGTCTGACGGGCAAAGGCGATCGGAAAGATCGGGTCCTGCTCACCGTGTACCAGCAGGATGGGCAGGTCCCGGCCCCGACCGCGGCGCAGCAGCTGGTCGGCCGCGGTGTGGAGCTGGGAGGCAATGGGCGCAATCCCGGCAAACAGCTCGGGAAAGCTCAGGCCCAGGATATGGGTGAAAATCCCTCCGTCAGAAAAGCCCGAGGCGTAGACGCGGCTGCGGTCAACCGCGTAGGTCTGCCACACCTCGTCAAGCATACGGCGGATAGACCGCAGGTCAACGACCGGGTTGGGCGGCGTACCCGGCGTGCGAATGGCCGACCAGGTCTCGCGGGACGATTTTGGCGACAGCAGCACATACCCCTTGCTCTTGGCCAGGCGCAACCAGGTCAGAATGTAATCGTCGTCCCGGCTATAGCCGCCGTGCAAGCACACGATGAGCGGCCAGGCTCTGTGCGGCGTATAATTCTCGGGCACATAGAGCGAGTAGGCATAGCGCTGCGCGGTCTGTTCTTTGCGGATCAGCCCGACCGGGACGTTGAGGTCCGGGCTTCGGGTTTCCAGGCTGGCCAGCTCGGGCAACGCCTCGGGCAGCACCCAGTACTGCCAGAGGTGCGGCAGCTCGGCCCGGATGCGGTACAACACCCGTTTCCCCAGACACAGCAGAAAGCGACCCTTCAGGAAACGGAAGGCAAAGTCCCGGCCACCAGCACTGACAAAAGCGCCATAGGCATCGGCGCAGTACTCAATTGCTGTGGCCAGACTGGCATGGAAATCGTTCAGGCGCGGCGGGGGAACGAGGCCGGCCAAGTCGCTCTTGAGGCCGTGGAACAGCTCGCCAACCGTGGCTTCGAGGGTCTCACGCTGCGCGTCCAGGCGCGACAGATGGAGCTGTTCCTGATAGGTCTCCATCGTGCGTAAAAAGGGCAGCAGCTTTTCTTCAAGCTGGCGGATGCCGGTGGTGTAGCGAGTTGCCGCGTCCATGCGTCCCCCTGTTGTGGCTTCGCCCCGTGGTGTAGTCGCCGTGTCTCTCACCAGACTGTCACACACACGCCCGGAAAGGCAAGCGGCCCGTCCCGCGCTCAGCCCGCCACAGAGCCGCCCGGGCGGGCTGTCACTCGGCGTCTATTTTTGCTACACACAACCGTATGCCTGCACACCACCAAGGGCGTCTGACTGCCCTGCAAGCCTCTTTCCTGTACCGGGAGCAGCCCGGCCAGCCCATGCACCTCGGCGGCTGTGGGGTGTACGAGGGCCACATCCCGCGCAACACCGTCGTCCGTCTGCTCAAAGACCGCCTCCACCGGCTCCCCCGCTACCGGCAGAAGGTTGTCGCCGCCCCGTTTGGCATTGCGCAGCCAGGCTGGGAAGACGACCCGGATTTCGAGCTGTCGCACCACATTGAGGAGCGGACGCTGCCCGGGCCCGGCGATGACCGGGTGTTATCGCGCGTTGGCGGCCGTATTTTTGCCGAACCCCTCGACCGCGGCCGCCCATTGTGGAAACTCATCCTGCTCCGGGGTCGGCGCGACGGCAATACGGCGATTCTGGCCAAGGTCCATTACGCCATGGTCGAAGGCGTAACCGGCACAGCGCTGACCACAGTCCTGCACGATGTCCGGCCTGACGCGCCCCCGACCCCGCCGCCGCCCGGTGACTGGCAGCCAAGGCCCATTCCAGATTTTCTGGCCCGGTTGCAAAACGCGCTCCGTGACACCATCACCACCACGACCAAGCTCGCGGTCAATCAGGGTGCGCGGCTGTGGTCGGACATGCCGGCCGGCGTCGGGTCCCGACTTGGCCCGGCGCTGTCTCCCCTCCTGCGGCCGGTTTCCCGCCTGCCGTTCAACGGGCGGCTGTCCGGCGCGCGCCAGTTTGCCTGGACCGAACTGGCTTTTCCTGAAATTCGAGCGATCCGCTCGTCCCTGGGCGGAACGGTCAACGATGTCGTCCTGACGATCATCTCCGGTGCTCTGGGCAGCTATCTCAGGGAAAAAGGACACCGGCTTGAGGGTCTGAACCTCCGGCTCGCCTGCCCGGTCATGCTTCGCCGTCACGCCAGCGGTGAGGAGCCTGAGGACGACACCCCCGCGGTTTCAACCCTGCTCGTTCCGCTGTATCCGGGCCTCGCCGACCCGACCCGGCGTTTCAGGGCCGAACACCGGGCCGTGGAAGAACTCCAGACCCGCCGGCAGGCCCAAGCCCTGGCCGGGCTGACAACGCTGAGCCGCTTCCTCCCACCGGCCGTCCAAGCCCTGAGCCAGCAGTTGGGGCTGCCCAAGCTCGTGGTCAACACCGTCTCACTCAATGTTCCCGGCCCTCAGATTCCGCTCTACCTGGCCAGCCACAAGCGCCTCGCCTCTATCCCATTGGTCCGCTCAGCGCCAATATCGGCCTCTTCCACGTCACCTCCAGCTATAACCACAAGCTGACCATCGGCGTCACTGTGGACCCCCATCTGATGCCCGATGTCTGGCACTACGCGGACTGCCTGCGGGGGGCATTCCAAGAGCTGCGGGAGGCGGCCTGTCGCGCCACACCCCCGGCTGACAGGACGGCCCGGCAGGTCGCCTGAGCGACCGGGCAACACCCCCGCCCGTGTGCCGGCTATACCGTGTGCCCGGTCAATCCGGTCACGTCGTAGGCCATGACCATCAGATCGTGGGTGCGGCCGTCCCGGTCAATCACAAAATCGGACAGCAGCGCTTCGGGCTGAAAGCCCAGACGCTCAAACGTCGTAATCGCTCCTTTTTGATCGGGCGTCATCTGGGCCACGATGCGGCTGAGGCCCATAGCGTGGGCGAGCATAAAGATTTCGCCGGCCAGCTTACGGCCCAGCCCCTGGCCGCGGTAGGCGGGTCCGACCAGAATCCGAATTTCCCCCAAATGACGCTGCCAGGTGACCTGGTGGTGGTGCAGAATCGCATACCCGGCAATCTGGCCGTCGGCCTCGGCAATGATGGTGGCGGTGGTGTTTTCTTCAAGCTGGCGGACCCATTGCCTCACTACATCAGGTCTGGTGATATCCATCCGCAGGTGGAGCAGATCAGAGGCCGGCAGACTGTTCGCAAAGCTGAGCAGCCGATTGGCGTCAAACGCGCTCATTGGCCGCAGGGTGACGGCTTGGCCGCCGCCGAGGGTGATGAGTAAAGGATAGGCCGACTGCCGGGGGGTGTCTTCCATGCCGGTGTTCCTGAGCGTGCTCCGGGGTTGCGCTTGCGTCTTGTATCCCAGTCTGCCGGGCGCAGGCAAGAGCAGGTCTTCAGGCGGACAGGTGCTTGCAAAATTTCCCATCCTTTGCTAGCGGGGGAAGACCTGTATGAACTGGCACTCCGCTCCTGCCTATCCCGACTATGTGTGGCAGTTGTCTCACCTCCTGCCCTCTGCAATATACCGGGACCCCCCGCTCCGCCCCGGGGCCGGCGAGCCGATTTTATTGATCCCGGGGTTTCTGGCCGGCGACTGGACACTGCGGGTGCTGTCCGGCTGGCTGGACCGCCTCGGCTATCGGTCTTATCTGTCCGGCATTGACTGGAATGTTGACTGTCCGAACCGGACTGGTGAGCTCCTGCGCTGGCGGGTTGACCATATTTTGCAGGAAACCGGCCAGCCGCTGACTACCGTAGGGCACAGCCTCGGCGGCATGCTGGCCCGCTTTCTGGGCGCGACCTATCCGGCAGAAGTCAGGGCTGTCATTGCCATCGGCTCGCCGCTCACTCCTCCCGTTGAGGTCAACCCGATCGTCTTGCTTGCCTCGCAGGTCTTATACCCGCTCAGACGGCTGCGTGGCCATGTTCCAGCCGAGTGCGGCAGTCTGGAATGTACGTGCCAGTTTCAACAGACTGCTTTTGGCCCGTTGCCGGCGGGCGTCGACTTCGCCTCCATTTTCTCCAAAGAGGACGAGATCGTGGCCTGGCACTCCAGTCTTGACCCCACAGGCCACAACCTTGAGGTACCGGGAAGACACTTAGGGCTGATTGTGAATCGCTGTGTCTATCAAGCCCTGCTCCAGGTCCTGTCAAAGGGCTGGGACGAAAACGAAAACACAAACTGAATGACGCGGGCTCAGCGACTGAACGGCTCTGTATAAATGGTGTCCGGCTCATCTGTGGAGGTTTCAAACGACCTGGCGGTGTCGTTTTTTGCCACTACTTCCTTGGCGTAGATGTTCACGTCCCACAGGGCTTCGCCATCGCCGTTCTCATTCTTGAAGACGAAGCGGACCCAGTAGCTTCCGGTCCGAAACTGGTCAAGCGCGTTAAAGTACTGGCTCAGGGTCTCGATAATCCGGTCTTTCTGAGAGGGCAGACCGGCTGTCCAGGCCCCCAACTCCCAGGGTTTGCCGGCCCGGGCGCTGTCCTGAGAGCGTTTTTCAATGTTCGAGATGACGCTGAACAGCCCCCCCTCCCGCTTGTACGCTTTGACCATCTGAATCGCCTGTCTTTCCTTGGGGCCCATCTCGGTCGGCTCACCGCAGCCGGCCAGGACGCCCAGCCCAAAGACAAGCAGCGCCGGCAGCGTATACCTGATGTTCTGCACTGTGGATCGCATCCCCTCGCCCTCCAAATGAGAAAATTCAGCCAAGGGCTCTCTCCCGTCCTGGGCTGTTGGCCGGGGATTGTACAACGAAAGAAACACCCGGTCCATCAGCACGGCCCACTTCCGGGCGGTCTTTGAGCGGGGAAGCCGAAGACAAATCGGGCTGAGTCTTGCATTTTCGTCACCTGGGTGACACACATATATGCAGGAACGCGGGCATCCTGCCCACATAGCGATGTTGCAGATATCCAAGCGAGACGCGGGAGAATGATACGCCGACCCGTTCTGAATATCATGAGCTTACGTCGGATGAAGACGTTTGCCGGAGCGTCCGATCGTCAACTCCAGGCTATTGTGTCCGAGATCACCCTGGAACGCTTTGAGCGTCGGACAACCCTCTTCCACCAGGGCGACCCGTCCGATTCTCTCTATGTCCTGGTTTCCGGCGTGATCAAGCTCTCGCTGCGCACCCCGGAGGGCGAGGACATCCTGGTCAGCCTGATTTCACCCGGCGAACTGTTCGGCATCACGTCCTTGCTGCCCGGAATGCAGCGACCGTTTCGGAGTGAGGCGTTTAGTGACTGCTGGGTTGGCCGGCTGTCGGCCGAGGCTTTGGTCAGCACGCTGCTCGGCGTCCCGTTTGCCGACTTCAGTGCGCTGATGGACGGCACGGTCAGCCGCTGGTTCGGTCTGCTCCACCGCTACGCCCATTTTCAGGGTCTTGACCTCCAGCACCGTCTGGCCTTTGCCCTGCTGGAACTGGCTCAGAAATTCGGGGTCCAGGAGGCGCGGGGGACGATCCTCATCCTCCAGTTGACCCACGAAGACCTAGCCGATTTGGTCGGGGCTTCGCGTCAAAAGGTGACCGAACACCTGCGGACCCTGGAGCGAAAGTCCCTCCTCCAGCGGGAGGGCCGCAGGCTCATTGTGTCAACCCAAGGTTTACGCGACCTGGTCCAGATCGAGCATTGAAAAAGGGGCTGCGCATAGCCCCTCCCAGGGACGAGACACGAAGGACTAGAGGCTGGCTTCTTCGGACGGCTTGTCCAGCCGCCACAGTTGACGCGCCAGCGTTGTGGAGGACCCAATGAGCTGCTTGGCCAGAGAGAGCTGGGCCTCAAACATCGGTGCCATTGGGGTTTCCTTGGCCCAGGCGGTCGTTTTTTCGCTTATCTCCAAGGCTTGATTGGCCCATTTCTCGCCGGTGTCAATATACCGTGCCGCCATCTCCCGCACCGGAGCCAGCATCGGGGAGTTGGTCAGGTTCAGATCGCCACACATTTTGGCAAAAGGACTGTTGGTCCACAGATTGTCAGCCATGATGTTCTCCTCCTCAGTTCGGGTTTCTGACGCTTGCTCGCTACAGGGCAGATGCTAGCTCATAGCGCTAACTTTTGCAATCGATGGAGAGGCAGGAACGGTCACCCAGGTGACACGATTGACCGTTTAGGGCGTTCCTTCGCTGTCGTTGACCTTGCGGAACGAGCGGTACATGTCGATCAGCATTTCCCGCTGGCGGGCCGACAGCTGGGGGTCGTGCATGACCGCCCTCACCACATCGCTGTCTTCGGTCTCTTGGGGGTCAAGAATACCTGCCTGTGTGTACAGTGTTTCCGCCGAGATCTTTAATCCTTTAGCTAAAGACTGGAGGATGACGCCGCTCGGCATGCGCAGGCCACGCTCAATCTGGCTCAGGTAGGGATTGGAAATGCCGCACAGCCCGGCCAGTTGGCGGATGGAGAGGCGGGACAGTTCACGCTGCCGGCGGAGAAACTCGCCGAGACTCGCATACGGGTCGGGTTTTTTTGCAGTCATACGCTCAGTGCTAGCGCACTTTGCTTGCGGATGCAAGCAGAGGGGGTCAGGCGAGCGGCAGACCGGCCTTCCTGGCCCGCCCTAACACCATCCGCTCGCCGTCGGCAATCGGACCGTCAATCATCCGCCCCCGGAAGGCGACCGCCCCCTTCCCTTCGGCCACCGCCTCTTCAAACGCCGCGATCAGGTCTCGGGCATAGGCGATTTCTTCGGGCGTCGGGGTATAAACCGCATTGACCGGCTCAACCTGGCTGGGATGGATGCAGGCTTTGCCCTCATAGCCGAGCTGTTTGCCCTGGCGAGTCTCGGCCACCAAGCCTTCCACATCGGTGATATCCAGATACACATTATCAATTGGAACGATGCCGGCCGCTTTGGCTGCGGTCACAACCTGACAGCGGGCGTGCAAGACAATCCCGTCGCTTGACGGGCCGGCCTGAATACCCATCGCCAGCGAAAAATCTCCATGCCCAAACGCCATGCCGGCCAGACGTGGGCTGGCCTCGGCCAGACTGAAAGCCCTGCCGATCGCCTGGGGCTGCTCAATCAGCGGCAGCAGCACCACCGAGCCCGGCTCCCGTCCGGCCCGCTCCTCGGCCAGCGAGACCAGTTTGTCCACAAACCGGATGCCCTCAACCGTGCCGGTTTTGGGGACGACCAGCCCATCCGCCCCGGCCTTAACCATAGCCAGCACATCATCAAGAAAATACGGCGTATCAAGAGCGTTGATCCGCACCGTGCGCTCGAAGCGCTCAAAGCGACTGTCGCTCAACACGTCTTTGAGCGTTTGACGCGCAATGGCTTTTTGTTCCGGGGCTACGGCGTCTTCGAGATCAAAGATCAGGCTGTCGGCCTGAGTGTTCTGAGCTTTGGCAAAAAACCGCTCACTGCTGGCCGGGACAAACAACAGACTGCGGCGCAGCCGTGACATGGGCTCCCCCTCCTCTCAGATGACTCCCGACTCTTTGAGCTCTGCCAGGCGCTCGGGGGTCATGCCTAAGTGTCCGCAGTAGACCTCTTCGTTGTGGCTTCCCATGTGGGTCGGGCCGGTCCAGCGGACCGCACCCGGCGTGCGGCTCAGCGTCGGCACGACATTCTGCATTTTCAGCGGCCCCAGCTCCGGGTCGGGGACGGTAGTAATCGTCTCCCGGGCCCGAAAATGGGGATCGGCCATGATGCCCTCAATATCGTATACCGGGACTGCCGCACAGTCGTACTGCGCAAACTGCGTGAGCGCCGCTTCAAGCGTCTGCCGGGCAATCCAGCCTCCCACAATCGCGTCAACCTCGTCAATGTTTGTGATCCGCGCCCGGTTGTCGGCAAAGCGCGGGTCGTTGATCAGCTCGGGCCGGCCAATAGCCGCAAACACCCGGCCGGCCAGGGCGTGGGCGTTGGCCGACAGGGCCAGCCATTTGTTATCCCTGGTCTTGTAGATATTCCGCGGCGCGCCAATGGACGGGACGCGGTTGCCGGTCCGCTGCTGGACAATACCCAACTGGTCATAGCTCAGCGCCTGGTCACCGGTGAGGGTAAAAATCGGCTCCAGTACGCTCAGGTCGATCATCTGGCCTGTGCCGCTGCTGTGGTCCCGTTCATACAGGGCAAACATGACCGACCACGTCCCGAACTGGCCGGCCACCGCATCCGCCAAGCCAAAGCCCGGCAGGGTCGGCGGCCCGTCCGGCTGGCCGGTGATATGGGCAAAACCGCTCATCGCCTCGGCCAGGGTCCCGAACCCGGGTTTGTCCTTATACGGGCCGGTCTGGCCAAAGCCCGAGACCCGAGCCATAACCAGCCGGGGATTGAGGGCGTGCAGTACCTCCCAGCCAAGCCCCCAGCGCTCGAGCGTGCCGGGCCGGAAGTTCTCGGTCAGCACATCGGCATCGGCCACCAGCTGTTTGAGGATGTCCTGGCCGGCCGGCTTGCTCAGGTCCAGGGTGACACATTTTTTGTTGCGGTTGGTGATCTTCCACCACAGCGGAATCCCGTCCTTGGCCGCCCCCAGCGAGCGTAGGCTGTCGCCCAGCCGGGGGTGTTCAACCTTGATGACCTCGGCACCAAAATCGCCCATGTTCTGGGAAATCGTCGGCGAGGCAAACAGAACGGAAATATCGACGACTTTGAGTCCTTCGAGTGGCAGCCGGGGCATGGGCCTCCCTTCTGCAAGCGGTCGGGTCAGTCTCGCTCTAACCACACATCCGGCGAGGTCTCAACCCCGTGGCAGGCGAAGATCGCGCTGATCTCCGCCATATCGGCCTCCGATATCTCCCAGCCCAGCGCACCGACATTGTCCTCCACCTCGGCCTTGTTGCGGCAGCCGACCAGGGCCGTGCTGACCACCGGATTGGAGGTCGTCCAGCGCAGGGCGAACTGCGGCAGGCTTTTGCCATAGCCGGCCGCCATGCCTTTGAGTTCTTCCACAGCGGCGATATTGCGGGGGAAGTATTCAGGGCCGAACAAGGTCTGGAACAGATTGATAGCGCCCATCCGGCCCCGCCGGGAGCGCCAGTCGTCGGACGCAAAGTCCGTATCCGCGCTGAAGGTTCCGCTCAGCAGCCCGTAGGCCAGTGAGCCGTAGGCCATCACCCCGATGCTCTGCTCACGGCAGTAGGGAAAGACCTCTTTGTGCATGCGCTGGTCAAACATGTTCCAGCAGTACTGGGCGACATCAACCCGGCGGGTCTGCATACAGGTCTCGATCTGCTGCCGGCGGAAGTTGGAGATGCCGACAAAGCGGACCTTGCCCTGCCGGACCACATCGTCAAGGGCGCGCATGGTCTCGTCAAACGGGGTGTTCACATCCGGCCAATGCACCAGGTAGACATCGACATAGTCGGTGTTCAGATGGGTCAGGCTTTTTTCAATGGACTCCATCACCCGCCGGCGGCGGCTGTCGCGGAAGTTGGGCGCGTCCTGATAGCCGACCCCGAACTTGGTGACGACAATGGCGTCTTTGCGCCGCGTCCCAAGCGCTTTGGCCAGCGATTGTTCTGAGGTCCCAAATCCGTAGGCTTCCGCGGTGTCAAAGCAGTTGATGCCCAGCTCAAGCCCGCGCTGCACCGCCGCAATGAACTGGCTCTCCTCAATGCTGCCATAGCCGCCGCCAATCTCCCAGCAGCCGATGCCAATGGCCGAGACCTGGAGGCCGGTGCTTCCAAACGGTCGATATTCCATGCCCCTGCTCCTCTAGCGGGCGATAAACCCGCCGTCAATCACCAGTTCGGTCCCGGTCACAAACGACGCCTCTGCCGAGGCCAGATACAGCACGCCATAGGCGATCTCGTCCGCCTCGGCGATGCGCTTCATCGGGTGCAGGCCGGCCGTCCGGTGTTTCCATTTTTCCCCAAACGGGTTCAGGATTTCGGTATCCACCCCGCCCGGATGGACCGAGTTGACCCGAATGTTTTCTTCGGCGTACTGCACGGCCGCGGTTTTGGTCAGCAGGCGCACCCCGCCCTTGCTGGCGTGGTAGGCCGGCAGCCCGCCGCCGCCAACAATGCCGGCGATGGACGAGATATTGATGATCGAGCCGTGCCCAGCCGCCCGCATGGCCGGAACGGCGTATTTCATGCCCAAGAAGACCCCGGTCAGATTGACCGCCAGCGTCTTGTGCCAGGCGTCCAGCGGGGTCTGCTCAATCCCGCTGTCCTCACGCAGCCCAATCCCGGCATTGTTGACCAGGACCGTCACCCGGCCAAAAGCATCGAGTGCGCCGGCGACGGCCTGTTGCCACTCGTTCTCCTGAGAAACATCGTGTTTGATGAACAGGGCGGTCGGGCCGATTTCCTCTGCCACCTTGTGGCCCAGCTCGTCAAGGACATCGGTCAGGACCACCTTCGCCCCTTCGGCGGCGAACAGCCGCGCCTCAGCCTCACCCTGTCCGCGGGCCGCCCCGGTGATAATCGCTACCTCGCCATCAAGTCTTCCGGCCATAGGCAGTGTGCCTCCTCTCTGTTGAGCGTTCAGCCTGTCCCTCCAGGCTATATCTGGCCGGGGGCCGTCGGACAAGGGTTTCAGAGCTGCGGATTGCGGCCATTTCTCGATTTGCTACACTCCAAACTGTGCAGTGGACGCCGGAGTACTAGCTGCGGATTGCGGCCATTTCTCGATTTGCTACACTTACCAGCAGGCCAACCACCAGGCTTCTTCCGCTGCGGATTGCGGCCATTTCTCGATTTGCTACACTAACGCGGATATCGGCAGCGTGTCCTTTCATGCTGCGGATTGCGGCCATTTCTCGATTTGCTACACTAATTGTCGAGATTGAAACGGTCATCCATAGGCTGCGGATTGCGGCCATTTCTCGATTTGCTACACTGCGCGTAGATATCTGCATTGAGACGCTTGAGCTGCGGATTGCGGCCATTTCTCGATTTGCTACACTCTGAAGGCGTGAGCACACAAAATGTTTTGGGCTGCGGATTGCGGCCATTTCTCGATTTGCTACACTAAGCTCTCGGCAAACTGTAGCAGGCGTGCCGCTGCGGATTGCGGCCATTTCTCGATTTGCTACACTAAGCGACGCCTAGGGCAGTGTCTCCGCTCGGCTGCGGATTGCGGCCATTTCTCGATTTGCTACACTAAGCGACGCCTAGGGCAGTGTCTCCGCTCGGCTGCGGATTGCGGCCATTTCTCGATTTGCTACACTAGCAACCGGTGTTGCTGGGTTTGAGCTCCCGCTGCGGATTGCGGCCATTTCTCGATTTGCTACACTTGGGCACGGTCATATTGCCTCTTCATCTCCGCTGCGGATTGCGGCCATTTCTCGATTTGCTACACTGTAGCTAAGGCGTCAAGCGTTCGCTGGGATGCTGCGGATTGCGGCCATTTCTCGATTTGCTACACTCCCCGCACCGTAAGGGGCTGAAAAGACGCTGTTTTCCCTCCTCCCGGCCATTAAAAAAATTCCAATTGGGCGGGAGGGGGAAACGGTCTCTCTCGTTTTTTCCCCGCATATACTTTGATGCGGCCGAACTGTTTGTCGGTAATCGTCAGAAAGCGGACCTCGCCGGCCGGCGGGACGCGGGCGGCCATGCGTGCCATGTGAACCTCCGCGTTTTCGATAGACGCGCAATGCCGCGAGTACACAGAATACTGCATCATAGTGAAACCATCGTCCAACAGGTCCTTGCGAAAGCGGGCATAGTCCCCTCGCGCCTTGGCGGTGTCGGTGGGTAAATCGAACATTGCAATGACCCACATGGATCGCCATCCCCAGGAAATCTGCGGTATGGACCGCCGGCGTGCCATCAGGCGTCCTCATTGTCGTCCAATGGCTCCGGTTCCAAGGGCAATCCTTTCGGGAGCAACAGGTTCAACTCGCTGCCTGTCAGGGCACGGCGGAGAGAAGCCGCGCCGGTCTGGAAGGCGAACAGCAATGGCAGGTGGCGTTCACCAACCTGGACCGTTTCGTTGAACAGTGACAACAGCGAGGCCCTGGTTTCTTGCCGCAACAGTTCCGGGGGCGGGTCTTTTTCGTTATCGACCAGCAGTTTGACGCGCCAGTCTACATATGGCCGATACGGCTCGAACAGGTCGTCCGCCAGACAGAACGGGTTGCCCCTGTTTCGGTGGTGTACGCCAAGCGAAGGGATCAGCCCAGCGGCAACAAGGGCTCGTGCGATTGCAGCCCGGACTACAGCGTAGCCGTAATTCAGCAGGGCATTCACCCCGTCTGCGTCTCGGTCACGGCGAAACGCTACGCCGAACAGGCGCGACCAGTAACGTTGGGCGGCCTGTGCTTCAAGATTATCCGGGTCGCCCGAGCGCACTCGTCGCGCCATAGGCACGAGGCCGCCGTGTTCTCCTGTGAAATACGTCAGCACTGTCGCCTGCTGGACAATTTTCGCCCGGATGAGCGCCTGCCATATCCGTTTTTTTACTGGTTCACGGGCGGTAACCTGAGCGCGATGATGTTCGGTCTGAACGTGGTGAGCGTCAAGCGGCAGCATCATACCTACAGGAAGATGATCACGACCCGAGACCAAAACAGTTGCCCCGGCGTCCAGCAACTCCAGAAATACCGATTGCGTGTAGGTAGCGCGCACATCATCTACGATCACCACGCCCAAGTCCTCTATGGGCCGTGTGACCTTGGGCTGGCCGGGACGCTCTATGACGAGTTGCCGGTGGGAAACGGAAAGCCGTGTCCCCGGCGTAGAGAATTCCAGGGTCTTGCGGATCATCGCAGGCTCGCTCAGTCATTCGCCGGGCGGGCGCGGCCTATCGGGTCAATAGAAACCTTTCTCGGGCGTCCCTTCATAAAGCCCTCGAACCTGGGCTCATAATCCTTCCGCTTATCGTCCATCCCTTGCTTCTCAGCTTCCTCCACCGAAGTAGGACGAGCGTCGTTGATGCCGGCGAGGGTCGGTCGGCCCTCTGACGATATGCCGTGTATTACCCAATGTCCTTTCTTTGTTCCTTCCTGGAGCTCAACCACATCGCCGGGCGACAGCGACATGATGAACTGCGCTCCATCGTCATGCTCACGTTGTACCACGGGCTTACGTTTTGCCAGCCGCCGAGACGCTTCAAACAGGCTGACCACCTTGAAGTCAGGCTTCCCGTTTGGCAGGCGAAAAATTGCCATATGATGATTCCCGTCCAAAGCGGCGTACCCGGTCGCGGCCGGCATCATCAAGTGCAACTGCCGCTTCATCAGAATGCGGACTTTGCGGATTTCCGGGCCACCCTGGCTCCGTTTGGGGTAAGGCGGAAACGCTTTTTTCGGATCACCGCCGTGGTTCTCGACCCATCGGGCGATGATCTCTCTCACGTCTGTGTCTCGAATTCCCTCGCCATCAGTCTCGGGAACTTTTTCCAACTCTCTCTTGCTCAGCGCCTCAACATCCTTGCGGGTGACAAACTGGCGGTACATGCCCGTATCCTGTTTTGTATCACCGTAGATCGTTTCCTTGTGCAGTCGGCCAGACACTTTCTTGCGGACCCGGTGGGAGACAACGATTTTGGCAACGGCGCGTTGAGCGTCGGCTCGGACTGTCTCCCAGGGCGGCGGCAGCAGGGGACGTCTGATACCGGGGTTTTCCTTAGTCTGCCAGTAGGTGGACAAGCCTTGCGTCATACCGGGATGGGTGCAGGCAACCACCAGCGCGTCAACGGCATGGTGACGGTGGTCGGCGCGGGTTTTCTCGCCGTCATCGGCCAGAATAATGTTGTTCAGGTTCCAGAGCTTGCGGAGTTGGGCGGTAACGCGCCCGGATACTGCCTGCACCGTTACCGGCGCTTGTGGCCCCCGGTCAGGCCACAAGCGTTTGAGAAATGCCACAGCTTCCCGGGCGGCATATCCGGTGTCGTTGAGCTGGCGCGCAGCAAAATCATCGGGGATGGATTGCGCCAGAAACCGCTTGATTTTGCCTGGTGGCATCCCGTCATGGCCCCTGGACGCTCGCATTGTCTGTAGGCGGTCCTTGACCGCCGCCCAGCGCTCGTCATCGGGCCCGATATACTCAAACGGGGTACGGTTGCCTTTTGCCTGGTTCACATCTTTGCGGCACAGCGTCTTGTTTCTGAAACTGTCGTCCAACGACCTGGACCGCGGCCAGATATGCTCCACATCGAATTCGTTGTCCTGGAACAGCGCGGTAAAACAAATCCAATCGCCGGTATACGGGCATTGTTCCCTGCTCTCCTTCCAGAGCAGCCATTTTTCGATCTGGCCACGCGACGGTTGAGCAATCCCGCTCTCTTTCAAGTCTTTCTTCGCTTTCTGTCGGCGTAGTTCCTGACGACGCATGCCCTCCTGAATTTCTTCTCGCTTGCGTTTCGACGTGCCAACATCCCGGGCCAATTCGACACGAATCAGGTCAGGTCTACCGAACATGTCGATAAGGTTATTGACGACCTTGCGCAACTCATTGCGAGTCCGCACGACCGTGGGGTTGCGCAATTTGGCGATGTGCTCGCGCTCTTCTCTGTCCGCAGGACTCGGCAGCCGTTCGACAAGCTTGCCGCTCGGCTTGATTCTTTCGGGAAAGGTCTCGTTCCGCCAGTCTTCCCACTCAGGGCTGTTCACAAGGACGCCGAAGCGTACTCCGTTGTTCAAATGGGGCAGCATGGCCCGCAGCGCCTCTGTGGAATAGGGTTCCCAGCCAGTTGGCAGCTTGATGGCGGCCAGCTTCTCGGCCTGTTCTTCGCTGACGCTGAACTGTTCGACGAAACTGCGGGCCGCAGCTTGGCGATTCTGGCCCCGCTCTCCCTGCGGCCGGATGACAACCCGCTGAGTGCCGACCTCCCTATAATCCGCGGACCACAGGCGATCGGGAATCGCGTCACGGATGGCCTGTTTATATGGGGAGTCCTGCCAGGCGTCGCCAAAAATATCGGCCAACCCGGCTTCGAACGGATTGCCTGGCAGAGTCCTGTCACCGCCGAGTTCGAGGTTGAATTTCAGCCTCTTTTCCGCCCCCAACTCACCACGCGCCTTGTACAGGGGCTTGAGCGCTGCACGGACGGCACTCCAGGTCATGGACGGCCGCGTTTGCAGCCGGTCAAGAATTGCTGTGCGCTCGTCCTGGTTCAGCGGGCGGCTTTCCCCAACCACCACCTCCAGGTTATTCAGCTTTTCAAGCATCCGCCGTTGCTGAGACAGCCACGCACCTTTGGGACACAGGGCTTTGTCCGGCATGAACCAGCACTTGCCCAGCGTTTTCTTGCGCCAGAAGACCGGTCGTTGGGCAAAGAGCGCTTCCTGGACCGTATCCTTGAAACGCCGATCTTGCAGGGCTGGGTGGTATTTCTCCTGAGCCTTCCAAAGTTTTTCAAACTCCTCTTCAACAACAGCGCGCGTGGCATGTACACCACGTTTGCGATCGTGCGGTCCCCGCTTCGCCAACCAAGCGCCGAGTGTTATTTTCGGGTCCTTTTTCTTCTCAGCGTTCAAAGCATTCAGGGTGGCTTCCCGGTCATTCCTGGCCTTCTTTTCGTCGGCGCTTTCTTTCTCTCCGGTTTCGCCTTCGCCACTAGCAGAGCCGTCATTGTCCTCAAGGTCCCGGCCTTTGAAATGCCGGCGCTTGGCCAGATGGTACAGCACGCGTCCGAACTCCAGTGGTGTAAGGGCTTCTGCGTCATTGACCGCATGCGCTCGTAACTCATAGGGGTGTAAGGGCTTCTGCGTCATTGACCGCATGCGCTCGTAACTCATAGGGGTCGCACCTCATCAGTTCGCCCCAACCCGACTGTGGCGATGCGTCAAATGCGGGCAGGAAGCTGGCTTCGTGGAGTATCGCGCCAATATCGCGCCGCCTCTGACAGCTGCGCCGTAGTTGACGCCTCCGCATGCGCGCCAAGCGTCTCTTCTGGTTCAACGGAGTGCCATCAGGGTCACGCGCCTCGGGAAAGATGCGGACGCCGAGCCGATGGATTCGCCCCTCCGTTTTGCCATCGTGCTGAACGACGGCAAAGCCCACGGATGTCGTTCCGACATCGAGTCCAAAAATCAAAGCCATAACGATGAAGCTCCTCTTGACAAGTCAACGATCAATCCCTGTAAGATTAGGGATGTAGCAAATCGAGAAGTGGCCGGTTGTCTTTTCGCAGGCAATTTGACCCTTCGTGCGGGCTCGGTGTCCCAAGGTCATCCACCGGTATCAAAGCCTCTGTCTCTATGATAGGGGCTTTGCTGCTGTTTGCAGCATCATTCGCCTGGACGACGCTGAAAAACCGACCCCAGGGGGTTGTCAAGCAGGGCTTGGCTCGACTGCCCCAGCTCACGTTCTACACCAGTTGGGGGGACGCCAACCGGGTGGACATTGTGCTGACCAACCCGCCCTTTGGCGGCGAGGAAGAGGACGGCATTGAGAGCAACTTTCCCCAGCATTTCCGCACCAAAGAAACCGCCGACCTGTTCCTGGCCCTGATCGTCCGGGTGTTGAAGCCGGGCGGCCGCGCCGGCGTTGTGCTGCCCGACGGCTCGCTGTTCGGCGAGGGGGTCAAGACCCGGCTCAAGGAACACCTGCTGGCCGAGTGTAAGCTGCACACCATCGTCCGCCTGCCCAACTCGGTCTTCAAGCCCTACGCCTCCATCGGCACCAACCTGCTGTTTTTTGACAAGGGCGAGCCGACCGGCGACATCTGGTTCTACGAGCACCGCGTCCCAGACGGCCAGAAAGCCTACTCCATGACCAAGCCGATCCGGCTGGAGCACCTGCAAGCCTGCATCGACTGGTGGGGCGGGCCGCAACGCAGCGGCCGGCAGGAAACCGCCTGGGCCTGGAAAGTCAGTGCTGAGGAAGTCAAGGCGCGTGGCTATAACCTGGACATCAAGAACCCGCATACCGCCGAAGACCGGCACGGCGACCCTGCCGACCTGCTGGCGCAACTCGACGCCGCGGAGGCCGAAGCCGCCTCGCTGCGCGCCAAGTTGAAGGCCATCCTGGCCGAAGCGTTGCAATGAATACCGGGCATGAGCGGGACGAGGAGGCTGTCAGTCGGCAGCGTATCTGCTAGCTCTTGTACACAGCAAGGAACAACGCATGACAGACTTTGAGGCCGCCACAATTGCCGTCCAGCAGACACAAGCCGCCTATGCCCTGTGGGTGGGGCTCGGGCAGATTGCCGTGGTCGCGCTCGGCATGACTGCCATGTTGTGGGAAGGGATCAGACGGGGGAAGCAGCACGCCGACCGCCACACCGAAGCCATGACCGCGTTGAAAGCCTTGATTGAACGTACCGCGCCACGGCAGGAGAGAGACTGGCCGCTGACCCGATGAGCATTGACGGCCTGCTGAGCAACTTTGACCGGCTGATGCAGACCCCGGAGGCCGTCCGGCGTCTCCGCGGGTTCATCCTTGACCTGGCGGTGCGGGGCAAGCTGGTGGCGCAGGACCCGACGGATGAGCCGGCGGCGGAACTGGTGAAGCGGATTGCCGCGGAGAAGGTGCGGTTGGTGAAGGCGGGGGAGATAAGAAAGCCGAAAGCGATTCCGGCGCTGAGAAAAGAAAATTTGCCGTTTTCGCTCCCCTCAAACTGGCAATGGAGCCAAATCGCGGAGATCGGATTGCTGAGTCCACGGAACGAAGCAGCGGACGACATTGAGGCGTCGTTCGTTCCAATGCCAATGATTGCGGCCGACTACGGCGTGATGTGCGACCATGAGGTTCGACAATGGAGGGAGATCAAAAAGGGTTACACGCACTTTGCCGAAGGTGATGTCGGCTTGGCGAAGATTACCCCGTGTTTTCAGAATGGCAAATCTACTGTCTTCCGAAACCTGACCGGCGGGCTGGGAAGCGGCACGACGGAATTGCACATTGTCCGCCCCCTGTTCGTTGATCCGAATTTCGTCGTCCTTTTCCTCAAGAGTCCGCACTTTATCGAAACCGGTATTCCCAAAATGACCGGCACGGCCGGCCAGAAGCGGGTACCGACCGGGTATTTCGCTCATTCCCCGTTTCCGCTCCCGCCCCTTGACGAGCAACGCCGCATTGTCGCCAAGGTGGATGAACTGATGGGGCTGTGTGACCGGCTGGAAGCAGCACAAGCGGAACGAGAGACAACGCGAACCCGACTGGCCGCGGCAAGCCTCGCCCGGCTGAACGCCCCTGACCCTGACCCGGCAACATTCCGGGAACACGTCGCCTTTGTCTTGGATAACCTGGCCCCGCTGACCACACGCCCTGAGCAGGTCAAGGAGCTGCGTCAGACCATCCTCAACTTGGCGGTGCGGGGCAAGCTGGTGGCGCAGGACCCGGCGGATGAGCCGGCGACGGAACTGGTGAAGCGGATTGCCGCGGAGAAGAAAAACTATCAGGCAAACGGTTTTCTCAAGCTCTCTTTGCCCCCTGTCTCGGAAGATGAACAGCCCTTTCCTATTCCCAAAAGCTGGGAATGGACACGGCTGGGCAATGTTTCCAATTCGTTATTGGGGAAAACACTCAACAAGGCAAAAAACCGCGGCACCTATAAACCCTATCTCCGCAGCGTCAATGTGTATTGGTTAAAGCTCAAACTCTCCGACATAAAGGAGATGAAATTTGAAGAGCAGGAGCTTGAAAAATATGCCTTGTCTAAGGGTGATGTCCTGGTTTGCGAAGGCGGTGAAGCCGGGCGGGCTGCCGTCTGGAATGGAGAAATGGAGGGGATTTATTACCAAAACGCCCTTCACCGCGTAAGATTCTTCGGCAAAATAGACCCGAACTATTTTGTTTTTGCGCTCTGCTCCGATTTCAACAACGGACGCCTAGCAAGCTATTGCACCGGTATTACGATAAAACACCTCACCTCAAAGCGACTGGCGAAATACTGCTTCCCCCTCCCGCCCCTGGCCGAGCAACACCGCATCGTCGCCAAGGTGGACGAACTGATGACGGTCTGCGACCGGCTGGAGGGGAGCCTTGCCGCAGATGAGGCTACGGGGGGGCGGCTGGTTGAGGCGGTGCTGCATGGGGCGTTGGAACCGTATGGGAATCATCCTCAATTGGCAGCCGACTAGAAGCTACCTCAAAGCTGACAACCTCTTCTCGATTTTTCTTTGGTTGTCCTCCCGCTCCGCCTTCCGATCGTAGTCGGCTGCAACGCTTTCGAGAAGGCTGCTGACATAAGGATAGTCGAAGGCGCGTAGCTTTGCCCAACCTCGGTACTTTGCAGCAAGCTCACGTTCCTGCGCACCGCCCTCATCCCCTCCTCGCATAAATGCGCCGCGTCCGTTGTAAACGCCAATGGTGAAACCCGTTCCGATATCCTGAGAAGGAGCTCTTTCCATAGCCTCGCAGACTGCAAGGCAAGGCCAACTGCCGTCCTCTTCGGCGGGAGACTTGGAGAGAAGCTGACCGATCTCCTTATCGCCAACTTCGGCGCGGCCGTGTTCAGCGCAGAGGTGCCGTGCCTCGGTCAGCCAGTAGTGTAACGCTTGGGCATCCCCCCTGCCGTCCGGGCCGGTCCCCGGAATATGCTTGATGAGCCGAAGAAGAAGACGGTAGAATCCCTTGCGCTGCTTTGGGTTTTCGCTCTGCCATTCGGGCGGGTCCTGCCCATCATCGTTACGTTTGTACACCAGAGCCAGTGCTTGAACGAAGAGAACCGGAAACCGGGCGATTTGCCGCTCCAGATTAGGGATGCCATGTTCGCCGTGCTCGAGAGCGGCTATGAACCTGAACTCAAGGTGGGCCATCTCGTCCAGGCTTACACCGGCACGGCCGTCAAGCGAATCCAACGCTGTCGAGATGTGGTAATAGTCAAGTCTGTAGTGGTCCGCCGGCTCAGCATCCACGGTGGCAACGGCAATAAGGAGACGCCTCAGCCGCGCTGTCTCGACTTGGTCCCAATGAAGGCTCACAGCATGGAAAGCGGCACGGGGGCGATTTGCTTCAAGCAGGCGATCTATGAGTTCACTCAGATCCGTCTCACTGTGGCGATCCCGGCGAGAGAGGACTTCCCGCCAGTATTTGCCCTGGATTTCTGCATCGTACCGGTCAAGCAGACGCCATGTGTCCTGCCTGAATGGGGCCCAGCAGAACAAGCGCACGGTCTGGGCCGTGTCTACGCTGTCTGCAACGGCTGGGAGGAGCATCCCACGCGCTTCGTCAGGACAGGATAGCAGGAAACCCTGGAGAAAGCCGTCAACTTTCTTCTCCAGGTCGTCACTGAGAGAAAGACACTGCCGTAATAGCTCGGCTTGCGCCTTCACGCCTTTGATACACGGTTCCAGGAAACGTCCGACGGCGCACGGTCCATCGCCACGGGACAAAAGTCCTGTCAGACCTTCAAGACCGCGCTTCTCCCATATTTCCTTCATCGCCGCAGCACGGAGGGCGTTTACTCTCTCCTCGAATTTGGAGTGATCGAACCGGACATCTATTATGGAAGGACGGACCCACTCTTCGGCGAAGAGCCAGGCGTACCGGCTAATGAGATCGCGGGGTTGCAGCTTTTCGTATGCTTTGTATCCCCGGTCCTTTGTGTTGTCATTCAGCCCGTGCCGGCAACTGCGTATGCACTCGCGCAGGCGGGCTTTAGCTGTTTCGTCTGTTTCCGAGTCCGCCCAGGCGTCAATCAAATCCCAAACCGCAATCTGGTCTTCCTCTGGTAGCCCCGGCAACCGCTTGACGAGGTCGCTGAGCGTCTTCTGGTCGTGCCGTGGCCACGCCAGTGCCAAGTCAATTGCCTTGCGTGTGAATTTCCTGGACTCTCTTTCAGTCACCGACCGACCGGCCCCTGAAGCGTCACTGCGCCAACGGGGCCTGTAGCTGTCCTCCCCTATCCTGGTCCAATACTCCTCGATCTGCTCAATACAAATCTCCCAGCCGATATCTGGAAACCGCTTCGTCAGCATCTCAAGGGCCTGTATCCGCCCCTCAAGCGGAACGGCGGTTTGCGGCAACCACGACCGGTAAGCTGCCCCAAGGCTGTTTATCGGCTTGTTCGCCCAGTTGTCATTGATGATGATTTTCGACAACTGTGCCAGTATCAGACTTGCGCGTCCGAGGTGTTTCCAAGCAAGACACTCCAGCGCCCACAGGAGCCCCGACCATTTCGGAGAATCCAAGAGACCGCTTTTGGCGGGTTTTAGCAGACCCGGCACCACCGGTTCAGGCTTTCGCAGGTCCTCTTCGATCAGCTTCAGGAATTCGTCCGGCGCTGCTTCGGCGTAGTGGGGGAGGTCATCAGCCTGCGAGAGCAGTTTGTCGGGAGACAGGGGCGTAAGAAGTCTTCGGATAAGACCGGAAACACACACCTCAACGTCAACGCCAAGCCGTTCCTGGAACAGATTGTTGCCGTGGACAGACAGGATGACAAGAGTTTCACAGATCCCCTCACGCAACGCGGCAGAATGATCGCGTACTTTGCCGTACAGACCGGCGGTCCATCTCCGATCCTCTGGAAGCTCAAGCGCCGGATCAGTCTCGGAAAGCACATATTCCGCGAGCCAGAATAATTCGGTCAGGTCCTTTTCGGACACATATCTGTTGATAGCAAACAAGGCATCGATTTTTGAGGCGACGCCTCGATATTGTCCGGTGGACCAGATAGGACAGTCGTCGAATTCCAGGAGGCGCGCAACGCTCTCCTCAATCTGCCGATAAGACGTATCGGCAAGGGTGCGTATAACTTCACAGTCAGCGTTAGAGGCCACATGCCATGCGCCGATCAAAACCATTGGGATCAGGCTCCTGGCAATCTCTGCGTCCCCGGCCCATTGGGGCTTCCTGATAGCGTCAATCTTCGAGAGTCGCCGTCGCAGAATAGTCGGTGAGCAGCCCGATTCTCTTGCCAGCCGCTCAGCCCTGTCGTCTTTTATGCCCATCTCGGCGAGGGCGTTTCTGAAGGTTTCGTAGTTTAACAGGTCAAGGGCGATATCCGGCTTGGAGTCCACTGCATTGCGGGGACGGACGACAATGCAGTGGAATCGACGGTAGACAGCGGCCAGTTCTCGCTCGGCTTCTTCTGTACAGACGATTGGAAGGAATGGTGACGCCGAATCTGCCAGGGTCCGTAGCGTCCCGGCAGACTTGAAAACTACCGCGAGCTCTCTCCAGCGGGCTGCGATGGACTCGTCCCGAAACAGACATGAGAGAAACGCAAGTGCCTCATCCTTGGAATCGGCTGCGACCACAAATGGTTTTTCGCTCGGCTTTTTGAGCCACGCTTTGAAGGACTCTCGGTATGCGGAGATCGAAGGCCCGAATATCTTGGACATCATCTTCGGCTCGCTCGCCTCCTCCCAACTCTGCCAGCACCGATCCAGCGTCTCGAATCCACTGACCGGCATGGCGAGTTGCTCGGCAAGCCACATTTGGGCGGGAATAGACTCTTCTAGCCACTGCTCCAGGTCACTCGCGTCAAATGCTCTCACTGCCTTCCATTCGTCTGCCGCATTTTTGCTCTTGGCCCAAGTGGTTTTGCCGGGCCAATTGCACGGGGTGACGAAGACGAAGGTACACTCCGACCGCTCAGCCGGTGAAACAGACTTCACACGCTTCGCATAATCGCTTTCGGCCTTGTGAGCCGGTCTCTGGCTCGTGCCGAACTCCCAGCCGGACTTCCCTTCGGGAATCCACGGTGTGGCCGCGTCCGCTTTGATGACCCCATCCCAGCCTTTGCGCTCCGCGTTATCGTACCCAGGGAAGTCAACTTGACGCAACTCATGGCCGGTTGAATGAATCAGCTTACGCAAAAGCACCGGCAGCAGCCGACGGGCATCGTGATTCTTCTCTGCCCAATCGTGGATTTGGCTGGCTTTGATGGTCAGAAAACTGGGAACGTAGGCACGCGCTGCGATGGTCCTGTCTTTCTTGCGCCGACCATAGCGGTCAAACGCAGCTTGAAGATCAAGCAATTCCTCAGGGTCGGCGCTGAAGGACTTTCCCAATCTGACGGCCATGTCGGGGGACAGCGCCGAATTTCCGTTCAGCAGGTTCGACAGGGCGGGCCTGCCTACACCCAGCCTTTTTGCAGCGTCCGTCACCGATATGCCTGGCGGGATTACATGTTCCCTGATGAAAGTTCCGGGATGCACGGGTTCTTCTGCTTTCTCATACATAGGTTCAACCTCCATGTTTTTTATGTTTATATCGTGTCGTGCTACACAATACAAGTCCCCTTCTGATAAAAAATCTGTCTCTTCCAGTTGGCCCACTTTCATTCCTGCCTGTCCGGGGGAATTTCGTCCCGGCCTCACGCGGTCCGATTCCCTCAAGGGCGGATGGTTATCTGATACGGTGTTTGATGCGGATGATTATCTGATACGGTGTTTGATGATGAGATTCTTTCATGGGGGTTTACATGGCCTTGAGAGGTGGAGCGGGTGATAAAGATAATTTTTGATAAGGCTCTGTGAATGTGAAGGAGTGAATGATGGCAGATGGGTCAGGCATCGCCGCAAACGTTGCCCGACTGCGCTTAGACCGGCAGCTCACCCAGGATGACCTTGCCGCCAGGGCTGCGCTCTCACGGGTCGCCCTCGGAAAAATTGAACGCGGGGAGGTCATCCCGCGGGCACGCACCCTCGACGCTCTGGCAAAAGCGCTCGGCGTCCCGGTCGGCGACCTCGTGACCCCCTTCCGGCCTCTTGAAAGTGTGCGCTTCCGCGCCCACGCGCGAGAGCAGATTCTGGCGGAAGTCTCGAAGTGGCTCAACGCCTATGCCGGGCTTGAGGCCGTCCTGAACGAGCGGCAGCTCTTTCGGCTTGAGGCTGCGACGCCGACGAGCCGCCGCCGCCCCGAAGAGGTCGCCCAGGCCGCTCGCCAAGCGGCCGGGCTGGGGTCTGAAGAGCCGGTCCGTGACATCTGCCGACTGCTTGAAAAGGGCGGGGTCAAGCTGCTGCTGCTGGCGACACAGCGAGACTCGTTCTTCGGGTTGAGCGTCGGTGCGCGCGATGGAGGGCCGGCGGTGGTGGTCAACACCTGGGAGCGGATTTCGGTCGAACGCTGGATTTTCACCGCGGCCCACGAACTCGGCCACCTGTTGCTGCATCCCGCCGAATATCGGCGCGACGCCACCGAGCTTCCTGTACAAGCGGAGCACGAAGCCGACGCCTTTGCCAGTGCGTTCCTGATGCCAGCGGCGGCGTTTGCCGCGGAATGGGACGCGACGCGGGGACACCCGCTGTTGATGCGCGTCCTCAAGGTCAAGCGCCTGTTCCGGGTCAGCTATAAGACTGTGCTCTACCGGCTGGTCAAGTCGGGCCGCGAGCCCTCAGACATCTGGCGCGCCTTCCAACGCCAGCACCGTGACCGGTTCGGCAAGACGCTGCGCAAGACTGACGAACCCGAGGCCCTGGAGAAGAGCGAGTTCGCGTGGAATTGGAGCCGAGCGGGAGAACCCGCGGGCCTCATCCCGCACGACTTCGTTGAGGGTCGTCTCGCCTGGCTCGTGCGCCGGGCACTGGAACAGCACCGCATTTCGCTCGGACGCGCTGCCGACATATTACGGCTTACCCGGGAGGAGATGAGAGCCCAGGCGCGCGAGTGGGGGCTGTAGATGCCGGCTCCGCGGACGGTGCTCCTTGACGCGGACGTGCTCATAGACTACCGCAAATCCGAGTTGGGAGTCCTCAAGCTCGTAACACGGCATGTGGGACGACTAGCCGTTATCCCGTCCACCCTTGAGGAAGTAAGGGGCGTCACTACTACGGAGTGCGCACAACTCGGCATTGAAGTCGTTGAGGTCAAGACGGGTCAGATGCTTCGGGCTACGAAAGTCGAGCCGAGCGTCTCGTTTAATGACCATCTGTGCTTGGTCGTGTGTCGAGAAGCGGGGGGGATGTGTGCGACGAACGATGGCGCGCTGAGGCGGCTATGCAGACGCCACGGCGTCGAGACACCTTATGGCCTGAGCCTCATGGTGGAGCTGGGTCACCGCCGGCGTACTGACGCGGCGGCGGGCCATGTCAGTCGCCTGTCGGATGCAGGTATCGAACCCCTCCCACATCAACGACCGAGTGCTGACCCGCTTTGTGGCTGCAATCGGTCGGGTTCGGTGACAGCACTTGGTCGAAATGCTGGCAGCCGGGAGGGCGAGCGGGCGGAACGGACGGAGGCGTTTTTTGGCCGCCCGGCCAAGAATCGCTCAGGCGCTTTTCGCCACGGGCGTCACGCTGAGCCTCATGCCCAATTGACCGAGAACGCTGTGTAAGGTGGAGAGCAGGGGGTTGCCGTCTTCTGAGAAGGATTTGACGATCCGATTCGAGGAGACGATCCATAGCGACGGATTAGCACGGCGTATTCCGACATTTTTTGTCCGCCTCGCCAAGCGAGACCTTGCCCGATGCTGGGCGGGCACGTTTGGCAGGCTGAGTTGTGCACCCTGGCCGAAGGGCCTGACTGGCAAGGTCAGATCGATAGCGAGAATGAGCCGTCAAGACCATTGTAGACGAGTACGCACTGAGCCAATAAGTCTCGGCCAATCAAGGCAATCAACCCTTGGGGGGAAAGATTTGCACCAATTGCCCGATTGGCATTGACGGTTATAGAAGCCGCATCCATGATGAGGCGGCCTGCGAAGATAGGAACTTTTTCGTTCGCGTGAGTCGCTGAAGTCATTGTTCCGCTATCAACTTGCGCTAATCCGGCTCGCCGAGCAGCGTCAGCATCAACACAGGTCATAGTTGCCCCCGTGTCAATCAATGCACGGCCAGAAAGAGAAGGTGGAAGCTCACCTCCTCTTTCAGTGATAACTTTCAGATGCACCTCAAGGGGTGACAAAATCACTTGGATGACCGGACCAGCCTGTTGCAGGGCTACACGCGGTGGTATGGGCGTCACCTTCCCTTGCTGGTCCCTGGCTTCGCCCTCCAGGCGCGTGTTAAAGATTGGCACGGAGTGGCACCCCTACGGCAAGAGCTGGGATATTGATAGCCTCATCCTCTGGCTGTAATACCGACCGGACCAAAAAAGGACCAGCCCCCAGACAGGCGACTCCTTCCAGAACACCTTGATCGTAGGTCTCATACGCTCCATAGAGCGTTTCACCTTGGATAACCAGATACCTGCCGGGATATTGTTCAGCAAGCTCAGCTTGGTGCTCCCGGAGATACGCCTTCTCCTTTGCAAGAACATCTGTCATTTTTTGCCCTCCCGTGATGTGGCACATATTCCCACTCCCTTCTTTCTCTATGAGACATAGTGTGAAAGTGTCAAGCAAAGGGCCCCGTCAAGCATGGCGTCCAGGATTCCCACCGGGGGACGAGTCGGGTCTGCTCTGGTCAACCCAGAGACGACGACGTTCGTGTCAATAATACACGCCTCCGGCCTCATCAGCCCCCTTACGCACCTCCAGAACTTTACCGCGGCTGCCGGCCGGCGCTATTGCCCAGCGCGAAAACGTTTTGTTTCTTCAACCGCCAGGGTCAGCGCGTCGTTAGCGGTCAAGCCGGAATTTGTCCGCGCCTTGGCAACAATCTCTTTGGCGGGGGGGGGGGCTCTCCCCAGTGCGTGAACTCGTGGCAAGCCTCACAGGGACTTTGACCGCAGTCTGGTGCTGGCCGAGCGCACCCATCTGGTGGCCCGTAAAGTTACCGAGTTTTTGAAGGAGAGCGGCGACCGCAAAACCCTCCTCTTCTGTGTTGACTTCGCCACGGGCGTCACGCTGAGCCTCATGCCCAATTGACCGAGAACGCTGTGTAAGGTGGAGAGCCGGGGGTTGCCGTCTTCTGAGAAGGACTGGTAGAGGGCCCCGCGGGCGACACTGGTAAATCCCCTCGATTTGACAACCTCGCGGAGCGCAAGCAACACCAGCTTGTCATCCCCCTCTTCAAGGATAGCGTCCAGGTAGGCGGCGACCTCCTCCGAGCTGTTGAGGTGATCGGCTGCATTGAATGGTCTGGTCGTTGCGCTGGCCATCAGGGTTTCTCCTTGTCCAAGAGCTTGGCGAACATACTCGCTCGTTCAATGTCCCGCGTTTGAGTACCCTTCGTACCGCCCCACAGCAGGACAACCGTCTGACCGCTGACACGGTAATATATCCGATACCCCGGACCGGTATTGATACGATATTCAAACAACGCCGGCACTCCCTTAATAGACCTTGCATCCCCGAAATTGCCAACCGCCATCTTGCTGACCGCGGCAAGGATGCGCCCCTTCACGACAGGATCGCCAAGACGCCCAAGCCATTCTTCAAAAGGGACTTGACCGGTATCCCGTGTGAATGCAAGTCGCTCATACTCCACCTGGAGATGCTAGGAGATGCTAGTTATATCTAACATCCATGTCAATTGGCCAGCGAGGGGGGGGGGAGACGAAGTAACAGAGGCCAACACCCCTTCCCTGACCTTTCCCCACAGGGGAAGGGATTCAGATGCCGCAGGTCGGACCTTGGGGGGAAAGATTTGGGGAATTATAGTCCAAACCTGGCACGGGGCGTTTCCGCACCCCATCCTGGAATCGGGATGAAGAGGGGATAAGTCGAGCTTATGCAAAACGCGAAAAATTAATTTCAAAGTTTCTTGAATACATACAGGACGCAAGACCGGTGGCTCATGTTTTTTTGATGTTTTGCACGATCGGGGTCAGGGGCGGCGTCTGGGGCGTTTGTAGAGCCGGTCCCGGCCGTGGCGCAGATCCTCTGGGGTCAGGCCCTCTTGGGGCGCTTCCTGGCCGCCCATGAAGCGGGTGCTGGCCCGGACGTAGGTGTCAATCCTTTCTTCGTCGGACAGGGCTTGGGGGCTGAGTTCGAGGTACTCGCGCATGATGAAGTCGCCGCCGCCAGGGTGAAAGACCTGTCCGTCGCCCCGTTCGCGTGCGGCCGCCAGCTGCTGGGGCGACACGCGCAGGGCGAGGGCATCGCCGAGCACAAAGGAAAACGTCTTTTCGTCCACATAATAACAACGGCCGCCGAACATGGCTTTACTGGTGACGCCCGGCACCCCCAAACGGGCCAGCGCCTCGTCGAGGGTAAGCTGATGACGCGGGGGAGGCCGGCGGCGCGGGGCGGGCTGCGAACGGGGCGGTTGGGGCTTTCCTGTCGGCATAAGCGGGTGTATAGCACGGCTCAGGCTCTGCTTGCATCAGGCCCGCCGGCTATGCCACTATACCCGGCTGAACCATAGCGACCGAAGAAGGAGGAACGCCATGCAGGCCCTGGATCACATCAGAGTTCTTGACCTGACCCAGTTTGAGGCCGGGCCGTCGTGTACCGAGATGCTGGCCTTTCTTGGCGCGGATGTCGTCAAGCTTGAACCGCCCCGGGGTGGGGACCAGGGGCGCTACCTGATCACCGATACGCCAGGGCTGGATTCGCCCTATTTTCTGCTGCTGAACGCCAATAAAAAAAGCATCTCGCTCGACCTGAAAAGCGAGAAAGGCAAGGAGTTGGGGAAAAAACTTCTGCCCCATTTTGACGTGCTCGTCGAGAACTACGCGCCGGGTGCCGTCCAGGCACTGGGCTTTGGCTACGAGGTGGTGTCCGAGATCAACCCGCGTATGATCTATGCCCAGGTCAAAGGCTTTGGCACCTACGGTCCCTACTCAGGTTTCAAGAGTTTTGACATGATCGCCCAGGCGACCGGCGGAGCCATGAGCATCACCGGTACCGCAGAGACGCCGCCGCTGCGCCCCGGACCGACGATCGGCGATACGGGCACCGGCATTCACTGCGCCGTCGGCATTCTGGCCGCGCTGCTCCAGCGCGAGAAAACGGGCAAAGGCCAGCGGCTTGAGGTCGCCATGCAGGACGCGGTCGTCAACCTCAGCCGGATCGGCATGATGGGTCATTATTACGGCAGCGTACCGGCTCCCCGCACCGGCAATCGCGTCCCGAGCCTGGCCCCGACCGACCTGTATCCGTGTGCGCCGGGTGGCACGAACGACTACGCCTTTATTATTACCACCACGCCGGCGATGTGGGAGAGGCTGGCCAAAACCATTGGCCGCGAGGACCTGTTGAACGATCCCCGATTCGCCGACCAGGCCAGCCGCAACACACACGGGGCCGAACTCAGTGAGATCATCTCGGCCTGGACCACCGGGCGTACCAAGCACGAGGTCATGCAAGCCCTGGGCGAGGCCGGTGTGCCGTGCGGCGCGGTGCTGGACAGCGGCGATATTCTGGAGAACGAGCAGCTCAGAGCGCGCGGCATGATCACCACTATTGAGCATCCGACCCGGGGCCGCTTCACCATGCCCGGCTGCGCGGTTCAACTGTCGGACTCGCCGACCGAGGTAAAACCGGCCCCGCTGCTGGGCGAGCACAACGCCGCTATCCTGGGCCAACTGTTGGGCCTGACGCCGGCCGACCTGGCCGGACTCAAAGAAGACAAGGTTGTCTGACCACTGTCGGCAAGCGTATGCATGACGAACGGGACATACCCGTTTTTCTGCCGTTCGTCGTTCGTCATTCAGCCTTCATCTTGCTGCTGGCCGCCTGCGCCGCGTCGCCCGAGGTGGTCCTGTATTCCCAAACCGGCACCCCGGTCCGGGTCAGCGTAGAAATCGCCGACAGCCCCGAAGCACGCCGCTATGGCCTGATGTACCGCAACGCCCTCCCCGACCGGCACGGGATGCTGTTTGTCTTTCCGGGCGAGGCTGTCCGGTCGTTCTGGATGAAGAACACGCCCTTGTCGCTCGATATCATTTTTATCAGCGCGGGCGGGCGTGTCGTGCATATCGCCCCCCACACCCGCCCGTTTTCGGAAGCGCCGATCCCCGCCGGCGGACAGGCCGCCCAGTTCGTCCTTGAGGTCAAGGCCGGCTTTTGTGAGCGCCACCGCATCAGCGCCGGCGCTCGGGTGGAGTTCGTCCGGGTTCCCCCGCCGCCGAGACGCTGAGGGGGCCTCCCGCCCCCCTCACCTTGATATTTTCCGCCGCTCATACTACAAATCCGGGTTCCAGTTCAGCAGAGGAAGGAATATGAGCCTACAGGAAAATCTCCACGAATTGACCCGCCGCAACGAAGAAGCGCTTCAGGGTGGCGGCCCAGCGCGCATCCAGCGTCAGCACGACCTTGGCAAACTCACGGCCCGGGAGCGGGTTGAACTGCTCCTTGACCCGGGCAGTTTTGTTGAGCTTGACCGCTTCAAGACCCACCGCTGCACCGATTTTGACATGGCCAGGCAGAAGACCCCGGGCGACGGGGTGGTGACCGGCTACGGCAATGTTGACGGCCGCCAAGTGTTTGTCTTCTCCCAGGATTTTACGGTGTTTGGCGGCAGCCTGTCGGGCGCGTTTTCCGAAAAAGTGTGCAAGGTCATGGACTTGGCGGTCAAGACCGGCTGCCCCATCGTCGGCATTAACGACTCGGGCGGGGCGCGCATTCAGGAGGGCGTAGCCAGCCTGGCCGGCTATGCCAATATCTTCCATCGCAATGTCCTGTCGTCGGGCGTGGTGCCCCAGATTTCAGCCATTATGGGGCCGTGTGCCGGCGGCGCGGTCTACTCGCCGGCCATGACCGACTTCATCTTCATGGTTGAAGACACCAGCTATATGTTCATCACCGGCCCGGAGGTGATTCGGACCGTGACCCATGAAGAAGTCACCATGCAGGAACTCGGCGGGGCTTTGACCCATAACGCCAGGAGCGGGGTGGCCCATTTTGCCTCGCCCAACGAGCGCGAAAGCCTGCACACCATCCGCGAGCTGCTGAGCTTTCTGCCCAGCAACAATATGGAAGACAGCCCAATCCGGCCAGGCACCGACGACCCCAACCGACGCGATGAAAAGCTGAACATCCTCGTCCCCGATAATCCGAACAAGCCCTACGACATCAAGAACATCATTACGACGGTGGTGGACGAAAACTATTTCCTGGAGGTGCAAAAAGACTACGCCCGCAATATCGTCGTCGGTTTTGCCCGCCTCGGTGGCCGCACAGTCGGCATTGTAGCCAATCAACCGGCCTTTCTGGCCGGTGTGCTCGACATTGACGCCTCGGTCAAAGGCGGGCGGTTTGTGCGCTTCTGCGACTGCTTCAACATCCCGATCGTCACCCTGATTGACGTACCGGGCTTTCTGCCGGGCACCTCGCAGGAGTACGGCGGCATCATCCGCCACGGGGCCAAGCTGCTGTACGCCTACTGCGAGGCCACGGTTCCGCTGGTCTCAATCATTACCCGCAAAGCCTACGGCGGGGCCTATGTGGTCATGGCGAGCAAAGAGATTGGCGGCGATATCAACCTAGCCTACCCGACCGCCGAGATCGCGGTCATGGGCCCCGACGGAGCGGTGAACATTATCCATCGCAACGCGATCAGCACAGCCGCCGACCCTGACACCGAGCGCGAAAAGCTCGTTGACGCCTACCGCCGGACCTTTGCCAACCCGTTCAAAGCGGCAGAAATGGGCTACATTGACGAGATCATCATGCCGGCCGATACCCGCCCGCACCTGATCCGGGCACTCGACATGCTGCGTAACAAGCGGGACAAAAACCCGCCCAAGAAACACGGCAATGTCCCGCTCTGAGGCTTGACCCATGTTCAAACGTATCCTCATCGCCAACCGGGGCGAGATCGCCGTCCGGGTGATCCGCGCCTGCCGTGAGTTGGGCGTGGAAACGGTCGCCGTGTACTCGGAGGCCGACCGCACCGCCCTGCACGTCCAGTACGCCGACTACGCCTACCCGATTGGCCCCTCGCCATCCGCCGAGAGCTATCTGGTCATTGACACAATTCTCGAAGTGGCCACCAAGAGCGGGGCCGAGGCCATCCACCCGGGCTATGGCTTTCTGTCCGAGCGGGCCGCGTTTGCCCGCGCGTGTCGGGAGGCCGGCCTCACGTTTATCGGCCCCGGCCCTGAAGCGATTGAACAGATGGGCGACAAGGTCACGGCCCGGGGCATCATGCAGCAGGCCAAGGTCCCGGTCGTTCCTGGCACCGATGTGCTCGGCGATGAGGCCGAGGTGGTTGCTGCCGCGCGCGCGCTCGGCTTTCCGGTCATGTTCAAAGCCTCGGCCGGTGGCGGCGGCAAAGGCATGCGCCTGGTCAGCGCTGAGGACGAGGTCGTGTCTGCGCTGCGCGGCGTGCGCTCCGAGGCCAGGTCGTCGTTTGGCGACGACCGGATGTACATGGAGAAGTTCGTCACCAAACCGCGCCACGTCGAGGTTCAGGTCCTGGCCGATACCTTCGGTCACACCCTGCATCTGTACGAGCGGGAGTGTTCGCTCCAACGCCGCCACCAGAAAGTCATTGAGGAATCGCCCTCAACTGCCATCAGCCCCGAGGTGCGGGAACAGATGGGCCAGGTTGCGGTTGCGGCAGCCCGGGCGGTCAACTATGTCGGGGCCGGCACGGTCGAGTTTCTGGTTGACGACCGGCAGAACTTTTATTTTCTCGAAATGAATACCCGCATCCAGGTCGAGCATCCGGTCACCGAGTTAGTCACCGGGGTAGACTTGGTCAAAGCCCAGATCGAGATCGCTGCCGGCGAGCACCTGGACCTGCAACAGGCAGAGATCAGGCAGCGCGGCTGGGCAATTGAGTGCCGCATCTACGCCGAAGACCCGGCCCGCGACTTCTTCCCCTCCCCGGGCAAAATACAGGTGTTGCGCACCCCGGGCGGCAGCGGCATCCGCGACGACAGCGGCGTGTACGAGGGCTGGGAAGTCCCGATCTTCTACGACCCCATGATCTCCAAGCTGTGTGCCCACGCCAGCACCCGTCAGGAGGCCATCCGGCGCATGCTGCGCGCCCTGCAAGAGTATACGGTTGAGGGCATTATCACCAATATCCCGTTTCACCGCTGGGCACTCCAGCATCCCCGCTTCATTCGGGGCGACCTGGACACCGGCTTTATTGCCCAGGAGTACCACGGGCTGGCCTTTGAAGAAGACGCCCTGCACCGGGAAGTCCTGCTGGCCGCGGCCGCCCTGGCCGCCTATCACAAGGACCAGGCCGTTCAGCGTGAGCTGCCGGCCACCGCCGGCGGCGGGGCGCAGGTGTCGGCCTGGCGCTCGGCCGGCTGGCGTGCAGCTCTCCGATAACACGGACTGACTATGGCTTATATCGCAACCCTTGGGGACCAGACGCACACCATTGAGGTCCAGGAACTGGAAGCCGACCACCTCTACCGGATTGTCGTAGACGGCACCGAACGGATCGTTGACGGTCGGCAACTGTCGGCCCACATGTACTCGCTGCTGGTTGAGGACCAGTCGTTTACCATTGACGTGACCGAAAAAGACGACCGCTACACGGTCTCGTGCGAGGGCAAAACGTTTCAGCTCACCCTTCTTGACGAACGGCGCGCCCTGCGCCCCGGGGAGGCCGGCAGCGGCGGGCCGGGCGACACCGTACTCCGCTCGCTCATGCCGGGAAAAGTCGTCGAAGTGTTGGTGGCGGTCGGCGAGCAGGTCGAAAAAGATCAGGGCGTCCTCATCATCGAAGCCATGAAAATGGAAAACGAGGTCCAGGCGTCTACCGCCGGCACGGTCAAAAGCATCCTCGTCACCCCCGGCCAAACCGTTGAGGCCGGCGAGTTATTGCTTGAGCTGGAGTGATGGGCGACGCCTTCTCCGCGGCTGAGCAGGCCCGTCTGGCCCCCTTTTTTACCAGTCTGAGCGAGCCGATTTTTGGCCTGAAACTCCCCCAGGAGGTCGCTGGGGCCCTGTTCTCGCGCTACAGCCGTTCGTCAAAAAGTCTCCGCCAAATCTTCCTGGACGAGTTTCTCGGTCAGACCGATCTGCCACTCGGCCAGCCCCCCAGCGGCCAGACTGCGCACGCCCTGCACACAGCCCGGGCGTTTTATGAGCGGGTGTTAGGCGACTATGGCCACGACTCGGTCGCCCAGCTCGGCGGGGCCCACCTTGCCTGCGAGAACATCTCCAACGTCGCCGCCAAGCTGCTCGAAGACGCCCGCATCGGGATGGCACCACTGGAAAAATCGACCCGCTACGTCCGCTTTGATACGACCGACCGGACCGGCGCGTTTCTGTTTGCCAAAGAACCAGCCATCATGGCCTCGCCGCACCGGGACGCCTACCTGACGGGCATGGGCCACCTCTTTGAGACCTATAGAGAACAGATGGAGCCGATGCTGGCCTTCATACGGCACAGCCGGCCGATTTCAACCCTGGTGTGGAACCACCCCCAGACCGGCGCGCCGCTGACCTACCGCGATACGAAAACCGATGCCAGGCTCCGCCGCTGGGCCGAGGGTGCCTATCGCGCAACCGTGCGCTCCCAGGCCTGCGATGTGCTGCGCCACTATCTTCCCGCCGCCACCCTGACCAATGTCGGGCTCTTTGGCAGTGGCCAGGCCTTTGCCCATCTGCTCAGCAAACTCTCCTCGCAGCCGCTTGAGGAGGGCCGGACCATCGCCCATGCCATGCGCCGCGCACTCGACATATTGCTGCCCTCCTTTGTCAAATACGCCCGGAACAATCCCTATTTGACCGACACCTCCGCCGCGGTCCGCTCCGCCGCAGCCCGGCTCCTGGCCGCCACCCCGGTTGAACCCAGCCGGCCGGTTCGGCTCATTGACTACGATCCCCAGGCCGAAGACCACATCCTGGCCGCCATCCTCTACCCCCACCTGCGTCACCCCTTGAGCCAGGTACGCGGCGTGGTCAAAGGCCTGTCTCCAGAGCAGCGCGCCGGGCTGTTTGACGAATACCTCCGCCGCCGGCGACACCGACGTGACAAACCCGGCCGCGCCCTGGAGCAGGCCTATTATACCTTTGATATTCTGGGCAACCTCGGGCTGTACCGGGACCTCCACCGCCACCGCATCCTGACCCAGGAACGCCAGGACTTCGGCACCGTCCACGGCTACGACCTGCCCCCGGAGATTGAAGCCGCCGGCCTCAAGGCCGACTTTGTCCGCAGCATGGACCGCTCGGCCGCGCTGTACGAGCGGATCCACCCCGAGCTGCCCTTCCAGGCCCAGTACGTCGTGCCGTTTGCCTACCGGGTCCGCTGGACGATGAAGCTGAACCTGCGCGAAGCCGTGCATATCGGCGAGCTGCGCACCCTGCCCCAGGGGCACCCGGGCTATCGGGCTGTTGTCCAGGCCATGTGGCGCGAGATTGGCAAGGTCCACCCACTGCTGGCCACAAGCGCAACCTTTCTGGACTGGAAGACCTACCGGCTCGGCCGGCTCCAGTCGGAGGTACGCAGCGCGTATAAGCGGGAGAGAACCTAGCCGCCTCAGCCCCACTTGACCTGGTGTTCCTGGGCGACAAAGCTCACCGCCAGGTCCAGGTCGAGAAACTTGCCCCCATCCGGCCACGATTCGTTTTGAAACTCGGGGGAGTCAAGCATGGCCTGATAGGTGTCGGGACTGTCCACCCACAGCTGGGCTATGCCGTCCCAGCGGGGTTCGGCGTAGTCATAGGCAGCGTCAACGGTATGGCACTGGACGTAGCGGCGGAGCCCGGGCAGCCGCTTCACAATCGGCGCGTGGACCTCCACCCAGTAGCGGCGAAAGTCGGCCAGCGACAGGCCGGGCTTGCGTCTGAGCTGAAAAATGCCCTTGGTCAGCCCGGGGCTCTGCGGACCGTCCAGAATGACGCGGTCTTGAGTCACCAGCCATTCCACCCGGTTCATGTCGATAAAGTTGGGTTCATCGGCCAAGGCCCCGTCCACATATTCGGATGTGTGGCGCAGGGCGTGTAACGCGGCTTCGTTCTCCAGCCAGGCTTCGGCCGCCCCGTCGTAGGACGAATTGGTGCCGGCAAACGGGATGCGGTGGCTCTGTTCATAGCGCACCAGCTGCGGAATCCTGGCCGCGATGGGGCCGTGGGTGTCACGCCAGTAGCGGTGGAACTCGGCCTCGCCCAGCGACGGCTTGCGGGTGATAAAGTACAGGAGATGGATCATCTGTTGCTCCTCCTTGTGCGTGGTGGTGTATCAATCTGGAATCGCGAGACCCTGCCTGCCAAGGGTCCCAGGAAAGGACTTGCGGCGATTTGATCGTCCTTTTGCTTTCCCTTCGCACCGCCGCTGTTCCCATTCTTAGGTGCGTCCTCTTCCAGTAGATTCGGCGAAAAGTCGCTCATGTACCTACGGGCCTGTTCCATGACCAACTTCGAACGGCGGCTGGCGATGCTGTGGAAGGTCATGTTCTGGGCCGCTCAGATTTGAGTGATGCCCGGCCTAGCTCTTTGTCGCATGCCGTGCGTCGCATAAAAAAGGCCAGCGTGGGCTGGCCTTCGACACGCAGGCAGGGTCGGGGCTAGGCCAGGGCCGCGGCGCGTCTGGCCTCGTCTGCCGCGGTCGGGCCTTCAACCCTGTAGAGTTTCTGGCCGTTGTCCCACAGGATTTTGCGGCGGATTTCCTCGTCGCAGTCATCAAGACCGTTTTTGATCCGGTCGTGGACCTCATCGCCGTACAGCGAGGTGGGGTGCGGGAAGTCGGTCTCGAACATGATCTTGTCCGCCCCGACCTTGTCGATCAGCCGCCGGGGGGCGATCTGCTCAAACCAGTAACAGGCGTAGATGTTGCGGGCGAAGTACTCGGAGGGCAACATGTCGAGGTCGGGCCGCTCTTCAGGCACACGATTTCCCAGGAACTGATAGTCAAGCGCTTCGAGGGCGAACGGAATCCAGCCGATGCCGCTCTCGACCGAGACAAACTTGATGTCCGGGTAGCGGGCCAACACCCCAGAGACGAGCAGGTCGCTGAGCTGAATGCCGTTGCGCATGAAAATATCGACCGACAGCTCGGCAAAGGCGGTCATTTTGCCGTACTTGGCGACCTTGTCGCGGCGCAGCCCGCCGTCCATGTTGCCGGAGCCGATGTGAAAGCTGATCGGCAGGTCAAGCTCAACGGCCACTTCCCACAGCGGATTCCAGTGCTCGTCGCCCAGCAGGGGCTGGCCGAGGGATTGGGGCTCGCCGGTAAACAGAATGCCCTTGTGCCCCAGAGCGGCGCAACGCCGCACTTCTTTGACCGCCTCAGCCACATCCCAGAACGGGGTCGAGGTAATCGGCAGCAGCCGGCGCGAGTCGGCAGACGCCCACTCGGTCTGCCAGTCGTTGTAGGCTTTCACGCAGGCGAGCTTCAGCTCGGCATCCTCGAGTCGCAGAAACTCCTGGCTGCCAAAGCCGCCAACATTGGGATACATGACCATCGCCCAGATACCCATGTCATCCATGTATTTCAGGCGTTCCTTGGCGTCGTGGGCCCCGGGGTGCATCTCTTCGTAGCTTGTGGGCCACTTCATCATGTCGCCTACCCCGGCCGTTGCCGTCAGACCCGGGTTAGCGACCCGGCGGTCGCCGATGAACCACCACAGCCGGCCTTTGGCGTCGGTGTCAATACGGGGTACGGCGTCCTTCATCCGCTCGGGCACCCGGCTCGTCCACAGGTCGGGCGATTCGGTGACATGGGTATCAACGTCGATAATGGTATACGCACTCATGCTCTTCCTCCTTTGGCTGCCCTTGGCTCACCCAGGTTTTTTCAAGGCTGATACTATACGAAGTCTGCCGGCAGGCATAGACTGGCCGGGCAGAGAAGTCAACACGCCAGTCCAGAGGATACCATGATTGACCATATCTCGATTCCCGTGCGCAACCTGGGGCAGAGCACCAGCTTGTACCAGACCGTTCTGGCCACAATCGGCTTGACCAAGCTGGTTGAACGCCCCAACACGACCGGCTTTGGCAAACAATATCCCGAGTTCTGGCTCAACCTCCGCCCGCACATGGAACGGGGGGCTGACAACAGCGGGGGGCATATCGCGCTGCGCACTACGAGCAAGGAGGCGGTCAATCGCTTCCACGCCGCCGCCCTGCACGCCGGCGCGCAGTCTGACGGGGAGCCGGGGTTTCGGCCCGAGTACCACGCCAGCTATTATGCGGCCTTTGTCCGCGACCCCGACGGCAACCGCATCGAAGTCGTGAGCTTTGTGAACAACACAGCCTGAGACCAGCACGAAAGGCCTATCCCGATGGCAGACCGCCCGATCAGCCGCTACCCCGTGCCCCGGCTCGAAGACCTGCCGGAGGATATTCAGACCCGAATCACTGAGGTGCAGACCAGGGCCGGCTTTATTCCCAATGTTTTTCTGGCCCTGGCCCACCGCCCGGCCGAGTTCCGGGCGTTTTTTGCCTATCACGACGCCCTGATGGACAGAGACAGCGGCCTGTCAAAAGCCGAACGGGAGATGATTGTGGTGGCTACGAGTGCCGCCAACGACTGTCACTACTGCGTGATTGCCCACGGGGCGATTGTCCGCCTGTACACCAAAAATCCGTTGATCGCCGACCAGCTCGCGGTCAATTATCGCCGGGCCGATATCACGCCGCGTCAGCGCGCCCTGCTCGATTTCGCCGTAACAATCGCCCTGCGGCCCCAGGACATTGAGGACGCCGACCGCGACCGGCTCCGCCGGCACGGCCTGAGCGATGAGGACATCTGGGATGTCGGGGCGATTGCCGCCTTCTTCGCCCTGTCAAACCGCATGGCGCACCTGACCGATATGCGGCCCAACGATGAGTTCTACGGCATGGGGCGATGACCCGGCCGGCCGTCGCCGTGCCCCCAGTCTTGCGCGGCCTACACACACCGCGGGCTGGTGTAGACCGGCAGGCCAAAGGCCCGCCGGCCCAGCAGTGCCTTGCCCTCCAGACCGGCAAACGGCTGGTGGATGACCGCGGCCCGGGCATCGCGGTACATCTGTTCCAGGGGGTTCTTCTTGAACAGGGCTGCGCCGCCGACCATGCGCATGGCCCTGTCCACCACCTGAAGGCAGCTCTCCATCACAAACTGGTAGGCGGCGATCAGGCTGACCAGGTCCTCCTGAGCGCGCCGCTTGAGGTCGGCGTGGGGAGCAACCGCCTAGTGCAGCATGGCGCGTGCCGCGCGCAGGCCAATTTCCATCTCGGCCGCCATCAGCTGGTTGCCGGGGTAGTGGGTCATGGGCTGGTCGAACGGCTCCTGGCTTCGCCCCGCCACCCAGTCCATCGCGTAATCCCGCGCGGTCTGGGCCAGCCCCAGATAGCACGCCGGGCCGGAGGCGACCCACCACGAGGCGGTGATATTGGCCAGCACATCCCAGGTCCGGGCCGGGCGCAGGATGGCCGCGGCGTCAGCCACAAACACGTTGTTCCAGGCCACATCGTTGCTCTGCGAGGAACGGATGCTCATCGTCTCCCAGTTGTCCTGGACCTCAATGCCCTCGGCTGAAGCCTCCAGGAAGCACAGCATGCACTGCGGTCCCGTGTCGGGGTCGTCGTAGCGGGCGGTAGTCAGGATGTAGTCCGCGCCCGCGGACATGGTGCCAAAGCCACTGTGGCCGTTGAGCCGGTAGCCACCGTCCACCCGGGTCGCCCGCCGGGTCGTATCGTTGATCCCGGCAAAGCCGACCGAACTGTTCATCCGGGGGTCGCTGACCGGTCCGCAAAAGACGAGCTTGTCGCTGACCGTCGCCCGGAGTAGCTGCTCAAGGGCCTCAAGCCGCGGCCCCTCACCGCGCTGATTCAGCCGCCACAGGTCGCTCATCAGGGCAACGACGATGTGGTGCATATTTACCGCAATCGCCATCGGCAGGTCGCCCTGGGCCAGGCGTTCTTGGGCCAGGGCAAAATCCAGCGGGCTGACCCCTCCCCCGCCCAGCTCCTCGGGCACGATCAGCGCCGTATAGCCGGAGGCTTTCATCGCCTCCACATTCTCGTGGGGGAAGCTGCTGTCACGGTCGTGCTCGGCAACCCGGGTTGTGAAGTCTGCGGCGTGGGCGGCCGCGATAGTAAGGCAACGCCGCTGTCGGTCGGTGGTGGCTGCTGGCATAAGGCTCCTCCCAGGCTGAGATTGTGGCCGGCATTATGGCCGGCCCCCCTGCCTGTCGGCAAGGACGGGGCAGCGTGTCGCGCTCCTTGCGATTGAGCCCGGGGTATGATTTGACAGGCAGCGACCGGCGGCACCGCAGACGCTTTGAAGGAGGATGACATGGACGTTGGCCTGCTGTTTCCTTTTCGCAACCCCCCCAAGTGGCGCAAACCCTTTCCCGAGTTCTACGCCGAACAACTCAGACAGACCCAGCTCGCCGAGGAACTCGGCTATGACACCATCTGGTTGACCGAGCACCATTTTGCCGAGGACGGCTATTCGCCGTCGCTGCTGCCCATTGCCGGCGCTATTGCGGCCATGACCAGCCGGGTGCGGATCGGCACCTTTCTGTTGTTGCTGCCCTTGCACAACGCGGTGCGGGTGGGCGAAGACGCAGCGACCGTTGATGTCATCTCCAACGGCCGGTTTGATATGGGCTTCGGACAGGGCTATGCTCCCTCAGAGTTTGCCGGCTACGGCATTCCCCGCCGGGAGCGTGCGACGCGGCTGGAAGAGGGCATTGAGGTCATCCGGGGTATGTGGACCCAAGACCCGTTCTCCTACCAGGGCCGCCATTACGACCTGAAGAACATCAGCCTAGTGCCCAAACCGGCCCAGACGCCGCATCCGCCGCTCTGGATTGGAGCCGGCCAGAAAAAAGCCGTTGAGCGGGCTGCCCGCATGGGCTGCCACTTCCTGGGGACCTCGGACCCGACCGCCCAGGACACCTACGACAGCGCGCTGCGCGCCCACGGCCATGACCCCCACAATTTTCACGCTGCCCAACTCCGCTGGGTCCATGTTGGCCCGAGCCACGATCAGGCCTGGGACAACGTTCAGGACCATTTGCACTATATGCTGAGCTGGTACGGCCGCTGGCTGGCCGAGGCTAAAGACTTTGCCGGGGCCGAAAAGTTCGCCCAACTCCCGCCCGCCTCGGAACTGCGCCATGTCACCGACCAACTCATCGGCGCGCCTATCGTTGGCACGCCGGAAGAGGTTGGCCGCGAACTCGAACGCATGACCGCCGCCATCAGGACGACCCATATTGTCATGGGCATGCACCTGCCCGGCCTGGACCCGGCCAAGAGCCGCCAGTCAATGGAGTTATTCGCCAGGGAGGTGATGCCGGGTCTGCATTAGGCGTCCAGGTTGGTTTGTCGCCGCAGGTCGGCTTAGACTCCGCTCATCCGACCTGCGGGGGCAAACGGCTCAGGTGAGGAGCTTCATCAGAGTAACCGTCAGGCCGACAACGCCAGCCCCCAGGACCCATAACTGCCGGTACAACCGCACTTCCAATCCGGCCATGTCAGCTTTCAACTCGGCCTTCAGTTCGGCCATGTCGGCCTTCAGTTCGGCCATGTCGGCCTTCAGTTCGACCTTTGTTTCGGTCAGGTCGGTCCGCAGCTTGGCGACATCAGCCTTCACCACCGTCAGGTCAGCCCGTAACTCGGCCGTTTCGGCTTTCAACTCGGTGATGTCGGCCTTGGTCGCGAGGTTCTCGCCCATCGCCGCGCCGACGGTCGCCACAACGGCCTCGGCCAGCGGTTCGGTCGCCCCGGCTTCTTGGAGCGCCTTGACCGCCTCGTGGGTGTCGAAAGCAAATGTGGTCATGCCGTCTAGTCTCGTGCCGGACCGCCCGGCCCGTCAAGAACAGGGCAAGCACAGAGGATGAGCGGGGCGTCGGATTCCGTTCTGCTCATCCGACCTGTGGGACTGGAATTTCCTCGTGCAAGATCATTGATGTTATTCCTGATCAATTTTCAGCAGTAAACGCATACACGATGTTGCTCATTTCCAGAAGTTGATCAACGGCGTAATCGTGCGGTATCCCAAAAGGGGCCTGTTTTCTGAGATACCTTGCGCCGAATTTTGTCGATCTCCTGCTTTACTCGTCCGAATTTCTTCTCTAGGGCCTCGGCTGTATTCCTCGCCATATTGTGTCATCTTTGCGCGGATCGAGTACCTGGCAAGGCGGCTCGCCTCGCCAGGAGAGGCAGGACTCAGGCGGCCATCAGCTCGGCCAGGGCCTGGGGATCGCTGACCGGTGCCGGCTCGCTGCCACTCAGCGGCACTGAACCGGGGACCCGATCATAGGGGCTGACCAGGCCGAGCGATGTGCCGTGCTCGCGCATGGCCGGGATGACATCGCGGTTGATGAGCTCCAGGCAGCGCTTGCGGTCCTTGGCCGAAACCGGGCCGTCGAGCCAGAAGGAGAAGATACCGGGCCGCAGAATGTCCTGGATCTTCTGGAGCTTGGGGATCACGTTGTCCGGCGTGCCGGCGATCATGACCATATCTTTGAGCACGTCAGGGTAGCTGCTGTAGATCGTCTGCTTGACCCCTTCAACCTCTTCATCGGTCTCTTCAAAGCCGTCGCCGTACAGGGGCTTGGCCGAGGCGTTGATGCCGAAGTTGCTCTGGGCCAGCCGGCGGGTTGCCGCCTTTGAGTTATAGCCCGGCGGGAACATCCATTCCGGGCGGGCAAAATGGGCAAAAGCCCCGCCGTACAGGATGCGTTTGCCCAACTCCTCGGCCCGCTCCTGGGTATCGGCAACCATCACCGGCTGGAGATAGCCGAAGTTCTCAGGCCCGGCCTGATAGCCCTCACGGGCCGCGGCCTTGGCGTAGAAGTCCCACAACTCCAGGGTCGGTTCCAGGCGGGTGGCCAGTGCCACATAGGGATAGCGCCGCTTGGCGCACCAGAAGACGGTATCGGGGCTGATGAGGCCGGGAATCCACATCTGGGGATGGGGCTGCTGGTAGGGCAACACCCACGGGTTGACATGCCGGAAGTGGAAGTGCTTGCCCTCGTAGCGGAACGGACCGGGAGTCGTCCAGGCTTTGAGGATGAAGTCAATGCCTTCCTCAAAATACTCGCGGTTCAGGGCCGGGTTGGCGTTGTTGGCGAGCTGCTCGGAGCCAGCCCCGCGCACCCAGCCGGTGACCATCCGGCCCTCTGATACCAAGTCAATCATGGCCAGCTCTTCGGCCAGACGCAGGGCGTTGGCCACCGTCGGTACGGGATTGCCGAGCAGGGCGATTTTGACCCGCTTGGTGGCCTTGGCCAGAATAGAGGCTTCCACGTCCATAACCGCGCCGAGGCAGAACGGCGTGCCGTGGTGCTCGTTCAGCATCACCCCGTCGAAGTTCAGCAGCTCCTGGTCGGTGTAGATTTTCTCGTCCAGATACTGGTTCAGCAGCCGGGCACCGTGCTGACGGTCAAACAGACGGTTGGGCGCACCAAAAAAGCTCCGCCGGCGAACGATGTCGGTTTCAAGTTCGGTGTATCTGCTCTGCTCCTCTTCAGGGTCGTAGTGATAGGCCCGCTCGGTAAACCACATGAAATGCATACGCTGTCCTCCTCGTGCAGCTTCTCCCGGCCGCTGTCCGCGGCTGGGACTTTCCCCTTATTACCCCTACCGCCGCCCCAATAAAAGAGGGGGCGCGTTGATTTAGCTGATGCCTTGACAGGCCGCGCTCACCCGCCGGGTATCGTAGCCGTCAACCACCTGCGGCTGACCGAACTATTCAACAGCCGGCGCAACCTTGACCAGCAACAGGGTCAGCAAAAACAGACGGCAGGCGTCGGCGGGGAGAGCGTCCAAGCGTCCGGCGGGAATGGTGCCAGGTAGGCGAAGATGTCTTCCATCCGGGGCAGTATGGCCTCATAGAACGCCCGCAGCTCGGCCAGGCTGCTGGGTCTGGCGCTTGTCGCTGCGTTCCTGCTTGGTTTCCAGGCTCCAGGCCAGCCACGCTTCCAGGGCGCGGAACGCCTCGGGCAGACCGGCTTCAGGCATGAGCGGCCTCTTTTCCGTTCTCCGCGGAAACGGCCGGGGCGGGCTGACCCGCGATCATCTGTTCATCGGGGACGAACTTGAGCGAGCCGTCCAGAGCATACGACCAGCCATGAAACTTGCAGGTGAACATCTGACACTGACCCCACTCATCCCAGGCGATCTTAGAAAGAGCCGCCCCTTGCGGTTGACGAACTGATTGGCTTCCGGGCCAGCGAGCACCAGCATCTTCCGATGGAGTAAGCGGATCTGAAACACCGGCCCCAATTTCAGGTATTGGCGCGTCAGGAATCCCCGGATATCCCTGGCCGCTTCCTGTGCGCTGCCGAGAAGGGGCAGCCCCCTGACAACGGGAATCTCCTTCAAACGAACCGGCGTCTGCGCTCCTGCCGGAGCCTGCCCGGACTCCCGCACGGCCTCGGCAAGCGCCTGCCCGATCAGGTCCATGCGTCGCACCACCTCAATCCGCTCCCGGACCTCCTCCAGGTCGGCTTTCGGCAGGATTTTCTCGAACAGGCCGCAGGCATCGGTCAGACAGATGAGGACAATGTCGTGTGGAGTCGGGATGTCGTCCCCGAACAGCACCCGCGTGAGCCGCAAGCGCACTTCCTGCTCGGCCCAGCCGTCCACGGGCGGATAGCGACGAGCCTGCGCTGCGCCACGCCCCGCGCCAGGGCGATGGCCCCCTCCTCCGCAGTGTCCAGGATGCCGGCTTGGACCAGGCGAGACAGCGCAGTCGCGCGAATCTGATCGCCATCCTCTGCAATCCGGCCCACCCGGTAGGCCGCGTTATGCGTTTCGGTACTCTGGGCCAAGCGGGCCAGCGCTTGGCGGGATCGGTGTCGGTGCGGTTTGCCAGAGCCAGGTCCATCAGGACCGCCCCGGCCAGGGCGTAGTACAGCTGCGGCTCGGGTACGAAGGCCAAGTCGCCGGCGTCCTCATTCAGGAGCAGCAAGAGCAACTCTTCGACAAATCGCCGCATCATTTTCCCTCGACGGTCGGCACCTGGTAATTCCAGGCGTCCACGGCGAACCGCCAATGCTCGTCTACCCGGTCGATGATGGACTGGTCAAACCGCAAGCTGTTCTTGCGATACCCGGATAAGGTCTGGAGGTAGGCCTCGATATGGGTCCTGGCATTCTGCCAAGCCGGCACCAGCTCGGCGTAAAGCCGCTCGAGTTCGCCGAGAGGGTTGCGTTCAAGGTCCTCAAACCGCACTTCCGCGAGGGGGCCATCCGGCACCAGCACACGGTCGGCCAAGTACTTGCTCATCACCCGCCGATAGGCATTGACGAGCAACTCCTCCACTTCGGGCCAGTCGTAGTCGTCAGATGCTACAGGGGCAGCAGCGTGCGGTAGAGATGCAGAAGGGATGGGTATACTGCATATGGATTGCGCACCCTGTGAACGAATTTCGCGTCGGGAAAGAGGCGCAACAGGCGATCGACCCGGCCGATATTGGTCGTACTTCTCAGCAGGAGTCGTCGGCTGTCGGCGTGGAGCGCTACTTTGCGCACCACCCGAAGATACTCCCAGTCCCACTGTCGCAGCTCTTTGTCCGTTAAACATTCGCCGTCCGGGGCCGCTCCCATGAGCACATACCTTTCAAACAAGCGCCGGCCCTGGTGCGGAAAAGAGAGTTGGTGGACAAAGGACAGGTGGCTCGAGTTGCTACCTCTTCTTCCTGGGGCGCGTCCAGAGAGATTTTTACATTGTCCATCGGGCGGGTTTTCTCACCCATGTCTTTCACATGCCCTTTTCCATCAGGCGTTTCAGCCATCCCCGCCCGAGCAGAGAAAAGGTCGGCACTATCATCCGGAAAACCGTCAGGTATCCGTAATTGGGGTCCCGTGTCATCAGATTCTGCAAGTGGGTGGTACCCGAATGTCCGAAACCCAGGATGAAGAGGGGGGCGTGCTTGATCGAGACCTTGGCGAGCTGCCGGGAATACAGCAGATGTTCGGCAAGGCGCAACGGCGTGGCCACAGCGGTGATGGCCAGAATCCGCGCAAGGCTGCCCCAATACGGCTGGGCTACGCCCCTGTTTTCCAGAATGAGTCGCGCCCACACGAGAGAGCGGGGCAAAAGTAGACGGGTGGTATACACAATCATACCGCTTGAGAGAAAGGACACAGCCATGTCAGCAGCCGAGCGTCATGCCACCCACCCGTCTTCTACAAGCAGCCCGGATCTGGTCAAACGCGCCCGGGCCCTGATCCCGCTGCTGGCCAAGCACGCCGGCGAGGCCGAACACCAGCCAAGCCGGTCGATAATGATGAGCGGTCATGGCCCTGGCTCGCGCCTCCACGCCGGGCCGCTGTACCGGACACCGATGATGCCCATCCTGACCCTGGCGGCCACCATGCCGGCCCTGGGTCAGGCCAAAACCGCGCTGTGACTGTTTCGAGAACGGCTGACCGAGCGGGTGTTGCTCAACGCCAGCAAGCAGGGCAAGCGGTCGGCCGCACGGATGCGGCTGGCCCGAGCCGAAGTCGAGAGGTGTGTCAGACCGAGTTGCTGCTGCGGCCCCTGGTTGAAGACGGGTGCGCCAAGCGCAACACGGCCAGCCTCGCAGATCGGGCCAAGTGGCCCAGCCGGATGACAATGGCCGTCCAGCAGTGTAAAAAGGTCGTCCAGGACATCGTCAAAGCCAATGGTGCGCATGCCCATTTTCAGGACAACCCGCTCCAGCGCACCCAACTCGACCTGAACACCCTGGCCTGCCACTTTGTTTTTGATCTTGACGGCAAGCTGGAGTCCTACGGGCGGCTGTTGCCGGGTCAGGAGTTGGAGGGCAGCCCGCTGGTCTGACATTCTTCGTGAAGGAGGCGAGACATGGCAATCACCGAACATACGGTCAAGACGGATGGCCATACAACGTTCTATCTGGCCGCCGGGCCCGAAAACGGCCCGCTGGTCATCTTTGTCCACGGCTGGCCAGAACTCTCGATAAGCTGGCGGCATCAGCTGCCCGTCCTGGCCGCCCTGGGCTTTCGCGCTCTTGCCCCGGATATGCGCGGCTACGGGCGCTCATCTGTCTACAGCCAACACCACGCCTACGCCCAGGAGCAGATCGTCGGCGACATGATTGGCTTGCTCAACGCCTTAGGCGCGGACAAAGCGGTGTGGGTCGGCCACGACTGGGGCAGTCCGGTGGTGTGGAACCTGGCCAGCCACCACCCGGACCGCTGCCACGCGGTCGCAAACCTGTGCGTACCCTACTACACGCTCGAGCGAGGCTTAGAGCATACCCTGAGCTTGGCCGACCGCGCGCTGTATCCTGAGGATGAGTTTCCGGCCGCCCAGTGGGACTATATGCGCTACTACGAGGAGAGTTTTGACGAGGCCATTGCCCCGATGGACGCCCATGTCTCGGCCTTTGTCAAACTGCTGTTTCGCAAGGGCAACCCGGACGATGAAGGCAAGCGGGCGATAACAGCAACGGCACGGCGGGAGCGCGGCATGGTCGGGACAGGTGAGATCCCCGACCTGCCCCGGGATGAAGATATTGTCAGCGCCCAAGAGCTGAGCATGTACGTCTCAGCCCTGGAGCGCAACGGCTTTTTTGGGCCCAGCTCGTGGTATATGAACCACGCGGCCAACGCCACCTACGCCCTGACCGCCCACAACGACGGCTCCCTCAAGCTGCCGGTCCTGTTTCTGAACGCCCGCTACGACTATGTGTGTGAATGCACCCATTCACGGCTGGCCGAACCCATGCGCCGCTACTGTCAGAACCTGACCGAAGTGACGCTGCGGACCGGGCACTGGATGGCGCAGGAAAAGCCAGCCGAGGTCAACGCCGCCCTCGTCAAGTGGCTGGCCACCTCGGTATCGTTGATCTGGCCACGGGCAAACGGTAATGGTGAGGCTCAAAAGGCAGGCGCGACGGCGGATGCTGCACTTACTGCTGTAGGTTCTACTACAAGGATAGCGTAGTCACTCACACACCCGCCGATAGGCGCGACGGCGGATGCTGCACTTACTGCTGTAGGAGCTGGACGGGCTGGAGCGGATGTAGCAGGGACCCCTTTGAGCGATTTTCGGCGGAAGGTTGCTCAAATCAGGAAAGCCAATCCTGGCATGTGTGAAAATCGCCTCGTTTCATCGTCAGTAGGAGGATTGCTCTGGTAAAGGAAGGCAGTCATAGTAGTAGGCTCTCAATAAATCCAGAGCATTCGGTGTTTTGGTCGAGACAGCAGAGATTATCTCAGTCACGAATTTGGCATAATCAGCCCGGATTCCTAATTCTCTATGTCAACACAACGTGACGATAAAAACAAGCCGAAGAAGGTCGTTTCTTCGGCTTGTCGGGTTGGAAAATTGACCTGACATGCCGTTCCAGGTACAGCCCCCATTACCTTACTTGCCCTCGGTTGGGCTGGTATTGGTTAATAGTCTCGCTGCCAGAGGGGACGCCAGGGGGTATTCTTGGAGCAAGCCTGGTACGGCCTGAACTGTCTGTCAACAGAGTTCGCGTCCTGTGTCATAGGCGTGATCATGAGGCCACCTCGAACAGACCGGCCGCACCCATACCGCCACCGACGCACATGGTGATAACGACGTAGCGCGCACCGCGCTGCCGGCCCTCGATCAGGGCGTGGCCGACCATGCGTGAGCCGCTCATGCCGTAGGGGTGGCCGATCGAGATCGCGCCGCCATTCACATTGAACTTGTCGTTGGGAATGCCGAGCCGGTCACGGCAATAGATGACCTGACAGGCAAAGGCTTCATTCAGCTCCCACAGATCAATGTCGTCCATGCTCAGGCCGTTGCGCTCCAGCAGCTTGGGCACGGCAAAGACCGGGCCGATGCCCATCTCATCGGGCTCACAGCCGGCCACGGCCATACCGCGGTAGATGCCCAGCGGTTCAAGCCCGCGTTCCTGGGCGTGCCGGCGCTCCATCAGCACACACACAGAAGCGCCGTCCGACAGCTGGCTGGCGTTACCGGCGGTAATACAGCCGCCCTCGCCCATGACCGGAGGCAGCGCGGCCAAACCCGAGGCGGTGGTAGACGGCCGGTTGCACTCGTCCCGGTCGAGGGTGATCTCCTGGCGCGTCTGCTCCTTGGTCTCCTTATCGGTAAACAGCTTGGTCACGCCGACGGGGATGAGCTCGTCGTCAAACCGCCCGGCCCGCTGGGCCTCAGCCGTCCGCAGCTGGCTCTGGAGGGCGTATTCGTCCTGGGCTTCGCGCGAAATTTTGTAGCGTTTGGAGACCACCTCGGCCGTATCAAGCATGGCCATGTACAGGTCAGGCGCGTGGGCGAGGGCGTTGGTGTCGGCATTCCGGTAGACATTCTGATGCTCGTTCTGCACCAGGCTGATGGACTCAAGGCCGCCGGCCACAACCGTCTGCATCCCATCGGCCATGATCTGCTTGGCCGCCATTGAGACGCTCATCAGGCCCGACGAACACTGACGGTCAATGGTCTGACCCGAAACGCTGACCGGCAGGCCGGCCGCCATCGCGCACTGACGGGCGACGTTAAAACCCTGGGTCCCCTCCTGTAGAGCCGCGCCCATAATCACGTCGTCAACCTCGTTCGGCTCGAGCTTGGCCCGCTTGAGGGCTTCTGTGAGCACCGGAGCGGCCATAGTCGGTGCGGCGGTATCGTTGAACGCGCCGCGATAGGCTTTGCCGATGGGTGTCCGGGCGGTGGATACGATGACAGCTTCTCTCATAGATTCCTCCCTGTGCGATGCTGAGCCTAGTTAGTGCCATCTTCTCGGCTGGCACGCAAGCGGTGCAGGGCGGCGGTCGGCTTTGCCGGCGGGTGAAGGTGTGCTAGAGTCCGTACCGGGGAGGAGAGCGCTATCAGGCAGAACTGTAGAAATGAGCTTACGGTCCTGGCCGGCGTTCATCGGGACGGTTCCGCCTAGTGACCTCGCCCCGTTTCGGGCCAAAAGGAGGAAGCCACAATGGAAGTGCATGGAAGCTGCGAGCCAAAGTTTCAAGCCGTTCGTCAGGAGTTTGAGCGCAATTTTGACCAGCGCGGCGAGGTTGGTGCCTCGGTGTGCGTCACCGTCCACGGCCACACCGTGGTTGATCTGTGGGGCGGTACGGCCAACACCGAAACCGGCGCGGCCTGGAATGAAGACACGGTCGGCATTGTCTTTTCCTCGACAAAAGGCGCGACAGCGATCTGCGCCCATATCCTGGCCTCACGCGGTCAACTCGACCTTGACGCCCCGGTAGCCACATACTGGCCGGAGTTCGCAGAGGCCGGCAAAGACACTATCCCGGTCAAAATGCTGCTGAATCACCAAGCCGGTCTGCCGGCGGTGCGCACGCCCCTGCCCCAGGGGGCCTACGCCGACTGGGAGCTGATGGTCAACAGCTTGGCCAAACAAGAACCGTTTTGGGAGCCCGGTACCCGCAACGGCTATCACGCCCTGACCTTCGGCTGGCTGGTCGGCGAGGTCGTTCGGCGGGTGTCAGGCAGATCGCTGGGCAGCTTCCTTCGGGATGAAATCGCCGGCCCGCTCGGTCTGGACTTCTGGATCGGTCTGCCCGAGGACAAAGAGTCGCGTGTTGCGCCGATGATTGCGGCCGAGCCGGACCCGGACAGCCTGTTCTTCCGGGAGATCGCCAAACCCGGCTCGCTCCAATCCCTGGTACTGCTCAACTCGGGCGGCTATATGGGGGCCGAGCCGGAGTATGACACGCGGGCGGCCCACGCGGCAGAGATTGGCGGGGCCGGCGGCATCACCAATGCGCGCGGCTTGGCCGGAATGTACGAACCCCTGGCCCTGGGCGGCAAAAAGGGCGGGGTCGAGCTGGTCAACGCCGAGACGCTGGCGCGGATGGGCCGGGTATCCTCAGCCACCGGCCGGGATGCGGTGCTGGTCATGCCAACCCGGTTTGCCCTGGGTTTTATGAAAACTATGGACAACCGCGGCGAGCCAGTCGGGGTGCAGGACAGCGTGTTGACCTCTGAAGAAGCCTTCGGTCACGTCGGGGCCGGGGGATCGTTCGGTTTTGCCGACCCCAAAGCTGGCATGTCGTTCGGCTACACCATGAACCGGATGGGCCCCGGCGCATCGCTCAATGAGCGCGGACAGAGCCTCGTGGACGCGGTGTACCGGGCGCTCGGTTACAACTCCAGCGACTCGGGTGCCTGGAACTGAGGATGTCGGTCCAGGAACAACCTTCGGCAAGGCGGGGCTCCCTGTCATGACCAGGGTCGGGCGTCGTGTGTCCGGGTTCAAGTCCTGAGCTTGTCAACCTGAACCCCCTCGTGCCGCAACAACCACCGCTTGCGCTCCAGTCCTCCGGCGTAGCCGGTCAGGCTGCCGTTGACACCCAGCAGACGGTGGCAGGGCACGACAATGGCAATCGGATTCAGCGCATTGCTCATGCCGACCGCCCGGCAGGCATGGGGCCGGCCGAGTTGCGTCGCCACCTGTCCATACGACCGCACGCGGCCCGGGGGAATGGCGCACAGCGCGGCCCAGACCTGTTGCTGAAAAGCGGTTCCGCCCAGACTGATCGGGATCGTCTCAATCGCTCGCATATCGCCGTCAAAATAGGCCCGGAGCTGGCTGCTGAAGCCGTTGGGGTCGGCCATCTCAGACAGGCGATACTCCCTATAGCGGCGTTTCAGCAGCAGCGTCATCCGCTCCTCGGCGTAGTCAAGCGCGCACAAATGCCGGCCTTCAGCCACAATCAGCAGCCTGCCAAGGACCGAATCAAGCCGACCGAGAGCCAGTTCAACCATCGGACCTTGGTAACGTCTTGTGTCGGCGAGCGCAAAGGCGAAGCCATGCTGCTCAAATGCTCCGACTCAACGGAAAACGGTTGGGCGCACTTGACCGCCCACCCGGCCTTGACTGATCCCACCGTCCCGACCAACGCGCCGGGCTACAACTCGGCAATCGCGTTCTTGACCGTCTCCCACTCAGCAATAGGCGTAAAACGCCGTCTGAGCACTTGGCCGTGGGTGAGGCCCCGCAGGAACGGACCGACGGTTGTCGTATGATCCTGGATATCAAGCACCATGATCAGTTTGGGTTCTTCATTTGATACCCACGGACCGGCGATTCTGGTCACACCGGGCGGGAAATTCCCGGCCAGCAGGCCGTCTATAGCCTGCACAATCTCTTTGGCCCTGTTTACACTGTCCAGGTTCAGATACAGCTCTGCCAAATGTAAAGCCATGCGTTCGTCCTCCTCTGCCCAACACCCTAAGCCTCGGCTGAGCAGGATTCAAGCTCTGCCCTTGCCGCCTGTCGCCCGACTGGGCTAGGGTCAGTCCAGACTGAACGCAAAGAGAGGTGTTATGCCAAAGAATACCGTACTCGTCGCCGGAGCCTCCGGCCTCGTCGGTTATGCCGCGGTGCGGCATTTTGCCAGCCTGCCCGACTGGGAGGTGATAGCCGTTTCTCGCCGCGCGCCTCAGCGTGAGGAAGGGCTGACTTTTGTGTCTGTTGACCTGACCGACGCCGCCGGCTGCGCCGAGGTCTTCGGCCAGATGAGCCAGGTGACACACCTGATGTATGCCGCGGTGAACGAAAAACCGGGGCTGATTGAGGGCTGGCTTGACCGACAACAGATGCAGACCAACCGGGCCATGCTGGTCAACCTGTTTGAGCCGCTCGAAGCCGTCGCCAAAGACCTCCAGCACGTCTCAATCCTGCAAGGCACCAAAGCCTACGGCGCGCACATCGAAGCCTTTCCGGTCCCGGCCCGGGAGCGCTGGCCGCGCCACCCGCACGACAACTTCTACTGGCTGCACGAAGACTACATCAAGGACAAGCAGCAGGGCAAAGCCTGGCACTGGTCCATCTGGCGTCCGCAGCTCATTTTTGGCGAAGCCATCGGCAGCAACCTGAACGTGATCACCCCCATCGGGGTGTACGCGGCGCTCTTGAAAGAACAGGGCCAACCCTTGTCTTACCCCGGCGGCGCGCCCTATGTGTTTGAGGCGATTGACGTCGATATCCTGGCCCACGCGCTGGAGTGGGCGGCCAGGGCCGACGCCAGCCACAACGAAACTTTCAACATCACCAACGGCGATGTGTATGTGTGGCAGAATGTGTGGCCGGTGCTGGCCGAGGCGTTCGGCATGGAAGTCGGCCCGCCCCAGCCGTGTTCGCTGGTTGAGGAGCTGCCCAGACGCCAGGACGAGTGGGCGGCGATTGTGAAAAAATACAACCTCAGCGCCCCAACAGATGTGCGGGAGTTTGTGGGCGAGTCCGCGGCCCTGGCCGACTTCTGTCTGGCCCACGGCAAACAGCAAGCGCCTCCGCCCATGCTGGTCAGCACGATTAAGCTGCGCCAGGCTGGCTTTCACGAGTGCATGGACACCGAGGATATGTTCCGCAAGTGGATTCGGCGCTTTCAGGAGTTGCACTGGCTGCCGCCGCTCGGGGTGTGAGGAGGCCGGCCGCCTCTTCTCCCCCGCTTTTTGCAGCGCTCAGGCCGCGATCCTCTGCCGGGCCGGCGTCGCCACCCACTCGGCAGTACGCCGGGTAGCCTCAAGCACATCACCGCACCAGCGGCCGAAAAAATCGTCGGGCAAGGGCTGGTCAAGCGGAATCGTCTCGCTGGCCGACAGGGCTTTGGCCCCGTCAAAGGCCACATAGGCCAGCCGGGCCGTCAGTTCTTCGGCCGGCCGCTGAAACGAGCCCCCGGGCAGGGCCGCCACCCCGGTCTCTTGGAGCAGGCGCTCGCACAAGGTGCTGCTGTCCCGGATATCGCGCCGAGCCAGGCACTTGGCAAAGGGCGAAAAATCTGGAAACAGGTAAAATGCCCCGACCGGCCGATGTATCCGCACACCGGCCTGCGCCAGGATAGCGGCGCAGCGCTGGCCGAGCCCGGCCAAAATCCGCCGCACATGCCACAGATAGCGCTCAATGGCCAGACCGTCCTTGAAGGCCCGCACCGCGGCAAACTGAATCGGCGTGCTGACCGAGGTATAGGTCTCGCTGGCAACCGCTACCATCGCCTCCATGATCCAGGACAGGTCGGACGGAAAGGTGAAGGTCCCCAACCGCCAGCCGCCAGCCCCACACCACTTTGACAGGCCCGAGCTGACAATCGTCCCCTCGGGATAAAAGCGGGCAACCGAGACGTGCCGGCCCTGGTGGTGCAACTGGCCGTAGATTTCGTCGGACAGCAGGATGACGCCAAAGCGACGGGCCACCGCGGCGAGCTCTTGCAGCTCGTCCGCGCTATAGCTGCCTCCCTCGGGGTTGCCCGGATAATTCAGCACCAGCAGCCGCGGCAGCTCGGCGTCCTGCTGACAGATAGCGGACAGCTGCTGCGGTGTCACCCGCCAGTTGTCGGCAAACCGGGTCGGCACCAGCCGGACCTGGCGGCCGATGATCCGGGCCTGCGGCACATACGACACCCAGGACGGCGACGGCACGAGCAGATCGCCGTAAAAGCTCAGCTGCAACAGAAACATCAGCTCCTTGGAACCAGGCCCGATCAGCACATGCTCGGCCTGGGCGTCAAGCCGGTCCTTCTGGCGGTGAAACTCGGCCACCGCCTCACGCAAGGCCGGCAAGCCCTGGACCGGCAGATAGTCTTTTTCGCTGGCGTGCAGCATCAGGGCGTCCACCACCTCGGTCGGCACCGGAAACGGCGACTGGCCGAGGCCCATGTTATAGATGCGCTGCCCCGCGGCACGCAGCGCCTTGCTGCGCTCGTTGATCGCCAGCGTAGCGGACTGTTGCAGCCCGCATATATTCAGGTTGAGACTGACCGCTCGCCCGACATGCTTGTCCTCCACGTCCTCCTCCTCTCCGCATCCTCATCCCGCGGCCCGGTCCCCCTCGCCGTCCTGTTCGGCCCAGGACGGCGCGACCGGCCGCTTCCCATCACGGCGATTGTCTATGGAACGGCAGCGTAGCAGATTGGCGGTGCAAAGGGAAGAAATTGAGCCGCCAAAAGCGCCCGGCAGGTGCAAAAAATATCCCGGTTTGCTATGTGCAGCACAGGAGGATTGGCTTATGGCGTGGGATTTTGAGACAGAGCCGGAGTTTCAGACCGAACTTGACTGGATAGACCGCTTTGTGGCTGAGGAAGTCGAGCCCTTAGACCATGTGCTGGGCAACCCGTATGACATCCACAACCCGCGTCACCAGAAAATTGTGCCCAGGCTGCAAGCCGAGGTCAAAGGCCGCGGCCTGTGGGCCTGTCATCTGGGGCCGGAGCTGGGCGGCAAGGGTTATGGCCAGCTCAAGCTGGGGCTGATGAACGAAATCCTGGGCCGTTCACGCTTTGCGCCGATTGTCTTTGGCTGCCAGGCCCCGGACACCGGCAACAGCGAGATTCTGGCCCACTACGGCAGCCCGGAGCACAAGGAGCGATACCTGCAACCGCTGCTCAACGGCGATATCGTGTCGTGCTTTTCGATGACCGAGCCGCACGCCGGGGCCGACCCCAAGATGTTTCGGTGCAGGGCCGAGCGGGACGGTGACTTCTGGGTCATCAACGGCGAGAAGTGGTTTTCGTCCAACGCCCGCTGGGCCACGTTTCTGATCGTCATGGTCGTGACCGACCCGGACGCCCCGCCCTATCAGCGTATGTCCATGTTCATCGTGCCGGCCGACACCCCCGGTATTCACATCAAGCGCAATGTCGGCCTGGCCGATGAGGCCGAGGGCGAAGGCGACCATGCCTACATTCATTATGACCAGGTGCGTGTGCCGGCTGAAAATATGCTGGGCGGCCCCGGCCAGGGCTTTGCGGTTGCCCAGACCCGCTTGGGCGGCGGGCGCATCCACCACGCCATGCGGACCATCGGCCAGATCAGGAAATCGTTTGACATGATGTGCGAGCGGGTCCTGTCGCGGGAGACCCAGGGTGAAATCCTGGCCAATAAGCAGATGGTGCAGGAGAAGATCGCCGATTCGTGGATGGAGATTGAGCAGTTCCGTTTGTTTGTGCTGCGGACCGCCTGGCGGATTGACAAATACAAAGACTATCACAAAGTCCGCAAGGACATTGCCGCCATCAAGGCCGTCATGCCCAAGGTCTTTCACGATGTCGCCTACCGTGCCCTGCATCTGCACGGCTCGCTGGGCGTGTCCAACGAAATGCCCTTTTCCAGGCAGATCACCGAGTCGTTTGTGATGGGCCTGGCCGACGGCCCGACCGAGGTCCACAAGATCACCGTCGCCCGCCAAATCCTGCGTGAGTACGAGGGCACGACGGGCCTGTTCCCGACCGGCCACCTGCCGGCCCTGCGTGAGCGGGCGATTCGGAAGTACGGCGAGTTGCTGGAACTGGAAGTCGGGAATTTGTAGGCCAGTTCGGGAAAAACAGAACTTGGATGAGAGTCAGGGAAATCGTCAAAATGCTGGAAAAAGACGGTTGGGAATTATCACGTACAAGGGGGAGCCATCGGCAATACAAACATGCGGCCAGACCTGGAATAGTGCTGGAATAGTGACTGTTTCCGGGAAGCCGGGCGACGATCTGGCGTCCGGCACCCGGAACAATATATTCAAACAGGCGGGATTGAAAAAATGAAATATCTCATCGTGGTTGAAAAGATGGACACTGGCTACTCGGCGTACTCGCCGGACATTGGCGGCTGTGTGGCGACAGGGGCAAGCAAGGAGGAAGTTGAAAAGAACATGAGAGAGGCGATTGAATTTCACCTGGAAGGGTTGAAGCTGGAAAAGCAGAAAATACCCAGACCGAGCAGTTATTCGGACTACCTGGAAGTCTCCGTCTGAGTGGCTGCTTGAGGGTGAGGCTATGGAAATTACACAGATCAGGACCAAACGGGACTACCGGCGAGCGTTGAAGGAAGATAGAGGGGCTGATGACGGCAGAGCGCAATACGCCGGACGGCGACCGCCTGGATGTCCTGACGACTCTCGTTGAGGCTTGGGAAGCGGGGCACTATCCGCCAGACTTGCCTGGCCCGGTGGCGACCCTGCGCTGTCACAGGGAGTAGAGCGGCCATTTATTATGGTGTGCATCGTTCAGTCGCCAATACACCTCCGTGCCTTTCAGCTTGTCATTCTTCTGGATCAAGTCAAAGGGAGTCTGACCATCTTCGGCCTTGGCTGTCTGGTCTGCCCCGGCTTCCAGTAAGGCCGTGACGATGGACGGGGTCTCGCTGGGTACCGCCACAACCTGCAGGGGGGTCTCGCCGCTCTCTAATCGGGCGTTCACGTCCGCCCCGCCTTTGAGCAAGGCCGTGACGACCGCCGGGGTCTTGCTGACCCCCGCCGCAAAATGTAGGGGGGTCCAGCCATCCTTAGTTCGGGCGTTCACGTCCGCCCCGCCGGCCAGTACTGCCTTAACGGCTTCCGGGGTGGCGGATTTCCAGAAGTCTTCATCGCATAATTGCCGGCACTCGCTGGCTTGAGCGACAGACAGACCGAGCAAGAGAAACAACACCAAGGCAACAGACCGGGCCAACAGCCGGCGAGGCCGCCACGCAAGCCGGTCAAGAACGGTCCTGAACCTTTGCGTCAGGGTATATCGCGTTGGTCATCCCTCCTTTCCGCATCAACTGGCTCATGCCGGACCTGATCCCAGTCCAATACCGGGTCTGAGGGGTCAAGGAGCCGTTGCAAGGCGACCATCAGGTCGTCAAAGTCCTCCAGGTATCGTTTAACCGCCTGGCGAACGATGGACGCACGGCTGCGGTTCAACTCCGTAGCGGCCACCTCCAGGGCTTCAACGAGAACATCCGGCAGGCGCACGCCTATCCGGCGCTACTTGACGCGCTATCCATCACACCTTCTCCAGACTCAGCTCGGTATCCAGCTCGGGGTCAAGCTGGACGCCGAGGGTGTTGAGGGCCATTGAGACCAAGTTGTACTGGCCAATGGCAAACACGATGTCCATCAACTGCCGGGTGGTGTAGTGGGCACTCAAGCCCTGCCAGGTGGCGTCGCTGATACAGGCGTCGGCGTGCAACTCGTCGGTGGCTTTGAGCAGCAGCCGGTCGCGCTCGCCCCAGCCCGGGGCGTCCGGGCCTTGGGCGATGCGGCGCACCTCGTCCTTGCTCATGCCGGCATCAAGGCCGATCTTCACATGCTGGGTCCACTCGTAGTTGGCCCGACACAGATAGCCGATGCGCAGGATGACCAACTCGCGCTCACGCGCCGGAACGGTCGATTTGAACAACACATGGTTGGCAAACACCAGCCAGCGGCGGAACAGGTCTGGATGGTGGGCCATGGTCTTGAAGATGTTATACACCGTGCCGGCACCGACCATTGGCCGGAAAATCTTCTGGACCTGCTCGTCCCAGTGGTCTTGTTCCAGAGGCGGGACACGCGGGGTGCTCGGTCGGGTACTCATGCGGGTGCTCATGGGGGTCCTCCTTGTGTGTGGCCGGCTCAGATGCGCGGCGTACCTTCAGGCTCCAGAATGACCGGGTTTTCAAGCTGGCCGATTGTGTCAATCACAATCCTGACCGTATCGCCCGGCCTCAGCATTTGGGGCGGCTTCATGGCAAAACCGACCCCGCTCGGCGTGCCGGTTGAAATCACATCGCCCGGCTCCAGGGTGAACGCGGTTGACAGGTGCTCAACGAGTTCAAAGCAGTTGAACAGCAGCTCGCGGGTGTTGGAGTCCTGGCGCAACTCGCCGTTGACCCAGGTCCTGATGGCCAAGCCGTGGGGGTCGCCGATCTCATCCGCGGTGACAATACACGGGCCGAGCGGGCAGTGGGTGTCCCAGGACTTGCCCATCGTAAACGTCGGCACCCGCAGCTGCCAGTCACGAACGCTGACATCGTTGGTAATCGTATAGCCGGCAATCACCTCGGCGGCCCGGCTTTTGGGCACATGGCGACAGAAGCGACCAATGACGACCGCCAGCTCACACTCATAGTCAACCTGGTCTGAGGCGCGCGGAATATGGATCGGGTCGGTCGGGCCGGTGACTGAGGTAGACTGCTTGTTGAAGATCATCGGCACTTCGGGCGTTTTCATGCCGGCCTCGGCAATGTGATCTCTATAGTTCAGGCCAACGGCCAGAATCTTGGGCGGACGGAGGATTGGCGCTTCAATTTTGAGCTCGCCCAGCCCGAGGCGGCCAACGGCGTTGCGTGTAGCCTGTTGGGCCGCGGCCAGGGCCGGGCTGCCGGCCTCAAGAAAGGCGCACATCTCACGCGGCAGCTCTGGTGCCGCGGCTGACAGGTCTATAACGGCATCCTTGTCCAGGACACCGATGCGGGTTGATCCAGCGTGGGTGAACGTGACCAGTTTCATAGGCTCTCCTCCTTTGCGCGCAGGGCTTGCCAACTTGCTCCCGGAGCCTATCAGATTCCGGGGGCCGGGGGTACAAGTGGGCGGCCCGCCCCCTCAGCTCAGGCTTGCCAGGACTGCTCTGGCGGCTTGGGCGTCTGGCGTCTGAAACCCTTCGCTGAACCAGCCGTACACCGACTCTACGACCTCTTGGGCCTGCTGAATCTTGCCCTGTCGCTGCCACAGGCGGCTCAGACTGAGTGCGGCGCGCAATTCCCAGGACTTTGCGCTCTGACGGCGGGCAATTTTCAGGGCCAGCAACAAACAGTCTTCAGCCTCTGGAGAGGAGGCTTGAGAGCTGCCGTTCTCCCCGTGGAGTGAGCGTGACTGTGACCGGTCATCGTCACGCTCACTCCATGCCAGCAGCAGCTCGCCCCGCAGCCGGTACAGCTCGGGCTCGCAGAAGCGTTCGTCCGTGCTCCGAATGAGGCCCAGCGCGTCGCCTAATACACCCACGCCCTCCTCGGCCCGGCCGGCCAGACCGCAGGCGTCCGCCAGCAGGCCGAGCAAATAGGGTCTGCCCCAGCCGACGCCACTCTCCTGGACGAGGGTCAGACCCCGGCGGATCTGCTGGGTGCCGTCTTCGGCCTGCCCCTGCCTTGCCAGCGCCCAGCCTTGGAGGACAGTGGCCACCGCAGAGGGGAAAGACAGGCCGTGTTCGGTGGCCAGGCTCAGCCCCCGGCTCGCCCGCTCGTGGACCTGCTGCCACTCGCCACGGTGCTGGTGGAGCCAGGCCGAGCACAGGACCGCCCAGGCCAGCTCAAGCGGAGAGCTTGCATCGTCGGCCATACGCTGGGCCTGTTCGTTAAGGCTCAGCGCCTGCTCGGGGTAGCCGAGATACCAGACAGTCCAGGCCGCCAAAGAACAACTCGTCGTTTTCGGGTTGGTCCCGTAGCGAAGCGCCAAGCCGCGGTGTTTGTTGGCCTGGTACAGGGAGATCGACTGCTCAAATTGTTCACGCGCGGTCGCGTACTCGCCCAGCCACAAACACACCGTTCCGAGGCCGACATGAGCAGTCAGACGCAGCGCGCGCTCTCCGGCCTGTTCAGCCAGGCTGAGCTGGCGTTGGGCCAGCTCACGCGCGGTTCGGTACTCGGCCCGCGCTGCATAAAACTGACCAACGCTAAACAGCAGGGGAGAAAGCGTGCGGTCGTCCTCCAGCCGTGAGGACAACTCGTGCGCCCGCCCATACGCCTGTCCGACCTCAGGCACGCTCAAGCTCCGGTCGGCCGCCAACACCCGGCCCAGCCACGCCTGGAGCACAAACTCGATCTGGTCGCGCTCCGCCGCATCGGGCAGCTTCGACAGGGCGGCCAAGCCGTGCCGAAGCTGCCCGGCCGCCTCGCGGTAGGCCGCCTGGCGGTACGCCCGTTGTCCGGCCTGGAGCCAACAGGCAACGGCGGGTTTGATTGTCTCGGCCTTGGCATAGTGACACGCCACCCACTCGGCTTGGGTCTGGCCGAATTCGGAGCAGCGCCGGGTTAGGAAGGTTGCGTAGTCGTGGTGATATTTCTGGCGTGTGGTGGGAGGGGTGGACGTGTAGGCGACCTGGTGGATCGAGTCATGGGCAAAACGGTAGCGCGCCCGGGGAACCGAGCCGTGTTGAACAAGCAGCCCAGAGCGGACTAACTGGGTGCACTGCTCTTGGAGGCGACTCTCGTCGGTGGACGACAAGCTCCGCAGCGTTTCATACGAAAAGGCCGGCCCGAGCGCGGCCCCAAGTTGGACGACCTCTTGGGCCTCGGGCAGCTTCTCCAGCCGGGCCGCCAGTGCCTCGGCCAAGGTCGTCGGCAGCTTCAGTTCAGCGGGCGGGCCGTGGAGGCCAGCCTGGCCATCGCTCGTGAGCAGGGCTGAGTCAAGGGCGAGTATGGTAAGCGCTTCGGCAAACAGCGGAACGCCGGCACTCGTGGTGGTAATGGCGTGGAGCATCTCGTCGGGCAGGGCCGCCCCGTCGGCCAGACACCTGACCAACGCCTCGGTGGCGGGCTCTTCCAGGGGGTCAAGCGAGAGCGGGGTCAGAGAGGAACGGTTTGACCAGGGCACGACAAACTCTGGTCGAAAGGTGCAAACGGTGAGCATTCGGAGCTGGGGCGTCTGCTCGACCAGTAGGCCAATAAGCTCCAGGGTAGACGGGTCGGCCCAGTGCAAGTCCTCCCAGCACAGCAAGACGGGCGCGTGTTGGGCTTCGTGGAGCAACCAAGAGGTCAGCCCGGCGTACACAGCTCGGCGGTCCAGGTGGGGAGACACAAGCTGCGGTCCGACGCGGCCGTCAAGCGGGACCGACAGCAGGCGGGCAAAGACCGGCAGCATCTCATCTACCGCCAGATGATGCGCCCGCAAGAACGTCTCCAGCCGCTCCAGCCGTTTGTCGGTCGTCTGCCACTCCAGGCGACGGTGTAAATGGTCAACAACAGGCCGCAGCGCGGAGAGCTGGCGGTCGGACTGGCAGTGAAAGCTGAGACACCGCGCCCCGTCTTGCCGCGCAGCGTGAGAGAGCCAGCCCACCAGCCGGGATTTGCCAAGCCCTGCCGCACCACTCACCAGGACGACCTGGCCACAGCCCTCCTTGCTCTGCTCCCAACGGAGCTCACACAGTCCGACTTCCACATCGCGGCCGAGCAGAACCGGCGGATGCTGATCCCGTCCGGCCCCGGGCCTGGCGTCTTGGCTTGGGTCGGTCTCCGTTGCCGCGGGCCTGCTGGGGGTTTCTTCGGCTGAGGGGACGGGCGGGGACGGCGGCGATCCGTCCGCATGAGGCGGGACGGCTGGGGCGGGCCAGGGAGCAGGCGGCTCAGCCACAGGCGGCTCCTGCCCGGTCCAGACCAGGCCTTGGCCGTCTTCATCTGTAGCCAGCCGCTTGAAGACCAGCTCGGTGCGCAAATCCTCCAGCAGGGCATCATCGCAACCCAAGCCACGTTTCAGAGCGTGGTAGCTGCACCGCCCTTCCTGCTGGAGACGGGCGATCACAACCGGCAGCACCTCCCACAGATCGGACGCATCAAACCCACACCGAGCGCAGCGCATGTCCCCCCCTTCAGCCCGTCAGGAACGAGTCATGTATAAGGAACCGGCCTGTGGCGCAAGCGACCTCGCCTGAGCCGGCCTGTCCGGCCCATCCTCCCATCGCCCCCAGGCAGCAGACATGCTAGCCTACCATTCACACCGGCCTATGAGTCCAGACCAACTGCTGACATTCTGGTTTGCCGATGCCGCCACTGACCCGCATGCGGCCGACCAACGCTACCCCTTCTGGTTCGAGGCGAGCCCGGACCTTGACACCCAGATTCGGGCTCGGTTCTGCGGGCTGTACGCCCAATCCGGCGGCCACGGGCTGGACGGGCTGGCAGACCGCGGCCCGCCCCTGCCTGGCCCTTGTCATCGCCCTGGATCAGCTGCCGCGCAACCTGTTTCGGGGCACGCCCGCGGCGTTTGGCACAGACCCGCAGGCCCGGCGCATCTATCAGCATGGTCTGGAAAAAAATTATCTGGCCCAATTCACGCCCCCCGAGCAAGCCTTCTTTCTCATGCCGCTCCAGCACGCCGAGGATATCGCGCTCCAGGAAGAATCGGTCCGACGCTGCCAAGCCCTCCTGGCCCAAGCCCCGTCCGACTGGCGCACGGTTCTCAGCTCGTAGCTCGACTTCGCCCGCAAACACCTGACCATCATTCAGCGTTTCGGCCGCTTTCCGCACCGCAATGTCATCCTCGGACGCCGGTCCACACCAGACGAGCAGGCGTTCCTGCGATTCGGGCAGCGGGTCGTTCGGCCAAGCTCCGGCAGGCGAGCCCGAGATGCGGCCCCGGCCCGGCTCAACCGACACGACCTAGCCCTACGCACGCCCCTCGAATTTCCGCCACAAAAATGCTAATGTCTGCCTCTGTCTCAGCACTACACACGCCGAGGCAAAGGAGGGACAGGCATGGAAACACGCCCGCTGGGCTCATCGGGCCTACAGGCCAGCGTTGTTGGGCTGGGCTGCAACAATTTTGGTATGCGTATTCAGCTTGAAGACTGCCGGGCCGTCGTTGGGGCGGCCCTTGACGCCGGGATCAATTTTTTGGATACAGCCGACCTGTACGGCTCTGGCGCGTCTGAAGAGATGATCGGTCAAGTGCTGGGTACGCGCCGCAAAGACATCATCCTGGCCACCAAATTTGGCGGGGTGGCCAAGCTCAAAAAAACCGGCGAGCGTTGGGGCTCGCACGACTACATCATGGCTCGGGTTGAGGACAGCCTCAAACGCCTGCGGACCGACTGGATCGATGTCTATCAGATGCACTATCCAGACGAGGCCACCCCGGTTGAGGAAACACTCGGGGCCCTCAACGAACTGGTCCGCCAGGGCAAGGTCCGGGCCGTCGGTCATTCAAACTACACCGGAGCGATGATTGGTGCCGCGGAGCGCACGGCTCAGGACCGAGACTTTGCCCGCTTTGATACCGCCCAGAACGAGTGGAGCCTGCTCAAACGGGAGGTTGAGGACGACATAATCCCCGCCTGCGACACCCATCGGCTCGGCCAACTGCCCTACTTTCCGCTGGCCAACGGGCTGCTGACCGGGAAATATCGCCGCGGCCAGGGCTTTGACCCCGACACCCGCCTCGGTGCGCTCAAAGGCTTTCAAAGCTGGGCCACCGACGAGAACTTCACCAAGCTCGAAGCCCTCCAGACCTTTGCCGAGGAGCGCGGACATAGTCTGCTGGAGTTGGCCTTCTCATGGCTGGCCGCCCAGCCGTGTGTCGCCTCCGTCATTGCCGGCGCGACACAACCGGCCCAGGTTCGCGCCAACGCGGTGGCGGCGGGTTGGAAGCTGTCGGCCGCAGACCTCACAGACATTGAGGCAATCGTCCCCTGCGCCTGAGCCCAGGCGCAGGAAGGGCCGCTCCAGGGCCGGGGTCTGCCGGAACTCGCGCCGAACGCGCTTGGCCACGCCCGGAAGGCAAGGCTCGGGGCCGTGGTCTTCAGGCGTGCTGCTCGGGCGTTGAGCAGCCAATGGCGTGTTTGGCCGCAACAACGCTGTCCTCCCCAGGCACGCTACCGGCTCGGATGGTACAACAGGCGGGTGAGGCGTTGCATGAATTGTGCGGTCCACTCGCCGCCCCGATGCTTGGACAGCGCTTCCAGCTCGCCCTTATCAAGCCAGATGCCCTGACACTCCGGACACTCATCAATCGTAACCTCATGCACCTCCCGCTGTCCGAGCCGCGCCCCACACCGCGGACAGCGCAGGTGGACAAGTTCACGAAAGAGCTGCTCCTCTTCGTCAGCCTTTTTTTGTCTGAGCTGTTCAAGCAACTCCTGGTCGCGCTCGGCAAAAAACCGATTCTCCTCAGCACGCTCTTTTTTGTCCAGGAATTGGCCTAGTCTGTCTTTTTCGTCCATTGCACTTCCTCACTTGGCGGCTCGGCCGTCCCTAGGCCATCTCCGTCACCAGCTGAAGCATGTCGGTCTCGGTCACGATACCGACGAGCTCGCCGTTGTCGAGGACCGGCAGACAGCCAATTTTCTCCTTCAGCATCAGCCGGGCGGCTTCCTGGACCGACGCCTGTGGAGCAATCGTAACAGGGGGATATTTCATGACTTCTTTGACCGCGATGGTGTCCAGAAACTCCCGCTGGGCCTTCTCGCCATACTTCATCACCGAGCCCAGCGAGGCCTTATACAAGTCGCGCTGGCTCATCACCCCCACCAGCTCGCCATCCTCAAGGACCGGAAAATGACGCACGCGGCCCAGGGTCATAATATCCTGAGCGAGCTGCAAGGTATCGTTGCGCCCCAAGGTCGTCACCTCAGTCTTCATGATCTCCCTTACAGTTTTCATGCCAACCTCCTTGTTTCGCACCGGCCGGCCGGCGCAGGCACCTAGCGCCCACCCCCGGCATTTTCTGGAATCGTCCAGATTGACTTTTGACGCGCTCTGCTCTTTATATGAGTAATCTATTCGCTCCCTTTTTTCCAGAAGAGGCACAGGCGCATACGCGAAGGAGGACACCCCTATGCCCGAACGATTTCGCAAAATCCTGAGTCCGGTCTATTTTGATGAAACCTCACAAGAGGCGCTCGAATACGCCCGCCATTTTGCCCGGCAGAACAACGGCAGCGTCTCCTTGCTCCACGTTGTTCCAACCGACGAATTCCACCTCTTGCGGCGGGTGTATGAGCCTGAGAAAGGCGGTGGGGCCGACCCCGGATTGGGCAGAGACAATCTCCCGCGAAAAATTGCAAACCCTGGCCCAAGAACACCTGAAGGACACCCGGTACGAGATCCTTACGCGTCTCAACAGCGACCCCGCGGCCGGCATCCTTGAGGCCCAGAAGGACACCGGCGCGGACCTTGTTGTGATGGCGACCCACGGCCGGACGGGCCTCGCCCACCTGATCCTGGGCAGCGTAGCCGAGAAGGTCGTTCGGGAAACCACCGGCCCGGTCTTTATCTCCCGGCACGGCGAGCGCCTGTCCGAGACCCAGTCCTTTCAGAAAATTCTGGTGCCGGTCGATATTACCGAGCAGTCAGGCACAGCCCTGAGCCAAGCCCGTCAGATTGCCGAGCAGTACGCGGCAACCGTCTATCCCTTGCACATTGTCCCGGCTGCGGACAGCGATTTACTGCTGCGGGACATGTACCGGGCGAGTCCCCAGGCTCCGGCCGACCATGTGTATGCCGAAAAAGTCGCACAGCAAAAGCTTGACGAATTGGTCCAGACCTATCTGGCTGGAGTCCAAACCCAGACCGAGCTCCATGTGAGCGATGACCCGGGGCGGACCATCATCGAAATGGAGAAGTCTATCGGAGCGGACCTGTTGGTGATGGCAACCCACGGGTTCAGCGGCATGTTCCACCTGCTGCTGCGCAGCCTGACCGAAAAGATGATGCGCGAGGCCGGCTGCCCGGTGTTGGCCCTGCACCAGTAGGCCAAGCGCGGCGCGCCGGCTGACACCTAGCGCCGCGGCTCTTTTTTCTCTACCTGCCCGGACTCCGGGGCAGCAGACCACAGGGCATCCTGGCCCAGAGCGTTTGAGGCCAGATGGCTCAGGGCGTCATATTCGGTCCAGACTGCATCTCAGGACTTCCTGCCGACTCCCAACGCCCATCCACAAGCGGGCTTCGGCCAGCGGCAGATCGAAAAACAGAGTCTGGTAGGCGGTAGCCAAGTCCTCAAGATTTGTTGTTGTCAATTGTAGTCAAAAAAGTAGTCAGAAAACTTGGTCCTTAAGGTATGGCGGCGACCGAGAACCGCGGCCCCTTTCTAGTCGGCCGGCTCTTGCTCAGCCCGCCCCGCCCGCAACAGGCTTTGCAGGTATTCCAAGAGGTCGGTGTCGGTCAGAATGCCGACCAGTTTTTTGTTCTCAACAACCGGCAGGCAGCCGAACTTTTCGCTCAGCAGCAGGCGCAGCGCCTCTGCAATATCCGTTTCCGCTTCGACTGCCACCACGCGCTTGGCCATGACATCCCGGACCGCAATCTTGCCGAGCCACTGCTGTTGCTTATGGGCCGACGCCTTCAAAAATGACGAGACCGAGGCCCGCAGCAGGTCCCGCTGTGAGACCACGCCGAGCAGCCGCATATCGGCCTGGACAACGGGCAGATGCCGAAAGCGGCCCATGCCCATGATGTCTTCGGCAACGTCAAGCGTATCGTTCGTTCGGAGTGTAACGATCGCGGTCTGCATCAGGTCTTTGACTTTCATGCCGTGTCCTTTGAGTTCAGGGGTCATAGGGCTGAGGCTAGCAGCAGCTGGGCCGGTGTGCTAGGGTGCGTCCTGTGAGCGGGCAAGCACCGCGCACCAAAAGAGGGGGGACAATCCATGACAACCACTCCTACTGCCGAGACACCGCCGTATCCCTTTGATGACCGCCATATGCGGTGGTACACATTGGAAGATTTCGAGCATTTTGTGTTTGCCATGCTCGATCGATGTTGATACTGAAAAGCTCATCGTTGACTTCATTCTCAAATTCCCGCCCCACCAGCAAATCTTTCTGCATAGACACTTGGCCCTGATCAAGACCTTCGTCGTTCAGGGCGAGCACCGGCTGTATGAGCCTGACGTTTCGCTCAAGGAGATTCGTCCGGTGGGGAGCTACACTTCGAGCCCGCCGGGCGAGCCGCATCGGGAAGGAGCCGGCAAGGCGGGGGCGTCGTCTTTTACAGCGTGCGGGGCAAGGATGGCGTTTTATTTGAAGGGCTTGATGAAGACCTCAAGGTCAACGTGACGCTCGGCCTAGAGGATTTTGTTGGCGCATACCACGAACAGAAAGGTGGATGAGCGGTTCATTGACGATGCTCGGCGTGTCAGTTTTTCATCGGGGGATGAGACTGACGTATATAATGGCTGGCGTGAACAGGGCAGACAAGCAGGTTGGCAAGAAGCCCTACGACCAGCAGGGCTGCCATAGCGTACATGGTCGTATTGTAGAGGGTGGCCGACGGGTCAAGGACCCCAGGCGGAGCGATGTCCAGCAAGGTTGGAATCGTGACCGTCTGGGCTTCAACCAGCTCGGCCAGGGCGGCTTTCCCCATTCCAAAGGCTCGAATGAAAGCCTGCTCCGGCACGCTGGCGGCAAGAGATTCAATAGCGCTCAGGCGCGAAGACTCCCGCAACTGGGTAATGGCCACCGGGCCGGCCACTCCGGCCATGCTCCAGGCGGTCAGCAAGCGGCCATAGATGGCACCGATGTGGCGGGTGCCGAAGATGTCGGCCAGATAGGCCGGAATCGTCGCAAAGCCGCCGCCGTACATGGTGAAGATAATCAGCGTCGCGGCGTAGAACACCACCAGCCAGGCCACCGCCGGCCGCAGGCTGGCCGTCGCCGCGCTGTACGGCACGCTGAGGTAGAGCGCGATGCCGAGGATGAAGAAGATACCATAGGTCGTCTTGCGGCCAATCTTGTCCGACAGACCGGCCCAGAACAGCCGGCCCAGCATGTTGAACAGGCCGATCATCAGCACATAGTTGGCGGCAAAGGCCGCGGTCACAATGGACGGAAACAGGGTGCCGAAAATTTCGCTCAGCATGGTTTTGGCCACGCCCAGCACGCCGATGCCGGCTGTGACGTTACAAAACAGGACCAGCCACAGCAGGTAGAATTGGGGGGTTTGCAGGGCGTGGCTGCTCTCGACATCGTGGCGCGTCATCATCCGGTTCGGCTCGGCCGGTTCCTGCCAGCCAGCCGGCCGCCAGCCAGTCGCGGGAATCCTGTACAGGAAAGATGCACCCATCATAACCGTGAAATACAGCAGGCCGAGGGTGAAGAAGGTCGCCGCCACCCCGGTTGAACCGCTGCCCACCACATACGCCCCCGCGGCCAGGTTGAGCTGAGCCGCCTCTCCCGGACCCAGCAGCACCACTTCACGCAGCAGGCCGGCCGAGGTTTCGACATAACGTACTCCGTCACGGGTCAGCAGCGACAGGCTGTCCGCGCTACCCAGATACTCCGGCGCAACCGCAAAGCTCGCCAGCAGCCCTTCAATCAATGGCGTGCCCAGCACCGCACCGCCGCCAAAGCCCATGATCGCCATCCCAGTCGCCAGTCCCCGCCGGTCGGGAAACCAGCGCAGCAGGGTGGTGACCGGCGATACATAGCCGAGGCCCAAGCCACACCCGCCGATGATACCGTAGCCCACATACAGCAGGACGAGCTGATGGGTCAGGATGCCGATACCGCTGATGAGAAACCCACCTCCCCAGCAGACCGCAGCCACCACCCCGACCAAACGGGGCCCAACCTCTTCCAGCCACTTGCCGGCAAAGGCCGCGGTCAGCCCCAGACACACAATGGCTACCGAGAAAACCCACACTACCGCCGGCAAGGACCAGTCGCCGGCCGCCGGGGCGACGACGCCCAGGGTCCTGGTCAGGACCGGGTTGAACAGGCTCCAGGCATAGATTGAACCGATGCACAGATGGATGGCGACGGAGGCCGGCGGCACCAGCCAGCGGTTGAAGTCGGGGGCGGCGATAATGTACTGCTTGTGCAAATGTAGACGGTCCACCATAGGGCAGCCTTATCTCTTGTCATAGGGGGATGAGGGAAAGCTATGAGCACCACGCGGTATGGCTCGGCTTTTCTGCCCGCTCGGAGACGGATGAACTCGTCTCTGGCAGAGGCGTCCAGGTCTTTAGGTACTTGCCGGATGCAGTCACCCTTTTGGCGGGCCCGGCACGCACTCACCCATGAGGTCGGGATGGATTTTGCTCGTGCCGGCCGGGATGGGGTGCTGCCGGGCCGCTCGGTCTCCGGTTAAACCGGCGCGGGGCATCCGGGGCCATGTCTGGGGGCTGGTTGACCGTCGGGTGAGTGCCGAGGGGTGCCGGCCGCAAATCTGGCGGGCCGTTCGTCTCTGGCGTCGTCTGCGCAGAGCTCGGGCAGCAGCTTGGCGTCTAGCCACGCCCGCGGCTCAGCCCGAAACGCTTGTTCGGGCGTATAGTGAAAGTCCATCCGCTTCCCCTCACGAGCATCCACACACAAGTGGGAACAGGTCCTACCGCCCACTCTCTGTCAGCATCTGTCAGCAGAAGAAGGCGGCTAGGCCGAGGCGACCAGCTCGGTATAACCGTTCTGCTCCTTGGGCAGTTTGAAGGCTGCGTCGTGCTGCAACACCGGCAGAACCCTCTCGGCAAACAACTGGTAGCTGCGGCGCAGTTTATCTATCGGCAGACCACCAAAGCCGAAGGTGTTCACCACATGCTCGAGGGCGACAGTCGAATGGATGTAGCGGAACTTTTCCAGCACTTGATCGGCCGTGCCGGCCGCGTGCAGGCTACGGTAGAACGCTACCGCCTTGGCTTTGGCCGCTTCATCGGCGTTCAGCTTGGCGTAGGTTTTTGCCATCTTGCCGTAGAACTCGTAGCCCTTGACCTCGTTCAAACGGCCCGAGGAGAAGCGGTAGTGGTTCTCGATGGAGTCGAACATGGCCCCCATGTGAACCTGGGCCAAGTCCTCGGCCTCTTGGGCGTCGTCTGACACCAGGACATTGAACAGGCCGATCGGCGGACGCGGCTGAAAACCGCTGGCCTGCGCATTTTCGACATAGCGCTGGTAGTCAGCGGCCGTATCCTCCCAGCTCCGCTGGGCAATAATCAGTACGCCCAGCCCCAGCTTGGCCATTATCTCGGCCGACTCCGGACTGACCGAAGAGGCGTAAAAGCGCCGCTCTGGGTGAGAGATCGGCCGCGGCCGGATCTGGATTTCGGGAATCTGGTAGTATGTGCCGTCGTAGGAGAAGCTGTCCTGGGTCAGGCCCTTGCGCACAATCTCGGCGCACTCGACAAAGCGCTCACGCGACTCGTGCATTGGGATGCGGTAGCCCTCATACTCGACCGTGGCCGCCCCGCGGCCAAAGCCGATAATGGTCCGGCCGTTGGACAGCACGTCAAGCAGGGCAATGTTCTCGGCCACCTCGACCGGGTCGTGCCACGGCAGCACAATCACCGCAGTGCCAAGCTGGACCCGCTTTGTGCGGCCGGCAAAATAGCTCAGCATCTGGGTCGGGTCCGGCGACATGGTGTAGCCGGTGAAATGGTGGTCAAGGGCCCAGATCGAGTCAAACCCCATGTCTTCGGCCATATCGGCCAGCGCCAGTTCCTCCTGATAGGTCTGGAAATCAGGCTTGCCGTTAAAACTCGTCAATTGGGGGATCATGCCAACTTTCATACCGTCCTCCTTGTTCCTTGTTGTGGATAGCCGGGGATGTCCTGGGGGGCCAGAGAGCAACACCTTATACAAACGGAAAAAAGATGCAAGCAGACAACGCGCCCGGCCGCAGGTCTGGGGCAGCTACCCGATTCAGGCCGATTCTCGCCGCAATCAAAATGCCCAGCCCTACCTTTGCAGGGAAGCTGTCTCTTCTTTGAGGCCGCCAAGTTCAGGCATACACACACGCACTGCATACGACCATCTTACCCACGCCGCTTACTCGTCCGCGGAGCCGAGCTGCTCGTTCAAACGCGCGAGGGCTTCAACATAGCCGCTGGCCATATCCCGGACCACGTCGCGCGCCGAGCGCAGCGTATGTTGTCCGCCAATGCCCTGGCCGGTCGGATAGGTGTAGAGCTGGTAGGCACCGGATTCGGCAGTCACTCCCGGCGCTTTCATGCCACGATCAATCCGGCGCAGGTAGTGATAGGCCAAGATGCTCTGGAGCGGGGTAGTCAGCGGCTCCGGCGTATCCTTGCGCTCCCACTCGTCGGTCCACTTGGAGCGCAGAAAGCGGGCGGGCTTGCCGGTCAGAGATTTTGTACGGACCGTGCCGCTTGAGTCAGCCGCCAGCAGCTTGTCTTTGGCCATCCGCTCTAGCTCGGACTCGGTCGTGGTCAGCCACACCGTTCCGCACCACACCCCTTGAGCGCCGAGCGCCATAGCCGCGGCCATCTGGCGGCCGCTGCCAATACCCCCCGCCCCCAAGACCGGCGTTGGCGCAACAGCGTCTACAATCTCTGGGACCAACACCATCCCGCCGATGTCTCCGGTATGGCCGCCTGCCTCGTAGGACTGGGCAATGATGACGTCAACCTGGGCTTCTTTATGCCGCAGGGCATGGCTCGTCTTGCCAGCCAGCGCGCCAACAAAAATGCCTTTTTTATGCGCGGCTTCAACCACATGGGCGGGCGGGGTGCCGAGCGCGCTGACCAGAAACCTGGCCCGGTGCTCCAGGGCGGTGTCAATAATCCCCCTGGCCTCTTTCTGCGAGTACCGCAGCCCGCGCCCCTTGGCCGACGGGGCGTCGGGCGGCAGTTCGGGCACTCCTGCCTGTTCCAGAAGATCGTCCAGGAACTCTGTATGGGCTTCAGGAATGAGCTGTTTGAGCGAGTCGCGCGCCAGCCCCCCCTTCTCAGCCCCGACATAGTTGGCCGGCATCATCAGGTCGACACCGTAGGGAATATCGCCCAGCTGCTCATCTATCCACCTGAGGTCAATCTCCAGCCGCTCGTCGGTATGAATCGCCGCCCCGAGCACGCCGAGTCCACCGGCTTTACTGACCGCGACGACGACATCACGGCAGTGGGTGAAGGCAAAAATAGGCAGATCAATTCCGAACATTTCGGTCACTGGGGTTGGCATGGCGTGCTCCGTCCTCAAGCGTCCTTTCAGGTCCCGCCTAGTCCACCGGCGGGAGCCATTTGAGGTCTTGAAAGCGTGCGATCCACTTGCGGAAACAGTCTTCGGTGTCCATGCAGTCCGGGAAGCCGGCTTGGCGGAGTTTGATGGTACTGACCAGCATCGGCGGCGGCGACTGGTCTTCGGCCCCAAAGCCAAACGAAAAATCGGCCAGGATGAACGACTGGCCGACATACGCTTGGAGGCTTTTCGGGGCGCGCAGCCCATATTTATCCACAATCGCCGCCCATTCGGCCTCCCGCTTCGGCATGGCTTCGGCCAGCGAGCACGGCTCCGGCGGCCCGACCTCCATGCCGAACGCCTCGGCGATGACCGGCCAGACATTCTGCCACACGAACACGTCGCCGTTGGTGATATTGAATATCTCGTTCTGGGCGGCCGACGCGCTGGCCGCCCACTCAAACGCCCGGGCATGGACATCGGTATCAATGGCTTCGAGCACAAACGGCGGCCCGCCGGGAAAAGACAGCGGCAGCCGGGCTTCTTTTCGCAGCACGGCATACACCCCGAGGGCGGGAAACACGTTCATCTGGCTGCCGAGCGACTCGCCCAGAATCAGCTGCGGACGCCACACCGTCCAATGCCACTGCTTGCCGAGCTGGCGGTCGCGCAAATAGTCCTGCTGCAACCAGTAGAAGTTCTGGTGCTGATGCCGCGGCCAGCGCTCGCGGGCCGGAACCGGAAACGGCTCGATATGCACGCCGTAGGCCTTGGTGCCCTGCAACAGCGAGATGTGCTGCAAGTCTGTGGCCGCTGCCTCAAGCGGGTCAAACAGATTATCCAGCATGGCTAGGTTGGTCTGCATCTGGTCCTGCTCAAACCAGCCCTGGACCAGCCCCGGCTTCTCGTACAGCGCGGCATAGACCACATGGGTCACATCCGACATCCGGCCAAAGACCTCGGCGCAGCCGGCCTTATCCTGGAGGTCAACCGAAATGAGCTCCGCCCCCTCCAGGCCGTCGGGAACCCGCCGCGACACGCCCACCACGTCCCAGTCCTCACGCCGGGCAAAATGCTTGACCGCGGCAAAGCCGACGAGCCCGGACGCGCCGGCAACCAACATCTTTTTCTTTGGCATGAAACATCTCGCTTGAGCGTAACGCCCTACTGGCGGTCAACCCAATCCCGGCTCTCCAGCAGGGCAAAGTCATTGGCATCGTTCTGGCTCATGAAACGCCGGCCGCATTCGCTGAGCGGAAAATACTCATGCACCACGCCGTCCAGCAAACGGAACACCCGCGCCCCAGGCTGCCATTCTCCGCTTGTCGAGCCGTTGTGAGCCTAGCTCAATAATGAATCCTCCATACGACTCGGCTGCCGCCATGATACGATCTCCTGCCCATCTCTTCAATTCGTTCATAACATCTCAAGGCAGGCTCACCTGTCAAGACAGGCCGTTTTTTCGGCCAGGACAACAGGGCTTGCTCTTAAAACATCGGTTAGGATACGCTGGTTTGAGATGGAAGTTTGAAATGATCCTGACCGAAAAAAGCAAAGCGACCCGCCAAAAGCTGTCATCGGATGGGGAACGAGTAGCGACCACACAGCAGCTTCAGCCCCCAGCTTCGCGCCCCCGCTATCAGCCGTCCGGTCCGGCCCGCGCCCCTCTACGGCCCGACGCCGCACGCCGGTCCAGGCCGCTTCAGCCCTGGGGCGTGGCCCTCCTCGTCCTGGTCTGGGCAGCCGCCGGCTGTAGCCCGTATCAGGTGCGGACCCTGAACCGGCCCCAAGTCCCGGTGCCGGAAGCCTATCATCACCGCCTGGACGGCCAGCGCGTGATCGGCGAATGGTGGCAGGAGTTCAACAGCCCGGCGCTTAACACCACGGTAGAATGGGCCCTGGAGAACAGCCTGGACCTCAGACAATTGTGGAGCCGGCTCACCCAGGCCTATGCCCAGGCTCGGATCGAGGGTGCCGACATAGTCCCCCGGGTGGGTCTGAACGGCGGCGCGGCCCGGACCCATCAGCTTGACAGGGACGCCCCGGCCCCATTCGGCGGCCAGGCCGGGCCGTCCACCCGGATTACCCACACCGACCGCTATTTTGTGTCCACTGGCCTGTCCTACGAAATTGATGTGTGGCAGCGGATTGCCGCCCGCCGCCGCGCGGCCACCCTCGAGTATCAGGCCAGTCGTCAGGATGTCGAAGCCAGCGCCCTGCTTATCACCGGCTCGGTCGTAGACGCCTGGTTCATTCTCCAGGAACAGAAGGCGCTGCTGGCCCTGCTGGAAGAGCAGATTGAGGTCAGCCAATCCTTGCTCGATCTGACCGAAGTGCGCTTCGGAGTCGGGACCGGCTCTGCGGTTGATGTCTTGCAGCAGCGCCAGCAGTTGGCCGCCACCCGGGCCGAGATTCCACTTGTCCGCTCAACCCTCAACACCGCCTATAACCGGCTCGCGGTCCTGCTTGGCACCGCCCCGGGCGCGCTCGATACCAGCGTCCCGGACGAGACCCTGCCCGAGCTGCCCCCGTTTCCCGAGTTAGGTGATCCGGCCGAGCTGCTGAGGGCCCGCCCAGACCTGCGCTCCGCCCAACTCCGCCTCCAGGCCGCGGACTTTCGGGTCGCCACCGCGGTAGCCGAACGGCTGCCGCGGCTGGCCCTTGACCTGTCCTACGAGTTCAGCGCCCGCAGCTTTTCGACCGTCTTCCGCCAAGAGACCGGCTCCCTGGTCGGCACCTTGGTCACACCGATTATTGACGGCGGTCAGCGTCGCAACCAGGTCTTGCGCCACAAGGCGGTCGTTCAGGAGCGGCTCGACCGCTTTGGCCAGCAATATCTCCAAGCCCTGCTCGAAATAGAAGACGCCCTGGCCCGGGAGCGTTTTCGGGTCGAGTTGATCGACAACCTGGAGGGCCAGATTACGCTGGCCGAGGCAACCCTGCAAGAGTCACAGTCACGCTATATGCACGGCTTGGTCAATTATGTGACCGTCCTGCTCGCGGTCCAATCCCTCCAGGGTCTCCAGCGCCGGCTTATCGGCGAACACCGTCGCCTGCTGAGCAACCGTGCCGGCCTGTATCGGGCGCTGGGTGGGCGCTGGACAGGAAGGCTGACCGCCCCTTCCAGCCTGTTGGCGCGAACCACCACCGCCAGGACACGCCGATGACACACCGGATAAAACGTCCAAGCCCGGCTGTCGGAAGCGATAGCCCGACAGTACATAGACCCGATGACACACCGGATAAAACGTCTCCTCCAAGCCCTGCTCCCAGTCCTCATCCTGGGTGGCGGGGTGATAGGCGCTCGGGCGCTGATCGCCAGCCGGCCAGCGCCCCAAAAAGCGGCCCCACAGGCAGCTGCCACCGTTGTCGAAGTCCTCACCGTTCACCCCGAAGATATACGCGCGGTGATCTCAGCCTTTGGCACAGTCCGGGCTCACCAGGAACTCAGCGTTCATCCCCAGGTCGGCGGCTATGTGACCCAGCAACACGCCAACCTGACCAAAGGCGGCCTGTTGCAGACAGGCGAGGTGTTGTTGCGGATTGACCCCCGCGACTATACCTATGCGGTTGAGGCCCAGCAGGGAGCGCTAGCCAAAGCCGAGTTTGAACTCCAGCTTGAGCTTGGCAAGCAGGTCATTGCCCAGCGCGAGTGGGAGCTGCTCGAGCCATCGATCGAGACCAGCGAAATGGGCAAACAGCTGGCCCTGCGCAAACCCCATCTGCGCGAAAAACAGGCCGCTGTCGCCGCGGCCAAAAGCCGCTTGGCCAAGGCCCAACTCGACCTCCAGCGGACCACCCTGACCGCCCCGTGCAACGCCCTGGTACTGGAAGAATCGGTTGAGGTCGGCCAACTCGTCATGTCCCAGACACCCATAGCCCGCCTGGTATGCACCGACGCCTTTCGGGTCGAGGTCAGCGTCCCCATGCACGAGCTGGCCTGGGTCGATATCCCCGGGCCGACCCAGACCAGCGGCTCACAGACGCAGGTAATTCGGGACCTGGGGAATGGCCTGACCGCAGTGCGCCAGGGGGCGGTCACCGGCCTGCTCGGCGATGTGTCACAAAACGGTCGCATGGCCCGCCTGCTGGTCCTGGTTGACGATCCCCTGAGCCGCGAGCAATCCCCGGACCCGCGGCTGCCGCTGCTCCTCGGAGAGTATGTGCGGGTCGAAATTGACGGCCCGCAGTTGACCGATGTGTTTGTCCTGCCGCGTGGCACGCTCCGGGAAGGCAGCCGGATATGGGTCAAAAACGCCGCCAACCAACTGGAAATCCGCAAGGTTGAAGTCGCCCTGAGCCGACACGACTCGCTGCTGATTCAGCACGGCCTGCGGGACGGCGACCAAGTGGTTACCAGCCCCCTGCCCGTCGCCCTTCCCGGCATGGCCCTGCAAAGCGCACCCGAGCCCTCGTCCCCGCCCTCAGCCGCCGAGGCGCGCCCCCTCACCCTTGACGAAGACCCGGTCTGAACACATGGAACACACGAACCCTGACCCCGCTTCGCCAGCCTCGCCCAGCGGCCCGATCGCCTGGATGGCCCGCAACCACGTTGCCGCTAATCTGATCATGCTGGTCATCGTCGTCGGCGGCTTCATCGCCAGCACCCAGGTAAAGCAAGAGGTGTTTCCCGAGTTTGCCATCGACATCGTCGTGGCCAGCGTGCACTACCCCGGGGCCAGCCCGGCCGAGGTTGAGCAGGGGGTCATCCTGTCGATTGAGGACCGGGTGCGCGGCATTGACGGGGTCAAAAAGGTCACCGCCACAGCCCGCGAGAGCTACGGCTCGGTGGTAGTCGAGCTGCTTACCGGCGCAGACCCGGACAAGGCCCTCCAGGATGTCAAAAATGCGGTTGACAGCATCCTGTCTTTCCCCGAAGAAGCCGAAAAGCCGGTCGTCAGCCTCGTAGAACTTCGCAACCAAGTCCTGACCCTGATGGTCTACGGCGACCAGGACGAACACACGCTGCGCGACCTAGCCGAGCAGATCCGCGACGATCTGATCCAGCGTCTCGACATTACCCTGGTGCAACTCGGGGCGGTCCGTCCGCTCGAAATCGCCATCGAAGTGCCCCAGCCCAAGCTGCGTGCCCATAACCTCACCCTCAGTCAGATTGCGCGCGAGATCCGCCAAGCCGCGGTCGAGCTGCCGGCCGGCGGGCTCAAGGCCGCCGGCGGAGAAATCCTGCTGCGCACCCAGGAACGCCGCGACTACGCCAGCCAATACGCCGATATTGCGGTTGCCTCGGCCCCGGACGGCTCCCGCATCACCGTCGGCGATATTGCGGTGATTACCGACGGCTTTGAAGACTGGGACTTTGAGGCGTTCTACAACGGGCAGCCCGCCGTCCAGGTCCAGGTCTATCGGGTCGCCAAGGAAACCCCGCAGTCAGTATCGGCCAGCGTCCACACCTATCTTGACGAAATCCGCCCCCGGCTGCCCGAAGGCGTCGGCCTGACGGTCTGGAACGACTATTCCGAGATTTACCGCGACCGGATGCGCCTACTGCTCAAAAATGCCTTCCTCGGCCTGTGCCTCGTCCTGCTGCTGCTCGGCCTGTTTCTCGACCCCAAGCTCGCCTTCTGGGTCACCCTGGGTATCCCCATCTCGATCATGGGCGCTTTTCTCTTCATGCCCCTGAGCGGCGCGTCGATCAACATGATCTCCCTCTTCGCCTTCATTATCACGCTAGGCATCGTCGTCGACGACGCGGTCGTCATGGGCGAGAACATCTATGAGAAACGCCAAGCCGGCCGGCCCCTGCTGGCGGCGGCCATTGAGGGCGCGCAAGAGATTGCCGGACCGATTATTTTTGCCGTGCTGACCAATATCGTCGCCTTTCTGCCGCTCGTGTTTGTGCCCGGCCCAGCCGGCAAGTTCTTCATCAATATTCCCGCAGTGACCATCGCCGTGTTCAGCGTCTCGCTGATTGAGTCGCTGTTCATTCTCCCCGCCCACCTGTCGCGGCAGAACGAACCGGGCCGCCTGTGGCGCGCCCTCAACCGGCCCCGGCTGGTCTTCGGGCGTGCGCTCCAGACCTTTGTCGGGCGGGTCTACCAGCCGCTGCTGCGGACGGCCATCGCTCACCGCTACGCCACCCTGACGGCCGGCATTGCCGCCCTGCTGCTCGCCCTCGGCACAGTCGGGGGCGGCCACCTCCAGTTCAGCTTCATGCCCCGCATTGACTCCGACCTGATCACCGCCCAGGCTACCCTGCCGTTCGGTACTCCGCTCGACACCTCACGACGGGTGCGCCGGCAACTACTCGAAGCCATGCAGGTGGCCATCGACACCCACGGCGGGCCGGCCATTGTTCGCGGGACGTATACCCAGATCGGGGCGGTCCTGCGCGGCCCGGGGCCCGACGACGGGCCGCCAAAGCTGAGCGGCGGCCATCTGGCCGGGGTCCAGATGGCCCTGGTTCCGTCCGACCAGCGCGAGGTCAGCAGCGTGGCGTTCGCCAACACTTGGCGCCAGGCGGCCAGCCACATTGCCGGCCTCGAAGTGCTGACCTTTCAGGCCGAATCCGGCTTCAGCAGTGAAGCCGCCCTGGATATTCAGCTCACCCATCGCTCGCGCCAAGTGCTCGAGGCCGCCGCGGCCGAGCTGGCCGGCCTGCTGGCTGGCTATGCCGGCACCGCCGATATTGACGACGGCGTCTCACACGGCAAACCCCAGCTCAGCCTGACCGTCAAACCCGAAGCCCGCAGCCTGGGGATCAACGCCACCGACCTGGCCCGCCAGCTGCGTGGCTCGTTCTACGGGGCCGAAGCCCTGCGCCAGCAGCGCGGCCGCAACGAGGTCAAGGTCATGGTCCGCCTGCCCGAACCCGAACGGCGGACCGCCCACACCATTGAGCAACTGGTGATTCGGACGCCCCAGGGCGGGGAAATCCCCCTCATTCAGGCCGCGGCGGTAGACTATGGCCGTTCCTACACCGAGATCCGCCGCCGCGAAGGCCGACGCATCATGGCGGTGACGGCCGACATTGACGAAACCATCGCTAACGCCAACACTATTGTGGCCAGCCTGGAGCAGAACGAACTGCCCTTCCTGATGCAGAAATACCCCGGCCTGAACTACACCCTGGAGGGCGAGCAGGAGTGGCAACAAGAGGCGCTGGAGGCGATTGGCCTCGGTTTTGTCTTCGCCCTGCTGGCCATCTATGCCCTGCTGGCCATTCCCTTCAAGAGCTACATCCAGCCGGTGATTGTGATGCTGAGCATTCCCTTCGGCATTATCGGCGCGATCATCGGCCACCTGCTGCTGGGCTATGCGCTCAGCATGATCAGCCTGTTCGGCATCATCGCCCTGGCCGGGGTAGTGATTAACGACGCGCTGGTGCTGGTTGTCACCGCCAACCAGTTCCGCGACGCCGAGCAGACCACCCCCCTGGAGGCCGTTTGCCGGGCCGGCATGCGCCGCTTCCGGCCTATTCTGCTGACCTCGCTGACCACCTTCTTCGGCCTGATGCCGATGATCTTTGAGACCTCGATGCAGGCCCGCTTTCTCATCCCAATGGCCATCTCTATCGGCTTCGGCATCCTGTTTGCCACCGCAATCATCCTGCTGATCGTCCCGGCCGGGTATATGATTCTGGAGGACCTGCGCGGCCTCCCGCGTCTGCTCCTGGCCAGAGCGCCGCGCCCCATAGACACCGCCGGGGCGGGAAGCGTCCCCCAGCCCGACTAGACGGCCCTCAGCCCAGTGCCGCGGCCTGGAGCCGCCGGCGGGCGCGCCACACCCCAGGCCCGATCTCGGCACCGCGTGCAGCAGCCCGACGGGCCAGGCATCAGACGACCGCCAAGTTCATCCACCACGGCCGGCGGCCCAGCTCGGCTCGCACGCTCAGTGTCTCGCATAGTGCTGGGCGGCCTCCTCGTTCCAGGCCAGCCCATTTCCTGGAGTGCTGGACAGCACTGCTTGGCCGTCGGTGACGGTCAGCGGCTGGGCCAGGATGGCGTTGGCCCAGTCCATGTATTCGAGCCAGTGGGCGGTCGGCGTCGCTGCCAGCAGATGGGCGCTCACCTCAGGATACAGATGGCTCGATAGCGGCATACCAATCGGCTCGGCTAAGGCGCTCGCCCGCAGCCACCCGGTAACGCCGCCAATTTTGACCACATCGGGCATGAAAAAATCGCACGCCTCAGCCGCGAGGGCCTTGGCCATGTCGTTCGTCCCCCAGCAGTTCTCACCGAGTTGGATCGCGGTGGCGGCCGTGGTCCGAATCCGGGCATGGCCGGCGTAGTCATCGGCCCGGGTCGGCTCTTCAATCCAGTCCAGCCCCTCATCGTCCAGCCGGCGCACCCGCTGCTGAGCTTCGGGCACAGATAGGACTTGGTTGTAGTCAGACATGATGCGTGTCTTGTCGCCGACCGCCTGACGAACCGCCCGGACCGCGGCCACATCGGCCCCGATGTCGGGATAGCCCAGGCGAATCTTGACCGCTCTAAAGCCAGCCCCGATAAAGTCCCGGGCTTCCGCGGCTAGGTGTTGGCTGTCACTCATGCCCAGACCACAGCTGTTGTAAGCCGGTATGGGCCGCTCCTGCCCGCCGAGCAGGCGGACCAGCGGCAGGCCGGCGGCCTTGGCCAGCACATCCCAGGCGGCAATATCAATGCCGGCCAGCGCCATACCGACTAGGCCCTGCGCTCCGAGCAGCCGAAAACGCCGCTGGAACATATCGGCCAACGCCAGGGGTGAGACAGGCTGGCCAAGGAGCAGGGCTTCGGCTTCTGTGAGGAAGGCGACGAGGGGGCTCAGGGTGAGCGGGGTATAGCCAAATACATAGCTCCGGCCGGTGATGCCCTGATGGGTTTCCAGGTCAAGCAGGACGAGCGGGGCAACGCTGACCTGCCCGCCGCCGGTCAGCAGCGGACGCGGCATCGGAACTTCGACCGCCCTGGCCCGCAGGCAACGAATTGTGCATACCTCAGCCTTCATGCTCTCTCCTTATGTGGCCGGCGCGAGGCCGCCCCCTCCCCTTTTTCCACCGGCCGCTCAATCCACCTGGGATTGCTGACGGTCAGTTTTTCATACACCGTCTGCTTGAGGTGGGCGACGACCTGCTCGCGGTACGGCCCACTATCGGCCTCCCCGTTGCGTATCCGTGCGCACAGCTCTTCTGTGCGCCGCCAGACGGCCTCCCGCGCCTCGGCCTGCCTGACCGGCTGCTCGGTCGCCGACAGCAGCCCGTTGAGGCGATGCCACTCTGCCGCAGCGTGGTCTTCGGCGTGTTCCAGCTCGCGGCTGACAATGCGCAGCACATTGGCCGCCACCCGGCCATAGAACTGGCGCGAGCCCGACAGCGTGGGCACAACTTCATGGTCAAGCAGGTGGATGACGGCGCACAGCAGTTCAGGAATCGTTGGGCGATCGTGCATCAGTCCTCCATCAGGTGGAGCAATTCCCATTCGGTTTCCGCGGTTCGCCGGCCAATCGCCGCCAGCTCCACGCTGGGGCTTATGCCGTCCAGATACGGCTGGGTCATGTTCAGACAGATCACGCCCCAGCGCAGGTTGCCAAAAATCTCCCAGAACCTGAGCCGCTGCTGGTCGAGCCGGCAGCCGCCGGCCTGCTCATAGGCACGCTGAAAAGCACGCCGCGTCCCGACCCCGCCGACCGGCAGGTGATCGTTGCCAAAGCGCCACGAGCGCACACACATCCAGCTCAGATCTTCCATTGGGTCGCCGATGTGGGCCAGCTCCCAGTCCAGGATTGAGCGGACGCCGTCCGGGCCGAACATGATGTTGCCCATCCGGTAGTCGCCATGCACAAAGACCCGCTCGCGCTCCTGGGGCAGGTATTGGGCCAGCCAGCGAAAAGCCAGCTCAAAAACCGGGTGAGGCTCCCGGGCCATGCGCTGGTACTTCTCCAGGTAGCGGGCAAGTTCGGCCTCAGCCGCGGTGTCGCTCCCCCGCGGGGCCGGCAGGTCGTGCAAGCCATGCTTGTCAACCGACACCCGATGGATACGCGCCAGGATTGCGCCGAGCTCGGCCGCCATGACTTCGCGCGCGCCGGCGTACTGGGCGTCGCGGAACAGCCGCCGTGGCAGGGTCTCGCCGCTGACCCGCTCCATGATGAAAAAGGGCATACCGAGGCTGCCGTCGCCCACAAAATAGGGCCTGGGCACTAAGACCCCCTCGGCGTGGGCGGCGGCAATCACCCGATATTCCAGGCTGCGCTCCATAAACCCCTGCGGCCCCTCCTGGGCGTCGCCACGGAGAATCAGCGGCAGGCTCTCGGTCTGGCCATCCGCGGTTTCATACCACACGTCAAACGCCCAGCTCTGGCGTGACGCGCCGCCGGTCAACAGCCGCAGGTCCCTGACCTCAAGGTGTGTGACCGTCTGCTGCTGCTCTGGAAAGGCCCGGAGCAGGAACTCGGTCAGGACCGGGGCGAGTTCCTGGGGGGTCGGATAGCTTGTGCCAGGATGCATTCCACGCGCCTCAGATTTTTTCGTCAGATTGCTTTGTCGGCCTCGTCCGCCTCGGCAGGGCCGGCTGTGCTGTCAGCCTCTTCACTAAATCGGACCGACCGGGGCCGTCAAGATAGCCCCTCCCAATTTGAGAAGGAATCTGCTATCAGGGAGGTATATTCTATATCCCGAAAAGGAGCGGCGTGTATGAACTTTGGGTATTTTACTGAGCGGCCGTATCGCTGGGTTGATGAAGATGAGGTGCTGGAGCATGAGGGCTTTTTTGCCATCCCGAATGAGCGTTTTGACCGGGAGAAGGCGGCGGATGACTACAACCACTTTCTGGACGAGTACTGCTACGCCGAGGAAATGGGCTTTGATTCGCTGATGCTCAACGAGCACCACGGCAACCCGTTCTGCATGGGCAGCGTGATGAACGTCGAGGCGTCCATCCTGGCCCGGATCACCAATACGGCCAGAATTGTGCTGATCGGCAACCCCCTGCCGGTCATTAAACACCCGCTCCGCATGGCCGAGGAGCTGGCCGAAATTGACCTCATCTCACGCGGCCGGCTGGTCACCGGCTGGGTGCGGGGAGCCGGCAGCGAGCAGTTTTTCAACAACGCCAACCCGAGCTATAACCGGGAGATGTTCAACGAGGCCCACGACTTTATTATTCAGGCCTGGACCCGACCCGGCCCGTGGCGCTACGAGGGCAAGCATTTTCACTACCGCCACGTCAACCCCTGGGCCCTGCCCTACCAGAAGCCCCACCCCCAGATGTGGATTCCGGGTGTGTTGAGCCCTGAAACCGTCAAATGGGCGGCTGAGCACAACTATCCCTACCTGGCCCTGGTCACGGCGCTCAGCCCGACCTGCGACCTGCTGGACTTTTACGCCGATATCGCCGCGGAGAACGGCTATCAGGCCGGCCCGGAAAACTTCGGCTATCTCATCGGTGTGTTCTGTGCCGAGACCGATGACAAAGCCCAGGAGCTGGGCAAAGGCTTTGTGTTCGGCGGCGGAGCCAGCGCCTTCTCCAGGCCAGAACACACCCTGCCGCCGGGCTACAACTCCAAGAACGCCATCCGGCTGCTGGCCAAACGCCCCAGCGGCGGCTGGGTCGGGGTGGACTCCGACCGGCTCAAAGAGGCCCAGCACGGCAAGCGCAAGTCCAAAGACCTGGACGAGGTGCGCCAGAAACTGCTTCGCTCGTACCAACGGGCCCAAGACGACTACCTGATGATCATCGGCTCGCCCAAGACGGTGATCGAAAAGGTCAAGACCATGATGCGTGTGCTGCGGCCGGGCGCATTCTCGTGCTTTAACGTTCAGGGGCCGGTCGGCAACGAAGACCGGCTGACCAGCGTCCGGCTGCTGGCCCAGGAGGTCAAGCCGGTCCTTCAAGAGTACGCCAAGGAAATCGGCCTCGTTGACCCGTTCACCCGCCGGCCGGGCTCGGTCAAGCTCGGTCCGGGCACCAAGCGCCTGCCGGTCGTGGACCGCACGCCGCTGAAAGACCTCAACATGCTGCCGAACTAGCGGCTGAGACAGGCAGCGTGGTTCATCCTTTGACCTACGCTTGAGGAGACCCGCATGGACTTACGCACCCCTGGCGTTTTCTGTTTTCTGGACGGTCTGAGCGGAGAGCAGGCTGGCCAGTTTGCCCGCAGCGTCGAACGGCTGGGTTATAGCGCACTGTGGTTTGCCGAGGCGAGCGGGCGCGAGAGTTTTTCGTTTGCCTCGTACCTGCTCAGCCAGACCGAGCGGCTTGTGGTGGCAACCGGCATTGCTGTGATCTACGCCTATGAGCCGATTGCGGTGGCCAACGCCAGCCGGACGCTGGGCGAGCTGTTTGCCGACCGTTTTGTGCTGGGGCTGGGGGTCAGCAACAGACAGGCCAACCAGCGTCGCGGCATTCCCTACGCCAAACCGCTGAGCTTCACCCGTCAGTATCTCCACAAGATGCGGGCCGCCCCCTATATCGGCCCTGCTCCCCAGCCCGAGCCGCCGGTCGTCCTGGCCGGCATGATGCCGGGGATGCTGGAGCTGGCCGCCACCGAGACCCGCGGAACGCACACCTACCTCACCACCACCGAGCAGATCGCCCACACCCGCCACGCCCTGGGCACAGATCCGTGGCTGTGCGCCGCCCTCGGCGTGATGCTGGAAACCGATGCGGCCAAAGCCCGCCGCGCCATCCACCAGTACATCCACATCTACCTGACCATAGGCCACTATGTGCAGCGCTTGCGGGCGGTCGGCTTTGGCGATGCCGACTTTACCGACGGCGGCAGCGACCGGCTGCTTGACGCGCTCATTGCCTGGGGCGATGCCGGGCGCATCCAGGAGCGTATTGACGCCTACTATCAGGCCGGGGCCAGCCATGTGTGCCTCCTGCCGCTCAGCCCCGACCGCGGCATGATCCCCCACCTGCGGGCGCTGGAAGTGCTCGCCCCACACTAGCAGTCCTGATGGTGTCGCAGATTGTTCAGAGAGGACGCGCGTCGGGCAGCCTTGAATCGGTTATCGGGGAAGCCGCGCTGCGATGGTGGTGAACTGCTCCAGGGCGGCTTTGAGGTCGGCGGCGATTTCGGCGGCGATGCGCTCGGGCGACGGCAGGGACTCGGTATCGGTCAGGCTGTTGTCCTTGACCCAGAACAGGTCAAGGCTCAGCTTGTCGCGCGTGAGCAGCTCAGCGTAGTCGTAGCAACGCCAGCGGCCGTCCGGGTTGGCCTCGCTCCAGGTGGGGGCGCGCTGGTGGGTTTGACCGGGCTTGTAGCAGTCCACGAACTCGTCAAAGTCCTGGCGTTGGAGCGGTTTCTGCTTGAGCGTGAAATGCAGGTTGGTGCGCAGGTCGTAGACCCACAGCTGGTCGGTCCAGGCTTGGGCCCGGCCCTCTCTCTTGTCAAAAAAGAGCACATTGGCCTTGACCCCAGGCGAGTACCAGATGCCGGTCGGCAGGCGCAGCAGGGTATGGACGCGACATTGCTCCAGCAGGCTGCGGCGCACCTTCTCGCCGGCCCCGCCCTCAAACAGCACATTGTCGGGGACGACAACCGCGGCCCGGCCATCAATTTTCAGCAGGGTATGGATGTGCTGGACAAAGTTGAGCTGTTTGTTGCTGGTTGAGGTCCAGAAATCTTCACGGACGACCACCTGCTCTTCTTTCTCGGTGTCGCCCTCTTCGTTGACGAACAGCAGGCTTTGTTTCTTGCCAAAGGGCGGGTTGGCCAGGACCATTGAATACTCCCGCTTCCAGGCCGCGGCCAGGCTGTCGTGTCCGGTGTGGACGACCACCTTCTCGCCGCCGATGTTGTGCAGATAGACATTCATCGCGCACATGCGTCCCACCTTGGGCGACAGCTCCATGCCCTCCACGAGGTCTTCTTGCAGGCCACGCAGCTCATCCCGGTCTAGCTCGCTGCCGTGGTGCTCAAGCACATACTGGTAGGCGTTGCACAGAAAGCCGCCGGTTCCGGCCGCTGGGTCGCAGATGGCGTCTTGGGGCGTCGGCTGCATGACCTCGCAGATGGCCTCGATCACGGGCCGGGGGGTGAAATACTGCCCTGCGCCGCGCGATGACTCTTGGGCCGAGCGTGCCAGCAGTTCTTCGTAGATCGTGCCTTTCACATCCACCGGTAGCGACAGCCAGTCCACCCGGTCCAGCAGATTGACAATGAGCTGTTTGAGCAGCGCGGGGTTGTGAATCTCGCACCGTGCCCCCTTGAAGACCACGCCGAGCATACCCGGTTTGTTCCCCAGCTTTTCCAGGCTGGCGCGGTACTGCGCTTCCAGGGCCGCGCCGTCAAGCGGCAGGAGTGCCTTCCAGCCCAACTCCGGCGGCACGATGGGTGCACGCCGATAGGGCGGCTCGGTCAGTTGGTCGGCCATTTTGAGGAATAGCAGCAGGGTCAGTTGCTCCACATACTCAAAGCACGACAGCCCGGCGTCCTGCAAGACGCCGGCGTAACTCCAGGCGCGTTTGCCGATTTGCGAGGCGTCCATCATCGCTTGAGTTCCATGACCGTCTTCCTGCTGCGTAGGCGGTTTCGTTACTAGGCCTCTTGTGTCTACCGGCGAGGCTCTAGCCTGCTTCCCTAGTCAAGCTGAGCCTCTGCCACACCTTGACACCGAGAGCGTAGAGGTCTATGGTTTTTGCCAGCACCCACGCGCCGCTGTTTATGCCCCCCGGCGTTCGTTCTGGATGCCGGGCTTTTCATGGGAAGGGGCCTTCATAGTCCCTTGATAGCCTGAGTTCGTTGCACCACAGTTCAGACACGCCGGCCGGCCTTCCGCTCGGCGGCCATGCGCTTCAGTAGTGCCGAGGCCGGCTTGTCATGCGGGTCGTGGGCGACAAGTTTGCCGCTGAAGGCGTGGCGCAGGATTGACTGGCGCAGGCTCTGCGCCGCCTTCAGCTTGGCGTCAATATCGGCCTCCAGCCGCTCTACAACCGAAAGTTGCGCTTCGACAGCTTTGACGATGGCAAGCTGTTCCTCAAAAGGGGGAAGTGGAATCGTTGCAAGTCGTACCGTATCTTGGTCAATCTTGGGCATACTTCCAGATATTCCTTGAGATTTCCTTCTGAAATAGGCGTGGCAACGACTGGATTGAAGGGTCAATTCAATAAAAGCGGGGGAAACAGGGAGCGCAACTCGTACCCGAATAAGAAGGTCTGGAAAGATAGCCCGTCCGCTCTCTTCGGTGTAGCGTTTTGTCGTGCCGACCAACTCGGGCGTGTTTGACCTTTGCACAAAGATGTCATCTGCTTGAACCCATAAATCCTGTGCGCTCCGAGGATCAGCAGAAGTAAATTTTATATTTTTTTCAGAAAAGTCTCCCTCTGTTACTGCGGAAATAGAGAAGGTTGGAATACCCCTACCATTCTGTGTCGTTTTGGCAGAACGCCCATTTCGTAAAGGCTCTTTGATGAGCTGGTCAATGCTCGCCCAGCACCAGCCCGCCGGCAGCGAGGGCAGACTTGCTGTATCCGGGGCGACCGGCTCTTTGTACTTCGTCTGCCAGCGCTTGGGCGGCGTTTTGCCTTTTTCGGCAAACTTGCGGAGCTGGTCTTGCTCCCAGCGGCGGCGGCGTTCAATGAGGATGCGCTTGAGCAGTGCACTGGCCGGCTCGGCGTCCGGGCGCTGTTCGCACCAGTCTGCGGTGAGCGCGCCTTCGACCGCGGCCTTGAGCACCGCGGCGCGATAGAGTGTGAGCTTGTCGCGCGCCCGTTTCAGGGCGGCAACGCCGGTATTGAGGGCGGAGAGTAACTCTTCGCAGGTTTCGACGATTCGACGCTGCTCGTTGAATGGGGCGATAGGCACTTTAAGGCGTCTGAACCTGCCGTGCGTCAGATTCAGACCGTTGTCGCTGCTACCTGTTTTCATGCGGTCAATGGAATCTTGTGCAATTGAGGTCTGCAAGAATGCTTCTAAAAAACGTGGGTCAATAGACTCTTCTGGAACACGAAACCGATACATTTTGCCGGACATCATCAGCTTCTTGGGGATGTTCCTGACAAGACAAGCGATGCCGCAACGAAAGCGAGGTCCTGCACAGGTCAGCAGAAGGTCGCCAGGATGCACTTCTAACGAGGGACGTGGAGTCAGGTGAGAGGGAAGTCGCTTATTATACTTGGGCAAGAATGTGCCAGGTTGGATTGCCGTCGTCTTGAGAACCCCCCATTCCTCGGGATTTTCGCTCGGACCATTTTCGCATTGCGGGCTCCACCCCTGATGCAATCTCCGCCCGTCAGCCAAAGGTGCTAAGATATCTTCGACTGCTGCCAATGCCCAACCACGCGGCAGTTCACCGTCAATGTGGTCGCTCACGCGGCCAGCCTCTCATTGAGTTCGGCCAGCAGCGGCGTGAGGGTGTCGCCGAACAGGGCGTGGGCACGGCCCAGGCCGCCCTGTTGGCCGAACCAGCCGGTCTCAAAGTCGGCCGGCTCTATGGCCAGGCTGCTGGCGATGTGCTCGGCCATGCGGTCAAGCCAGGCGCGCTGCTCGGGGCTGAATGCGGTGGCGGCCTCGCGCTCGGCGAGCCAGGCGTGGTAACGCTCCCGCAGCTCGTCACGGTAGGGCACAAGCGTCAGGGTTGGGAGCAGGGCGTGGCGCACCAGGCTTACCAGGTCGGCCAGAGGCTCACCGCCCCTGCCTTTGACCGCGGCCGGCTCGGCGGTCTCAAAGGCGCGCCACAACTGGGCCGGGGTGGCGGCCAAGGGCGGGCGGGCCAGGGCGTCCCGGAGCTGGCGCAGGTCTTTGAGGGACAGCCTGAGCGGACGGGTTCCGGCGTACAGGGCCTGCAGGGCTGTGAGTTCGTCCTTGTGCCCGTCAAGCCAGGCGTGGAAGTCCTGCACCTTGTCGCGTGCTTTTTCTACCGCGGTGGCGTCAAACTCGGACGACAGCACGGCGTCAATGGTGTGGCGGTCAATGGTCTGCTCGTTCTGCTGCTGGATTTCCAGCAGGCGGCGGCGGAAGTCCGGCTTTAGAAACGGCGTGACTGCGGCACGCGCGAGCTGCCCGGCCGCCTGGTCAATCTGCGGTTGCCGTGGTTCATCAACCGTGAACCGTGCTCTGGCGGCCGCAATCTGTGCGTCAGGGTCGCATGCGTTCAACAGGTCACGCGCCAGCGCGGGCATGGATGTGCCACCGGCGAGCGTCTGGAGTTCGGCCAGTTGATCCGGGCTGAACTGATGCTGGAGGCGGGCCAGCCGGCCGGCCAGGGTGGTGAGCGCGTCCGGGTTTGTGCCGCCCCGGGCTATATAGTCAAGAATCTGCTTCAGGCTCCTGCTATGCTGGCGGTTGAGCGGGTGGGATTCGGTCCGGTCCTGCTCGCACACGCCCACCGCGTCCACAATGATAAAGCGGTCCTTCACCCGGGCACTGGGACTGACGGCCCGCAGCTTATCGGGCGAGATGACGCGCACCCCACGGCCCTTCATCTGCTCAAAAAAGCCCGCGGACCTGACGTTGCGCATGAAGAACACACACTCAATCGGCTTGACGTCGGTGCCGGTCGAGATCATGTCTACGGTGACAGCAATACGCGGATGAAATGTGTTGCGGAAGTTGGCCAGGATTTCGTCCGGGCTGAGTTCGGAAGTGCGTTTCCATTCCACGACTTCGGATGGTGGGCCGTCATCCTGTTGTATCAACGAGACGACCTTGGTGAAGCCGGTGCGGTAGGTGATCTTGTGGCAAAAGGCGTTGCCCTCGGCAAAGACCTCGCGGGCTATCCGCACAATGTCGTCGGCGTGGGAGTCGTCTTTGGCAAAAATCAGGGTCTTGGGCACTTCCCGGCGGTCGGGGAAGGCCTCGGGCAGCACGGCGTCACCGAACTGCTGCAACACGGTACGAATCTGGCTTTCCGAGACCACGTCGCGGTCGAGTTGCCTGGCGGTATAGGTCAGGTCGTCGCTCAGCCGTTCCAGCCGCTCCCGGCGTGTCAGCTTGTCGCGCTTGTCCACATACACGCCGGTGTCGTCCGCAGCGACAGTCGCCCCCTGCTCTGTCACCCTGGTGCGGATGCGGTACACGTCAAAGTCAACGTTCACCCCGTCAAGCACGGCCTCGTTATGGCCGTAGTGCATGACCAGATTCTGCTTGAAGAAACCGATGGTCCGGCCGGCCGGTGTGGCCGTCAGGCCGACCAGGAAGGCGTCGAAGTACAGCAGCACTTGGCTCCACAGGTCGTAGATAGAGCGGTGGCACTCGTCCACAATAATACAGTCGAAGAACTCGGGCGGGAGAGCGGCGTTATACCGCACATCGGGCGGCTCCTGCTGCCAGGCCGACCCAGCCTCAAAAGCCGAGCCTTCTTCGTTGCCGGCGGCGTACTCGGCATCGCCCTTGAGCATGGAGTAGAGCCGCTGGATGGTGGTGATGACCACCTTGGCCGCGGGGTTGACCGCGTTGGTCGTCAGCCGCTGGACGGTGTACAGTTCTGGGAAGGTGCGGGCGTCGTCCGGCGGCTGGAAGTTGGCGAACTCGTCAGAGGTCTGACGGCCCAGGTTGCTGCGGTCGACCAGAAACAGCACACGCTTTGCCCCGGCGTATGTCAGCAGCCGGTAGACGACATTGACCGCGGTGAAGGTCTTGCCCGAGCCGGTCGCCATCTGGACCAGGGCGCGCGGGGCGGCGGTGGCAAAGGACTGTTCAAGATTGCGGATAGCGCGGGCCTGGACCGGCCACAGCCGGGAGTCGTCCAGCGCCGGCAGCTTTCTGAGCCGCTCCCGGAGTTGGACGGGGTGGGCGAGCAGCTCGGCCAGGGTTTCGGGCCGGGGGAAGTTGAAGACCTCACGGCTGCGCGGCGACGGGTCAAGCCCATTGGTGAAGTACGTCACCGCGCCGTTGGACTCGAACAGGAACGGCAAGGGCCGGCGGTAGCTCGGCAGGTCTTCATGGACACCGACGGCGTATTTCTCGGATTGGGCCTCTACGCCGGTCAGCGTCCCGGTGGCCTTGGCTTCAATCGCTCCGGCGGCTCGGCAGTCGAGATAGAGCAGGTAGTCTGCCGTGCCAAAGCCCGACTTCATGGGAAACTCGCGCGCGGCAATGCCGTGGCCGGCGCTCAGGTCAAGGGCGTCCGTGTCTTGCACCGACCAGCCGGCGGCCCGCAACGCGGCGTCAATATCCCGCCGCGCCTGTTGTTCAGGTGTCTGGCTCACCCCAGAAAAGCGGCCACCGCCTCCACAAAGGCCTCCGGCTGCTCATACGGCAGCATATGGCCGGCGGCCTCAACAAATGTCTTTTGGGCATGGGGGATGCAGGTCTGAAAGCGGTCGGCGTACACCGGCGGGATCAGGCGGTCGCTCGCACCCCAGACGAGCAGCGTTGGCGCGCGCAGCCGGTACAGGCGTTTGGACAGCCGGCGGTTGGGGATCGGGAACAGCAGCTTGCCAGCCGTGCCCATCCGCCGGGTGTTGCCGATGTAGAACGCTTTGAGCGCCTCGGGGTCGCTGAGGTCAAGCCCGCCGGTCAGCATGGCCTCGCCGGCCACCCGGTCGTGAAACAGATACTCGGCGTACTCGTGGGGCAGGAAGGAGAACAGGTCGGGAATAGGGTGCTCGGCGATCCACAGGCCGGCCGCAGCCACCAGGACCAGCTTACTCAGGTCGTTCGGTGCCCCACAGGCCATCTCGGCGGCGATCATGCCGCCCAGTGAGTGACCGAGCAGGTGAGGCCGGGACAAGCCCAGCGCACCCACCACATCCCAGCCGTGCAGGCTGAAGTCCTGCATGTCCTCCAGCACCTCTTCACCGCTCGACTCGCCAAAGCCGGGCAACTCGGGGGCAAAGACCTGATAGCGCTCGGCCAGGCGGTCCAGGAAGGGTTCCTGGCCGAACAGGCCGCCGGCCGCGTGTAAAAAGACCAGCGGCGCGCCCCGGCCGGCCTCAAAGACCCGCACCCTGACCCCGGGCCGGGTCTCAATCATCCGGCTGTTCACAGCGGAATCCTCCCGTTCTCTCGCGCTTTCTCAACAGTAGTCTCAGGCTCGAGGCGCTCGGCCATCGGTTTGCACCACCAGCGCGTGTCGTCCTTCCAGTCCGGCCACAGGGCGCGCAGATAGGGCATGACCTGCTCGGCAAAGAGTTGGGTGGAATAGCGCGTTTTCCAGTCCGGCATATTACCAATGTGGATCAGACAGAACACATGGCCGACGTGCAAGCCCTTAATCATCTCGGCCATGCGCTCACGCACCGTGGCCGGGCTGCCGGCAATGACATAGCCCTCGTCAAGCAACTGCTTCCAGGTCAGGGTCGGAAAGGTCTTCTGCATGTCCTCGCTCAGGGCGTTCAACACATTGGCCTTGATGGTCTTCACCGTCCGGTAGCCCGGGGCGTCGGCAAAGCCGTTGTAGACATGCAGGCAGCGGTTGTAGAAGTAGCTGACGTGCTCGGCGTAGAGCGTTTCGGCCTCCTGGTCGGTGTCGGCCACACACACGGTCTGGGCAAACGCGCCGCGGTAGGGCGACTCGTCTTTGCCGCGCGCCGCCACCCGGTCCCAATAGCCGTCCATGAGCTGCTTGCCGCGCAAATAGCCGGTGAACGACAAGTAGGAGTAGTTGTAGTCGTTATCCAGACAGAAGTCCCAGGTTTCGACCGAACCGCCGCCAGGAATATAGACCGGTGGGTGGGGCTGCTGGACCGGCTTGGGCCAGCAGTTGACCCAGCGCAACTGGTTGTATTTGCCATCAAAGGCGAAGGGCTCATCTTCGGCCCAGGCGCGCATGATGAGGTCGTGGGCCTCGGCGTATTTGTCGCGGGTCAGGGACGGAATCTGGCCGTAGCAATAGTTGGTGTCCATTGAGGTACCGACCGGAAAGCCGGCCAGCAGCCGCCCGCCTGAGAGCACATCCAGCATGGCGAACTCTTCGGCCACCCGGATCGGCGGGTTGTAGAGGGCGATGGAATTGCCAATGACGGCCAGCGCGGCCTGCGAGGTCCGCCGGGCCAGGCCGGCGGCAATGATATTCGGCGAGGGCATCAGCCCATAGCCGTTCTGGTGGTGCTCATTGACGCCAATGCCGTCAAAGCCCAGCGAGTCGGCGTATTCGAGCTGGTCCATATACTCGTGATAGACAAAATGACCTTTCTTGGGGTCGTAGAGCGAGTTGGGCAGGTCCACCCACACCGAGCGGTAGTCCTCACGGAAATTATCGGGCAGATACGGCCACGGCATCAGATTGAACCAGGTAAACTTCATACCGACCTCCTCACGTTCATTGCAGGTGGCCCCATCCTAGACGACCGTGACGTTATTGGAAAGTCACCGGGGATCCCCTCCCCCGCCGGTTCATCAGCGCAGAACGCTGGCCAGTGGCTGCTATCGCCTATGAGGGACTTTCCCCCATTTCCATTGCGGCAGCTCTGATGTCAAGGTGCTGCCCTGCCACGCCTGGCCCAAAATATGAAGTGCACGGGCTTGCATCTTTGGCCACGGCCAGGCATGTTTGCCACCCGTGGGTGTTCAGGCACCGCAACACACGACTAAGGAGGGAAGCATGGCACTACCGCAAGACATTACCCCGTTTAACAGCGAGATCATGGACTCGCTGGCTCGGACCGCAGACATGGACTGGATTCCCAACGAGGCCGACCCCGAACGCGCCTTTATGAAGGTGTTGTGGACCGGCTCAGAGTCGGGCAGCTGGGCGGCACTGTTCCGCTGGCTCAAGGGCTATGCCGCGCCGCCGCATAAACACCTGAGCGCCTCCCACACCTTTATTCTGAAGGGCAAACTCCAGGTCCGCGACGGCGTCCTGAACGCCGGCGATTATGTGTACGAGCCTAACGGCATGATCCACGGGGCGACCACCGCTCTGGAAGACACCGAGTACCTGTTTATCAGCAACGGCCCGGTGCTGTTCTTTGGCGAGGACCAGTTCGAGGGCTATATCAGCTGGGAAGAACTCAAACGCGCCCAGGATGCGTTTGAGGCGTCCAAGCGGGCTAGCGCCAAGCGTCCAGGAAAAGTCCAGCGCAAGAAAGCGGCCTAGCCGGCCCTAGGACAGGCCCATCCCGCCGTCCACCAGTAGCATCTGGCCGGTCATGTACGAGGCCAGCGGCGAGGCCAGAAACAGGGCGATGCCGCCCATCTCTTCCGGCGTGCCCCAGCGGCGGAGCGGGATCTCGCTCAGGGAGTCTTCGTAGCGACGCGGATGATTCCAGGTCACTTTGGTGATTTTGGTGGCGATCAGGCCCGGGGCGATACCGTTGACCCGAATGCCGTCTCGTGCCCAGGCTTCGCCCAGGGTCATCGTCAGGGTCCGCAGCGCACCCTTGCTGGCGCTGTAGGCCGGGTTGCCAAAGACGGCAAAAAAGCTCGCTCCCGAGCCGAGAATGATCACGCTGCCCCTGGTCTCCCTCAACATGGGGTGAAACCGCATACAGCAGTGCATGACGCTCATCAGGTTCACGTCCAGGACTTTGCGGAAGTTCGGCATCTCAAACTCGGCCTGTTTGTACAGCACCGTGCCCTGCGAGGCAACGAGCACGTCGAGCCGGTCAAAAGGTGGCTGGAAGGCCCGCACGTTTTCGTCTTCCGACACGTCCAACTGGAAATAGCGCAGGCCGCTCAACTCTGAGCCGTTTTCGTCTGCATAGGCGTCTGCCGACGCCCGGGTGCCACACACATACACCTCCGCCCCGTGGTCTCGGAACTGCCGGGCAATGCCGTTGCCAATCCCGCTTGAGCCGCCGATGACCAGAACCGTCTTGCCGCTGAAATCAATCTCGTTCATGGTGTCGCTCCCCATCTGCCGGTGTCTGGCAACGCCGCCTGGCACTCAAAGGATGCGTTGTCGCCTCAATGCTGGTATACACTACCACGGTCGAAAGCGCTGGACAAACAAGGAGGAACACACCCATGCGTATCGGTATGATGATTGGTGAAGGCGCGGGGGAGAGCCCGCATCTGGACGAGGTGATCCACCGGGCGAAGCGGGCAGAGGCGGCCGGCCTGCACTCGGCCTGGCTGGCCCACGCTTTTTCGCACGACGCGATGGGCCTGCTGGGAATCGTCGGACGCGAGACAAGCCGGATCGAATTAGGTACGGCCGTCGTGCCCACCTACCCGCGTCACCCGGCGGTCATGGCGCAACAGGCACTGACCACCCAGGCAGCCAGCCAGGGGCGTTTTACCCTGGGCATCGGCCTGTCGCATCAATTCGTGATCGAAGACATGTATGGCCTGAACTATACCCGCCACCTCAGCCATATGCGCGAATACATGGCGGTCATGAAGCCGATCTTGCGGGGCGAACCCGTCAAACACGAGGGCCGGGAATACCGGGCCAGTGTGAATCTCAGCGTCCAGGGGGCAAGCCCGGTGCCGGTCGTGTTGGCCGCCCTCGGTCCCAAGATGCTCGACTTTGCCGGTCGCGAGTCAGACGGCACAGTGACCTGGATGGCCGGTCAGCAAGCGCTGCGTGAACACGTTGTTCCGCGTATCACCGGCGCGGCCAAAGACGCAGGCAGACCCGCCCCGCGCGTGATTGCCGGGATGCCGCTGGCCATTACTGACGACCCCGCCAAAGCCCTGGAGGTGGCGGCCAAAGTGTTCGCCATCTATGGCGAGCTGCCGGCGTATCGGACGATGCTGGCTCGCGGCGGACTTGAGCGGCCGACCGAGGTCGCTCTGCTGGGCGGCGCGGCAACGGTCGCCGGAGAACTCAAGCGCCTCGAAGATATCGGCGTGACCGATATGTGCGCCTTTGTCTTTCAGGCCGATGCGGGGGCGTTCGAGCGCACGGTCGATTTTCTGAGTTCGCTGTGCTGAGCGTGTGAGACGCCCCGGCCCGCCCTGAGCCGCTTAGACCGCGGCCTCGGGGCTTGGCCCGCTGCCCCGCACAATCCCCTCCATCCGCAGCCGTACCGCCCGCCCGGTCCGCTCAGGCGCGGCCAGGATATAAAACCGGCCCTGGCAAATGCCGCAGACCGTAATCTCGGCCACCTGTTGGGGCGTCATGCCGATTTCCTGTAGACGCTCGTGGCGGGCCTGACGCCGGTGAATCAAAGCGGCCCTGACCTCTTCGTCGCGTGGCACCAACAGCTCATGGAGGCGGTTTCGGTCGGCGTACAGGATATTCGTCGCGGTTGCCTCAGGCACTAACAGGGCGGCTTGGAGCTTGGAGCCGCCCGCCCGCAGGTCGTAGTGCAAGCCTTCGGTCAGGCGAGTGACCGCGTGTTTGGTGACGCCGTACACCGAGCTGGCCCCGGTCGTCAGGCCCACCACCGAGGTCGTATTGAGAATCAGGCCCTCCTCATCCCGCTCGATCATGCGTGGCACAAAGGCCTGCATCCCGTACAGCACGCCGTACAGATTGACCGCCATGATCCATTCCCAGTCTTGGACGGGGACTTCCCAGACCGGGCCGAGCCCGCCAGACACCCGGCATTATTGCACACGATATGCATCCGGCCAAAGACCTCAAAGGCCCGCTCGGCCAGGGCAAAGACGGACGCCCGGCGTGAGATATCGGTCTTGACCGCTGTCACCGGCGTGCCGGCCTGCCGCAGCTCCTTCTCCACCTCCAGCAAGGCCGCCTCTTCGATATCGGCCAGCACCAGCTTCATGCCCTCCTCGGCAAAGCGTCGGGCCAAGCCCCGGCCGATGCCGCTCGCCGCTCCGGTAACAACCGCCACCTTGTCTGTGAGTTCCTGCATGTCGCGCACCCCTGTTCAGCATCGGCCCCTATCCGCTTATGCCCCGAGCTGGTCAAGAAAAGCTCCGAACTCGTGATTGAAGACCGCCGCCTGCTCGATATTGGCCGCGTGTCCGGCGTCGGCCAGGGTCACTTTTTTTGCGTGTAGAATCTTTGCCGCCATATAATCGGTCGCGGCCAGGAAGGGCGTATCGCGGTCACCGACCATCACCAGCGTTGGAACCCTGACCGACCCGAGCCCATTCATGACCCGGGCGTCGTGCTGGGTCAGGATGCCACGCGCGGCATGGGCCAAGCCCTGGGCCGAGCGGTGCGCACCGGCCCGGACCTCAGGACTCCGCCCGAGCGCGCCAAGTCCCCTCTCCTCAAATGCGTCGGCAAAAGACCGCGCGCGCCGATTCCAGACCTCACGCGCGGCGTCTTTGCGAAAGCCGGGCCCCGTGCCGAGCAGTACCAAGCCCTTCACCCGCTCTGGATAGGCGCAAGAGAACGCGAGCGACAGATAGCCGCCGAGGGAGTGGCCGCCCAGCACGGGCCGCTCAACGCCCCCGGCGTCCAGCAGGGCGAGCATATCAGCCACCGACAAGGCCTCAGAATACGCCGCCGGCTCAGCCGGGCTGTCCGACCGACCGTGCCCTCGCAGGTCCCAGGTGATGAGCTGATAGCGCTCGGACAGGGCTTCGACCTGCGGCTTCCAGGCGGCGGTCGTGGCGCTAAAGCCGTGCGTCAGCAGCACGGCCGGTCCTGATCCGTGCGTTTCGTAATACAGATGGACGCCATCACGATCGAGAGTTGGCATGCCGCGCCTCCATTCAGCCGAAATATGCTAGGTCTGGTACTCCATCACATTTGACCGGCCAGGGAAACCGCCGAAGCCGAGGCTCCGGGGCCGGCAGGACAAGGCCCTGAACCCTTCCGTCCGGCTACCACTCCAGGCCGGACTGTGGTATCAAGAGCATATCAGGAGGAACGCATGATCGAGGTGAATGGGATGGCTCACGTCATTTTGACGGTGAGTGACTGGGACAGGTGCCGGAGCTTCTACGAGGCATTGCTGCCCTTTCTGGGTCTCAAGCCAGCCTTCGGCGGCACAGACATGATCTATTATGTGGGCGGTCGGACCGCGCTTGGGGTTGGCCGCTGTGCCAAGCCTTACGCCAAGGATCGCTTTGTCCAGAACAGTGTCGGCCTGCACCCCCTGAGCTTCCGGGCACGGAGCCGGGCGGACGTGGACCAGGTCTATGCCTTCCTCCAGGACCACCACGCCGTTATCGTCCATCCACCCGAGGCAGGGCCGTGGGCACCGGGCTATTACTCGGTGTTATTTGAAGACCCGGTCGGTACCCGCCTTGAGGTGAACTATGTTCCGGGCAAGGAGATTTTTGCCGACAGAGCCAGTTTCAATCCGGCTGGGGACTACCACTAAGCGCGAGTCTCAGACATCCGTAGCGGCAGACAGGGGTGCTGGTATGGAGGAGCAGACGCGCTCAAGGCCGGCCACGCCATGCATCTCGGTTATCGTGCCAGCATTCGAGCGGGCCCACCTGCTGCCCCGCAGCATTGGCTCGGTCCTGGCCCAGACCTGTAGCGACTGGGAGTTGCTTGTCGTTGACGACGGCAGCACCGACAACACGGCTCAGGTCGTCCGGGACTGGGGCCGCAAAACGGCTCGGATTCGCTATCTGCACCAGGCCAATCGGGGAGTCGGTGCAGCCCGCAATCTTGGCATTCAGTACGCCCGCGGGCGCTATATCGCCTGTCTGGATAGTGATGATGAATACTTTCCCAAGCACCTGGAAACGCGACTCAGCCTGTTGCGCCGCCACGCACTTGACCTGGTGCAGGGTGGCGTCCGCGTCCTGGGGAAAGACCGGACGGTCGATTTTTTTGACCCCCAGCGGCTGGTCCGGCTGTCCGACTGTGTGATTGGCGGAACCCTGTTTGGCAAACGCGAGGTGTTTGTGGCCCTGGGCGGCTTTGGCGCGCTCACCTACGGAGAAGACCTCGACTTGTGGCTCAGAGCCCGGCGACGCTTCAAGGTGGCGACATTTCGGAATCCAACCACCTACTGTCTGCACGAAACGCCCGACAGCCTGCGGCTCACGCGCTACGGGGAATGGGCCGACCGGCAACAGGCCTGAGGGCCGCTCCTAGCCAAGGCTGGGGAGTCGGTCGCGCAGCGCGTATACGCCGAGGTAAAACAGCGGCGTATCCAACACAGCAAAGACACATTTGAACGCGTAGGATGACAAGACCAGCGGGAGCAGCTTGGCGACCGAGTCAATCTCTGCGCCAAGCCCGTCCGAGGCGTACAACACCGCCGAAATCAGGATGGTGTCAACAAGCTGGCTCAGCAGCGTTGAGCCGTTGTTGCGCAGCCACAGATGCCGCCCCCGGGTCAGCGTCTTCCAGAAGTGAAAGAGCTGCACGTCAACCGACTGGGCGACCAGATAGGCAATCATTGACGCCGCCACATTCGGCTTCATAAACGCGTAGACCTGCTCAAACGTTGCCGTGGCAGCCGACACCCCGGCAGCGTCCGGCAGCGCATGGCCAAACCACATCAGGCCGAGCATGAACATATTCATGCACAAGCCGACCCACACCAGCCCTTGGGCACGCCGGCGGCCATACAGCTCGCTTACTAGGTCGGTGGCCAGAAAGGTAAACGGGTAGGCCAACAGGCCGACCGGAATCACAAACCAACCCAGGTCAACAAACTTGGTGATGCCGACGACATTGCCCAGGGTCAGCGAGGTGAGAAAAACACCGGCCAGAAAGGAATAGAGGATGTGGCTGGAATGGGCCGACCAAGTTGGAGAGGAGGTCTCGAGCGTGGGGTCCCGCATACGAGCGGGGTACACAAGCACGGGCAGTGGGGGTTTGCAAGCTGCCCGGACACCGGGTCCGGGCACGGCTCAGATGGGCGGCCGGCTAGGTGGCCGCGGCCTGCTGTTCGGCAAAGCGGACATCAACATCGGTCGCAATTTTCCGGTGCGGGTTGTACTCGGGGACGAGGTGTTCCCCGATACGCCGAATGGAGCGCATAATGTACTGGTGCGGAATCCGGCCGGCCTGTTTGAAGAAGATGACTTGGTCAAGCCCGCCCTGCTCAAACTTTTCGAGCTTGCGGGCGACCTCGTCCGGGTTGCCGACCGTGACCATCGGATGGTCTTTGATCTGCTGGTCGTTCAAATCGTTGGCGTCCGCGCCCAGGTCAAACAGCTGGCGCAGGTATTCGTAGGAGTACAGGTTGTTCTTGGCCATCAGCGGCTCAAACAGCTTGGCGACGTGGTGCAGGAACCAGCGCGCGCCCTCAATCCCGGCCTGCTCTTCGTCCTTGCTCTCGGCCACATGACAGATGGCCACCCCGGCAAAACGGTCGTTGATGACTTGGCTGAGCACATCGTTACGGTCCTGGCAGGCGGTCCGGTAGATGTCCACCGTTTTCTGGACCTGCTCCCAGTTGAAGTTGAAGCTGAGCACGCCAAGCCCGCGGTTGGCGGCCATCTCGTAGCTGTCCGGGGCCACACAGGCCATCCACATCGGCGGGTGTGGCTCCTGAATCGGCTTGGGCACGACCATCCGGGGCGGAACGCTGATCGTCTCGCCCTCGTACTCGAGAATCTCGTCGGTCCAGGCTTTGACAATCACATCAAGCGCTTCCCGGACCTCGAGGCGGGTGCGCTCATAATCCACCCCAAAGCCGTCCAACTCCTGAGCGGTGGTTGAGCGACCGGTACCGAGGTCCATGCGGCCGTTGCTCAGAATATCGAGCACCGCGGCCTGCTCGGCAACCTTGATCGGATGGTTGAAACGATGGGGGAGCAGACGCACGCCGTGGGCGATGCGGATGTTCTTGGTCCGCTGCGAGACAGCCCCGTAGAATACCTCGGGCGCTGGGCTGTGCGAGTATTCTTCCAGAAAATGGTGCTCAACCTCCCAGACATAGTCAAAACCGACGCTGTCGGCCAGCTCAACCTGAGCCAGGGCCTCGTGGTACACGTTATAGCTGCTGCGCTTGTTCCACGGCCGGGGGGTTTCCATTTCGTACAAAAGACCAAATTGCATTGCCAGACTCCTTTTTTCTTGACAGACTCACGACAGACTTGTGCCAGTATGCCTGTTTTCCGTCCAACTATCCACCCCTTTTCCCGGTCCTCCAGCGATGCGGTGCCCACAAGGCTCAGAAGGCGACCGGCAGTTGCCGCAGCCCGCGCAGCGTTATCATTTCGCGCCATTCAACCCGGTCTGTTGCCAGCCGCAGCCGCGGCATCCGCCGCAGCATGGTCGTGATCGCCAGCTGGGCTTCAACCCGTGCCAAGGGCGCACCCAGACAGTGGTGGATACCGTGGCCGAAGGTGAGATGCGGGTTGTCCTGACGGGTGATATCGAGCCGGTCGGGCTCGGCAAACTGGGCTGGGTCGTGGTTGGCAGCGCCGAGCACAATCAAGACCTGCTGGTTTTGCTGAATACGCTTACCGCCAATTTCGAGCTCGCCGAGCGCAACCCGGGCCGTCATCTGCACCGACCCATCGTAGCGCAGGAACTCCTCAACCGCGGTCCGACTCAGGCCGGGGTCGGCCCTGAGCCTGGCCAGTTGATCGGGATGCCGCAACAGGGCCAGCAGCCCGTTGCCAATCAGGTTCATCGTCGTCTCATGGCCGGCCGCAAACAGCAGAATAACGTTGGACAGCAGCTCGTCTTCGCTCAGTCGGTCGCCGGCCTCTTCAACCGCGATCAGGGCACTGAGCATATCCTGCCGCGGCCGCGCCCGCCGCTCGGCGATCAGGCGGGTAAAATAGGCCACAAAGGACTCGGTCGCGCCGTTGGCGGCCTCAATGATTTCGGGCGTGACGACTGGGTCAAGCGAGCGGGCCAGCGTCCCGGTCCAGTCTTTGAACTGCTCGCGGTCTTCAAGCGGCACGCCAATGAGTTCGGCAATCACAATGACCGGCAGCGGAAAGGCCAGCTCGCCAATAATATCGCAGCCGCCCCTGGCCGCGACCCGGTCAAGCAGCTCGTCAACAATCGTCTGGATATGGGGCCGCATGGCCTCTACCACCCGCGGGGTAAACGCCTTGGTCACCAGTTTGCGCAGCCGGGTGTGGTCGGGCGGGTTTCTGAACAGCATCCATTGGTGCTCCATATCCGTGGCCGGCCCCTCCCCGCCGAGGGCTTCGATATAATCGCTATAGCGCTCCCAGTCGCGCGGGTTGGCGCTGGCCCGGGAATGGCGTAAGACGCGCGCGCAGTCGGCATAGCGGGTCAGCACCCAGAAGTTGAAGGTGTCGCTCCAGTGTACCGGCTCGGCCTGACGCAACTGCCTGTAAAAGCGGTAGGGATTTTCCCGGAACTCGGGCACAAAAGGGTTGAACTCAGCCGGGCTGGCCGGGGGGCCTTGTCCGCCGGTCGGGCGCTGCGTATCGGTCATGGGGCACTCCCTCCTTACAAGACGGGGCCGAGTGTAGAATACCGCCGGCCCTGGATCAAGGCAGACAGCGGCTTGCCTTTTGGGTTGGAATTCTATAGGTGAATGAGCGTTCAGGCATACACGAAACGGTCTTGAGCACACTGGAGTGAAGGAGGAAAACCATGCACTACGACCTGCTCATTCGCAACGGCAGCGTTGTTGACGGCTCGGGAATGCCGCGCTTTCGGGCCGATGTCGGGATTGTGGCCGGAAAAATCGCGGCAATCGGGAAACTGCGCGACAGCGCCACGCAGGTCATCAACGCCGAGGGCCATGCGGTCGCCCCGGGCTTTATTGACGGCCACACCCATATGGACGCCCAGGTCTTCTGGGACCCGCTCGGCACCTGTTCGTGCTGGCACGGCATTACCAGCGTGGTCATGGGCAACTGCGGCTTCTCGCTAGCCCCGTGCAGCGAAGACAAGAAACTCATGGTCATGCGCAACCTGGAGCGGGCCGAAGACATCTCGCCCGAGGCCATGGAAGCCGGCATCCGCTGGAGCTGGACGACCTTCCCCGAATATCTCGACACGGTCGACCGCCTGCCCAAGGGGATCAACTACGCCGCCTACATGGGCCACTCTGCGCTGCGCACCCACATCATGGGCGAGCGCGCCTTTACCGATGAGGCCAGCGACGCCGACCTGCACGCCATGAAAAACGAAATCCGGGCCGCGCTGCGGGCCGGCGCTATCGGCTTTACCACCTCGCGGACGCGCAACCATCAGACCCCCGACGGTCAGCCAGTCGCCAGCCGCCTAGCCAACTGGGAAGAAGTCCGGCAGCTCGTCGGCACAATGGGCGAGATGGGCAGCGGCGTATTTGAAATTGCCGGCGAGGACACCGGCCTGAGCCCCGAGCGCATCCAGAATTATCTGGACCGGCTCAAAGCCCTGGCCGTCGACAGCGGCGTCCCCGTCACCTACGGCATGTTCAGTGCCCCCAAAGCGCCCGACTACTGGCGGCCATTCTTTGCCCTGGCCGACGAGACAGCCGAGGCCGGTGGGCGCATCTTTGTCCAGGTCCACAGCCGCTCCATCAGCGTGCTGCAATCGTTTGAGACAACGACCTCGTTCGACAAACTGCCAGTATGGCGCGACATCCGCAGCCGACCGCTGGCCGAGCAGGAAGCCGCCCTGCGCCGCCCGGCCCTGCGCCGCCGGCTGATCGAAGCGGCCAACACCCCGACCCGGGACCGCAGCCGGGCGGTGGGGGCCGAGGCCCGGGCCGCCAACTTCAAATGGCTCTTCCCGATCATGGACCGGGCCGTCCCGCCCTACCAGTCGGTTCAGGACATCGCCCAGGAACGCGGCCAGGACCCGGTCGAGGTCTACATTGACCTGGCCCTGGAGAGGGGCTTGAAGCGCTTCTTCATGCAGCCCTTGACCAACACCAACAACGACCATGTCCTGGAGATGATGCGTCACCCCCGTTCGGTCATTACCTTCTCCGACTCGGGTGCTCATGTGTCGCAGATCATGGATTCGTCGCTGCAAACCCACCTGCTGAGCTACTGGGTGCGAGACCAGGAGGCGCTGAGCCTGGAAGAGGCGGTGCGGCAACTCAGCTTTGTGCCGGCCTCATACTGGGGCTTGGCCGGCCGCGGCCTGCTGCGTGAGGGCTGGCAGGCCGACGTGGTTATCTTCGATCCCGAGACCGTCGCCCCCCAAGTGCCGACCCTGACCTACGACCTGCCGGCCGGTGCCCGGCGGCTACAGCAAAAAGCCGACGGCTTCCTGGCCACCATCGTCAACGGCGAGGTCGTGCTGCAGAGCAACGAGCACACCGGTACCCTGCCCGGCCAACTGCTCCGCGGCCCACTGGCCGGCCGTTAGCACCACCCCACCTCAGTCTTGGCGGGTCTGCACCCTCTACCGGCCCGCCTTTTCCGCCCGCCAAGTAGGGACTGGCCCCGGCTTCTTTTCTCTTGCGCCTCTTCAGGTTACAATCCTTGTACCAGACAATAAGGAGGGACTGCAGATGCCAGCAGCACATTTTTTTGCCAACAGTCTTGAAGAAGTCGGCCTTGCCCCGGAAAAGGTCCAAGCCCTGTTTGACCGGGCCGAACGCGAGGTCAAAGAAGGTCTCCTGCCGGCCAGCCAAGTCGCCATTGCCCGCAACGGCAAGCTCGGCGCGATGCAGACCTTTGGCACCGCGGTGCAGGGCGGCACCGAGAAGCCGGCGACCAACGACACCCATTTTGTCATCATGTCTTCAACCAAGGCGCTGACTGCGACCGCGGCTTGGCTCATGTTGCAGGAGGGCACGCTGCGCCTTGACGACCGTATCGCCGAGTATATCCTGGAGTTTGGCACCAACGGCAAAGACGCGGTGACGGTTGAGCACTGCCTCGTCCACACCTCGGGTATGCCCTACGCCCCGCACTGGCAAAAAGAATGGGCCGACCCCCAGCGGCGCGCAGACCGCTTTGCCCAATGGCGGCTCAGCCATACGCCGGGTGAAAAATTTGAGTACCACATTTCGTCCAACTTCTGGGCGGTGGCCGCGGTCATTGAACAACAGACTGGCCAGAGTCTGAGCGAGGTTGTACGGACGCGGATCGCTGAGCCTTTGGGCCTGCCGGAACTCCGGCTCGGCCTGCCGGCCGCGGGCAACGGGCAGGTTGCCGACGGGGTGTGGGTTGGCCACGACCTCAGCCCCGAAGAGTACGAAAAAATGGGGCTCGCCGGCTTCGGCAAGACGACAAGCGCAATTAGTGAGGACGGCGTGCTTGAACTCAACGAGACCGCCGCCCGTCAGGCCGGCTCGCCGTCGGCCGGGTGTATCACCACCGCCGGGGATATTGCCCTGTTCTATCAGGCCCTCCTCAACGAGGGTCGGGCTCACGACGGCACGCCGGTCTGGCAACCCGAGATGCTCACAGAGGCGCGCCGGCCGCGCACCGGCGACCTCCGAGACCCGTTTCTGGGCCACCGCGCCCTGCGTGCCCTGGGCATCGCTGTAGCCGGCGGGGACGGCAAGGCCAACCTGCGCGCCTTTGGCAAAACCAACTCGGCCGGGGCCTTTGGTCATCCGGGCTTTGGCGGCCAGAGCGGCTGGGCCGACCCGGCGACGGGCATCTCATTCGGCTATCTGACCAACGGGTTTGACCGCAACGCCCTGCGTGAGGGCCGCCGTCGGGTCGCCCTGTCGAGCCTGGCGGCTTCGTGCGCGGCCTAAGAAACCGGGGGGACGCTCGTCCCTCCCCTGTCATGAACAGTGGTGCGTGTTCGGCGGCAGGTCATCCGCGGGCTGTCATCGGTCCGGTCAATCCCCCTTCTTTTCGGATTTCTCCAGGAGTCCCCGCGCCTCTTCGTTGATGCAGGCAAAGCACTGCTCTGGTTTCGCTTTTGGGCATATGTCGAACCCTGTTCGCTCGAGACAACGAGTTGAGAGCGTGTCTATCGCTTCAGCGTCCCCATAGCCCCAGGCTCGGCAACGCCGTTCAGCGTTCGGCAGGGCTAACGACCAATCAACGACCTCGCTGGCAAAAAGAACGTTACCTTACCCAGCCGTAAAGGAGCATGGCGTCCGCCCGGCCCCCGTCCAAAGGACAGATTACGATGTTACCACAATGAAAAACAGGCCATAGACGGCCTGATCAGGCTTGGCCCTTGCCCCCCATGTATGGGATCGGCATAAACCGCCATCTATAGCCATATATGGCACAAATTCAGGCGACCGCCAAGCCTGGAACAATCGGGAACAACCCGTAAGAAACCACAACCCCGCCCTGCAGGGCGGGCATCACAGTGCGTCCTTCCTGTGTCGTCGGTCACTGGTGACACCTGCGTATTCCCTCTCCCGCTGGGAGAGGGCGGGGCTTAGCCCTCGTTCTCGGGACCAAACGAGTCGGTGGTGATACGGCGCGACTTGAACTTCCACTCGCCGTCAACCTTGGCATACACGTCGTCATACCAGCCCCGCATCTCCCACTTCTTGCCGTCACGCTTCATGTGTACCTCGACGTAACACGTCCCGGTCGCCGAGTCCGGGCCGGTCAGTTCAATCACATGGTTATGAATGAACGGACGGGGCTGGATGTCGTCCAGGCCGTTGGCGATCATTTTGCGCAGATTGTCCCGTCCCTCGGCCCCCGGCAGCTCGGGGTTGTCGACCGAGAACGAGCCGTCTTCGGTGAACAGGTTGGCGTAGCCGTCCAAGTCCTTTTGCCATACACAGTGACAGTACTGGAGCGGCAGGTTGCGGATCGCTTCACGGTCAATCACTGCCTGCATTTGGGTCTCGATGTCTGCCATAACTCCCTCCTTGTGGTGGCGTATCTCCCGCCCGAGCATAGTCTGACCGGGGCCGGAGTGCAACGGTTGTGCCGCGCCGCGGCTCAGCCCTCGGTCAGAAACGACGGGCTGCCCGTTTTGGCCGTCTGTCCGCCATCGGCCACAAACGCCGCGCCGGTCACAAACGAGGCCAGATCGGAGGCCAGAAAGAGCACCACATTGGCGATCTCTTCGGGCTCGCCCAGCCGGCCGAGTGGAATGGCAGCGTCGAACTGGTCCTGAAAGCCGGCGATCTCCAGGGCCGGGGCGATCAGCGGCGTGTTAATCGCCCCCGGACACACACAGTTGGCCCGAATCCCGCTGCGCGCGTACTCAACCGCCACCACCCGGGTCAGGTTGATCACCCCGGCCTTGGCCGCATTATAGGCGGCAATGCCGTAGTCGGCGTACAGGCCCGAGATTGAGGCGGTGTTGACAATCGCCCCGCCGCCGTTTTTGCGCATCTCAGGGATGGCGCGTTTCATGGCCTGAAAGACCGCGGTCAGCCCCAGGTCAAGGGTTTTGTCCCAGACCTCGTCGTCAAGCTCGCCGGTCCGGGCGGCCAAGCGGTCGCCCGGCAGACCAAAGGCGTTGTTGTGCAGAAAGTCGAGGCGGCCAAACTCGCCAACGGTCTGCGAGATCATGGCATCAATGTCGGCCGGCTGGGTCACGTCGGCGATCAGCGCTAACGCCCTGCCGCCGGCGGCGCGAATCTCGGCTCCCACCTGCTCGGCCTTCTCCCAGTTGATATCGACGACGGCGACCGCGCCCCCGCGACTGGCAAATCCGAGCGCGGTGGCACGGCCAATGCCCGAAGCCGCTCCTGTCACCAGACCGACTTTTGTGTCAAAGTTCATGCTACTCTCCTGTTGAAAAAATGCCGGCGCTGGCCGGCCGGCGTGATGAGGGCTGAGCCGGCGGCCGGCTCAGCCCAGATTGAAGACCCGTGCCGCGTTATCCCACAACAGTTTACGCTTGGAGACCTCTGGAATCGGCTGATTGAGCATGGCTTGTACGCCCCACGGGTAGGTTCCGTCGGGGTGCGGGTAGTCAGAGTCCCAGGTGAAGTTGTCGTCGCCGACCAGCTCCACCGCGGCTTTCATGGTCGGCTCGTCGCCTCGGAAGGCTACGCACACATTTGTTCTGAAGTATTCGGTCGGACGCCGGGTCAGATATTCGTGCTCGGCGTTGCCGCTGAAGTTCCAGTGCTGTTCCATGCGTTGCAGCCAGTACGGCGTCCAGCCGCCGTCTCCCTCAACATGGATCACTTTCAGCTTGGGAAACTTCTCAAAGACGCCGAACCAGATCAGCCCGGCCATTGCCGCCATCGCCTCAAACGGGTGCGACAGAATATGCCCGCTGGTATGGGTGTCCATCCGGTCGCCGAACGACGGCACCGAGGCCGAGGCAGAGTCATGGGTGGAGAGGGGTTTGCCAATCTTCTCAATCTCGGCCCACAGCGGGCTGTAGGCGGCGTGCCACAGGGTCCGGCCGCGGACCGGATTGGGGCGCATGTAGTAGCTGACGCAGCCGGCCTCCGCGGCCCGGTGGGCTTCGATGATCGCCTCTCCGACATCCTGCATCGGCAGGGCCGCGGCCCAGCGCAGGCGTTCCGGGGCCAGCGCAGTATAGTCGGCGGCCCAGTTGTTGTAGGCCCGCACGCAGGCGGCCAGCAGTTTGGTATCGCGGAACTCACGGCCCAACATCTGGCCGGTATAGGTCGGGTACAGAATCTGAACGTCAACCCCGTGCTCGTTCATGTCGTCAAGCCGGCTCTGAGGGCTGAACTCGGTGCGACGGGCCTTGTCAAAGCGGGCCATGGCCTTGGTCGCGGCCTTAAGAAACGCCTTGGCCGCCATAGGGTACTTGCCCTTCTCGCGTGTGAACGACTCCCCCTCAACCAGGAAGGCCCGCCGTCCTGAGCCCGGTGCCTCGCCCATCCGAGGGGCCCGCGATCGGTAGGCGTCCTCCATATGCCGCTCCCACAGCCATTCCGGCTCCATCATGTGAGAATCGGTATCCACAATTTTGAACCCATCGCGCATCGTCGTATTCCTCCATTCTGGCTGGGCGCTCACGGTCTGAAGCGTCAGCGGTTCAGCCCTTGGGCAGGCCGAGCACCCGTTCGCCAATGATGTTATGCTGAATTTCGTTGGTTCCGGCCGCAATCGTGCTGCGCCGGGCGGCCAGCATACGGTGCGACCATTTCCCCCGGTCAAGGGCCCGCTCGGCCCGATATGCAAACTGACTGTAGGGCCCCAGCAGTTCCATCGCAAACTCCTGGATGCGGTGATTCAGGGTGCTGGTGCCGAGCTTCATTATTGAGCCCTCGGGCCCGGGCGGCAGACCCTGGAGTTGCCGGGTCAACTGCCGAAAGCTGGTATACTTGAGGGCCGACGCCTCGCAGGCGAAACCGGCCAGCCGTTGGCGCACATAGCTGTCCTGCCAAGCCGGCCGGCCGTTGCGTTCAAGCTGCTTGGCCAGGTCCATGAGTTGCCGCACCTCAACCATCATGTCAGTCCGCCCGCCATGAATTGTGCGCTCGAACATCATGTTCGTCATGGCCACCAGCCAGCCCCGGTTTTTCTCGCCTACCAGGTTGGCCGTCGGGACCTGGACATCTTCAAAAAACACTTGGTTGAAGCCGCGCTCGCCGGTAATCTGGATCAACGGGCGGACGGTGATGCCCGGGCTTTTCATATCAACCAGCAGATAGCTGAGCCCCTTATGTTTGGGAGCTTCGGGGTCGGTCCGGCACAGCAGCGTCGTATAGTCGGCGTGGTGGGCGTTCGAAGTCCAGACCTTAGAGCCGTTGACCAGGAAATGGTCGCCCTGGTCAATCGCCCGGGTCTCTACCGCGGCCAGGTCAGAGCCGTGGTTGGGTTCGGACAAGCCCTGACACCAGATCTCTTCGGCTGGCGGAATTTTGGGAATAAAGCGCTGCTTCTGCTCAGGCGTACCCCACTGCATCAGCGTCGGCCCGACCCGGGCAATGCCCTGGAAATTGACTGTAGGGGGGGCTTTGGCCCGGTCAAGTTCTGCGTGGTAGATGACCTGCTGGATCAGGCTGGCCCCGCGTCCGCCGTACTCTTCGGTCCAGTGGATGCACATCCAGCCGCCGTCGTACAGCTTGCGGTGCCAGGCCCGGCGGCGTTCAAACTCCTCTGTGGAGTCGGGGTCGTGCAGCTCGCCATCGTCCCGCCAGTCACGCGGGATGTTGGCAGCCAGCCAGCTCCGAAACTCCTGACGAAAGGCTTCCTCCTCCGGGCTGAAACTGAAATCCATAGCCGTGCCCTTTCTTCAGAACTGGGGATGAATCGGTGTGGACACTGCCAGCTGTGTCCTAACAGACTCCATCCTTACTCCATCATTGTCTTCGTCATATGTCTCGCTTTTCTCTGGCCATAGCATTTTGGACCGCACCGGCCAAGAGACAGGACCGAGAGCACCTGCGTCATGCTGCCCTAGCCTGCCCGCCTCTGTGGTGGCGCTTTGCCCTCTCTCGAACTCATGTCGCGGCACGAGCTTGAGCAAGCGCGCGAAGACTGTGTTATTGTGCGCCATGAGCTTGGTCCTCCTCCGTTCATCAGGAACGGAGACGCCGTTATCCGAATGCCCACTGCACTGCCCCTGTCGTTTCCCCCGGTTTCCAGCGCCGTGGCTTCGGCTCGTCCGTCGTATGACTACCTCCTCGGCGTCGGTCCCGGCCGCTCGGGCACAACGTTTCTGCATGAAATCCTCACGCGTCACGACGCTTTTCACGCGCCGGAGATCCAGGATGCGTACTACTACCGTTCGTTCCGGCGCTTCAAAAGGGCGCTGCGGCAAATCCGCACCATCGTTCCGTCCGCCATTCTTGTTGACATGGCGAACCACGCCTACCGCGACCGCTCGCTTGCCACTGGCGTTGAGGGTCTGGGAGAGCGTGGGCACAGAACCTTGCTCGTCATGCTCTTTCGGGAGCACCGGGCCCGGGCCGTCTCCATGATGAGATTCCGCACGAGCCGGGGCCACCCTTCGGCGCTCTTTGGCGCGGAGGTGCTGGAACGCGCCATCGTTCGATCCAGCCTCACCCCCGAGGAGCTGTCGAGGCTCTACGAACTCCCCGCGGATGTCCTGACCGTGGACTTCTCCACGCTCGTCAAAAACACAGAGCAACTGCTCACGGTCCTGACCGCTCTCTGCCGGACCCCCGCATTCGGACCCGTCCCCCACCACCCCCTCAACAAGTCGGTGCGCGCCAGGAACCTTCCCCTGTCTGTGGCCGGCAAGCTGGCGGCGGTCGCGCTGCGGAGGGCGGGGTTTCGCAAAACCCTGCAACATCTTAAAGCACATCCCCGGATACAGCGCGCCTTCTTTGCCCCCCTCGGCGAGAGCCCGGCCGAAGTCCGCTTCAGCGAGCGGGCTGAACGCCTCTTGCAGAGCCACCACGAAGCCTGCCGCCGCGTCGTCCAGGCTTCAAGCGCGCGCCTCGCCGAGGGTATCTGGCTGAAGCGCGCCGAGCGGAGCTCGACGGCCTGAAGCTGCGGCCATACAGGCACGTCATGGCAGGGAACAGGAAGCAGCGTTGGCTGGTGCTGACGCAGTACTACCCGCCCGAGACTGGAGCGGCTTCAATTCGGCTCCGTCACCTCGTCAGGCAACTGGTAGCGAACGGCCGGGAGGTGCGAGTGGTGACGGCGTTGCCCAACTATCCGACGGGACTCATCTTTCCCGCGTACAGAGGAAAACTGTACCACAGGGAGGTGATCGATGGCGTCGAGGTCAGGCGGACCTGGGTATACGCTGCGACGGGCCGCTCGCCAATCGTCCGTCTGTTGAACTACCTCAGCTTCACCGTTTCGGCCACCCTAGCCGTCCTGTTCGGCCCCAGACCCGACATCCTGTTCGTTGAATCGCGGCCGTCACTGGGGTTGGCCGCCGTCCTGATGAAGGTGTTGCGAGGAGTCCCCTACGTTTACAACGTGGCGGATTTCCATCTTGGCTTGGCGATCGGCACCGGGATTTTCACCAACCCCGTACTCCGTTCACCAGCCCTGAAGCTGGAAGACTTCTTCTTGCGCCATTCCTGGAAAGTCTCCACCGTCACGCGGGAATTCGCCCAACATATCGCCGACCGCGGGATTCCCAGGAATCGCATGACCTTCCTGCCAAATGGCGCAGACGCATCCTTCCTCAAGCCACAGCCTCCTGCCCCCGAACTCCAGGAGAGATGGAAACTGGGCAACAGAAAAGTCTTCTTGTACGCTGGGACCTATGCGTACTATCATGGCCTGGAGACGCTCATCAAAGCGGCCGCCCTATTGAAAGAGCGGCCGGATATCGTCTTCATACTGTGCGGCGACGGCCCAGAGCGTCATCGAATCGAACAACTGGCTCTGAACTATCAGGCGTCCAACCTTATTTTCGATCAGCTTCCCTACGAGGAAATCAATCGCCTGTATTCAATTGCCTACGCATCGGTGGCTACGCTGAAAAACATGCCGGTGTCGAAAGGCATGCGTCTCGCCAAAATCTTTCCCTCGCTCAGTTGCGGTGTGCCGGTCATTTACGCCGGTCGTGGAGAAGGAGCCGACCTGCTTGAGGAGTATGAGTGTGGCCTGATTACCGCCCCGGAAGCTCCCGAACAGCTGGCCGCCACCATCTGCAATTTGGCCGATGAGCCAGATGTGAGAAACCGCATGGGACGGGCTGGCCGAAGTCTGATTGAAAGAGAGTACGATTGGACGTCGATTGTTGCCAGGTGGCTGGACGAGCTTTCCGGCACCCGGCCTTGACACGGCGTGATACGCCTTGTCGCGTTGCCGCTCGGCTGTTACCCTGGCCCTCCACCCCTGGAACGCCTATCAGCACCCCATGCCCGCCGACGAGAGAACGACCAACGCGCAGGAAACCGCACGAGACCTTCGATTCCCAAGGCGGTCTGTGCCGGTCCCGCACGACATGCGCCAGACGGCCTTCGTTTCGCGTGCGCTTGACGCGTTCGTCATCCTGCTTGGGCTGTGGGCCGGCGTCGCGCTCCGCGGGATAGCCTGGACCGACCGCTACACCATCGCCGGCGTTCTTGCCGTGCTCTTCTTTCATGTCTTCGGAGAGGGTGTCCGGCTCTACCGTCCCTGGCACGGTGCCTCGCCCCGTCAATACCTGTGGCCGGTGCTCGTCGCCTGGGTGTGGACGGGATTCGGCCTCTGCGTGTTGGCCTGGACCGTGAAGACCACCGGCCACTACTCCCGGGTAGCCGTCGGGCTGTGGATGATCTTCGGCCTGCTCGGCCTGACGGTGTGGCGGGTGGCGGGCCGTGCCGTGCTCGGCCTAGTGCGAGCGCACGGCCACGATACGCGGCGCGCCGTGATCATCGGCACCGGCGAGCGCGGCCGGCAGCTCGCGCATGTCATACGCTCAACCCCCTCCCTCGGCCTGAGCCTGGCCGGCTTCTTCGCCAACCCGGAAGATGAAGAGCCCCAGGGGGAAGCCCTGCCCGCGCCGAGGCTGGGAGACCTCGCCTGTCTGGTAGAACGGGCCGAGGCCGGCGAGTTCGACTGCGTCTACATCGCCCCGCCGCTGCAGGCCGAAGAGCGGCTCAAGGATCTGGTCATGGCGTTGTCCGCTACCAGCTTGGCCACCTATATTGTCCCGGACCTCTTCGTCCACGATCTGGCCCATTCCCGCTGGACCGCGGTCGGGCCGATACCGGTCAGCAACGTCTTCGAAGCACCGTTCTCGGGCGTCACCAGATGGGTCAAGCGAGCGGAAGATATCGTGCTCTCGCTCCTCATCCTGAGTGTTGCCGCGGTCCCCATGCTGTTGATCGCGGCTGCCGTCAAGCTCACGTCTGCCGGCCCGGCTCTGTTCAAGCAGAGGCGCACCGGACTCGACGGCCGCGAGATCACGGTGTGGAAGTTTCGGACCATGACCGTGCAGGAAGACGGCGACGCCGTGACCTTGGTCGTCAGGGGGGACAAACGGGTGACCCCATTCGGCGCGTTCCTACGCCGCACCTCGCTCGACGAGCTGCCCCAGTTTCTCAATGTCCTGCGCGGTGACATGTCCATCGTGGGCCCGAGGCCCCATGCCCTCTCCATCAACGAAGCATATCGCAGACTGATTCCTGGCTACATGTTACGGCACAGGGTAAAGCCCGGGCTCACGGGCTGGGCGCAGATCCATGGCTGGCGCGGACCGACCGACCGGCTCGATCAGATAGAGCAGCGGGTCCAGTTCGATCTCTGGTACATCCGCAACTGGTCCCTGTGGCTGGACCTGTGGATCATCGCCAGGACAGCCCTGCGCGGATTTGCCGACGACAACGCCTATTGACGGCAACACGCAGCATCACGCTGTTGTCAACGACCGGCGCGAAGACAGAGCGCAGTCCCTCAAAGAAGCGGTATAGAACAATGCAAACTGCCCATCGGCATGCAGACCTTCCGCGAGCTCCGCGAGGACAGCTGCTCCTAAGAAGCTGATTGCTCACCTGGCCTCCATATTCACGGCTGAGTGTTTCGGCAAGTTCATCTCCTGGGATGAAATGAGGGCAAGACAAGAAGCCGACCGCCGTGTAAACATCTAACCCCGCCCTTCGGGGCAGGTATCGAAAGGAGGCAGTATGAAGCTCATCGCAACACTATTCACCGCATCGGCTTTCGGACACAACAGGTCTGGGTCAAACACGCGAACGGCAACGTCTACTGTGGCAGCCTACCAGACTGCATGATCAAATATGCTGCCCATCAAGGCCCGTGGTCTTGTGACGACGTAAAGGATTTGCCAGTAAACGACATTTCTGACGCAAGGTTTGAGTGGCACGCACGAGAGGATGGACAAGGCTATGTGTTGCAGCCGGGGACTGTTGTGTTACACAGAGCCGCCTTACGGCTCCGCCTCGACTCATGGTGGCGAGGAGGAGGAGCACTGGCACGATGTAGGGCTAGGAATGTCCTGCGCACAGCTTCGCTTGCCTCCCCTCGGAGCTACCATCACGAGAGCCGGCGAATTTCCGGGCTATGGGTTGGCGGTGGACTTGCCCCCCGGTTATAGCTGGTATGGCGAGAAGCCCGCAACACCAACACCACAACCCGCCCCTGAACCCGCACCTGTAGAGAAATCCCGTTGGCAATCTCGAAGTCCCTGCTGATGGTTCCTTTCAGAGCGGCATTGGCTACATCCGTGGTCGGGTCTGTGATGGGCGAGAGGTGGAAATCTTCATCAATGATGGTCTTCGGCTTCCTGCCTCGGCTCGCGGCCTGGACCGGGCTGACACGGAAGAGGTTTGCGGCAACCGGGATAATGGCTTCATCCTGGCCTGGAACTGGAACCTGATGGGTGATAGGCAATACACGGCATCCCCTGTCGTTGATGGGCAGACTGTTCAGCGCAACACCTTCACAGTTACCACGCTCGGCCAAGAGTAGGTGCGAGAGGTTGCCGGCGAGCGTGTCGTTATCGACTTCCCAAGCCCTGGCGAGTCTACCACGCTCCGCTGGCAGGATCCGCAACAGAACTTCGTCATCGTCCCTGTAAAGTAACCACCAACCCCGCCACTCGGGGCGGACATCACAAGGAGGCCATTATGGCTAGAGCATCAGAGTTTCCCGCCCGTATCATGTGCCCATGCACCAACGAGATGCTTGACGGCATCAAACAACTGGCCACCAAGAACGAATCTGGACAAGACCGCCCTCGAGACACAGCACGCCTGCACGCCTGAACGAGGCTGACCGCTCTCATGCAGATACTCATGTCCACCGTCAACGCTCGTTTCGACCCAGGCAAGGCGGGGCTGGAGCCAAACCTCTTCGTCGTGGTCAACCAGCTCATCCCCGAAGGCGGCGACGAGACGCCGGGCAAGCGCTACGACCGGTCCGCCGCCGCCGGGTTCGCCGCCTTCGACGAGCGACGCGAGCGCGGCCTGTCGCGCAGCCGCAACCGAGCCATAGCCCTGGCGACGGCGGAGATTTGCCTGCTCGGTGACGACGATCAAGTCTATGTTCCCGACGTATGCAAGCGTGTAGAGGCTGCTTTTGCCAGGTTCCCGCAAGCGGATATCCTGACCTTCATGGAGAAAACGGCCCCCGACGGAGTTCTGCGCAAACCCTACCCACGCTACCCCCGCCCACACTCCCTAGGCAGCGTGTGGCGAGTCCGGTCGCCGGAAATCGCCTTTCGACGGTCCCGCGTCCGGGAGGCTGGCCTGTATTTCGACGACGCATTCGGCGCTGGTTCCAGGTACATATCGGCTGAGGAACCCATATTTCTGACGGACGCACTCCGCACGGGTCTGAAACTCCTCTTCGTCCCCGACATCATCTCCTTCCATCCCATGAACTCGACGGCCTCGCGCGGTGCCACCAACCCAAACCTGATGTACTCCAAGGGAGCGGCAATGCAGCGCATCTATGGCAGGCTGGCCCCCATTGCCATTTGCGCCTTTGCCGCCAAGAAGATGCTCCAGAGGCGAACCCTGTCGCCGACACTCCTGTGTCAGATGTTCCGAGCCTGGGCCGACTACAGAGTTGAGGCCGGCGGGGCACGAGCCGAGGACAGGTGCAGGAGTGGCCCTGAAGACGCATAAGGCCAGACAAGATTTGCGCCGGGCGTTGCCGGCTGCCGGCGGCGCAGTGCCTTGGCGCAAGCTGGCCCTGCGCACCGCGGTGTCCCTGGCCCTGCTGGTCAATTGGTTGGCGCTCTCCTACATGCTCCCTTCCTTCCTCGAAGAATGGGGGGGTGGCAGAGGCGGGCTGGTCGGCAAAATTTTTCGGTTTTACCTGCCATTTTACCTCCAGTACTGGGAAGAATGGACCTGCTTAGGCGCGATCTGGTGCATAGCGATCTGGGGCCTGCGCCCGTTGTGGCGAGCGATGCAGGCACCGAGGTTCAGCGACGCTGTAGTGGGTGCGGCGACTCCCGAGGCTTTAGGCGCGATCCGCGCCTGGACCTGTGGCATACTGCTGCTTCTGACCCTCAGGGAAGACTTGGCGAGTTCGGCACTCCTCCCGCGCACCATGTTTCGCTGGCAGGGTTTCATGGCCCTGCTGCATCTGCTGCCAACAGGATTTGATGAGTTTCTTGCCAACGCGACTGCCTTGTGGGCGTTTCAGTCCTTGACAAGTGTGCTGCTGGTGTTCGGCGTCCTTGGGTTGGGGACTCGCCTTGTGGTTCCGGCGGCTGCGATTTGCTACCTTGTGCTAGGGGGCATCTACCGCGAGCATTCGTTTTTTAATCACAGCGGGATTATTCCGCTGTATGTGCTGGCCGTGCTGTCATTCACCCGCTGCGACCAGGGCTGGGCCGTGGACCGCCTGTGGCGAGCGGCCCGCGGCAAGCCGGTGGCACCAGCCCAGACCCCCACCGCGTATTTTGGATGGGCGCGATACGCAGTCTGGACAGTCATTGCCGTCCCGTATGTAGAAGCTGGATGCAGCAAGCTGTACTACATGGGGTGGCACTGGGTTTCAGCCGACAGTATGCGGTGGATGCTGCTGCGTACAACGCTCGAACTGGACAGGGGAGCGTTCGACTTCGATATGGCAGTGCGGCTTCTGCCCATGCCCGAGGTGCTGTTTGTAGTGCTGGGGGTGATCGCCCTTGGCACAGAGGTGGCTTTTGGCCTCGTGCTGGTGTCGAGGCGCGCCCGGTTGGTGTTACCGGCAGCCATGGTTGGCGTCCACCTCGGCATCCTGTTGTTGCAGAATATTCTGTTTCTCGACCTGGTGCTGTTGCTCTGGGTATTTTATGACTGGGACGCGCCGAGGCGGTGGCTGTCCAGGCGGCGGGGCACTCCTGCCGGTGCCTCCACTGCCGGCCCGGCAGGCGTTCCAGACGCTGCGACTCACCACCCGGCAAGGACACACCGGCTGGGCGCGCTCGCCGTCATGGCGATGCTGCTGTTTCTGGCCTCGTGGTGGGTGACAAAAATCAGGCTGTACCCACTGACGCCGCTGAAAATGTTCACCCAGCATAAAAAGGCGGCAGATACCGGCGTGGTCTCGTATGTGCGGGCGATTGCGCACTACGAGGACGGCAGCAGTGGCCGAGCACCTTTTGGACGCTGGATTGGGGCAATGCGAGGCGGCCGTTACCGGCCCTTTGTGAGAAACATGTTCCGGGACAGCGCAGGCTTGGAAACGGGAAAGCAGTTCCTGGACGCTGCACTCTGCGCAGCCAATACCAGGGACAAGGTCCCGCGCGTGAGCAGCGTAGAGATCCAGATGTGGCACTGGAACTTCAAGGATGACCCGGACAATCCCAACCGCGGCATAATGACGGACCGGCATATCCATCCTGCCCCGCGCCAAGGGGCGTGCTCCAGCCCGCCGGAAGCAACCCTCTGAGGTATGCAGATGACCATGATCTCACACAGCCACAAGTTCATATTCGTGCGTCCGCTCAAGGTTGCCAGCACCAGCATCCTGGCCTCGCTGGCACCGCTTTGCCAGGACGAGGACATTCTCATCATTGACCCTGCCCTTGACGCTTTCGACCCCGATGTAGACGCCGACGATATTGGCGAGGTTCGGATGCGCAATGCCCACGTTTTTGCCGACCTGGCCGTGGGCCGGCAAAAACGTGGGGTGCATATCCCGCCAGAGCGGATCAGGAAGGCAGTGGGCGACAGGGTATGGGAGGAGTACTTCAAGTTTACCGTCGTCAGAAATCCGTGGGACTGGTTTGTCTCACTCTACTACTATAAGCTCCGCAATGACTGGCCGAGGCGTATACACGATGCCCGGAAAGCGGTTTCGCCGCGTCGTCGTCTAGTCGGGGTCCGCACGAGCTACCGACTGCGCCGGGCCCTGCCGAACTTCGAGCTCGGTCGTCACAAGGAGAACATTGAGTTCATTTTGAAGAAGCACTGGCTCGCCAAACAGCTCGCCGCCATGCCGACATTCTATTTTTACGCGGGACGCCGATACGCGGCCTACTACATCCGTTTTGAGAACATTGAGCACGACTACGACGAAGTCTGTCGCCGGCTGCACCTTCCCCGGCAATCCCTGCCGAAAAGAAAAAACAAGGTCAGAGACAAGAACAGTGATTACCACGAGTATTACACTGACTGGTCCAGGGAATATCTGGCTCGGCAGTGCCGCCAGATCATAGACAGCTTCGGCTATCGTTTCTAACGGCCAACCGTCGCATGGTTCCTCCTTCCACCCGCTGCACTGTGTCGCCCCGGGCCAGCTTGCTGCTGCATGATGCCTGCAAACCTCCTCCTCAAGCGACTCGTATACTCAAGGCCGCTTGACGGCATTCGCTGGCCGGTTGCAGACCTCCGGGTGCTGCTTCAACCACTCAAGCAGGGCCTCCGCCGCCCAGCGGTGGCCGGCGACGTTCCAGTGGCTGTCGTGACGCCAGCGCGCATCTCTGAACGCGGCACCTTGGCGGAGGATGTAGTCGGCCTGGTCAATGACGGGAATGTCGAGCGCCGCGGCCAGGGCGCTCACCCGGTCGAATAAACGGCCTCCAAACTGCCGTATCCCGTAGGACGCCAGAATGACCAGCCCAGCACCGTCGCGGGTGGCGCGCGCCTTGAACTGCCCGAACGCAAAGGCCGTGTAGTCCAGAGCCTCCTCAAACAAGGGCGGCAGGCTGCTCTGCGCAAATGTCTGGACGAGCTCTCGCCGCGTAGTCGGTTGCCATCCTTCAAACATCGCCGCATAGCGGGGCAGCTGCTGCATCGCGTCCACCCTCGCTTTGACTCGGAAATCGAGACTCTCGTTGCGTGCTCTCCTGTCGAGCTTGGCCTTCACCCAGCTTGCGAACCAGGACATCGTGCTCGCGGCCTCTGTGGCGCGAACGCTCCAGGATTTTGGCGGTCTGGGTGGTTCAGGCAACAACCTGTTACGGTCAGGAGTGGGGGGGCGCAATTCCAGCGTCCCGTCCGCACGCCTTTTCAGACTGGTCCACTGGAGGCGGTCTGGATGCGCCCCATCGTATAATGTCCGCAAAATAGGGTAGTTGTTCGGCAAATCGTTCGGCACGAAAACCAGGACCAGCAGCCTGGGACGCAGGAGTCGGGCGTACTCGTCGTAGAACGGCAGTTGCTGGACCTGGCCGGTGCCGCTGAACCCGAAGGCCGAGGTGGTGACGTTCAGATGGGGCAGCTCGCGGGCGGCGAGCGCCTCAAGGCGGACATGGAGTTTGTCGGCGATAGGGACTTGCTTCGCCTCCACGACGGAGTCGCCGATCATGGTAACGTGGCAGCTGGCCGCGGCGCGCGCAGGACTCGGGGGGTCCCGGTCAAGGAAGCCCAGGCGGTTGGTGCGGGACACGGTCCAGAAGTCGAGGGCATTCGTGTGGCGCACCTCCGTATGGGGCTTCAGCAGACGCCCGACCTTGGGGACGAAATGGCGCTGATCGCGCGCTGTCATGAACGGCTTCGTCAGCCGGAAGTAGGCCTCCCCGGCCAGCGCGAGCAGGGCCAGCCCCACGGCGAGCAGGAACGCATTCCAGCCGACGAGGCGCAAGACTTGGCGAAGTGTCATGGATGGAAAGAGAGGCACCCCTGTTTCCTTTCCATGCCGTCCTGGGAACGGAGGACGCGTTCCAGAGTGACTGAGCGCGCCTGTTCGGCGAGCAGGTGACGCGCCCCGCAGACTTTCAGGGCTTCTCCCCTAGCGGCGCACCGTCACAGACCTCCGGGTGCTGCTTCAACCACTCAAGCAGGGCCTCCGCCGCCCAGCGGTGGCCGGCGACGGTCCAGTGGCCGTCGTGGTGCCAGTGCGCATCTTTGAGCGTGACGCCTTGGCGGAGGATGTAGTCGGCCTGGTCAATGACGGGAATGCCGAGCGCCGCGGCCAGGGCGTGCATCCGGCCGAATACGCGAGTTCCCAAGAACTTCATCCGCGTGCGGTGGGACGCCAGAATGGCCAGCCTGGTACCGTCGCGGGTGGCGCGCGCCTTGAACTGCGCAAACGCAAAGGCCGTGTAGTCCAGGGCATCCTCAAACAAGGGCGGCAGGCTGCTCTCAGCAAACATCAGGGTTAGTGCACGCCGCGTGGTCGGTTGCCATCCTTCAAGCATCGCCGCATAGCGAGGCAGTTGCCGCAACGCGTCCACCCTCGTTCTGACTTGGAAACGCTGTCTCTCGTCGCTTGCCCTCCTCTTCAGCTTGGCATTCAACCAGCTTGCAAACCAGGACATCTTGCTCGCGCTCTCTGTGGCGCGAACGCTCCAGGATTTTGGCGGTTCGGGGAGTCTCCGCAACAGGCTGGTCCGATCAGGATTGGGGGGGCGGAGTTCCAGCGTCCCATCCGGGCACCTTTCCAGGCTGGCGTCCGGGAAGCGTTCCGGGCCCTGGCCCTGGTCTAATGCCCGGAGAAGGGCAGCGTTGTTCATAAAATCGTTCGGCACGAAAACCAGGACCAGCAGCTTGGGACGCAAGAGCCGGGCGTACTCGTCGTAGAGCGGCAGTTGCTGGACCTGGCCGGCACCGCTGAACCCGAAGGCCGAGGTGGTGACGTTCAGGTGAGGCAGCTCGCGGGCGGCGAGGGTCTCAAGTCGGACCTGGAATTTGTCGGCGATGGGGACTTCCCGCGCGTCCACATAGGAGTCGCCGATCATGGTGACGTGGCAGCTGGCCGCGGCGTGCGCGGGACTCTGGGGGTCCCGGTCAAGGAAGCCCAGGCGGTTGGTGCGGGACACGGTCCAGAAGTCGAGCCGGTTCGTATGACGCGCCTCCGTATAGGGCTTCCGCAGGTACCCAACCTTGGGAACGAAATGGCGCTGCTCGCGCTCTGTCATGAACGGCTTTGTCAGCCGGAAGTAGGCCTCCCCGGCCAGCACGAGCAGGACCAGCCCCACGACGAGCAGGAACGCATTCCAGCCGGCGAGGCGCACGGCCTGGCGAAGTTGCGGAACGCGTAGCGTCATCTCCCGGCACCCCTTGCGACAGACAGCCGCTCCGCCAAAAGGCCTGCGATCCGATCGGCGTTAGCCATGATGGTAAATGTAAGCGGTTTGGCTGCAACGCTGGTGAGCGCTGCTCCATCGACAACATGGACGCCTGGCAATCCGGCAACCTCTCCTCGTGGGTCCGCTTCGTGCGGCCTCGGTGACGCGCGCATCGGCACCGTTCCTCCATAGTGTACATCCGCGCCCGGCGGAACAAGCCGGAAACTGCCTGGAAGCAAGAATACTCCATACCGCCACAGCGCGGCCCCAAGCCGTTTCCTGATGCGGGCTGCGCCCTCTACCACCGCCTGGTCATATGCGCCTTGCAGCCGCAGCGTCCCGTCCTGTGTCTGAACCCGCAGGGTGTGCCGGCTGTAACGACCGCTCAGCCAACAGTTTCCCACGACCATCGACGGCTGCATCAAGCGGAGCAGCTTTCTTGACTGTGGATAGGAAAACGGCAGGTGTGCAATACAGTCCGACGCCGGGAGCGTGTCGGCAGGGAACAGGTGGCCCGAGGCGTAGCCGTCTTCCAGGCCGGCGTCATCTATCCTGAACGTCAGTTGACTCAGTGCAGAGGTTCTGCCGTCGGCGAGCGCTGCCCATCGCCAGCGCGATACGAGGAGCGCGAAAGCTACGGCGGGAGTGCTCTGCAAAGGGACGCTGCCGTGCCATCCCAAGGCGTCAAGGAGCAGTTTCGCGCTGCCAATGGCCCCACACGCCACGATCACCCTCTTAGCGGAAAACCTGGCAGTCTGCCTGGTATCGAGCGACTCCGCCACCACGTCGTAGCCGGCCTCCCGCCGGACGAGCCGCCTGACAAAAAATCCCCCGCGGTAGGAAAAAGCGGGGTGGGTTTTCAACACCTCCACATCGTGGGCCGCAGACCAGATTGCCTGCTCAGCACAGCCCCACAGGCAGCGACCACAAGACACGCAGCCGTGTCGGCCAGCCAGCGCTTGGGTCAATACGACGTTTCTTGCCCGGCCGAGCCTGAGGCCCCTGCTCAGCGCATACGAGCGATGCGCACGGTAGCGCCGATATAAAACCTTCGGGGTAGCGCTGAGCTCAATGGGCGGCATGAGAGAGTCGTCGTGTCCGTGCGTTTCGGACAGGTCATCCTCATTGCTGCCGCTTATGCCAATCCGCTTGGAAATCCTGCGGTACGAGGGCTGCAAATCCTGGGCGGAGACCGGAGAGTTCTTGAGGTCCCAATCGTCAAACATGCTAACCCCTGCGCCCCAGGCGTTGGAGAGGCCGCCCTTGGCCAGAGAGCCGGCGACGGCGAAATGGTCCGTTTCTACGGCATAGCGTTGCAGGTAGTCTCGGAACACATAGCTGTGCGCTGGCGAACGAAACTTGGGGGACGGCAAAGAGACGGGGCTGTTGAACCGTTCAAACTTCTGGCCAACAATGGTTTTCCATTGCTCAGGGCTTTGGCGCAGCTCTCGCAAGCTGCCTGGAAGTTCCGGCCCGGCTGGTTCGCCGGTCATCCCAGCGTCAAGCATCACCACGCGAATGCCGGCCTGCACCAGGGGAAAGGCAGCGGACACGCCGGCCGGTCCGCTGCCGACGATGATGACTTCCGGTTCAGCTGGCATCACGATATCCTTGGGGGGGCCGGCGGCGGCGCAAGCCCGAGAGCCCAAGGGCCACCGCCCACATCAGTATCTCCGCAGCCAGAGAAATGGCCAGTCTCGCGGCCGCGACAGGCAGAAGCATAGCCGCTCGCAAATGGAACGCTTCGGCAGTACCGGGGTGGGTTTCGGCGAGAATGACGGCGGCTTCCATGCGCCAGGCAAGTTCCCGCTTGCAACTCTCTGTGAGCCGCAGGGTGGGAAACCGAGGGTCCATCAGGCGGAGGGTCGCGGGGAATTTGAGGAAAAAGGGCGGCAGGTCAAGGCAACGGCCTTTTTTCAATTGTTCAAGCAGTCTGACATAACGGCGCAAGGTCGAATACTGCGCCGCTCGCCCACTCACATAGCGGAGGAGCGCCCTTCCCTCCTCCAGCACGCCTCGGCGGCCCTTGGCGGCCGGCGTCAAGCCGTCTGCAAACGACCGCGGCACAACCCCAAGGGTTTGGCAATCCGACGCTGTATCCATCGGCACCGTGCTCTGCAAGCCCCTCAGTCGCTCGGAGTAGCCTTCAGGTATGAATGGCGCTACGCGACACAATACGGCGGCGAGGCCCACCAAGGTGAACGGAATCGGCACAGCAATCGGATATCGACGGTACCGGTGCCACGCCAGGGTGCGCAGCAAGGTGGTCAATGAAATCGCTTCTGGTTGGGCCAGCAAATACGGCGCTGGCCTGTTCTCCCTCCTGCGGAGGATGCCCAGCAAGGCGAGGCACAAGTCGTCGATGTGGATGGGCTGCACCAAGGGCGCTGGAACAAAGGCGGGAATGCAGGGGGACCACCGTGTCAGTTTGCTGAGTGCGCCAAACACGGCTCTCTGGTCAGCCCCGCCGTACACCAGGCCGGCACGAAGCACGCTGCCGCCCCTGGCCAAGACCAGCCTTTCAACAGCCCACTTGACCCGTGCATATTTTGACCGTGCGCCTTCTTCGGATGTCTGGCTGGAGAGGAAAATGAAGTGTTCCACGGCACACCGCTCCGCCATGTCCAACAACTTGCCCGCCGCGTTGACCTCCACCTCTTCCGGCAAAGGCTTCCGAGCCCTTGTGCTCGAGGCCGTGTGAATGATGGCGTCAACCTCAAGAAACGCCCGTGGCTCGGGAGCCCCAGCCAGTTGGTAGGGAAAGGCCTCTATTTCGCCGGTGGCATACCGCCAAGGCTCCCTTACCAGCACCTTCACTTGAAAGCCGTGCCTGCGCAGAAATGCAAGTATCTGGCTGCCCACATACCCCGATGCTCCGGTCATGAGTACCCTGCCCCGGAAGGGTGGAGGAGCTGGTGCCATCTTCGAGGTGTCGCTGTGGCGAATTGCGGCAAAGGGTTTCATTCAACGTCGCGTTTGTACCGACCCTTGCCACAAATCAGGATTCAGGGCGTGTACGAAAGATGGCGATAAAGCTCGAACCGACCAGGCTCGCCAGCAGGCCACTGACACTCCGTAGCCGCCAACGCCACGGCGGAAAGATCGCGCGCCACTCATCAAGCGCAAACCCTGCGCGCACTGCCGCTGCTCGCATCTGTGACGGTGGATGGTGTATCAAGTCGAGTGCAGCCGAGCCGCGCAGAAGGATGCGCAACCCCGTGGAGACCACCCGGTGGACTGCCGCCTCGCGGTTGGCCCACACGATCACCAGCCGTCCGCCAGGGCGTAATATACGCGCCGCCTCGTGCAGCAAACGCTCGACCGCCGCCGCCTCGTACTGCTGGGCGACCTCCACATTCACCACCACGTCCGCGAGGGCGTCCGTCAAGGGCAGATTGAAGGCGTCGCCGCGAACCGCACAGAGCCCGTTGCGTCCCGCCTGCCGGCAGGCAGCGGCGTTGAAGTCCAGGCCGATAACCCGGTGTCCGGCTTGGACCAAGGGCAAAGTCATCAGCCCGCCGCCGCAGCCAAGGTCAACAACCGTGCCCGGTTCGACACCGACGGCGTCCAGCACCAAGTCTCGCTCCTGCAGGAAGGAGTATTCGGAGAGATAGCCAGACGCCTTGGGGCTGGCCTCACCGAAGGACTCCCGAAGCGCATCATACATGTTGTCAGCCTTGGTGTCCGCTTGAGCCATAGCCGTTTACCCTCAACACCTGTCTGCCGTCCAACAGGCTCAGAGATGGGCTTCAATAGTCCGCCAAGTACCGGCACAGCCGGGGACCGACGCGGTCGCTTACGAAGTTCGGCAGCCCACGCCAGAGCTTCTGCGCGAGGGTGTACCGGCGATAGAGATCGGCCGAGGTGTCGGAGAGCCACAACACCGGGATGGGCGTGGCACCAAAGCTGCGTTTGAAGCGGTCGGCACCGCCGCCTATCGGAGACCGGCCGAAATCGATAATATCCGCGCCTTCGTTTATAGCCTGCTCCACCAGCGTCCACGCGAGAAGATTGCCGGAACGGCTGGCACCTACATACGCCCCTGCCCAAGGTGCCCAGGCAAGTGGGCCGTCGCGCAGCCACAGCAGGCTTGCCCGCGGCCTCCCATCAGCGCGGTTTCGCACGACCACTATCCTGGCCCCCATGTCCTGAACCACCGCCTCAAACAAGGCCACCGGCAGCATCGGCGCGCCATGCCGCATAGCAACGAGGCGCAGCATGGCACACAACCCCTCAATCGCGGCTACACCAGTCTCTTCTTGGGCGACGAGACCGGCTCTGTGCGCCTGCCGGACCGCCTCTCGTGCTGTTTTCTTCAGCCCCTGCTTCCAAACGACTTCCCGGTCATGGCCGAAGGCAGCCAGATCAAGCCTCAAGACAGCCGGCGCGCCGGGCAGCAATGCTGCTTGCGGCGGGGCCAAAGCCCGGATGTTGAACGAACGGCCCTGCATCTCCCCCGCGAGTTGACGCGCTTCGGCGGCGTCGAGGTCGGAGGAGTTGAGGCCGGGCAGATAGGCAAACACGGGCGACCCCAACAGGGAAGGCACCACGGCGAAGCGGCCGTCCTGTCGCCACCGGTACACACCGCAGAACACCGAACGCCAAGCGGCCACAAAGTCCGGGCTGTGCCGAGCGAACACGCGGCACGCGGCACTCACCGGTCCTCCCCGGTCAGCAGGGCATGGCAGTGCGTCATCGTGGTCCACGAATAGCCGCGGCGGCGCAAGCGCTCGCCCAAGGCGGCCACGTCCTCGACTCCCCGCTGTCGCCACCTCGCCAGAGCATGAGCGCCCTTCAAGCCCAGCGGCAGGGCAGACTGCCAGAGCCGGCCATCGCGTACAAAGTCTACCGTATGGATATTGTACACCAGCAGGTCCGGCAAGGAGGCCACTCGCTCAAGAAGCCACTCCGCAGACGGCCCCAGCAGGTGTCGATACGACTGGATAAACGGAATGCCCACGGACCGCCAGCTCGCCACGGGAAGCTCGGCAAGGGCCTTGTCAAGCACAAACCAGTCGCCGTGGCGAAACGTCCGGTGCGCATGGCAGCCGAGGCCGATGCCCGGCAGGATGGAGGAGTCCCAGGCGAAACCTTCTGCCACCAGCGTCTGAAATATCTCCTCGGTTAAGTGGTAGGTATGGGCGCGATACCCGCGCGGCCGGGCTCCGACGAAGCTGGTGAAAGCGTCAATGCCTGCCCGAAGGCTCTCGGCCGTGTCGATGTGCCTGTGGTCGTAGCAATGGAGGTGCAGCTCAGCTCCGGCCTCAACCAGGGCGGCACAGAGCTCAGGGCGTTCGACGAACAGGCGCGCTTCCACAAAGGTCGTCAGCGGCAAGCCCGTGCGTCCCAGCGCGTCCAGCACGTCTGGCAGCCGGTTCAAGGCTTCGTTTCCGCTGCCGTTGTACTCATGCTCCACATCCATGGACAGGACAGCGAGCTTGCCCGGCGAGTGCCTGCTTTCCACTTGATGCGCCTGCACCTCGAATGTCTCCATCTCCACCCTCTCTTTGGCCCCCCTCTTGTGCTCCGTCAAGGCAAACCGAAGCGACCGACGCTTGCCAAGGTCAGGAGGGAATCATCCGTTTGCTCGCCCGTCTCGCTGGCCTGCGATCAGGGCAAGCAGAAACCCCTGGAACGCGGTTTGCACGCCGATAGTCATCAGGGTAACGGCCACGATCAGGAGAGGCAAGCGCGAGTCGGCCTCGCCCCCATCTTCCCAGACGAACAGGCTCCAGACGCCGACCGCCCCGCCCGCTGCTGTCAGCACGAAACCAATCGCCAGGCAGGTTTCCAAAACGTGATAGTCCCGCAAGAGTGCCTGCGAGCGTCCTTCAATCAGGCCGGCCGATTCAGAAAACGCGCGCGCCGACAGGTAGCATCCGGCCAGTTGCGTTCCGAGAATACAAAAAGCGGCACCGAACAGCATCGTGGAGGCACCGAAACGCACGCCCTCTTCGGCATGCTCCACGACAGAAACCAGCGTGGCGAGCGCGCCGGCCGCCAGCAGCATCCAGCCGGGATACAAAAACAGCCACGCTGGAGAGAGCATCAACAGCAGGCACAAGGTGCGCCAGCCGTCCCTCCAGGGCCGCAGGTGCGAGACGCGGTTCGGGTCAAAGGCGCAACGCTGGATGACCGGCACTTCGGCGACACGCATATGCTTCTGGACGGCCTTGACGATCATTTCGCTCGTGGCTTCGAACCCCGCGCTTTGCAGCCGAAGGGTACGGACGGCGGTTGCGCTGAACGCCCGCAGCCCGCAGTGGAAATCGCCAACAGGAGCGCGAAAGAGCAATTTTCCGACACCCGACAGCAGGAGATTGCCGATACGCCGATGCAGGAACGGGGCCGCGCCGGGGTCAATTCCCCCCTGGAAGCGGTTGCCGACCACGAGATCGAAGCCGTCCTGCAACTTGTCCACAAACTGGTCAAGCGTGCCAAAATCGAGTTCCCCATCACCGTCGCCCAGAATGATGAAGCGTCCCAGGGCGGCTTCAATCCCCGTCCTGGCCGCGTTGCCGTAGCCGGCCCGCGGCTCGGAGACGACGCGTGCACCGGCTTCGTGCGCCAGCACTGCCGAGCGATCCCGGCTGCCGTTGTCCACCACCAGGACTTCCCCGCAGACCGCCCTTCGCTTCAAGAAGCCCTGCGCCTGGTCAATACAATGGGTGATCGCCCGCTCCTCGTCGCGGCACAGGATCACTATGGTCAGTTCAGGGGCGAGCGGCTCTGCCATCATGTCTCCCGTCAGTCACTGAACCTGAACTCCTCCCTCCACAACTCCCCTCCAGCTCGATCGAACTGACCGGTTCTGATAGCGGCCACATTGTAGGCAGGCAGAGAACGCACCGCAATGCAGCGCCCGCCAATCGACCCCCCGTAGTGGTTGAAATGGAAATCGAACTCGTCAAAAGCGTCCCGCCGGCGGTGCCCAGGAAGCTCAGCCGGGTCCACCGGGAAGACATGCAGGAAAAACCGCGGCCCGGTGTATCCGGTGTCGCCACCGCCACAGGCATCCCGGACATAGACCAGTCTATTGTGATACACATCCAGATACAGGTCGAAATGGGCATGGATGATGAGGCGGGCATCCTTCAGAAGGGTGTGAAAGGCTCCTGCCACCGAGCCGTCTTTCGGGATCGCGGCAGCGGTGTCGGAGGGCACCCGGCTCCTGAAGAGAATACCGTCTTCCAGGATAGCCGCCACATCCAGGCCCGGCAACGCCCCTATGTCTTCCAGGTCGTAGTCATAGCTGCGCCGCCAGAAATCACGGTAGAACACCACCACAAACGCCTCTTCGCCGGCGGCACGAGCATTGAACAGCCGAGACTTCAGCTGCGAAAAACGGCGGCTCAAACTCTCAATCTTCTCTCTGCTCTCCTGCAAGTCCGGCAAGAGGTACAACATGGGGGCACTCGTGCTGAAGAGCAGGCTATCGGGCAGGTTCGTCTTCAGATGGCGAACAAGCTCGGAGTTGACCCACTGCTTGGAGCCGTATCCTTTGCCGTGCTCGCGCCACGATGTGATGTCATGGTAGTTGGGTCCAAGCTGCATCAGAAGCCATATAGCGACGAGAAGAGAGACAAGCCGCGGGCCGCATTTTCCTGTGGTCGTCTTCTTCAACGCCCCTGCGCGCTCTCCCCGATCATTCGATAGGAACTCGTCCAGGACGGTCGTCACCACGACCAGCAAAGGCGGGAACATCGGTACCAGAAACCTGGCAGGCAGTGCGATGTCGGCAACTGGCAGGTACAGCATCAGGAACATCGCATACGACGACAGGAAAACGAGGGAGACGGTCAAGAGGGTGCGGTTTCTTTCAAAAAATCCGCGACGATAGCGCACAAGCGCATATCCGACCCCGCTGACCACCAGCAGGAGGACGGCTATCTTCGAAACGACAGCGGCCAGACTAGCAGGCCCGGTGGCGTCGATCCCCGCAATGCTGTTCACCGTCCCATTCAAGACAGACACCCCGGTTTCTCCAAGCATCCACCTGGAAATTTCACCGCCGGCGTCGTGGAGAGCGCCCAGAGAAGAAAAATCATTAGAGCCGGATTCCCCCGAAAAAACTGTTCTCACAACCGCAACATCTCTCCAGACCCATACGCCGAAAGGTACCGCCGCCACGACGGACCAGACCGCGGCAGCCCTCATTTTCACGCGGAATACGGCGTTTCTCTGGAAGACAAGAATGAGCAGACCACTCCCGAGCAGCGTCACGCCAATATACCGGGTCAGGCACGCGGCCCCGGCACTCGCCGCCGCCAAGAGAAGCGGCCCCCTCCGGCTAGTCCCCAGGAACCGATCGAGGGCGAAAAGCGAGATAACGACGAACAGGATGAACAGCGTGTCGGTCATCACCCGCGCCGCCTCATAGGCGAGCGGGATGGTCAAGGCGTAGGCACTTCCCGCCCAGATGACCAGCAGCCGCGACTGGACCCGGCTTTTCAGCCACAGGGCGACGACGAAGACCGTCAGCCCGAAGGCAGCGGCATTGACGCCTGCACCGGCCTTGATGACATCCCCGCCAAACAAACCGATGCCTGCCAAGGCCAGGGGAAAAAGCGGGCCGCCGCCCTGATACGCGCCACCGTGGTATGTGACCAACCCGTTGCCGTCTATCAGATTGCGCGCAACCGCGATGTACCCAACCGCGTCGGTCCCCAGCGCCGGCCCGTAGGGGGCCACGCGCAACAGGATGAGCACGGCACCGACCCCGCCGAGCACCGCCAGTAGCGCAGCCAGCCAGTCTCTCTTGAATGCACTCATGGCGGGTGCTTCACTTACCAGCGGTGTCAAGGGCTGTCCACTGATGGCGAGCGAGCTGCGTAACGCCGGCAATCGCCGCCGAGCCGGACGAGCCAATGAACACGGCGTGGACTGCGGCCCGCGGACTCCAGTCCGGCGGTCGAGAAACGCGCAGCCTGAATCCAGAGAACAGCAGGTCAAGGTTCGGCAGGCCGGACGTCCGTTGCAGATCGGGACGGGCGTATCCCGTGCGGGTCACACCGAGCAACTCCGCGCCGTCAAAGACCAACACCTGCACGGCCTCGGCGGTCGCCTCGGGATCGTAGGCCCATCCGCTCAGCGTGACCACGGCGTCGTTGTTGCGCCATACCCCATCGACATAGCCGGGCACATAGTCGTCCAGGGCAATCTCCTCCGTGCGGCCTTGGAGCACGCCCCGTTCACTATCAAAGGTCGTGTGCTCCGGTGTATAGCGGCTGTCGGCACGGTACATGCGGGCACTGCTCCCCGCGGCCACAAGCAGGCCGCCCAGCAGGACGGCCAGAATCAGGAACCTTTCGCAGCGCAGCGTCAGTCCGGGCAGCGCGCGCGGCGGGCCGCGGCGGGCCGCCGCTGTCAGCGTCCTCGCGGCGAGCCCAGCCGTCAGCACGAGTTGAATGAGGTTCTGCGGGGTCCACGCCGTGCGATCGACACCGAAGACGAGCAGCACGGCCGCCAGCAGGGCGACTCGAGCCGCCGCGGCGGTATCCCGCGGCCTGGTCGGTGCCGCGTTGACGAGCAGACTCGCCACGAAACCCGTGGCGAGGAGAATCCCGAACGCTCCGAGCTCCCCCCATATGTGCAGCGGAAAATTGTGGGGAAACCGCGTCAGGAAAGTCTTGTGCGACTGCAAGGACCACAACATATCCGGATACGATGGTCTCGCACCGAACACCTCGTGGAATGGCGTCCGCGGCAGCTCCCGATACGCATTGAGCCCGAGGCCGGTCCACGGGCGCTGCGCAATCAGCTCGGCCCAATACTCCCACTGGGCGAGCCGTTTCACGACGCGCCGTTTCACGACGCGGGACCAGCCGGTGTCGGATTCGTACGCAACAAGCTGTGGATTGGCCGTGAACCAGTGCCAGACCGCTCTCGCGCCGAGCGGAGCGCCGAGGAATGCCACGAGGAGCGCGACCAGCGCTGTTCGGCGCACGAGCCGAGGGGCCCGATAGGCGGCGAAAAACACCCCGAGGCTGACGACGAACGTCACCTTGGTTGCCCACGAGTATCCGGTGACGACGGCCAGCGCGGCCATGACAAAGACGCTCGCCGCGGCGAGCCAGCTTTGCCGGCTTGCCGGTCGCAGAGCCGCCAGCGCTGTCCAGGCCAGAAACAGCACCCAGACCGAGGTAGACCGCTGACTATACCAGTACCACCTTCCGTCGGTGGCGATCTCGACCCGCGTCCCTTCCGACGCCGGGTCCGAGTTCAGCAGGCTCGCAATACCGGCCCGCACCTCGAATCCGATGTTGTCCAGCAGGCCGGCCAGGGACAACGCAAGACAGATTCCACACACAATGCGGGCACCGAGCGCCGCTTGGCTCAGCGCGAGCAGAACGGGCAAGCCGAGCGCGACTGAGCCCAAGACCTCGTTCGTGCGCTCCCACGACGCAAAAACAGACGGACTGAGCGCCGTCCCCAACGCGGCATACCCCAGCAGCGCAGCGAACCAGTACCCCCAGGGACCCACGCGAATCCGACAGCCGGCGGCGGCAATCGCCACGCATCCGAGGAGCGACAAAACAGGGAAAAAGAGCAGCTCCTGCTGCCGCAGATTGGCGTGCTGGAAGAGAAACGTCCAGATAGAGACCCACGACAGAATCGCGAGCGATGCCCAACGCGACAGTCTGGTTCGGTCAAACAACGGCGTTCGTGGACCGTCTCTGAGCTCCGACGCTGTGCGGAGCTTCGCCGTCCCCTCCCTGGACGCAGGGTCCGCGTTCAAAGACGGTCCAGCCACGGCGCAAGTTCTCGAATCCATGCCGTTCTGAACTGCTCAAACGTATACCCGGCCGCGGTCCGTCTGCCGCGGCGCACCAGCTTCAGGGCCAGCGCATCGTCCGACCGCATTCGGGCGAACAGGTCAACGAGCCGCCGAAAATCTGGATATCCGCACACCAAGGCATTCTTTCGGTTTCGGAAATAGCTTCCGCCACACCCATGAAACCCGACGACCGCAGTTCCACACAGCATGGCTTCCAGCGGTGGCAGCCCGAACCCCTCGATAGCGGAAAGCCACAGAAAATAGCGGTGCCCGGACATCAGGCGCAGCACCTCGGGGTGTGGGGTGTTGGGCGGGATGCGCGTTGGCGAAAACCTCACGCCAGGATGTCTAGCCTTCAGCACGGCCGTGAAGTGCTTCAGAAACTGCTCGCCATGCGCCCCTGCCTTGAAGCCGACCAGCACTGACCCCTCCGGCCGGTCTTCCCAAGCAGGCACGGGCTGCTGCAGATGCTCGTGACGGATGAATAGTGGGATAACCGGCAGGGCCATGCCGTAGGTCCGCCGAATGTGCGCCGCTACAAACGGCGATGAGGCGACGTATTTGTCGAAGAATCCATCGATGATTTTGAAGGTTTTCACGTCCATGACATACATCAGCTTCGAGCCAGGAAATGACAAGCCCAGCATGCGATCGGAGAACGAAGGAGTGCAGACCAGGACATCCTTGCGACCGGCCTGTTGCATCATTTCATGCGGGGTGACCTTTCGGCTTGGTGCGTATGACCAGACAGTGTGGTGTTCCTGTTCCGGGTCGACCTCGACCGCGACGAATTCGTAGCCCCATGTGTCGCTCATGAGCCGGCCTAGCCGGTACACCATGTAGGTACCACCATTCGGGAGATGGGCACCTACAACATACACGCGTCCTTTGGTGCCGACATCTGGCTCGGGGTTCGTGTCGTGAACAGCGTCGTGCACGGGAAGCGCCCTCCTCCATCCGTCCGGGAATAGCACAACACGAATAGCGAATCCAGGCCGTCTCCGCTTGAGCCAATGGGGGTGACACGATTCGTGCAGGTCTCATCATTGGTCAGGAGCCCGGCCGGTTGCATCATTTCATGCAGGATGACCTTGGTGACACGATTCCTGCAGGCCTCATTGGTCAGGAGCAGGCTTATGATGAACCCGCCCGGGCGGAGTCGCCCGGGTCTCTACCGGGACCTCTACCTCCCAGACTCGGCCGGTATCGGTGAACTGCCCGGTCCGCAGCCCGGCGATGGGGTAGGCCGGCAGCCGAATGGCCGCCAGGCAGGTGCTGTCGAAGAACGATGTCTGTTGCACCTGAGGGATGCGACGGTGGGTCCGCCAGAAATCGAAATTGAGCACATCAAAGCCCTGGGACCAGCGGGCCATGCTCACTGCGGCCCGGTCCTGTGGCACGACGTGCAGAAAGAAGCCGTACTCCGCGTCCTCCGGGCGACACGGCACCCGCAGGTAGGTCAACGTAGTTCCGTCGAGGTAGAGGGCAAAGTGCGACCGGGCCACGGCCTCCCCCGCTACCGCCGCCTGGTAGGCCGCACGCACAGCGTCGGTCGCGGTGGTGCCGTGAGGCGACGGGGTGAGGGCCATCCGCCACAGATCGGCACCCCCGGAAGGCGGTACTTGACCGGCTTCAATGGCCCTGATCGGATAGGCCGGCAAGGGCAGCCGGATCAGACATCGCCCATCTACCAGGACGCCGTACCGGCTGAAGTCGAAGTACCTCCCCTCAAAGCCCCACTTCCGACGCCACCGGGGCAGGTCGGCCAGGTCCGCCGGAAAGACCCATACCGAGAAGAATCCGCGCAGGTCCGCCGGGCCGCAGGACGCCTTCACCCACGTCAAAGTCCGGCCCGCCAGATACAGGGCAAAGCCCGACCGCCCGACCGCCGGCCCGGCCGTCACGGCCCGGACTACGGCCCGATAGGCGGCCGCGGTGGCCGCGTCTACCCGGGCCGGGTTGGGGGCCGTCACCGTCAGGATGGTATTGTGGTAAATCTGGCGGGTATAGAGGCGGGGCGCGAAGAGGGGGCCACCGAAGCCGCGCCGCAGGTATGGATAGTGATTGATCACCTGAAAGTCCCCCGCCGCCGCCCCGCCCGTGGCGAGGACGAGGCGGCGGCGCGCGGCTTCGGGAAGAATGAGCCAGTTCCGGCGCGCCTGGCGATCCATAGCACTTATCTCCAGCGAGATCGGTGAGGCGGGATAGCGGTGGAGGAGATAGTCCAACCCCTCCCGATGTGCGGTTCCCCAGCGGTCTATCTCGTACTGGGTCCCCAGGGAGTCGGGCGTGCGCCGGTCCACCAGGGCGTTGAAATACGCCATCTGGTGGGGATGAAGGGCCACCAGCTCGACGACCACCCCAGCCAGGCCCGCTGCGGCCAGCGCGTAGACGCCCTGCCGTAACACGGCCCAGCGACAGACCGCTGCCAGCCAGCGCAGCCCGAACACCGCCAGCAGACACAGCGGGGCGTACAGAAAGGAGACCTGACGCCAGCCGTCAGAGAGGTTGGCATTGACAACGAGGACGGCGACAACCGGGAGGACCAGACAGGCGACGAGCAGCAGGCCGAAGCGGACGACGGGGGCACCCAGCACGGTGCCGGGGGAGATCAAACCGCGATGCATCACGGACGCCACCCCCACCAGACCCAGCAGCAACACCCCCGGCGGGGTGGTGATGGCGATCCAGGTTGGAAGGTAGTCCGCAGGAATATGCGGCCAGCGTACCGGCTCGCCCTGGAAGAGGGTCACAGCGTGAATCGGGTGCTGGGAGAGGACTGCCACGGCCTCGCCCAACGCCAAGGGGTCGCCCCACAGATAGGGCGAGACCGCGTACAGCGTCAACACACCGGCCACCACGAACACCGCCCCAGTGCTCAGAACGTGCCAGCGTGCCGCCCGCCCCGCCGCCCCCGCCAAGTCGCCCGCCCGCAGGACCACCACCACGGCGAACAGCAGCACGCCCATGATGCGCAGGTTGGTCGCTATCCCCACCCCGACCCCGCACAGTGCGAACGCCCCAAGACTCTCCCGCCGCCACGCCCGGTGAATCAGGAACAGGACAACCAGGAACATCACCAGGAAGGGGATGTCCTTGGTATTAACGAAGGAGTAACCGTAGAGCCGGGGCTGGAGCACGAACAGCAGCAGGGCGACCAGGGCCAGCCAGCGACTGTGGAAGAGGTGGTACACCAGCCGGGCACAGCAGCCGCCACCGGCCAGAAAGAAGAGGTGGGTCAGCAGATGGCGGCTCAGGGAGATGGCCCGGCTGTCGGTGAGACCCAGCAGCCGCTCAACGAGCACCAGCGGCACCTCGAAGACAACGCCGTAGAACCGGTGGAAGGGAGGACTGTAAGGCAACAGGGTCTCGGTGTCCCCCAGCATATAGTTGACCGTCATATGGCCAATATAGCGTTGGGGTTCTTCGTCCACCCCTACGCCGTAGTCGTCAAGGACGACCACGCCCATGACGGCAAAGCCCGCCAGGGCCAGGAGCACGCTGCGGGCAAGCACGCCAGCGCCTGCTCCCTGGCTCCACTTCGGGGGGGACGGCGGGATACCGCTCACTCGGCCTCCTCCGGGCCGGCTGAGGCGGCCCAGGCGTCTACCGGGACCTCAGCTCCCCAGGCTCGGTCGGCATCAGTGAACTGCCCGGTCCGCAGCCGGGTAATGGGGTAGGCCGGCAGCCGAATGGACGCCAGACAGGTGCCGGCGAAGAACGCCGCCTGGTCTACCTGTGGGGTGCGACGGGAATCCTGCCGGAACGCGAAATTGAGCACATCAAAGCCCTGCGACCGGCGGGCCGTAGCGAGCACGGCCCGGTCCTGCGGCATGACATGCAGAAAGAAGCCGGGTGCCGTATCCGCCGGGCGACACGGCACCCGCAGGTAAGTCAGCGTGGTCCCGTCGAGGTACAGGGCAAAGTGCGACCGGGCCACAGGGACACCCGTCACCGCCGCCTGATAGGCCACGCGCACGACATCGGTCACGGTGGCACCGTGAGGCGACAGGGGGATGGCTACCCGCCACAGATCGGCACCCCCGGAAGGTGCCACTTGGCTGGCTTTGATGGCCCGGATCGGATAGGCCGGCAAGGGCAGCCGGAGCAGACACCGCCCGTCCACCCGCACGCCGTACCGGCCAAGGTCGAAGAGCAGCCCCTCAAAGCCCCACTTCTGACGCCACCGGGGCAGATCGGCCGCATCCACCGGAAAGACCCGCACCGAAAAGAACCCGCGCAGGTCCGCCGGGCCGCAGGCCGCCTTCACCCACATCAAAGTCTGGCCCTCCAGATACAGGTCAAAGCCTGCCCGCCCGACCGGTGGCCCGGCCGTCACGGCCCGGACCACGGCCCGATAGGCGGCCGTGGTGGCCGCGTCCACCCGGGACGGGTTGAAAGCCGTCACCGTCAGGACGGTGTTGTGGTAAATCCGGCGGGTATAGAGGCGGGGCGCGAAAAAGGGGCCGCCGAGGCCACGCCGCAAGTATGGGTGATGATTGATCATCTGAAAGTCCCCCGGCGGTGCCCCGCCCTCGGCGAGGACGAGGCGGCGGCGCGCGGCTTTGGGCAGAATGAGCCGGTTTCGGCGTATATGGCCGACCTCCAGACCGCTTATCTCCACCGAGCTTGATGAGGTAGGATAGCGATGGAGGAGATAGTCCAATCCCCCCCGGTGCGCGGTTCCCGAGTAGTCCATAGCGTACCGGGTCTCCAGGGAGTCGGGCGTGCGCCGGTCCACCAGGGCGTTGAAATAAACATGCTGATACGGATGAAGGGAAATCATTGCGACGACCACCCTGGCCAGACCCGCTGCGGCCAGCCCATGCACGCCTGGCCGCAGCCCCGACCGGGGGCAGACCGCCGCCAGCCAGCGCAGCCCGAACACTGCCAGCAGACACACCGGTGCATACAGAAAATAGACGTGACGCCAGCCCATGTAGAGGTTGGCATTGACAACAATGACGGCGACGGCCGGGAGCACCAGACAGGCGACGAGCAGCAGTCCGAAGCGAGCGACGGGGTCGCCCAGCACGGTGCTGGGGGAGCTCAGGCCACGATAAATCACGGATGCCGCCCCCATCAGGCTCAGCAGCAGCACCCCCGGCGGGGTGGTAATGGCAATCCAGGTCAGAATATAATGGGGGGGAATCTCTGGCCAGCGCACCGGCTCGCCCTGGAAGAGGGTCGCATTGTCAACCGGGTGCTGGGAGAGGACTGCCACGGCTTCGCCCAACGCCAAGGGGTCGCCCCACAGGTAGGGCGAGACCGCGTACAGCGTCAATACACTGGCCACCACGAATACTGCCCCAGTGCTCAGAACGTGCGCACGCGCCGCCCGGCTCCATGCCTGGAACAGGTCGCCCGCCCGCAGGACCACTACCACGACGAACAGCAGCACGCCCATGATGCGCAGGTTGGTCGCTACCCCCACCCCCACCCCGCACAGCACGAACGCCCCGAGACTCTCCCGCCGCCAGGCCCGGTGAATCAGGAACAGGGCGACCATGAACATGGCCAGGAAGGGGATGTCCTTGGGATTGAGGAAGGAGTGAGCGTAGAGCCGGGGATGGAGCACGAACAGCAGCAGGGCCACCAGGGCCAGCCAGCGGCTGTGGAAGAGGTGAGACACCAACCGGGCACAGCAGTAGCCGCCGGCCAGAAAGAAGAGGTGGGTCAGCAGATGGCGGCTCAGGTAGATGGCCCGGCTGTCGGTGAGGTCCAGCAGCCGCTCAACGAGCACCAGCGACACCTCGAAAACCATGCCGTAGAACCGGTTATGGGGACGGCTGGAGGGCAGCAGGGTCTCGGCGTCCCCCAGCAGGTAGTTGACCGCCGCATGGCCGTGTCCACGCCGGCGCTCTTCGTCCCGCGAGACGCCGTAGTCGTCAAGGACGACCACGCTCACGACGGCCAAGACCGCCAGGGCCAGGAGCCTGCTGCGGGCGAGCACAACGTCAACCGCTCTCTGGACCCGCTTCGGGGGGGACGGCGGGATACCGCTCACTCATCCTCCTCCTTGCCCGCTTCGTCTGCCCAGGCGTCCACCGGGACCTCAGCCCCCCAGACCCGGCCAGCATCGGTGAACTGCCCGGTCCGCAGCCGGGCGATGGAGTAGGCCGGCAGCCGAATGGCCGCCAGACAGGTGCCGGCGAAGAACGCCGTCTGATGCACCCGCAGGGCACGCCGGGAGTCCTGCCAGAACTCAAAATTGAGCACCTCAAAGCCCTGCGACCGGCGGGCCGCGGCGAGCACGGCCGGGTCCCACGGCATGACGTGCAGAAAGAAAGGGGGTGCCGTGTCTGCCGGGCGACACGGTGCCCGCAGGTAGGTCAGCGTGGTCCCGTCGAGGTAGAGAGCAAAGTTCGACCGGGCCACCGGGGGACCCGTCACCGTCGCCCGGTAGGCCGTGCGCACCAAGTCGGTCGCGGTTGCGCCGTGAGGTGACAAGGGAATGGCCATGCGCCACAGATCGCCGCCCCCGGGCACCGCCTGGCTGGCTTCCATAGCCCTGATCGGATAGGCCGGCAAGGAAAGCCGGATCAGACACCGGCCGTCCACCTGGACGCCGTACCGGCCAAGGCCGAAGGACATCCCATCAAAGCCCCACTTCCAGAACCGCTGGGGCAGATCGGCCATGTCCACCGGGAAGACTCGCAGCGAGAAGGGCCCGCGTATGTCCGCCGTGCCGCAGGCCGCCTTCACCCCCGTTAAAGTCTGGCCCTCCAGATACAGGGTAAAGCCGGCTCGCCCGACCGGCGGCCCGGCCGTCACGGCCCGGACTACGGCCCGATAGGCGGCCGTGGTGGCCGCGTCCACCCGGGCCGGGTCAAGGGCCGTCACCGTCATAACAGTGTTGTGGTAAATCTGGCGGGTATAGAGGCGAGGCGCGAAGAGGGAACCGCCGAGGCCGCACCGCAAGTACAGGGGGTAACTGATCATCCGAAAGTCCCCAGGCGGCACCCCGCCCTCGGCGAGGACGAGGCGGCGGCGCGCTGCTTTGGGAAGAATGAGCCGGTTTGGGTGCGTATAGCCAGTCTCCATACCACCTGTCTCCAGCGAGATCGGCGAGCTGGGATAGCGGTGGAGGAGATAGTCCAGCCCCTCTCGGCGCGCGGTTCCCCATCGGTCTATCTCGTACTGAGTCCCCAGGTATTCGGGCGTGCGCCGGTCTACCAGGCCGTTGAAATAGACCTGCTGATAGGGATGAATGGAAATCATCTCGACGACCAGCCCAGCCAGACCCGCCGCGGCCAGCCCATGCACGCCGGTCCGCAACACGGCCCAGCGACAGACCGCTGCCAGCCAACGCAGCCCGAACACCGCCAGCAGACACAGCGGCGCGTACAGAAAGTAGAAGTGACGCCAGCCTTGGTAGATGTTGGCGTTGACGATGGGGACGGCGACGACCGGGAGCACCAGACAGGCGATGAGCACCAGCCCGAAGCGGATGACGGGGTCGCCCAGCACGGCACCGGAAGAGCTCAGGCCACGCTGCATCACGGACGCCGCCCCCACCAGACTCAGCAACAGCACCCCCGGCGGGGTAGTGAGGGCGAGCCAGGTCGGAAGATAGTGCGCGGGAATATCCGGCCAGCGCACCAACTCACCCTGAAAGAGAGTTTCAAGGTGAACCGGGTGCTGGGTGAGGACTGCCACGGCCTCGCCCAACGCCAAGGGGTCGCCCCACAGGTAGGGCGAGATCGCGTACAGCGTCAACACACTGGCCACCACGAACACCGCCCCGCTGCTCAGGACATGCCAGCGCGTCGCCCGGCTCCATGCCCAGAACAGGTCGCCCGCCCGCAGGACCACTACCACGACGAACAGCAGCACACCCATGATGCGCTGGTGGGTCGCCAGCCCCACCCCTACCCCGCACAGCACGAACGCCCCAAGGCTCTCCCGCCGCCACGCCCGGTGAATCAGCAACAGGGCCAGTATGAACAGGACCAGGAAGGGGGTATCCTTGGTGTTGACGAAGGAGTGGGCGTAGAGCCGGGGATGGAGCACGAACAGCAGCAGGGCGACCAGGGCCAGCCACCGGCTGTGGAAGAGGTGATAGACCAGCCGGGCACAGCAGCAGCCGCCGGCCAGAAAGAAGAGGTGGGTCAGCAGATGGCGACTCAGGTAGATGGCCCGGCTGTCGGTGAGGCCCAGCAGCCGCTCAACGAGCACCAGCGGCACCTCGAAGACGACGCCGTAGAACCGGTCAACGGGACTGCCGGGGAGCGACAGGGCCGCGGCGGCGTCCCCCAGCAGGTAGTTGACCACCGCATGGCCGGCCCAGTGCAGGGGTCGCTCGTCCGTCCCTACACCGTAGTCGTCAAGGACGGCCACGCCCACGCCGGCACAGACCACCAGGGCCAGGAGCACACTGCGGGCAAACACGCCAGCGACTGCTCCCTGGCCCCACTTGCGGAGGGACGGCGGTATACCGCTCACTCGGCCTCCCCCTGGCCGGCTGAGGCAGACTGGGCCTCCACCGGGACCTCTACCTCCCAGACCCGCCCGGTCCCCTGGCCCTGCCCGGTCCGCAGCCCGGTAATGGGGTAGGCCGGCAGCCGAATGGACGCCAGGCATGCGCCGTCGAAGAACGCCGCTTGGCGCACCTGCGGAGCGCGACGATGGGGCCGCCGGAACGCGAAATCAAGCACCTCAAAACCCTGCGACCGGTGGGCCGCGGCGAGCACGGCTAGGTCCCGCGGCATGACATGCAGAAAGAAGCCGGGTGCCGTGTCCGCCGGACGACACGGCACCCGCAGGTAGGTCAACGTGGTCCCGTCGAGGTACAGGGCAAAGTACGACCGGGCCACCGGGGCACCCACCACCGCTGCCCGGTAGGCCGTGCGCACCAGGTCGGTCGCGGTGGCACCGGGAGGCGACAGGGGGATAGCCACCCGCCACAGATCGGCACCCGTGGAAGGTACCATCTGACCGACTTCAATGGCCCGGATCGTATAGGCCGGTAAGGGCAGCCGAATCAGACACCGGCCGTCTATCCGGACGCCGTACCGGCCAAGGTCAAAGAGCAGACTCTCAAAGCCCCAATTCCGGTGCCGCCGGGGCAGATCGGCCACATCCCCCGGAAAGACCCGCACCAGGAAGGGCCGCCCGCGCATGTCCACCGGGCCACAGGCCGCCTTCACCCACATCAAAGTCCGGCCCTCCAGATACAGGGCAAAGCCCGCCCGCCCGACCGGCGGCCCGCCCGTCACGGCCCGGACTACGGCCCGATAGGCGGCTGTAGTGGCCGCGTCCACCCGGGCCGGGTTAAGGGCCATCACCGTCAGGAGGGTGGTGTGGTACATCCGGCGGGTATAGAGGCGGGGCGCGAAGAGGGGACCGCCGAGGCCGCGCCGCAAGTTTAAGTAGTGATCGAGCGCCTGAAAGTCCCCCGGTGGTGACCCGCCCTTGGCGAAGACGAGGCGGCGGCGTACCGCCTCGGGAAGAATGAGCCGGTTTTGGGCCCCTAGACCATGCATCTCCAGCGAGAGCGATGAGGCAGGATAGCGGTGGAGGAGATAGTCCAACCCCTCCCGGTGCGAGGTTTTCCAGCGGTCCATCTCGTACCGGGTCCCCAGGTAATCGGGCGTGCGCCGGTCCACCAGGGCGTTGAAATAGACAAACTGGTGGGGATGGAGGGCCAGCAGTTCAACGACCACCCCGGCCAGGCCCGCCGCCGCCAGCGCGTAGACGCCCTGCCGCAACACGGCCCAGCGGCAGACCGCTGCCAGCCAGCGCAGCCCGAACACCGCCAGCAGACACACCGGGGCGTACAGAAAGTACACCTGACGCCAGCCGTTGTAAAGGTTGGCGTTGACGACGATAATGGCGACGACCGGGAGCACCAGACAGGCGACGAGCAGCAGCCCGAAGCGGGCAACGGGGTCACACAGCACAGCGCCGGAGTGGCTCAGGCCGCGATGCATCACGGACACTGCCCCCACCAGACCCAGCAGCAGCACCCCCGGCGGGGTGGTAATGGCGATCCAGGTCAAAAGGTAGTGTGCGGGAATATCCGGCCAGCGCACCAACTCGCCCTGGAAGAGGGTCGGGGTGATGTACAGGAACAGGGAGGAGACTGCCACGGCCTCACCCAACGCCAAGGGGTCGCCCCACAGATAGGGCGAGACCGCGTACAGCGTCAATACACTGGCCACCACGAACACCCCACCAGTGCTCAGAACGTGCCAGCGTGCCACCCGCCCCGCCACCCCTACCAGGTCGCCCGCCCGCAGGACCACCACCACAACGAACAGCAGCACGCCCATGATGCGCTGGTTGGTCGCTACCCCCACCCCCACCCCGCACAGTGCGAACGCCCCAAGACTCTCCCGCCGCCACGCCCGGTGAATCAGGAACAGGGCACCCAGGAACAGCACCAGGAAGGGGATGTCCTTGGTGTTGACGAAGGAGTGGGCGTAGAGCCGGGGCTGGAGCACGAACAGCAGCAGGGCCACCAGGGCCAGCCAGCGGCTGTGGAAGAGGTGGTACACCAGCCGGGCACAGCAGTAGCCACCGGCCAGAAAGAAGAGGTGGGTCAGCAGATGACGGCTCAGGTAGATGGCCCGGCTGTCGGTGAGGCCCAGCAGCCGCTCAACGAGCACCAGCGGCACTTCAAAGACGACGCCGTAGAACCGATGGTAGGGAAGAATGGAAGGCAGCAGGGTCTCGGCGGTCCCCAGCACATAGTTGACCGTCGCATGGCCGATGTGACGCTGGATTTGCTCGTCCAGCCCTACGCCGTAGTCGTCAAGGACGACCATGCCCACGCCGGCCAAGCCCGCCAGGGCCAGGAGCGTGCTGCGGGCAAACACACCAGCGCCTGCTCTCTGGCCCCACTTCGGGAGGGACAGCGGGATACCGCTCACTCGGCCTCCTCCTGGCCGGCTGAGGCGGCCTGGACGGCTACCGGGACCTCTACTTCCCAGACCGGCTCGGCCCTCTGGCCCTGCCCGGTCCGCAGCCCGGCGATGGGGTAAACCGGCAGCCGAATAGACGCCAGACAGGTGCCGGCGAAGAATGCCGCCTGGTGTACCTGCGGGATGCGACGGGAGTCTCCCCGGAATGTGAAATCAAGCACCTCAAAGCCTTGGGGCCGGCTGGCCACAGCGAGCACATCCCGGTCCCACGGCATGATGTGCAGAAAGAAGCCGGGTTCCGTGTCCGCCCGGCGACAGGGGCCCCGCAGGTAGGTCAACGTGGTCCCGTCGAGGTACAGGGCAAAGTGCGACCGGGCCACCGGGGTGCCCGCCACCGCCGCCCGGTAGGCTGTGCGCACGGCGTCGGTCGCGGGGGTACCGGGAGACGGCGGAGGGATGGCCACCCGCCACAGAGCGGCACCCCCGGAAGGTGCCACTTGGCTGACTTCAATGGTCCGGGTCGGATAGGCCGGCAAGGGAAGTCGGATCAGACACTGGCCGTCCACCAGGACGCCGTACCGGCCAAAGTCGAAGTACCTCCCCTCGAAGCCCCACTGCCGGTGCCGCCGAGGCAGATCGGTCATGTCTACCGGGAAGACCCGCACCGAGAAGAACCCGCGCAGGTCCGCCGGACCACATGCCGCCTTCGCCCATGTCAGGGTCTGGCCTTCCAGATACAGGTCAAAGCCCGACCGACCGACCAACGGCCCAGCCGTCACAGCCCGGAACCACGGCCCGATAGGCGGCCGTGGTGGCCGCCGTCAACCCGGGCCAGGGTGAGGGCCGTCACCGTCAGGACGGTGGTGTGGTAAATCTTGCGGGTATAGAGACTGGGCGCGAAGAGGGGACCGCCGAGGCCGAGCTGCAAGTGTGAGCGGTGATTGAGCACCTGAAAGTCCCCTGCTGGCACCTCGCCCTCGGCGAGGACGAGGCGGCGGCGTGCCATTTTGGGAAGAAGGAGCCGGTTGCGGCGCACCTGGCGATCCATACTGCTTATCTCCACCGGGATCGGTGAGGTGGGATAGCGGTGGAGAAGATGTTCCAACCCCTCCCGGTGCGTGGTTCCCGAGTAGTCCAGGATGTACTGGGTCCCTAGATAGTCGGGCGTACTCCGGTCCACCAGGGCGTTGAAATAGATATGCTGATACGGATGAATAGAGAGCATCTCGACGACCACCCCCGGCCAGGCTCACCGCCGCCAGCACGTACACGCCCTGCTGCAACACAGCCCAGCGACAGACCGCCGCCAGCCAGCGCAGCCCGAACACCGCCAGCAGACACACCGGGGCGTACAGAAAAGTAGACCTGACGCCAGCCGTCGTAGAGGTTGGCATTAACGACGAGGACGGCGACAACCGGGAGCACCAGACAGGCGACGAGCAACAGCCCGAAGCGGGCGACGGGGTCGCCCAGCACGGTGCCGGGGGAGATCAAACCGCGATGCATCACGGACACTGCCCCCACCAGACCCAGCAGCAGCACCCCCGGCGGGGTAGTGATGGCGATCCAGGTCGGAAGGTAGTCCGCAGGAATATCAGGCCAGCGCAACGGCTCGCCCTGGAAGAGGGTCACAGCGTGAATCGGGTGCTGGGAGAGGACTGCCACGGCCTCGCCCAACGCCACGGGGTCACCCCACAGATAGGGCGAGAGTGCGTACAGCGTCAAGACACTGGCCACCACGAACACCCCACCAGTGCTCAGAACGTGCCGGCGTGCCGCCCGCCCCGCCACCCCCACCAAGTCGCCCGCCCGCAGGGACCACCACCATAGCGAACAGCAGCACGCCCATGATGCGCAGGTTGGTCGCCACCCCCACCCCTACCCCGCACAGTGCGAACGCCCCGAGACTCTCCCCGCCGCCAAGCCCGGTGAATCAGGGCCAGGGCGAGCATGAACAGGACTACGAAGGGGATGTCCTTGGTGTCGACAAAGGAGTGAGCGTAGAGCCGGGGATGGAGCACGAACAGCAGCAGGGCCACCCAGGGCCAGCCGGCGGCTGTGGAAGAGATGATACACCAGCCGGGCACAGCAGTAGCCGCCAGTCAGAAAAAAGAGGTGGGTCAGCAGATGGCGGCTCAGATAGATGGCCCGGCTGTCGGTGAGACCCAGCAGCCACTCGACGAACACCAGCGGCACCTCGAAGACGACGCCGTAGAACCGGAGGGGGGGAAGAATGGAGGGCAGCAGGGTCTCGGCGGTCCCCAGCAGGTAGTTGACCGTCGCATGGCCAATGTGACGCAGGATTTGTTCGTCTGCTCCTACGCCATAGTCGTCGAGGACAGCCACGCCCACGGCGGCCAAGCCCGCCAGGGCCAGGGGCGCACTGCGGGTAAACACGCCAGCGACTGCTCTCTGGCCCCACTTCGGGAGGGAGGACGGGATACCGCTCACTCGGCCTCCTCCGGGCCGGCCTCCTCCTGGCCGGCTTCCTCTGCCCAGGTGTCTACCGGGACCTCTACCTCCCAGACCGGCTTGACCCCCCGGCCCTGCCCGGCCCGCAGCCCGGCGATGGGGTAAGCCGGCAGCCGAATGGACGCCAGACAGGTGCCGTCAAAGAACGCCGTCTGTTGCACCTGTGGGGTACGGCGGGGGTGCCACCAGAACTCGAAATCAAGCACATCAAAGCCCGGTGCCCGGCGGTCCAGAGCGAGCACGGCCCAATCCTGCGGAATGACGTGCAAAAAGAAGCGAGGCACCGTATCCGCCCGGCGACACGGGGCCCGCAGGTAGGTCAACGTACTCCCATTGAAGTAGAGGGCAAAGTGTGACCGGGCCACCGAGGGACCCACTACTGCCGCCCGGTAGGCCGTGCGCACCAAGTCGGTCCCGGGGGTGCCGGGAGGCGACAAGGGGATGGCTACCCGCCACAGATCGGTACCCCCGGAAGGTGCTACCTGGCTGGCTTCAACGGCTCGGATCGGATAGGCCGGCAAGGGCAGCCGGAGCAGACACCGCCCGTCCACCCGGACGCCATACCGACCAAAGTCGAAGTACCTCCCCTCAAAGCCCCACTGCCGACGCCGCCGGGGCAGGTCGGCCACATCCACCGGGAAGACGCTCGCCGAGAAGAACCCGCGTATGTCCGCCGGGCTGCAGGCCGCCTTCACCCACATCAGGGTCGGGCCATCCAGGTACAGGGCAAAGTCCGCTCGCCCGACCGGCGGCCCGCCCGTCACGGCCCGGACCACGGCCCGATAGGCGGCCCTGGTGGCCGCGTCAACCCGGGCCGGAGTGAGGGCCGTCACTGTCAGGACGGTGTTGTGGTAAATCTGGCGGGTATAGAGGCGGGGCGCGAAGAGGGGACCGCCGAGGCCGAGCCGTATGTATGAATAGTGATCGATAACCTGAAAGTCTCCCGCCGGTACCCCGCCCTCGGCGAGGACGAGACGGCGGCGCGCCACCTCGGGAAAAATGATCCGGTTGCGGCGCACCTGACGATCCATACTGCTTATCTCCACCGAACCCGGTGAGGTAGGATCGCGGTGGAGGAGATAGTCCAACCCCTCCCGCTGTGTGGTTCCCGAGTAGTCCATGGTGTACTGGGTCCCCAGGTAGTCGGGCGTGGTCCGGTCCACCAGGGCGTTGAAATAGACCTGCTGATACGGATGAAGGGAGAGCATCTCGACGACCACCCCGGCCAGGCTCGCCGCCGCCAGCGCGTACACGACCTGCCGCAACACAGCCCAGCGACAGACCGCCGCCAGCCAGCGCAGCCCGAACACCGCCAGCAGACACACCGGGGCGTACAGAAAGTAGACCTGACGCCAGCCGTTGTAGAGATTGGCGTTGACAACGAGGACGGCGACGACCGGGAGCACCAGACAGGCGACGAGCAGCAGGCCGAAGCGGGCGACGGGGTCGCCCAGCACGGTGCCGGGGGAGCGCAGGCTGCGATGCATCACGGACACTGCCCCCACTAGACTCAGCAACAGCACCCCCGGCGGGGTGGTGATGGCGATCCAGGTCGGAAGGTAGTCCGCGGGAATATCAGGCCAGCGCACCAACTCGCCCTGGAAGAGGGTCACAAGGCGAGAGGGATGCCGGGAGAGGACTGCCACGACCTCGCCCAACGCCAAGGGGTCCCCCCACAGGTAGGGCGAGACCGCGTACAGCGTCAAGACACTGGCCACCACGAACACCCCACCAGTGCTCAAGACATGCCAGCGCGCCGCCCGCCCCGCCGCCCCCACCAGGTCGCCCGCCCGCAGGACCACCACCATAGCGAACAGCAGCACGCCCATGATGCGCAGGTTGGTCGCTACCCCCACCCCGACCCCGCACAGTGCGAACGCCCCAAGGCTCTCCCGCCGCCACGCCCGGTGAATCAGGAACAGGGCACCCAGGAACAGCACCAGGAAGGGGATGTCCTTGGTGTTGACAAAGGAGTGGGCGTAAAGCCGGGGCTGGAGTACGAACAGCAGCAGGGCGACCAGGGCCAGCCAGCGGCTGTGGAAGAGGTGGTACACCAGCCGGGCACAGCAGCAGCCACCGGCCAGAAAGAAGAGGTGGGTCAGCAGATGGCGGCTCAGGAAGATGGCCCGGCTGTCGGTGAGGCCCAGCAGCCGCTCAACGAGTACCAGCGGTGCCGCGAAGACGACACCATAGAACCGGTTATGGGGAGGATGGAGGGACAGCAGGACCTCGCCGTCCCCCAGGATGTAGTTGACCGCCGCATGGCCGATATAATGCTGGGCTTGCTCGTCCGCCCCTATGCCGTAGTCATCAAGGACAACTACGCCCACGCCGGCCAAGACCGCCAGGGCCAGGAGCACGCTGCCGGCAAACACGCCAGCGACTGCCCTCTGACCCCACTTCGGGAGGGACAGCGGGCTACCGCTCACTCGACCGCCCCCGGACCAGCTGAGGCGGCCGGAGAGGCCACCGGGACTTCCACCTCCCAGAGCGGCTCGGCCCGCCGGCCCTGCCCGGTCCGCAGCCCGGCAATGGGGTAGGCTGGCAGCCGGATAGACGCCAGACAGGTGCCAGCAAAGGCCGCCACCAGGTCTACCTGCGGGCGGCCAGGGTGGGGCCGCCAGAAGTAGAATCTGAACCGGTCAAAGCCCCGGGACCGGTGGGCCGCGGCGAGCACGGCCGGGTCCCGGGGCATGATCTCCAGAAAGAAGCTGTGTTCCGTATCCGCCGGGCGACAGGGCACCCGCAGGTAGGTCAGCGTGGTCCCGTTGAGGGCGAGGGCAAAGTGCGACCGGGCCACGGGGGGAGCCGTCACCGCCGCCCGGTAGGCCGCCTGCATAACGTCGGTGACGATGACACCGTGAGGCGACGGGGGGATGACCACCTGCCCCAGATTGGCCCCGCTGGCTTTGATGGCCCGGAGCGGATGGGCGGGCAAGGGCAGCCGGAACAGACACCGCCCGTCAACCTGGACGCCGTGCCGGCGAAAATTGAAGAACAGATTCTCAACATCCGGCCTCTGGTGCGGCGGATCGGGTATGTCTGCCAGCCAGACCTGCGCCGAGAAGAAGCGCTTGGCCCGGTCCGCCGGGCGGCAGGCCGTCTTCATCCCGGTCAGGGTCCGGCCATCGAGATAGAGGGTAAAGCCCGGCCGGCTGACCGGCTCGGCCCGGGCCACGGCCCGATAGGCGGCTGTGGTGGCCGCGTCAACCCGGGCCGGGTTGAGGGCTGTCACCGCCAGGATGGTGTTGTGGTAAACTTGGCGGGTATGGAGGCAAAGGCGCGAAGTGGAGGCTGAACCGCAAGTATGGGGGTAGTAATCAAGTATCTGAAAGCCCTCCAGCAGTATCTTTTCCTTAGGCACCTCGGTGAAGGAGAGGCGGCGGCGCGCCGCTTTGGGAAGAATGAGCCGGTTCTGGCGTATATAACTGCTACGGTGACTGTCCATCTCCAGCGAGATCAGTGGTGTGGGATAGCGGTGGAGGAGATATTCCAACCCCTCCCGGTATATGGCTCCCCAGGAGTCCATCTGGTACTGGGTCCCCAGGGAGCCGGGCGTGCGCCGGTCCACCAGGGCGTTGAAATAGACCTGCTGATAGGGATGAATGGAAACCGTTGCGACGACCACCCCGGCCAGACCCGCTGCGGCCAGCGCGTGGACGCCCGGCCGCAGCCCCGGCCGGGGGCAGACCGCTGCCAGCCAGCGCAGCCCGAACACCGCCAGCAGACACAGCGGGGCGTACAGAAAGTAGACCTGACGCCAGTTGTTGTAGAGGTTGGCGTTGACAACGATGACGGCGACGACCGGGAGCACCAGACAGGCGACGAGCAGCAGCCCGAAGCGGGCGACGGGGTCGCCCGGCCCGGCACCGGGAGAGCGCAGGCCACGATGTATCACGGACACTGCCCCCACCAGACCCAGCAGCAGCACCCCCGGCGGGGTGGTAATGGCGATCCAGGTTGGAATGTAGTGCGCGGGAATATGCGGCCAGCGTATCCACTCGCCCTGGAAGAGGGTCACAGCGTGAATCGGGTGCTGGGAGAGGACTGCCACGGCCTCGCCCAACGCCAGGGGGTCATCCCACAGGTAGGGCGAAACCGCGTACAGCGTCAATACGCTGGCCACCACGAACACCGCCCCCGTGCTCAGAACGTGCCAGCGTGCCGCCCGCCCCGCCGCCCCCACCAGGTCGCCCGCCCGCAGGACCACCACCACAGCGAACAGCAGTACGCCCATGATGCGCTGGTTGGTCGCCACCCCTACCCCCACCCCGCACAGTGCGAACGCCCCAAGGCTCTCCCGCCGCCACGCCCGGTGAATCAGGAACAGGGCCCCCAGGAACAGCACCAGGAAGGGGATGTCCTTGGTGTTGACGAAGGAGTGGGCGTAGAGCCGGGGCTGGAGCACGAACAGCAGCAGGGCGACCAGGGCCAGCCAGCGGCTGTGGAAGAGGTGAGAGACCAGCCGGGCACAGCAGTAGCCGCCGGCCAGAAAGAAGAGGTGGGTCAGCAGACGGCGGCTCAGGAAGACCGCCCGGCTGTCGGTGAGGCCCAGCAGCCGCTCAACGAGCACCAGCGGCACCTCGAAGACAACGCCGTAGAACCGGTCAGAGGGAGGACGGGAGGGCAGCAGGACCTCGGCGTCTCGCAGCATGTAGTTGACCGTCGCATGGCCGATGTAGTACTGGGTTGGCTCGTCCATCGTTATGCCGTAGTCATCAAGGACGACCATGCCCACGCCGGCCAAGACCGCCAGGGCCAGGAGCACGCTGCCGGCAAACACGCCAGCGACTGCCCTCTGGCCCCGCTTCGGGGGGGACGCCGGGATACCGCTCACTCGACCGCCCCCGGGCCAGCTGAGGCGGCCCGGTCCTCCACCCGGACCTCTACCTCCCAGACCGGCTCGGCCCCCCGGCCCTGCCCGGTCCGCAGCCCGGCGATGCGGTAGGCTGGCAGCCGAATGGACGCCAGACAGGTGCCGGCGAAGAACGCCGCTTGGTCTACCTGCGGGGTACGACGCGAGTTCCGCCAGAACGCGAAATCAAGCACCTCAAAGCCCCGGGTCCGGCGGGCCGCAGCGAGCACAGCCCGGTCCCATGGCATGATGTGCAGAAAGAAGCCGGGCACGGTGTCCGCCCGGCGACACGGCACCCGCAGGTAGGTCAGCGTGGTCCCGGCGAGGTACAGGGCAAAGTGTGACCGGGCCACGGGGGGACCCGCTACCGCTGCCCGGTAGGCCGTGCGCACCAGGTCGGTCGCGCTGGCAGCGGGAGGCGATGGGGGGATGGCTACCCGCCACAGATCGGTGCCCCCGGAAGGCGGCACTTGGCTGGCTTCAATGGCCCGGAGCGGGTAGGCTGGCAAGGGCAGCCGGAGCACACACCGCCCGTCCACCCGCACGCCGTACCGGCTGAAGTCGAAGTACCTCCCCTCAAAGCCCCACTGCCGCCGCCGCCGGGGCAGGTCGGCCACATCCACCGGAAAGACCCGCACCGAGAAGAACCCGCGCAGGTCCGCCGGGCCGCAGGCCGCCTTCACCCATGTCAAGGTCCGGCTCTCCAGATACAGGGCAAAGCCCGCCCGCCCGCCCGGCGGCCCGCCCGTCACGGCCCGGACCATGGCCCGATAGGCGGCCACGGTGGCCGCGTCCACCCGAGTCGGGTTGAGGGCCGTCACCGTCAGAATGGTGTTGTGGTACATCCGGCGGGTATAGAGGCGAGGCGCGAAGGGGGGACCGCCGAGGCCGAGCCGCAAGTGTGAGCGATAATTGAGCACCTGAAAGTCCCCCGGCGGTGCCCCGCCCTCGGCGAGGACAAGGCGGCGGCGTGCCATTTTGGGAAGAAGGAGCCGGTTGCGGCGCGCCTGGCGATCCATACTGCTTATCTCCACCGGGATCGGTGAGCTGGGATAACGGCGAAGGAGATAGTCCAATCCCTCCCGGTGTGTGGTTCCCAAGTAGTCCAGGCTGTACTGGGTCCGCAGGTATTCGGGCGTGCGCCGGTCCACCAGGGCGTTGAAATAGACGAACTGGTGAGGATGAAGGGCCAGCAGTTCGACGATCACCCCGGCCAGGCCCGCTGCGGCCAGCGCGTAGACGCCGGGCCGCAGCCCCGGCCGGGGGCAGACCGCTGCCAGCCAGCGCAGCCCGAACACCGCCAACAGACACACCGGGGCGGACAGAAAGTAGACCTGACGCCAGCCGTCGTAGAGGTTGGCGTTGACGACGATGACGGCGACGACCGGGAGCACCAGACAGGCGACGAGCAGCAGCCCGAAGCGGGCGACGGGGTCGCCCGGCACGGTGCCGGGGGAGATCAAACCGCGATGCATCACGGACACTGTCCCCACCAGACCCAGCAGCAGCACCCCCGGCGGGGTGGTAGTGGCAATCCAGGTCGGAATGTAGTGCGCGGGAATATGCGGCCAGCGTACCGGTTCGCCCTGGAAGAGGGTCACAACGTGAGTCGGATGCCGGGAGAAGACTGCCACGGCCTCGCCCAACGCCAGGGGGTCATCCCACAGATAGGGCGAGACCGCGTACAGCGTCAACACACTGGCCACCACGAACACCGCCCCAGTGCTCAGAATGTGCCAGCGCGCCGCTCGCCCCGCCGCCCCCACCAGGTCGCCCGCCCGCAGGACCACCACCACAACGAACAGCAGCACGCCCATGATGCGCAGGTTGGTCGCTACCCCCACCCCCACCCCACACAGTGCGAACGCCCCAAGACTCTCCCGCCGCCACGCCCGGTGAATCAGGAACAGGGCACCCAGGAACAGCACCAGGAAGGGGATGTCCTTGGTGTTGACGAAGGAGTGGGCGTAGAGCCGGGGATGGAGCACGAACGCCAGCAGGGCGACCAGGGCCAGCCAGCGGCTGTGGAAGAGGTGGTACACCAGCCGGGCACAGCAGCAGCCACCGGCCAGAAAGAAGAGGTGGGTCAGCAGATGGCGGCTCAGGAAGACCGCCCGACTGTCGGTGAGACCCAACAGCCGCTCAACGAACACCAGCGGCACCTCAAAGACGACGCCGTAGAACCGGTCAACGGGATCGCCGGGGGGTGGCAGGGCCGAGGCGTCCCCCAGCAGGTAGTTGACCGTCGCATGACCGATCCCGCGCTGGGTCCGCTCGTCCCCCCCTACACCGTAGTCGTCAAGGATGGCCACGCCCACGACGGCCAAGACCGCCAGGGCCAGGAGCGTGCCACGGGCAAGCGCGACATCGCCTGCTCCCTGGCCCCACTTCGGGAGGGACGACGGGATACCGCTCACTCGACCGCCTCCGGGCCCGCTGAGGCGGCCCGGGCCTCCACCCGGACCGCCACCTCCCAGACCCGCTCGGCCCCCCGGCCCTGCCCGGTCCACAGCTCAGCGATGGGGTAGGCTGGCAGCCGAATGGACCCCAGACACCTGCCAGCGAACAACGCCGCCTGCTGCACCTGCGGGGCGTGACCGGGGTGCCGCCAGAACGTGAAATCAAGCACCCGAAAGCCCTCGGATTGGCGGACCCCCACGAGCACGGCCGGGTCCCGCGGCCTGACGTGCAGAAAGAAGCCGGGTTCCGTGTCCGTCCGGCGACACGGGGCCCGCAGGTAGCTCAGCGTGGTCCCGGCCAGGTACACAGCGAAATGCGACCGGGCCACGGGGGGACCCGCCACCGTCGCCCGGTAGGCCGTGCGCACGGCGTCGGTCGCCGGGGCCCCGGACGGCGACACAGGGATGACCACCCGCCACAACTCGGTCCCCCCGGAAGGTGATACCTGGCTGACTTCAATGGCCCGGAGCGGATAGCCTGGCAAGGGCAGCCGGAGCAGACACCGCCTGTCCACCCGCACGCCGTACCGCCTAAGGGCGAAACGCAACTCCTCAAAGCCCCACTGCCGACGCCGCTGGGACAGAGCGGCCACATCCACCGGGAAGACCCGCACCACGAAGGGCCGCTCCCTGTGCAGGTCCGCTGGGCCGCAGGACGTCTTCACCCCCATCAAAGTCCGGCTCTCCAGATACAGGGCAAAGTCCGCCCGCCGGCCCGGCCGGCACAGCCCGGGCTACGGCCCGATAGGCGGCTGTAGTGGCCGCGTCCACCCGAGTCGGGTTGAGGGCCGTCACCGTCAGGATGGGGTTGTGGTACATCTGGCGGGTATAGAGGAGGGGCGCGAAAAGGGGGCCGCCGAATTCGCGCCGCAGGTATTGCTGGTAATCGATCACCATGTATCACGGACACTGCCCCCACCAGACCCAGCAGCAGCACCCCCGGCGGGGTAGTAATGGCGATCCAGGTCGGAAGGTAATGCGCGGGAAGCTCCGGCCAGCGTACCAACTCGCCCTGGAACAAGCTCAGAGCTTTGTACGGGTGTTGGGAGAGCACTCCCACGGCCTCGCCCAACGCCAGGGGGTCGTCCCACAGATAGGGCGAAACCGCGTACAGCGTCAATACACTGGCCACCACGAACACCGCCCCAGTGCTCAGAACGTGCCAGCGTGCCGCCCGCCCCGCCGCCCCCACCAGGTCGCCCGCCCGCAGGATCACTACCACGGCGAACAGCAGCACACCCATGATGCGCAGGTTGGTCGCTACCCCCACCCCGCACAGCACGAACGCCCCAAGACTCTCCCGCCGCCACGCCCGGTGAATCAGGAACAGGGCACCCAGGAACAGCACCAGGAAGGGGATGTCCTTGGTGTTGACAAAGGAGTGGGCGTAGAGCCGGGGCTGGAGCACGAACAGCAGCAGGGCCACCAGAGCCAGCCAGCGGCTATGGAAGAGGTGGTACACCAGCCGGGCACAGCAGTAGCCGCCGGCCAGAAAGAAGAGGTGGGTCAGCAGATGGCGGCTCAGGGAGATGGCCCGGCTGTCGGTGAGGCCCAGCAGCCGCTCAACGAGTACCAGCGGCACCTCGAAGACAACGCCGTAGAACCGGTGGAAGGGAAGAATGGAGGGCAACAGGGTCTCGGTGTCCCCCAGCAGGTAGTCAACCGTCGCATGGCCGATCCGGCGCTGGATTGGCTCATCGATCCATACGTCGTAGTCGTCAAGGACAACTACGCCCACGCCGGCCAAGACCGCCAGGGCCAGGAGCGTGCCGCGGGCAAGCGCGACATCGCCTGCTCCCTGGCCCCGCTTCGGGAGGGACGCCGGGCTACCGCTCACTCGACCGCCCCCGGACCAGCTGAGGCGGCCGGAGAGGCCACCGGGACTTCCACCTCCCAGAGCGGCTCGGCCCGCCGGCCCTGCCCGGTCCGCAGCCCGGCAATGGGGTAGACCGGCAGCCGGATAGACGCCAGACAGGTGCCAGCAAAGGCCGCCACCAGGTCTACCTGCGGGCGGCCAGGGTGGGGCCGCCAGAAGTAGAATCTGAACCGGTCAAAGCCCCGGGACCGGTGGGCCGCGGCGAGCACGGCCGGGTCCCGGGGCATGATCTCCAGAAAGAAGCTGTGTTCCGTATCTGCCGGGCGACACGGCACCCGCAGGTAGGTCAGCGTGGTCCCGTTGAGGGCGAGGGCAAAGTGCGACCGGGCCACGGGGGGAGCCGTCACCGCCGCCCGATAGACCGCCTGCATAACGTCGGTGACGGTGACACCGTGAGGCGACGGGGGGATGACCACCCGCCCCAGATTGGCCCCGCTGGCTTCAATGGCCCGGAGCGGATGGGCGGGCAAGGGCAGCCGGAACAGACACCGCCCGTCAACCTGGACGCCGTGCCGGCGAAAATCGAAGAACAGATTCTCAACATCCCGCCTCTGGTACGGCGGATCGGGTATGTCTGCCAGCCAGACCTGCGCCGAGAAGAAGCCCCCGGCCCGGTCCGCCGGGCCACAGGCCGTCTTCATCCAGGTCAGGGTCCGGCCATCGAGATAGATGGCCAAGCCCGGCTGGCTGGCCAGCCCGGCCCGGGCCACGGCCCGATAGGCGGCTGTGGTGGCCGCGTCAACCCGGGCCGGGTTGAGGGCTGTCACCGCCAGGATGGTGTTGTGGTAAACTTGGCGGGTATGGAGGCGAGGCACGAAGGAGGGGCCGAACCGCAAGTATGTGGGGTAATCGAACAAATGAAAGTCCCCCTGAAAGTCCCCCAGGGCGATGGAGGAGAAGCGGTCGCGCACCGCTCCGGGAAGAATGAGCTGGTTTCGGCGGGTATGAAAGGTCTTCGGACCGCCTATTTTCAGCGACCGCGGTGAGGCGGTGGGATAGCGATGGAGGAGATGTTCCAACCCCTCCCGGTATATGGCTCCCCAGAAGTCCATCTGATACTGGGTCCCCAGGGAGCCGGGCGTGCGCCGGTCCACCAGGGCGTTGAAATAAACCTGCTGATAGGGATGAAGGGAAACCGTTGCGACGACCACCCCGGCCAGGCTCACTGCGGCCAGCGCGTGGACGCCCGGCCGCAGCCCCGGCCGGGGGCAGACCGCTGCCAGCCAGCGCAGCCCGAACACCGCCAGCAGACACAGCGGGGCGGACAGAAAGTAGACGTGACGCCAGTCGTTGTAGAGATTGGCGTTGACAACGATGATGGCGACGACCGGGAGGACCAGACAGGCGACGAGCAGCAGGCCGAAGCGGGCGACGGGGTCGCCCGGCCCGGCACCGGGAGAGCGCAGGCCACGATGTATCACGGACACTGCCCCCACCAGACCCAGCAGCAGCACCCCCGGCGGGGTGGTAATGGCGATCCAGGTTGGAATGTAGTGCGCGGGAATATGCGGCCAGCGTATCCACTCGCCCTGGAAGAGGGTCACAGCGTGAATCGGGTGCTGGGAGAGGACTGCCACGGCCTCGCCCAACGCCAGGGGGTCATCCCACAGGTAGGGCGAAACCGCGTACAGCGTCAATACGCTGGCCACCACGAACACCGCCCCCGTGCTCAGAACGTGCCAGCGTGCCGCCCGCCCCGCCGCCCCCACCAGGTCGCCCGCCCGCAGGACCACCACCACCACGAACAGCAGCACGCCCATGATGCGCAGGTTGGTCGCTACCCCCACCCCCACCCCGCACAGTGCGAACGCCCCAAGGCTCTCCCGCCGCCACGCCCGGTGAATCAGGAACAGGACCAACAGGAACAGCACCAGGAAGGGGATGTCCTTGGTGTTGACGAAGGAGTGGGCGTAGAGCCGGGGCTGGAGCACGAACAGCAGCAGGGCGACCAGGGCCAGCCAGCGGCTGTGGAAGAGGTGAGAGACCAGCCGGGCACAGCAGTAGCCGCCGACGAGAAAGAAGAGGTGGGTCAGCAGATGGCGGCTCAGGAAGACCGCCCGGCTGTCGGTGAGGCCCAGCAGCCGCTCAACGAGCACCAGCGGCACCTCGAAGACAACGCCGTAGAACCGGTTGTGGGAAAAACCGGGGGGCCACAGGGTCTCGGCATTCCCTAATATGGAGTTGACCGCCGCGTGGCCGTGTCCGCGCCGGGTATCTTCGTCCATCCCTACGCCGTAGTCGTCAAGGACGGCCACGCCCACGGCGGCTAAGACCGCCAGGGCCAGGAGCGTGCCGCGGGCAAACATACCCGCGACTGCCCTCTGACCCCACTTCGGGAGGGACGCCGGGATACCGCTCACTCGACCGCCTCCGGGCCCCCTGAGGCGGCCCGGGCCTCCACCCGGACCGCTACCTCCCAGACCCGCTCGGCCCCCCGGCCCTGCCCCGTCCGCAGCTCAGCGATGGGATAGGCTGGCAGCCGAATGGACCCCAGACACCTGCCACCGAACAACGCCGCCTGCTGCACCTGCGGGGCGTGACCGGGGTGCCGCCAGAACGTGAAATCAAGCACCCGAAAGCCCTCGGATTGGCGGACCCCCACGAGCACGGCCGGGTCCCGCGGCCTGACGTGCAGAAAGAAGCCGGGGGCCGTGTCCGCCCGGCGACACGGGGCCCGCAGGTAGCTCAGCGTGGTCCCGGCGAGGTACACAGCGAAATGCGACCGGGCCACGGGGGGACCCGCCACCGTCGCCCGGTAGGCCGTGCGCACGGCGTCGGTCGCCGGGGCCCCGGACGGCGACACAGGGATGACCACCCGCCACAACTCGGTCCCCCCGGAAGGTGACACCTGGCTGACTTCAACGGCCCGGAGCGGATAGCCTGGCAAGGGCAGCCGGAGCAGACACCGCCCGTCCACCCGCACGCTGTACCGCATAAGGGCGAAACGCAACTCCTCAAAGCCCCACTGCCGACGCCGCTGGGACAGAGCGGCCACATCCACCGGGAAGACTCGCACCACGAAGGGCCACCCCCTGTGCAGGTCCGCTGGGCCGCAGGATGTCTTCACCCACATCAAAGTCCGGCTCTCCAGATACAGGCCAAAGTCCGCCGGCCCGACCGGCGGCCCGGCCGGCACGGCCCGGACTACGGCCCGATAGGCGGCTGTAGTGGCCGCGTCCACCCGGGCCAGGTTGAGGGCCGTCACCATCAGGAGGGTATTGTGGTAAATCCGGTGGGTATAGAGGCGGGGCGCGAAGAAGAGGGGGCCACCGAGGCCGCGCCACAATTTTGAGTGGTGATCGATCGCCTGAAAGTCCCCCGGTGGTGACCCGCCCTTGGCGAAGACGAGGCGGCGGCGTACCGCCTCGGGAAGAATGAGCCGGTTTTGGGCCCCTAGACCATTCATCCCCAGCGAGAGCGATGAGGTAGGATAGCGATGGAGGAGATAGTCCAATCCCCCCCGGTGCGCGGGTCCCCAGTGGTTCAGGCTGTACTGGGTCCCCAGGTAGTCAGGCGTGTGGCGGTCAACCAAGCCGTTGAAATAGACGATCTGATGGGGATGGAGGGCCAGCAGTTCGACGACCACCCCGGCCAGACCCGCTGCGGCCAGCCCATAGACGCTTGGCCGCAGCCCCGGCCGGGGGCAGACCGCTGCCAGCCAGCGCAGCCCGAACACTGCCAGCAGACACACCGGGGCGTACAGAAAGTAGACCTGACGCCAGCCGTTGTAGAGGTTGGCGTTGACGACGATGACGGCGACGACCGGGAGCACCAGACAGGCGACGAGCAGCAGCCCGAAGCGGGCGACGGGGTCGCCCGGCACGGCACCGGGGGAGCGCAGACCGCGATGCATCACGGACACTGCCCCCACCAGACCTAGCAACAGCACCCCCGGCGGGGTGGTAATGGCGATCCAGGTCGGAATGTAGTGCGCGGGAATATCCGGCCAGCGTACCCACTCGCCCTGGAAGAGGGTCACAGCGTGATTCGGATACCGGGAGAAGACTGCCACGGCCTCGACCAACGCCACGGGGTCACCCCACAGGTAGGGCGAGACCGCGTACAGCGTCAATACACTGACTGCCACGAACACCGCCCCAGCGCTCAGAATGTGCCAGCGTGCCGCCCGCCCCGCCGCCCCTACCAGGTCGCCCGCCCGCAGGACCACCACCACAACGAACAGCAGCACGCCCATGATGCGCAGGTTGGTCGCTATCCCCACCCCCACCCCGCACAGTACGAACGCCCCAAGGCTCTCCCGCCGCCACGCCCGGTGAATCAGAAACAGGGCACCCAGGAACATCACCAGGAAGGGGATGTCCTTGGTGTTGACAAAGGAGTGGGCGTAGAGCCGGGGATGGAGCACGAACAGCAGCAGGGCGACCAGGGCCAGCCAGCGGCTGTGGAAGAGGTGGTACACCAGCCGGGCACAGCAGTAGCCGCCGGCCAGAAAGAAGAGGTGGGTCAACAGATGGCGGCTCAGGTGGATAGCCCGGCTGTCGGTGAGGCCCAACAGCCGCTCAACGAACACCAGCGGCACCTCGAAGACGACGCCGTAGAACCGGTCAATGGGATCGCCGGGGAGCGATAGGGCCGCGGCGGCGTCTCCCAGCATGTAGTCGACCGTCGCATGGCCGATAATGCGCTGGGGCACTTCGTCCACCCCTACGCCGTAGTCGTCAAGGACGACCATGCCCACGCCGGCCAAGCCCGCCAGGGCCAGGAGCGTGCCGCGGGCAAACACACCCGCGACTGCCCTCTGACCCCACTTCGGGAAGGACGCCGGGATACCGATCACTCGACCGCCCCCGGGCCCGCTGAGGCGGCCCGGGCCTCCACCCGGACCGCTACCTCCCAGACCCGCTCGGCCCCCCGGCCCTGCCCCGTCCGCAGCTCAGCGATGCGGTAGGCTGGCAGCCGAATGGACCCCAGACACCTGCCAGCGAACAACGCCGCCTGCTGCACCTGCGGGGCGTGACCGGGGTGCCGCCAGAACGTGAAATCAAGCACCCGAAAGCCCTCGGATTGGCGGACCCCCGCCAGCACGGCCGGGTCCCGCGGCCTGACGTGCAGAAAGAAGCCGGGTTCCGTGTCCGTCCGGCGACACGGGGCCCGCAGGTAGCTCAGCGTGGTCCCGGCGAGGTACACAGCGAAATGCGACCGGGCTACGGGGGGACCCGCCACCGTCGCCCGGTAGGCCGTGCGCACGGCGTCGGTCGCCGGGGCCCCCGACGGCGACACAGGGATGACCACCCGCCACAACTCGGTCCCCCCGGAAGGTGATACCTGGCTGACTTCAATGGCCCGGAGCGGATAGCCTGGCAAGGGCAGCCAGAGCAGACACCGCCCGTCCACCTGCACGCCGTACCGCATAAGGGCGAAACGCAACTCCTCAAAGCCCCACTGCCGACGCCGCTGGGACAGAGCGGCTACATCCACCGGGAAGACCCGCACCACGAAGGGCCATCCCCTGTGTATATCCGCCGGGCCGCAGGATGTCTTCACCCCCATCAAAGTCCGGCTCTCCAGATACAGGCCAAAGTCCGCCGGCCCGACCGGCGGCCCGGCCGGCACGGCCCGGGCTACGGCCCGATAGGCGGCCGTGGTGGCCGCGTCCACCCGGGCCAGGTTGAGGGCCGTCACCGTCAAGATGGGGTTGTGGTACATCTGGCGGGTATAGAGGCGGGGCGCGAAGAGGGGGCCGCCGAATTCGTGCCGCAGGTATTGCGGGTAATCGATCACCTGAAAGTCCCCCGGTGGTGCCCCGCCCTCGGCGAGAACAAGGCGGCGGCGCGCGGCTTTGGGAAGAATGGACCGGTTGGGGCGTATATAGCCGACCTCCAGACCGCTTATCTCCACCGAGCTTGATGAGGTAGGATGGCGATGGAGGACATGTTCCAACCCCTCCCGGTATATGGTTCCCCAGAGGGCCATATCGTACTGGGTCCCCAGGGAGTCGGGCGTGCGCCGGTCCACCAGGGCGTTGAAATAGACCTGCTGATAGGGATGAAGGGAAACCGTTGCGACGACCACCCCGGCCAAGCCGGCTGCGGCCAGCGCGTGGACGCCCGGCCGCAGCCCCGGCCGGGGGCAGACCGCCGCCAGCCAGCGCAGCCCGAACACTGCCAGCAGACACAGCGGGGCGTACAGAAAGTAGACATGACGCCAGTCGTTGTAGAGATTGGCATTGACAACGATGATGGCGACAACCGGGAGCACCAGACAGGCGACGAGCAGCAGGCCGAAGCGGGCGACGGGGTCGCCCGGCCCGGCACCGGGAGAGCGCAGGCCACGATGCATCACGGACGCCGCCCCCACCAGACCCAGCAGCAGCACCCCCGGCGGGGTGGTAATGGCGATCCAGGTCGGAATGTAGTGCGCGGGAATATCCGGCCAGCGTACCCACTCGCCCTGGAAGAGGGTCGGAATGATAGCCGGATGCTGGGAGAAGACTGCCACGGCCTCGCCCAACGCCAAGGGGTCACCCCACAGGTAGGGCGAGACCGCGTACAGGGTCAATACGCTGGCCACCACGAACACCCCACCAGTGCTCAGAATGTGCCGGCGTGCCGCCCGCCCCGCCGCCCCCGCCAGGTCGCCCGCCCGCAGGACCACCACCACAACGAACAGCGACACGCCCATGATACGCAGGTTGGTCGCTACCCCCACCCCGACCCCGCACAGTGCGAACGCCCCAAGGCTCTCCCGCTGCCACGCCCGGTGAATCAGGAACAGGGCACCCAGGAACAGCACCAGGAAGGGGATGTCCTTGGTGTTGACAAAGGAATGGGCGTAGAGCCGGGGCTGGAGCACGAACAGCAGCAGGGCCACCAGAGCCAGCCAGCGGCTGCGGAAGAGGTGGTACACCAGCCGGGCACAGCAGTAGCCGCCGGCCAGAAAGAAGAGGTGGGTCAGCAGATGGCGGCTCAGGAAGACCGCCCGGCTGTCGGTGAGGCCCAGCAGCCGCTCAACGAGCACCAGCGGTACCTCGAAGACAACGCCGTAGAACCGGTGGAAGGGAGGACTGTAAGGCAACAGGGTCTCGGTGTTCCCCAGCATGTAGTCAACCGTCGCATGGCCGATGTGACGGTGGAATTGCTCGTCGATCCCTACGCCGTAGTCGTCAAGGACGGCCACGCCCACGCCGGCCAAGACCGCCAGGGCCAGGAGCGTGCCGCGGGCAAACACACCCGCGACTGCCCTCTGGCCCCACTTCGGGAAGGACGCCGGGATACCGATCACTCAGCCTCCTCCGGGCCCCCTGAGGCGGCCCGGGCCTTCACCCGGACCGCTACCTCCCAGACCCGCTCGGCCCCCCGGCCCTGCCCCGTCCGCAGCTCAGCGATGCGGTAGGCTGGCAGCCGAATGGACCCCAGACACCTGCCAGCGAACAACGCCGCCTGCTGCACCTGCGGGGCGTGACCGGGGTGCCGCCAGAACGTGAAATCAAGCACCCGAAAGCCCTCGGATTGGCGGACCCCCGCGAGCACGGCCGGGTCCCGCGGCCTGACGTGCAGAAAGAAGCCGGGTTCCGTGTCCGTCCGGCGACACGGGGCCCGCAGGTAGCTCAGCGTGGTCCCGGCGAGGTACACAGCGAAATGCGACCGGGCCACGGGGGGACCCGCCACCGTCGCCCGGTAGGCCGTGCGCACGGCGTCAGTCGCGGGGGCCCCCGACGGCGACACAGGGATGACCACCCGCCACAACTCGGTCCCCCCGGAAGGTGACACCTGGCTGACTTCAACGGCCCGGAGCGGATAGCCTGGCAAGGGCAGCCGGAGCAGACACCGCCCGTCCACCCGCACGCCGTACCGCCTAAGGGCGAAACGCAACTCCTCAAAGCCCCACTGCCGACGCCGCTGGGACAGAGCGGCCACATCCACCGGGAAGACCCGCACCACGAAGGGCCACCCCCTGTGTATGTCCGCCGGGCCGCAGGATGTCTTCACCCACATCAAAGTCCGGCTCTCCAGATACAGGCCAAAGTCCGCCGGCCCGACCGCCGGCCCGGCCGGCACGGCCCGGGCTACGGCCCGATAGGCGGCTGTAGTGGCCGCGTCCACCCGGGCCAGGTTGAGGGCCGTCACCATCAGGAGGGTATTGTGGTAAATCCGGTGGGTATAGAGGCGGGGCGCGAAGAAGAGGGGGCCACCGAGGCCGCGCCACAATTTTGAGTGGTGATCGATCGCCTGAAAGTCCCCCGGTGGTGACCCGCCCTTGGCGAAGACGAGGCGGCGGCGTACCGCCTCGGGAAGAATGAGCCGGTTTTGGGCCCCTAGACCATTCATCCCCAGCGAGAGCGATGAGGTAGGATAGCGATGGAGGAGATAGTCCAATCCCCCCCGGTGCGCGGGTCCCCAGTGGTTCAGGCTGTACTGGGTCCCCAGGGAGTCGGGCGTGTGGCGGTCAACCAGGGCGTTGAAATAGACGATCTGATGGGGATGGAGGGCCAGCAGTTCGACAACCACCCCGGCCAGACCCGCTGCGGCCAGCCCATAGACGCCTGGCCGCAGCCCCGGCCGGGGGCAGACCGCTGCCAGCCAGCGCAGCCCGAACACTGCCAGCAGACACAGCGGGGCGTACAGAAAGTAGACCTGACGCCAGTCGTTGTAGAGGTTGGCGTTGACGACGATGACGGCGACGACCGGGAGCACCAGACAGGCGACGAGCAGCAGCCCGAAGCGGGCGACGGGGTCGCCCGGCACGGCACCGGGGGAGCGCAGACCGCGATGCATCACGGACACTGCCCCCACCAGACCTAGCAGCAGCACCCCCGGCGGGGTGGTAATGGCGATCCAGGTCGGAATGTAGTGCGCGGGAATATGCGGCCAGCGTACCGGTTCGCCCTGGAAGAGGGTCACAGTGTGATTCGGATACCGGGAGAAGACTGCCACGGCCTTGCCCAACGCCAAGGGGTCATCCCACAGATAGGGCGAGACCGCGTACAGCGTCAATACACTGGCCACCACGAACACCGCCCCGGTGCTCAGAACATGCGCGCGCGCCGTCCGGCCATGTGCCCGGAACAGGTCGCCCGCCCGCAGGACCACCACCACAACGAACAGCAGCACGCCCATGATACGCAGGTTGGTCGCTACCCCCACCCCCACCCCACACAGTGCGAACGCCCCAAGGCTCTCCCGCCGCCACGCCCGGTGAATCAGAAACAGGGCACCCAGGAACAGCACCAGGAAGGGGATGTCCTTGGTGTTGACAAAGGAGTGGGCGTAGAGCCGGGGCTGGAGCACGAACAGCAGCAGGGCGACCAGGGCCAGCCAGCGGCTGTGGAAGAGGTGGTACACCAGCCGGGCACAGCAGTAGCCGCCGGCCAGAAAGAAAAGGTGGGTCAGCAGATGGCGGCTCAGGAAGACCGCCCGACTGTCGGTGAGACCCAACAGCCGCTCAACGAACACCAGCGGCACCTCGAAGACGACGCCGTAGAACCGGTCAACGGGATCGCCGGGGAGCGATAGGGCCGCGGCGGCGTCTCCCAGCATGTAGTCGACCGTCGCATGGCCGATAATGCGCTGGGGCACTTCGTCCACCCCTACGCCGTAGTCGTCAAGGACGACCATGCCCACGCCGGCCAAGACCGTCAGGGCCAGGAGCACGCTGCCGGCAAACACACCAGCGACTGCCCTCTGGCCCCACTTCGGGAGGGACGCCGGGATACCGCTCACTCGACCGCCTCCGGGCCCGCTGAGGCGGCCCGGGCCTCCACCCGGACCGCTACCTCCCAGACCCGCTCGGCCCCCCGGCCCTGCCCCGTCCGCAGCTCAGCGATAGGGTAGGCTGGCAGCCGAATGGACCCCAGACACCTGCCAGCGAACAACGCCGCCTGCTGCACCTGCGGGGCGTGACCGGGGTGCCGCCAGAACGTGAAATCAAGCACCCGAAAGCCCTCGGATTGGCGGACCCCCACGAGCACGGCCGGGTCCCGCGGCCTGACGTGCAGAAAGAAGCCGGGTTCCGTGTCCGTCCGGCGACACGGGGCCCGCAGGTAGCTCAGCGTGGTCCCGGCGAGGTACACAGCGAAATGCGACCGGGCTACGGGGGGACCCGCCACCGTCGCCCGGTAGGCCGTGCGCACGGCGTCGGTCGCCGGGGCCCCCGACGGCGACACAGGGATGACCACCCGCCACAACTCGGTCCCCCCGGAAGGTGATACCTGGCTGACTTCAATGGCCCGGAGCGGATAGCCTGGCAAGGGCAGCCAGAGCAGACACCGCCCGTCCACCTGCACGCCGTACCGCATAAGGGCGAAACGCAACTCCTCAAAGCCCCACTGCCGACGCCGCTGGGACAGAGCGGCCACATCCACCGGGAAGACCCGCACCACGAAGGGCCGCCCCCTGTGCAGGTCCGCTGGGCCGCAGGATGTCTTCACCCACATCAAAGTCCGGCTCTCCAGATACAGGCCAAAGTCCGCCCGTCCGACCGGCGGCCCGCCCGTCACGGCCCGGACTACGGCCCGATAGGCGGCCGTGGTGGCCGCGTCCACCCGGGCCAGGTTGAGGGCCGTCACCGTCAGGATGGGGTTGTGGTACATCTGGCGGGTATAGAGGCGGGGCGCGAAGAGGGGGCCGCCGAATTCGCGCCGCAGGTATTGCGAGTAATCAATCACCTGAAAGTCCCCCGGTGGTGCCCCGCCCTCGGCGAGAACAAGGCGGCGGCGCGCGGCTTTGGGCAGAATGGACCGGTTGGGGCGTATATAGCCGACCTCCAGACCGCTTATCTCCACCGAGCTTGATGAGGTAGGATAGTGATGGAGGACATGTTCCAACCCCTCCCGGTATATGGTTCCCCAGAGGGCCATATCGTACTGGGTCCCCAGGGAGTCGGGCGTGCGCCGGTCCACCAGGGCGTTGAAATAGACGATCTGGTAGGGATGAATGGAAACCGTTGCGACGACCACCCCGGCCAGACCCGCTGCGGCCAGCGCGTAGACACTTGGCCGCAGCCTCGGCCGGGGGCAGACCACCGCCAGCCAGCGCAGCCCGAACACCGCCAGCAGACACAGCGGGGCGGACAGAAAGTAGACATGACGCCAGCCGTTGTAGAGATTGGCATTGACAACGATGATGGCGACGACCGGGAGCACCAGACAGGCGACGAGCAGCAGGCCGAAGCGGGCGACGGGGTCGCCCGGCACGGCACCGGGAGAGCGCAGGCCACGATGCATCACGGACACTGCGCCCACCAGACCCAGCAGCAGCACCCCCGGCGGGGTGGTAATGGCGATCCAGGTCGGAATGTAGTGTGCGGGAATATCCGGCCAGCGTACCCACTCGCCCTGGAAGAGGGTCAAGGCGTGAGTCGGATGCTGGGAGAGGACTGCTACGGCCTTGCCCAACGCCAAGGGGGCACCCCACAGATAGGGCGAGACCGCGTACAGCGTCAATACGCTGGCCACCACGAACACCCCACCAGTGCTCAGAACGTGCGCGCGCGCCGCCCGGCCATGTGCCCGGAACAGGTCGCCCGCCCGCAGGACCACCACCACAACGAACAGCAGCACGCCCATGATACGCAGGTTGGTCGCCACCCCCACCCCCACCCCGCACAGCGCGAACGCCCCAAGGCTCTCCCACCGCCACGCCCGGTGAATCAGGAACAGGGCGACCAGGAACAGCACCAGGAAGGGGATGTCCTTGGTGTTGACGAAGGAGTGGGCGTAGAGCCGGGGCTGGAGCACGAACAGCAGCAGGGCCACCAGGGCCAGCCAGCGGCTGTGGAAGAGGTGGTACACCAGCCGGGCACAGCAGTAGCCGCCGGCCAGAAAGAAGAGGTGGGTCAGCAGATGGCGGCTCAGGTAGATGGCCCGGCTGTCGGTGAGACCCAGCAGCCGCTCAACGAGCACCAGCGGTGCCGTGAAGACGACACCATAGAACCGGTTATGGGGAGGATGGAGGGACAGCAGGCCCTCGCCGTCCCCCAGGATGTAGTCGACCGCCGCATGACCGATATAATGCTGGGCTTGCTCGTCCCCCCCTACACCGTAGTCATCGAGGACGACCATGCCCACGCCGGCCAAGACCGCCAGGGCCAGGAGCGTGCCACGGGCAAGCGCGACATCGCCTGCTCCCTGACCCCACTTCGGGAGGGACGCCGGGATACCGCTCACTCGACCGCCTCCGGGCCCGCTGAGGCGGCCCGGGCCTCCACCCGGACCGCTACCTCCCAGACCCGCTCGGCCCCCCGGCCCTGCCCCGTCCGCAACTCAGCGATGGGGTAGGCTGGCAGCCGAATGGACCCCAGACACCTGCCAGCAAAGTACGCCGCCTGCTGCACCTGCGGGGCGTGACCGGGGTGCCGCCAGAACGTGAAATCAAGCACCCGAAAGCCCTCGGATTGGCGGACCCCCGCGAGCACGGCCGGGTCCCGCGGCCTGACGTGCAGAAAGAAGCCGGGTTCCGTGTCCGTCCGGCGACACGGGGCCCGCAGGTAGCTCAGCGTGGTCCCGGCGAGGTACACAGCGAAATGCGACCGGGCTACGGGGGGACCCGCCACCGTCGCCCGGTAGGCCGTGCGCACGGCGTCGGTCGCGGGGGCCCCCGACGGCGACACAGGGATGACCACCCGCCACAACTCGGCCCCCCCGGAAGGTGACACCTGGCTGACTTCAACGGCCCGGAGCGGATAGCCTGGCAAGGGCAGCCGGAGCAGACACCGCCCGTCCACCCGCACGCCGTACCGCATAAGGGCGAAACGCAACTCCTCAAAGCCCCACTGCCGACGCCGCTGGGACAGAGCGGCCACATCCACCGGGAAGACCCGCACCAGGAAGGGCCACCCCCTGTGTATGTCCGCTGGGCCGCAGGACGTCTTCACCCACATCAAAGTCCGGCTCTCCAGATACAGGCCAAAGTCCGCCGGCCCGACCGGCGGCCCGGCCGGCACGGCCCGGGCTACGGCCCGATAGGCGGCCGTGGTGGCCGCGTCCACCCGGGCCAGGTTGAGGGCCGTCACCGTCAGGATGGGGTTGTGGTAAATCCGGCGGGTATAGAGGCGGGGCGCGAAGAGGGGGCCATCAAGGCCGCGCCGCAAGTCTACGTAGTGATCGATCACCTGAAAGTCCCCCGGTGATGACCCGCCCTTGTCGAAGACGAGGCGGCGGCGTACCGCCTCGGGAAGAATGAGCCGGTTTTGGGCCCCTAGACCATTCATCTCCAGCGAGAGCGATGAGGTAGGATAGCGATGGAGGAGATAGTCCAATCCGCCCCGGTGCGCGGTTTCCCAGTAGTTCATGCTGTACTGGGTCCGCAGGTAGTCGGGCGTGTGCCGGTCTACCAGGGCGTTGAAATAGACGAACTGGTGGGGATGGAGGGCCAGCAGTTCGACAACCACCCCGGCCAGACCCGCTGCGGCCAGCCCATAGACGCCTGGCCGCAGCCCCGGCCGGGGGCAGACCGCTGCCAGCCAGCGCAGCCCGAACACTGCCAGCAGACACAGCGGGGCGTACAGAAAGTAGACCTGACGCCAGTCGTTGTAGAGGTTGGCGTTGACGACGATGACGGCGACGACCGGGAGCACCAGACAGGCGACGAGCAGCAGCCCGAAGCGGGCGACGGGGTCGCCCGGCACGGCACCGGGGGAGCGCAGACCGCGATGCATCACGGACACTGCCCCCACCAGACCCAGCAACAGCACGCCCGGCGGGGTGGTGATGGCGATCCAGGTCGGAAGGTAGTGTGCGGGAATATCCGGCCAGCGTACCGGTTCGCCCTGGAAGAGGGTCACAACGTGAGCCGGATGCCGGGAGAAGACTGCCACGGCCTCGCCCAACGCCAAGGGGTCACCCCACAGGTAGGGCGAGACCGCGTACAGCGTCAATACGCTGGCCACCACGAACACCCCACCAGTGCTCAGAACGTGCCAGCGTGCCGCCCGCCCCGCCGCCCCCACCAGGTCGCCCGCCCGCAGGACCACCACCACCACGAACAGCAGCACGCCCATGATGCGCTGGTTGGTCGCTACCCCCACCCCGACCCCGCACAGTGCGAACGCCCCAAGGCTCTCCCGCCGCCACGCCCGGTGAATCAGGAACAGGGCACCCAGGAACAGCACCAGGAAGGGGATGTCCTTGGTGTTGACGAAGGAGTGGGCGTAGAGCCGGGGCTGGAGCACGAACAGCAGCAGGGCGACCAGAGCCAGCCAGCGGCTGTGGAAGAGGTGGTACACCAGCCGGGCACAGCAGTAGCCGCCGGCCAGAAAGAAGAGGTGGGTCAGCAGATGGCGGCTCAGGTAGATAGCCCGGCTGTCGGTGAGACCCAACAGCCGCTCAACGAACACCAGCGGCACCTCGAAGACGACGCCGTAGAACCGGTAGAAGGGAAGACGGGAGGGCAGCAGGACCTCGGCGTCTCCCAGCATGTAGTCGACCGTCGCATGGCCGATAATGCGCTGGGGCACTTCGTCCACCCCTACGCCGTAGTCGTCAAGGACGACCATGCCCACGACGGCCAAGACCGCCAGGGCCAGGAGCGTGCCACGGGTAAACACACCAGCGACTGCCCTCTGGCCCCACTTCGGGAAGGACGCCGGGATACCGCTCACTCGACCGCCTCCCTGCCCGCTTCGTCTGCCCGGGCCTCCACCCGGACCGCCACCTCCCAGACCCGCTCGGCCCCCCGGCCCTGCCCCGTCCGCAACTCAGCGATGCGGTAGGCTGGCAGCCGAATGGACCCCAGACACCTGCCAGCGAACAACGCCGCCTGCTGCACCTGCGGGGCGTGACCGGGGTGCCGCCAGAACGTGAAATCAAGCACCCGAAAGCCCTCGGATTGGCGGACCCCCGCCAGCACGGCCGGGTCCCGCGGCCTGACATGCAGAAAGAAGCCGGGTTCCGTGTCCGTCCGGCGACACGGGGCCCGCAGGTAGCTCAGCGTGGTCCCGGCGAGGTACACGGCGAAGTGCGACCGGGCCACGGGGGGACCCGCCACCGTCGCCCGGTAGGCCGTGCGCACGGCGTCGGTCGCCGGGGCCCCCGACGGCGACACAGGGATGACCACCCGCCACAACTCGGTCCCCCCGGAAGGTGACACCTGGCTGACTTCAACGGCCCGGAGCGGATAGCCTGGCAAGGGCAGCCGGAGCAGACACCGCCCGTCCACCCGCACGCCGTACCGCATAAGGGCGAAACGCAACTCCTCAAAGCCCCACTGCCGACGCCGCTGGGACAGAGCGGCCACATCCACCGGGAAGACCCGCACCACGAAGGGCCACCCCCTGTGTATATCCGCCGGGCCGCAGGATGTCTTCACCCACATCAAAGTCGGGCTCTCCAGATACAGGCCAAAGTCCGCCGGCCCGACCGGCGGCCCGGCCGGCACGGCCCGGGCTACGGCCCGATAGGCGGCCGTGGTGGCCGCGTCCACCCGGGCCAGGTTGAGGGTCGTCACCGTCAGGATGGGGTTGTGGTACATCTGGCGGGTATAGAGGCGGGGCGCGAAGAGGGGGCCGCCGAATTCGTGTCGCAGGTATTGCGAGTAATCAATCACCTGAAAGTCCCCCGGTGGTGCCCCGCCCTCGGCGAGAACAAGGCGGCGGCGCGCGGCTTTGGGAAGAATGAGCCGGTTGTAGCGTATATGGCCCAGACCGCTTATCTCCACCGAGCTTGATGAGGTAGGATAGTGATGGAGGACATGTTCCAACCCCTCCCGGTATATGGTTCCCCAGAGGGCCATATCGTACTGGGTCCCCAGGGAGTCGGGCGTGCGCCGGTCCACCAGGGCGTTGAAATAGACGATCTGGTAGGGATGAATGGAAACCGTTGCGACGACCACCCCGGCCAGACCCGCTGCGGCCAGCGCGTAGACGCCGGGCCGCAGCCTCGGCCGGGGGCAGACCACCGCCAGCCAGCGCAGCCCGAACACTGCCAGCAGACACACCGGGGCGGACAGAAAGTAGACATGACGCCAGCCGTTGTAGAGATTGGCATTGACAACGATGATGGCGACGACCGGGAGCACCAGACAGGCGACGAGCAGCAGGCCGAAGCGGGCGACGGGGTCGCCCGGCACGGCACCGGGAGAGCGCAGGCCACGATGCATCACGGACACTGCGCCCACCAGACCCAGCAGCAGCACCCCCGGCGGGGTGGTAATGGCGATCCAGGTCGGAATGTAGTGTGCGGGAATATCCGGCCAGCGTACCCACTCGCCCTGGAAAAGGGTCAGACCTCTGTACGGGTGTTGGGAGAGCACTCCCACGGCCTCGCCCAACGCCAGGGGGTCACCCCATAGATAGGGCGAGACCGCGTACAGCGTCAATACACTGGCCACCACGAACACCGCCCCAGCGCTCAGAACATGCGCGCGCGCCGTCCGGCTATGTGCCCGGAACAGGTCGCCCGCCCGCAGGACCACCACCACAACGAACAGCAGCACGCCCATGATACGCAGGTTGGTCGCTACCCCTACCCCGACCCCGCACAGTGCGAACGCCCCAAGACTCTCCCGCCGCCACGCCCGGTGAATCAGGAACAGGGCGACCAGGAACAGCACCAGGAAGGGGATGTCCTTGGTGTTGACGAAGGAGTGGGCGTAGAGCCGGGGCTGGAGCACGAACAGCAGCAGGGCGACCAGGGCCAGCCAGCGGCTGTGGAAGAGGTGGTACACCAGCCGGGCACAGCAGTAGCCGCCGGCCAGAAAGAAGAGGTGGGTCAGCAGATGGCGGCTCAGGTAGATGGCCCGGCTGTCGGTGAGACCCAGCAGCCGCTCAACGAGCACCAGCGGTGCCGTGAAGACGACACCATAGAACCGGTTATGGGGAGGATGGAGGGACAGCAGGCCCTCGCCGTCCCCCAGGATGTAGTCGACCGCCGCATGGCCGATATAATGCTGGGCTTGCTCGTCCCTCCCTACGCCGTAGTCGTCAAGGACGGCCACGCCCACGCCGGCCAAGACCGCCAGGGCCAGGAGCGTGCCGCGGGCAAGCGCGACATCGCCTGCTCCCTGGCCCCGCTTCGGGAGGGACGCCGGGATACCGCTCACTCGACCGCCTCCGGGCCCGCTGAGGCGGCCCGGGCCTCCACCCGGACCGCTACCTCCCAGACCCGCTCGGCCCCCCGGCCCTGCCCCGTCCGCAACTCAGCGATAGGGTAGGCTGGCAGCCGAATGGACCCCAGACACCTGCCAGCGAAGTACGCCGCCTGCTGCACCTGCGGGGCGTGACCGGGGTGCCGCCAGAACGTGAAATCAAGCACCCGAAAGCCCTCGGATTGGCGGACCCCCACGAGCACGGCCGGGTCCCGCGGCCTGACGTGCAGAAAGAAGCCGGGGGCCGTGTCCGTCCGGCGACACGGGGCCCGCAGGTAGCTCAGCGTGGTCCCGGCGAGGTACACAGCGAAATGCGACCGGGCCACGGGGGGACCCGCCACCGTCGCCCGGTAGGCCGTGCGCACGGCGTCGGTCGCGAGGCCCCCGGGCGGCGACACAGGGATGACCACCCGCCACAACTCGGTCCCCCCGGAAGGTGATACCTGGCTGACTTCAATGGCCCGGAGCGGATAGCCTGGCAAGGGCAGCCGGAGCAGACACCGCCCGTCCACCCGCACGCCGTACCGCATAAGGGCGAAACGCAACTCCTCAAAGCCCCACTGCCGACGCCGCTGGGACAGAGCGGCCACATCCACCGGGAAGACCCGCACCACGAAGGGCCGCCCCCTGTGCAGGTCCGCTGGGCCGCAGGACGTCTTCACCCCCATCAAAGTCCGGCTCTCCAGATACAGGCCAAAGTCCGCCCGCCCGACCGGCGGCCCGCCCGTCACGGCCCGGACTACGGCCCGATAGGCGGCCGTGGTGGCCGCGTCCACCTGGGCCAGGTTGAGGGCCATCCCCGTCAGGATGGGGTTGTGGTAAATCCGGCGGGTATAGAGGCGGGGCGCGAAGAAGGGGCCGCCGAATTCGCGCCGCAGGTATTGTGGGTAATCAATCACCTGAAAGTCCCCCGGTGGTGCCCCGCCCTCGGCGAGAACAAGGCGGCGGCGCGCGGCTTCGGGCAGAATGGACCGGTTGTGGCGTATGTGGTAGCCGCTAGGCCTTACAGCCGTCTCCAGCGAGACCAGTAGTGTGGGATAGCGGTGGAGGAGATGTTCCAACCCCTCCCGGTATGCGGTTCCCCAGCGGTCCATCTCGTACCGGGTCCTCAGGGAGTCGGGCGTGGTCCGGTCCACCAGGGCGTTGAAATAAACATGCTGAGAAGGATGAATGGAAATCATCTCGACGACCACCCCGGCCAAGCTCACTGCGGCCAGCGCGTAGACGCCCGGCCGCAGCCCCGGCCGGGGGCAGACCGCCGCCAGCCAGCGCAGCCCGAACACTGCCAGCAGACACACCGGGGCGGACAGAAAGTAGACGTGACGCCAGTCGTTGTGCAGGTTGGCATTGGCAACGATGATGGCGACGACCGGGAAGACCAGACAGGCGACGAGCAGCAGCCCGAAGCGGGCGACGGGGTCGCCCGGCACGGCACCGGGAGAGCGCAGGCCACGATGCATCACGGACACTGCCCCCACCAGACCCAGCAACAGCACCCCCGGCGGGGTAGTAATGGCGATCCAGGTTGGAATGTAGTGCGCGGGAATATGCGGCCAGCCTACCCCCTCGCCCTGGAAGAGGGTCACAATGTGAGTCGGATGCCGGGAGAAGACTGCCACGGCCTCGCCCAACGCCACGGGGTCGCCCCACAGATAGGGCGAGACCGCGTACAGCGTCAATACGCTGGCCACCACGAACACCGCCCCCGTGCTCAGAATGTGCCAGCGCGCCGCCCGCCCCGCCGCCCCCACCAGGTCGCCCGCCCGCAGGACCACCACCACAACGAACAGCGACACGCCCATGATACGCAGGTTGGTCGCTACCCCCACCCCCACCCCGCACAGTGCGAATGCCCTAAGACTCTCCCGCCGCCACGCCCGGTGAATCAGGAACAGGGCACCCAGGAACAGCACCAGGAAGGGGATGTCCTTGGTGTTGACAAAGGAGTGGGCGTAGAGCCGGGGATGGAGCACGAACAGCAGCAGGGCGACCAGGGCCAGCCAGCGGCTGTGGAAGAGGTGGTACACCAGCCGGGCACAGCAGTAGCCGCCGGCCAGAAAGAAGAGGTGGGTCAGCAGATGGCGGCTCAGGAAGACCACCCGACTGTCGGTGAGGTCCAGCAGCCGCTCAACGAGCACCAGCGGCACCTCGAAGACGACGCCGTAGAACCGGTTAACGGGATCGCCGAGGGGCGGCAGGGCCGAGGCGTCCCCCAGCAGGTAGTTGACCGTCGCATGGCCGATCCCGCGCTGGGTTGGCTCGTCCCCCCCTACGCCGTAGTCGTCAAGGACGGCCACGCCCACGACGGCCAAGACCGCCAGGGCCAGGAGCGTGCCGCGGGCAAGCGCGACATCGCCTGCTCCCTGGCCCCACTTCGGGAGGGACGCCGGGATACCGCTCACTCGACCGCCTCCGGGCCCGCTGAGGCGGCCTGGACGGCCACCGGGACTTCTACCTCCCAGACCGGCTCGGCCCCCCGGCCCTGCCCGGTCCGCAGCCCGGCAATGGGGTAGGCTGGCAGCCGAATGGACGCCAGACAGGTGCCGGCGAAGAACGCCGCCTGGTCTACCTGTGTGGTGCGACGGGGGTGCCGCCAGAACATAAAATTGAGTACCGCAAAGCCCCGGGACCGGTGGGCAGCAGCGAGCACGGCCGGGTCCTGCGACATGAGGTCCAGAAAGAAGCCGGGGGACGTGTCCGCCCGGCGACACGGGGCCCGCAGGTAGGTCAACATGGTCCCGTCAAAGTACAGGGCAAAGTGCGACCGGGCCACGGGGGGACCCGCCACCGCCGCCTGGTAGGCCGTGCGCACGGCGTCGGTCGCGGTGGTGCCGTGAGGCGACGGGGTGATGACCACCCGCCACATATCCACGTCCTCGGAAGACGATGCGCGGGCCGCGGCCCGTTGGCTGGCTTCAATAGACCGGATCGGATAGGCCGGCAAGGGTAGCCGGAGCAGACACCGGCCATCTACGAGGACGCCGTACCGGCTGAAGTCGAAGGCCCTCCCCTCAAAGCCCCACTTCCGACGCCGCCGAGGCAGATCGGCCAGGTCCACCGGGAAGACCTGCACCGAAAAGGACCTGCGCAGGTCCGCCGGGCCGCAGGCCGCCTTCACCCACATCAAAGTCGGGCCGTCCAGATACAGGGCAAAGCCCGCCCGCCCGACCGGCGGCCCGGCCGTCACGGCCCGGACCACGGCCCGATAGGCGGCCGTGGTGGTCGCGTCCACCCGGGCCGGGTTAAGGGCCGTCACCGTCAAGAGGGTCGTGTGGTAAATCTTGCGGATATAGAGGCTGGGCGCGAAGAGGGGGCTGAGGAGGTCGCGCCGCAAGGATGACTGGCCCTCGATCACCAGAAAGTCCCCGGGCGGCACCCCGGCATCGGCGAGGACGAGGCGGCGGCGTGCCGCTTCGGGAAGAATGATCAGGTCTTGGTGTACATTATGACTTATACCGTTTATCTCCAGCGAGATTGGTGAGGTGGGATAACGGCGGAGGAGATGTTCCAGCCCCTCCCGGTACGCGGTTCCCCAGCGGTCCATCTCGTACCGGGTCCCCAGGTATTCGGGCGTGCGCCGGTCCACCAGGCCGTTGAAATAAACATGCTGATAAGGATGAATGGAAATCATCTCGACGACCACCCCGGCCAGGCTCACCGCCGCCAGCGCGTGGACGCCCGGCCGCAGCCCCGGCCGGGGGCAGACCGCTGCCAGCCAGCGCAGCCCGAACACTGCCAGCAGACACACCGGGGCGGACAGAAAGTAGACGTGACGCCAATCGTTGTGCAGGTTGGCATTGACAACGATGACGGCGACGACCGGAAGCATCAGACAGGCGACGAGCAGCAGCCCGAAGCGGGCAACGGGGTCACCCGGCACAATACCAGGGGAGCGCAGACCGCGATGCATCACGGACGCCGCCCCCACCAGACCCAGCAGCAGCACCCCCGGCGGGGTAGTAATGGCGATCCAGGTCGGAAGGTAGTGTGCGGGAAGCTCCGGCCAGCGTACCAACTCGCCCTGGAAGAAGGTCAGAGGTTTGTACGGGTGCTGGGCGAGGACTGCCACGGCCTCGCCCAACGCCAGGGGGTCGTCCCACAGATAGGGCGAGACCGCGTACAGCGTCAATACACTGGCTACCACGAACACCGCCCCCGTGCTCAAGACATGGGCCCGCCCCGCCGCCCCCACCAGGTCGCCCGCCCGCAGGACCACCACCACAACGAACAGCAGCACGCCCATAATGCGCAGGTTGGTCGCTACCCCCACCCCGACCCCGCACAGCACGAACGCCCCAAGACTCTCCCGCCGCCACGCCCGGTGAATCAGGAACAGGGCACCCAGGAACAGCACCAGGAAGGGGATGTCCTTGGTGTTGACGAAGGAGTGGGCGTAGAGCCGGGGCTGGAGCACGAACAGCAGCAGGGCCACCAGAGCCAGCCAGCGGCTGTGGAAGAGCTGGTACACCAGCCGGGCACAGCAGCAGCCACCGGCCAGAAAGAAGAGGTGGGTCAGCAGATGGCGACTCAGGGAGATAGCCCGGCTGTCGGTGAGGCCCAGCAGCCGCTCAACGAGCACCAGCGGCACCTCGAAGACAACGCCGTAGAACCGATTGTGGGGAGGACTCGGGGGCAGCCAGGCCTCGGCGTCCCCCAGCAGGTAGTTGACCGCCGCATGGCCGATATCGAGCTGCTGCCATTCGTCCGTCCCTACGCTGTAGTCGTCAAGGACAACCATGCCCACGACGGCCAAGACCGCCAGGGCCAGGAGCGTACCGCGGGCAAACACGCCAGCGACTGCCCTCTGGCCCCACTTCGGGAGGGACGCCGGGATACCGCTCACTCGGCCTCCCCCGGGCCAGCTGAGGCGGCCCGGACCTCCACCCGGACCTCTACCTCCCAGACCGGCTTGGCCCCCCGGCCCTGCCCGGTCCGCAGCCCGGCGATGGGGTAAGCCGGCAACCGAATAGACGCCAGGCAGGTGCCGACGAAGAACGCCGCCTGGTGCATCTGCGGAGCACGACGGTCGGGCCGCCCGAAAGAGAACTCAAGCACCTCAAAGCCTCGGGAGCGGCGGGCCGCAGCAAGTACAGCCGGGTCCCGCGGTATGATGTGCAGAAAGAAGTGGGCTGCCGTGTCCGCCCGGCGACAGGGGCCCCGCAGGTAGGTCAAGGTGGTCCCGTCAAGGTACAGGGCAAAGTGCGACCGGGCCACAGGGGTACCCGACGCCGCCGCCCGGTAGGCCGTGCGCATGAGGTCGGTCGCGGTAGCACCGTGAGGCGACGGGGAAATGCCCACCCGCCACAGATCGGTGTCCCCGGAAGGTGCTGCCTGGCTGGCTTCAATGGCCTGGATCGGATAGGCCGGCAAGGGCAGCCGAATCAGACACCGGCCGTCCACCCGGACGCCGTACCGGCTGAAGTCGAAGTACCTCCCCTCAAAGCCCCACTGCCGGTGCCGCCGGGGCAGAGCGGCTACATCCGCCGGGAAGACCTGCACCGAGAAGAACCCGCGCAGGTCCGCCGGGCCGCAGGCCGCCTTCACCCACATCAAAGTCCGGCCCGCCAGATACAGGGCAAAGCCCGCCCGACCGACCGCCGGCCCGGCCGTCACAGTCCGGGCCACGGCCCGATAGGCGGCCGTGGTGGCCGCGTCCACACGGGCCGGGTTGAGGGCCGTCACCGTCAGGATGGGGTTGTGGTAAATCCGGCGGGTATAGAGGTGAGGCGCGAAGAGAGGGCCGACGAGGCCGCGCCGCAAGTGTGGGTGGTGATTGATCACCTGAAAGTCCCCCGGCGGTGCCCCGCGCGTGGCGAGGCCGAGGTGCCGCCGTGCCGCTTTGGGAAGAATGAGCCAGTTTCGACGCGTTTGGCGATCCATACTGCTTATCTCCAGCGAGATTGGTGAGCTGGGATAGCGGTGGAGGAGATAGTCCAACCCCTCTCGGTGCGCGGTTCCCCAGCGTTCCATCTCATACCGGGTCCCCAGGGAGTCGGGCGTGCACCGGTCCACCACGGCGTTGAAATAAACATGCTGATACGGATGAAGGGAGAGCATCTCGATGACTACCCCGGCCAGGCTCACCGCGGCCAGCGCGTGGACGCCGGGCCGCAGTCCCGGCCGGGGGCAGACTGCCGCCAGCCAGCGCAGCCCGAACACCGCCAGCAGACACACCGGGGCGTACAGAAAGTAGACCTGACGCCAGCCGTCGTAGAGGTTGACGTTGACGACGATGACGGCGACGACCGGGAGCACCAGACAGGCGACGAGCAGCAGCCCGAAGCGGGCGACGGGGTCACCCGGCACGGCACCAGGGGAGCGCAGGCCGTGATGCATCACGGACACTGCCCCCACCAGACCCAGCAGCAGCACCCCCGGCGGGGTGGTGATGACAATCCAGGTCGGAAGGTAGTCCGCAGGAAGCTCCGGCCAGCGTACCCACTCGCCCTGGAAGAGGGTCAGACCTCTGTACGGGTGTTGGGAGAGCACTCCCACGGCCTCGCCCAACGCCAGGGGGTCATCCCACAGATAGGGCGAGACCGCGTACAGCGTCAACACACCGGCCACCACGAACACCCCACCAGTGCTCAGAAGGTGCCAGCGTGCCGCCCGCCCCGCCGCCCCCACCAGGTCGCCCGCCCGCAGGACCACCACCACAACGAACAGCAGCACGCCCATGATGCGCTGGTTGGTCGCTACCCCCACCCCCACCCCGCACAGTGCGAACGCCCCAAGGCTCTCCCGCCGCCACGCCCGGTGAATCAGGAACAGGACCAACAGGAACATCACCAGGAAGGGGATGTCCTTGGTGTTGACAAAGGAGTGGGCGTAGAGCCGGGGATGGAGCACGAACAGCAGCAGGGCCACCAGAGCCAGCCAGCGGCTGTGGAAGAGGTGGTACACCAGCCGGGGCACAGCAGCAGCCGCCGGCCAGAAAGAAGAGGTGGGTCAGCAGATGGCGGCTCAGGAAGATGGCCCGGCTGTCGGTGAGGCCCAGCAGCCGCTCGACGAGCGCCAGCGGTGCCTCGAAGACGACACCATAGAACCGATTGTGGGGAGGACCGGGAGGCCGCAGGGTCTCGGCCTCCCCTAGTATGTAGTTGACCGCCGCATGGCCAATACCGCGCTGCTGCTCTTCGTCCGCTCCTATGCCGTAGTCGTCGAGGACAACCATGCCCACGATGGCCAAGCCCGCCAGGGCCAGGAGCGTGCCGCGGGCAAACACGCCAGCGACCGCTCCCTGGCCCCACTTCGGGAGGGACGCCGGGATACCGCTCACTTGACCGCCTCCGGGCCCGCTGAGGCGGTCCGGGCCCCCCACCCGGACCGCTACCTCCCAGGCCCGCTCGGCCCCCCGGCCCTGCCCCGTCCGCAGCTCAGCGATGGGGTAGGCCGGCAGCCGAATGGACGCCAGACACGTGCCAGCGAAGTACGCCGCCTGCTGCACCTGTGGGGCATCACGCTGGTGCCGCCGGAACGCAAAATCGAGCACCTCAAAGCCCCGGGGCTGGCGGCCCCCGGCGAGCACGGCCGGGTCCCGCGGCCTGACGTGCAGAAAGAAGCCGGGGGACGTGTCCGCCCGGCGACATGGGGCCCGCAGGTAGGTCAGCGTGGTCCCGGCGAGGTACAGGGCAAAATGCGACCGGGCCACGGGGGGACCCGCCACCGCCACCCGGTAGGCCGTGCGCACCAGGTCGGTCGCGCTGGCACCGGGAGGCGACACAGGAATGGCCACCCGCCACAGGTCGGCACCCGTGGAAGGGGCCACCTGGCTGGCTTCAATGGCCCGGAGCGGATAGGCCGGCATGGGCAGCCGGAGCACACACCGCCCGTCCACCCGCACGCCGTACCGGCCAAAGTCGAAGTACCCTCCCCTCAAAGCCCCACTGCCGCCGCCGGGGCAGGTCGGCCACATCCACCGGAAAGACCCGCACCGAGAAGAACCCGCGCAGGTCCGCCGGGCCGCAGGCCGCCTTCACCCATGTCAAAGTCCGGCCCGCCAGATACAGGGCAAAGCCCGACCGCCCGCCCGGCGGCCCGGCCGTCACGGCCCGGACCACGGCCCGATAGGCGGCCCTGGTAGCCGCGTCCACCCGGGCCGGGTTGAGGGCCACCATCGCCAGGATGGTGTTGTGGTACATCTGGCGGGTATAGAGGCGAGGCGCGAAGAGAGGACCGTCGAGGCCGCGCCGCATATATTGCGGCTGATCGATCATCTGAAAGTCCCCCGCCGCCGCTCCGCCCTCGGCGAGGACGAGGCGGCGGCGCGCGGCTTCGGGCAGAATGGACCGGTTGTGGCGTATGTAGCCGCTATACAGCCCGCCCATCTCCAGCGAGACCGGTGAGGTGGGATAGCGGTGGAGGAGATAGGCCAACCCCTCCCGGTGCGCGGGTCCCCAGTGGTTCATGCTGTACTGGGTCCGCAGGTAGTCGGGCGTGCGCCGGTCCACCAGGGCATTGAAATAGACGATCTGGTGAGGATGGAGGGCCGGCAGTTCGACCACCACCCCGGCCAGGCCCGCTGCGGCCAGCGCGTGGACGCCGGGCCGCAGCCCCGGCCGGGGGCAGACCACCGCCAGCCAGCGCAGCCCGAACACTGCCAGCAGACACAGCGGGGCGTACAGAAAGTAGACCTGACGCCAGTCGTTGTAGAGGTTGACGTTGACGACGAGGACGGCGACGACTGGGAGGACCAGACAGGCGACGAGCAGCAGCCCGAAGCGGGCGACGGGGTCACCCGGCCCGGCACCGGGGGAGCGCAGGCCACGATGCATCACGGACACTGCCCCCACCAGACCCAGCAGCAGCACCCCCGGCGGGGTGGTAATGGCGACCCAGGTCGGAAGGTAGTGTGCAGGAATATCAGGCCAGCGCACCGGCTCCCCCTGGAAGAGAGTCACAACGTAATTCGGATGCTGGGAGAAGACTGCCACGGCCTCACCCAATGCCAAGGGGTCGCCCCACAGGTAGGGCGAGACCGCGTACAGCGTCCAATACACTGGCCACCACGAACACCGCCCCAGTGCTCAGAACGTGCCGGCGTGCCGCCCGCGCCGCCGCCCCTACTAGGTCGCCCGCCCGCAGGACCACCACCACAGCGAACAGCAGCACGCCCATGATGCGCAGGTTGGTCGCCACCCCTACCCCGACCCCACACAGTGCGAACGCCCCAAGGCTCTCCCGCCGCCACGCCCGGTGAATCAGGAACAGGGCACCCAGGAACAGCACCAGGAAGGGGATGTCCTTGGTGTTGACGAAGGAGTGGGCGTAGAGCCGGGGCTGGAGCACGAACAGCAGCAGGGCGACCAGGGCCAGCCAGCGGCTGTGGAAGAGGTGAGAGACCAGCCGGGCACAGCAGTAGCCGCCGACGAGAAAGAAGAGGTGGGTCAGCAGATGGCGGCTCAGGTGGATAGCCCGGCTGTCGGTGAGGTCCAGCAGCCGCTCAACGAGCACCAGCGGTACCTCGAAGACAACGCCGTAGAACCGGTGGAAGGGAGCATAGGAGGGCAGCAGGGTTTCGGCGTCTCCCAGCATGTAGTCGACCGTCGCATGGCCGATGTGACGCTGGATTTGCTCGTCCACCCCTACGCCGTAGTCGTCAAGGACAACCATGCCCGCGGCGGCCAAGACCGCCAGGGCCAGGAGCGTGCCACGGGCAAACACACCCGCGACTGCCCTCTGACCCCACTTCGGGAGGGACGCCGGGATACCGCTCACTCGACCGCCTCCGGGCCCCCTGAGGCGGCCCGGGCCTCCACCCGGACCGCTACCTCCCAGACCCGCTCGGCCCCCCGGCCCTGCCCCGTCCGCAGCTCAGCGATGGGGTAGACTGGCAGCCGAATGGACCCCAGACACGTGCCAGCGAAGTACGCCGCCTGCTGCACCTGCGGGGCATCACGCTGGTGCCGCCGGAACGCAAAATCAAGCACCTCAAAGCCCCGGGGCCCGGCGAGCACGGCCGGGTCCCGCGGCCTGACGTGCAGAAAGAAGCCGGGCACGGTGTCCGCCCGGCGACACGGGGCCCGCAGGTAGGTCAGCGTGGTCCCGGCCAAGTACACAGCAAAGTGTGACCGGGCCACGAAGGGACCCGCTACCGCCGCCCGGTAGGCCGTGCGCACCAGGTCGGTCGTGCTGGCACCGGGAGGCGACACAGGGATGGCCACCCGCCACAGATCGGTGCCCGTGGAAGGTGCCACCTGGCTGGCTTCGATGGCCCGGATCGGATAGGCCGGCAAGGGCAGCCGGAGCAGACACCCCCCGTCCACCCGGACACCGTACCGACCAAAGTCGAAGGACATTCCCTCAAAGCCCCACTGCCGACGCCGCCGGGGCAGGTCGACCACATCCCCCGGAAAGACCCGCATCAAGAAGGACCGCCCGCGCAGGTCCGCCGGGCCGCAGGCCGCCTTCACCCACATCAGAGTCCGACCCTCCAGATACAGGGCAAAGCCCGCCCGACCGACCGGCACCCCACCCGTCACGACCCGGACCACGGCCCGATAGGCGGCCGTGGTGGCCGCATCAACCCGGGCCGGGTTGCGGGCCGTCACCGTCAGGACGGTGTTGTGGTACATCTGGCGGGTATAGAGGCTGGGCGCGAAGAGGGGACCGTCGAGGCTGCGCCGCAAGTAGTGGGGGTAATCGATCACCTGAAAGTCCCCTGGCGGTGCGCCGCCCTCGGCGAGGACGAGACGGCGGCGTGCCGCCTCGGGAAGAATGAGCCGGTTATAGCGTGTACTGGTGATATACAGACTGCCCATCTCCAGCGAGATCGGTGCGGCGGGATAGCGGTGGAGGAGAGATAGTCCAACCCCTCCCGGTACGCGGGCCCCCAGTGGCTCATGCTGTACTGGGTCCGCAGGTAGTCGGGCGTGTGCCGGTCGACCAGCGCATTGAAATAGACGAACTGGTGGGGATGGAGGGCCACCAGTTCAACGACCATCCCGGCCAGGCCCGCTGCGGCCAGCGCGTGGACGCCTGGCCGCAGCCCCGGCCGGGGGCAGACCACCGCCAGCCAGCACAGCCCGAACACTGCCAGCAGACACACCGGGGCGTACAGAAAGTAGACATGACGCCAGCCGTGGTAGAGGCTGGCATTGACGGCGATGACGGCGACAGCCGGGAGGACCAGACAGGCGACGAGCAGCAGGCCGAAGCGGGCGACGGGATTGCAGAACACCTCGCCGGGGTGGCTCAGGCCGCGATGCATCACGGACACTGCTCCTGCCAGACCCAGCAGCAGCACCCCCGGCGGGGTGGTGAGGGCGACCCAGGTCAGAAGGTAGTCCGCGGGAATATCAGGCCAGCGCACCGGCTCGCCCTGGAAGAGAGTCGCAATGTGATTCGGATGCTGGGCGAGGATTGCCACGGCCTCGCCCAACGCCAGGGGGTCATCCCACAGGTAGGGCGAGACCGCGTACAGCGTCAATACACTGGCCACCACGAACACCGCCCCAGTGCTCAGAATGTGCGCACGCGCCGCCTGGCTCCATGCCCGGAACAGGTCGCCCGCCCGCAGGACCACCACCACAACGAACAGCAGCACGCCCATGATGCGCAGGTTGGTCGCTACCCCCACTCCGACCCCACACAGTGCGAACGCCCCAAGGCTCTCCCGCCGCCACGCCCGGTGAATCAGGAACAGGGCACCCAGGAACAGCACCAGGAAGGGGATGTCCTTGGTGTTGACAAAGGAGTGGGCGTA
>CBDESS010000002.1:0-780477 GCA_965242605.1 uncultured Binatia bacterium (SeqCode) | reverse complement strand
GGCTGACCGTTCAGCGGCTGGACCTGGAGCGCCGCTTTGCACTGCTGGTCAGCACCCACCGGGAACGCGCCAGACGCTTGGCTTGGCGGCTGGTCGGCGGAGACGCCGAGGCGGCTGAGGACATCACCCAAGACGCCTTTTTCAAAGCCTGTCAAGGACTGAGCGCCTTTCGGCACGAGGCTCGCCTTGAGACCTGGTTTTACCGTGTCCTGATCCGCCAGGTCCACAGCTACCGCCGCTGGCGCTCGGTGCGAGACCGCTGGCATCAGCTGTGGAATCCGCGTGAGATTGAGCACGCCGTACAGCCGGGCGGGAGCGGCCCTGAGCCCGCCGATCCGTTTGTCAAGCGGCGCATCGCCGAGGCGCTTGAGCGCCTGAGCCGCAGCCAGCGAGAAGCCTTTATTCTGGTCCACCTCGAAGGCTTCAGCGTCCGCGAATGCGCCGAGCTGCTGGGCAAACCCAGCGGAACGGTGAAAAGCCATCTGCACCGCGCTCTGACCCGGCTGCGGACAGACCTAGCCGAACTGAGACCGTTCCAGCCCCATCCGACTGAGGAGCACAGCCCATGACACCGCCATCAGCGCGCCCGCCCCGTGACCGAGCCGACATAGCGTTTGTTGAACAACTCGCCGCCCACTATGCCCCGCCTCCCCTCACCCCGAGCCGGCGGGCGGCGTTTGACGCCGCGCTCCAGGTCCGTATCGAGAAGCGCCAACGGAGATGGAGCCGGCTTACACCGGCTCTGGCCGCGGGAATGGCCGCCGCGGCCCTGGCGCTCAGCCTGAGCGGGCGTTTTGGGCTCAATCCCAGCACGCCCGCCGGCCAAGAGGAAGCCGGCATCGCTGCGCTTGAACAGCCCGTTCAGCACGACGCTTGGGAGGACACGGTCCTCGCTTTGAACGCTGCCACCAACGAAGAGGAGGGAGAAGAGGACGACAACCCCTTGCTCCCGGACGACTATCTGGCAATCGAGAGCGCCTTTTTAGAAGGCTGAAAGGAGAAACCATGTCGAAACTCGTATTTGTCTGTATCAGCGTGCTGCTTGGGCTGAGCCTCCCGGACTCCAGCGGCGGACAGCCGGGACGCCACTCCCACGCCGGCCCCAAGGCCGGGCGCTTTATTGAAACACACGCCGAGCGGCTCGGGCTTGATGAGGCTACGCGGCAGACCATCCGTCAGATTGTTGAGGAGGCGCGGGACACCGGCCAGGAAACCCAGGCTTCTCTAGGCCAGGCACGGGCTGAGATGCGCAGCCTGCTAGAGCAGGACCGCCCGGACGAGGCCGCGGTGATGGGCCAAGCCGAAAAAATCAACGCACTTCAGCTTGAGGCGCGCAAAAACCGCCTGCGAGCGATGCTGCGGATTCGGGCTCTGCTCAGCCCAGAACAGCACCTAGCGCTGACCGCCCTGCGTGAGCAGAAGCAGCCCCGGCGGCGGTTTGGCGCGTGTCGGACCGATATTGCCGAGCTGTGCCCCCAAGCCGGGCCAGGCGAGGCCTCTGTCCAGTGCCTCGCCGACAACTGGTCGGCCCTGTCCGCCGGCTGTCAGGCTGTGTTTGAACATGGCCGACACCGGGACAGACACGGCCCGGGACCGCGGGAATGAGTCAGGCCGGCTCATTTGCCGGCCCGTCCGGCGGCCCGGGCTGGGACTGTACTGCCCCCGACGGGTTGGTGTAGATATCGTTGAGCTGTTGAACATAGCTGTCGGCCTCGGCCCGGACCTTGGCAAGCAGCGTCCGGGTTCGCTCATTCCAGCCGGCCGGTTCGGGCTGAAAAATACTCCGATACCAGCGCGTATTACGCCGAAGGGCGCTGACCAGATTGTCCACATCGGGTCGGTCGGCTTGGTCCCCGCCGCAAAGAGGCGATGATGCGCTCTCCCACCCGCCGGCGGACCTGCCAGTGCCCGTAGCCGGCCAGCATACACGCCACTCCAAGGCCCCAGTCCCACAGCCCCAGGAGCACCTCGCCCAAACCGAGCCAGACCAGGAGTCCAATCAGAGCACTTCCGACCCCGCACAGCAGCACGTCGCGCCATACGACGCCGGTCCGCCAGCGGCGCAGCATGGTGCGCAGGTGGGGAATCACATGGTGCTCCAGCTCGTCCACCGAGCGTTCCAGGCTCCTTACCACCCGGTAGGCCTGGGCGGTCCGAACCTGCTGAATACGGGTCTGAATCTCGGCATAGTCGTGTGCCCGCAGCGCCTCGTAGCGGGCCCGGACCTGCGGGTCATCAATCGGAGCGGCCGCCGAGCGGCTGTAGATGTGATAAAAGCGCCCCGCGGTCAGGCCCTTCTGGGCCAAGCTCCGCTGCCAGGCGGCCACCACCTGCTCGGCGTTATCCTCCTGGGCGGTCGAGTCGAGGTGGTTCAACACATACAGAAACTTGGTGGCGTCAGCGCGCTGGACTGTTTTTTCGACCAGATGGTCAAGCGTATCCCGCATTGAGCCGGCCTCGGGGTGGCGGGCGTCAAAAAAAACGAGGACAAGGTCGGATAAGGCCACAATGTGCTCGGTCATGCGGAGCACCGCGGTACGCTGCTCATCCGCGTCAAAGCCGGGGCTGTCAATGAAAATCCGCCCCCGGGCCACCTCGCTGGGGCAGGTCTTGAGCTGGAGATAGGTGTCCATGCGGCCACCTTCGCCCGGTGCGGAAGACTCAAGGTCGTGGCTGATTTTGTAGAACGGGAAACGCGGGTCTGCGTCCAGGGCCAGGGCCGGCAGGCTCCTGACCTGTTCCTGGCCATAACACACGACCGTAAACTTGTCGTCAACCGCCTGGTTGCCGGTCAACTGGAGGGGGTAGCCCAGATAGTCGTTGAGGAAGGTTGACTTGCCGGCCGAATATGTCCCCAGGACGGCAATAATCGGCCACCACGGGACCTGGCGGGTGTAGGACTCGGTGGGAGAGAAGAAGCCCAGCCCCCGGGCGACTCGGTCCAGCTCTCGCAGGCTGGCCACCACGGCGAGAAAGACCGGCCCTTCAGCCTCAATTTCGCGCTGGAGATGCGCTTCAAGGGCGGCTTCGAGACTGTCTGCAAGACGGTCTGACTGAGCGGTCTTCCATCCAGACAGCACGCGCATTCTTCCTCCTGCTCATCTACAGCGTCCGGCCGGGGCCCTGCTCCACGGCTTCAGGCCGCGGCCGCCCGCCTGGTGATGAAGCCCGGCTTGAACAGCGCCACCAGTACCGGCAGCAGGGTCATTGTCGCCAGAAAACTCACCCCCATCCACAGCGCTAGCAGCAGTCCCATCTCGCCGCTGAAGCGGAGGCTCGACATGGTCCAAAACAGGGTTCCCAGAATCATCGTCAGTGCGGTAAACGCGACTGCCTTGCCCGATGTCACCAGCGCCTGAAAGATGGCCGCGTCCAGGCTGTGGCCGGGCTTTTGTTCCTCAATGATCCGGCTGACAATGTACAGGGCGTAGTCAATGCCAAAGCCCACCCCAACCGTCACGACCGGCAGGGTATGGATATTGATGCCAATGTCCCGCGCCCCCATATAGGCGTTGATGAGGGCGTTGGCCACCAGCAGCGGCAGGATCATGTACACCCCCGCCAGCAACGACCGGTAGGTGACAACCAGGATGAGAAAAATTGTACCAAAACCGAGCACATTGACCAGAATATCGTTGGTGAGCAACTCCTCATTGGCCGCAGCCAGAACTCCAATCGGCCCGCCGGCAAGACGGAACCGGGCGGTCTCCAGGGGGTGGTCGGCAATATACTCGCGGGCCCGCTTGATGACCCGGCGCACGGTATCGCCCTTGTGGTCGGTCAAGTAAAAATGGACCGGAGCGTGGCGGAACTGATAGTCGATAATCCGCGCGCTCTCGCTATGAGACACGCCAAAGAAGTAGCCCGAGATGGCCATTAAGATCCGGGAGCGCGTCCGGGGCAGGATGTTCCACTTTGGATCGCCGGTGCCGTTGACCGCCCCAAGGATATCTACAAACGAGAAGCTCGCGCCCACCGCGGGGTCGCGTTCGAGGTGGCGCTGGAACTTCTCGATCCAGGGCAGGACTTCCGGGTTTATGAGCGAGGGCTGTGAGTCGCGTTTTTGCAGAATCTGCATCGCGCTCAGCCCTTCTTCGGACCCGTCGTCGTCCGAGGGTAATTTGCGCTCGGCTATGACCATCAGGTTTTCTACCCCGCCAAAGGTTTCTTGAATGCGGGCATGGGCGGTGTTGTACGGAGAGTCGCGATACAGCAGGGGAGAGATCGCACTGGGGTCGCCGATCACGAGGTTTTGCCAGAAATAGACACTCCCGACCATCAGCCCGAGCCAAGTGCATAGCGTCAGGACTTTGCCGGCCGGCGACAGCAGGCCCGCAGCCAGACTGCTCAAGCTGCGCTTGAACGCGCCCTCTTCGCGCTTGACGACGATGCGCACGTCGGGTTCACGCAGGTAGTGGTAGACAATCGGATTGAGCAACAGCTCGCTGACCGTAATGGCCAGGATCCACACCGCGGCGCTGATGGCCAGCTTCTGGAGCAGGACGATCGGAACGAACAGGATGACCAGCACCCCTAGCGCGTCGGTCAGGATGCCCGACAGCGTCGGCACAAACAGCTTGGCAAAGGTGGCCACAATCGCCGGCTCCTTCTGCCACTCGGCCTTTTTGTACTCCTCGTAATAGCGCTCGTGCATCTGCACCGAGTGACTGACCGCCCGGGCGGTAATGAAAAACGGGATGACCAGCGTCAGCGGGTCAAGGCTGAAGCCGATCATTTTGATAAAGCCCAGCCCCCAGATAGCCGACACTACCCCAGTAATCGTCGGTCGTAGTGCGCCCCGGATGTCGCGAAAGTACAGATACAGGCAGACCCACATCAGAATGGTGGTTGCCAAGAAGATCACATACACCTGCTTGGCGTAGTAATACACCCAGCCGTACAGGGCCGGGTGGCCGGCGACGTGGATGGTCGTGTTGTCATCGCTGAACGGCTCAACTATCGCGCCTCTGACTTCATCAAACAGGAGCCGGTGATCGATCCGGCCCTCAATAAATGTGGCCTGGAGCAGGGTGGCTTTTTCGTCGAGGGAGACCAGCACCCCGTACAGATTCGGGGTGGTATACACGGTCTCCCGCACGCGTTGCACATCGTTCTCGTTCTGCGGGGCGCGTTCCATGATCGGCTCGACCTCGGTCAGGCCGCCGCCCTTGAGCTGGATGCGCCTGTTGGTCCGGTGGGCCAAGGAGTTGATCAGATCGTGGTTGATGCCGGAGATCGTATCGAGCCGCCTAGTCATCTCAAAGACCTTGCCCAGCGTCTCACGGGTAAAAATTGTGCCCTCTTTGACCTCTAACATGATCTGGAGCGTATTCGCGCCGCCTACCTCTGTGGCGTATTGGTTGTGGGTCTTGATGAACTCGTGGTTCTGCGGCAACTGTTCGTCAAAGCGGGTGACCAGATCGAGCTGGAGGGCAAAGGCGGCAAATACCAGGGTTGCCAAGGCCACCCCAACCAAGACGATCGTGCGCCGCGCGATCAGTTCTTCGCCGAGCCGATACAGAAACCCCTGGTCTGTGGTCTGAGCTGGTTCACTCATGGTATGTCCCCTCCTCGCTCAAGGCGGTCGGTCCACGGCACTGACCATCCCATCCAAACCAGACCGCGTCAAGCACTGTCCCAGGGCGAGAGCGACATGCTTGCAAAGCGTCCAGCAAGGCTTCAGGCTCGGTGGCGGTGTGTACGGACCAAGGGTGAGGAGCGGCTATGCCAGCGATATTAGACCAGACGGTCTTGGGCGTTCCGTTTCGACTCAAGCTCGGGGCGACTCAATTGACGGAGGAGCAGTTCGTCGAGTTGTGCCGTGAGAATCGGGATTTGCGGTTTGAGCTGACCGCGGACAAGGAGTTAGTCGTCATGGTCCCGACCGGCTCAGAAACCGGCTGGCAGAACAATGAAATTTCGTACGCGCTGACGGACTGGTCCAGGAAAAACGGGACGGGACTGTCTTTTGACTCTTCCACCGGCTCTCGCCTGCCCAACGGCGCAATCCGCTCACCGGATGCGGCATGGGTCAGGCGAGAGCGGTGGCGGGCCCTCAGCCCGGAGCAGCGAAGAAGGCTTGCTCCTGTATGCCCTGATTTTGTGCTCAAATTGCGCTCGCCGTACGACCCGCTGACAACCCTGCAGGACAAGATGCAGGAGTATATCGACAACGGCGCATGTCTGGCCTGGCTTCTCGATCCACCGGAAAAACGGGCGTATGTCTATCGGCCCGGACTGCCGATTGAGCAGCGAGACAATCCGAGCGCTCTTCAAGGCGACCCGGTCTTGCCCGGCTTTATGTTGCGCCTGGACAGCCTGAACGTTGCCTGAACGAGACTGTTCTGGCGGATAGCCTCCCTTGTCCACGGCCATAGGGTGCGTATCGTTTCCAAGCCTATGCGCTCTGCTACCGAGGGCGCATACAGACTCGAGCGGAAGCCTGTTGAGGTGAACGGGGTCAATCAGGTTTGGCATAGGTCTGTCCTGCCAAGCAGCCGCTTGTGGCCCTCTGTGAGCTCTTTCTTCTTCTGCGTCGAATAAATGCTTCCTTTTGGATCAATCAATTTTGTATTCTTGAAATCCTGCTGCAACTTCCTATCGTTGGAGTACAACAGGCGGGCACCGCTCAGTTGGGCCACGGCAAGAACGTGGAGATCGTCTGACTTGTGTAAGCCCTGTCGCTTAATCTGCTCGGTCCTTGCCTGAACCTCGCTGTTGTCCACAATTTTCATGGTTCCAGACCGGGCAGCCTGACTCGCCCAGTCCCGGAAACAGGGTGAACCTTTTTCAAGTTCCTCAAGCAGCTTACCGCCAACCACCAAACGGTAGCTGCCTTTGGTAATCCACTTTGGTAATCCAGCTGAAGAACCGGTCTCCCGCCGGAGTGGGATCGGGACCGAAGACTTCGTTGGCGACGTTAGCGTCAACAATCGCGCACATTGCAGAATTTTATATGTTTCGTCTCTTCCAGAGAGACCGCGCCGTTTCTTCCAGGAAAAATTGACGGTAGCCATCAGGCGCGCCCAAAACGTTTCCCTCTTTATCAAACCGCAGGGAGTGGATGCGAACGTTGAGGTCGTCGCGCTCAAAGTACAGGATGGACACGTCTTCGGGTTTCAGTTCTGACTCGCCGTCGCGCACCTCCATCCGCACCCGGTCAATCAGGTGGTCGCTGTGGGTTTCGACAATCAGCTGCCGCTCTGACCCGGCGACCTGGCAGAACAGGCTGCCAAGGGCGGCCTGGGCGCTAGGGTGAAGATGGACTTCGGGCTGCTGCAACAGGAACATGGATGGCGCATCAGGGCGCAGCAGTTCAGTGATAACGGGCAGGGCTTGGCTGACGCCGTAGCCGACATCAATCAGGTTACGTTGCGGTCCCTTGGACGGCTTCCCGAATTTCCTGACCTGAATCTGAAAAGGCCCGCTCTCGGTCTTCCTCCCTAGTTGTCTGACTGAAATTTCATCAAACAGACCGGAATCCTGACCGAACTTTTCGAGCTTGGCTTTGAGATCGTTCCATTGTTTCTTCTGCTGAAAATGCAGATCAGCAAGATACATTGGAATGTAATCGCCTTCCGGGTCCCGTGAGGAGCGCGCGGGGTCATAGGTCCGATGCGGTTTGGAACGAACCGGGGCGCTGGCGTACAACAGCGGCTCGCCGAGAAGAGTCAATCGCATCTCAGCGTTGCCAACCTCTTCAAGCATCTTCCAATCGTTTTCGTCGGGTTGTTTGGAACCATCTAATGGGTCTAAATGTTCCTCGTTACTCTCCCCGGAGTGCAATTTCTTAAATGAGGAAAGATACAGAGCGACAGGCAGGATGTCAGCTTCGAACAAAGGGACGCCGGCCATCTGAGGGAACCGGAACTCAGGAAGCCCTTTCCTCCATGCCCAACCGCCATTCGGGGTGCCAAAGCTGAGCCGCCACAGTCCCTCGTTTTGACGCTTGCGGTCGATCCAGACATTCCTGTCACGATCAGAAAAATATTCTCTCGACGGAACCGGAGCAGTCCCTTGTTTTCTGAAAGTGGCCTCAAAGTGGAAAGGACCCTGTGTTGTCTCTTCTCCGTCATGAGGCGTGAAATCGAACCCCGCTTCAAAGCTCTTCGCCCGGCTCCCCCTTCCTCCGCGGTGATGGGCGATGTCGTCAAAGCTGCCGAGATCATAGGGGTCTTCCTTGAAATCTGGAACGCGACGACGGTAGGCCATGTCCCACAACGCGCGGATCAGGGCCAAGAAGGAGGTCTTGCCCGTGCTGTTCTCGCCGACGAGCAGGGTCAGGGGAGCGAGGCGGGCGGTCTGCTCTTCGCGGAAACAGCGAAAGTCTTTCAGTGTAATCCGGTCCATGACTCAATCTACCTTGGCAAGACACCGCAGCCCGTATCGGAATGCCTGGAAGCTCGGTGAGCGGTTGCGGTCCGCGTCCAGGCAGGGGGCGATGTTTTCGGGCCGGCGTCCGACAAAAAACTCAGTAGGGACAGACTGTCCAGGCCGGAACGGACTTGATTCAGGACTCATGTGGTTGACCCACTCCTTGTTTTTCTGTCTGGCCGAAGGGCTCCGTGTCTCCTCCGATATGCATTGGCTGTGTGAGGGTGTCAACGCTCAGGCAGTAGTGGGCGACCTTGGTGACTTCGTGCCAGGGGAAGCCGGACAGGTCTTTGATCGGCCGCTGGAGCTGGGGGTATCTGCGCAGTTGGTCACAATAGAGAGCCAGTATTTGCTGTAACCAGAGAAACGCTACTCTGCAACAAAACGCACCGCCGTGCCATAGCCGATCAACTCGGCGGCCCCTTCTGCCACATTCGAGGTCACGAGGCGCATCCCAATCACCGCGTCAGCTTCTAAGGCTGTAGCTTTCTCGGCCATACGCTGGAGTATCATAATAGCCCGTTTTCTCCAGCATCTCCGAATAGCCTTGCAACTCTCCCTCGGTTGTCCGGTTTTTGACGTTGGCGGTCATGTCGCACACCAGGGACTTGCTGAGACAGCAGGCCACTCTTCCCGGCTATTGTCTCGGTCGTCACAATCAAGAGGTCTGGGGAAGCGGCTGGCACTAGTCTGTCTCCGCTTTGCCTGGTGAAAATACCTAGCGGTCTCCTGCTGGCAGTTTCCGCAACAACCACACGGCAGAGCCCGCTACAATCAGGAGTGCCAACAAAATCGCCCCCCAATAGACTCTTTTATGGTCTCGCTCCTTGGCGGTCAGCAGACGCTCTGCTTCCATACGCCTGGGCCTGCTCCTGAAAGAGGCGGTCCATCACGGCCATAATACGGGTGACCTCGCCAGCGACACGACCGGGGCTTTGGGCGATTTCCCGAGTGGCCAGGGCTTTTTTGCTGTTGGCCGAGATGAGAAGGTCTTCAACGCCAGGCTCTGCCTCAGACGGAGTTTGCCCGTGGACGGGGCTGCTGAGCGGAAATACAACGAGCAGAGCCAGCAAGAAGCGCATCTTTACCCCTCCAAGTGGAAAACAAGGTTCCAGAGCACAAGGCGGGCTAGCGCTCCAGCTCGGTGTTCCAGTAAGCCGCGTCTACTTCGTTCAGGTAGGGCAGCCACTCACGGTAGCGCTTGAAGCTGAAGGTCTCGATCATAAACGGCGTCCACTCCGGCTGTACGGGTTTCTTAATCAGCCGCAGGGGGGTCTCTTTGAGCAGCAGGCCGCCCTTTTTGCGGTTGCAGGCGAAGCACGAGCACACTACATTGTCCCAGCTTGAAGTGCCGCCTTTGGAGCGCGGGATGACGTGATCGAGGTTCAGTTCTGAGCGCGGCAGGCGATTGCCACAGTACTGACAGGTGTTGTTGTCGCGGGCAAACACATTGAAACGCGAGAAGCGCACCCGACGCTTTGGCACGCGGTCGTAGGCAACCAGCAGGATGACGCGCGGCACCTTGATGGCCTGTCCGACCAGACCGATGGTTTCATCGTGCAGGGAGGCCGACAGGGCGCTCCAACTCTCAAAATCAAAGGTCTGGTACTCGTTGTCAACGGCTTTGGCGATACCCTGGTAGAGCAGGGAAAACGCGCGCCGCAGCGAGGTGACGTGGACAGGAAAGTAGAACCGGTTGAGCACCAGCACCTTGGTATTGAGAAGACTCATGGATGGCGTATCTTTCCCGAAGCAGCCGCTCTCTTCGTAGCTTCTAAGTGCTTGATGGGTAATGAGTTTTTCAGCTACCCTAGCCGGCCCTCGGCGGGCTGTCAAGGTTTGCCGGCGGGGCCGGTTGTGGTCGGCCCGGTCTTCACACTGGCATGAAGCGACTTCCTTGTGTATAGTTGGCGATACCGTGAAGACACCGCCCGCCAGTCAGTCCAACTCCCTCCGCCAAGCCTACGCCGCCCTCCTGCCCCTGGTCAGCCAGCCGGCCCGCTATGCCGGCGGAGAACGGGGAACAGTGGTCAAAGACCCAGCCGAGGTGAGGCTGCGCTTTGCCCTGGCCTTCCCGGAGGTGTACGAAATTGCCCAGTCCCACCTCGGCCTCCAGATTTTGTACAACCTGCTCAACGGACGCTCGCAGGTGCAGGCCGAACGGGTGTATGCGCCGTGGGTGGATATGGAAGTCGCGCTGCGCCAGCGTGGTCTGCCGCTCGTCTCGCTCGAAACCTATACCCCGCTGTCGGCCTTCGACATTGTCGGCTTCAGCCTCCAGTACGAACTGACCTATACCAATATCCTGATGATGCTGGAGTTGGGCGGCATCCCGCTCCTGTCTCAGGACCGGAACGAAACCCACCCACTGATTATTGCCGGCGGACCGTGCGCCTTTCACCCCGAGCCGATTGCCGAGTGTATTGACGCCTTTCTGCTGGGCGACGGCGAAGAAGCCATCTTTGACATCTGCGATGCCTATCTGGGCTGGGATGGCCGCAATCGGGCCGCTCTGCTGGCCGCCCTGAGCCGTATCCCAGGCGTCTATGTGCCGGCGTTTTTTCGGCCCATATATGGCCCGCAGGACAGCAGTCTCAGCGACATTGCGCCCCTGTTCCCCGACCGGCCGGTAGTCCATAAGCGCGTGGTCAGCGATCTGAACGCAATTCCGCAGCTCAGTCAGCAGCTCGTGCCCAACGTCAACATCGTCCACGACCGGATTGCGGTTGAGGTCATGCGCGGCTGTGTGCGCGGCTGTCGTTTCTGCCAGGCCGGCTATATCTACCGTCCCCTGCGCGAGCGCGACCCGCGCGCCCTCCAGCAGCAGATCGACACCCTGGTCGAAAACAGCGGCTACGAAGAGGTGTCCTTGCTGAGCCTGAGCACCGGCGATTATAGCTGTGTGAACCCGCTGCTGCGCCAGATCATGAACCGCTTTGCCGGCCTCAAGGTGTCGGTGTCGCTGCCGTCCACCCGGGTTGATGCCCTCTCCCCGCATATTCTGGAAGAGATCCGCCGGGTGCGCAAAACCGGCTTCACCCTGGCCCCGGAGGCCGGCAGCCAGCGAATGCGCGACCTTATTCAAAAGGAATATCAAGAAGAAGAGTTGCTGGAGGCCGCCCGCGTGCTGTTCGGCCTTGGATGGAAGAGCGTCAAGCTGTACTTCATGCTGGGCCTGCCCGGCGAAACCGAAGAAGACCTGCTTGGCATTGTAGACCTGAGCCGCAAAGTCTCGGCGGTGGGCAAACACCGCCGCCAGGTGACAGCCAGCGTATCAACCTTTGTGCCCAAGCCGCATACCCCGTTCCAGTGGGCCGGCCAAGTCAGTTTGGAGGAGACCGAGGCGCGCCAACAGCTCCTGCGCCGCGAACTGCGGCGGGCCGGCGTGCAGTTCAAATGGCACGAAGCCCGGCTGTCGTGGCTGGAAGGCGTATTTGCACGGGGAGACCGCCAGCTGACCGGCCCCCTGCTCAGCGCCTACCGGCTGGGCTGCCGGTTTGACGGCTGGACCGAACAGTTCCGGCTTGACCTGTGGCAGCAGGCTTTTGCCCAACACGGCATAGACCCCGACCGTTACCTGCGCCGCCGCGTGTTAGACGAAACCCTGCCTTGGGACCACCTGGACAGCGGGGTGACAAAGAAATGGCTGCAACGCGACTTGGCCAAAGCGTTGGCAGGGACGCTGACCCCGGATTGCAGCGTTGAGCGCTGCTCGTACTGCGGAGCGTGCGATTTCAAGACCGTCCGCAATGTGACCTACCATCTGAACGGGGCCAAGGGGGCCGAGCATCGCGGACCGGATGTTGCCGGGTGGGCGAGACGGGTGTTGCCGGAACAGAGCCAGTGGGGCACCCGGCAGTGGCAGGTCATGCAAGAGAAGAAGGCGGGGGAGGGGGCGGAAGGCAAAGCGGCAAAGGGCAAAAGGCAAACCCCTGGTCCCCAGGACGGCGGCCCCGCCTCTGAACTTTCAAGCTCTACCGCTGGCAGCGGGAATGCCGAGGAGTGGCTGGCGGGAGACCCCAACACTATCGCGGTCAGTCGGAGCGACCAGAAGGTCGGCATGGTGCGGCTCCGGGTCGCCTATACCCGGCTTGGGGAGGCCCGCTTTTTGGGTGCCCGGGAACTCATCACCGTCTTTACCAGGGCGGTCCGGCGGGCAAAAATGCCCGTCGCCTACAGCCAGGGCTTTCATCCCAGCCCGCGGCTGAGCTTTGGCCCTGCCCTGCCGCTCGGTATAGAGAGCGAGGAAGAGTTTGTCGATATTGTCTTGACCGAGGCGCTCGCTCCAACCGAGTTGGTTCACCGGCTGAGTGCCCAGCTCCCGGCTGGTCTGTCTCTTCAAGGGGCCGAAGCCATCGCCCTGAAAGCTCCGAGCATCGACGCCAGTATCCAGGCCAGCCGCTATCGCGTGGCGCTCGACTCGCTGCCCGCGGACAACCAGACCCCAGCGTTCTGGAGCCGGTGTTTCGCCAGGTTTGCCGCGGCCACGACATTTCCCCTCCAGAAGCGCAACCGCAAAGGCCTCAAAACACTCGACGCCAAGCACTGCGTCCGGCGGCTCGGGCTGAGTACGCCCCACACGCTGGACCTCGAGATCGCCGTCACCCCACAAGGGACGCTTAATCCCCAGGAATTTCTTCGAGCCCTGGCCGGCTTGTCAGAGGAAGAGGCAAAAACCCTGCGGGTGACAAAAATGCAGACCGTATTTCACGCCCCCGTGGAGGTGGCGGTGGACCCGACAGAAGAGGAGCGGACGGCCGTCTCGCCCGACCCGCCGGCTTCTGCCCGAAATGGATAGACGTGCCGCAGAACATCATCATCAATTCCACTCCCTATGAGGCCAGGGTGGCCCTCCTGGAGAACGACACCCTGGTTGAGATCCACATCGAACGAACCCAGCAACGCAACATCGCTGGCAATATCTATCTTGGCCGCGTCACCCGGGTGCTACCCGGTATGCAGGCCGCCTTTGTCGATATCGGCCTGGAAAAGGCCGGTTTTATCCACGCCTCAGACCTGTTTGGCGGGACACTGCCAGCCGGCTATGCCGAAAATGACACCGAAGATGACGTCGAAGCCGGAACCGACGAGCTTGACGAGTGCGACGGACCGGACGATGAAGATGCGCCGGCGGATGAGCAATCGACCGAGCAGTCCCCGCCAGCTCCGGCCGCCACCGGCCATGCTCAACAGCGACGCTCCGCGGCCCCCCTCTTGCCCCTGGAAGACAAGATCAAGAAGAACCAGGAAATCCTGGTTCAGGTCGCCAAAGAGTCGATCGGTACCAAGGGGCCACGCTTGACCTCCCATATTTCCCTGCCCGGGCGGCATCTGGTGTATACCCCGACGGAAAGCCATATCGGCGTCTCGCGCCGCATTGCCGACCCCAAAGAACGCAAGCGCCTGCGTGAAATCGTGGCCGACATGAAGGCCGAAGGCGGCTTTATTGTCCGCACCGCGTGTGAGGGGCTGACCAAGAAAGAAATTCAGGATGACATGCGCTTTTTGCTCAGGCTGTGGAGCGGGCTCGGCAAAAAGCGCACCGGCAGCAGCGCGCCGGCCCTGCTGCACGAGGACATGGATGTCATTCTGCGCATCATTCGAGACCTGCTGACCACCGAGGTCAATCAGGTCGTGGTTGACAACCCCGACGACTACAGACGGCTCAAAGAGTTCGCGGCCACCTTTCTGCCCCGCTCACGGACCCGCCTCCAGCACTATGAGCGGCCAGAGCCGATCTTCGACCGCTACAAGGTTGAGCCCCAGATCGCCAAGGCCCTAGAGCGGCGGGTCTCCCTCAAATCGGGCGGGCATATCGTACTTGACCAGACCGAGGCGCTGACCGCGATTGATGTCAACACCGGCCGCTTTGTGGGCAAGCGTGACCAGGAAGAGACCATGCTGCGGACCAACCTGGAGGCCAGCGCGACCATTGCCGAACAGCTCCGCCTGCGCAATCTGGGCGGGCTGATCATCATTGACTTTATCGACATGGAGCGGGCCGCCAACCGCAACACGCTTACCGAAACCATGCGGGCGGCCCTGAAAAAAGACAAGACGCGCAGCAATATGCGCAAGATCAGCGAGCTGGGCCTCGTCCAGATGACGCGCAAACGGACCCGCGAGAGCCTCAAGCAGCAGCTGTGCGACCCGTGCCCGTACTGTAACGGCAACGGCGTGCTGCGCTCGGTGCCGACGCTCGCCTATACTATCTTCCGCCACCTGCCCAAGGCCGCCGCCGCCTATCCCAAGGCCGCCACGCTGATGATCAAAGCCCATCCCGAGGTCATCACCTTTTTGTACGATGAAGAGAGCGACCACCTCGAAGACCTGGAACGGCGTCTCAGCAAACGCTTCTTTTTGCGGGCCACGCCCAGTATGCACCTCGAAGAGTACCGCGTCGATGTTGTTCACCCCGAGTCAGCCCCCCCGCCGCCGAGCAAGGCGGGCGCGGCCCAGGCCGGCAAGCGGGGCGCATCGTCCCCGGGCCGGCGGTCTAAGCGAGCGTAACCCCGCCGTCAACAATGATATTCTGGCCGGTCACAAAATCCGAAGCAGGCGCGGCAAGAAAAATCGCGGCCCCGAGCACATCCCGGGATTCACCGACCCGCCGCAGCGGGGTCTGGCGGATCATCTCCTGTTTGACCTCGGGCCGGAGATGCGGGGCCGTCATGCCGGTCCGAATATAGCCGGGGCTGAAACAGTTGACGTACACCCGATGTCTGGCCCAGCGCATGGCCAGCACCCGGGTAAGTTGAATCACCCCGGCCTTGGCAACCGAGTAGCTCAGGCCCGAGTTGACGACGAGGCCCGAGATCGAGGCGGTGTTAATAATTTTTCCCCCGCCGTGGGCGATCATATACCGGCCGGCCGCCTGGGCGCACAAAAAGACCCCAGTCAGGTCAACATCCAGCTCAGTTTGCCAGTCGTCCAGACTGAGGTCTTCGGGCTTGATGAGCTTGAGAATGCCTGCATTATTAAACCCGAAATCAAGACCGCCGAGCTGCTCAGCGGTGAAATTGACCAACTCCTCAACCTCGACCTGCTGGCCGACATCGGTCTGGAGCGGGCAGGCTTTTTGCCCGGTGACGCTGCGAATCTCCTCCGAGACCTGCCGAGCGGCGTCCCGATTGATGTCGCTGACCACGACCGACGCCCCGGCTTCGGCCAAACCGCGCGCAATAGCCCGGCCCAGCCCAGAGCCGCCGCCGGTGACATAGCCCCGTTTGCCCGACAGATCAAAGAGTCCGCCCATAGCCCATCCTTTCTGCCCCCCTTCTATCCAGCCGGCCGCGGTGAAGCAAGAGAGCGGCCGAGCCGGCCCAGATTGAACAAGCCTGGTGCATATGGCATACCTGGACCGGCCCGGCTGTACTGCCCGGATGATGCTGTCAAGAGCGTTGGCCCTGTGCATCAAGAATTTGTAGACATCCTGGTGTGCCCCGAAACACGGCAAGCCGTCCACTTGGCTGATACGAGCCTCCTTGACCGGCTCAACCAACATATCCGTCAAGGCGCACTGGCCAACCGGGGCGGCGCGCGTCTCACCACCCCACTCGAAGCCGCGCTCGTCCGCGAAGACCGCCAGTACTGCTATCCCGTCTGGGATGACATCCCGGTCATGCTGATCGATGAGGCCATACCGCTGGGCGACCTGTCCTGACCGGGCCACAACATCCGAACGCCCGGCCCCGAGTTGCGCAGCGGTCTAGCCGTCTGGTAGACTGGGTCGCTTTGAGGCAAGTGGTGATGGGGAAGTGGGGGGAAGCGGGAATGCCTCTCGGCCCGTTGTGGGGACATGTCTGTCCCACGTTTTCCTGCTCCCGACCGTGGGGCAGTATGTGGATACAGCTTGGCCTGACCGGTCTGCGCCTAGCGACGCTAGTGGCAAGCCTCGGCCTGCTGCCAGGTGATGCCGGTGCGGCCAGCCTGCGCGTCCTTGAGCGCATCCACCATACCTCGGTCCAGGAATACACCCGGGTGGTGCTCACGCTGTCAGGAAAAACCCCGCATCGCCTGTTCACCCTGCCGGCTGACCCGGCTCGTCGGCGTCCCCCCCGTATTGTCATTGACTTCTCAGCGGCCGCCCTCGGGACGCGGACGCCACGCGCCCTGCCGATTCATACGGGCCTCCTCACACAGGTCCGCGCCGGGCAGTTTGATCCGACAACAGTCCGGGTAGTCCTGGATGTCGAACGGCTTGACGAGCATCGGACCTTTGCCCTGTATGCGCCCTACCGCCTGGTCATCGATATTCGTGGCCGCCAGCCTGGCGCGGTCGCCCCCCCCCAGCGTCTCAAAATCATGCTTGACCCCGGCCACGGCGGCAAAGACCCGGGCGCGCTCGGCCGCGGCGGAGCCAGAGAAAAAGACGTGGTCCTGTCACTCACCAAACGGCTGGCCCGCAAACTCCAGGCCCGCCTGCCCGTTGTCGTGCTGTTTACCCGGGCCAGCGACACCTTTATTCCCCTGGAAGAGCGGACCGCCCAGGCCAATGCGGCGGGGGCCGACCTGTTCATCTCGGTCCACGCCAACGCCAGCGAAAACCCCAAGACCCGGGGGATTGAAACCTACTACCTGAACAACACCAACGACCGGGCCTCACGACGCTTGGCCAGCTTTGAAAACGGCTTCCAGCATGTCGCCTCAGACCTTCAGCTCAAGGCCGACCTGTCAAATATCCTGAGCGACCTCATCCAGAGCGGCAAAGAAGAAGAGTCCATCGCCCTCGCCCACCATCTGCAAAACGCCTTAGTCGCCCAGGCACGAAAAAAGAATCCTCGTGTCCGCAACCTCGGGGTCAAAAAGGGGCCGTTCTACGTCCTGGTTGGTGCGCATATGCCGTGTGTGCTGGTTGAGGCCGGCTTTCTGACCAACAGGACAGAGCGCCGGCTGCTGCTCTCCAGAGCCTACCAGGAAGACTTGGCCGAAGGGCTGTACCGCGGCATTGACCAGTTCCTCCGCAAGCAACAGGAAATCAGCCTATAGCCGTGGGCCGGCGCGCCGCCCGAACCGGAAAATGAGCGCGCCGGCCAGGCCACAGCCGAGGACGAGGACGAAGCCGAGCCACACTGGCCGAAACGGCAGAGACGGCGCGTGGCCCGCCCCGGCCAGCATCGCAAACACCAGCGGCGGCGACAGACAGGTATTGATCCGTAAGACCAGGAGCGCGGTCTCGGCACATGGCACCTCTTCGGGTCCAGGGCCGCCCTCTCCTGTCCGACCAAGAACGCCTTGGTAGGCCGGCCAGATCACGAACCACGCGTTCGCCCACATGATTGTGCCCACACCCACCCCAAAGCCGAGCCACAGCCCGGCACTCGAGCCGAGCAGCCCGGCCTCGCCGGTCAGGCCGCTGCCCAGGACAAAATACTTCCACACCAGCAACACATACCCCGACAGAAAGCCCAGCATCGCCCCCCACCGAAACCACGCCAGGGTGGGCGACATCAGCTCGGAGACGAGTTGGCCACGGAGGGCCGGGGTGAGCCGGACCTGGATAAACGTCAAGAAATACAGTAGACCGAGCCATGTCACTCCGGCCAGGATATGCAGCCAGCGAAACAAGGCCTGGATAAGATCATGGCCGTCAATTGGCATTGGTCTGTTGTGTCACAGCCAAGCGCACTCTGGCAAGGCCGGACTTGGCAGACGCGGCCGAGGCGCGTATGCTGGGGCAAGCTGTCCGTTGGACATCAAGGACCAATCGTGTCAACAGACCGCGATACCTAAGGACGACACGCTTGGTCCTCAGGAGGAATCTCATGGCCGAAAGAGGAAGAAACAGAAAAGACAAAAGCACGCAGAACAAACGCCCCTGTCCGGTGTGTGGAGACAGCGCCCGGGTCGTCCAGTATACAGGCTTTGGCCCAAAGAAGGGCTTCTACTGGGCGTGCGAGAACAAATCGTGCGACTACACCGCCCGCACCCACTAAAGCTCGTCTGGACTGCCCCCCAACTCACCGAGTATTCCCATGCCGCACACACACACCTCCGAGTCTGACACCCCGCGGGTCTATATCGTCAGTCACGGCCCGGGCTGCCTGGACGGGGTGGCCGCAGCCGTTGCCGTGGCCCGTTTCCGGGCTGGAGCCAGGCTGATTCCCCGCTTCGCCTCGAACAGCCGCATCGACCAGGTCCTGCGCGCGATTCACCCGGACGACACCCCCCCGGACAGCGAGGTGTGGATCACCGATATTTCGTGGACCGAGGAAGCGACCAACACCCACCTCGATCGACTCGCCGCCAAGGGCGTCAAGCTGTACTGGTTTGACCACCACCGGACGGCCATCGCCCGCCACGCCAGCGGGGCCATTCACGCCCCCTTCACCGACTATACGCTGAGCGAAGCCGTCTCAGCTGCCCGCTTGGTGTACGAATATCTGGAGCGCCAGCTCGCCGCCAGCGGCCAGCACAACGAGGCGTTTCGCGCCTTTGCCCCGGTTGTGGCCCAGGCCGATGACAACGACCGCTGGGTCCACGCCATCCCCGGTTCGCGCGAGCTGGCCCTGACCGTCAGCGCCTTGGCCGGCACCGATACTGACAATCTTGACGCCTACGGTGCCCTGCTCGATATTGACGCCACTATCACCTACAGCCCGGCCATGCGGGCGGCCTACGAAAAAGCGGCCCGTGAGATCAAAGACAGTTTTGCCCTCGCCCGGCGCAGCAAAGTCCAGCGGCCAGGACCGGATGGGGCCTATAGCCTGGTCTGCGCGGTGTGTGACGGCTATCCCAGCGAAATCGGAGATAGCTGGGGTAAACAGGCGACCAACACCGTCTTTGTGTTCTACGACCGCAAAAACGGCAGCGTCAGCCTACGCCGCTCCCCGGACTGCCAAATTGACCTGTCCGAGCTGGCCCACCTGTTCGGTGGAGGCGGTCATCCCGCGGCGGCCGGCTGCCGGCCGCCAGAACTGCCCAAGCTGATCGCCCACAGCCTAGCCGGCTTGTTCGCCTCGGGTGTACACCACTTGCCGGAGCCGGACTAAAGGATGAAACGCGACTACGACCGGTCATCGCCACGTTCCGTCCTAAGCGGCTCGACCCGGCCCGCTTTTTTCGAGCCGGGGCAAGCTCATACGCATAATCAACGACCAGCGGCGCATGGTCAGAGAAGCGCTGGGCCTTGTAAATCCATGTCCGGCGGGCTTTGGCCGCCAGTCCAGGCGTGGCAATCTGGTAGTCCAGCCGCCAGCCAACGTTCTTGGCCCAGGCCTGACCCCGGTTTGACCACCAAGTGTATTGCTCGGCGGCCTGGTTCAGCCGGCGAAACACATCAACAAAGCCGAGCTCATCAAAGACGCGCGTCAGCCACTCCCGTTCCTGGGGCAAAAAACCGGAATTGTTCTGATTCGAGCGCCAGTTCTTCAGGTCCTTTTGAGTGTGGGCGATATTCCAGTCACCGCACACCACCACATGCCGGCGGCTGGACCGCAGGGCAGACAGCTCAGGCAGGAGACGGTCCATAAACGCATACTTGACCGCCTGGCGTTGATCCGAGCTCGAACCCGACGGCAGGTACAGGGAAATAACGCTCAGCCGACTAAAATCGGCTCGCAGATAGCGCCCCTCGGCGTCAATATCGGCATGACCCCAGCCATACCGCAGGGCGTCCGGCTCGCGCCAGGCGTACACCCCAACCCCAGAGTAGCCGCGCTTTTCAGCCGGGTGGAAAAATCCGCTCAGACCCTCGGGCTGGCGCAGCTCTGGTGACAGGTCGGCCGCCTGGGCTTTCAGCTCTTGGACACACACCAGGTCGGGCCGCTGGTCTGCCAGCCACCCCAAAAAGCCCTTGCGAGCGGCCGAGCGGATACCGTTGAGATTGCACGAGATAACACGCATAGGTCCTGCCTGGGGAGCGGCTAGCCGAGGCGTGGCCGGGGCACTGGATCACAGCCGCCCGCACAAAAAGGGTGACATCGGCCAAGCCGTTTGAGGACCAAGAGCAGGGCGCGAAAAAAGGGGTGGAGCCGCAAGCACTCAACGGCGTACTGGGAGCAGCTCGGCAAAAAACGGCATCCGGCCTGCGGGCCAAAAACAGCCACCAGGAGCGGTGAAACAAAGCGATGGTAGCCGCGCAGCAGCCCAATCAGACCCCGCTCCCCGACCGAGCAGAGGCCGACCCGGCCCCCGGACAACGCTGCTCTGCCGCACTCCATACGTCCAGACTCTAGCCCAACCGTCGGAAAAAAGACACCGCCGCCCAGCCGTTTTGGGCGACTAATCTTGACAGTCCCGGCTGGGCTGGGTAAGAGGGGGATAGGAAATTCTGAGAGGAGGATCACATGGCAACACCTCAACCCGCCGTACTGAACAGGGATATGGGTAAGCATCAGTGGTACGTCCATCTGAGCCGTCTGGACGGCGCAGACTTAGGAGTGATCAAGTCTGCCATCTCACAACTGCGCAAAGACTGCGACGCACAGAGCATCAACCTGACCATCGGCTTTGGCCCCAGCCTGCTGCCGGACCTGACCGATGACGTTCCGAGCGATTTTCAGCCCTACGAAACCTTCACGTCTATTGATGGGAGCGGCAAGGAGGCCAAGGGCACACAAGAAGAGCTGCTGTTCTGGCTCAATCACGACGACAAAGACAAGGTCTGGAAGACGCAGTTCGATGCGCGCGAGGCCCTCAAGGGACACATGCGCGTTGCCCGCGAGACCATGACCTTCATCTATGGCAACTCCTTTGACATGACCGGCTTCAAGGACGGGACCGGCAACCCAGCACCCGAGCGCGATGTCGAAGTCGCCATCGTGCCGGACGGACAACCCGGAGCCGGCGGCAGCTTTATCATCGCCCAACGCTGGATCCATGACCTTGAGGCTTTCAACCTGCTGCCGGTTGATGAACAGGAAAAGGTCTTTGGCCGCACCAAGGGCGAAGAATCGGCCAAGCTCTCGCCGCTGCCCCCCTCGTCCCACCTCGCCCACCACGAGCTGCGCGAGGGCAGGACCGGCAACGAGAGTACGCCCAAGCGTGACGAAATCTCGCGCCGCTCAACGCCCTACGCCTTCCACGATGGCACGGTCGGGCTGTATTTCATGGCCTTCTGCAAGTCTCAGGCACCGCTGCGTGAGCGCATGAGAGCCATGTACGGCATGGACGGCCAGGAGCGCGACCGCCTGACCTCGTACAGCAACCCGGCGTCCGGCTCGTTCTACTTTGCCCCATCGCTTGAGACGCTCAACAACGCCCTGTCCTAAGGCGGCACGCCACTGACACTCAAGCGGGGCGTCCTGCACCGGATGCCCCGCTTGGCTCAGCATTTCTCCAGGGTAAACACCGCGGTGGTGGCACGCAGATTCTTCGAGCGGCCATATTTGAGCCGACGGCTGTGGGCCAAACAGCGCTCGTGGGTCATGCGGACCCCCAACTGCCGACAAAAGTCGCCAAAATCGGCCACCGTAAACGCCTGCCAGCGGGGCGCGTCATGCCAGCGCTCGGGCAGGTCGGAGGTCCGCGGGATACGCCCGGTCAACAGCAACCCAAGCCGACACCGCCAATAGCCCCAGTTGGGAAAACTGACAATCGCCTGTCTCCCGACCCGCAGCATCTCTTGCACAATCATGGCTGGGTCGTCAAGAAAGGGCAGCGTCTGACTCAGGATCACATAGTCAAAGCTGGCCTCGGGATAATCGGCCAAGCCCTCTTCGAGGTTGCCCTGACGCACGCTGAGGCCGCGCCGCACGCAGGTCAGAATCCCGCTCTCACCCAGCTCAATGCCGCGGCCGGTGACGCCTTTCTCACGGACGAGATAGTCCAGCAGCGCGCCGTCTCCACAGCCGAGGTCAAGAACCCGGACCCCGCGGGGAACGAGGTCGGCAATGACGAGCAAGTCGGAGCGCAGGCTGACAGGGCTCACAGCGCGGCTTGGGGGCGGAGGGCGGCGCACCGGCCGGCCGGAGGCTGCGGTGTGCTCATGCGGCCACCCGGGTCTTCTTGCGGTCGCGGGTCGGCGTTGGGGGCGACGGGGCGGGCAAGATGATGCCCTCGGCCCGGGCGAGGCGGTCAAGAAAACTGCCGAGGAGACTGGTCATGGTCTCGACTTCGAGTAGAAAGGCGTCGTGCCCCCACGAGCTTTGGACATCGAGATAGGTGACATCGGCCCCGGCCGCGGTCAGCGCGCTGACCAGCTCTTTGCTGTGATAGCTCGGATAGAGCCAGTCGCTCGTAAAACTGACGACCAGATACTTGAGGGACGCGGAGTTGGCGAAGGCCGCGGCCAGCGACCCGGTCCGGGCACTCAGGTCAAAATAGTCCATCGCCTTGGTGATATACAGGTAGCTGTTGGCGTCAAACCGCCGGGTAAAATTATTGCCCTTGTATTTCAGATAGCTCTCGACCTGAAACTCGGTCCGGAACTCATAGCCGTAGCGGACGCGGTCCTGCAAACGACGGCCAAACTTTTGCTGCATGGACTCTTCACTCAGATAGGTGATGTGGCCGACCATCCGGGCGACGGCCAGCCCGGCGTCAGGCTTGACCTGCGCGGTATAGTAATCGCCGCTCTTCCAGGCCGGGTCGGCATAAATGGCTTGGCGGCCGACCTCGCTCAGGGCGATCAGCATCGGGCTGTGGTGGGCGGTGGTGGCGATCGGAATGGCCGCCCGGACGCGCCCGGGATGGGTGGCCGCCCACTCCAGGGCCTGCATTCCGCCCATTGAGCCGCCGGCCACGCACAGCAGCCGGTCGATCTCCAGGTGGTCCACCAGCCGGACCTGGCCGCGGACCATGTCCCCTATGGTCACCACCGGGAAACGCATGCCGTAGGGCGTCCCGCTGGCCGGGTCAAGGTGAGCCGGGCCGGTTGAGCCGTAACAGCCGCCCAGCACATTGCTACAGATGACAAAGAAGCGGTCGGTATCAAAAGCCTTGCCCGGTCCAATGCAGTCGTCCCACCAGCCCAGACGGCTCTCCTCAGCACCAGAGTCCCCGGCAGCGTGGGCGCTGCCGCTCAGTGCGTGGGTCACCAGAATGGCGTTAGAGCGGTCGGCGTTCAGCCGGCCATAGGTCTCATAGGCCAGGGTCACTGGGCTGAGCGTCGCCCCGCTGTCGAGCGGAAACGGCTGCTGCTGGGTAAGGGTGAGGGTGTGCGGCTGAACAATGCCGACAGAGCCGGTGCTGCTCATGGGTCGTCCCGGTCAGGCACTGTCGAGGCGCAGAAGCAGGGCCTCGGTTCAGCGGGCGGCGGCGAGCGCCTGGTCAAGGTCCCACACAATATCGTCAAGGTCTTCTATGCCGACACTCAGCCGGACGAAATCGGGCGAGACCCCGGCGCTCAGCAGCTCGTCTTCGTTGAGTTGGCTGTGGGTCGTGCTGGCCGGGTGAATGGCCAAGCTCTTGGCATCCCCGACATTGGCCACATGGCTGTGGAGTTGGAGGCTGTTGATAAAAGTCTGGCCGGCTGCGCGCCCGCCCCTGATCCGAAAGCCCAGGATCGAGCCGGCACCTCTGGGCAGATATTTTTTGGCTTTGGCGTGGTCTGGATGACTGGCCAAGCCGGGAAAGGCAACCGCGCTGACCCCAGGATGGGCGTCGAGAAACTCGGCCACCCGCTGGGCGTTGTCTACATGGCGTTCCATGCGCAGACTCAGCGTCTCAACCCCGATCAGCGTGGTAAAGGTATCGAACGGGGCTTGGCAGCCGCCCACATCGCGCAGGACCTGCACCCGAGACTTGACAATCATGGCCGGGGCACCGAGGTCGGCGTACACCAGACCATGATAGGAGAGGTCCGGCTGGGTAAAATTGGCGAAGCGTCCGCTGCGCCAGTCAAAATTGCCGCTGTCAACAATCGCCCCGCCAATAGCCGTGCCGTGGCCGCTCAGAAACTTGGTCGTGCTGTGGGTGACAATATGCGCCCCCCACTCAAACGGCCGGCACAGGTAGGGCGTGGCAAAGGTATTGTCGATCATGACCGGGATATGACAGGCGCGTGACACTTCCGACACCTCGTCAAACGGAAAGACGGTAATGTCCGGGTTGCCCAGGGTCTCGCCGTAGAGAAGTTTGGTGTTGGGCTGGACCGCGGCGGCAAACTCCTCGGGTCTGGTTGGGTCAACAAAGGTCGTGGTAATCCCCATGCGCGGAAAGGTGTGGGCAAACTGGTTATACGTCCCGCCGTAGAGGCGACTACTGCTCACAATATGGTCGCCCTGGCCGCACAGGGCCATGATGGCCATCATCTGGGCCGCGTGTCCGCTGCTGGCAACCAGGGCTCCGACCCCGCCTTCGAGCGAGGCCAAGCGTTGCTCCAGGACATCGTTGGTCGGATTCATGATGCGGGTGTAGATATTGCCCGGCTCTTTGAGGGCAAACAGGTCGGCCGCATGCCGGGTGTTTTTGAACTGATAGCTCGTGGTGTGGTAGATGGGTACTGCCCGGCTGCCGGTGGTCGGCTCGGGCTCGTGGCCGGCGTGCAGCTGACGGGTGCTGAATCCGTATTGGCGATCGCGTGTGGCACTCATGCGCTGTTCTCCCGTGTGGTGTGGAGCCTGGAGGCTGCCCGATGCTGGTTCCTGACAGTGGCCGGTCGTAGTCAGGAACCAGCATCAGGAGTATAGCCGGAGAAGGCCGGGCCCGGCAAGGGTGAGCCACGCATTGCAGGACCCCGCCCGGCTGGCTATGATGCGCCCCACACACCCTGCAAGGAGGACGCTCATGCCAGGCAAGTTCTGTGTTTCTCTGACCCACGCCAAAGACAACCCGGACAAGGCCACGGTGGCCTTTGTGATCGCCAACGCCTCGGTCGGCTCCGACCAGGACACCCTGGTGTTTCTGAGTACCGAAGGGGTGCGCCTAGCCGTCGCCGGCTATGCCGATGACATCCACGAAGACGGTTTCCTGCCCCTCGGAGAGCTGATGACCAACTATGTCGAGGCCGGCGGCGCGATCTATGTGTGCTCGCCGTGCTTCAAGCGACGAGGCCTCAACGAGAGCAAACTTGTCGCCGGAGCGACCATCGTCGGGGGGGCCAAGCTGGTTGAGTATCTAGCCGACGGCACGCCGTGCGTATCGTACTAACCGGCTCGCCGCAAGACAGGAGTGAGGGTAATGGACGAGCAGCACCCCCATCAGCCACACGCCAGCTTTGATGGCGGCGACCTCGACTGCGGGAGTGGCCTGCTGCTGCTGATCCGCAAGCATATCGACCCGCTGATTCCGGGCCAGCTGCTCGAAATCTTGTCCACCGAATCCTCCGTTGTTGAAGACCTGCCGGCCTGGTGCCGGCTGACCAGGAATGAGCTGGTCTCCCATATCCGCCGCGGCCAGCAGAACAGCTTTCTGGTCTCCAAAGGGCCGTATCACACGCCGGCCGAACACAGGCCGGCCGTAGAGGCCGCCGGGAAATCCAGCAAGAAGTCCAGCAGGAACTCCAGGAAACAGGCGCGAACGCCCCGGGCCGACCGACAACCGGCCCCAATCACCCAGCCGATCACACAGGTGGTCATTCCTACTGAGCTGCCGGCCCCCCAGCCGGCCCCGGCCATCCCTCCCCTGTCGGTCATGAACATCGGCAGTTGGCCGCGTCCGCGGTGGCTGCTGCGGGCGCTTGGCGACCATCTCGAAGGACGGATGTCGGACGAAGAGTTTACCCACACCGCGGAAGACGCGGTGCGGCTGGCGGTGGCCGCCCAGCAGCGGGCCGGGGTCCAGGTCGTGACCGACGGTGAGCAGCGACGCGACAACTACGCCAGCTTTGTCGGCGGCCTGCTCGACAACTGTCAGCTCATCCCCATCACCGACCTCCTGCCCTATGTCGATGACCCGGACGAGTTTGAGCGCGAGCTGCGCGCCCTTGACGTGCCGGCCGGCAAGGTCCGTCATCCCGCGGTGTTCAGTCGCCTGGGTCGTAGCCGCTCGCTGGCCGTTCACGAGGCCGATTTTTTGCGGCAGCTGACCGCCGCACCGGTCAAGATCGCCCTGCCCGGCCCCTACCTGCTGACCCGCACAATGTGGATGGAGTGCATTGCAGACCGGGCCTACGCCACCCGCGAAGACTTGGCCACCGACATTGTTCGGGTCCTGCGCGAGGAAATCCACGCGCTGCTAGCCGCCGGCGTGTCCCTCGTCCAGCTTGATGAGCCGGTCCTGACCGAGGTCGTCTTCAGCGGCACAATCAGCAACCGCAGCTTTATGTGCGGCGCGCTGGGAGAAAAACGCGGGCCGGCGGCCGAGCTGGCGTTTGCCGAGTCGCTCATCCAGCAGCTCGTCACCGGTCTGCCGCGGGAGCGCCTGGCCCTGCATATCTGTCGCGGTAACTGGAGCCCGGACGAGAGCGTAGCCCTCTCAGGTGACTACGGCCCGCTCATCCCGCTGTTGCAAAAGCTGCCGGTGGGCACGTTTTTCCTTGAGATGTGTACGCCCCGGGCCGGCGATATGGGCATCCTCACGGCGCTGCCGGCCGAGGCGCGCATTGGCGTCGGCGTGGTCAACCAGAAGCGCCAAGGCACAGAAAGCGTCAAAGAGGTCCTGAGCAGGGCCGAGCGGGCCGTCAGCCTGTTTGGTCCGCAGCGGGTACTGCTCAACCCAGACTGCGGCTTTGCCACCTTTGCCGATAACCCGATTGTGTCGGCCCAGCAGGCCGAGCACAAACTCGCCGTACTGGTCAAAGCCGCCACCCTGCTGCGGGAGCGCTACCCGCTCTAGGTCTGTTTTGGGCCGGCCTTTCCTCGGGAGTCGCTTCTTGCTATAAGCTCCACCGAGCAACATGCCTGCCCCTCAGGAGACGAGAACATGACACAACTCCGCATAGAAGGTGAGGTCTCCAGCCCGCAAGATTTCAGCTTTGACGAGCTCACCCGCCTGCCCGGCCAAGTTGATGATGTCGGGCAGTTCATCCCTGGCCGAGACGGTGGCGGCGTTCGTCTGCGCTCCTTGCTTGACCGGGTTGGCCCCAAAGACCGCGTTCACTATGTGACCCTGGAGTCCAGCGACGGGACCTTTTCGGCCAGCCTGCCGCTCGCCGCAGTCCGGGACGCCATTGTGGCCTATCGGCTGGGCGACAGACCGTTGCCGGCCACAAAAGGCGGGCCGTTTCGCTTTTTTCTTCCCAATGTCGAGGAGTGCGCAGCCGGCGAGGTTGACGCGTGCGCCAACGTCAAATGTCTCGGTCGCCTGCACCTGAGCCGGAAACCCGGCCGGGATGTCCGCCCGAGCGGCCCGGCGGCGCACCGGGAGCACCACGAACAGCCGGGCCATGAGCGCCTGCCCGGCGACTAGTCCATGCCGTCCCCGCCACCCAAGGCCGGCGTGGTTGCCACCCGCCCCACGGCCACGGCCGAGCCTGAGGTGCTGCTGATCACCAGCCGCAAACACCCCCAGTCCTGGATTTTTCCGGTCGGAACCGTTGAGCCGGGAGAGAGCCTGGAGCGGGCCGCCGGCCGCGAATGCGCCGAGGAGAGCGGCTACACGGTTGAGGTCGGCCGCCTGCTGGCCGAACTTGAACTGGCGGATGAGGCCGACGGGACCGTCGCGCGATTTTTTTTCTTTGCCGCCCGCCTCACCGGCGAGCGTCCGACATATGAGACCGACCGCCGCCGGTGCTGGGTTCCGCTCTCCGACCTCCAGACCGCTATTGCCCCGGTTTTTATCCAGGTCGCCCAAGCTACGGTTCAGGTATTCCGCAAACTTGACCGTAGTAGCAAATGACACCACTTCCCAACACCAGACTGGCCGTGCAACGCCGACCCTGCACATCCCGGACATCCAGGGCGAGAGTGACACCACTCCCCAACACCGGACTGACAGTGCAACTCATCTCAAGCTCCATAACCGGGCCTCTTATGCAGTGACACCGCCCCCCAACACCGGACTGGCGTTGCAACTCCTGGACCTCCCCAGCCTTGAACAGGATCAGGTTGGGGTGACACCGCCCCCCAACACCGGACTGGCGTTGCAACGTTGTATTGTTTGTCCACCGGGTTGGTGTCAAACGTGACACCGCCCCCCAACACCGGACTGGCGTTGCAACCCCCCTCTAAGGGCACGCGCTCACGCCCCAAACAAGCCAAGTTGCGCGAACCGTGGTGCTGTGGAGTCAGGTCGCTGGGTCTGTTCACTTCGAACCTCCGGTTTTACCCGCATTATCAGGCGGTTGCGCCTAGTGCGATCCTCCCAGGGGTTTGCCGGTAGCTCGGGTTCGCGTGCAGTCCGGTCTTGGGGGCCTGCTCGCTCCGATGAGCAAGCAATTTCCTGCTTCAGCGACACATGACTAGGCGACTCGTGAGAGCTACCCCCGTCAGCGGTCTCTCCACAGGCGTTTTCTCCACTCCTGGGTGGAGCCGTTCGCCAGTGCCCACGGCTACGGAATGTGTTGACGGCCACCATCCGCAGATTGATAGCCGCATTGTGATCCCTGTCCATTTCCAGGCCACACGCATCACACCGATACACCCGGTCGCTCAAGGTCAAGCCTTCCTTCTTCTGTCCACACTGCGAGCAGGTTTTGGAGGACGCATAAAAACGATCGGCCCGGATGACTTCGCCGCCCCGCGCCTCCACCTTGTAGGGCAGAAGCGACAAGAACATACTCATTCCCTGATCGTGTACGCTCTTGGCGAGATGCCTGTTGCGTGCCATACCCGCGACGTTCAGATTCTCCACACCGACGAACCGCGCACGCTTGGCTATCGCCGTGCTCTGTTTGTGGGCGTCGTCTTTCCGCCTGCATTTGACCTGGTAATGGAGTGTGTTCAAGCGACGTTTGGCTTTTGCTCTGTTGTTGCTGCCCTTTTCCTTCCCTCCTTGTTTTTTGCTGAGTTGCTGTTGGAGACGTTTGAGCCGCTTCTCCTGTGAGCGGTAGTACCGCGGCGTTGGAATTGCTGTCCCGTCACTACACACCGCGAAGGTTTTGAGGCCAGGGTCAATCCCCAGCACCTCTGCCTCAGAGGTCGGCGGTCTGGGCGGAACATCCTCCAGTTCACACAGGCAGACGGCAAACCAGGGGTTGTTCTCTCTTTTGACCGTGACCGATTTCAGCCGGCCTGTGAGCGGGCGGTGCTTGGTCCAGCGGATGCGGCCCGGCATTTTGGGCAGCCAGACGCCGCGTGCGGTTGGGGTGATGTTGCCCTTTGGGTTCTTTTCGGTCCAGTTATGCGGGAAGCGCAGGGTTTGGTGGTGCTCAATGTGCCTGGACCGAAACTTCGGGAACCCGGATCCCTTTCTGCCTGGTTTGACTCTGGCCAACGCCTTGCCAAAGTCGCCAATGCGCTCGTGGAGGGCTTGGGCAGGCGGGTCGGCCAGGAAGGGAAATTCCTCCTTCCATTGCCGAAGCAGGTAAGACAGCCCAGTGTTTTTTGTCCTTGGCCAGATGAATGTGCCGTCCTTTTCGTACTGCTGCTTGTTCAGTTCCAGGCAGCGGTTGTACACCCAGCGGCCCGCGCCGATCCACTGCCAGAGGATGGCTTCTTGTTCGGGCGTGGGGTGCAGGCGGTAGATAAAGGCTCGGTTCACGCGCTTCGTCTCTGCTCAATCTCATGCCCTATCACGCAATGATTCCCATCTCGCCATGCATTTATCACCGGCGTTCCGTTCTTACTCCTGCGTCACGCGCAGGACTTCGGCGACGGTGGTCAGACCCTCGGCGACTGTGCGCCAGCCGTCATCCCGCAGGACGCGCATATGCTGGGTGGCGATGGCGCGTCTCTTAATCATGTCGGCTGAGGCGCGTTTGAGGATGAGCTGACGGAGGTCTTCATCAAGCGTCATCAGCTCGAAGATGCCCAGGCGACCACGATAGCCGGTGTTGGCGCAGGCCTCACAGCCGACCGCGTCGTAGACCAGGGCTGAGGCCGGCATCGCGCCGTTGCCGCTCAGACCGAGTTCCTGTCCGCCAAGCTCTCCTCCGCTGTGACCGGGACGGCAGCACTGCCGACACAATGAGCGGACGAGGCGCTGGGCCATCACCCCCAGCAGCGAGGAGGCCAACAGATAGTCTTCGACTCCCATCTCCAGGAGTCGGGAGACGGCACCCGCGGCATCGTTGGTGTGCAGGGTCGAGAACACCAAGTGACCGGTCAGGGCGGACTGAATCGCAATCTCGGCGGTTTCGTAGTCCCGAATCTCGCCGATCATGATGACATCCGGGTCTTGGCGCACAATGGAGCGCAGGCCAGAGGCAAAGCTGAGGCCGATTTTGGGTTTGACGTGGACTTGGTTGACGCCGCTGAGCTGATACTCGACCGGGTCTTCGATAGTGATGATTTTTTTGTCGGGCGAGTTGATCTTGTCCAAGGCACCGTACAGGGTGGTCGTCTTGCCGCTGCCGGTCGGCCCTGTCACCAGGATCATACCGTAGGGCTTGGTAATCATGGTCTCGAACAGCTCCAGGGTATCTGCCGGGAACCCCAGGGATTCGAGGCTCAGCGTAATGCTGGAGCGGTCCAGAATACGCAGGACAACGCTCTCTCCGTACAGCGTCGGCAGGGTTGAGACCCGCAGGTCTACCTCACGGCCGAGCATCCGCAGCTTGATCCGCCCGTCCTGGGGCAGGCGGCGTTCGGCAATGTTCAGCTTGGCCATCAGCTTGATGCGCGAGATGAGGGCGGCCTGAAGTCGGCGCGGAGGAGCCTCAATATCGTGCAAAATACCGTCGATGCGGTAGCGGATGCGGAGTTCCTTCTCAAACGGCTCAATGTGAATGTCCGAGGCCCGCTGCTCCATCGCCCGGGAGATCATGACATTGACCAAGCGGATGACCGGTGCCTCACTGGCCAAGTCACGCAGATGCTCAACATCGTCCTGGTCCTCTTCGATAGAGCCGCCCTCCCCAGCCTCAGCTCCTGTGGCCGTCTCGCCCCCCTCGGCGTAGTAGGCGGTGAGGGCGTCCAACAGCTCGCGCTCACGCGCCAAACGACGGACCAGCCGCAAGCCGGTCGCCTTCTCCAAGGCTTCGACTGCGTCTACATCGCCAGGGTCGGCCATAGCGGCGATGAGCTGGCCGTCCTGAACGCGCAGCGGACAGATGCGCGCCTGACGAAAGTAGGCGGGGTTGATGGAGCCGAGCTCGGGGGGGGCTTGCGGAAAGTCACGCACCCCGATCAGCGGCGCGTGGTAGTAGTCGGCCAGGACGGGCAGCAAGTCGTCCTCGGCCATAAAGCCGAGTTCAAGCAGCAGGCGCTCCAGCGGCTCGCCGCGTTCCTGCTGGACCTGTCGGACCCGGCGCAGATCGTCGGCCGACAGCTTGCCGGTCGCCAGCAGCATGGTATCCAGCCGACTCATGGCCTTCCCCCCTCTAGTGGATCAGCGACCCCAGGCGTTCCCAACGCACCCAGCGGTCAGCCCCGTCCCAGGACCAGTAGATCAGAAAGGCTTTGCCTTTGACATCCTGCACATCAACAAAACCCCAAAACCGGCTGTCGTGGCTGTGGTCGCGGTTATCGCCCATCACAAACATCTGCTCGGGCGGGACCCGAATCGGCCCGACATTATCGCGCGGTCCTGGCCGCTCCTGGCCGGCCTCGGCAAATGTGGCGTAGGGATCGTCGGCCGGCTGGCCGTTGAGAAAGAGTTTTTTGTGGCGGATCTCGACCGTATCGCCGCCAACCGCCACTACCCGCTTGATGAAGTCTTTGCTGGGGTCTTTGGGGTAGACAAAGACAACCACATCCCCCCGCCGGGGCTGGTTCCATTGGACAATGGGCAGGTCAATTGGATATGGCAGGCGCAGCCCGTACAAAAACTTGTTGACCAGGATGTGGTCGCCGATCTGGAGGGTCGTCAGCATGGAGCCGGAGGGAATCTTGAAGGCCTGGACGATGAAGCTGCGGATGAACAGGGCGAGCAGTAGGGCGACCAACAGGGCTTCGGTGTATTCCCGAATAACGGATTTTTGCCGAACCTTGGCCGACGCCGACACCCCCTTGTCTGCGGCGGTCGGGGTGGCCAGCCCGAGGGAAGCGTGGAGGGACGCTTTGTTCCTACCCATGACCCGCCTGCTGCCCACGGCACGGGCGGTCGGCACAAGGCGAACGCGATTCTCTTCTTGATGAGGCGGTCATCATCGTTCGCCTTTTTCCCCAACCCGCAGCAGAACCAGAAAAGCGTCCTGTGGAATCTCAACCCGTCCGACCTGCTTCATGCGCCGTTTCCCCTCTTTTTGTTTTTCTAGCAGTTTTCGCTTGCGCGTAATATCCCCTCCGTAGCACTTGGCGGTGACATTTTTGCGCAGCGCTTTGACGCTTTCACGCGCAATCACCTTGTTACCAACAGCCGCCTGCACTGCCACCTCGAACATCTGCCGCGGAATCAGCTCACGCATTTTCTGGACCAGCTCGCGGCCCCGGCTATAGGCTCGGTCGCGGTGGACAATCAGCGACAGGGCATCGACAATGTCGGTATTGATGCGCACGTCGAGCTTGACGAGGTCGGCCGGCCGCAGGTCAAGCAGCTCATAGTCGAGCGACGCATAGCCACGGGTGACCGACTTGAGGCGGTCGTGAAAGTCCACCACGACCTCGTTGAGCGGCAGTTCGTACAACACCAGGGCGCGCCCGAGGCCCGGATATTGCAGCTCGCGCTGGACGCCGCGGCGTTCCTGGCACAGGTGGAGGACATTGCCCAGATGATCGCTCGGGACATGGATGGTGGCTAGAATAAACGGCTCTTCAATCGCCTCAATCTCCTCAACCGGCGGCAGCAGGGCCGGATTATCGACCAGCAGCGCCTCGCCGCTCTGTTTGCGTACCCGATACTCGACGGTCGGCGTGGTGGTAATGAGAGCCAAGCCAAACTCCCGCTCTATGCGCTCCTGGACCACTTCCATGTGTAGCAGGCCCAGAAAACCGCACCGGAAGCCAAAACCGAGCGCCAGAGAACTCTCTTTTTCATAGCTCAGCGAGGAATCGTTCAGCCGGAGTTTCTCCATGGCGTCGCGGAGCGCGCCGTACTGGTGGGATTCGACCGGGTAGAGGCCGCTGAACACCATCGGCTTGACCTCTTTGAAGCCGGGCAGCGGCCGCGGGGTGGGCCGCTCAGCCGCGGTAATCGTATCTCCGACCCGGGCCTCGGTCACGGTCTTGATGTTGGCCATCACAAAACCGACCTCGCCTGGCCCCAGCTCGGACACGACCAGTGGTCGGGGGGCGAAAACGCCGAGTTGACCCACCTCGTAGACCTTGCCGGTTGACACAAACTGGATGCGCATCCCGGCTCGCAGCACCCCGTCAAAAACGCGGACCTGCGCCACCGCGCCCTGGTAGGGGTCAAACCAGCTATCAAACAGCAGGGCGCTGAGCGGCCGGCGGGGGTCGCCCCGAGGTGCGGGGACGGTCCGCACAATCCCTTCCAGCACCTCCACAATCCCCCGCCCGTGTTTCGCGCTGGTCAGGACGGCTTCGCTGCCGTCCAGACCGATGACATCCTCGAGTTCGGCCCGTACCCGGTCGGGGTCGGCGCTGGGCAGGTCTATTTTGTTGATGACCGGCAGAATCTCCAGCGAGTGGTCCAAGGCCAGATAGGTGTTGGCCAGGGTTTGGGCTTCTACGCCCTGGGCGGCGTCCACCACCAGAACGGCACCCTCACACGCCGACAGGCTGCGCGACACCTCGTAGGAAAAGTCTACATGGCCGGGGGTGTCAATCAGGTTCAGAGAATAGGCCTGACCGTCCTCGGCCTGGTAGCGGAGGCGCACCGTGCGGGCCTTGATCGTAATGCCCCGCTCCTGCTCCAGGTCCATCGTATCCAAAAACTGGGCCGCCTCTTCGCGCTCGCTGACCGAGCCCGAATACGACAGCAGTTTGTCGGCCAGGGTCGATTTGCCATGATCGATATGGGCGATAATGCTGAAGTTGCGGATCAGGCTGCTGTCCATGCGCTATCCATCCCGCCGGTCCCGAAAGAAGGCCACTGTCCGCTCTAGGCCGTCGGCGAGTGTCACCTGTGGACGCCAGCCCAATATCCGCTCGGCCCGGCCCCCGGCCAGGACGCTCCGGCGCTGTTCTCCGGCTTGGGCCGGCCCGTGGTGTTCCGCAGCGTCCGCCCCGGTCAGGCGACGCAACTGCCGGAACAGGGTGTTGACGCTGGTCTCTCGTCCAGTGCTGATATTCAGCGCGCCCGTATAGTCGGCCTGGAGGGCCGCTACGTTGACCCGGGCGACATCGTGGACAAACACATAGTCGCGCGTCTGCTCGCCGTCGCCATGAATCACCGCTTGCTGGCCGGCCAGCAGGCGCAGGCTGAAAATCGCCACCACCCCGGCTTCGCCGTGGGGATCCTGGCGCGGGCCGTAGATATTGGCGTAGCGCAGGGCAATATACGGCATTCCGTATTCGGCCTGATAGAAAGACAAGTAGTGCTCGCCGCTCAGCTTGCTCACGCCATACGGGCTGATTGGGCGGGTGGGATGCGTCTCATCGGCCGGAAAGACCTGCTGCTCACCATACACCGTCCCGCCCGAAGAGGCAAAGATGACCTTGCCCACCCGTGCCTCGCGGGCCCCCTCCAGGATGTTCAGCAGGCCGAGGATGTTCACCCGAGCGTCAAACAGCGGATCGGCCACCGAACGGCGGACATCCATCTGGGCGGCGTGGTGGTTGACGACCTCAATGTTTTCTTCAACAATCAGCCGCCGTACCTCCGGGTCTTGAATGGCGGCCTGGACAAAACGCGCCCTCGGGTGCAGATTGGCCCGCTTGCCAGTCGAGAGATCATCGACCACAAGGACCTCATGGCCGGCCGCAATATAGGCGTCCACAACATGGGAGCCAATAAAGCCCGTTCCCCCGCTGACCAGTACCCGCATACCTGACCCTCCTGCCCGGCCCGTCTATCCGTGTTTGAGCGTATCCCGAAAATAGGCGATGGTCTGCCCTAGCCCGTCTTCAAGCGACACCTGCGGCTGCCACCCCAGCACGCGCCGCGCCAAGCTGATATCCGGCTGGCGGACCTGGGGGTCGTCAACCGGCAGCGGCCGGAAGGTGATCTGACTCCGGCTGCCGGTCAGGCCGATAATCAGCCTGGCAAAGTCCAGCACCGACATCTCGTAGGGATTACCAAGGTTGACCGGGCCGTTGTAATCCGACCACAATAGCCGGTGCAGCCCTTCAACCAGATCGGTCACAAAACAAAAGCTGCGGGTCTGGCTGCCAGCGCCATACACGGTCAGGTCCTCGCCCCGCAGGGCTTGCGAGATGAAATTGGGCACCACCCGGCCATCCCTGAGCCGCATGCGCGGCCCATAGGTGTTAAAGACGCGCCCGATGCGCGTCTCAAGGCCGTGGCCGCGGTGGTAGGCCATGACCAGCGCTTCGGCAAAACGCTTGGCCTCGTCGTACACCCCGCGCGGACCGATGGGATTGACGTTACCCCAGTAGTCCTCTTTTTGAGGATGGACGATCGGGTCGCCGTAGACCTCCGAGGTTGAGGCCAGCAGCAGGCGGGCACCTTTTTCTTTGGCCAAGCCCAGCGCCTTATGCGTGCCGAGTGAGCCGACTTTGAGGGTTTGAATCGGCAGTTCGAGGTAATCAACCGGACTCGCCGGGGAGGCAAAGTGCAGAATCGCGTCCAGCCGGCCCTTGACGTGCACGAAGGTCGTCACATCCTGGGGGATGAAGGAAAAGCGGGCATCTGCAAACAGATGGGCGATATTATCGGCATTGCCGGTCACCAGGTTATCGACGCAGATGACCTCGTGCCCCTCGGCCAGGAAGCGCTCGCACAGATGCGAGCCGATAAAGCCCGCCCCACCCGTTACCAGAATGCGTGCCATGGCTGCCTCAGGCCACGGACACCGTGCCTGAGGAGAGAGGACCAACCGCCCGACGTCCAACCGAATAGTAGCGAAAGCCCTCCTGGTCCATCAGCCTCAGATCATACAGATTGCGGCCGTCAAAAATGACCGGCGTCTTCATCACCGAACGCATACGGGCAAAGTCCGGCCGCCGAAACTCGTTCCACTCAGTCACAATCAGCAGGGCATCTGCCCCGTCCAGGGCCTCGTAATTGCCCAGGTGGTAGGACACGCGCGTGCCAAAGAGCTGGCGGGCCCGGTCAAGCGCTTCCGGGTCGTGGACCGCGAGGCTGGCCCCGGCGGCCAATAGGGCCTCAACGATCACCACCGACGGGGCTTCGCGCATATCATCGGTGCGCGGCTTGAAGGCCAACCCCCAGATAGCCAGCTTTCGCCCGCTGAGGTCGGTGCCAAAGGTCTGCTTGACCTTCTCGACCAGGAGTCGCTTCTGCCGGGCGTTGACTGCCTCAACGGCGCGCAGCAGTGAGAAGTCCATGTCATGGCTCTCGGCCGTTCGTATGACCGCCTGCACATCCTTGGGAAAGCACGAGCCGCCATAGCCAACGCCGGGAAACAGGAAGGCCTGGCCAATCCGCCGATCCGACCCGATACCGCGCCGCACGTCGGCCGCATCGGCCCCAATGTTTTCACACAGCCGGGCAATCTCGTTGATAAACGAAATACGGGTGGCCAGAAACGCGTTGGCCGCATACTTGGTCATCTCGGCGCTGCGGTTGTCCATCACTACAATCGGATTGTCGGTGCGGACAAACGGCGCGTACAACTCCCGTAAGACAGACAGGGCACGCTCGTCAGCGCCGCCGAGGACAACACGGTCGGGCCTCATGAAGTCTTCAATCGCGGCCCCTTCTTTGAGAAACTCGGGGTTCGAGATAGCGTCAAACGGGTGCTCGGTGAGGGCCGCCATCGTCCGGCGGACTGCATCGGCCGTCCCGACCGGGACCGTGCTCTTGAGAACGACAATCCGGTAGCCGGGCATGGCGCTGGCAATGCCCCGAGCGACCTCAACCACCATGTGTACATCGGCTGAGCCATCACCGTCGGGCGGCGTGCCAACGGCAATAAAGCACACCAAGCTGTCCTTGACCGCCTCGGTCAGATCGGTGGAAAACCGCAGCCGTCCATCGGCCGTGTTGCGCTGCATCAGCTCGGCCAAGCCGGGCTCATAGATCGGCACCCGGCCGGCATTGAGCTCGGCGATCTTGTGCCGGTCGATATCCACACACACCACCTCATTGCCGCTCTCGGCAAAACAGACTCCCGCCACCAGCCCTACATACCCTGTCCCAATAATGCACAACCTCATGGCCTCTCACTCCAGAACATCTTCAATCCAATAGGTGGGTTTCTCTTGGCTCTCGTGGTAGGTGCGGACCAGCATCTCGCCGATCAGCCCCAGGGTCAGGAATTGGACGCCGGTTATAGTCAGCAGCAGACCGAGCAGCAGCAGAGGACGGTTGGACAGCGGGACGGCGAAGAACAGGCGTTGGACACCCAAGACGGTCGTGACGAGCACGCCGGCGAGAAATGAAAAGAAGCCCAGCAGGCCGAATAAATGGCTCGGGCGGGTAGCGTAGCTCAACAGAAACTTGACCGTCAACAGGTCCAGAACCACTCGCCAGATCCGCGTCAGACCGTATTTGGAAGTCCCGCGGGCGCGCGGATGGTGGGCCACCGGCATCTCGGTAAGCGTCGCCCCCAGATCATGTGCCAAGGCGGGGATGAAGCGGTGCATCTCGCCATACAGCTTCATGTCTTTGGCGATGTGACGGCGGAAGGCTTTGAGGGTGCAGCCATAGTCGTGCAACTTGACCTGGGTCAAGAGCGAGATCACGCGGTTGGCAATCTGAGAGGGCAGGCGGCGCTGCCAAAACGGATCGTGCCGGTCCACCCGCCAGCCGTTGACCAGATCATAGCCCTCGTTGAGCTTGGCCACCAGCCTGGGTATATCGGCCGGGTCATTTTGCAAATCGCCGTCCAGCGGCACAATCACCTCGCCCCTGGCCTGGGCAAACGCGGCCGCCAGCGCCGCGGTTTGACCAAAATTGCGCCGAAAGCGCACGACTTTCAGCCAGCTATAGGTCTGATACAGCTCGACCAGGATATCGGCACTGCCATCGGTGCTGCCGTCATCAACCATGATGACCTCGTGGCTCCACTTGGTTGCGGACAACACCTCGGACAAGGTCTGACACAGCGGGCGCAGATTCTCGGCCTCGTTATAGATCGGTACGACCACCGACAGATACGGCTCCTGGCCCCGGTTCACACCGGGGGAGACCGGAGCTTGGGGCTGGAGTGTCATCTGGTCATTCGTCATGGTACTCAGGGGGTAAGATATTTGCCGAGCAGGATATCGAGTCCGTGGCTGAGCTCGGCCGGAATCAGGCTACGGTCGGTGATAATCGCGTCCCTGAGCGCCTCGGAGCAGCCACAGGCGCGACGGTCCGGCAGCCGGGCGGCGGCCGTGCGGATCATGTTCTGGGCGGTTTCGACATTGGTCCTGAGAACCGTCAACACTTCTTCAATCACTACCTCGCCGGCCTCGGTATTCCAGCAGTCGTAGTCGGTAGCCAGCGCCAAGTTGGCAAAACACAGCTCCGCCTCGCGGGCCAGCTTGGCCTCTTGGAGACTCGTCATACCGATGATGTCGGCCCCCCAACTGCGGTACAGAGCAGACTCGGCCCGGGTCGAAAACTGGGGGCCCTCCATACACACATAGGTTCCGCCGGCGTGGACCGTGGCCCCAAGGCCGCGCCCGACCTCGGCCAACAGACGCGACAGGGCGGCGCACACCGGATCGGCCAGAGATACATGGGCAACAAGGCCTCGGCCAAAAAATGTCCCAATCCGCCCGCGGGTCCGATCAATGAACTGATCGGGAATGACCAGATGGCCCGGCGCAATAGCCTGTCTGAGACTGCCGACGGCACCGACCCCAATCAGGTGTTCCACGCCGAGCTTCTTCATCCCGTAGATATTGGCCCTGAAATTCAGCTCCGAGGGCAAGAGCCGGTGGCCCCGGCCGTGACGGGGCAGGAAGACCAGCCGCACCTCCCCAAGCTCGCCCACAAAGTAGTCGTCCGAGGGCGGGCCAAACGGGGTCTCAACCGACACCCATTGGCCGTTTGTGATCCCCGTCATCTGATACAGCCCACTGCCGCCAATGACCCCGAGTATTGCCATGCCTGTGTCCTTCTCAGTGATTATCGCCGTGAGTTGCCAACTGTCCGCACGCGGCCAGGACATCCTGGCCGCGGCTCTCACGTATGGTTGCCAGCACGCCTTTCTCCAACAGGAGCTGACGGAACCGATCGATGTGGGGCCGCGGGCTTGACGCAAAACCCGAGCCGGGAAAAGCGTTGAAAGGAATCAGGTTGACCTTGGCGCGGATGCCGTGCAGCAATGTTGTCAGCCGCCGGGCGTCTGCGGGAGCGTCATTCACCCCGGCCAGCATGGTGTAGGCAAAGGTGAGACGCCGCCGCGAGCGGGCGGGCAGGCTGCGGCACACGGCGAGCAGGTGGGCGAGCGGATAGCGGCTGTTCACCGGCATCAGCCTGCTGCGCAGTTCATCGGTTGTCGCGCTCAGCGAGACGGTCAGATTGACCTGGGTCTCGTGCAGCAGGCGTCGTATCTGGGGTGCCAGCCCGACCGTGGACACCGTTACCCGGCGGGGAGAGAAATTGAGTCCCCACTCCGCAGTCAGCGCTTCGATGGCCTTCACGACCTGTCCATAGTTGGCCAGCGGTTCTCCCATGCCCATAAACACCACATTGGTCAGTTTGGTGTCGGGGGGCAGGGCGCGCCTGACCTCCCACACCTGACCGATGATCTCCCCGGCGGTGAGATTCCGAACCGGCCGCATGCGGGCGGTGGCGCAGAACTGACACCCCATCGCACATCCGCTCTGGGACGAGATGCACAGGGTGTGTCGGCCTGAGGCAGGAATCCGCACACTCTCGACCCGCCGCCCATCGGCCAGGGCAAACAGATACTTGCAGGTCCCGTCTGCGGCCACAGCCGTCCGTACCCAGCTCAGGCGAGCAATCGAAAAGACCCCTGCCAGCCGCTCACGCAGGGCGGCCGACACTTCGCTCATATCGGCGAAGGTGTCGGTCCCGTGGCGGTAGACCCAGCGCAAGATTTGCCGGGACCGAAAGGCTTTGTGGCCGTTGTCAAGACACCACTGCTCAAGCTCGGTCCGGCTGAGTTCTTTAATGTCGAGTGACATCAGGAGGCGTGTAGCTCCATCTCGCCAAAGAAGTAGGCGATCTCCTGACGGGCGGTCTCCGGCCCGTCAGAGCCGTGGACCGCATTCTTCTCGATGTCGGTCGCAAAGTCCTTGCGAATCGTGCCCGGGTCGGCCTCGGCCGGATTGGTCGCGCCCATCAGCCGCCGGTTGGTCTCAATGGCGTCTTGGCCTGCGAGCACCGAGACCAGAATCGGCCCGGACGCCATGAATGTCGTCAGGCTGTCAAAAAAAGGCCGTTCCTTGTGGACGGCATAGAATCCCTGGGCTTCGGCCTTGCTGAGCTGTATCATCTTGGCTGCAACGATCTTGAGCCCAGCGCGCTCAAACCGGCCCAGAATCTCGCCAAGTACCTGCTTTTGTACGGCGTCCGGTTTGATAATCGACAGAGTGCATTCTTTCATGCTGATCCTTTCTTCAGCGTGGGGTCAGTGTAGCGGGAGGGCAAAAGAGGGTCAACGCGCTCAGTCCGACCGACCAGGCTGTCCCGGTCAGGGCGGATTCAGGGCAGGTTCAGCGGCGGCGGCGGCGGGGTGAAGTGCAGGCCGCACTGACGGTGGGCTTTTTTGACCGCCGTCCAGTCGGGCGTGTCGTCAAGCAGCGCCAGACCAGTCCGGGCGTGGCACGCCTCAGCGTGGTAGCCGAGGCGCTCGGCCCTCTCCAGACAGCGGCGAAAGGCGGTCTGGGCGGTGCGGCGTTTGCCCCGCAGCAGCGCCAACTCGCCTGTCCCCAGCCGGCAGTAGAGGCTACCCCGGAAATCCCGAGTTTCCCAAAACAGGGCCCGCGCCTGGGCAAAAGTCTGGATGCTCCGGGGGTAATCGCCACGCATTTTGTGGACGGTAGCCATCGCCCAGACGGTATACGCAAAGCTGGCGATATCGCCGATGTGGGCGTAGAGCTTCTCCGCGCTGGCAAACAGGGTCATTGCCGCCGCATAGTCGCCACGCATACGCGCGGCATTGCCTAGCCCACAGCAGGAGTAGGCGCGGCCATAGATATCTTTTTCGGCCTCGAACAGGGCGTGGGCCCGCTGATAATAGTCCTGACTGTCGGCAAAACGGCCCATCAGGCGCGAGGCACCGCCTAAACCGCACAAGGCATAGCCAGTGCCTGGCCTGTCGGCCTGCTGCTGGGCAAGGGCCAGGGCTTGTTTGAAATGGCCAACCGCTTTGTGCAAGTCGCCACAAAACCGGTAGGTGCCGCCCAGCGCCCACAGGACAAAGCCCTCGCCCTGGACCGCCCGGGCTTGGCGGTACAGCCGACGGGCGTGCTCAAGGAGGGGCAGCGCCCGTTCGGGATTGCCCTGGGCGCGGAGGCTGAGGCCGAAACCGGCTTGGCTCTCGGCCGAGCCTTCAGGATCATCCAACGTCTCGGACAGGCGGACCGCCCTGGCATAGGCGCGTTTGGCCGGGGCGAACCGCCCCAGCATACGCAGACAGTCGCCTATACCGATGAACGCGTCGCGCTCTCCGTCAAGCTGTCCCTCATCGGCGTAAGCGGCCTGGGCCTGGCGGTAGAGGGTAAGGGCGGCGGAAAAACGGCTGGTGTGGCGGGCGCGTTCGGCGCACCCAAACAGGCGCTCGGGGTTCACGAACCCGCGGGCTCCTCAACCGCTATCCCCATCGCCCTGGCCAGGGTCACGCCCATTTCGGCTGGGCTTGGAATAGTGTGAACGCCGGTCTCCTCAAAGGCCCGAATTTTTTCGGCGGCCGTGCCCGAGCCGCCGGCAATAATCGCCCCAGCGTGGCCCATGCGTTTGCCCTTGGGCGCAGTCTGACCGGCAATGAAGGCGGCCACCGGTTTGGTCATCTCGGCCTTAATGAACGCGGCCGCCTCTTCTTCGGCACTGCCGCCAATCTCCCCGATCAGCACCACCCCTTCGGTCTGCGGGTCGTCCTGGAACAGGCGCAACACATCAACAAAGCCGGTCCCGTTCACCGGGTCGCCTCCGATGCCGACGCAACTCGACTGGCCGATGCCGAGCTGGGTCAACTGATGGACCGCTTCATAGGTCAGGGTACCGCTCCGCGACACCACGCCGATGTTACCGGCCTTGTGAATATAGCCCGGCATGATCCCGATCTTACATTCGCCCGGAGTAATGACGCCGGGGCAGTTGGGTCCGATCAACCGGGACGGTTTGCCGGCCATAGAGCGTTTGACCCGGACCATGTCCAGGATGGGGATGCCCTCGGTGATACAGATCACCAGCGGAATCTGGGCATCAACCGCCTCCAGAATCGCATCCGCGGCGAACGGCGGAGGAACATAGATCACCGAGGCGTTGGCCCCGGTGGCGTCGACCGATTCGGCGACGGTGTTAAAGATGGGAATGCCCTCAAAATCGGTCCCGCCACGACCGGGGGTGACCCCGGCTACCATCCGGGTTCCGTATTCTTTACAGGCCCGGGTGTGGAGTTGGCCGGTTGCGCCGGTAATGCCCTGGGTAACCACTCTGGTGTCTGTACTAATGAGAATACTCACACGACTTCTCCGCTCGTCTGAGGACCGCTCAGCCCGCCGCCCTGACCGCTTCAACCGCCTTTTTGGCCCCATCGGCCAAGTCGCTGGCCGGAATGATATTGAGTCCCGACTGGGCCAGAATCTGTTTGCCCTGCTCAACGTTTGTACCTTCGAGGCGAACCACCAGGGGCACGGACAGGTTGACCTGCCTGGCCGCTTCGACCACCCCGTTGGCCACCACATCGCAGCGCATGATGCCGCCAAAGATGTTGACCAGGACGCCCTTGACGTTGTGGTCGGACAGAATAATCTTGAACGCCTCGGTCACTTTTTCGGTCGTAGCCCCGCCCCCGACATCCAGAAAGTTGGCCGGCTCAGCGCCGTAATGCTTGATGATGTCCATCGTGGCCAGGGCCAAGCCAGCCCCGTTGACCATGCAGCCGATATCGCCGTCAAGGGCGATATAGCTGAGGTCGAACTTGGCGGCCGCGATTTCTTTTTCGTTCTCTTCCGACTCATCCCGCAGCTCACGGACCTCGGGCTGACGGTACAGCGCGTTATCGTCAAAGCCCATCTTGGCGTCCAGGGCGACCAGATCATTGTCCTGGGTCAAGACCAGGGGGTTGATCTCAACCAGCGAGGCGTCGGTTTCGATAAAGGCCCGATACAGCGCCTTGACAAAAGCCACCGCTTTGGGAATCGCCGCCTTGGGTAGGCCGAGGCCGTAGGCGATTTTCCGGCCCTGAAAGTCGCCCACGCCGAGGGCCGGGTCCAGTGCTTCCCGTAAAATTTTCTCAGGCGAGCGGGCGGCGACCTCTTCGATCTCGACCCCGCCCTCAGAGCTGGCCATGACGGTGACGCGCGAGGTAGCCCGGTCAAGGACCATGCCCAGGTAGAACTCTTGGGCAATAGCGCAGCCCTGCTCAACAAAGACCTTCTGGACCTCTTTGCCCTCGGGGCCGGTCTGGTGGGTGACCAGATTTTTACCCAGCAGGCTGGCCGCAATGTCATGCGCTTCTTGGGGGGTGTTGGCCAGCTTGACCCCGCCGGCTTTGCCCCGACCGCCGGCGTGGATCTGGGCTTTGACCACACATAGCCCCACGCCCAGATCCTCGGCCGCGGCCCGGGCCGCTTCGGGCGTGGTGGCCATTGTCCCGTTCAGGACGGCCACGCCGTATTTCCGCAACAGGTCTTTTGCCTGATATTCATGGATGTTCATACGCCCTCGCTTCCAGTCAAAACGCCGGCAAAATGCCAAAATTCGGGCGGCCTGTCCAGGGCCGGGCGACGCTTACGACACCGGGCGGCGCTTCCGCTCAGCCTCTGACAGGCGCACATAGCGCGGCACCAGTTGGCCCACATCGTCCGCCTCGCCGGCCTCCAGTCTCGACAGGGCCAAACGGGCAACCGCTCCTCCGCTGGGATGATGACTGGCCCACGACAAAAACCGGACCGCGTCACCGTAGCGAGCTTGAACCAGCCCTTGGTAGACCTCGGCTCCGTCGCCGATAAACAGACAGGGAGGGGAGATGTGCGACCACAGTTCGTCCGGTGCCAGAACCATGTCGGGGGTCAGCCGCCGCAACCGACGCTGCTGGTCGCGGGCAAACACGGCCGCGTACACTTCTTTTCTCCGCGCGTCAAGCAGGACACATATTCGGCCCTGCCAGTCATCCACAGTCATGGCCAGCGCCTCCAGCGTAGAAACTCCGACCAGAGCCAGCCCCAGCGTGTAACACAGACCCTTGGCCGTATTCAGACCGACCCGCAGGCCGGAGAAAGAGCCGGGGCCGAGTGACACTCCGATGCCGTCCAACTCGGTCAGGCCAAGGCCGGCCCGAGACACGAGCTGGTGGACGAGCGGCAACAGGATATCAGCGTGTCCGGTCTGGACGCGGCGCGATTCCTCGGCCAAGACCCTCCCGTCACCTACCAAGCCGACGCTGGCAAACCAGGTCGCCGTATCCAGGCCGAGGACGAGCACGATCGCTTCTCCCTCTTCTTCAGCAGTCTGGTCTCCGCGGGCTATCTCACCAGACGCGCGATGTCGTTATAGAAGACCAGGACGACCAGCGAGACGATGACCAGAAAGCCGACCCGAAAGGCGACTTCGCGTGAGCGCAGGCTGGGGGGGCGGCCGAGCAGCAACTCAATGAACAGAAACAGCAGATGGCCGCCGTCCAGAATCGGAATCGGCAAAAGATTAAAGACGGCCAGATTCACGTTGATCAGAGCGGTGAAATGCACCAGATGGCTGAGCCCGCGCTGGGCCTGCTGGCCGGCCACCTGGGCAATGAGAATCGGCCCGCCCAACTCCTTGGCTGAGACCTCGCCTTGGATGAGTTTGGCCACGGTCTGCACGATCAACACACTCAAGGCCCAGGTTTGCTCAGCCCCGAGAACTACGGCTCGGCCGGCCGACACCTGCTCTAAACGCGAATCCGGCATAATGCCAATCGCATACCGCCCACGCCCCTCTTGGGCCGCTCCCTGGCGTAATTCCGGGCTGATGACCAGCTCAAGCGGCTGCGGCCCGCCGGCCCGCCTGATCTGGAGGGTGAGTTCTTCGCCCTGGCTGCCCCGGATGTGTTCGGCCATTTCCTCCCAGGTCTGCACCCGGCTACCCGAAATACTCACAATCTCGTCTCCGGCTTGCAGGCCAGCCCGCTGGGCCGGAGAGTCGGGAACGACCGCGCCGACCCTGGCCTCCTCCACCGCGACCGGGAGGCCAAAGCTCACAAAGGCCAAGCTAAACAGGACAAACGCGGTCACAAAATTCGCACCTGGCCCGGCGGCGACAATCAGAAACCGACTCGTCAGCGACTGATGGGGAAAAGAATGCGGAATATCTTCCGGCGCGATCTCTTCGCCTGTTTCTTCCCCGATCATCTTGACATAGCCGCCTAGTGGTACGGCGCTGATCAGATATTCTGTCTCCCCAACTGTGCGTCCGATGAGCTTAGGCCCAAAGCCGAGCGAAAATCGCTCAACCCCAACCCCAACCAGCTTGGCCAAACTAAAATGTCCGAGTTCATGGACAAACACGATCAGGCCGAAGACGACGACCACTTTCCAAATCACATCAAGGGTTGACAAATCCATAACAGCTCCTCATCGCTGGCCAATCGCTAGGCCCACAGGACACCATAGTAATAGATAAAAGCGGCCGGGAAAAGTAAACTGTCCGCCCGGTCAAGCAGGCCGCCGTGACCGGGAAAAAGGCGGCCCGAATCCTTGGCCCCGCACGCCCGCTTGACCGCCGATTCGCACAAATCTCCAATTTGGGCCAAGATCCCGAGGACTACCGCCAACACGCCCAGCTCAATCCAGCTTCGCTCCGGCAGCAGCCAGGCCCAGCCAATCCACGCCGCCCCCACACTACCGATGAGCGCCCCCACGCTGCCTTCACGGGTTTTACCAGGACTGATGTGCGGGATGAGCTTGTGTGTGCCCCAGAGTCGCCCGACAGCATAGCCGCCGGTATCGCCCAGCATAGCAACCAGCATGAGGAAGAAAACCCAGGCCACGCCGTCCGGCAACTGTCGGACCCAGACGAGGTGCGGCAACAGCAGACCGATGTAGACAACCCCAAACAGGGTCAGACTGACTCCGGCCAGCCCTCTGTCGGGCTGAGGCGTGCGCAGGCCACACGCAAACGTGACGACAAACCCGGCGATCAGCACTACGCCCACGGGCGATCCAGGCCCAACACACATGGTCGCCGCCAAGCTTCCACCCCAGCCAAGCCCCAGCCCAAGCGGAAGCGGGTTATAGTTCCGACTCAGCGAAAAGAATTCGTACAGTCCGAGACAGGTCAGGAGAAAAACGACCGCGGAAAAACCCCAGGCCGGGGCACAACAGATGCAAAGAATGAGGAGCGGCAGCGCAAACGTTGTGGTCAGCAGACGGGTGCGGAGCACACCTGAGCCTAGACTACCGCACGCCTCAGCCCTTTGGGAGCTTGCTGTTCTGCGGTTCGTCCAAAACGTCGTTGGCGACCTTGATAGGCGACTAAGGACTGGAGAAAATGCTCATGGCCAAAGTCTGGCCAGAGGGTATCCGTCACATACAACTCGGTATAGGCCAGTTGCCACAGCAGAAAATTGCTGATCCGCATCTCTTTTCCAGTTCGGATGAGGAGATCGGGATCGGGCACTTCAGCCGTCCACAAATGCCGGGCAAAGCGTCGTTCATCAATCTCGTCAGGCCGCAGGTGGCCTTCCTGAACGGCCCGGGCCAGGGCTCGGGCGGCGGCAACAATCTCTTCACGCGCCCCATAGCTGACCGCTAAGATAACGGTGAGACCGGTGTTGTGCCGAGTCGCACTGATCGCTTCGTCAAAAGCCGACCGGACCGGACTGGGCAGACGACACAGGTCGCCGAGGGCCAGCAGCCTGATATTGTAGTCCATCAGGCGGTCGAGTTCGTTGCGCAGATAGTGACGAAAGAGGCTCATCAAGATACGGACTTCGGCGCTGGGGCGCTGCCAATTTTCCGACGAGAAGGCGTAGAGGGTGAGATACGATATACCGAGGTCGCGGCTGGTTTCGACGATCCCCCGGACGGTTTCTTTGGCCCGTTTGTGGCCTTCGGTGCGGGGCAAACCGCGTTGCTGAGCCCAACGGCCGTTGCCGTCCATGATGATGGCGACATGCTGGGGGAGGCGGTCCAACCGTAGGGGCTGGAGTCCCTGGGGAGCAGGCTCAAACGAACCACACGGCTCTTCTCCGGCCAGTTTGAGCTGGCGACTGCCATTTTGTATCGGTCGGTTCTGCGTACTCACTCGCGTCCACGCCTCCACTCAGGACATGCGGCTTTACACCGACAGCAAATCTTCCTCTTTGACCTGAAGGATCTGCGCAATTTTGTCAATTGAGTCGTCTGTCATTTTCTGGACCCGCTCTTGCGTTGCCCGCGCCTCATCTTCAGACATTTCTTTGTTCTTTTGCATTTTTTTGACGCGGTCGTTTATGCTGCGACGATGGTTGCGCATCGAAACTCGATAGTCTTCGGCTATTTTCCGAATATGCCGCACCAGTTCTTTGCGGCGTTCCTCGGTCAGCTCGGGCAGTGGCACGCGGATGACCTTTCCGTCATTGACCGGTGTCAGGCCGAGGTCTGCCTTATAAATCGCTCTCTCAATATCGCCAATGATGCTCTGATCGTAGGGCTGGGCCATCAACAAACGGGGGTCAGGTGCAGAAAGGGCAGCCACCTGATTCAGGGGCGTTGGAGCCCCGTAGCAGTTGACCAACACGCCTTCAATCAGATCAACCGAGGCTCGACCAGTGCGAACCTTGCAAAATTCTTTGTTGAGAGAATCAATGGTGTGGTCGGCCTCTTTCTTCAGCTCGTCCAGTAGTTGTGCGTTCATACTGCCCCTCCGTGCACCAGGGTTCCGACCTGCTCTCCTAGCACAGCTCGTTTGATATTGCCCGTCTCCAACATGCTGAACACCAGAATCGGCAGGGCGTTGTCCATACACAGGGAAATTGCGGTCAAATCCATGACTCTGAGGTTCTTTTGTAAAACCTCGAGGTAACTGACCTCGTGATAGCGCTTGGCATCGGCGACATGGACCGGGTCAGCATCGTAGATGCCATCAACCTTGGTTGCCTTAAGAATGATCTGCGCCCCGATTTCCATGGCCCGCAAGCTGGCCGCCGTATCCGTGGTGAAATACGGATTGCCCGTCCCCGCCGCAAAAATAACGACCAGCCCCCTTTCCAGATGTCGGGTCGCACGGCGTCGGATATACGGCTCCGCCACCTGCGACACGCTCAGGGCCGACATCACCCGGGTCTGGACCTCGATCGTTTCCAAGGCCTCTTGCATGGCTAAGCTATTCATCAGGGTGGCCAACATGCCCATGTAGTCGGCCGTTGCCCGGGTCATACCGCGGGCGCTGGCGGCCAAGCCACGAAAGATATTCCCGCCGCCGATGACCAGCGCAATTTCACAGCCAAGGTCATGGACCTCTCTGACCTCGTCGGCCATCCGGGATAAGACTGCTTCGTCAATCCCATAGCCGCTGTCTCCGGCCAGCGCTTCGCCGCCGATTTTCAGCAGCACGCGTTTATAGGGGAGCATGCAAGCATCGGCAGTCATAATTCCCGTTGGGCGTGCATCGCCCGCCCCTGCCTACTCGGCAGCTCTCCCGGCCTCGCCAATCTGGAAACGAGAAAAGCGGCGGACAACAATATTTTCTCCGGTTCGGGCTACCATCTCTTTGACCAGTTGTTCAACCGTCTTTGCCGTATCGCGGATAAAGTTCTGTTCAAGCAGACAGTTCTCACTGTAATACTTCTCCAGACGCCCATCAACGATCCGGTCAATGACCTTCTCAGGTTTGCCCTCGGCCAGTGTCTGGATGCGGTAGATCGCCCGCTCTTTTTCGACTTCCTCGGCCGGGACATCGTCGCGTTGCACATAGCGCGGCAGAGAGGCCGCGATCTGCATACCCAGATCTTTGACCAACTGCTGAAACTCCTCGGTACGCGCCACAAAATCGGTTTCGCAATTGACCTCAACCAGCACCCCAATTTTGCCACCGGCATGAATATACGAGCCAATCACACCCTGAGCCGCCGCCCGTCCGACTCGCTTGGCGGCTGCGGCCAGACCTTTTTCGCGCAAAAATGTGATTGCCTGGTCAATGTCGCCCCCACTCTCGTTTAAGGCTTTTTTGCAATCCACAACCCCGGCTCCAGTCCGCTCACGGATCTCCTTGATCTGGGCCATAGTACTGGTCTGCTCGCTCACGCGTCACCTCCGTCTTCACCCGCATCAGCGGCCTGCTCAGCCGAGGGAGACGGAGTCACCTCCACCTCACGGGGAGCGGTGTCGGCCAACGGCGCAGCCGCTTTTTCAACGGCCATCCCTTCCCCGCCGACAGCAGCCGGACTGGGCTCGGTCGGGGCGGCCTCAGCCGCGTCTTTTGCCTCGGCCTGCTGGCGCTCCTCAAGCTGTGCCCGGCCCTCAAGGGCAGCTTCCGCCACCGCGTTGGTAAACAGCCGGATCGCCCGGATCGCGTCATCGTTGCCCGGCACTTTGTGGGTAATCGTATCCGGGTCACAGTTGGTATCAACCGCAGCTACGACCGGAATCCCAAGCTTATTCGCCTCACGGACCGAAATTTCTTCTTTTTTGGTATCCACGACAAACATGGCATCCGGCAGTTTGCGCATGTTCTTGATACCACCTAGGGTAATCATCAGTTTGTCCCGCTCACGGCTCATACCCAACAACTCTTTTTTGGTCAGGGCCTCATTGATCGAAGGGGTGTCGAGCATTTCATCGATCTTTTTCAGCCGCTCAATGGACTTCTTGATCGTCTGAAAATTGGTCAACATCCCACCTGGCCAGCGGTTGTTGACATAGTACATCCCACACCGCTCAGCCTCCTCTCGCACAACTTCTTGGGCCTGCTTTTTCGTGCCGACAAACAGAATATGACCGCCGTCTGCGACTAACCCTGAGACGAAGCTCGTGACCTCCCGCAGCATGCCAACGGTCTGTTGTAAGTCAATGATATGGATCCCGTTGCGAGCACCAAAAATATAGGGCTTCATCTTTGGATTCCAGCGGCTGGTCTGGTGGCCGAAGTGGACCCCAGCCTCAAGCAGTTGCTTGATTGTGATGTCGATCATGAATCCTGCCTTTCTGTACTGCTACGACCTGCTCTCGCGCTCTGTGGTGCGAGAGTTGTAACAAATGGGGGGGGGCTTTGCAATGCGCTGAGTGAGCCGGTGAGGGCGGAAAGTCGCGCCCTCACCGGCCCTGAACACCGCCCACAGCTTCTACTGGTTCATCAATTCCAGGAATTCGGCGTTATCCTTTGTGCCCTCCATCTTATCCATCAGAAATTCCATAGCCTCAACGGTATTGAGTTGCGAGAGCAGCTTGCGCAGAATCCAAATCCGGTTCCGCACTTCCTTGCTCAGCAGCAACTCCTCTTTACGGGTGCCAGAACGATTAATATCGACCGTGGGGAAAATTCGCTTGTCCATCAGACGCCGGTCCAGGTGGATTTCCATATTCCCGGTACCCTTGAACTCTTCGAAGATGACCTCATCCATACGGCTGCCGGTGTCAATAATAGCGGTACCCAGAATGGTCAGGCTGCCGCCGTCTTCAATGTTTCGGGCCGCGCCGAAAAATTTCTTGGGACCGCGCAGGGCGTTGGCGTCTACCCCGCCCGACAGCAGCTTGCCGCTCGGCGGCACGACAGAGTTATACGCCCGGGCTAAGCGGGTGATGCTGTCTAGCAGGATCACCACATCTCTGCCATGTTCGACCAAACGCTTGGCCTTTTCAATCACCATCTCAGCGACCTGAACATGGCGGGTGGCCGGCTCGTCAAACGTAGAGCTGACGACCTCGGCGTGGACAGAGCGCTGCATATCGGTCACCTCTTCTGGTCTTTCATCGATCAACAGCACAATGAGGATGATCTCTTTCTGATTGTTGACAATGCCCTGGGCGATGTTCTGCAGCATCATCGTCTTCCCGGTGCGCGGGGCGGCAACGATTAAGCCGCGCTGCCCTCTGCCGATCGGTGTCAGCAGATCAATAATCCGTCCGGTATAGCCTTCGGGATCGTATTCAAGCCGCAGCGGCTCTTCGGGGTAGAGCGGTGTCAAATTATCAAACAGGATTTTTTCGCGCGCCCGTTCCGGTTCCTCGTAGTTGATCACCTCAACTTTGAGCAGAGCAAAGTAGCGCTCTCCCTCTTTGGGCGGGCGAATCTGTCCGGAAACAATATCCCCAGTGCGCAAATTAAAGCGCCGAATCTGACTCGGAGAGGCGTAGATATCGTCAGGGCCGGCCAGATAATTGTAATCCGGGGAGCGTAAGAAGCCAAATCCGTCAGACAGAATTTCAAGCACCCCCTCCCCGTAGATATAGCCGCTCTGCTTGGCCTGGGCCTGTAGAATGGAGAAGATGAGGTCTTGCTTGCGGAAGCCCGATGTACCATCAACGTTGAATCCGCGCGCGATTCTGGCGAGTTCGCTGATCTTTTTTTCCTTGAGCGTCTTCAGATTCAGCCCGCCATCCTCATCACCGGCCTTGATGCGGAGATCACGGGGCTCTTTTACTTCTTGCTGCCGAGCGGCCGACCGAACCATGAAATCCTTCCTTTACTGCGTACAATTTACGATGCGTGAGACTGTGTGAATCTGACAAACTGCTCTCCCCCTAGCGAGCCGTGATAGAGGGGATAGGAAAATAGGTGAGCAGAGTTTTTCTGAATTGTGTGTCCGATTCTGGATGAGACCGGCCTCAGCATAGTTAATCTCCAGCGCGGTGTCAATCCAAACCGACCATGCGGTCGTGGGTATCCGACACGCTTATCGTGCGCAGCAATGCCCGCATATCCGGCGGATATGGAGCGCGGATCGTCATCGTCCGTTCCTGCCCAGGATGGCAAAACCGAATCGCTTCGGCGTGTAAAGCTTGGCGCGGAAAGGTCTGCGCAACCGCTGGCGATCCACGGAGTCTGGAGTGAGCCGGCCCATACACCTGATCGCCAACGAGCGGATGGCCAAGAGCGGCCATATGCACCCGTAGTTGGTGAGTTCGGCCCGTTTCAGGAAACAGGTGGACAAAGGACAGCCCCTCTGCCTCGGCCACCACCTGATAGCGGCTCAGCGCGGGCCGGCTGTGGCGGGCATGGACAGACATTTTCTTCCGATCAGTCGGATGACGCCCAATCGGTAGATCAACCCGCCCAGTCTGCGCCCGGAAATGTCCAGCTGCGACGGCTCCGTAAGTCTTGTGGATTTGGCGCGCCTGGAACTGGCGGGCGAGCCGCTCGGTACTGATTTCGTCCTTGGCGACCAGCAACACCCCCGAGGTGTCCTTGTCCAAGCGGTGGAGAATACCTGGGCGCAGTGAGGAGCCAGAATCGGCCCAGCCCCAGCGGAACAACAGCGCGTTGACAACCGTCCCGCACCACTGTCCGGGTGCGGGATGGACAGCCATAGCCGGAGGCTTGTTGATGGCCAGGATGACCTCGTCCTCATACAAGACATCCAGATGAATTGCCTGTGGGATCGCTTTGGTAGGCGCTGCGGGTAAGGGAGCGACACACAGTCTGTCGTCCACCCGGACGCGGTAGCCAGCTTTTTTTGCCTCGCCGTTGACCACCACCCGGGCCCGGTCAATCAACACCTTGGCCTGCGAGCGGCTGGCGTTGAGGACGCTGGCAACAACCCGGTCCAGACGCTGGCCGCCGCACTCTGCCGAGATCACAAACCGCCGAGCTGACTCTGCGGTGCTGCGCTGTTCCTGTTGTTGCGGCGATTCTTGCTCAGCCATGCGCCCGCTGATAACTCCTCACTGGCTTAAGAGGGCACGCGCACGCTTGGCATCCTCTTGAATTTGATTGACCAAGTCTTGTGCGGAGGGAAACTTTCGTTCTCCCCGCAGCCGGGCAATAAATCCGACCCGCAGCCGTTGGCCATAGATCTCCGCTGAAAAATCAAAAATATGGACTTCAATCGTCCGCTTATTTTGGCCAAAAGTGGGGTTGACTCCGACATTGGCCACACCGGCCAACTGGGTCTGCTGCCCGACATCAACCCGCACAGCATACACTCCGTTGGGCAGCAGATCGACCTGGGGCCGCAGGTTTGCGGTCGGAAAACCAATTGTGCGCCCGCGCTGAAAGCCTTTTTGGACGCGACTGCTGACGGTGTAGGGTCGGTTCAAGAGCGCAGTGGCACTGTCCAGGTCGCCCGCACTCAGCAACGACCGAATGGCTGAACTACTCACCTCTCGGTCCAGCGTCCGGACCGGACCGACCGTCTCAACCCCAAAGCCATAGCGCCGGCCCAGCTTCTCAAGCGCCCTGGCGTTGCCGGTGCGGTCCCGGCCGAAGCTGAAGTTATGGCCGATGATAATTTCTTCTACGCCTATGGCCTGGACCAGATATTGGTGGACAAACTCCTCCGGGCTGAGACGCGAAAAGGCGTGCGAGAAACGCTGCAACACTACACGCTGCACCCCTCGCTGGGCCAGGTGGTCTAATTTCTCCCGCAGGCCTGAAATCAGCGACAGCGGGCGGTCAGGCCGCAGAACTGAAAGCGGGTGAGGATGAAAAGTCACGACCAGGGCCGTTCCCTGACGCCGATCAGCCTCCTGAACCAAACGCCGCAGAATCGTCTGGTGGCCAAGATGGACCCCGTCAAAATTGCCCAAACTGACGACCGGATGGGGCAGACGGGGATGGCCCAGAACATGCCGGATGATCTCCATAGGTGCTGCGGGAAGATGGACGCTAGGGTTCCAGGGATTGGAGGAGAGACCTCGCTTTGGGGATGACCGCAGAGTCGGGATGGTCGTCTATCACCCTGCGCAGAGTCAGGCGGGTAGATATACGATCTCCAATTTCGAGAAACGCCTCGGCTTGGCGGACCAGCGCATCCGGCCGCCTATCGCCTTTCGCGTACTGTAAGACAACATCGTTCAGGGCTAGAATCGCCCGGTTGTAATCTCGTTGAATAAAATAGATCTCACCAATCCAATACAGGGCGTCGTCAGCCATGTCCGAAGCGGGATAGGTGCGTTGAAAAGTCAGAAATTGCCGGACTGCCCGCTCATAGTCCTCGGCCCGCAGCAGTTCAAGTGCCAGGGTGAACTCCTGCTGTTCGCGGATCATCCCGGGCGGCGGCTCGGTCGTATGGGCTGGAACGGGTTGGGTGAGAGGGTCGGTCGGGATTTCCTGGCTGGGCGGCGGCTCAAAGGGCACGCTGACCGCCTGCTCCTGGTACGCTGGCAGAGTGGCGCGCTGCCTGACCTGTTCTAACTGCTCTAACCTGGCGACTCGCGTCTCCAGGTTTTGGACTTCGGGTGCCACCGTGCGCTCGCTGGAAGTGCGCTCAACACGATTCCGAACCGTTTCAACTTCTCCTCTCAATTCGGCCAACTCACGGTGTACTTTGGCAACCGAGGCTTCCACATTCGCAATCCCGGTCCGCAGAGCTTGATTGTTCTGTTGAGCGAGCTGCATATCGTACTGCGTCGCACAAGCTCCCAGCAACGGCAACAGCACGACAGAAAATCTGATCGCGTTCACGAGTCACCGGCTAATAATAAGAAAATGGACCCGGCGGTTTTGCCGCCAACACGCCTCTGAGTCCTCAGCGCACAAGGGAGCTTCCTCCCCGTAGCTGATGGTCGATATCCGCTCCGGGGCAATACCTAGAGAAACGAGGTAGTCATAGACGGCCCTGGCCCGCTCGGCACCAAGGGCGAGGTTGTATTCCACAGTTCCCCGATTGTCACAGTGACCCTCAATTTCGACCTTTGCCGTCGGATTGTTGTGGATCCAGCCGGCGTTGGCCTGCAAGACCGCCCGGGCGGCCGGCGAAAGCTCTGAGGCGTCATAATCAAAGTGAATATCCTGCAATTCTCCGTCGGCCTGAGGGCCCTCCAGCAACATCCGTTCCGTCCTTCTGCCAGGGTCGGACAGGCTGCCCTCCTCGGGAGCATTTCTCGGGCCAAGCCCGGGCTGAGGGATAGCCGGTGGGGGAGGGTCGGGCAGGCGGGGAGACTGTTGGCTTGGACAAGCGCTGAGGAATACCGCGACAAGCAGGCTGCAACCCACCCGCCCACACCACCAAAAGAGGCTCTGCATTGTTCTGTCCGATCCGTATCGCCTGTTGCCTGATGTCAGTGAGCTGGCCCGCCTATTGCAGACGGGCTGACCATGTCGGACTGATATCATTTCCCTCCCCACCCGTCAATTGTTTGACGCTACGGCCATCGCGACTGGCAATCCACAGCCGGCCCCCCACGCTCAGCACCAGATAGCGCCCATCCGGCGACCAAGAGGGGTCCTCTCCGGCGGTAACAGTCCGTACCTGGCCGGACTGGACATCAACGGTTTTGATGTCCAAACCGCGGGATTGGCTCGTGTAGGCAATGAGTCTGCCTTCTTTGGGCGACCAAGCCGGCGAGGTATTGGAACCGCCCGCAAAGGTCAGCCGGCGGATCTTTCCCGAGTCGAGGTCCAACGCATAGATCTGCGGCCTGCCGCTCCGACTCGAACAAAACGCCAGCCGACGCCCGTCCGGTGACCAGACCGGCGAGACATCAATGCCGACATTGGTCGTCAGGCGACGAATCACATGTCCCTGGGAGGACAGCAGAAAAAGGTCAGTATTGCCGTCTCTCTCGGCGCTGATAGCGATCGTCTGGCCGTCGGGTGACCACTGTCCGCTGTAGCTAACGGCTTTCGACAGCTGCCACTCCTTGCCGCTGTGCAGTTCAAAGCGGAACGGATAGGGACCGCCGCGTTTGTACGAAATATAGAACAGATCGGTTGCCCCGGGATTCCAGTTCGGCCCCAGGATGAGGGTTCTGGCATGGGTCACCCGTTCGACCTTGCTCCCGGTCAAGTCGGTGACATAGACCTCTTTGGCCCGTCCGCCGGCCCGGTTGGAGACAAATGCTATCCTGGAATTAAACGGCCCTTCCTCTCCGGTCAGGAGCAGCATGACGTGGTCGGCAAAACGGTGCGCCATGCTGTGCAGGTCTTTCCGCTGACCGCGATAGCGTTTGCCGCCCAGATAGCGACGCTGAGCAACATCAAACAGGCGCGCCTCAACAGTCAGACGGTCTCCTTCAAGCCACACTCCGCCCTTCATCAGGGCCAGTGCGCCCAGTACCGACCAGTGTCCAAAATTGATCTCGGCCTCCACCGCTGCGTCCGGCCCCTCAAGGTATGTCCCACGGTCAATGACGCGGAAGAGGCCGGACAGGTCAAGGTCACGAGCGATAATATCGGAGAAGATCGCCCCTAGACCCCGGTCAACACCCGTAGATTGATGGGCCAGGGGCGAGAGCGCAATGGGCAGCCCTGCCCCGCCCGGTTCAGGCACTTTAATTTCGATTTGGGGCCAGGCCGGTCGACATACTCCGAGCACTAGAGCCAGGACTAGCGCCCCTAGTCGGCAGCTTCGCGCCAGCCCTGACAGTCTCGCCCAAGCCGCGCTTCGATCATTACCCGGCCGGTTCCTCATATCCCGCGATCCTTTCCTTCCCCTCATTGCTCATTCGCCAAAAGCGACTGTGACCTTCTGGGAGAGAAATGCATGCATATGGTCCAGGGGCGGCGGGGGAAGCGGGTTGGCGTGATGCACGGCGCGGAGTGCCGACTGATCAAAAGCCGCATTGCCGGACGAGCGCACCAGCTGAATCCCGGTAATTTCGCCGTTCGGTCTGATGCCAAACTGGACCACGGCCGTCAGGCCGGCCTGTTTACGGATCACAATCCAGCTGTCCCTGACCCGTTGTTGAACCTGGGCAGTATACATGACAAAGCTCGCCGCCCGACTGTCGTTTCCACCTCCAGCCTCGGAGCCGCCGGCCCGCGGAGAGGGGCGTTTGGCCGGTTTCACATTCTGGCGCACACGCTTGAGGGCTTCGGCCAAGTGTCGCGCATCACGCTCTTGGGCAGATATTGCGGGCCGCGGCCTGACCGCTTTGGCAGCCGGCTTTCTGGGCGACCGAGCCGTCTTGGCGACCCGTTTCTTTGGTGGTTTTTTGGCGCGCTGTCCGGGTTGGCGCGACGTTTTCTTGGGCTTCTTGCTGGCGACTTTCTTCCGGGGTTTCGACTGTGTGTCGGGCAGCTTCACCCGTTCTTTTTTCGGCGCGGGCTGGGCTGACTTTTTTGCCGCCGGCTTCGTCACGGTTTGCGCCGGTGACAACTCTTGGGGGCGGTTGGGCGGCACATGGGCCGAGGCCGGCCGGACGCCTCGGGACGGATCGAGCGCAGACGGGACAACCAGGGAAACCATATAGGGAGCCGGCAACACCGGCCGGGCCGGGCTGCTGACCCCGGCCGTGACGAGGCCGACAATAGCCCCGGCGTGCAAGGCCACAGACAGAACGAGCATGCGGCCGAAGCCCATATTCGCCCGGTTTGGATGCTTTTTTTGCCGACGCTGATAGGTCATAGTTGGCTGAGCGTATCGCCGAGAAGCGAAGCGCGCTCACCTCTCCGTTGTCTCCTGGGATTGTTCTGCCCGCGCCGTATCTGTCGCTGGGGGTTCGGTCACCATGCCCACCCTGACGACCCCGGCCTGCCGCACCGCGGCCATGACTTCCATGACCGTGCCATACATAACGCTTTTATCGGCGTGCAGATACACAGTCCGATCTGGACGGGTCTGGACGATTGTCGCCAGAGTGGTTTTTAAGGCGTCCAATTCGAGCTGGGCCGCGTTCAGATATACCCCGCCTTCCCGGTTGACAGACACCACCAGTTGGTCCTCCTGGCTGGCCATCGCGCCGGCCTCTACCTGGGGCAAATCAACGCCAAGGCCCTGCTGGAGTATTGGCGCGGTAACCATGAAAATGACCAGCAGCACTAACATCACATCAACCAGGGGAGTCACATTAATCTGCGACAGACTGCTATCGCCCAACTCATCAAATGCCATGGTTTCTCTCCTCGCACGGGGAACCGAGCTTCGCCGGGCTACAGAAAATGACGCTCGGCAATATTCAGAAACTCGGCTAAGAAGTTCTCCATGCCCAAAGACGCCAGCCGAACCTGACGGCTGAAGTGATTATAGGCCACGACCGACGGAATCGCTGCGGCTAGGCCGATAGCCGTGGCAATCAGAGCCTCGGCAATGCCCGGCGCGACCGCCTGGATGGTTGAGGTGGTGGTCGCGCTCAGCCCCAGGAAAGCGTTCATAATCCCCCACACCGTTCCAAACAGCCCGATGAAAGGAGCGGTGCTGGCGGTGGTGGCCAAAAAGGTCAGGCCGCTCTCCAGCCGGGTCAGCTGTTCTCGGGCGGCCCGGCGCATCGCCCGCTCAACATTCTCGACACCGCCCTCGTCAATGTCTTCAAATGAATCCGGCTTGTGGGTGGGGTCTTGGGGACGCTTCTGAGCACGGGTGAGCCGCATCAACTCTTGATAGCCGGCCCGAAAGATCTGAGCGGTCGAGCTGTTTTTCATCTCCAGGCTGGCGGTGTGAATGGAAGACAGATTTTTTGTCTCCCAAAACACTACCGTAAACTGCTCAGACTCACGTCGGGTTCGGCGTAGCTGACGAAATTTGAAAAACACGATCGCCCAACTAGTAATAGAAAACAGCACTAACAGGTACAAGACGGCTTGAACAACCGGACCGGAGCCGGTGATCATTTCGAAGATATTCGGCTGGGACAGTGTGTGCTGAGCGGCCGGACCCAAAAGCGAATCTTCCATCCTGTTCCCCACCTCCTCATCAGGGAGCCGCCCGGCTCCACTCCACGGACGCCGGTGGATCCGAGCGATCCCTCACCGCAACGATAGGTGCATTCTACTCCAGACGCCGCCCTCACGCTATTCCCCGCCACTCGTACAGGGCATCGCCGCAGCGCCTTCCCTTGACTGATTTTCCCGCTTAGGGAAAGATACAGGAAAATGGAGGAGCGATCCTCCCAGAGGTGAGAGGATATGGCTGTACGCATAGGATTGAACGGTTTTGGACGGATCGGACGGAACCTGTTTCGGGCCAGCATCAACGAGCCCAGGCTTGAATTTGTGGCCATCAACGACATTACCGACGCCGCGACCCTGGCCCATTTATTGCGCTACGACTCGGTCCACGGTCGTCTCGACGCCGATATTGAGGCCAAACAAGACGCCCTGATTGTCAACGGCGAACCCATTCAGGTCAGCCAGGAACGCAACCCGGGCAACTTGCCCTGGAAGGCGCTCGGGGTTGATGTGGCGCTCGAATGCACCGGTCTGTTTACCGACCGGGACAAGGCCGCCTTGCATCTGTCCGCCGGGGCAAGAAAAGTGATTATTTCGGCACCGGCCAAAGGGGCGGATTTAACCCTGTGTTACGGGGTGAACCATACCAGCTACGACCCGGCCTCGCACCATATTATTTCCAACGCGTCGTGTACCACCAACTGTCTCTCGCCGGTCGCCAAGGTCCTGCACGAAACGTTTGGCGTCAAGCGGGGGCTGATGACGACCGTCCACGCCTACACCAACGACCAGCGCATTCTCGACCTGCCCCATTCCGATATCCGGCGCGCACGGGCGGCTGCCCAATCCATGATCCCGACCTCAACCGGGGCCGCCCGCGCGGTGGGCGAAGTCCTGCCCGAGCTCAAAGGCAAGCTTGACGGCATGGCCGTTCGGGTCCCAACGGCGAATGTGTCGGTTGTTGACCTCGTCGCCGAACTCGGCCGGACGGCCACCGCCGCAGAGGTCAATCAGGCCATGCAGGCCGCGGCCGAAGGCCCGCTCAAAGGCGTCCTCCAGTACTGCCAGGAAGAGCTGGTTTCGGTCGATTTTAACGGCAATCCCCACTCTTCTATTTTTGACGCCGCCCTGACCAAGGTGATGGACGATAATTTCGTCAAAGTCTTATCCTGGTATGACAACGAATGGGGCTTTTCCAACCGGATGCGAGATGTCTCGCTCTACATCGGAGAAAGCCTGAGTTAGCCTATGGCCAGCCGCCGTTCACTTCTCGCCGGCAACTGGAAAATGCACGGCACCAGGGCTGAGGTTGAGCGTCTGCTATCAGCCCTCGCCACCGCGCTTGGCGACATTGACCCTGCCGAGCGGGAAATTGTGGTAGCCCCGCCGTTCACCGTCTTGGAGACCGCAGCCCGGATGCTGGCCGACACGCCCATCCGTCTGGCCGCCCAGAATCTCCACTGGGAGCCGCACGGGGCGTTCACCGGCGAGGTTTCAGGCCCCATGCTCAGGGAAGCCGGCTGTGCCTACGTCATTCTCGGACATTCCGAGCGGCGTCAATACTTCGCCGAGACCGACGAGAGCGTAGCTCGCAAGGTCCAGGCAGCTCAGCGGGACGGACTGGTGCCAATCGTGTGTGTGGGCGAGTCCCTCAAAGAGCGCGAGAGCGGAGCGACCCTGGAAGTCATCGGCCGTCAGGTCCAAGCGGCCCTCCACGACCAGACTCCCATGACCCTGGCAGACATAGCCATTGCCTACGAACCGCTCTGGGCGATTGGGACCGGACGCACCGCTACGCCGGACCAAGCCCAGGAAGTCCACACCTCTATACGCGCCACCCTGAGCAGCCTGGCCGACCGGGCCACAGCCGAGGCGATCCGCCTGCTGTACGGCGGCAGCGTCAAGCCGGACAACGTAGACGCTCTCATGGCCCAAACGGATATAGACGGGGCCCTCGTCGGTGGGGCCAGTCTCCAGGCCGACGCCTTTGCCCGCATCGTCAACTTCCGCTAGAATCCACACCATGTCCTACACACTTGTGAGTATCATTCACATTCTGGCCTGCTTTTTTCTGGTCCTCGTCGTCCTGCTCCAGACCGGCAAAGGCTCTGATGTCGGGGCTGTCTTTGGCGGCTCCAGCCAGACCATCTTTGGCAGCTCGGGGGCCGGCAATTTTCTGACCAAAACCACCACCGGCATCGCCATCCTGTTCATGCTCACCTCCCTCTTCCTGTCCTACGGAGCGACCCGCCGGACGACCGAAAGCCTGTTTGACGCGGTTTCGACCGAGATTCCGGCCGCCCAGGAAGAGCTGCCAGCCACGACCCCGGACGCAGAAGCCGATCCAGACCCCAGCACTCAAAGCCCGACGGACCGGTCTGAAACAGCCACGGCCGGCTCTGAAGCAACAGCCTCTACCGCCCCGAGCGCCGAATCCAGCATGTCGGACACAACACAAGCCCTCGATCCCTGAGGAGCGGAAAGAAGGAAGCAGACCCATGACCTTTGATACGCTCAGCATAGCCTAAGAGCTTCAAGAAACCGGAATAGAGCAGAAGCAAGCCGAAGGCACAGCCAAAGGCACATCAAGTCAGCATGGAACAACTGGCTACCAAGGCCGACCTTGACGTGGTTCGGGCTGATCTGATCCACACGGCGACGAAGGCTGATCTGGCTGCAAGGAGCGGCTGTTGTGACGTTGGTCACAGCCTTGTCCAAACTCCTCTGACCCTTATGGCTGGAACTCATCTCATCAAAAGCATGTTTAATTTGGATAGCCAGTCTCGGATTAGGCGCTGTCTTCGTTCGCGTCGTGTGGGGCGTTGGGTTGGACGGCCGAGAAAGCTGTAACAATTGTTATGCTACTTGCCGAGCCACAGGCATATTCCAAGCCGGTTCTCTTACTTGTCGCCGACTTGGCGGTCTGGCTGTCCGGCCATTCCCTTCCCCTCTGGACCTCGTCTGCCTGTCCGGCTATGATCGGCGGGTGAACGGATGCTGCCGGCGTCCGTGTTTTTGTGCGAGGATGGCGGAACTGGCAGACGCGCTAGGTTGAGGGCCTAGTGGGGTAACACCCATGGGGGTTCAAGTCCCCCTCCTCGCATTCCTGTCCAACTCACTTCTTCCTCCCCCCCCCCCCCCCCCCGGTCTTGATTGACTCCCTTCCGAGCTTGTGACACACAGGACCCTATGGCACACAATCCGACCACCGTCCCCTCCCCGTCCGACTCCACCGGCCGCCGCTCCCTGTTTCGCCTCGATAACGGCCTGCGGGTCGTCATTCAAGAAGATCACTTTGCGCCGGTAGTGGCCATTCAGATCTGGGTCAAGGCCGGCAGCGCAGACGAGACACCCGATGTTGCCGGGGCCGCCCATGTACATGAACACATGATCTTCAAGGGCACCGAGCGGCGGCCGGTCGGCGTGATTGCAGCCGAAGTTGAATCGTCCGGCGGCACGATCAACGCCTTTACCTCTGCCGACCACACCGTCTACCATCTTGTCCTGGCCTCGCGCTACTGTCGCACCGGCCTCGATATCCTGGCCGACGCCCTGCACAACGCGAGCTTTGACCCGCGTGAACTGGAAAAAGAACTCCAGGTCGTGATGGAAGAGTGGAAACGCAGCGAAGACTCCCCAAGCTCGCGCGCGGCAACAGAGCTGTTTCGCCTAGCCTACACCTGTCATCCCTACGGTCGCCCGGTGATCGGCTTTCGGGAAACCGTTGAGTCGCTCAACCGCGAGCGCGTCATCAACTTCTATCACCGCTGGTACCACCCCAATAATATGACCCTGGTGGTTGTCGGAGACCTTGACCGTCGGGCGGTTGAACGTGACGTGCATGAACTGTTTGCCCATTACCCGCTCACCCCTCTTCCGGCGCGGCCGCGCGTGGCCGAACCGCCCCAGCGCCAGATGCGCCTGTCTGGCCTCGACATGAACGTTGAGGAATCCTACCTCTATCTGGGCTTCCCCATTCCCGAGGCCGTCCACGCCGACCTTTTTGCCCTGGACCTGCTGGGCTTTCTCCTGGGCGGTGGCGAGAGTTCGCCTCTGGTCCAAACCGTTCAGGTCGAAAAAGAGTTAGTCAACTGGATATCGGCCAGCGCCTACAGCCCGGCCGACCCGGGTCTGTTTCTTATCGCCGCCGGCCTGGAGCAGGACAAAGTCCGGCCCGCGCTGCAAGACATGCTGGGAGCGATGATCGACTGTCAACAGCGGCTGGTCTCCGCCGCTGAACTCGCCCGGGCCCGCACAAATCTGGCCAGCGACTTTACCTATCGGCGAGAAACCGTCCAGGGCCAGGCTCGCCAGTTAGGCTACTTTCTGAGTGTGTTCAACGACCCAGACTACGAAGACCGCTATCTGGCAGGTCTGGCCGCCGTCACCCGACAAGATATCCGCCGCGTGGCCCAGCACTATCTCACACCCGATAGCCTGTCCGTTGTGCTGCTCGGAGCAGAGGCCGAGGCAGGCTTGCCAACAGCGGCTGAGCTTCACGCCTGGGGGAAAACGGGACGGCCGGCACCAGTCCACACCCCGACCGTTGTGGCCGCCAACAACGGCCAGGTCTCCTATACCGAGTTAGACAACGGCATCCGCCTGCTGGTCAAAGAACATCACAATGTCCCCGTCGTGTCGCTCCAGGCGTGTATGCTGGGCGGCGTGCTGTTTGAAAACGACCACAACGCCGGGGTGAATAACCTCATCGCCGGGCTGCTGACCCGTGGCAGCGAACGTTTCTCACGCCTTGAGCTGACCGAAGCGGTCGAATCGCTGGCCGGGAATATCAACGGGTTTTCGGGCCGCAACAGCCTGGGTCTGAGCGCCTTGTTTCTGTCGAGCCAGACGACGGCCGGCTTGGATCTGTTTCTCGACACCTTACTCCACCCCATTTTCCCGGCCGACGAGGTCGAAAAGCGCCGCCGCGAAAGCCTGCTGGCCCTCAAGAACCGCGAAGACGAGCTGGCCCAGATCGCCTTTGACCTGTTCTACACAACCCTCTTTACCGCCCACCCGTACCGCTTGCTGCCGCTCGGTCGGGTCGAGAGCCTGCAATCCTTGCAGCAAGACCAGCTGACCAGCTATTACCGCACCGCGCTCAACCCCCGTCAGCTCGTTGTCAGCGCTGTCGGCGATGTGGATGCCAACGAACTGCTCGCCTCCCTGCGGGCCAGTCTTGAAGCCGTGCCGGCCGTTTCAAGCCACCTGCCCCTGCCTCCCCTTGAACCGTGCCCGGCACATCCGCGCCGCCAGACAAAGAAGGTGGTCGACAAGCAACAGGCCCATATCGTCCTTGGCTATCAGGGCGTGTCTCTGGACAACCCAGACCGCCATGTCTTCAAAATCATCGACGCGCTGCTGTCCAGACAGGGCGGCCGCCTGTTCTACGAGTTGCGTGAAAAACGTGCCCTGGCCTACTCCGTTACCGCGTTCAGTGTCGAGGGTCTGGCCCCGGGCACGTTTGGTATCTATATCGGCACCGACCCCAGCACAGTCGACGAAGCCGTCGAGGCGGCGCGCTCCGAACTGCGGCGGCTGTGCCAGCACCCGGTCGCCGCCGCCGAACTCGAACAGGCCAAGAAGTATCTGACCGGCAGCTATGAAATCTCCCTGCAATCCAACAGCTCCCAGGCCGAAGAAATGGCGTTCAACGAACTCTACGGCTTGGGCTATGACAACGGGCGGCGCTATCTCACAGCGCTGGGCGCAGTGACCCGGGACGATGTGCAGCGGGTGGCCCAGACCTATTTTGCCGAGCATACAGAGACCCTGGTCGTGGTGGGCAAATAAGCCGCCCGGAGCAGTCCAGGCCGGAGAGGTGGCGTGGAGCGCTGGCTGTGCCTGTCTGTCACCGTCCCGCACGAGGCGGTCGATGCGGTGTCAAACTTTCTGCTGGAACAGGGCTCAGTCGGTGTTATAGAGGACGAACGCGACCCGGCCGCCCCCCAGGCTCCGACAACAACCGTCCAGGCCTTTTTTCCGGCTGACAGCCCAGGCCCAGCGTTGCGCTCGGCGCTAGGCCGCTATCTGAACCAGCTCTCAGAACTCTTCCCCCAGCTCGACCTCTCCCACCGGGTAGGGCTGAGCGAACTCGGCAGTCAGGCCTGGCAAGAGCGGTGGCGCGAGCACTTTCAGCCGCTCGCCGTTGGCTCGCGCTTTCTGGTCCTGCCGCCCTGGGAGCCGGCTCAGGCCCAGACCCAGCGCCACTGTCTCGTCATCAATCCGAGCATGGCTTTTGGTACGGGCCACCACGCCACGACGCAGGCCTGTCTGGAGTCGATTGAAGCGCTGTGTCTGGCGCACGGCGCGCCAAGCCGGGCGCTCGATGTCGGGGCCGGCTCAGGCATCCTCAGCATTGCCCTGGCCCGACTCGGCTGCCGTGAGGTATGGGCCATAGATACCGACCCGGTTGCCCTGGCCGAGGCGCGCACCAATCTCGCCGCCAATCGTGTCACCGCGGCTGTTCGGCTGAGCGGACAGCCGCTCGAGTTGCTGCCAGCGCCATTTCCCCTCATCGTTGCCAACCTGTTGGCCCGGACACTTATCGAACTGGCCGCCCCGCTGACTCGGGCCACGGCCCAGGATGGACACCTCATCCTGTCGGGTATTCAGACCGGGCAAGCCGCTGACGTGGAGGCGGCCTTCCCGGCCCCAGCCTGGCGTGGGCAGGCGCGTGTTGTGGCTGACGAATGGGTCACCCTGGTCCGCCAACGGATGTCGGGGCGATGAGACGGTTTTTCATACACTCGTCTGCCATACACGCCTCCCAGGCCGTTCTGAGCGGCCCGGAATACCACCACCTCCGCCACGTTCTCCGCCTCAAAGTCGGCAACCAACTCGCCCTCTGTGATGAACGGGGCGGCACATACCTGGGCACACTCGCCCACTTCTCTGTGCAGACGGCCACTATTACGCTGAGGGCTGTGGCTAGCGTGCCGCCTCCCTCTTTTGCCCTCACCCTGGCGGTGGGATTCCTCAAGAGCCCCAAGATGGACCTGGTGATTGAAAAAGTCGCCGAACTCGGCGTGCAAACCATCGTCCCCTTTTGTTCCAGCACCACGGTCGTCAGCGTGCCCCAGGACCGCTGGGCCGAGCGTCTGGCCCGTTGGCAGCGTATTGCCCAAAGCGCGGCCAAGCAGTCCGGCAGCCGTCTGCCCCATATCACCCCGCCCCAATCTTTTGCCCAGCTCCTCGGCGTGCTTCCCGACCGAGAGCCTACACTCCTGTTCTACGAACACGCGCAGGCCCAGAGCCTCAGAGCGTTTGCCGCCACCCACCGGACGCTGTCCGGCCTGCGGATTGCGGTCGGGTCTGAGGGCGGGTTTACGCCTCAGGAGGTCATCAAGGCCCGGGCCGCCGGCTGCACCGTCGCCAGCCTCGGCCCGTCAATTCTCCGCGCCGAGACAGCCAGCATTGCGGCCGTCAGCCTGTGTCAGTACCTGTGGCGATAAACCGGCCCCCCCGACCTCTTGCCTTTCGCCGGCCGGCTGCCTAGCATACCGCTGCCAGTGGCCAACAGCAGTGGAGTAGCAACCTATGAGACGCCTGCGTTTTGCCTTCATCATGGACCCTATCCAAGACATTCTGATTGACAAAGATACGACTTTTGTCTTCATGCTCGAAGCCCAGCGGCGAGGTCACGAGCTGGCCTACATCGAAATGGACGACCTTTTCATCGAGCGGGCCACGCCAATGGCCCGCACCCGGCGGGTTGAGCTGCGCCGTGAAGAGGGCAACCACTTCTCATTTCCCGGCCAGACAGTTGAACCCTTGGGCGGTTTTGACGCGATCTTCATGCGCAAAGACCCGCCGTTTGATATCGCCTATCTGCACGCCACCCAGCTGCTTGACCTCGCCCAGGACGCCGGCACGGTGGTGCTCAACACCCCCGGCGGTTTGCGGGCGGCCAACGAAAAACTGTTTGCCCTCAACTTCTCCTCCGTCATTCCCGCTACCCTGGTGTCTCAGGACGCCGAACGCCTCAAAGCCTTTCTCGAAGAACTCGGCGGAGCAATGATTATCAAGCCCGTTGACGGACACGGCGGGGCGGGCATTTTCTATGTGCAGCGGGAGGACCGGAACCTGAACTCCATCCTGGAAACAGCGACCAGAGAAGGACGTGAGCCGATTATCGCCCAGCAGTATCTGCCGGCCGTGCGGCAGGGCGATAAACGGCTGATTGTGCTCAACGGCGAGCCGCTTGGCGGCACGCTCCGGGTGCCCCGCAGCGACGAACACCGGGGCAACATCCACGTCGGCGGCACCTGTATCAAGGCCGATATCACCCCGCGCGACCGCGAAATCTGCGCCCTCGTCGGGCCGCGCTTACGCCGGGAAGGGCTGTATATTGTCGGTCTCGACATCATTGGCGAGTATCTGACCGAGGTCAATGTGACAAGTCCGACCGGCGTGCAGGAGATCAACCGGCTTGACCACACCTGTCTTGAAGCCAAGGTCATGGACTTTGCCGAGCAGCAGGTTGCCGAGCCGCCGGCAGCGGGTCTGAGGCGGCCTTGACTCGGTCGGCCGCATTCAGTACAAAACCTGGAACGTGCCGGGACCCCTACCGGGTGGCTCGGCCACCCCGGAAATGGGCAGGTAGCTCAGTCGGTAGAGCAGAGGACTGAAAATCCTCGTGTCGACGGTTCGATTCCGTCCCTGTCCGCACCGCCCCCCTCAAGACAGGCCATAGAGCCCGGCCACTGTCTCGCCGAGCACAAGGCGCTGGGCCTCGGGCGAGAGGGTCGCAACCGCCTCTCTGGTCTCGGCCAGGGCCTCAAGACTGCCGTCCCAGTGGGGGAAATCCGAGGCCCACATGAACTTCTCCGCCCCATACCGCCGCACGATATAGGGAATGGTGCTCTCGTCCGGGTCAAACGATATCCAGCACTGCCGGGCAAAGTAGTCGCTGGGCAGGTGTTTGAGGCCGGTCTTGTAACCGATCTTTTTGAACTTGGAGTCCCAGCGGTCAAGCATGTGCGGCAGCCAGCCGGCCCCGCATTCCAGCAGATTGACCCTGAGCCGCGGAAAGCGGTCAAACACCGCACCCTGAAACAGGGCGGCAAAGGCGGCCTGCACGTCAGCCACCAGCGGCACGCACTGATAGTACAGGAACGACTCGTCCATAAAGTCAGTATGCTGGGCCGGGATCCACTGGTGGCCGAGGAAGTCTTCATGGACGGCGACATGAAACCCAACCGGCAGCACATGGTCCTGCAAAGCTGCCCAGAATGGGTCATAGGCCCGGTTCCAGAAGGCCAGCTTATTGGCCGGGGCGGCGCACACAAACACCCCCCTGGCCCCCAGGCCGGCCACCCGTTTGACCTCTTTGACCGCTTCGTCAATGTCCAGCAGGACAATATGGGCGATCGGGATGAGCCGCTTCGGGTCGGCCGCACAGAAGTCTACAATCCAGTTGTTGTACGCCCGGCAGTAGGCCGCGGCCAGCCCGGCGTCTTTGACCCCCGGCTCCCAGATCAGGCCCAGACTCGGAAACAGCACCGACACGTCAATGCCCTCGACGTCCATCACCCGCAGCCGGGCCCCGGCTTCATACGCCCCCCCGGGGCCGTCAAGGTAGCCAAACCGTCCCGGGACAAAAATATCTTCAAAGGACTGGCCTATCCCCGCCGCGGTGGGCCCAATGCCACGGGTTATGTATAGCGGCTTGTCCTCAACTACGAGGAACTCCACGCCGGCCGCATCTTTTTCCATGCGGATGGCCTGGCTCTTATACTTGGCTTCCAGATAATTCTGCCACAGCTCGGGCGGCTCCAGGATGTGTCCGTCAGCATCGATCACTTTGCCCTGCATCTTGCATTCCTCCCTGCTCTCCCTGTCTTTATATCTTTATATGCGTGAATGCTACACGGCTGCCGTAGCAGCACCCAGGAAGCCAGCCTATGAAGAAGACTCCCCGGAGTCAAATGGAGCGGGCGTGTGACGATAGGAGGAATGCCCATGACCAGCCGCGGCAAAGCAGCCTAATCCACCGCCATCACCCGCGTATTCACAAAATAGGCAAAGTCAAACCGGGTGGTCTCACCGACCTGTTTGCCGGGGATCGGCATCAGGCGGGCCGACAGCGGCTTGGCCAGCTTCCAGCCCAGGGCCGCCACATCGCTCAGCACCGCGGCCAGTTGACCGACGCTCACCTCCCCGGCCAGCGGGATGGTATCAAGCCCGGTCCCGCACACCGCAGAGTAGCTGAGCAGGCTTGACAGCCGCAGTACGCCCTGGGTGTTGCGCTCAGCCAGCCCGACATCTTCAAGCACTGGCAGCATCAGGCCGCAATACCCGCAGGTGTGGAGGCGCGTCTGTTTGAGGGCGGCGGTAATCTGGGCCGCGGCCGCTAGCGTGCCGGGCTCACCAAAACGACCCACGCCAAGCCGTTCAATCGCATAGGCAATGCTTGCCGGCGGGCTGGGTCCGGGTGCTGGAGACAGGTCAAGGCCCCGAAAAACAAACCCCGCCTCTTGGCGCTGGGCGAGTTGCTGGAGCGGCCGGACCTGGTCTTCCAGCTCTTGGACCAGTGCGACTCGAAAATCGTCCAGGGCTTGGCCGGGCTGGGCGACCGCGGCCACAATATCGGCCGCCTCCAAAGCCAGGCAAAACGCCGGCGGCCCGTGATGAAACGCCGCGGGGAAGAAGGGAATATGCGGGCCGCAGTTGAGCACCGCGGCAAAGCGCAGATTGCCAAACCCGTCGGCAGTAGTCCGGGCGATGGTCTGGATCGTCTGGCCAATGGCCCGAGATGTTGAGCGCGACACAGGCCGGCCGGTTTCGGCCAGGACCGCGCTGGTAAAAATCGTGCTGGTCTCGGCAATCAGGTGTGGAACAAGACCAAACAAGACCTGTTCCTCGGCTCGCTCAGGATTGACCGGCCCAATTGAGCAGTAGTCTAGGCCGTTTTCCTGGCAACAGGCTTCCAGGTCCTTGACCCATGTCAGGCCCTCGGCCTCTGTCCGACCACCGAGCAAGGCGGGAAACGGCGGCGTTGCCAGACGAAGGGTCTGCACCGCAATGCCGGCGGCTTCATACTCGGAGCGCAGGCCCGAGGCAAAACGTCCGGCCGCCGCAATCTGTTGGCTCTGGAGCGGCAGCCCAGGGTTCACACCGACAGTAATGGCACGCAGCTTCATACCCGCATTCCTTAGCAGACTCACTGTTCACAGGCTACACGAGCATCCGTCACACACCATGCCGGTCACTTTGAATCCCGCATTCCTTAGCAGGCTCACTGTTCACAGGCTACTCCGGGCAAGGGATTGCAATTGCCAAGAACTGAATATAGTCAATATGGCTGAAAAGAGGCATGTCCTATGGCAAAAGACACACCACCAAGCCCGCCTGCCCAGACTGCACCCGAAGGCAGCGAAGTCCAGGTCAAGCTCACCCGCCGTCCGCCCTGGCAACCCTCACCCCGCCTGCCTGACTACCTGCTTGAAGACGAACTCAACAAGCTCATGGACCCGCGCGAGTGGAAGGTCTACCGGGCCTTATGGCGTCATTCGATCGGCTTGCGCCGCACGCCGCTGATCACCGCCGGCTATGCCGAAATCAACGAAATGACCGGCCTGTCGCGGGCTTCTATCATCCGGGCGCTCAAGGGCCTGATGAAGAAACGCTATGTGGTCCGCATCATCGCCCCAGAGTCGGCCGGCGAGAACCGCGTTGAGCAGGCTCGGCTGCCGCGCAAGCCGCGCGACGGCCACCGCTACCTGGTATGTACCTATCGTGAGGTGATCGAGGGCCGACTGCGGGACGGAACCCCGCTCAAAGATATCCCCGAAGGCGGGCTGTATCCAGAAGAGATTCAGGTCTTTCGCCGCGAGGGGCAGGAGTCCTTGTTCTCTGAATAGCCTCTTGCGCACCGCGTCTGGATGGGGCATCTTTCGGATAGATGCTGCTCTACGGTTTTCTGTGTGTCGTCCTGGGCTGGCTGTGGCTCGCTCCGCTGCCGCTCGCTCAGGCCCAATTCCTGTCCCAGGGCGAGCGGATTGGCAACCAAATGACCGGCGACCGGGCCCGTGACCGGGTCGATCGCAAAAAAAAGGGGGCGAATATCACCGAGTGGGTACGGCGCTTGAACAACGACCAGCCCGAGACCCGCCTGGAAGCCGTCAAATCCCTGGGCGATTCCAAAGACCCCGAGGCGATTGAACATCTGGTCAACGCCACCGCAGATATTGACATCCGGGTCAAAATTAAAGCCATCGAATACCTCGGCAATCTGCGGGCAACAGACGCCACTCCGGTGCTGGCCCAACAGCTCTTTTTGCGCAATATCCACATGGGAGTGAAAAAGAAGGTCTTGATTGCCCTGGGAAAAATCGGGGACCCGCGCGGGGCAGAGCCCATCGTTGAGTTCCTGCGGCGGAACCTTGACGAAAACACCAAAGGCGTCGCCATCTATGCCCTGCGCGATGTAGGAAACGAACAAGTCCTGGTCTTTCTCGATAATATCGCCGAAGATGATGCGTCCCCACCAATTAAACAGCTCGCCACCCGTGCCGCCACCGATATCCGCAGCCGGCTGTCGCCAGAGTTCGAGCCGGTCATTCCGACCTACATCAAGCAGGTCGAACTGCGCAATCAGGCCGAGCAGGGCCGGCGATAGAACCGCCTCCGGCAAGAGGAGCCGAGCAATCATGCGTCATACCGTTCTCGCCCTTGGTCTACTGCTTTGGACACTCGCCCCTGTGGCCTCAGCCTCAGATCACGAGCCGGCCCCGGCCGTCGCGCCACACCTCTCGGGCAGCCTGCCCCCGCTGGTCAACACCGCCAAAAAAGCCAAGCGCTCGGTGGTGAATATCTCCACCACCCAAAAGCGCCGCAGCCGCCCACGTCGGCCCAGCCCGTTTGGCGGTGAAGACCCGTTTGAGGAGTTCTTCCGGCGTTTCTTTCCAGACCCGCCGCCGAACCAGCCCCGCAGCCTCGGCTCCGGCTTCATCATCAGCCAGGACGGCTACATTGTGACCAATAATCACGTCATTGGTGAGGCCGACAAGATCACCGTTCGCCTGTCAGACGAAGAGGAATACCAGGCAACCGTCATCGGCTCGGATCCGCGGACCGATCTGGCCCTGATCAAGATCGAGCCGAGCAGCCCGCTGACCGCTGTCCCCTTAGGCGATTCCAAAGCCCTCCAGGTCGGGGACTGGGTGATGGCCATCGGCAACCCCTTCGGCCTCGAGCAGACCGTCACCGTCGGCATTGTCAGTGCCAAAGGCCGGGTGATTGGGGCCGGCCCCTACGACGACTTTATTCAGACCGACGCCTCCATCAATCCAGGCAACTCCGGCGGCCCGCTGCTCAACCTCAAAGGCGAGGTCGTCGGCATCAACTCGGCCATCTTCAGCCAGGGCGGGGGCAATATCGGTATTGGCTTTGCCATCCCCATCGGTCAGGCCAGGTCCATTATCGCCCAGCTCCGAGAGAGCGGCAAAGTTACCCGTGGCTGGCTCGGCGTTATGATCCAGCCGGTGACCAAAGAGCTGGCCGACTCCTTTGGCCTTGACGAGTCCAAAGGCGCGCTGATCGCCGAGGTCAGCGAGGGCGGACCGGCCCAGCAGTCCGGCCTGGAGCGGGGCGATGTCATCACCGCTTTTAATGGTCAGGCAATCAACGACTCACGCGACCTGCCGGCTCTGGTGGCCGAAGCCCCGATTGGCTCCGAGGCAACCATCACCCTGCTGCGTAACGGCCAGCAACAAGACATCGCGGTCAAGCTCGGTGAACTGCCCGAGCAGTTGGCCGGCGGCAGACCGGCCGAAGCTGACCAGGAAAGTTGGGGCATGACCGTGGCGAACATCACGCCCGGTATCGCCCGCCGGTTCCAGCTCGACGCCAACCGCAGGGGCGTGGTGGTGACCGCGGTCGCACCCGGCAGCCCCGCGGCCGCCGCCGGCATTCAGCCCGGCGACCTGATTGAAGAAGTCAACCGCAAGCCGGTTACTTCGGTCAGCGAGTTCAGTGCCGCCATCGCCGAACAGAAAGACACCGACCCCCTGCTCATCCTGGCCCGTCGGGGGACCTTCACCTCCTTCTTTGCCCTGGAGAAATCGGGCTGATTGCCAGCCACAGCGAGAAGCCATACACGCAACATACTGGTGAACTCCACATTACAGGCATATCCCCAACTTGGCCCAACGAACCAGAGGACGACTCGTCTCGCCTCCCTCTCGACCGGATGAGACGAGTCGTCCTTAGCGTGTTTTCCCTGATTGAAGTTGCAACAGCGGGTCTATGCTTGACCGGCTAGAGCACAAGCCCATGAGCCAGACATTGATCAATACCCTCCGTTTTGCCGACCGCCTCAAAGAGGCCGGCTTTGCCGGAGTGCAGGCCGAAGCCCTGGCCCGGGTCCTGGGCGACGAGCTGACCGAGCAACTCCCCTCCAAGGCCGACTTCACGGCCTTACGGGCTGACTTCAAGACCCTGGAGGCCAAGTTCGGTCTCCTGGAGGAGAAGTTCGGGACCTTGGAGGCCAAGTTCGACGCCTTGGAGGAGAAGTTCGGGACCTTGGAGGAGAAAGGCAGCGGCTTGCAAACCGACTTCAAGGCCCTGGATGCCAAGTTCGACGGCCTGCGGTTCACCCTCAATATCGTGCTGGTCCTGGTTGGGCTGCTTGTGGCCCTCGGGCTGATTGAGCCGCTCTCCAAGCTGCTCAGTCCCTGAAGCACCCAGAGTGCTCCGGGCGGAATCTCGCGCAGTGCCGCTCGTGTGGCCCGCTCGGCGTAGTCAATGAGATAATCGCACGAGGATTGGCAGGTCGGCAGACCATATTTATTGAGCAGGCTGCGGAGTTCCTGCTCACCCCGCCAGCAGCCGGCGATCCTGGCTTCGACATCGCCCAGTCACTCGTCCGACACCCGGACATTGGCCAGAATCGTATTGAGCAGGGCGTCGTTGCGCTCTCCAGCCTGGTACAGCTTGGTCATCGGCAGCCGCAGGCCCTCTTCAAAGGTCTCCGTACACTGGCTGCTGAAGCCGCCCGGAAAACGACCGCCAATATCGGTGTAGTGGAGTAGGCCAGGGTGAAGGCGACGAGTTGATCGAGCCAAAAGGCCGGGGCAATGATCGCCATGTCTGGCATATGGGTCACGCCGGCATACGGGTCGTTGACGACCACGACGTCGCCGGGCCGAAATGTGCCGCCAAACTTTTTCAGCAGGTAGGGTATCGGCCATGAAGAAGGCGAGCTGAAACGGCGCGGCATAGCCCTGGCCGAGCAGGCGGCCCTGGCCGTCGCAAAGAGCGGTGGCAAAGTCGCCGGTCTTGACCATGGGCCGAGCGGCCGGTTTTCCACACCGCAATCGCCATCTCCTCGGTAATTGAGGCCAGTTCGTTCTTAATCACCTCAAGCAGAATGGGATCAAAGCTGCGTGCCATGCTGCCCCCCTTCTTTGTGGAACGTTACGGGCGCACCTCGTAGTAGGCATTAAACGGATTCTCGAAGTCGTGCCGCCTGAACCGGCGAAAGCCGGCTTCGGCGGCCATCTTGCGCGCCACCTGTTCATTGAAGCCCAGCGTCCCCAGGCCGGCCCCGCCAGGCTCCGACAGGGCTGACGACATGCAGCCCATGACCGAAAAGGCATAGAACATGCCGGTCAGCGGATTCGTGAGATTTTCTTCAAAAGTCGGGGCGCTGTTGATATCGGCAATAAACCAGGTTCCGTCTGGCTTGAGGGCCGAGCGAATAGCGCGAATCATGCCGGCCGGGTCTGTCATGTCGTGTATGCAGTCAAAGGTGGTGATGAAATCCAGGCTGCCGTCATCCGGCAGGCCGTCGGTCCTGGCGTTATGAAACCGCACATTGGTGAGACCCGCGGTCTGTGTATTCTCCTCAGCCCTGGCCAGGGCGTGCTGTGAGATATCATAGCCGTGGAACTCGGAGCGCGGGTAGGCTTTGGCCATCTCAAGCACGGCTACTCCGGCCCCGCAGCCAACATCCGCGGCGCGACCGCCGGCACGAAGCTTGTCGGTCACGCCGTCGAGCGCGGGCAGTACGATTGGCACCAGGGCGGTCCGAAACCAGGGGCCAAACACACGCTCTATACCGCGCGCGCCTTGGGGCCCACGGGCGTCGTAGGGCAGACCGAGGCCGGTCCGAAAGGACTCGGGCAGCCGCTCCAGGAGCATCATGCGTTGCGGCAAATCGCTGAAAATACCGGCCGCAAACTTGGGGCTGCTCTCGTCGGCCAGCAGCACGCCCATCTCGGCCGACAGCTCAAACCGCCCGTTTCCGCGATACTCAACCAGACCGGCCGCGGCCTGGCCGTGAATCCACTCCCGCACCCAGCGTTCGTGCAGGCCGGTCTTGTCGGCGAGCTGCTGGCTGTTCATCTGCCCGCCGCCGCGGAGTGCCTGGTACAATCCAAGGGCGTCGCCCAGATGAATCATGGCCGAGATGAGCGCGCCCTTCAAATGCCCAAAAATCTGTTGCCCTGCGGCTTGCAGTCCGGCCGGGTCAAGTCCGGTGGCATCGTTTGCCATCCTGAATCCCTTTCTTTGGGCCGCCGGCTCTTTTTTGACAGCCCCACGAAAAAAGGGCGACACGAGTGCCGCCCTTTTGCACCGGCTACATCCCGCTGATCAACTCCAGGATTGTCCCGTCCGGGTCCTTGAAGCACACTACCCCGACGGTTGATCCACCCGGGCCGTCAATCTTCTTGAGCGGTGCCACAAAGTCGACCTGCATTTCTTGCAACTCGGCGTAGGTCTTGTCGATGTCGTCCACTGTAAACGCGATCCGGCATATCCCGACGTTGTTGAGCGTTGGATACGGCCTGCCCTGGGTCGGCGGGTCAATGAACTGCACCAAGTCAAGCACCGGCGCGTTCTCATCGTCCCCCAAACGCAGGAATACCCCACGAAACTTCCGGGCCTTGAGGCCCAGTGCATCGCCGACGGTCGGATCGTCTAAGACGAAATCGTTGACCTTGTGAAAACCCAGCTTTTCATAAAAGCTGATCGAGCGTTCCATATCGGTGACGCACACATTGACGTGAAATAAACGAGTCAGCATACTTCCCTCCTTTGTTCAGAGTTGAGCAGGAACAGATGAACTGAACCGCTGAATGGAATCCTGCATTGCTTCGTTCAGCAGGCTCTCATAAGTGGCTCTGGCGGCATCGTCCACCGTTTGGGATTCCTCTCGTATTTTTTGCGATATCAAAGAACGAAATTCGTCCTCAAATATCCCGTCGATTTTCTCGGACGCGCTTTCGAGCCGTTCATTCACGCCTGAAAATAAACGCGATTTCATTTCGCTTTCCAATTTTCCAAGAACAGCGTCACTAAGCTGCTCATACTGGCCGAGGACGGAATAATGCCAATCCAGAAGTTCAGGAATATAGTAGGCGAGAACAGAATTTTTTCTTTCCAGCAGGCTTTCCAGCCATCCATAGAATATGGCGAAATACATCAACACCGGCAGGGCAAGGGCCAGACAAGAGAATTGGTACAAAATATACCAGAGAAAAAGAAGAGCCAGAAACAAACCGCAAGTAAAAAAGGAAGAGAGCAAACGCAAGCGTTCCACATCCCGGGCATGGATAGCGACGTGAAAGAAACGCTCCAGCATGCTCCCCTCCCAGTAGGGAGCCGGCGGCTCGGCCCGCTAACAGGCCCAGCCGCCGGCTGATATTACGCTTGGCCCGAACGCAGTACCTGACCGGGCAGTGCGCCGGTGTGTTCCTGATCCTCGTACAGGACCGAGCCGTTGACGACGGTATGAATCACGCCTTCGGCCGGCATGACCAGCCGCCGACCGCCGCCGGGCAGGTCGTTACGCATCTCACCACGCTTCTTCGAGCCGACCGTATTCAGGTCAAAGATGGCAAAATCGGCCGCTAGGCCCTGCTCAATTTTGCCCCGGGTGGTGAGGCCGTAGAAGGCCGCCGGCTCGGAGGTAATCCGTTTGACGGCGTGCTCCAGGCTCATGACCTGACGGTCGCGCACCCAGGTGCCGAGCAGGTAGGTGCAGTAGCCGGCGTCGCACAGCATATCGACGTGGGCCCCGCCGTCGGACAGACCGACCATCACCTGGTCGTGGGTGATGAGCTCAGGAATCCGGTCTTCGTCGGCGTTGAACAGCTCATAGGTGTATTCGAGTTGAAGGTCGTCCTCAATGCACAGGTCCAGGAACGTATCGAGCCCGTCTTTGCCGCGCTGTCTGGCGATGTCGGCCACACTCTGACCGACCAGGGCCTGCAACTCGGGCTTGGTGGCAACGTGGACAATCGCCCGTTCCCATTTGCCGTTGAAGACCTTGGGGGTTTCCATCTCTTTACGGAACTCGGCCCGGAACTTTTCATCCCGGTAGAACCGTTTCTGCTCCTCAACCGGATGGTCAAAGGCCGGCTTCCAGCACGGCAGGTTGGCAAAGATGAACGGCTTGCGCAGATCAATCTGGATGATCAGCGGCCGACACGTCACCTGCGGAATCGCGCCTTTGTTGAACAGCGGCTCAACCGCCCGCAGGGTGTTCGTCGCCGCTTCCGGCTTGTCATCACGGTTGAGTAGCGCCAGCCAAGTCACCGGCCGGCCGCTCTCAGTCACCAGCATGTCCAGCAGCGCGTAGTCGGTCTCGTCAACCACTGAGACATCGTTGGTCAGCGCCAGCTCAATCGAGCCTTTGCCGATTTCCTTGAGCGCGTTGGCGTAGGCTGTGAGTTCGTCCCAGTCGGCCTGCCGACACGCAATTGGCCGGCCCTTGTAACCGATGTGCTGGGCCACGTTAGTGGTGGAGAAGCCAAACGCGCCGGCGGCGACCGCCTCTTTAATCAGCGCCTTGATCCGGGCCCGCTCCTCTGGAGTCGCCGCCCGTTCCATTGAGTCTTCGCCCATGACCCAGTGCCGGAAGGGGGTCAGCGGGGCCATAAAACCGAGGTTGATACCGGACCCGCGCCTGGCCGCGGCATCCATGTACTCGGGAAAGGTCGTCCAGTCCCAGGTCACGCCTTTCCCCAACACCTCAAACGGAATCGCCTCAACGTTGACCAGGTCCCAAGCTGCAATCTCCTGATTCTCAGTCTTGCACGGGGCCAGCCCGACCCCACAGTTGCCCATCACCAGGCTGGTCACACCGTGCCACGAGGACGAGGTGATCAGCGGGTCCCAGCAGATCTGGGCGTCATAGTGGGTGTGGGGATCGACAAAACCCGGCGCAACAATCAGGTCTGAAACGTCGAGCGTCTTCCTGGCTCCATCTGCAATTTTACCGATAGCGGCAATTTTGCCATCGGCTACCGCGACATCGGCCCGGTAGCTCGGCGCTCCGGTCCCGTCAACCACGGTCCCGTTTTTAATGAGTAAATCGTACGACATGAGACATCCTCCTTCTTCAGATAACGCCCTCTTTGGTTAAGGCGTCTCGTTCTGCCTGACTCAGGTGTAGCAACTCGCCATACACATAGTCATTGTCTTCACCATAACACGGTGCTCCCCGTTCGGTCGGGCCGCCCTGGTTGACCGTTGCCGTGGCAAAATGGAACGGCACGTTTTTGACCGGCCAAGTTCCAATCTCGCTATGCGGCAGCGGAATTAACCATTCGAGATGCTTCAACTGCGGATCGCGTTCAATCCGGTCCTGGGCGGTCTGACACACGCCCGCCGGCACCCCGGCCCGCTGTAAGTCCTCCTGTAAGACAAACGGATCTTTGTCTGCGGTCCACCCTGTCACCAGCTGATCGAGCGCATCCTGGTTGATAATACGGGCGGCCAGAGCGCCAAAACGGTCGTCTTGGGCCCACTCCGGCTGACCCATCACCCGCACCAGAGCGCGCCACTCCTCTTCGCTGGTGACGGCAAGGGCGATCCAACGGTCTTCTCCGCGACAGCGGTAGGCCCCGTGCGGAGCCGCCGGGGTGTTTGGCGAGCGGTTGCCGGTTCGCTGTGACGGGCGTTTGTTCAGCACCGCATCAAGCAGGGCGGTTCCGGTCATATAGATGCCCGGTTCGACCTGAGAACAGTCGATATACTGGCCCTTTCCGGTCCGCTTCTTGTAGTAGATTGCACACAGCATGGTCAGTGCGCAGTAGTAGGCACCGCTCCAATCCATATACGAGTAGCCCCAGCCTGCAGGCGGATACGGGGACGGCAAGCCCGACTGTTCGGTCAGCCCGCTGACAGCCTGGGCAATGGGACCGTAGGAGGCAAATTTGACGTAGGGACCCTTATATCCCCAGCCTGGCTGCTGGATGTAGATGATATCCGGCTTGATCTCTCTTAACTGCTCATAGCCAAGCCCCCATTTGCGCATCGTCTCGGCGGTAAAAGCTTCGACGACCACGTCGCTGATGGCGACAATCCGCTTGAACAGCTCTCGGCCTTCAGGATGCCCCATGTTCAGGCTCAGGCCCTTTTTGCCGGCGTTGATATCGTTGAAATAGCCGCCCCGATTGACGCTCTGGACGCTACCTTTGCTGAGGCTGCTGAGTTCCATAGCCCCAGGCTTTTCGCGCTCTTCATTCTTCATCGGGGCAAATGGGGGCATATAGCGCAGAAAATCGAGCCGGTCGCGCCACTCGACACGCAGGATCTCGGCCCCCAGGCTGGCCAGCAGACGCGGCCCACCGGCCCCAGCCAGCAGCCAAGTCAGGTCAGCTACGCGCACGCCTTCCAAAGGTCTCACCGTTTGTCTCCTCGTCCCTAAATGATCTTTCGTTCCTTGAGCCGCGCAATCTCTTCCGCTCCCAGTCCGAGTTGCTCGCCGTACACCTCATCGTTATGCTCACCGATCAGCGGCGCACGCGGTCCGGTACGCCACTCAACCTCGTGCGTCAGCATGGGCGCGCCGATATAGGTCACGGTCTCGTCCAGCTCGGGATGGTTCACCTCGCAGAAGGTTTCACGCATCTGCCACTGCTCGTCGCCAACATTCTCCTCGGGTTTCCGAATCGGCGACCACGGAATGCCGAGCGACTGGGCCCCACGCCAGATCTCCTCCATCCCAAACGCCGCCACACAGCCGGCCTGCACCTCGGAAAAATGTTCGGCAAACGCGCGCCCTCGCCGATTCACGGGGTCCTGATACGCCTCGCTCTTAAGATCTGCGGCCTGACCTTTACTGTCCAGAAAATTGACCAGGGTCTCGTAACCTCCAGGAAACGGGTTGGGCAGAATGATGGAATAGCGCCCGTCCTTGGTCGGGAACTGGACGGCCGGCCCAACGGCCGGTTGGGCGTGCCGACCCGTCTGGCGATAACACGCGGTCTGATTGTAGAGCCAATTCGGTACGTCGATTTCGGTACACACACTGACCGCTTGGTGGACGGCAACCTCGATCATGTCCCCGTTGCCGTGGGTTTCCCGGCCGATCAGCGCGCCGACAATGGCAATAAACGCCTGGTTACCGGTGATATGATAGGCGTGCCACATCTGGGGCGCGATAGGCGGTGTGTCGTAGCTGCCGTCCTCCCTGGGATCATAGCCGCAACACATCATCGGCCCGCCCAACGCCAGATGTATCAGATCGTTGGCCTTATACTCGCGCCACGGGCCACTGCGGCCAAAAGGGGTCACACAGGCATAGATCAGGCGAGGGTTGAGCTGCTGGAGGGTGTCCCAATCCAGGCCCAGCTCTTCCAGGGTGTCGAGCGGCAGCGCGTCAAGCAGCACATCGCACTCGACGATCAGCTTTTTGAGCAGTGCGGTGCCTTCAGGCGCGTGGATATCAAGCGTGATCCCGCGCTTGCCAAAGTTGTAGTGCCAGAAATACAGACTCCGGTCAGGATTTTCCTCGTCGTGGTAGAACGGACCCAGAGAACGGGTCGAGTTTCCACCCGGCGGCTCAATCTTCAGCACCTCGGCCCCAACCCCGGCCAGCAACTTCCCGCAAAACTCGCCCTTTTCATTGGCAAGCTCCAGGACTTTCACATCAAACAGGAATCCAGGCATATGGCCCCCAGCTCATCGGTCGCCTGACTGACATCAGCGGTGGATAGCGCCGTCTACGAGAATGTTCTCCGCAGAGCCGACGAGAATCCGTTTGCCTTTCCGTCCAGTGTCCCGACCTTGTTCACCCTGGCACTATCGCTCTCCAGAATTCCCAAAGCCAGCGTTTGCAGCATCTGGAGATAGTCCTCAACTTTCGCAAAACGCTTCAAGGCCCAGTGCCGCACCGCCCACGACTGGGCGAGGACGATCAAGCAGTGCGCTTTCAGGTCAATGTCGCCGGGCGGAAAAGCCTTTTTTTCCACCCCGTAGGCAATAATTTCCTCAAGCAGACTCTGGATACGCTCTTCTCCTTCCAGCAGGCGTCCGCGTTCGGCGCTGGTCAGCGACTTCATCTCTTGATAGCCCAGGACCACATCGCGACGCAGTTCATCAATGAGGCGCACATAGCGTTCGTAGGCGAGCAGGAATAACTGCCTTGGATCAACCCCGGCCTCTTTGAGCCGTTCATACTCGGCCCGCTGCTCACGCAGCACGACCTCGGTCCGTTCCTGATTGTGGGAGAACAGGAAGAACAGAATCTCTTCTTTGCTGGTAAAATAGTTAAAAACAGAGCCAACGCTCAGACCAGCTTTCTGGGCAATCTCCCGAACGCTGGTGTTGTGGTAGCCGTTACTCAAAAAGAGGGCCGCCGCGACGGCGGCGATCCGCTCCTTGCCCTCAATCAGGCGTTTCTCGTCTGTCACCTGGGAGGCTTGTCTTCGTTTTTTGCGCAGGACTTGACCTTTCACCCGCGCGTTCCTTTCCGGCTGAACCACGCGTGTGCTGGGTGAGTGTTCATTTCAAATCTCATACGTCAGACAATCGCCTATTGTCAAGAAGACACTGAGGAGGAAGCGGCCTTCAGCCTGTTGTTCCGCCACCTGCTCCTGCACATAGCGCACAATTTGCTCGTGGGTGGCAAACTACACGCCCGGCCTGCTCTTCATATTTACCTTTGCAGCTATAACAGACTCCTTCTCGATATCCGGCCCGAAGGCCGGGGTTGTGGGTTACTCTACGATGACAAAGTTCTGTTGGGCTTCCTGCCAGCGGAGTGTGGCAGACTCGCCAGGGCTTGGGAAGTCGGTTACGACACACTCGCCAGGAGCCTCTCGCACATACTCTTGGCCGAGCGTGGTAACTGTGAAGGTGTTGCGCTGAACTGTCCGCCCATCAATGACAAGGGATAAGGGATGAGGATTACGCCCCCTTTGTTCGATGACGCCTTGATAATCCGTTCCAGGAGCCGCCAAGGGTTTCTGTGTGGGGTAGCCAGTGTTCTCCGAGCGGCTATAGACCGCCTTCCCGATATCCGACCACCGGTCAGGGGGAATCTTTCCAGCTTTCGCCCGTTTCGCTCTCCAGCAATCCAGGCTCTCACCATCTTCACTGGCTCCATCGTGCCACTGCTTGGGGGTGAGATCCCTACCGCTGCGGACGGTCTTCACATGGACTTTCATCTCCTCGGGTGTCCACTGCCAGATCGGCTTGTCCTGCTGAGCGTCGACGGCAAACACCGAGCAAACAACACCGCTCACTACTGCGACAACGGTCTTCATCACAGTTCGACCACCAGGGCTGCATACCATCCTCTCCTGTACAAACACGCTTGCCGCTCCACAGCAGATTTCAGCGGCTATCGGTAGCCAGATAAGAGCGAGAGCGGCCTGATTTTCTCTACCCTGCCATGCTCTCCTCCGTTATTGCTGTTGTCGTGTCCAGATGCTAGGCTGGGACATGTAGGCCAGCACCCCAGCGAGGTCAGGTGCCAATGAGGAGGAACGCGATGGACGACAATGGACAATCAGCCTGGCTTGTTGACGATTACGCGGAGGAGGCAGACGAATTGCAGGTAAAAGAGTATGACATAACAGCCGTGCCTAACGATTTTAATGTCATGACGCTGCATAGTCTTATGGAGTCCGGCGTAGTGCGCATTCCCAGTTTCCAGCGTAACTTCGTCTGGGATTTGGGCCGTTCGTCCAAGCTGATCGAATCGCTCATCCTCGGCCTGCCAGTCCCACAAATCTTTCTTTACGAACAGGCTCGCAACAAATTGCTTGTCATAGATGGCCAGCAACGCCTGATGTCGATCTACTACTTTGTCGAAAAGCGATTCCCCAAAAAAGAAAAGCGGGTGGAACTTCGTGCAATTTTCGATAGTAAGGGCCGTATTCCAGAGGAAGTTTTACACGATGACAGTTATTTTCAGACATTCAATCTCAAATTGTCTGAAAAGCTTCCTGATCACGCGAACAAGTTCAAGGGCCTGAATTACGATACGCTTGGAGAGGATCACAAGACCTCATTCAACCTTAAAACGATCCGCAATATCGTCGTCAAGCAGAATGCGCCTTCGGACGACGACTCCTCAATGTATGAGATCTTCAACAGATTGAATTCAGGTGGGGTGAACGTGAAGCCGCAGGAAATTCGTACTAGCCTGTATCATTCCAAATTCTACGAAATGCTCTTCTCTATCAATACTGAAGAGAGGTGGCGGAAGATTCTAAAGGCACCCGAACCAGACCTCCATATGAAGGACATTGAAATCTTGCTGCGCGGATTTGCCATGCTGGTGGACGGCGCAAATTACGCACCATCAATGGTCAGGTTCCTGAATCAATTCTCCAAGAAATGCGCGGCGCACAAACCATCTCAGAATGACTACTTCCGACAACTCTTCGAGTCATTCCTTGGGGCATATACCGATTTGCCGGAAAAAGCTTTCATCAATCAAAAAAACAACCACTTCAACATTGCGCTCTACGAGGCAGTTTTTACGTCCGTCTGTGAGAAGGCGTTTGCCGATCACACTACCACCGTATATGCGCTGGATGCTAAGCGGATGAGAGCGCTGGAAGCGGACCCGGAGTTTGTCGAAGCGTCCCAAAAGGGCACAACGCGAAAGGCAAGTGTCGAGAAGAGACTGAACAGAGCGCGCGCGATTTTGTGCAGCCCGTAGGAGGCACGGGAATTATGAGCGCGACGGCTATTGATCGCCTGTACGATGAATTCTCGGCCCTCCTTAAAGCCTTAGACACGAACGATGTCTCGCTGCGCAGTGTTGCAGAGGATAACTTCAGGAAGGTATTGCTCATAGCCGCGGCAAGTCATTTTGAGCGGCTGATGACAGATGCGGTGCTCGAATTTGCGAAAGGTGCTACCGCAGAAGACCATCCCTTGACATGGCTCATCAGAAACAAGATGGTGAGCCGTCAGTACCACACTTGGTTTAATTGGGACGCAAGGAACGCCAACCGCTTCTTCAAGTTATTTGGGGAAACTTTCAGGGAACATATGGAGACAGAAGTAGAGAAGGTCGCCTCTCTGAAATCTTCCATTCAGGCATTCTTGGAAATCGGCTCGGAAAGAAACCGCCTTATTCATGAGGATTTTGCCACCTTTTCACTTGAGAAGACCTCCAAAGAAATATACGGGCTCTACGATGCTGCAAAGAGATTCGTTGAATGGTTCCCGGACGCTCTTCAGAAGTTCACCGAAGCAAACATCTCAGCGTGAAGGAAAAGAGATATGACAGACCAAAAGGACGATCCCACCGAAATTCTGATAATCCTATCATCCTGCTCCGTCGCTACGACTTGGCAAAAATCTGCACAATGTTGCCCGCCGGGTCGGTTGCGGTGAAATACCGGCCGTGGCCACCCATATCGACAATGTCGTTCACCGCGACACCGTTCTGGATCAGCCTGTCCCGTATCTCCCCCAGATCATCAACCTCCAGCACCACCGTGCCGCCACCGCCCGGCGGCACGCTTCCTTCGCTGGGGTCGGCCAGCGCCACGGCTACCCCGTTCACGTCAAACTGCGTCCAGCGGTCGCCGTCCCGAAATTTGATATCCAGCCCCAGGATGCCCTGGTAGAAGCCGACCGCTTTGTCCATGTCTTTGATCACATAATATGCGCTGGAGAATTTCTTGACCGCCATGTTCGCTGCCCTCCTGTTCGGTATTCGCTTATCAAGTTCTTGTCGGTGGCGCAAACAGACGCTAGCCGCCCGGCCCGTTTTCAACTACAATTCGCGTCGCCCATGCCGGAACTGCCAGAAGTTGAAACCATCGCCCGCAAGCTGCGCCAAGGCCACGCGCTCGAACCGGACTTCCCGCCCTACCCGCCCCCACTGGGACGCACAATCACGGAGGTGTGGCTGGACTGGCCACGCGCCGCCCGACCGTCGGCAGACACGCTCCTCCAAACCTTGCCCGGCCATCGCCTTGACTCAATTGGCCGGCGCGGCAAGTATCTGGTCTTCGGCCTGGGTTCTTCGGCCTCGGCGCGTTCCCTGCTCATTCATCTGAAAATGAGCGGTCGCCTGCACATCCTCAAAGCCGACTTTCCACGCGACAAACATGTCCACTTTACCTGTACCCTGGATAATGGCTATGAGTTGCGCTTCAATGACGCACGCAAATTCGGCCGGGTGTACCTGGTCAATGATCTCAGCGAAGTCACCGGCCACCTCGGCCCCGAGCCACTGGAAGACGCCTTCAGCCTGAAGGTCCTGCGCCGGCTGCTGGCAGGCAAATCCGGCGGTCTCAAAGCCCTGCTCCTTGACCAATCGTTTATCGCCGGCATCGGCAACATTTATGCCGACGAAGCCCTGTGGCGGGCAAGGCTGCATCCGCTGCGCCGAGCAAGCAGTCTGCAAGACGTAGAAATCGCCGCGCTGCGTCGAGCCATTCGGGCCGCCCTCAGAGACGGCATCACGCACGGCGGAGCGGCTATTGATTGGGTGTACCCAGAGGGCAGGTATCAGGATTATTTTCGGGTCTACGGCCAGACCGACAAGCCGTGTCGCCGCTGTAAAACCAGGATCGAACGCATCCTCGTCGGCCAGCGCAGCACCCACTTTTGCCCTACTTGTCAAACCGCGGTCGGCTGACATTGCGCATGTTCCAAGGGAAGATGCAGGGGAAAAAAGAAGGAGGACAGCAAGGCCAAGGCGATCCTGTTCGGTCAACAGCCGCACGCGCTGCGTCTTCGCCTCGTGGCCTGCTCCGTGTTTCAGGCTTCCAGAGGAATAATCAGCGACTTGCGTGGCTGGCCATTGACCGCCCGGCTGATATGGCCCTGGCCGGTCGTATCTTCGGCCAGCAGGATTTCTCCGCTGCCCAGGATGCGCGTGGTACCGTCGCCAATCTCGATTTCCACCTCCCCCTCAAGCGTGACCACATACTGGCGGCGGGGCGCGTTGTGCCAGTCAAAGTTGTAACCGCCCGAGTTCTCGCGGAAGATGACCCCCTTGGCCGGAACCAGGGAGGACATCTGCCCGCCCGGGCCGCCGTCTTTCAGTTCAATGTCCAGGTCCTCAAAATGGGACTGGTTATCCGCACCGGTGTAGATGCGCGTGACTCTCATGGTGTTTCCTTTCCACTGCCCACTTAGTGTGGGGCCAACAGGTCAAGGGCTTTGCGCGTCGCGACCAGACGGTCCTCGTTGACCGGACTCACGGCCAGCACAGGCATCCCCGCTCCGGCCTCATGAAAGGCGGCCAACTGCTCACGGCACATGCTCGGCGGGCCAAACACGCACACCTGCTCAACCATCCGGTCCGACACCAGGGCCGCAGCGGCTTTGCGGTCTCTGGTTTGCCAGGCCTGTTGCATGGCGTTGACCTCATTGACAAACCCGCACCGACGCCATTGCAGCCGATAAAAGGGCAGCTGGGCAAAAAAGGCCAGATTATAGCGGGCCGCAGAACGCGCCTGCTCAATATCCTCAGAGAGAAAAGTCGGAATACTGACAATACAGTCGATCTGCCCGGGATCTTTGCCGACCCGCTGAGCCGCGGCCCTGGCCGCCTCAAGCAGGGTCGGCAGATACGTCCGGGCGGGAAGAAAGGGCATGATGCCGTCGGCTTCTTCCCCGCCAACCACAGCGGTCTCAGCCGTCACCGAGGCGACATAGACCGGGATGTGGTGTTGGGACGCGCGGGGCCGAAAAAATGCGCCAATCGCCTCTCCGCCGAGCGCTCTCTTGAGCGTCTGCACATATGAGCGCATATACGCCCGGGGCTGATCCATCTTCATGCCCAGCGATTCAATCAGCGGACGGTGACTCACCCCCAGCCCCAACACGAGGCGACCGTCCGACAGCTCGGCTATCGTCCAGGCCGTCATGGCGGCCAGAAACGGATGACGGAAATAGATATTGGCGATATTGGTCCCGACCCGTATCCGAGAGGTCGCCAGCGCAATCGCCTCAGCGCAGGCCAGAGCGTCCCCGCGCCCCTCATTCACCAACAGGGCGGCAAAGCCTCGGTCTTCGGCCAGCCTGCCCAATTCGACAAACTCCCTGGGCGGGGCTTCGGTCGCCGTTGACAATACGACCCCCAGACGAAATTGACCTGCCATAGCGTCTCCTTTCCGGTGCGCGAACCTGGCCTACTCCGCTCCCTCCTCCATCACGGGGGGAGCATCTTTTTCGTCAACACGAACCGCTTGGGCCTCTAACTCATAGGTCAGGGCGGCCGGCAGGCCCGTATCAACAACAATGAGCTTGCCGCGCTCTCCAATATACTGATACCGACCGGGCTGCGGGCGCAGCAGCCAGCTCACCAGGCACACCACGAGCAAAGCGATCAAGCCAAACATCTGCCAGGTCAAAAGCCTGAGGGAGCGTTCTATTTTTCTGAGACCCGGGTCAGTGAGTTCGGCGCGTGCGCTTTTGGACGCCATTCTTCCTCCTTAGTGGACGGGTATCGCCTCTGTATAAAAGGTCTGTCAAAAATTCTCAACTCGGCCCGTCTGAGGAAGCCAGCTCCGGCCTGTGCTGCCCCCCCACCAACTCGCCGCGTATTGTTTTTGCTGGTGGTGTTGTGTGGTCTGTACGGGTGCTCACCCCCGCGTCGGCCGTCTCGGCCATCCGTGAAGACGCAGAAGGCAGCGTGAGGCATGGGCATCAAGGCGAGACACGGGCAGGTGCGCGATCCGGGACAGCATACCCATCGGGCAGCGATGAAGGCCGATGGGCGTCGCACGATCTGGCAGCTGTTGATCGATCAACAGAATCATCCGGGGTGGCCCCGCGTGAAATGCACCACATTGACCTTGACCTTATCGTGTGTGGCCCGGTCGCGGCTCGGGGTGGGAGGGAGATTCGCAGAGATGAATATCAACGCGATTCCAATTCTGCGCCGGTGCCAGGGAAGCACCGGGAGACGCCAGGGTGAGGGGTGACCGTATGGACACAACCCAAGGCGATCAAGCCGACTTTCTGTCTCCTAGCCAAACAGGACAGGCTCCAGCTCAGGGATAGCCCGGACCGTATAGTCTGGCGTCGGGATGTCCTGGGGCAGAGTCATGCCTGCGGCATTGACCCAGACGCTATCAAGCCCTGTACGCTTGGCCCCCATAACGTCATCGTGGGGGGAGTCTCCCACAAACAAGGCATCCCGGGCTGCGACCTGGAGCAACCCCAGGGTATCGGTAAAGATCTTGGGGTGGGGTTTGCGCCAGCCGTGATCGTCTGAGATGATAATCTGGTGGAAGTACGGGGCCGCCCCATCTCGCTCAACGATGAGCCGGGCGGTCGGGCCGTGATCAAAATTCGAGACCAGGGCGACAGGATAATCCGCGTGCACGCGCTTCAGAAACTCAATATGGGCGGCCGGAATTTCGGCCGCCCGGGCCAACAGTCCCATATGGGCCAGCGACAGTTCTTGGGCCAGCCCTTGTGTCGCCTCGCCAAACGGATAGCCGACCCGGACTAATGCGGACTCAAAACGCCGCATGGACGGGATTTCACGCATGTCGCGCGCGCGTCGCTCGGCAAACTCCTGATTGACCTCGGACAGAGCAGCAAAAAATTGCGCAAAAGGAGCCGCGGTCACTTTTGCCTCAATGATCGCTTGTAGCCCACCCATCGTCGATCGTGCTGTTTGGCCTTTCCAGGCAAACAGCGGTAAACGCTCGGCCTCAAAGAGGGCAACCGTGCTGAACAGGTCAAACAAGACGGCTCGATACGGCTTCACGCCTGACTCCTGACACCCGCAGACAGTTTATCGTGGTTTCATAACAGCTTCCTCAGACGGGTGACTCACGCGCTTGTATCTGGTCTTTCCCCCTTGTGCAAGCAGGGATCATGTATTATGGTTTTCCCCAGGATGTCGAATCCCAGTCCAGCATTGGAGGAGGCCTCATGGCAGACATCAGGACGCGTGCCGGCGAGGAAGAAGAGGCTCAAGGACACGGAGTCGTCAGCTTTGAAGAAGACCCCGGGGATATTGCTGTCCCGACCGAACTCCCAATTCTTCCCCTCCGCGGGGTGGTCGTCTTTCCCTCCGCAGTTGTCCCCCTGCTGATCTCCCGGGGCTCCTCTCTCAAACTGGTTGAAGATTGTCGCAACAACGACAATCTTCTCGGCTTGGCCGCTCAAAAAAATCCCGAAGACGAGAATCCCGACGCCACCGGCCTGTTTTCGCGTGGCAGTGCTGGACGGATTCTGAAAATGCTCAAATACCCCGACGGCAGTGTGCGCATCCTCGTCCAGGGGCTGAAACGTATTGAAATCCGGGACTATCTGCAACACGAGCCGTATCTGCGGGCCAGCGTGGCCCACCTGCAAGACATCGTTCGCCCGGCATCCGATATTGATGTCCGCCAGGCGCACCTGGTCAGCCAGTTTGCCAAGTTTGTGTCTCAAGTGCCCTACCTGCCGGACGAACTCCAGGGCGTAGTGACGAACACCAAAGACCCGGGCCGGGCGGCCGACCTGATTGGCTCGAATCTCAACATCTCAGTCGATGAAAAGCAAGACCTCCTCAACACGCTCAACGTCAAAGAGCGCCTGGAAAAACTGTCAACCATTTTGAATCGGGAAGGCGAGTTGGTTGAACTCGGCCACAAGGTTCAGTCTCAGGTCCAGAGCGAGCTGAACAAAAATCAGAAAGAGTTTTACCTGCGCCAGCAGATACGAGCGATCCAAAAAGAACTCGGCGAGGGAGACGCCAAAAGCAACGAGATCGAAGACCTGCGCAAGAAGATCGAAGAGGCACAGATGCCCGAGGGGGCACGCAAAGCCGCGGATAACGAACTCGAACGGCTGCGCCTGATTCCACCCGAGTCGGCCGAGCACTCAATGGTCCGCACCTATCTCGAATGGCTGGTCAATCTGCCCTGGGCGGTGACAACCGACGATAACCTCGATATGACCCATGCCCGCCAAGTACTGGACGAGGATCATTACGATCTGGAAAAGATCAAAGACCGTATTCTCGAGTACCTTGCCGTCCGCAAGCTGCGCCAAGACCCCAAGGGGCCGATCTTGTGTTTCGTCGGCCCGCCCGGGGTCGGCAAAACCTCGCTGGGGCGTTCCATCGCCCGGGCCATTGGGCGCAAGTTTGTGCGTCTGTCGTTGGGAGGCGTGCGCGACGAGGCCGAGATCCGGGGGCATCGCCGGACCTACATCGGCTCACTGCCGGGGCGGATCATTCAGTCGCTGCGCACCGCGGGATCAAACAACCCGCTGTTCATGCTTGACGAGATCGACAAGCTGGGCATGGATTTTCGGGGCGACCCGGCCTCGGCTTTGCTGGAAGTGCTTGACCCGGAGCAGAATTTTTCGTTTGCCGACCACTATCTCGAAGTGGCCTTTGACCTGTCCAAGGTCATGTTCATCACCACCGCCAACTACCTGGAGCCGGTTCCGCCGGCCCTGCGTGACCGCATGGAGGTCATTGAACTGGCCGGTTATACTGAAGAAGAGAAGCTGGAGATTGCCAAGCGCCACCTGATGCCCAAACAGATCACCGAAAACGGCCTGACAAACGACCTCATTGCGTTCACCGACGAGGCCCTGCTCAAAATCGCCGGAAGCTACACCCACGAAGCGGGCGTGCGCAACCTCGAGCGTGAGATCGGCAGCGTATGCCGCAAAGTTGCCCGGGCAGTCACAGAGGGACACACCGAAAAAGCGACGATTTCAGCCGAAAAAGTGACCGAGCTGCTCGGGCCCGAGAAATTCTTTCCCGAGGTGGCCGAGCGCACCCAGGAGCCCGGGGTGGCCATCGGCCTGGCCTGGACGCCCAACGGCGGCGATATCCTGTTCATAGAAGCCACCCGCATGGCCGGCAAAAAAGGGCTGACCCTCACCGGTCAACTCGGCGAGGTGATGAAAGAATCGGCCCAGGCCGCCCTGTCCTACATTCGCTCCAAAGCCGACCGCCTCGGTCTGGCCCCGGACTTTTATGAAAACTGCGACCTGCACATTCATGTGCCGGCCGGTGCCATCCCCAAAGACGGGCCGTCAGCGGGAATCACCATAACCACCGCCCTGGCCTCGCTGCTGACCGGCAGACCGGTCAACTCAGACATGGCCATGACCGGCGAGATCACCTTACGCGGCAAGGTCATGCCCATCGGGGGGGTCAAAGAAAAGACCCTGGCTGCACGCCGGGCCGGGATCAAAACGGCCATTCTGCCCAAACGCAACGAAAAAGACCTCGAAGATGTGCCCGCCAATGTTCGCGAAGAAATGGAGTTTCGCTTTGTCGAAAACATTGACGAGGTCTTGGACCTGGCGCTGTCCCAGCCGGCCATTCCGGTCGATACACCAGACCCCGGCGTCCAGGCCCCGGCCTCGTCATAGGCGCGCTACCAGCCGCATCGCCCGTGAGCACCCCAGTCAAAAAAGCGGTGATTCCGGCCGCCGGGCTCGGCACCCGGCTGCTACCTGCCACCAAAGTGCTGCCCAAAGAACTGTTGCCCGTCGTCGATCGACCGGCCAGCCAGTACGCGCTTGAAGAGGCCAGCGCCTCTGGTATCACCCACGTCATCTTTGTGATCAGCCGCTCCAAACAGGATATCAGGCGCTATTTTACCCCCGATGCGCACCGGCTGGCCGACCGGGACAAAGCCGGGCTGCTGTCCGGGCTGAACGCCCTGCTCGAGCGCGTCACCGTCAGCTGCGTCTACCAGGACGAGCCACGCGGCCTCGGCCACGCCGTCTTATGCGCCCGGGAGGCCGTTGGAGACGAGCCCTTCGTTGTCATTCTGCCCGACGACTTGGGCCAGGCCGACCCACCGCTGAGCGCCCAGCTGCTTCGGGTCTACGAACGAACGGGCACAGGCGTGCTGGCCCTGGAGCAGATCCCGCGCCAACACATCCACCGCTACGGGGTCATTGCCGGTCAACAGACAGCACCCCGGACCTATGCCATTTCAGACCTGGTCGAAAAGCCCCCGCCGGGCAGCGAGCCATCGGACCTAGCCATTATCGGACGCTATGTGCTGCCCCCCGGGATGTTCTCCATTCTGACCCAGGTCCGGCCCGGGTCGGGCGGGGAGATTCAGCTGACCGACGGCCTGCGCGTACTTCAGCAGCGCCACGGCCTGTACGGCTATGTCTTTACCGGACGCCGGCACGATGTCGGCACAATCCCGGGCTTGCTCGAAACAACAATCCGCCTCGCCTGCCACAACCCCAGTCTGCGCGAGCGGCTGCGCAAGCTCATCACAGAGCTCGCGGACGAGCGGTAGACCGCACCCGGAGGGATACGGCATGTACTCTGTATGGTCAGGACTCGTCCTTGTGGCTCTCGCCCTCCCCCTGTTCCCGGCTTTCAGCCAGACTCCTGAGACCGGCTGGCAGGTCAGCCAAGACCAGCTCGACAACGGCCTGACGGTCCTGCTGCTCGAGGATCACCGAGCGCCAATTGTCACCCTCCAGGTGTGGTACAAGGTCGGTGCCCGCAACGAACAGCTCGGCATCACCGGCATCTCGCACCTGCTTGAACACCTGATGTTCCGCGGCACCCCGAAGTATGGCGAAGGCGAGTTCTCCCGCCTGGTTAAACAGCGCGGCGGCCGCCTCAACGCCTTTACCAGCGCCGACCACACCGTGTACTTTGAGCAGGTGACAACCGCTCATCTCGACCTGATGCTCGAACTGGAAGCCGACCGCATGGCCAACCTGAGCCTGGACCAGGACGACCTTGAAGCCGAGCGTCAGATTGTCATGGAAGAGCGCCGTTTGCGCACCAGCGATGACCCGGCGTCCGAGCTGTGGGAGCAGGTCAGCGCGGTCGCCTATACCGCCCATCCCTACGCCTGGCCGGTTGTCGGCTGGCAGCGCGACCTGGAGTCCATCAGCCTCGACCAGGTCAAGCGCTACCGCCAGACCTATTACGCCCCGGGCAACGCCATCCTGGTCATTGCCGGAGATATCCGCCGGCAGACCGTTCTCCCCAAGGTCAAAGCCACCTTCGGCACCGTCCCAGCCGGACCGCCGGCCCCCCCAGTCACCGCACTTGAGCCGCTCCAGCGCGGCGAGCGACGCATCACCTTCCGCCGGCCGGCAGCCCTGCCGCTGTATGTCGCCGCCTACCACGCGCCCAACCTCCACCACCAGGACAGCCCCGCTCTATCGGTCCTGTCGGTCATCCTGGACGGCGGGCGGAGCGCGCGCCTGCAAAAAACCCTGGTCGAAGAACAGCGCCTCGCCCTCAGCGCCAGCGCCGGTTACAACGACACAGCAAAAGACGCCCCGCTGTTCACCTTGGCCATGCGCCTCGCCCCGGGCAAAACCTGGCAGGCCGCAGAAGCCGCGCTGTTTGATCAGCTCGAACAACTCAAAACACGGGCGGTCAGCGACAAGGAACTCGAACGGGCCAAGAACCTGGTTGAGTCGTCTTTCATCTACAGTCAGGACTCGCTCTTCTACCGGGCCATGCAGCTCGGGCGGTACGCCTCGCTGGGCGACTGGCAGCTGGTGCGGCAGGTCGTGCCAAAGCTGCGCGCCGTCACCGCCTCAGAGGTCCAGCGGGTCGCCCAAACCTATCTTGCAGAAGACAACCGCACGGTCGGGGTACTGATCCCGGAAGGGCCGCCCGTCAGCGAGCGACCCAACACCGGCTTGGGCAATCGGACCGCCCACTAGGAGCCTGGAGTGAGGCAAACACGAGCGCGTTGTTCCGTGCTGAGCGGTCTGCTCGGCGGCCTGCTGACCTTCCTGGGGCTGCCGTCCGGCTCGGCCCAGGCCGCGCCCATCGCCGCCCGCAGCGTGCTTGGCAACGGGGCCGTCCTCCTGGTTGCCGAGCGTCCCGGCGTCCCAATGGTGGTGATGAACATCATGCTCAAAACCGGCTCAAGCGCCGACCCCGTCGGCAAAGCCGGAGTGGCCAATCTCACCGCCGAGCTGCTGACCCGCGGCACCCGGCAGCACACCGCCCACGAGCTGGCCGAAGCGCTCGACTTCCTGGGCACTGCGCTGTCGGTGTCGGCCAACTACGAAACCACCACCGTATCGGTCACGACCCTCACCAGGAACATTGAGGCATCTTTTGCCCTGCTGGCCGAAGTGTTGCTCCATCCGAGCTTTCCAGCCGAAGAGTTTGCAGACAAACGGACCGAAGTCCTCGGCGCTCTCCGCAGCCAGACAGAAAACCCTGCCTGGGTAGCCAACAAAGCCTTTCAAGAGCAGCTGTACGCCGACCACCCGTTTGGCCGGCTGATTGAGGGCCAGCCAGGGACCCTGGCCGCGCTTACCCCGGCCGACATACGCGACTTCCACCACACCTACTACCGGCCCAATAACGCGATCATCGGGATTGCCGGCGAACTGACTCAGACCCGGGCCAACGAACTCCTGGCCCGCCATCTGGGTAGCTGGACCGCCGCCCCTGTGCCGCCGCTCAGCTGGCCGGCCGAGCCTGGCCCGGCCGCCGCCCAACTCCTCATCGACAGGCCGGTCAGCCAGGCCAACATCATCCTCGGCCATCCCGGGGTAGCACGCAGCAACCCAGACATCTACGCCATCCGGGTGATGAACTATATTCTGGGGGCTGGCGGCTTTGGTTCACGCCTGACCGACCGCATCCGGGAGGAACTTGGCCTCGTCTACAGCATCACCAGCCACTTCAGCAGCCGCAAACACGCCGGCCCCTTTCGGCTCAGCCTGCAAACCCGAAACGCCAGCGCCGGCCAGGCGATTGACGAAGCGCTCGGCATCATGCGCACCTACATTGAACACGGGGCGACCGAGCAAGAACTTGAGGCAGCCAAAGCCTACCTGGTCAACAGCTATCCGCTGGGCCTGGTCTCCAACCGTCAGATCGCCGGCCTGCTGCCGGCCCTCGAATTTCACGACCTGGGGCTCGACTATCCAGAGCGCTATCCGGTCATTATTGCGGCCCTCAGCCTGGAGCAGGTCAGGGCCGCGGCCAGAACATACCTGCACCCCGAGCGGCTCCTGCGCGTGGTCGTAGCAAACCTGACGGAGGCCCAGATCACCCCGCCGGCCGCTCCCGCCTCTCCAGCCTCCCAGCCGTAAGGCTTCTCCCCCTCCCCCGGGGTGAAAGCGTCTCTTGCCCCGGATGTTTCGCAACCTGCAAAGAGCAAAGACGGCGGCCTGCTCACCTTGACAAGACCCGCGCCGGGCTGTGGAGTGAGGACCGTGGAACATTTCGACGTGATCGTCGTTGGGGCCGGGCTGTCCGGGGTTGCCGCCGGCTACCATTTGCAGGCGCGCTGCCCGGGCCTGAGCTACGCCATTCTGGAGCGACGGGACGCCATCGGCGGAACCTGGGACCTGTTCCGCTACCCGGGGGTGCGCTCCGACTCGGACATGTACACCCTCGGCTACGCCTTCCGGCCCTGGGCCGACCCGCGGGCCATTGCCGACGGCCCGGCCATCCGGCGCTATATAAACGAGACCGCCACCGAGCACGACATCACCCGCCACATCCGCTTTGGCCACCACGTCAGGCGGGCGTCGTGGTCAAGTGCCGAGGCCGTCTGGACCGTGGAGACCGAGCGGACCGACACAGCCTCGCCCTGCCGCTTCCGCTGCACCTTTCTGTTCATGTGCAGCGGCTACTACAACTATGACCACGGCTATACCCCGGATTTTACCGGGGCTGAGGCGTTCCGGGGGCCGATTGTCCACCCCCAGCACTGGCCCGACGACCTTGACTACGCGGGCCGGCGAGTCGTGGTGATTGGCAGCGGTGCGACCGCAGTCACCCTCGTTCCTGAAATGGCCAAGACCGCGGCCCATGTCACCATGCTGCAACGCTCGCCGACCTATATTATTGCCATGCCGTCCGAGGACCAGGCGGCCAGGCTGCTGCGCCGCTTTCTGCCCAACACCTGGGCGTACAGCCTGACCCGCTGGAGAAATGTGCTCCTGGGGACCGGCTTCTTCTGGTTCTGCCGGCGCTACCCGGAGCGGGCCAAGGCCTTCATCCTGGGCCGGGTGCGGGCCGCGCTCGGCCCGCACTACGATGTCGAGCGGCATTTCAGGCCGCACTACAACCCCTGGCAGCAACGCTTGTGTCTGGCCCCGGACAGCGATTTCTTTGCCGCCCTCAAGACCGGCCGGGCCTCGGTCATCACCGACCACATTGCCGGCTTCACCGAGCGGGGCATCCGGCTGCGTTCGGGCGCAGAGCTTGAGGCCGACCTGATTGTCACCGCCACCGGCCTGAATCTCCAGCTGCTCGGCGGCCTGGAGGTCAGGGTTGACGGTCAGCCGGTCGATTTCTCACACAGCCTGACCTACAAGGGCATGATGTTCAGCCATGTGCCGAACCTGGCCCTGGCCAGCGGCTACACCAACGCCTCGTGGACGCTGAAGTGCGACCTGACCTGTGAATACGTCTGCCGGCTGCTGAACCATATGCGGACCAAGGGTTATGCCTGGTGCTGCCCGCGCCCGGGCGAAATGGACGACGGCAAGCGTGAGCCTTTGCTGGACTTCACCTCGGGCTACATCCAGCGGTCGCTTGACGCCCTGCCCAGGCAGGGGCCGGCCCCGCCCTGGCGGGCTCTTCAGAACTACCTGCGCGATGTCTGGACGGTGGCCCACGGTACGCTTGAAGACGGCGCGTTGGAGTTCAGCCGCCGGCCGGCCAGGCCGCGCCAGGACACCGCCACACCGCGGCCGGCGCATCTGGCTGACTGAGCCCTGATATGTCCGGGTCGTTCATCCGTGCGTGCATGAGGGAGGAGGGGGCCATGTCCCAACAGGAGTTCTGGTGCGAGCGTGGTTCAACCCCAGCGCAGCAGCGCTTACTCGTCAAGGCAGCCGTGAATATCTGGATGTCTGAAACCTTGGCCGGAGAGCGCTCGCAGCTTTCCCTTGGACAACCAATACAGGAACCCACGGCGTGGCGTGTTCCCTTATTGGTTAAAAGGGGCACTACCGCGCATTCCGTTGGCGAGGTCTCTCTCGATACGCACCTCGCCATTATCAAATCGCCGGCACGCGAGGACCTTGTTCAGGCTATTCAGCGCATTCCTGAGGGTCACGCCCGCCCTGCCGAACTCAGAACGCAACACACTCCTGATGATGTAGGGTTCTTCTATGGTGACGGGATAGCAGGTTCAGCCCGCCTGGCAGATAAATCCATTGACCTGCTCCTGACGGACCCCCCGTATTCCATCAGCAACGCCTATACCTGTGAGCAACAAATCCCGCGTCGGCTCCGGCCAGATGGGGGCGATTTTATTATGCCCAAGGGCGACTTTGGGGCGTGGGATCAGGGTTTCAGTCCGCGTACCTGGGCTGAGGTGATTATTCCAAAGGTGCGGGGATGGGCGGTGATCTTCTGTGCTCAGGCGCAAATAGGCGACTACGAGCGCATTTTGAAGGGCCAGGGGTTTAATGCCGTGGGCACGATTGTGTGGCATAAGACGAATCCGGTTCCGTTTAATACCCGGTTCAAGCCGGTGAATGCGTGGGAGGCGGGGGTGGTTGGGAAACGGCCTGGAACGAAGTTTCATGGCCACGGGGTTGTGCATAATGTGTTTACCTGTAAGTCGCCGTCCCCGCAGCACCGCATTCACCCCACCCAAAAACCGCTGGGGTTGTTTCGAGAATTGATCACCCTCTTCAGTCAAAAGGGAGAACTGGTTCTTGATCCCTTTGCCGGGGCAGGAACGACCGTGTGTGCGGCGAACGAACTTGAGCGGAGGGTGATTGCCTTTGAAAATGACAAGGACTATTATATGCGAGCGAGTCAACGCATCTCAGTCTGCCCTGCGGGCCCTCAGTGTGTGATTGAGGGATAACCGCCACTGTTCAATGTCATACCATCCACACCCGATACAGCCGGTGGGGTCTTCAGAACTCCCTGCGCGATGTCTGGACGGTGGACTCCGGTGCGCTTGAAGACAGCGCATTGGAGTTCAGTCGCCGGCCGGCCGCACCACGCCGGGATGCCGCCACACAGCGGCCTGCCTAGCTGACTGACTGAGCCAGGAGCGAATTCCTGCCGGGCCGGCGTTCAACCCGCCGTAGCCATTCCCGCGGGATGGAAAGAGAGATATTCCCGCACTTCCAGCTGGAGGGAGCGGAGGAGAGGGGCGAGGCGGTAGTGAATCGTCTTCGGACGACCAGTCAGAAATCTTCTTAACGCCCCAGGCGGCCAGGGCGACGAGAGGCCCCAGTGGTAAGGCCATATTCTCAACCGTCCCTCTTGTCCATCGATAATTTTTTCTGCATCAGCAATTCGATCTCAATCTCGCCTTTTAACTCCTCAGGGGATGGGACGCCCTGACCCTTGAAATATGCCTTTGCCGCTTTCCCCAGACCGTAGATTGCCGTCGCTGCATGAGAAGGGCGGAGGACATTTTCGACTCCCGGAATGAGCGAAATCACAATTTGAAAGATAGTCCGCACAGGGACATGGCCTGCTGGGTCTGGTCCTAGAGCGCTTATCACCTCAGGGGCGGAATTCCGGTCAATCGTTTTGCCATAGATGGCACCGAGTTTGATAATCATTGGAATTTGAAGAGGGGCCAGAAATGCGATGTCCGAAACCGGAACAGGGTTGATGCGGACTTTCAACGCCGCTAAGGCCGCTGCCGTCTTGATTACTGTATCAGCCGTCCTGTCCAGTTGTTCAAGCACTTCTCTGCTTGCCTTCTCGGCAAGTTTCGCCGTCCGCGCAAAGCGGTATTTGGCGGCTTCGGATAAAATCTCAAATAGACACAGTTTGAATCTGTCCACGCCAAAGATGGCCTCCTCGTCCTCATCTGCCATCGTCGGTATGACGTCCAGAGCACGATTGCCAACGACTGTTTTGAATTGTTCCTTGACCAGGGAGACTTTCTCTTTGATGTTGCGGGTCTTTGCCGTGTCGTCTGCGGCGGGCGGAGAATCCCACTCATAGGGAGGAGACCACTCACGCGATGGTTTAATTTTGTCGATATGATTGAGGGCGATGAGGAGAGGTTTCTCCAGAGAGAAATCGGGGTCTCTGCCGGCTTTCCCGATTATACGACGGTCCCGCTCGTATCCTTTTTCATCCGCCTTCAGCACAAGCGTCACCGCATGGTGGGTGCGAGCTTCACGGACTACGCTAGCAGAATACTCCTCGTCGTGACCAATCTCGCCATAGCCCGGCGAGTCGGTAATCTGAAGCGTGGTTCCGGCCATTTCGTATTCGTGCGTCGTAAACTCACGCGTCGTGGAGCGAATCGTGTTCACCTCCCGAAGCTTCTCGCCGAAGATGGCATTGATAAGAGAAGATTTTCCAACTCCAGTTGCTCCAAGGATAAGGAGGCGGGGATCTTCCTGAGTGTTGTCAAAGCGCTGAACGGCCTCTTTAATAATTTGCTTGATTTTGTCGTCCATCTGTCTCCTCCTTCTCGACTCTTAACTCAGCGGGCTGTCAGCGCGTTTTCGTTCTGTTCTGGCGTTAGCCTTCTCCGCAATTCGCGCTCAACCTCGCCTCTTAACTCCTCAGGGGATGGGACGCCCTGACCCTTGAAATATGCCTTTGCCGCTTTCCCCATAGCCTTGGTTGCCGCCGCTGCATAACGAGGGCCGAGGACATTTTTGACTACCGGAATGAGCGAAATCACAATTCCAAAGATACTCCGCGGAGGGACTTCTGGTCCTAGATCGCTTCTCACCTCAATGGCGGAATTCCAGTCAATCGTTTTGCCATAGATGGCACTGAGTTTGATAATCATTCCAATTTGAAGAGGGGCCAGAAATGCGATGTCCAAAACTGGAACAGGGTTGACGCGGACTACCGACGCCGCTGAGTCCGCTTCCGTCTTGATTACTGTATCAGCCGTCCTGTCCAGTTGTTCAAGCACTTTCCTGCTTGCCTTCTCAGCAAGTTTCGCCGTCCGCGCAAAGCGATATTTGGCGGCTTCGGATAAAATCTCAAAGAGACACAGTTTGAATCTGTCCACGCCAAAGATGGCCCCCTCCTCCTCATCTGCCATCGTCGGTATGACGTGCAGAGCACGATCGCCAACGACCGTTTTGAATTGTTCCTCAACCAGGGAGACTTTCTCTTTGATATTGCGGGTCTTTGCCGTGTCGTTTCCGGCGGGCGGAGAATCCCACTCATAAGGAGGAGACCACTCACGCGATGGTTTAATTTTGTCGATCTGATTGAGTGCGATGAGGAGAGGTTTCTCCAGAGAGAACTCGGGGTCTCTGCCGGCTTTCCCGATTATACGACGGTCCCGCTCGTATCCTTTTTCATCCGCCTTCAGCACAAGCGTCACCGCATGGTGGGTGGCAGCTTCACGGACTACGCTAGCGGAATACGCCTCGTCGTGACCAATCTCGCCATAGCCCGGCGAGTCGGTAATCTGAATCGTGGTTCCGGCTATTTCGTGGTCGTTCGTCGTAAACTTACGCGTCGTGGAGACAGTCGGGTCCGTCGGATGAAGCTTCTTGCCGAAGATGGCATTGATAAGAGAAGATTTTCCAACGCCAGTTGCTCCAAGGATAAGCAGGCGGGGATCTTCCTGAGTGTTGTCAAAGCGCTGAACGGCCTCTTTAATAATTTGCTTGATTTTGTCGTCAGTGTTGTCAAAGCGCTGAACGGCCTCTTTAATAATTTGCTTGATTTTGTCGTCCATCTGTCTCCTCCTTCTCGACTCTTAACTCAGCGGGCTGTCAGCGCGTTTTCGTTCTGTTCTGGCGTTAGCCTTCTCCGCAATTCGCGCTCAACCTCGACTCTTAACTCCGCAGGGGATGAGACGCCCTGACCCTTGAAATATGCCTTTGCCGCTTTCCCCAGACCGTAGGTTGCCGCCGCTGCATAAGGAGGGCGGAGGACATTTTGACTCCCGGAATGGTCGATAATCACAATTTGAAAGGTACTCGGCGCAGCGACTGCTGGTCCTAGAGCGCTCACCACCTCAATGGCGGACTTCCGGTCAATCGTTTTGCCATAGATGGCACCGAGTTTGATAATCATTCCAATGTCCGAAACTGGAACAGAGTTGACGAGGACTGCCGACGCCGCTGCGGTCGCTGCCGTCTTGATTACTGTATCAGCCGTCCTGTCCAGTTGTTCAAGCACTTCTCTGCTTGCCTTCTCGGCAAGTTTCGCCGTCCGCGCAAAGCGGTATTTGGTGGCTTCGGGTAAAATCTCCAATAGACACTGTGTGAATCTGTCCACGCCAAAGATGGCCCCCTCCTCCTCATCTGCCATCGCCGGGATGACGTACAGAGCACGCTTGCCAACGACCGGTTTGAATTGTTCCTTGACCAGGGAGACTTTCTCTTTGATGTTGCGGGTCTTTGCCGTGTCGTTTCCGGCGAGCGGAGAATCCAACTCATAGGGAGGAGACCACTCACGCGCTGGTTTAATTTTGTCGATCTGATTGAGCGCGATGAGGAGAGGTTTCTCCAGAGAGAACTCGGGGTCTCTGCCGGCTTTCCCGATTATACGACGGTCCCGCTCGTATCCTTTTTCATCCGCCTTCAGCACAAGCGTCACCGCATGGTGGGTGCCAGCTTCACGGACTATGCTAGCAGAATAGTCGTGACCAATCTCGTCATAGCCCGGCGAGTCGGTAATCTGAATCGTGGTTCCGGCTATTTCGTAGTCGTGCGTCGTAAACTCACGCGTCGTGGGGGGAATCGGGTTCCTCGGCTGAAGCTCCTTGCCGAAGATGGCATTGATAAGAGAAGATTTTCCAACGCCAGTTGCTCCAAGGATAAGGAGGCGGGGATCTTCCTGAGTGTTGTCAAAGCGCTGAACGGCCTCTCCAATGATTTGCTTGATTTTGTCGTTCATCTGTCTCCTCCTTCTGTTCAAGGGGGGACGAGCTGGAGGGAGCGGAGGAGAGGGGCGAGGCGGTAGGGAATCGTCTTCGGACGACCAGTCTAGAAATCTTCTTAACGCCCCAGGCGGCCAGGACGACGAGAGGCCCCAGTGGTAAGGCAACACACCTGATATCCAGGTCAAAGGTGCTCCCAGCCAGGAGTCCAGGGCGACGAGAGGCCCCAGTGGTAAGACCATATTCTCAACCGTCCCTCTTGTCGCTCAATAATTTTTGCTGCCTCAGCAATTCGCGCTCAACCTCACCTCTTAACTCCCCCTCGCCCTTGCTGTTGACGAGCTCGGTAATCCACTCTCAGCAATTCGCGGTCAACCTCGCCTCTTAACTCCCCAGGGGATGGGACGCCCTGACCCTTGAAATATGCCTTCTCAGCAAGTTTCGCCGTCCGCGCAAAGCGGACTTTGGCGGCTTCGGGTAAAATCTCAAATAGACACAGTTTGAATCTGTCCACGCCAAAGATGGCCCCCTCGTCCTCATCTGCCATCGTCGGGATGACGTACAGAGCACGCTTGCCAACGACCGGTTTGAATTGTTCCTTGACCAGGGAGACTTTCTCTTTGATGTTGCGGGTCTTTGCCGTGTCGTCTGCGGCGAGCGGAGAATCCCACTCATAAGGAGGAGACCACTCACGCGATGGTTTAATTTTGTCGATCTGATTGAGCGCGATGAGGAAAGGTTTCTCCGAGAAATCGGAGCCTCTGATGGCTTTCTCGATTATACGACGGTCCCGCTCGTATCCTTTTTCATCCGCCTTCAGCACAAGCGTCACCGCATGGTGGGTGGCAGCTTCACGGATTACTCTAGCGGAATACTCCTCGTCGTGACCAATCTCGCCATAGCCCGGCGAGTCGGTAATCTGAATCGTGGTTCCGGCTATTTCGTATTCGTGCGTCGTAAACTCACGCGTCGTGGAGCCAGGCGTGTTCACCTCCTGAAGCTTCTCGCCGAAGATGGCATTGATAAGAGAAGATTTTCCAACTCCAGTTACTCCAAGGATAAGGAGGCGGGGAGTTTCAGGTAAGAGGGGACGAGCTGGAGGGAGCGGAGGAGAGGGGCGAGGCGGTGGTGAATCGTCTTCGGACAACCAGTCATAAATCTTCTTAACGCCCCAGGCGGCGGGGGGAATCAGTAGCCACCACAGTGCCATATTCTCAACCCTCCCTCTTGTCGCTCAATAATTTTTGCTGCCTCAGCAATTCGCGGTCAACCTCGACTCTTACCTCCGCACGGGACGGGACGCCCTGACCCTTGAAATATTTCTTTGCCGCTTGCCCCATACCGTAGGTTGCCGTCGCTGCATAAGGAGGGCCGAGGACATTTTTGACTCCCGGAAAGAACGAAATCACAATTTGAAAGATACTCCGCACACCGATTCCTGCTCCTAGAGTGCTTGTCACCTCAATGGCGGACTTCCGGTCAATCGTTTTGCCATAGATGGCACCGAGTTTGATAATCATTCCAATTTGAAGAGGGGCCAGAACTGCGATGTCCGAAACTGGAACAGGGTTGACGAGGACTGCTGAGGCCGCTGCGGTCGCTGCCGTCTTGATTACTGTATCAGCCGTCCTGTCCAGTTGTTCAAGCACTTCTCTGCTTGCCTTCTCGGCAAGTTTCGCCGTCCGCGCAAAGCGATATTTGGTGGCTTCGGGTAAAATCTCAAAGAGACACAGTTTGAATCTGTCCACGCCAAAGATGGCCCCCTCGTCCTTATCTGCCATCATCGGTATGACGTGCAGAGCACGATTGCCAACGACCGATTTGAATTGTTCCTTGACCAGGAAGACTTTCTCTTTGATGTTGCGGGTCTTTGCCGTGTCGTCTCCGGCGAGCGGAGAATCCAAATCCACATCATTAGGAAGAGGCCACTCACGCAATGGTTTAATTTTGTCGATCTGATTGAGTGCAATGAGGAGAGGTTTCTCCAGAGAGAACTCGGGGTCTCTGCCGGCTTTCCCGATTATACGACGGTCCCGCTCGTATCCTTTTTCATCCGCCTTCAGCACAAGCGTCACCGCATGGTGGGTGGCAGCTTCACAGACTACGCTCTTGGAATACGCCTCGTCGTGACCAATCTCGCCATAGCCCGGCGAGTCGGTAATCTGAATCGTGGTTCCGTCCATTTCGTATTCGTTCGTCGCAAACTCACGCGTCGTGGAGACAATCGTCTTCACCTTCCGAAGCTTCTTGCCGAAGATGGCGTTGATAAGAGAAGATTTTCCAACGCCAGTTGCTCCAAGGATAAGGAGGCGGGGATCTCCCTGAGTGTTGTCAAAGCGCTGAACGGCGTCTTCAATCATTTGCTTGATTTTGTCGTACATCTGTCTCCTCCTTCTGTTCACTGCATGATGTACAGCCGAATTCCTCTAGTCCTACGTCCAAGGACAGGCCATAGTGTATGTCTCCACATTCCATAGACGCAATGCGCCCGGGCCGGTCAGGGCGCTTCGACTTCGGCAAGCTCAAGCGGGGTCTCAAAGACCAGCCGGCCGGCCGCCTCTTGGGCCCGGATGCGGGCAGCTACCTCGGGCGACAGCACGACCGCGCGGTCCTGGGGGAACTTGTCGGGGTAGAGCCGGGGGCGCAGATAGAACTCGTCTGGGGTGTTCACCAGGGTCTGGGTCTTGAGGGGGTGCAGCAGCCAGCCGCGGCGCATGAAATCCGGGCCGAACACCACGGCCTTGTCCTTGTCTGACCAGGTTTTGAGCAGATGGGCGTCGTGGATGCTGTAGCTCATCAGGTCAAGCGACACGTCGTAGTAGACCGTCATCAGGGCCGCATAGCCTTTGTCGCCCAGGGCCGGATTGTCCTGGCGGGCGATGCGGACTTCAACCACCTGGAGCTGGCCGTCGCGGTCGTACTGCTCAATCCGCAGCGGGTAGAACGCATGGCGGTCAAGCCAGTAGATGAGCTTGCTCGTCGGGTAGTTGGGCAGCCAGTCCTGCCGGGTGGTGGCTTCAACCACATAGCAGGCAACCCCGCCGTCAGACCGGTAGTAGGGGTAGCTGTCCCACATCATTTTGAGCTGCCCGGTCGGCCTGTCAAAGAAGGTGCCGTCTGGATTGGCCAGGGTCAGGCTCGGGCGGGTGTTGGGAAAACGCACGGTCTCGTACAGGACATCGGTCCCCAGCACACGCCAGCGGAACTCCCAGGCGTCGCGCCCGATGATGTCGTCAAAGGACTGGACATTGTTGGGGAAGCGCTCGCCCCGGCGGGGCTGGGGAATGCGCCGCACCCGGCGGAGGGCCGGCGCGTAGGCGAAATAGTCCAGCTTGGTGGCCTTGTCCCTATCGGTCCGGCGCAGAATCCACAGGTCTTGCGCACCCAGCATTTCGGACGGCGCGGTGTAGTAGAACACCATCCGAAAGAAGTCCTGACCCGGCAGGGTCTGGAGCTGACCGGCAAGGCCGGCCTCGGCCGGCATATAGAAATTGAGCCCAATCGTGACGCCCTGGTTCAGATAGCCGCCGCTGGTCAGGGAGCCGAACGCATCGGCCATGACGTGGGACCAGCGCGACACATGGGTGAACTCCATTGAGCGATAGCCCAGCTCTTCGGCGGTATAGGGCGCTTCAAACGGGTAGGGCTCGGCCGGCAGATAGGGGACGGCCGCGCTGCGCGGGGTGTCGGTCCGAAAATCCAGCCCGGCTTTTTCTTCGGCGGACAGCTCGGCAACTGTCTTCCAGGATTGTGGCGCGATTCCGGTGTCCTGGCCACCGACCCCGGCCGGCACCAGCAGGACAATGAGCAGACACAGGGCAAGGCTTCTCATGGCTAAAACTCGTAGCTCAGCTCCCAGCCGATATTGTCATACTTCCCGTACACGGCATAGATGTCGCTGCCGGCACCGGCGCTGAAGGCCGTATAGGTCATCCGGCCGGTGATGAACTGGGAGAAATTGTAGCTGGCCACCAGTCTGGTTTTCACGCCCTGCCATTTGCGATGCGGGCCGCTGAGCCACGGGATGGCCGTAAAACTGATGTTCAGGCGGTCGCGCGTAAAGCGGAACGGCCGGCCGACAAACGCTACCGGCAGCACATTCCACTCGTCACCAACCCCGCCCCCGAAGCCACCGCCCAGGGTTTCACGCCAGTCAAAGGTGTACAGCAGCGAGGGCTGAAAGATAAAGGAGGTATTGCCGGGCAGGGCAAACTCCAGGGCGACCGCGGCCCGCAGCGTATCCCGCGACACATGGCCGCCGGACTTGAAACGTTCGCCCTGGCCGGCCCGGCGACGGGCCGACACCATCCGCCGGACAGCTTTGGCGTCGTGCTGTCTGGTGTCAATCCTGAAATCGGGCGGCGGCAAATCGTCCGCGGCCCCAAAGCGGCCAAAGTCCTGAAACTCGACGGCCTTGGTCCACAGCCCTTCGACACGCAGCACCATAGGCAGCTCGCCCACCAGCGGCATGTTGGCGAACGCGGTGGCATAGTCCGCGGTCAGCCCGAAATGGTGCAGCCGGGTATGACGCGGCTGGAGGATCAGATGGATATCGCCGTTCTCGTCAATCGCCCGGTCAATCAGGAAGTGCTGGGCCGCCTTGTTCCAGGCGTAGTAGTAGACCAGCCCCCAGGTGAGCGGCTCCATTGACACGTCGAGGCGGACGCCGAACTCATGGTCGCCCCAGTCGCCGGACGACGGCCGGCGACGCTTGAGGATGTAATTGCCGCCGAAGTCTTTGCGGCCGCGCAGCACATCTTCATCGCTGGTCAGGACGCTCTCGGCGTCCTCGGGCAGAAACGGGGTCGCCCAGGGCGAGCCAAAGGCCGCGCTGCGGTCGTGCTCAAAGTGCGGAATCCACAGCAGGTTGAGGGAGTTGGCACCAAAAAAATATGTCGTGTTCAGCATGAAGACCGGCAGGCGCCGGAACTCATACTCGGCCGCCTCGACCTGAGCGCCCTCGCGGTTGTCGATCGCGTTGATCGTATCAATATAGCGCCCGTCCATTTTTCCCCAGGCGATCTGTTGCTTGCCGATCACCAGGTCCAGATTATGGGTGCGGTAGCTGAGGTACAGCTCGCGCACAATCCGGTCAAAATTGTGGTAGGCGCGCAGGGTCTCGCTGGCCCGGTCGCCGTACAGGCCCGACGAGTCCTGCCAGTTGTACGCCCCGTCGTACAGAAAATGGCTGATGTTGGTGACTTCGATATTGGGCGAGAGCTGATAGTGGGATTCCAGCTCCAGCAGGTGTTGGAGCTGCAGGAAGCGGAAGTCTCTGCGCCGGTTGTGGATTGTCTGGTTGCTGGTCAGCAGGACATCGGACCACTGCCGGTAAAAGCCCTTGAAGGTCAGGGCCGGCACACGGCGTTCAACCGGCTGGCGGACATAGCGGCCGGCCGGGTCAAAGGTCGCCAGGAAGCGGTCAAAGCGCGACCAGGTATTGCTCGCCCAGCCAATCGGCTTCTTGAGCGGCCCGTCCCAGAGGGCATAGCTCGGCGAGGTCCACAGCGTGAGGACAAGGCAGGCTGGCAGGCAGACTCGTCTGAAACGTGGTCCCATTCCTTTGATATCCTTTCTCTTCGCTTTATTCTCCCGCGGGCTGCTGGACCAGAATGCCATTGGCCGACAGGTCGGCGATCTGGTCTGCCCCATACCCCAGGTAGCGCTCCAGCACCGCGGCATTATGCTCGCCCAGGTCGGGGGCAGGCACGACCTCGGGCAGCGGATGGCCGGAAAACCGGAACGGAAAGCCGGGAATCATAAACTCGCCCAGCAGCGGGTCAGACACCGGGCGCACGGCCTGGCGCTCGAGCAGGTGCGGATGCTCAACCAGCTCGGGCACGGTCAACACCGGGGCGGCTGGCACCCGTTCGCGGTCGAGGGCGTCGAGTGCCGCCTCACGGTCGGGCAGGGACAGCAGCCAGCGCTCAATCTCAGGGATCAGGACTTCACGGTTTTTCCGCCGCGCGCGGACATTGTGGAAGCGTGTGTCGTCCGCCAGATCGGGCCGCCGCATGGCCCTGGTCAAGCCCTGCCACTGGTGATCCAGGGCAGCGATAATCATGATGTAGCCCTGGGCAGCCTTGAACACACCACACGGGGTCAGCCCGTTGTGGTGCGAGCCGCCCCGGGTCGGAACAAACCGGCCTTGGGTCCCGGTATAGGTTTCGAGGCTGAAATCGTGGACATGGATGTAGGAGTCGAGGAGCGACACGTCAATGTACTGGCCCTCCCCGGTGCGCTCACGGTTCAGCAGGCAGCAGGCAAGGGCGGCCAAGGCGTGAACGCCGGTGCTGACATCGCCCATCGCCACCATCGGGATGACCGGCGGCTGGTCGGGCTCGCCCATCACCTCGGTCACGCCCGCATAGGCCTGGGCAATATAATCAAAGCCCGGTACATGAGACAGGGGCCCGGTCTGACCCAGGGCTGAAATCGAACACATGACCAGCCTGGGGTTGAGTTCCTTGAGGACCTCGTAGCCCAGCCCCAAGCGCCCGATTACCCCCGGGCTGTAATTCTCGACCACTACGTCAACGTGGGGCACCAGGGAGCGGACCAGTTCACGGCCGGCTTCGGTCCTGAGATTCACACACAGGCTCTGCTTGCCCAGATTATGCTGCATGAAATAGCCGCTGCGGCCTTTTTTCCAGACCGGATTCTGGCGGGCCGGGTCACCGGCCGGGGCTTGTTCAACCTTGATGATCTCGGCCCCCATTTCTGCCATCAGCCGCGTCGTGGTTGGTCCGGCGACAATCTGGGTAAAATCCAGTACCTTATAGCCTGTCAGCATCCCGCGCGTGTGTTGTACGGCCATACGATCCCCTCCTGAGGTGCGAACGAGTCTTCCTTCAACTGAATGACTGCTCAGTCGTTTGAATCCGGGCCGGATTGTACTTGGGAACATCCCAACATGCAAGCAGACAGACAGCCGCGCTCGGGGCGACAGCGGGCGGTGTCGGGAAGCCGTGGCCCGTTTACTCAGGGGGTGTGGGGCGTATGCTGGCCTGTCCACTCGGCCAGGGGCGAGAATACCCGCTCTGCCGCGGCCGTGCCCGGCAACACAGCGAGGCGGCCCCAATCCTGGAGCAGGCTGTACCGGACATCGCGGCTCGCCGTGGCCCGGGCGGTATACTTGACCCGTCCGGCCCAGGCAATGCCGGCTTTGTCCATAGTGCTGCTGGCAAAGGCGATGAGCGGAACGTTGAGCTCGGCCAGGGCGCTGGCGTAGTCAAACGCGGCATCGGCCAAGTGTCGCTGGAGCTCGAGACCGCCATGATTCTGCACCCGCGGCCAGGAGCGGTCCTGGTGGAGACATATCCGGGCCAGGACCAGGATATCGGCGTAGCCGCCCTTGGCGTTGGACAGCCCCCCTGCTGACCACAGGTCGGGGAAACAAACAGAAAGTGCTTCAGCATCCCGGCCCGATTCTCAAACAGGTGGACCGGCATGAAATCGGGACCGTCGGGTGCGGCCAGTGTCTCTTGCAGCATCGTGATCCAGCGGCGGGAGGGCACAGAGCGCCGCTCCAGATCGTCGGCAAATCAAGTCGGGGTCTGCGCCCGTTCCCGGTAGATCGTCCGCCACTCGGGCGGCCGGGCTGGAGCCGCCCGGATTGAGCGCAGGTGCCGCCGCAGGCGGCGGGTCGGCGTACAGCTTCGGGTTCGAGAACGGCTTCTTTTGCGGCTGGCCGCACGCGCCGACGAGCAGCGCCAAGACAACGCTGAGAACAGCCCTCAGTATGGCCTACCGCAACACCTGTCCGTCGCGCAGCCGCCGAATCCCGGCTGCCGACAGGCCGAGCACCTCGCCCATTATCTCGTCGGTGTGCTGCCCACGCCGCGGAGCCGCGGCCCGGACCTCGCACGGCGTGCCTGACATCTGCCACGGAATACCGGCATGGATGCGCTTGCCGAACTCTGGATGTTCTTTCTGGACCAGGTAGCCGCGCGCTTCGAGGTGGCGGTCGGTGGCCAGGTCTTTGTTGCTCATCGACGGAAAGGCCGCTACCCCGGCCTGTTGCAAGACCTCGGTCACCTCCCAGCGGTCGCGCTGCCCGGTCCAGGCCGTCAGGATTCCCTCCAGCGCGTCTTCGTTGGCTTTGCGGGCAGTCGCGTTGGCAAAGCGTGCATCGGTAGCCAGCCCGGGCTGACCAATGGCCCCGCACAGGGCACGCCATTCAGCGTCCGAGCCGCACGCAATCGTGACCCATGTCTCGGCGTCGCCCCGGCACTTGAAACAGTCGTGGGGTGCCATCCAGCGGTCGTGGTTGCCGTCCCGCTCGGCCTGGGTCTTGTTCATGGCGTAGTCCATCAGCCCCTCGGGCATGAGGACCAGCAGCGCCTCCCACAGCGCCAGATCGACGTGGACGCCCCGGCCGGTCCGCTGCCTGTAGGCCAGGGCCGCCAGGGCCGCAAACGCCCCAAAGATGCCGGCGTTCGGGTCGCCGTAGGAAATTCCGACCTCGGCCGGCCCCTTGTCCCGGTAGCCGGACAGCGAGGAGATCCCGGCCAGGGGCACCGAGGCCGGCCCATAGCCCATGTAGGTACGCTCAGGACCCGTCTGCCCATAGCCACAGATAGAGACCATGATAATGTCGGGCTTGACCCCGCGGAGCGTGTCATAGCCAAAGCCCATGCGTTCAATCGCCCCGGCCGAAAAGTTCTGGACAACGATATCGGACTGGGCCGCCAGCTTTTTCACAATCTCTGCCGCCTCGGGCCGGCTCAGGTCAAGCTGTACGCTCTTCTTGGCCTGGTTGTACTGGTTGAAATAGCCCGCCCGGTCAGGTCCGGGCTCGTCATCCGCAAACGGCGGGATCAGCCGGGTGACACACGGCCGTCTCTCACTCTCAATGCGAATAACCTCTGCCCCCATATGGGCCATCTGCAGCGTACAGTACGGGCCAGCCCAGGCCCAGGTAAAGTCCAGAACGCGAATGCCATCCAAGGGTCGTCGTGCTGCCATGAGATACCTCGTTACATGATGCCTTGCCGCTTCAACTCTGCCACTTCCGCCGGCGACAGTCCCAGTCTGCCGCAGTAGACCTGCTCATTATGCTCGCCCAGCAGCGGGGCCGGTCGGGGCGTCTTGACCCCGCCCTCGGAAACCTTGAACGGTGCCCCGGGGTAGTCAAGCGTGCCGGCGACCTGGTGGCCGACAGCGGTGAAAAACTGGCGGGCTTTCAGATGCTCGGAGGCAAACAGGTCGGCCATCGTATTCACCGGAGCCATGCAGATACGCCGCTCTTGACCGGCCTGGTACAGGTCGGCCACCTTCCAGTTGGCCGCCCACTCCTGGAGCAAGGGAAAGAGTGCGTCGTAGTTCGCGCCGCGCTCGACCCGGTTCTTGAAAATTTCCAGCGAGGCCCACTCGGGCTCGCCCATCAGCTCAACAAGGCGCTGCCACTGGTCTTCTTCCACATTAATCACAAACAGCTTGCCGTCCTGGCAGTCGAGCATACACCATGGAAAAATCGACCGCCGGCCCAGGCGCGAGGTCTCATTCCCGGCATAGGTGTAGTGCATGAAGTTCATCTCCAGAATGGCGGCAATACACTCCTGGATTGACACGTCAACATGCTGGCCCTGGCCGCTCAGCAGCCGGTGATAATACGCGCCGAGGGTCGCCACCGCGGCGTGTACCCCGCCCTGGAAATCGGCCTGGTGGCCAAAGGCTTTGAGCGGTGGCAGCTCCGCGTGGTCTGAGGCCCCGGGGCTGACGGCAGCCCAGCCGCCGGCGTTGCTGGCCGTCAGCTCAAAGGCCCGATAGTCGCGGTAGGGGCCGGTGCAGCCAAAATACGAAATCGTGGTCATAATCAGGCCGGGGTTGGTCCGCCGCAGCGTGTCAAAGGCAAGGCCAAGGCCGGCCATCTCAGACGGCCGATAGTTGTGGATGAGCAGGTCGGCCTGGCTGCACAGGCTCTGCAACAGCCCCCGGCCCTTGGCCGAGCGAAGCTCCAGCGTGACGCCGAGCTTGTTGGTGTTCAAATACAGAAACAGACCGCTCTTTTCCGGGTGCGGGGTATCGCCGGGGAAGGGCCCACGCCGGCGGGCGCTGTCCCCGCCGGGCTCCTCAACTTTGACCACCTCGGCCCCCAGGTCGGCCAACAGCTTGCCCAGATAGGGAGCCGAGACAAGATTGCCACATTCAACGACTTTCAGACCCGTCAGGAGTTGTTCTGCCATGTCTTGTCTCCATTCCGCAACCGCAGGTCCGGCCCGGCCAGGCGGACCAACTTCTCAGCCCTCAATAGGCCCAAAACCCTGAAGGGTCAAGGCGGCAGGGGCCATAGCCTGCAATTCGTGCCCGGTTGGTGAGCGGCACCCCAGCCTTGACTTCACGCCAACACCACAGGTACAGACATTCCATTCCTGATTATCGCGTCCGCCTCTGTCGAGGCCGAAAGGAGCGCCGTTATGCGCCGTACCGTCCTGCTCGTGTGCCTGTCCGCCGTCCTGTGCGGAACCCGTCCGGGCTGGGGCCAGACCGCTACCGCCACCCTGCCCACCCTGGAGAGCCGGGTCCAGACCTTAGAGGCCACCGTGGCCAGGCTGACCCGCTACATTCAGGTCATCGAGACTGCGGCCACGAGCACCTACCACGGCCTCAAAGGCCCGCATGTGGTGTTCACCGGGGCCAATGTCCACATCCGCAGCGGGTCGGGCATGACCTATGAAGGGCGGACCGTCGACAACAAGTGGCGCTCCGAGCCGCTGGGGCTGGGCAACCTGATTATCGGCTACAACGAGGCGAACACCCACCCGACCGCGGATACGGCCAAGCGGGGCGGCTCGCACAACCTGGTGATTGGGAGTCTTCATCAGTACCCCAGTGCTGGGGGGCTGGTGGCGGGGAGTGATAACGTTATCTCCAGCGGTGCGGCCAGCGTGAGCGGGGGGCTCCGCAACACGGCCAGCGCCAATCATGCCAGCGTGAGCGGGGGTGAGGACAATGTGGCCAGCAGCGGGTCGGCCAGTGTGAGCGGCGGTGCGCACAATGTGGCCAGTGGCTGGGTGTCCAGTGTGAGCGGCGGCAAGCGCAACACGGCCAGCGCCAATGACGCCAGTGTGAGCGGGGGATCACACAACATAGCCAGTGGCTGGGCAGCCAGTGTGAGCGGCGGCCATTTCAACACGGCGACTGGCAGCGTGTCAAGCGTGAGCGGCGGGCTCCGCAACACGGCCAGCAATGATCACGCCAGCGTGAGCGGGGGCGTGGAAAACGAGGCCAGCGGTCATAGCTCCAGTGTGAGCGGGGGCAAGCGCAACACGGCCAGCGCCGTCCACGCCAGCGTGAGCGGCGGCAATCGCAACACGGCCAGCGCCAATGACGCCAGTGTGAGCGGGGGATCACACAACATAGCCAGTGGCTGGGCGGCCAGTGTGAGCGGCGGCCATTTCAACACGGCGACTGGCAGCGTGTCAAGCGTAAGCGGCGGGCTTCGCAACACAGCCAGCAATGATCACGCCAGCGTGAGCGGGGGCGTGGAAAACGAGGCCAGCGGTCATAGCTCCAGTGTGAGCGGGGGCAAGCGCAACACGGCCAGCGCCGTCCACGCCAGCGTGAGCGGGGGCAAGCGCAACACAGCCAGCGCCAATGACGCCAGTGTGAGCGGGGGATCGCACAACATAGCCAGTGGCTGGGCGGCCAGCGTGAGCGGGGGCCGGGAGAACACGGCGACTGGCAGCGTGTCAAGCGTGAGCGGCGGGCTCCGCAACACAGCCAGCAATGATCACGCCAGCGTGAGCGGGGGCGTGGAAAACGAGGCCAGCGGTCATAGCTCCAGTGTGAGCGGGGGCAAGCGCAACACGGCCAGCGCCGTCCACGCCAGCGTGAGCGGGGGATCGCACAACACGGCCAGCGCCAATGACGCCAGTGTGAGCGGGGGAGCGTACAACACAGCCAGTGGCTGGGCGGCCAGCGTGAGCGGGGGCCGGGAGAACACGGCGACTGGCAGCGTGTCAAGCGTGAGCGGCGGGCTCCGCAACACAGCCAGCGCCAATTTCACCAGCGTGAGCGAGGGCAGCGGCGTGACCGTGGCAGGCGTGGCCGACTTCCGCCACCTCTGGCCGGACTGCCTGACCACCAAAGCCGTGGCCGGTCAGACCACAGATGATGTGGTCTTCGAGGGCTGCAATGTCCATGTCCGCAACGGGCATAGCACCAAGCGGACCACGACCACCAACGGGCTCGGCAACCTGATCGTCGGCTACAACGAAGATGGCGACATCACCGCCTCGGCCGCCCCCCGGACCACGGGTACCAATGATCGCAGCGGCTCGCACAACCTGGTGATTGGCCCTGAGCACGAATACTCTGGTCACAGTGGGATAGTAGTGGGCTCAGGGAACATCATCAGCGGAGACTATACGGGCGTAGTTGGGGGCAAGGACAACGAGGCGAGCGAGGCCCATGCGAGCGTGCTTGGGGGCCGAGACAACGAAGCGGGCGGAGAGTACTCGAGCGTGAGCGGGGGGCAGGACAACGAAGCGAGGGGGGACCATGCGAGCGTGAGCGGAGGCCGACGGAACACGGCGAGCGGGAGGCGGAGCAGCATCAACGGGGGCAAGAACCAGACGGCCAGCAGCGACCTCTGGTCCTGCCGGGGTCTCCCTGGGCTGGCGCGGTCTCCGCTGACCGCGGCCAGCCCTACTCGGCCGCTTCCGGGCTGTCGGCCTCCTCGGTCAACCGCCAGCCCAGGTCTTTGAGTAGAAAAGGCGTCAGGTCAACATCAGTGGCGGCGTCAAGATCGCCACTCAAGAAGGGTTCCATGAGCAGATTGGGCGATGCGCCCGGATCAAGATGGGCAATTGACGAGCTAGGCTCAACCGGGTCGGGCGCGTACAGCCGGACAAAGCCGTGCTGGTCAGCCCCGACCAAGCGGTCGGGATTGAGCCTGAGCGCGGCTCGCACGCTGGTCCGCGGCAGAGCGGACAGCAGCGCATCAGCGTGCTGCTGAGAGATACTCACCGCCGGAATACGACTCCGGCTGTTGGCCGCGTCCATGATAAGCGGCCCGCCGGGCGCGGTATTCCGAATCACGACCGCGCTGGCTCCGGCCGCCTCGGCGTGGGCAACCTTGAGCGCAAACGGACAGTTGCCCCGGTTGATGAAGGCGATGCGGCCGCGCAAGTTTTTCTCTATCGGCTCACAGCCATCGGTCGGGTCTCCAATCCTGTCATCCGCCAGCTCAAGCCCGGCGTATTCCGCGTCAGGACTTGGAGCCGGCCCAAAATCCGCGCGGGTCACCGGGTAGCGCCCGGCAAGACCAGCTGGCGAGTCCACGATGAGCTCAGCCTGCAAATCCAGAATCTCCGGGGCGGCTTGCGTTGTGGCCGGCCCATCCCAGACAATGTCGTCATGGCTGACCTGGGCACCGAGGCGTTCGTCGGCGCTCATCTCGTGGAAATGTTTATTCGTGGTGGTATCCAGGACAAAGCTCGAATAGCGGTCAGGGAAATCCAAGGGCGTCCGACCCGAGGTCTCATCAATCAGGCTGCTCAGGCCCAACCCGTGGGCAAACTCGTGCATGACCACATTGAGCAGCGCCATATCACCCGCGGGCGGCGCATTGTCCAGGCCATAATACCAGTCGCCGGGCAGACAGGCCCTGTTGCCGTCCACGGCGCTGTTAAAATAGGCCACCATGTCGTCCTGAAAGGGCGGGCTGGCCAGCGCCGGGTCAGGCCCTCCCGGGCTGAGATCAAAACCCGCAATCTGGTTGGCCAGCGCCGCGTGGTACCATGTCTGCGCGTCAATGGCCGGTACCGGAAATTCTGCAAATACGCGGACCGGGCCGGCCGCGCCGAGCACCGCGGCGGTCGGACTGCACGGCAGAGGCCGAAAGGTCGCCTGGATGATGAGGGGGACATCGCCTTCAAGCAGGCTCCCCCACAGCTCGGCGGCAAAGCGCAGTACGTTGAGCCGCTGCTCGCCTAGCGTGCGGCCGGAGTTCTCGCCGACCGGACTGACCGGCCTGGGGTCGTTGAGGCCGGTTTCGGCCGGATCGACGTTGTTAATCCGAATTGTCACCCCGGCCCAGACCGGCGTGAACAGGGCTGGCAGGATCAGCCAGCAGCCGACCAGACCGGCGTATCGCCACCGAAACACTGCATTAATCCTCCGCCCGCAGGGGCCCGCTGTACCCGTCCGTTTCAAGAACAGTCGCCGCCTGCTTCAGACCCGGCACGCAGCTCATCTCCGGCAATCCCCGCTCGTTGACCCGGGCGACGGAGAAGTTCAGACGCTCCGTCGCGACCACGACAGAAATCGTTCCGTCGGCGAAAGAGTCCGGCGCGTGTCTGACAGGGGCAAACTGCCTGCGCAGCGCATCGGCCAGCGATGTTCTCTGAGCCGGGGTGGGGGGCAGCAACCGGCCCGTGCTCGGGTCAAGCCCGACCTGCGTTTCGGCCCGGCTGACCGGCCGCGGTCTGGCAGCCGGGGCGGGCGGAGGGCCGCTCTTCGCCTGGCCGGCCGCACGCTCATCAGAGGGGGTGTCCTGGGCGGTGTCCTGACGGGACGGAGGAGCGGGGGCCTCTTCTTGCAGCACGGTCAGCACGGCCAGGGCCACGGCCAGCCCGATGCCCAGCGGCCAAACCGCTTTGTTCCTAGCCACCAAAATAACTCCTGGGGTTCTCTACCGTCAGCGTCCGAATTGTGCCCTCACTCACTCCGGCTTTGCTGAGCTGGGGCAGGATGTTCTTCATGATATGAGAGTAGCCCCAGTTGGGGCAGGCGTCTATGAACTTCTGCCAGTCGTCGCTGACCCGACCCAGCCAGCAGCTCACATGGTCGTGGGAGAGCATGATGCGGTCAAAGCCGACCGCCAGCAGGCCGATCAGCGAGGCCAAGCGCATCTTGTCCGAGGCGATCGTCTCTATGCCGAAGCGGTCAAAACCGATCCAGGCACCCCGCTCCAGGATGTCGAAGTAGTAGCGCATGTCGCCCACGCCACAGGCATGACCGATCAGCACGCTGTTAAAATCCACGCCCTCAGCCTCAAAGATGTCGAGCGTCTGACGCCCCAGCGGCCCGAGTTCGTCGTTGTGGCACAGGATCGGAGCGCCGGTCGCCTTGTGGGCTCGGGCCGCGGCCCGCAGACAGGTCTCCTCACACGGGGCGATGTCGGTCGCGGTCTCCGTCATGCCCGGAATCCCCCCGGTAGCCGTCTTGATAATGCCCGGTCTGATCCCGGTGCTGTTCATGCCCTCGGTCAACTCGCGCTCATAGACCTCGGCAATGGCGTCGGCATCCAGGCTGCGAAAGTGGGGCGGAATACCCAGTGCCTCGTTGTACAGGCCGGTCGCCATGATGATCTGCACGCCCGACTTTTCTGCCGCCTCAAGGGCAAACTCCGGGTCCCGGCCAAGCTCCATCGGGCAGGGATCAACGAGCGAGGTGACGCCCAACTCTTTAATCTGCGTGAGCTTACCAACCACGCTGGCCATCTCACCCGGGCGGTCAAAGCCGGCATTGTCAAACTCCCAGCCGGGAAAGCCGGCGGTCAGATGTTCGTGGATCAGGGTAAACCCCAGGTCCTCGGGCGTACACGTCCCGGTTACGGTATGAATGGTCGTCATACGCGACTCCTTTCCTCTGAGAGATATTGCAAGAAATACAGATGAGTGCCGTCGGGGTCTTTGAAGCCCACAATCCTGGCCCCCCAGTCTGATCTTCAGGATCGCCCGGGAAGGCGATTCCCCTGGCCCGGCACTCGGCGCAGGGCTGCTTCACGTCCCCAACCAGGAAGCTGATATGGTCAAGGCCGGGCGGATTGTGGGCCAGACTGGTCTCTCGGTGGACGGCTTGGGGCCTGGTCTGCCTGGTCTGAAACAGAAACAAGACCACGGCCCCCGAGCTCATTGTACAGCCCCTCACCCCGGCCTCGTACTCATCGCCTTTGTGAAAACCCGACTTTTCATAAAAAGCGACCGAACCGGCCAAGTCGGGCACTGCCACGCCAAGGTTATCAATGCCTGTGAGCATCGGCTTTCCTCCTGTGGGGTTCAGGCAAGGGCAGGCGGCGTGTTTACCCCCTCAACGCTTTCCACACCATACCAATAATCCGCACGGCGTCGTGGATATGTTGCGCGGTCAGTCCATAGTGGGTCACTGCCCGCAAACGCCCCTGGCCCAGGTCTCCGAGCCTGACCCCGGCCTCAGCCAGCCGGGCGACGAACACGCCCTCGTCAAGTGCGCCGGCCGCGACCCGAAACATCACCAGGTTGGTCTGGACGGTTTCCAGATCAAGCCGGAGGCCGGGCAGCTCGGCCAGCGCGTGGGCCAGCAGCCGGGCGTTGGTGTGATCTTCTCTGAGGCGGTCAACCATTTCGGTCAGGGCCACAATGCCGGCCGCAGCAATAATGCCGGCCTGGCGCATCCCGCCGCCGAGCATCTTGCGGTAGCGCCGGGCCCGGGCGATAAACTCTGCCCTGCCGCACACCAACGACCCAACCGGGGCGGCCAAGCCCTTGGACAGACAGAACTGCACCGAGTCAGACTGACGGACCAGTTCTTTGACACTACAGCCACGGGCTACCGCGGCGTTAAAAATCCGCGAGCCATCGAGATGAATCGGCAGGCCGAGGCGGTCGGCCAGGGCTCGGACCGACTCCAGATAGGACCCGGACAAGACCGTGCCACCGCACCGGTTATGGGTGTTTTCCAGGCACAGCACCCCGGCCGGCGCGGCGTGCATATCGCTCGCGGCCGGTCGAACCGCCCGCTCCAGCTCACCGACGGCCAGTTCACCAAACCGCCCGGTCGACACCGGATGGAACACGCAGCCGCCCAAAGCCGAAACCCCCCCTGCCTCATAGTGGTAGATGTGGGCCTGATCGCCCACAATCACCTCTGCGCCACGCCGACAGTGACTCAGCACCGAGACGAGATTGCCCATTGTCCCGCTGGCCACCAGCAGCGCGGCCTCTTTGCCCAGCAACTCGGCGGCCAGGGCTTCGAGACGGTTGACGCTGGGGTCTTCGGACATCACGTCATCGCCCAACTCGGCCTCGGCAATGGCTCGGCGCATGGCCGGGCTGGGCAGGGTGACGGTGTCGCTGCGCAAATCGATCATACGCCTACCTCCGTCCGCGCACTTTCTCGAGCTGGCGTCGCTCGCGTTTGGCCGGTCGGCCCACGCCGTGGGGCCGAAATTGCGGCGCAAAGGCGCTCCGCTCCTGGCCAGACGGAGGTGGCGGAGAATGGTCTTCGTACAACAGGCGCGCCTCAGAGGCCGGGCCACGCCGCTCGGCCAGGGCGACGACCATGAACTCTTTGCGGCCCGCCGGATGGGTGACGCTTACCACATCCCCAGCCCGGACCGGCTTGTGCGGTTTGGCGGTCTGTCCGTTGACCTTGACCTTGCCCCCGTCGCAGGCGTCGGCGGCCAGCGAGCGGCTTTTGTACAGGCGGGTGGCCCACAGCCAGCGGTCAAGGCGGACCGCGGCGACGGGCGGAGCGGCAGAAGGCCTGGCCATTGGCTCAGCTTCCGCAGGCGTCAAGTACGGCTGGAGAAAGCATCACGCGGGGTCCTCCTTTGCTGCTCATTTCAAAGCACAATCCCACTGGAACTGCAACACAGGCATGGGTCAACCAAAAAATTATTGCCTCGCTCAGCCCAGCGTGCTAGCCTCGCGTCTCAGTCTTGACACCGGGCGGGAGGACAGCATGGACGCAAAAGCCGGAGCCCAAGAACGCCTTAAGAGTGTCCGCGACGAGTTGATTGCACTCAGCCGCCGGATTCATGCCAACCCTGAGTTGGGGTACGAAGAAGAAAAAGCCGCGGCCTGGCTATCGGAGAGCCTGGCCAACGCCGGCTTTCAGGTTGAGACCGGCATCTGCGATATGCCGACCGCGTTTGTGGCGCGGGCCGGCAGCGGGCCACTGCACATCGGCATTTGCGCCGAGTACGACTGTCTGCCCGAGATCGGCCATGCCTGCGGGCATAATGTGATCGCCGCTATGGGCCTTGGGGCGGGCATTGCCGCGGCCAACATTGCCGATGAGGTCGGGCTGACGGTCAGCGTGATTGGCACGCCGGCGGAGGAGGTGTGCGACGGCGGGGGGAAGATCATGCTCTTGGAACGCGGCGGCTTTCGCGGCCTCCACGCGGCCATGATGGTGCATCCGGCCCCGGTAGACATTGTGGAGTTTCCGATTATCGCCGCCTCCATGTTTGACGTGTGCTACACCGGCAAAGAGGCCCACGCTTCGGCGTTCCCCGAGCGCGGCATCAACGCTGCGGATGCGCTGACCGTTGCCCAAACGGCCATTGGTCTGCTGCGCCAACACATCCGCCCCAGCGACCGTATTCACGGCATTATTACCAAAGGCGGGGACGCGCCGAACGTGATTCCGGCCCGCACGGTGGCCCGCTATATTGTGCGGGCCAAGACGATTGAAGACTTGGCCGAGATCAAGGAAAAAGTCCGGCGCTGTTTTGAAGCCGGGGCCCTGGCAACCGGCTCCGGCCTGGAGATCGTTGGCGGCGAGAAACCTTACGCCGAAATGCACCACGACCCGGATATCGCCGCCGCCTACCAGCGCAACGCCGAAGCCCTGGGCCGCAGCTTCCCGGACTCAGGACCCAGCCTCGAGAAGTCGGCCGGCTCAACCGACATGGGCAATGTCTCGCTGGCCCTGCCGTCTATTCACCCGGCCATCGGCATTGACTCGCTGCCGGCTGTCAACCACCAGCCCGAGTTTGCCGCCCACTGCATCAGCCCAGCCGCGGAAAAAGCGCTGGTTGACGGGGCGCTGGCTCTGGCCTGGACTGCGGTCGATCTGGCGACGGACACCACACTTCGGCAGCGCTTGTTGAGCAAAACGGCCTGATTCGGAGCTTGCCCGGCCCTCAGCGAAACAGGCCGGCCTTGGGCCAGAACCGGCTATACATATTCTTGTATATCTCTTCGTTCAAAAAGATGTCGGCAAAGGAGCCGGCGTCCGGGCTGATGAGATACAGGACACAGACCGCCCCGACCATTGCTGCCGAAGCTCCGGGATTGCCATAATCAACCACCTTGAGCGCTGTGCCAAACGAACGCTTGAGCCGTGTGTTCATGAAATCAACGCTGAAGAGTTCGTCCAGCAGCAGATGGAGCGTGTAGCCAAACCACACAAAAGCGCCCATGATCCAGGCCAACAGCGGGCGACAGGCAAAGACCAGCGCACTCAGGTTGGTCATCAGCAAGCCAAAAAACAGCCCGGCCACCAGCGAATGAAATACTCCCCGATGGACGGTAAAGCGGGTAAAGACCAGCCACGCCGGGTAGCGGATACAGGCGTAAACGAGCAGCCACAACAGCCACAGTTCAAGGGTGGAATAGCGCTCCACATGGGCGAAGACGACCAGGAAGGCGGTCACAAAACCCAGGGCGGTGAACAGCATCTTGATCGGGCTGGAATGGTCCGAGTCAATATCGGGCAGAATCCCGCCCAGCGTTCCGACCACCGACAGGGCCATCACCTCGCCCGGACCCGCTACCCCGGCCCCCAGACAGACCGTAGACAACAGCCCGCTGCCGACCGCGGCCACCGCCACATGGGTCCGAAAGTTCGCCATCGCTATTTTTTCCTCAGGCCAAGCATCAGGCCAAGGCCGGCCATGCCAACGGACGGTCCATTGCGGACGATAAACTCCCGGAAACTGCCGGCGTGGGGCCGCAGCCAAGCCGTCGCCGAGTCGTAATAGGCAGTGATACCAGGCCAGTTCACCTCAACCAAGCCGACATACTGCAAGCCGAACAGGAGTGCCAGCAGGCCACCGGCAAACGCGAGCGTGAGCTTCAGAAAAAAGGCCAGGGCATAACCGATGCTGAAGCCGGCGACAAAGCTGAAACCGAGCCGCAGTGCCGGCCCGGACCATTCGTGCAGCTGCTCCCCCAGGCGGCCGTCCAGCGGATCGCCAAACAGGTCTGACTCGCCAGGCTCGGCGGCTCCCTGTGCGGTGTGGTCTGAGAGTTCGTCCAGCGGTCCGGCCAGCGCGTGGCCGGCCACACCAAGGACGAGGGCGAGAACGCACAGCGCCGTGCGCCAGAAGACGGAAGCAACGGCGCTCTGCGTGCAGTAGTGTGGTGACTCTGGTAAGGGACGGCTCGCTTCGTGCCTCTCGCTCATCCTCAACCCCCCTCCCTGTCCGCTTACACCGCACTAGAATACCCACCTTTGTGGGCAAAAGCCAGTAGGACGCCGGCACCCTCAGCCGGGTCAGTGGTGCGGGCGGGCGTGCCACTTGACACCGCGCTGGGTGGCTGCCGTGCTCGCGCCCGGACAGCAGGCCATCATGCGGCAGGCTTTCGCACCTGGCCGACCATTATGGGCCGGCCGGAGATTTTATTGGCGAGTTCCGATGTCAGCCTGATTGGCGACTGTGGGGATGAATACCGGCGCTACGAGGACGCGGCGTCAGCGAACCAACCGTCAGACCAATGTGGAGACACCCACCTGTTCACGCTGTATTATCGCTCACACCGTCGCCAGCGGAACGGGCAGCCCGGGGACATCCACCCGGGTGCGGAAAATTGTGCCTTTGCGGTCTGACGCTTCGGTGTTGTCGGCGGTCACAATGTACAGGTCGCGGCGGTCCTGGCCGCCAAAACACAAACTCGTGACGGCCTTGGCCGGCACCTCGACAACATGGTCAACTGTGCCGTCGGGCGCAAAGCAGGTGGCGCAGCCCCCGCCATAGACCGCCACCCAGACACGGCCGGACTCGTCAACCGCTACGCCGTCAGGAACCTTGTCGAGCGTGGCAAAAACCCGCCGATTGGTTGCTGTTCCGTCCGCGCTGATGTCATGCACGATGACCTGTTTCACCGCGCTGTCGGCGTGGTACAGCAGTCTGCCGTCTGGCGACGCGCCAATGCCGTTGGTAATGCCGATATTGCCGTACATCTCGGTTGCCTGACCCTCGGCTTCAATTCGCCACAGCTCGCCCGGGGTCTGGCTTTGGAGCTTGAACGGGTCGGACCGCAAGGCCCCGGCATAGACCCGGCCGGCGCTATCGGTGAAGATGTCGTTAAAGCCGGGGATGTCTTTGCGCTGAAACAGGACGCGGCTCGCCCCATCTCTGACATGGCAGATGTTCTTGCCAGAGACAACCACCCCGCCGTCGGCGTGCAGTGCAATCCCGCCCACGCCCCGCCGCTTTGGGACCACTGTTGAAATCTCTCCACTCGGAGAGCGGCGGTACACACCGCCGTTTGTGACATCGCTGAAGAACAGGTTTCCATCCCCGGCCACCCGCGGCCCTTCAATCAGCCCATAGCCCGAAGCAATCGTTTCCAGCATGTGTTCTCTCCCCTCTGTGTGTCAGTTGAAAGGGCCGGCCCTTCTCTGCTCCGCTTATAGCGTGTGGCCGCCCGGTTGCCAAACCCCGGCCACATGGACTATAAAGCAGACAGATTCACCCATAACCGTGCGCCGCGGCGTACAAAGGAGGTCGCTCTGATGAGTGCAGAGGAGAACAAAAAACTGGTGCTGGGTTTCTTTGAAGACCTGTCTGCCGGCAATGCTGAAGCCCTCCTGGGCGCGATGGCAGACAACGCGACATGGTGGATCGCCGGCGACCCCAGGAACTTTCCGCTGGCCGGCACAAAGACCAAGGCCGAGTTTACCCAACTGCTCCAAGGCATGGGTGACGCCCTGCCCAAGGGCTTGAAGATTATGGCCAAGGGTGTGACCGCCGAGGGCAACCGGGTCGCGGTCGAGGCCGAATCCTACGGTGAGCACGCGAGCGGCAAGGTCTACAATAACCTGTACCACTTCCTGGTTGAGTGCGAAAACGGCAAGGTTACGGCCGTCCGCGAATACCTCGATACCATGCACGCCAACGATGTGCTGGCCGGCTGAACCGCACTTCGGGCCCAACGACAGGCCTAGAGAGCACTGAGGGCACGCGAGAGCGTGCCCTTTTGTATGCTGGCCTCACGGCCAGAACATCTTTTTGGCCCGGGCTTTGAGTTCCGGCTGAAAATCCGGGTGGGCAATCTCTATCAGGGCCTCGGCCCGCTGACGCTGGGTCTTGCCCTGGAGATTCACCATGCCAAACTCGGTGACCACATAGTCGGCATACTGACGGGGGGTCGTCAGCGTGCTACCCGGCTCAAGCATGGGAACGATCCGGGACACTTGTCCCCTCTTCGCCGTGGATGGCAGGACCATGATTGAACGCCCGCCCGGTGAATACATGGCCCCCATCATAAACGTCATCTGTCCGCCAATGCCCGAGTACATCTGGGGGCCGAGTGATTCGGCCGCGGCCTGCCCGGTCAGGTCAAGGGCCAGGGTGCTGTTGACCGCGACCTGGTGGTTTTGAGCGGCGATATTCAGCAGGGAATTGGTGTACAGCACGCTGTACAACTCAAAGACCGGGTTGTTATCCACAAACTCCAGGTCGGCCCCGCCCACCACCATAGCGGCCACCGCTTTGCCCGTGTGGGTTGTTTTGTACTTGCCGGTGGCAACGCCGCGCTTGACCAACTCGACATGGCTGGCGGTCATGATCTCGCTATGGATGCCGAGGTCGTTGCGGTCCATCAGAAACAGGCCGATGGCCTCGGAGATAGCCCCGATGCCCATCTGGACTGTGTCGCCGTCACGGATCAAACTGGCGGCAAACTCCCCGATCACCTCAAGCGTGCCCTGCTCTTCGGCCGGTGGCGGAGCCGTTCCGACCGGAAAGGGAGCGGTTTCCTCAACGAGATAGTCAATCTCGGAGACGTGAATCCAGTTATCGCCGTGGGTCCGGATACAGGTCGGATCGACCTCGGCGACAAAGCATTTGGCCGCCCGGGCCGCGTCTTTGTTGTACCACAGGGCGTTGCCGAAGCTGCAATAGCCGCGCTCGTCTGGCGGAGAGACCACGCCGTAGAAGATATCGGCCTGCCAGGTGTTGGTGCGCCCGGCCTCCAGCTGCTTGGTGTACTGGGGATAATCCAGGGGCAGAAAGTCCACATAGTGTTGCAGCATCCCCTGGCGGCAGCCGGCCCCCACATAGTCCACAATCAGGTGAAAGGATGAATCGTAGCCCGGCTCGTTCCAGATCGGGTGCTTGTACAACGGATAGCACTGGAGCAGCCTGACATGCTCAAGCTGGCCGTTGCGCTTGGCCAAGGCGTCAAGAATGGGAATAGGCGGTTTGCCGATATGGAGCCGGACGAGTTGGCCGGATCTGGTCAGTTGTGCCGCCTGCTCGGCGGAAATGAGTTTATCTTTGCAGGTGTGTTGCCAGGCTTCCATGCGTCGTCTCCACATCCTCTCGGGCGCTAGCCCACCAGACTATGCCCGCCGTCGACAAATAAGGTGGTACCGGTCATGAACGTATTGGCGTCCGAAGCCAGAAAGATGACCGAGGGTTTGATTTCTGGAGGATTGCCGACCCGTTGCAGCGGAATTTTGGCGATAATGCTCTTGCCCCCCCTGGTCCCCCAGAAACCGGCGTTCATCGGCGTGGCAAAATAGCCCGGACACAGGGCATTCACCCGGATGTTGTCCCGGGCCCATTCGAGTGCCAGCGTCCGGGTAAAATGGACGAGGGCGGCCTTGGTCGCCCCGTAGGCCGCCATATAGCGGGCGACAATCTGTGAGAACAGCGACGAGACGTTGATGATTGTGCCTTTTTTGCGCTTGGCCATTTCCGCTCCGACATGTTTGGCACAGAACACTGGTCCCTTCAGATTCAGGTTCATATAGCTGTCCCACTCCTCCTCGGCCAGCTCCCGAATCGGCGTCATGCCCCCCATGCCGGCGTTATTGATCAGAATATCGATCCTGCCGTACTCGGCCATGACCTGCCCGACCATGTGTTCAATATCGGCCTCCCTGGTCACATCGGCCGCCACGCCAATGACCCGGCGATCGCTCGCCCGCTGAATCCCGGCCGAGACCCGGTCAAGGTCGGTCTGGGTACGGCTAATCAGCGCCAGCTCGGCCCCAACCTCGGCCAGGCCATAGGCCATCTGCTCGCCCAAGCCTTTGCTCCCGCCGGTGATCAGGGCAACTTTCCCAGTCAGGTCAAAATAGGGAGTGGTCATACGGATTTCCCCAGTCAGGAGTCTATAAAGATAGCGGTGATGACCAATCTTCGCACAGGAAGAGATCAGCGCTCTCTCTTCAGCAGCCCAGCTGCCGGGCAATCACCATCCGTTGCACCTCGCTGGTGCCCTCGCCAATCGTCAGGATTTTTGAGTCGAGATAGAAGCGCGACACCGGAAAGTCGCGCGTATAGCCGTAGCCGCCATGAATCTGGACCGCTTCTTCTGCCGCCTTGACGGCAATCTCAGACGAGGCCAGCTTGGCCATAGCAGCCTCTTTGGCGTATGGCCGGCCCTGGTCGCGCAGCCCCGCGGCGCGGTAAACCATGAGTCTGGCCATATCGACCTCGGTCGCCATATCTGCCAGCTTGAACTGAATAGCCTGGTGCGACGCCAGCGGCTTGCCAAATGTCCGCCGCTCTTGGGCGTACTGGAGTGACATGTTCAGACACGCTTCGGCCAGAGACAGACCAAGCGTGGCAACCGAGATCCGGCCACACTCCAGGGTCTTGAGAAAAGCCCGAAAGCCGGAGCCGTCCTCACCTAACAGATGGTCGCGGGAAACCCGCACATTCTCAAATATCTGCTCGCGGGTATCAACCGTATGCCAGCCGATCTTTTTATACGGCTTGCCGACCGTATAGCCGGGCGTGTCTTTGGGAATGATCATGGCCCGATAGGCCCGTTTCCCGTTCCCGCCCGCGCGGTCGGCGGTCAGCGCCACCAGCCCATAGCTGAGCGGCGTTCCGGCGTTTGAGATAAAACACTTGGTGCCGTTGACGACCCACGCGTCGCCGTCCAGATAAGAGGTGGTCTGGATATTGGCCGCGTCAGAGCCGGCCTGCGGTTCGGTCAGGCCAAACGCGCCCAAGCGTTCGCCGTGCGCCAGCGGGGTGAGCCAGGTGTGTTTCTGCTCCTCGGTGCCAAAGTGCAAAAAGGGCAGCGAGCCGATCGTCAGGTGGGCTTGCAGGGTGGTGGCAATCGACTGATCAACCTTGCCCAGTTCTTCAAGGGCAGCCACCATAGCCATAGTGCCGGCACCGCTGCCGCCGTACTCCTCGGGGATGAGCAGGCCCATGAGCCGGAGGTCGGCCAGCTTGCGGAAAATCTCGGTCGGAAAATACTCGGCATCAAACCACTCATCGGCATAGGGCGCGATCTCTTTGCGGGCAAATTCGCGGCACATATCCTTCAGCATCTGCTGTTCAGCGGTCAGTTCAAAGTCCATATACCCTCGCCCCTGTTGTCCTGTTGTAATGGTGTCCACCGGGCATCTTTCCCCCAGCCCGGCCCAAAGTCAAGCAGAAGGTGGCCAACTCGGCCGGGAGCGGCATTCTTGTATCTTCGGGTGAGGGCTGATAGCTGACTGCTGAAACGAAGGAGGACAGTATGGCACGCCCTGTTCAATTTGGTCTGTTCCAGCCCCAGGTCGGGCTGCCCTTCCCGGCCATCGCCGAGCGCGCACTCGCGTGCGAGGAGGCCGGCTTTCACTCGATTTGGGTGACCGATCACATGTGGGTCGGCGGGATTCCGCAGCTTGATTTTTTGGAAGGCTGGACACTCATGTCGGCGTTGGCAGCCGCCACCAACACGATTCGGATCGGCAGTCTGGTCATATGCAACTCGTTTCGCAATCCGGCCTTTTTGGCCAAAATGGCCGCTTCGCTCGATAACATCAGCCAAGGCCGTCTTGAACTCGGGCTCGGTGCCGGCTGGATGAAAGCCGAGTATCTGGGCTACGGCTACGACTTTCCCCCCGGCGGCACGCGGGCCGAGCAACTCAGAGAAGGGGTCGAGATTATCAAAAAGATGTTCACCGAGGAGAAAGCTTCCTACCAGGGCGAGCACTATACGGTCAGCGATGCCTACAACAATCCGAAACCGGTCCAGAAACCCTATCCGCCCATCACCATTGGCGCGGCCGCGGAGCGCAGAATGCTCAAAACCGTGGCCCAGCACGCCGACCGCTGGAACTGCCCGGCTGCGGTCACCCACCGGCTTGACAAGAAATGGGGTGTCATTACCGAGCACTGCAAAACGGTCGGACGCGACCCGGCCGAGATCGAAATCTCTGAACAGGTCGTTTTGGTGTTGGGCAAAGACGAGCGGGCCTTTGAGGCCAAGTGGCCGCTCGCCAAAAAGACCCTGGGGCGCCTGGCCGACCTTGACAAGACGGCCCTGCGCGGCACGCCGGCCCAGGTCATCAAGGGCATTCAGGAGAAACATGCAAAAGGGGTCAGCCTGTTCACGATGATCTTCAGCGACACGGTCCAGAGCGATTTTCTGGACAGCCTGAAACTGTTTGCCGGCGAGGTAATGCCGGCATTTCAGTAGGCTGGCGGTCAGGCCCCCGCCAGCCGGGCCGCCATCATTCGCCCCGGCAAGCGTTCACGGCTCAGCGGATTGACCATCAGCAAAGCAAAAAGCCTCCGGCTCGCCTGTCGCCGGGCAGCTTTCAGTAGCCCCTGCGTCTGAGACGCGCAGACAGGGTCCGGCCGGCAGACAATTGCAGGCGGGGCAAAACCCTTCTGATATGGGCGGACTCATGTTCCTGAGCGAACAGCCCGCGCGGGCTGAAAGGAGTCTGGTATGAGCTGTCCAGAGTCATTTTCGTTTACCGAGCCAATTACCGGGCCCGACATCCTGGAGAGCATTCAAACCCTGCCCACCGAAGATGAGCTGCCATGTGACGACGGAGAGCCTATGGAAACCGCCCGCCATCGGGATCAGATGTAGACCCTGATCTACTCATTGCAAGCCTGCTGGGCCGACCGGACAGACTAGTATGCGAGCGGCAACATGTTTATCCACTACGATCCGCAGAACAAGCGGCGCTTTCGTGGACCGGACTTCTTTCCGGTTCTGGATGTAGACAATCGAGAGCGCAAGAATTGGATCGTCTGGCAGGAGGGGATGCGTTTTCCTGATGTCATCATTGAGCTGCTCTCGGACAGCACCCGCGCGGTGGATAAGGGCGAAAAGAAAGCCCTGTCCGAGCGGGTCTTCCGCCCTGGCGAGTATGACCTGTACGATCCCTTCTTACAGGAGTTCACCGGCTGCCACCTGCGCGCGACCCGGTACGCAGAGCGCACCCCGGATGAACAGGGGCGGCTCTCCTGGCCGGCGGCAGGGCTCTATCCCGCTGTCCACAAAGACTGGCTGAGGTGGATGACCCCAGAGGGCGCGATCGTGCCAACACCACAGGAGTTGGCCGACCACGAACGCCAGCGCGGCGAGCAGGCCGAGCGTCTCCTCGCCGCCTATCGGCAGCGCTTTGGGCAACTTGACTGATGGTGAACGCCCGGACACAGGCATGAAACTCTACGCAATCAGCGACCTCCACCTCGGCTATAAAGCCAATCGCCAAGCCCTGGAACAGCTCCCCGCCTGCCCCGAAGACTGGCTTATCCTTGGCGGGGATGTGGGCGAGACCGCCGAGCATCTGGCACTCGCCTTTCGATCCCTGAGCCCCCGCTTTCGGCAGATTGTGTGGGTTCCCGGCAATCACGAGTTGTGGACGACCTCGGCTGGCGACCGCCCCGTGCGTGGCCAGGCAAAATACCAACAGCTCGTCTCCGTGTGTCGCTCACACGGGGTCCTGACCCCCGAAGATCCGTATCCGGTCTGGACCGGCGAGGGCGGGCCGTGTGTTCTGGCCCCGCTGTTTCTGCTGTATGATTACAGCTTTCGCCCGGCCCATATTCCGACCCGTCACGCAGTGGCGTGGGCGCGGGAATCGGGCGTGCTGTGTGCCGATGAAAAGCGGCTGTCGCCGGCCCCCTATCCCTCCATCCCGGCCTGGTGTCAGGCGCGCTGCCGGCTGACCGAAGAACGGCTGGTGCGCCTCTCATCTGCCTATCCCCTGGTGCTGGTGAACCATTTTCCGCTCCGCCAGGACCTGATCCGCCTGGCAAAGATTCCGCGTTTTACGATCTGGTGTGGAACCACCCGGACTGAAGACTGGCACCAGCGCTTCCCGGTCCTGGCGGTAGTGTCCGGCCACCTGCATATGCGGGCTACCGACTGGCGCGACGGGGTACGGTTTGAGGAGGTCTCGCTCGGCTATCCCCGCCACTGGAAGCAGACCAGAGGCATCGGCCACTATGTGCGCCAGATTCTCCCCGGCCCGCCGGCTCCACCGGACGGACACGGCGGCCCGCAGTGGCACCGCTAGGCATCGCTCGGCCGCCCGAGCGCGTTGCAGAATGAAGGCGTACGCAAAGCCGCCACCGCAGCCAGACGCGGAGCCATATTGATGACCGCCCCAATCGGCAGACCGCCTGCGCTGCCGCCCATGCTCATCAGCCTGTTACTGCGGGTGTAGGTTTCCAGGTCTTTGACCTGCACCGCCTGGTCTTCCGAGCCGCTGCTATTCGAGCGAACAGGCCAGCAGGCAGTGTTGGGGCCGACCTCGTACACCCCCAGCCGCAGGGAGTCGTGGCCACCGGCGGGGTCGGGGGGAGGCCTGGAGGTTCCTTCTCAGGGCGAGGGGGCGGAGGACACCGAGGAGGGGGCGCGGGCGGGCGGGGCCGGCTTTTCCTCCGGCTCTGGCCGGCCTTCATGGCGGACCATGTAGATGCCGCTGGCGATGATCAGTGCGCCGCCGGCCAGCACGCCGGGAGTCGGGATATCGCCCCACAGCCAATAACCCAAGGCCATAGCCCACACCAGCCCGGTGTATTCAAACGGGGCGATGAGCGAGACTTCACCGTAGCGAAACGCCTGGGCCAGCAGCCAATGGGCGGCGACTCCAATGATGCCGGTGACGACAAACAGCGGGATATGGGCCGGGTCAACAGGCGTCCAACTGCCGACGGCAAACGGCAGGGTAGCGAGGGCGCTGAGGGCCATGTAGTAGAACAGAATCCGGGTGCTCGGCTCGCGCTGGCTGAGGCGGCGGGCCACCAGGCTGGTCACCGCCCAGACGACCGCGGCCAACAGGGCGACACAGGCGGCGGCACTGAACCCCAGGCTGGCCGGCGACAGCACAATCAGCACGCCGATAAAGCCACCAATCACCGCCACCCAGCGCGAGTGGGAGACCCACTCACCGAGAAACAGCCGACCGAACAGGGTCATAAACAGCGGCGCACCAAACACCAGGGTATAGGCGTTGGCCAGCGAGATGGACCGCAGGGCAATGATGAACAGCAACCACGACACCAGCATCAGCACCGAGCGGACCGCGTGGGCGAACAGGTGCGCGGTCGCCAGCCCCCGCCGGCCCCGCTCCCAGACCACCAGGGCCAGCGCCGGCCCCACGCCCAGCAGCGCCCGCAGACACACAATCTGGACGGCCGGGTAGTGCTGCACCAGCCACTTGGCCGCGGCATCGCTGATCGACAGCAAAGCGATGGCGGCGAGCATGTAGCAGACCGCCTTGAAGGAGGCGTTTCTCATCGTCGGGGCAGCCCTCTCTCGTGTCGATCAGCAATTTTTATGGGCTGTCCTTTGCCCGATCCTCAACCAGGACGCCCTGCTCCTGCAAGTGGCGCAGCTCCTCGTCCGAACAGCCGCACAGCTCGCGCAGCAGCTCGGCGTTATGCTGTCCCAGCCGGGCGGCCGGGCCGGGGATACGCGGGGGCGTTTTGGAGAACTTGTGCGGCGACCTGAGCAGCAGCAGTTCGCCATAGTCGGGGCTTGGCGTTTTTTCGATCATGCGTGCGCTCAGGTGCGGGTTCTGGGCAAACTGGCCGATGGATAGAATCGGCGCGACCGGCAGCCGCAGCTCATCGGCCATGATGCGGATGGCTTCTTCATCGCTCGGCAGCGATTGCAGCCAGTCTTCGAGCATGACCCTGAGGGCGTCGGCGTTCTGGATGCGCCAACGGTTGGTCTTGAACTCGGGCGAGGCCAGGAGTTCTTCCCGGCCCATACGTTTGACCAGCGTCACCCAGTGGTCTTCGGTAATCAGGCCAATCGCAATATAGCCGTCTTTTGACTTGAACGACCCGTAGGGAAAGGCCCCGCTGCGCTGGTTGCCGCCCCGTTGCGGGTCAACCTTGCCGTCGCTGACGCTGTAGGCGGCCAGCGCCCAGTCGTGGGAATTATAGGTGCAATCGACCAGCGCCAGATCAATATACTGCCCCTCGCCGGTGCGTTGGCGGTGGAACAGCCCCGCCATGATCGAGCCAAAGGCGTTGAGGGCGGCCATGTGGTCGCCGACCGCAGAGCCAGGATAGGCCGGATAGCCGTCCGGCTCGCCGACCATGTGCAAAAACCCGCCAACCCCCAGGGCCACTAGATCGTTGCCGATCCGCCGCGCATACCGCCCGGTCTGGCCGTAGGTCGAGACCGAGCACATGACAATGGCCGGGTTGGCCGTGGCCAGCTCGTCGTAGCTCAGGCCATAGCTGGCCATGATGCCGGGCGTGAAGTTCTCAAACACCACATCAACGCTGGCCACCAGCCGCTTGATGAGCGCTTGGCCTTGAGCGGTCTTGATATCAATCCCCAGGCTCTTTTTGCCCCGGTTGTGCATAATGAAGTAGCTCGGGGTTGCGCCGTCCTTACCGTCCTTGGGCACAATCCGAATATGGCGGCTGTGCTCACCCCTGGGCGGGAGTTCCACCTTGATGACCTCAGCCCCGAGGTCGACCATCAGCCGGGTGGCCTGGGGGCCAGCCAACCATTGGGTAAAATCCAGCACCCGGATGCCTTCGAGAATGTGTTTGTGGGCTGTCATGCGTATACCCCCTCCTGCCAGAAACTCCTGTCAGAAACTCTTGCCGGCCAGAAAACCGCCGTCAATAGGACAGGTGGCCCCGGTGATGAAATGCGCCTCGGGTGAGGTCAGAAAGGGAATCAGGCCGGCGACCTCCTGGGGGCTGGGCCCGGCGGCCGGCCGGGTGGAGCCGGCGGACCGATTCCATCACCTTGGGGTCGTCAAAATAGCCGGCTGTCATCCCGGTCTCAACCACGCCGGGCGCAATCGCGTTGACCTGGTTGCGCCCGCACTGCCTGAGTTCGTCAAGATACCACGGCGCGGGGTCGGGGCCGATAGTGGCCATCAGGTGGCAGCCCAGGCGGGCGGCGCTGCGGGTCGCCTTTTCGGCCCGGGCACCGATCCATAGCGGCATGGGTCGCTGGACCGGCTTGGGGCTGAGGCTCAGGTCTTTCACCTGGGTGAAGCGGATGTCAAACGTAACCTTGTCCTCGGTCCATACCTTCTGAATCAGCTCAATGCCCTCGCGCAAGCGTGCCGAGCATTCCTTGCGCGGCATACACAGGGCGTCAAACTCCAGGTAGGAACAGCCCTGGCCGACGCCGGGGTCAAAGCGCCCGTTTGACCAGATGTCCACACAGGTCGAGTCTTCGGCCACCCGAATCGGATGTTGGAAGGGCAGCAGCAGAATAAACGTTCCGATGCGGAGCGCGCTGGTACGGGTAGCAATGGCCGCTGCGGTCGGCAGCAGCGAAGGGTTGGAGTCATCAGCGGTAAAGTGGTGCTCGGTCAGCCACACATGGACATAGCCCAACTCCTCGGCCCGAACCGTCTGCTCCAGCACCGCGGCGTACAGCTCGGGAAACGGTCGCCGCCACGGCTCGGGATTGCGGAAATCTTGCATAAAGCCGAATTTCATGGTGTGTGTCTCCTCGGCTGCTGAGTCGGCCCTGTACATAGCGGTTTTTCCGTGCTGGCGACAGGCCCGGAACCCTCATCCCGGCCCTCTTCCACGGGGAGAGGGGCCACGGACAGAAAGGAGTGAATGTGTCGTCTTCCTCTCGACACGTTCCTTGAGAGAGGAGTCATGTCACTGCTGCTGACGGTTCTGCTCAGTCTGAGCCTGGCCTCGGTCGGCTTTGGCTACCAGGAAGTGCAGATCACGAACGGCGGGACCATCCGAGGGCGGGTTCTCCTCACCGGACCGATCCCCTCCCCCGGCGTCCTGGCGGTGCAGAAGAACCGGACGGTGTGCGGCGAGCACATGCCCGATGAAAGCCTGCTCGTCAGCCCAGACCGCGGCATCAGAAACGTGGCTGTCGTTATTGATGATATCAGGGCCGGCAAGGCGGCCCGAGCTGGCTTGGCCGTCCTGGACAACAGAGCCTGCGCCTTTGTGCCCCGGGTGCAAACGCTGGTGGTCGGCCAGACGCTGGAGCTGCGCAACAGCGACCCGATTCTCCACAACGCCCACGCCTACCTGCCCTCGTATGAGACCTTGTTCAATCTCGGCCTGCCCCACTGGCGTCAGGTGCGCCATACCCTGCGCCACACCGGGCGCATCAGCATTGACTGCAATGTCCTGCACACCTGGATGCGGGCCTACCTTATTGTAACGGAACACCCGTATGCCGCCGTCACTGACACCAGGGGACGCTTCAGCCTGGAGCAGGTGCCGGCCGGGGTCTACACGCTGCGCCTGTGGCACGAACGCCTGGGGGAGCTGCGCCGCCTGGTATCAGTCGGAGCGAAACAGGAGGTTTCGGTCAGGGTGGAATACGAACAAATTCCTTCTATTCCGCCTACTCTGCCTTGAGGTGTGAATACAATTTATTATTATTCATCAATAATACTTATAGAATATATTCTGTTGCGAAACAAAGGAGGAACAAATGCGTCTTACCAGACAGGCGAAACTACGTTCAAGAGAACGCGGCTGCCAACTGCTTTCCGTCACACTGATCAAGCGTTTCGGCCAATCCCAAAGGGCTCCGGGTGGCGCGAGGGTTTGGATGGCGAACAGGCGAGAGCGGGGACGAATTCGGGAGGCATTGAAGGCAGTACTGCGCGACTTCGAGAAACCTGACCCGCCGTACTTTCAGGTATCCTTGAAGGCTGCCCCCGCGGCCTCCGAGCCGATGGGGGCCGCATAGTTCCGGTTGGAGTTGAACGGCGGGTCGAGATAGATCAGGTCCACACTCTCCGCGTTGGGGTTGGCAGCCATCAGTATGTCCCCTTGGGCAGTTTACTGTGATCCCAGCTCGAGGTTTTGACCGGGGTGATCTTGAGGATGGCCCGTTTTGCGGCCCGGGCTTTGAGGCCTGCATCGTCCGGGGCGGCTGGCTCTCCGCCCCGAAACCGGCGGATCTCGCGCATCACATCCCAGACCGCTTCAGGCTCATCAATGACCTCACAGGTGCCGCGGATCATCAGGCCCTTGAGCCGGTCGTAGGCGTCACCCGACTCAAGCATGACCGTGACCTTGGGATTGCGGCGGGCGTTCACCACCTTTTGCGCCTTCCTGAAGGAGGTCATATAGATATAGCCGTCTTTGACCATGTAGGACATGGCAACCGCGTGGGGGTAGCCGTTTTTGTCAATAGTACACAGCGTCATGGTTCCCGCTTCAGCTAGGTAGGCCCGCTGCTCTTCCAGGGTGAGTTGAATCTGGCTCTGTCTGTTCATCGCTCCTCCCCCTACTGGGCAAACCAGCCGCCGTCAATCACGAGTTCCGCGCCGGTGGTAAAGGCCGCCTCGTCTGAGCACAGGTAGAGCGACCCGTAGGCGATCTCCTCCGGCCGGCCGAGCCGTCCCATCGGGGTGGCGGCTCTGATCTGCGCGTTCTGGTCCGGGGTGAGGCCGCCCAGAATCGGGGTATCGATCTGGCCGGGATGAATCGAGTTGACCCGAATGCCCTGCCCGATGTACTCCAGGGCGGCCGATTTGGTCATCAGGCGCACCGCCCCCTTGGTCGCGTGGTAGGTGATGGAGCCCGGGCTGCCAATCAGGCCGTAGAGTGAGGAGATGTTGACAATTGCCCCGCCGCCGGCCTCACGCATAGCGGGCACCGCGGCCTTCATGCCCAGCCATACCCCGGTCTGATTGACCGCAACCATAGTGTTCCAGCCCTCAAGCGTTTCCTCTTCGGTCCCGCGTGGCCAGTAGATACCGGCGTTGTTGACCAGCGTGGTCAGCTTGCCAAAACGGGCCACCGCTTCTCCAACGGCCCGCGACCAGTCTTCCTGGCGGGCTACGTCGAGGCCGACAAAGACCGCCTCCCCGCCGCTGCTATTGACCGCCTCAACCACAGCCCGGCCCTTGTCCTCTTGGAGGTCGCCGGCCACCACCTTAGCTCCCTCCGCGGCAAACACCCGGACATGAGCCGCTCCAATCCCGCTCGCCCCACCCGAAACCAGGGCTACTTTTCCGCCTAGTCGTCCTGCCATAGTCGCCTCCTGTGTTTTCGCCTATCAGTAACGCAGGCGGTCTGGACGCGCAAGGAATTGCGCCCATAGCCGGCCAGATGGTAAGGAAGCGTATATGGAGGAGACAGCATGGACTTCCAACTCAACGAAGAACACGAAGAGATCAGGCAGCAGGTGCGCGCCCTGTGCTCCCGCTTTCCAGACGAATACTGGCGCGAGCGGGATGAAACGGGCGAGTTTCCGTGGGACTTTTATCAGGCGATTGCCGACGGGGGCTGGCTCGGCGTGACGATTCCGCCCGAATATGGGGGCAGCGGTCTGGGTATCACCGAAGCCGCCCTTGTCATGCAGACGGTGGCCGAGTGCGGGGGCGGCACGCAGGCCTGCTCGGCGATCCACCTCGGCATCTTCGGTCTGGAACCGCTCATCAAATACGGAACTGAGGAAGCCAAAAAGAAATATCTGCCACCCATCCTGAGCGGTGAGCTGCACGTCTCGTTTGCCGTCACCGAACCGGATGCAGGAACCAACACAACCCAGATCAGCACCTTTGCCAAGCGGGAGGGCGACGGCTATGTGGTCAACGGTCAGAAAGTCTTTATCACCAAGGCCCGCGAATCCAAAAAAATGCTGCTGCTGACGCGCACGACCGCCTACGAAGACGCCCCCAGGAAAACCCTGGGCATGAGCCTCTTTTTTGCCGATATCGACCCCCGGTCGGTTGAGGTCAACGAGCTGCACAAATGTGGCCGCAAAGCCGTTGACACCAACACCCTGTTCATCGACAACCTGCACATCGCCCGGGAAGACCTGATCGGCGAAGAGGGCCGGGGCTTCTACTACATCCTGGACGGCATCAACCCCGAGCGGATTCTGGTCGCCGCCGAGTGTATCGGCATGGGCAAGCGGACCATCCACAAGAGCGTGCAGTACACCAAAGAGCGGATCGTGTTTGGCCGTCCGATCGGCATGAACCAGGGGATTCAGTTTCCTCTGGCCGAGTCGTTCGCCAAGCTGGAGACCGCCGAGCTGATGGTCCAGAAAGCGGCCTGGCTGTACGACCACGACCAGCCGTGCGGCAAAGAGGCCAATATCGCCAAATACATGGCGGCCGAGGCGGCGTGCGAGGCGGCCGACCGCTCCATGCAGGCGCACGGCGGCTACGGCTACATCAAAGAGTACGACGTCGAGCGCTATTGGCGCGAGGCACGGCTGTTCCGCATTGCGCCGGTCTCCCAGGAAATGGTCCTCAATTACGTTGGCGAGCACGTCTTGGGCCTGCCCAGGTCGTACTAATCAGAGGCCGCTTCCACGCGAGGACTATCGCCCATGCCCACCCCTGACACCCCGCTCAGCCCGCTCATATTGGCCTCAGCCTCACCGCGCCGGCGTGAGCTGCTGCATCAGGCCGGGCTCCAGTTTCGCGTTGTTCCCAGCCACAGCCCGGAAGAGGTTCGGCCCGGAGAACCGCCACGCGGTTACGTCCTGCGAACGGCTGCAGAAAAAGCCCGGGCCGTTGCCGGCAGCCACCCGGCGACCTGGATTCTGGCCGCGGATACCATCGTCGAGATTGACGGCCATATCCTGGGCAAGCCCCGCGATGAGGCCGACGGCCGGCGGATGTTAGGCTTGCTGTCAGGACGCCGCCACCGGGTGATGACCGCTTTTGTGGTCCTGCGCGCCGACCAACAGGTGGAGCGGCTGGTGACCAGCATGGTGCGCTTCAAAGCCCTGTCCGAGGCACAGATCAGCGCCTACCTGGCAACCGGCGAACCACACGACAAAGCCGGCGCATATGCGGTTCAGGGCCAGGGTCGGGCCCTTGTCGCCGAGGTGGACGGGTCATACACCAATGTGGTCGGGCTGCCTATGGACGAAGTCCTGGCCAGCTTGCAGGACCTGGGTATCTATCATCCCGGCCAACTTGCACCCCGGCTGACTTGGCGGGTGAAGAGTCATGACGGACCGGGCTGACAGCGATATCGCGGCAAACTACGCTCGGCTGCGTGAGCAGGTTGCCCGGGCTGCGCTCCGCTGCGGCCGCCGACCGGAAGAGATCACGATTGTGTGCGCCGCCAAGACCCAAGGACCGCAGGCCGTCCGGGCGGTGCTGGCCGCCGGGGCAACGACCATAGGCGAGAATTATGTCCAGGAAGCGCAGCGCAAACGAGCGACGGTCTCAGCTCCCGGCCAGTGGCATCTGATCGGTCATCTCCAGCGTAATAAAACCAGACCCGCGGTACCGCTGTTCAGCCTCATCCACTCGCTTGACAGCATCGCCCTGGCTCGTGAGCTGGACCGCCAGGCAAAAAAGCAGAATCGTACCGTGCGGAGCCTGGTCGAGCTCAAGCTGGGTGGCGAGGCCACGAAGACGGGCCTGGCCGAGGACGACCTCGGCCCCTTGCTAGAGACAGTCCAGACCCTCTCGCATGTGCGTGTTGAGGGCTTAATGACAATTCCGCCGCCGGAACAGTCGGCGCGTCACTACTTTCGTCGGCTGGCCCGTTTGCGCCGCGAATACGGCACAATGGAAGCGGCCAATATCCGCCTGCGCGAACTCTCAATGGGCATGACCGACGACTATGCGCTGGCCATTGAAGAGGGTGCGACCCTGGTGCGGATAGGCCGGGCGATATTTGGCGAGCGGCGGCCGTCAGGACGGAGCGTGACGATGACAGGTCACAGTCACGCTCCGCCCTCAAAAGAAGGGCAAGAGCGATGAACACTATCGGATTTATCGGCGCGGGCAATATGGCCGGGGCACTGCTCAAGGGACTCCTTGAGACACAACGCTACACCGCCAGGGCCATGCTGGTCAGCGATACCCTGCCGGCCCAGCTTCGCAAGGTCAAACGCGTCTATGGGGTAGAGGGGGTGCGGAACAATACGCGGCTTGTGCAAAACGCTCATACCGTCGTCCTGGCCGTCAAACCCCAGACCCTGGATCACGTCCTGGCCGAGATTCAGCCCCACGTCACCAACAAACACCTGTTTATCTCGATTGTCGCTGGCGTGCCCCTGGCCCGGCTGGAAACTGGCCTCGGAGACGCCGCCCGGGTCATTCGGGTCATGCCCAACACCCCGGCCCTGCTGGCAAAAGGCATGGCGGTGGTGACGCGCGGGAAAAACGCCACGGCCAAAGATGAGAAGCTGGCCCTCAGCCTGTTTCGCGGGGTGGGCGAGGCCACCAGCGTCAAAGATGAGGGTCTGATGGACGCCGTGACCGGGTTGAGCGGCAGCGGACCGGCCTATGTCTACCTGTTTGCCGAGGCCCTCATTGCCGGGGGTACCAAGGTCGGTCTGCCGGCCAAGCTGGCCACCCAGCTCGCGCTGCAAACCCTCAGCGGGGCGGCCGCCATGCTCCAGGAATCGGGCCACAGCCCGCAGCGGCTGCGTGAGATGGTGTCCTCGCCGGGTGGCACAACCCTGGCCGGGCTGGCCCGTCTGCACAAGGGCAGGTTTACCCACACCGTGGTTGCCGGTATTGAGGCTGCTACCCGTCGTTCACGCGAATTGGGCAAATCGTAAGGGAATTACAGCCCAAACCTGGACGTATCTGTGGGTATGATTCGCTCGGATCATCTCCGGTGCAAGCTCCCGCACGAGAGCACCAAACCCATCCATCGTCTCGGCCTCAATGTGAAGCTCTTTGATGTTGCTCTCCGAGTAGTACACGCCCGCTTCCGCCCATATCGTCTGCTCTGATGTGTCGTGAGGCGGTTTGCGGGAGAACAAAGCGGAACTGGCTTGCCATACTCTCCCCTTGGACATCCGTCCCCGTCACCCTGCCACAATCTTCTCTGGACTGTCAATTACAGCGGTTCCTTCTCCTTGCCCCGGTTGACTTTCCCTGATCACCCATCGTATAGTCCCCCTACAGCCCGCCACAGGGTCGCCCCCGCGCCTGGGTGAATAGGCGGAGACCAGCCTTTCCTGTCTGTGGAACTCCCTATGTTCGTTATGAGCAACCTGCTGTCGTCAGTTGCGTCCGTACTCAACATGGTGCTGTCGCTGTATATGTGGATTATCATCATTCGGGCCGTTCTGTCGTGGGTCAGCCCCGACCCGGATAACCCGATTGTCCGGTTTCTGCATGCTGCGACCGATCCGGTCCTGGCCAAGGTTCGACAGCTCGCGCCCTTCCCTACCGTGTATAGCGGTATTGACCTGACGCCCATCCTGGTGTTTGTCTGCATCATTTTTCTCCAGTCGTTTCTGGTCCAGACCCTGTTTGATCTGGCCCGGAGTCTCGGCTGAGGCGTGGCTGTCGTCTGGTCGGCACTTATGCCTGCCTCAACGCCGACCCCACGCTCGGGTGGCCAGACTTGACAACAAAAAGCGGGATGATTAGCGTTCCTCCAAGTTGCCCGAGCTTCAAGCGGAGGACGACACGCCATGCCGATTTATGAATACGCCTGCAAGAAATGCGGCGAATTTGAAATCACCCAGCGCATTACCGAAGACCCCCTCAAGAAGTGTCCGAGCTGCGGCCGCAGGGTCACAAAACTGATCTCTCAGTCGGCTTTTCACCTCAAAGGCGGCGGCTGGTATGCGACCGACTACAACAAGAACGGCTCGGCCAAATCGGACTCGGGCGACACCAAAGAGACCAAGACCAGCAGCGATAAAAAATCCAGCACAAGCTCGGCCTCGTCGTCAAACAGCTCAAGCAAACCGGCCTCGGCCTCGCCCTAGGGTGCTGCTCCCCCCCATTTACAGTCTCTGGTCAAGCGTGATAGGCAGGGCTCTGCCACGGTCGCATAGCTCAGCCGGTTAGAGCGCTTGCCTCACATGCAAGAGGTCCGGTGTTCGAGTCACCGTGCGACCATGCCCAAGCCCGCCCCGCGGCGGGCTTTTTTTGTGCCGCACGGTCTACACACCGAGTGAGCCTTTGGGCCGCTCCTTCCCACTGCGCGCGCCGTGCGGCCCCAAAAACGCCTTACGCGGCGAGAGGAAGTATGCTAGAGGTGAGGGAACTGTTGCAGGCTGGAGATGGAGGAGGGCCTTCAATTATGGCGGAGAAAGGCTTTGGGCGCGTGATTGAAGACCGGCGGCGCGAGCTATCGCTGACCCAGGAAATGGTCGCCAAAAGAGTCGGCGTTAAGGCGAACTATATCGGCTACCTCGAACGCGGCATGCGCCACCCGAGCCAAAAAGTCATTGAAAAACTCTCGACCGCGCTCAAGCTCAACGCCCAGGACCTCTACCTCTTAGCCAACCCCAAGGTCCGCCGCCTGCTGGGGAAAGCCAAACCGGCCGTCCCGACCATGTCGAGGTGGCAGCAGTTCATCCGTGATGCCACCCAGCAAAAGCAGCAGGGTCTGAGCACGGCCGAACAACAGGCACTCGCCCAGTTGGCTGCCGCCGAGAAAGCGACCTCGCTAGCGGGGATGATGAAAGTCGTCAGAGCCCTGCGCAGGGGCTTTGCCAGGTAAAGCGGCGGACGCGCTAGCCCGCCCACAGACTCGTGCTGCTGTAGCGCTCGCCAATATCCGGGAATAAGGTGACAATGCGTCCCCGCCCGAGCTGCTGGGCGGTTTTCCAGGCCCCGTGCAGATACGCTCCAGAAGACTGGCCGATAAAGAACCCCAAGCGGGCGACCCGGTTGCACATCTCATAGGCGTGCTCAATCTGCACCGCTATCCACTCATCGACAAGCTCCGGGTCAAAAATCTCTGGCATGATATAGTCCGGCCCCAGGGGTTTCAGCCCTTCTACCCCGGGAAATTCCTCGGGTGCCACACACGCAATTTTGATAGCCGGGCTGTATTCCTTGAGGCGTCGCGCCACCCCGGTAATTGTGCCGCCGGTGCCGACACCGGCCACAAACCAGTCGAGGCGGCCGTCCGTTTGCGACAGGATTTCTTCGGCGGTCGTTTCATAGTGGGCGCGCCAGTTGCTGTCGTTGCTGTATTGGTCGGCAAAGAAATAGTGCTCAGGCCGGGCTTCATAGCGGCGGCGCACCTCACGCAGCGCCTCGTCATAGCCGGCCACGGCGTCGGTCAACACCAGGTCTGCCCCGTGGGCACGGATGCGTTGCTTGCGCTCTTGGCTGGCGTTCTCCGGCACGACGAGCTCGACCCTGCGGCCCAGAATCGAGCCAATCATGGCGTAGGCGATGCCGGCGTTGCCGGACGAGGAGTCGAGAATCACCCGCTCGGGCGGCAAATGTCCATCCGCCACCGCCTGGGTCAGCATGCGTAATACAGGCCGGTCTTTGACCGAGCCACCGGGGTTCAAGAACTCGCACTTGCTCAAAATCTCGACCTCGGGCAGTTCAGCCTCAAACAGCGTAACCGGAACGAGCGGGGTGTTGCCGACTACGGTCAGCAACGGGTAGTTGTGGATGAGGGCTTGAATGGCTTGGGGGTGTGGCATGCGTCCTCCGCGGCGCGCTCAGCGTTCTCCCTTTGCGGCCGTAGCGGAGCATACAGAGCAGGCATAGCCACTGTCAATTCCAGGGCCGGCCCTCAGCGATACATCTTGGCCCCGCCGTGCCGGAACTCTCGGGCTTTTTCCTGCATCCCGGCTTCCACGGCTTCCCGCTCGTCAAGGCCCTTGTCAGCCGCATAATCGCGGACCTCCTGGCTGATCTTCATTGAGCAGAAATGGGGACCGCACATCGAGCAGAAATGGGCGACCCTGGCCCCCTCCGCCGGCAGCGTTTCGTCGTGAAACTCCTGGGCGGTTTCAGGGTCAAGCGACAGCTTGAACTGATCGTTCCAGCGAAACTCAAACCGTGCCCTGGACAGCGCGTTGTCCCGGGCTTGGGCCCCAGGATGCCCCTTGGCCAGGTCGGCCGCGTGGGCGGCGATTTTATAGGCGATGACGCCCTGCTTGACATCGTTCTTATCCGGGAGCCCCAGATGTTCCTTGGGCGTGACGTAGCACAGCATGGCGCAGCCAAACCAGCCGATCATGGCCGCCCCAATGCCCGAGGTAATATGGTCGTAACCGGGCGCAATATCGGTGGTCAGCGGTCCCAGGGTATAAAACGGTGCCTCGCGGCACACTTCGAGCTGTTTTTGCATATTGGTCTGGATCAAATGCAGCGGCACATGACCCGGCCCTTCGATCATGGTCTGGACCTCGTGTTTCCAGGCCAGTTGGGTCAGCTCACCAAGGGTCTCCAACTCGCCCAACTGGGCCTCGTCGTTAGCGTCGGCGATCGAGCCGGGCCGGAGTCCGTCGCCAAGGCTGAACGACACATCGTAGGCTTTCATAATCTCACAGATGTCCTCAAAGTGGGTGTACAGGAAGTTTTCCTGGTGGTGGGCCAGGCACCACTTGGCCATGATTGAGCCACCCCGTGAGACAATGCCGGTCAGGCGTTTGGCGGTCAGCGGCACATAGCGCAGCAACACCCCGGCGTGAATGGTAAAATAGTCTACGCCCTGCTCTGCCTGTTCAATCAGGGTATCGCGGTAGACCTCCCAGCTCAGCTCTTCGGCTTTGCCGTCCACCTTCTCCAGGGCTTGGTAGATCGGCACGGTGCCGACCGGGACAGGCGCGTTGCGCAATATCCACTCGCGCGTCTCATGGATATTGGCCCCGGTTGACAGGTCCATGACCGTATCGGCCCCCCAGCGGGTGGCCCAGAGCATTTTTTCGACTTCTTCTTCAATCGACGAGGTCACGGCCGAGTTGCCGATATTGGCGTTGATTTTCACCAGGAAATTGCGGCCGATGATCATCGGCTCCAGCTCGGGATGATTGATATTGGCCGGAATGATAGCCCGTCCTCTGGCTACCTCATCGCGCACATATTCGGGTGTGATGACCGGCGGAATACTCGCCCCCCAGGCCTGACCGGGATGTTGGGTGTCACCCGATACGCCGACCAGCTCCCTGCTCTGGTTCTCACGGATAGCGATATACTCCATCTCAGGCGTCACCATGCCCCGCCGGGCGTAGTGCATCTGGCTGACAGTGTGGCCGGCCCGGGCCCGGCGGGGAGGGCGGCGGTGGGGAAAACGCAGGGCGGCCAGCCTTGGATCACGTTCTCGCCTGCGGCCATAGTCGGAAGAACCCTGCTGCAGCTCTTGGCTGTCGGCCCGGTCCCTGACCCAGGCCGTGCGCTCGGGCGCAATGCCGCGGCGCACATCAATACTGACACTCGGGTCAGTGTACGGCCCAGAGGTATCGTAGACCAGCAGCCTCCCGTCCCCCTCAGCCTCAATCTCACGAAAAGGGACGCGCAGCCCCGCCCGCGTCCCCGCGATATACACTTTGTGCGAGCCGGGCAGAGGGTGGGTGCTCAACCCGCTGTGCGGCCTGCTGTTTGCCCGGTGGGCGTGTGTCATACTCATTGTGCTACCTCCTTTTCCCGAGACAAACCGAGCCGGGCTCCGCACGCCTCTGGCACAGTGTGGCCGGAGGGCGGAAGACACCGTCGGAGAGTGACAAGTGTAAAGAAAGAAAAAACGTGGAGAAACGTGGCAGCGTATTCCCTTCGCTGGCATTACCCAGAGCAGGTTCCAGGGGTCGATGGGTCCCACAACCCATCCTCTCAGCCAATTGCTCGGCTCCCCCAACGGCCGTGTGGCCGGTATAGGGCGGATACTACGCCGTGTGGCGGTGGCTGTCAACGCGGCACGCTCAGCCGCCGCCCAATTTTCCGTGGCGGAGAGGCCGCAGCCGGCTCTCGCCGGTCCCCAGCTTGAGTTCACTGTCCTGCCGCAGCCAGTCGATCGTCTGGTCCACCTGGTCGCGCTCCCGCTCAAGAAAGCGCCCCACTGCCTCGGCGAAACGCGGCTCGGCCAGGAAGTGCATGCTGATCGTCGGCTGGGGGTCAAAGCCGCGCAGACGCTTGAAGTCTCCGCCCGCGCCGGGTTCAAAGCGCACCAGGCCGTTTTGGATACAGTGGGCAATGGCCGCGTAGTAGCAGACGTTGAAGTGCAGGTGGCGCAACTCGTGAAAACAGCCCCAATAGCGGCCGTACATCACCCTGCTTTTCTGGACGTTGATTGTGCCGGCAATAATCTCACCCTGGTGGCGGGCCGCCACAAAACACAGGTTTTTCCGAAATCGCTCGGCCAGGAGATCGAAAAACCCGGCGCGCAGATACTGCCGGCCCCAGTACAGCTTATCAATATGAGCTTTGTACAGCCGATACATATAGGAGAACAGCTCGTCGGTAATCTCCTCGCCAGTGTGGGCCTCGATCGTCACCCCAAGCTGGTCCATCTCGCGCATTTCGCGCTTGATCTGATTGCGGCGTTTATTGCGAAAATGGGCCAGATAATCGTCAAAGGTCTGATACTCGTAGTTCAGCCACTGATACTGCAAGCCCATCCGCTTGAGGTAGCCGAGCTCGCCGAGCGCCTCGGCCTCGTCCGGCAGACAGAAATTAACGTGGACCGAAGAAAATGTGTTCTGCTGACAGAGCTGCTGTAAGGTCTTGCCCAGCAGCTGGATCAAGGCGTGTCGGTCGCTGCCTGGGGCGGTCAGAAAACGTATGCCCGTGGCCGGGGTAAACGGCGCGGCCACCAACATCTTGGGATAGTACTCAATACCCGCCCGGTGGGCGGCATCGGCCCAGCCGTGGTCAAACACAAACTCGCCCATGCTGTGGCCCTTGAGGTACAGGGGACAGGCGGCGACCAGCCGCTGGCCCTCGTAGACGACCACATGCTGGGGCTGCCAGCCAGTCTTGGGCACCACGCAGCCCGACTCTTCCAGGCTCGACAGCCAGCCCCATTCAAGGAAGGGAGAGCCGTCGCCGAGCAGCGCGTCCCAGGCGGCCGGCTCAACCTCGCCGAGACTGTCAATCACTTTGACTTGCAGCATGGCGGCGGGCATAGTGTACACAATCCTTACAGAGCGGTCATGTATTCATACTATGCAGATTGGAACCGTCATTGTCTACCGTGAGCGCGGCCGGCTGGCCCTGGGGGTTATCAATACGCCCCCGACGACAACCAGCAAGGGCAAGGCCCAGGTCGAAATTGTGGGCGAGGATGGCAAAAAGTCCATCCTCGTCCCAGACCGCATTGTGCTGGCCTGTGGACAGACCGTCTCCCCTGGCCAGCCGGCTGCGGAACTCAAAAAACGCTTCCAGGAGTTGCGCCAGCAGGTTGTGAGCTACGCCCAGAATCTCGACCTCAAAGAACTCTGGGAGCTGCTCCAGGACGCAGACACCGACACGTTTTCGTGGCAGGAACTGGCCGGCTTCGTTGTTCCTCGTGAGGAGCCGCTGGCCGTGGCCGGGGTGTTAGACGCGCTGTGGAATGAGGGCGTGTACTTTAAGGAAAAGCAGCTCGGTGAGTTTGTCCGGCGCGATGCCAGGAGTGTGGAGGAGCTACGACATCAACAGGACATGGAACACCAACGCCGGCAGGCCCAGGCCGAGTTTGTCGCCTGGGTACAGGCCGCCGAGGCCGCACCGGAGACACCGACCCCGCCGGACGGGAGTGAGCGGTTTATTGACCTCCTCAAAGGCTTGGTCCTCCACGGTGAGCAGTATGACAAAAAGTCCCCGGCCCTCAAACTCCTGGCCGAGACCGGCTTTCGGGCCAAAGGCCACCCCTGGGATGTGGCCTTCCAACTCTTAGTCGCCCTTGGCGTCTGGGACGCTGAGGAGGAGCTGAGCCTGCTGCGTTACAACATCCGGACCCATTTTTCAGACGAGGTCCTCAGCGCGGCAGAGGCCGTCCCGGCCTTTCCGCCCGAGCCGGTGAGTTATCTGGACCTGAGAGCCCTGTCAACGTTTACGGTTGACGACGCCGAGACCAGCGATATTGACGACGCCCTGAGTCTCGGCGAAGAAAACGGCCGGCCCTTGATTGGGGTCCACATCGCTGACGCCAGCTTTTTTGTCCAGCCCGACGGAGCAATCGACCGCGCCGCCCTTCAGCGCGGCACCACGGTCTATCTTCCCCGCGTCACCTTGCCCCTGCTCCCGCCTGCCCTCAGCCAACAGACCGCCAGCCTGGTTGCCGGACAAGACCGGCCGGTGCTGAGTTTTTTCGCCAGCCTGGATGATCGCGGTCAGCTGTGTGCCGAGCGTATCTGTCGGGGCGTGATCCGCGTGGCCCGGCGGCTGACCTATGTCGAGGCCGACACCCTGCTGGAAGCAGAAGGCGACGATCCGTATACCAGCGTCCTCCAGGGGCTCAGCAGCGTGGCGCGGCGGCGTCGCGCCCGACGGGTGGCAAACGGGGCGGTGATTATCGAGGGCAGCGAGGTGAAGGTCCGGGTCAGCGACAGCCCGACAGACGCCCGGCCCGAGATTACGGTCTCGGTCTTAGCCAACGACTCTCCGGCTCGTAACCTGGTTGGCGAGTGCATGATTCTGGCCAACGAAATTGCCGCCCGCTACTGCCAGCGGCACGGCCTGCCGGCGCTGTATATTGGCCAGCCACCCCCGGACGAGGCCGTTCCCAGCCCCGACCAGTGCCCGACCCACCAAGTGTACATCCACGCCGCTCGGCGTTTGATGAAACCTTCGCAGCGCGGCACCGTGCCGGCCCCGCACAACGCCCTCGGGCTTGATATCTACACCCAGGTCACCTCCCCGCTGCGACGTTACCACGACCTGCAGATGCACCACCAAATCAAGCACCACCTTGAACACGGCACTGCCCTGTTTGACGAGGAACGCCTCCAGCTTGTCGCCGCCGGGGCACAGGAATCGAGCGCGGCCTCAAAACGCTGTGAGCGGGAGAGCACCCGCTACTGGTTGCTACGCTCTCTGGAGGACCGGGTCGGTCAGCAGGTTGATGGCCAAGTCGTGCGAGCATTGCACGGCCGCTCCTTTGTCGAGCTTGCAGACACCCTGCTGGTTGTGCCGCTGAACCTGTCGCCCCGCCCCGGGCTGGGCACCAGGCTGCGGGTCACCATCGGTCAGGTGGATGCCCGGCGGGATATCCTGGTCGTGCGCCCTACCACATGACCACACCACCGTCGATGTTGAGCGACTGGCCGGTGATGTACGAGGCCTCAGGGGTACACAGATAGGCGATAAACTTCCCGACCTCTTCATCGCTGCCCGCCCGCTTGAGCGGAATCAACTGCTGAATCGTCGCCTCCCAGCGCTCTTCGCGGCCCAAATCATCCATCCGTGAGGTGTCAATCACGCCCGGACAGACCGCGTTGACGCGAATCTGATGCGGGGCCAGCTCCATCGCCAGGGCCTGGCTGAAGCCCTGGATGCCGGCATTTGCAGTGCAATAGGCGGCCATATTCGGCATACCACGCTTGCCGGCAATTGAAGAGATATTCACAATACTCCCCCCCTGCGCCTGCTTGACCAAGTGCGGGATCACGGCCTGACTCATCAAAAAGCTCCCCGTCAGCTTGACCTCAAGCACTTGACGCCACAGCCGTTCGGACAGCTCGGTCAGCGGCACCCGGTCCGGCCCACGGGCGGTAGCGGCATTATTAATCAGGATATCAATCCGACCAAACTCCTCCAGCGTCGCTTCAAGCGTGCGGTGAACATCGGCGCTGTCGGCGATATTGGCAACCAGCGGCAGGCAGCGTTGGCCCCGCTCCCGGACCTGCTCGGCCACGCTTTCAATATCGCGCCAGCCAACCGCCTTCTCATCGTCCGGGTAGCGAGACGGGTCACGCCCGGTCCCGGTCACAACCAGCCCGGCACCCAGCTCAGCCAGGGCCACCGCGGCCGCCCGGCCAATGCCGCGCAGTCGCCCGGCACCGGTGACAATGGCGACTTTTCCCTCCAGTACACCCACAGGCTCCTCACTCGCTTGGAATTGGACGCGCGGGCCGCACGTTTCAGCCGGCTAACTCGGCCGCAAACAGGGCCTTGACCCTTTCCCAGGCGTCGTCGGCCGCGGCTTTGTTGTACGACCCGCGCTGGTTACAGAAAAAGCCGTGCTCGGCACCCGGATAGACCACGACCTCATTCGGGATACGCTGCGTGTTCAACTCGGCCCGGATGGCATCGACCTGCTCCAGCGGAATGGCCGCGTCCTTTTCACCAAACAGACACACGATCTTCCCGCGGATTTTGCTCGTCCGGCTTATGGTAGACGGAGCGCTGCCAAAGCCCTGCGGCCCGGCAATCCCGCCGCCGTAAAAACTGGCCGCAGCTTGCACATCCGTCTCGCAGGCCGTCAGATAGGTCATATGGCCGCCGACACAAAAGCCGACCGCCCCGATCCGGTCGCCCCGCACATAGGCCTTGCGCTTGAGAAAAGCAATGCTGGCCCGGGCGTCGGCGATCATGTCGTCGGCCTTGAGCTGGCCGAGCAACTTCAGGCCCTCGCTCATGCCGGTCTCGTCATAGCCGTACTCCACACCGGGGCCGGTGCGATGGAAAAAATCCGGTGCCAGGGCTACATAGCCCTCGGCAGCAACGCGCTCAGTGACCTCACGAATGTGGGCATTCACCCCAAAAATTTCCATAAACACCAACACTCCCGGATAGCTTCCCGGCTGGCTGGGCCGGGCCAGATAAGCCCCCATGGTCTGGGCAGCGACGGTGACGTGTGCTCGTTCAGTGACGATCTGCATGGTGTCCCTCCTGCAAAATCCCGCAAAAATGCCGGTCCGGTCCGGCCAAGCCCTTTTCTCACACTCTGCCGGGGCGGTGTCAAGCCGCCCGTCGGCCGCTTGGCTTTGGCCGGCCCGGTATGCTACAGGGGGGATACATTTCCAATCAATAAGGAGGATTTTCCTATGCCCCATATCCGGCGCAACGACGTCAGCGTGTATTATGAGAGCCACGGTCAGGGGACCCCGCTGGTCTTCCTGCACCCCTTCTCGACCAACGGCAATATCTGGTACTTCCAGACCTATACCTTTGCCCAGGACTATCAGTGCGTGACGATTGACCACCGCGGCCACGGCCGCTCGGACAAGCCCCGGCAGGGCTATGCCATTGGCGAGATGGCGGCCGATGTGGCCGCGGTTCTCGACCAGCTGACGATCGACAAAGCCGTTCTGGTCGGTAACTCGATCGGGGGCATGATCGCCATGCAGTTCAACCTCGATTTTCCCGACCGGGTCCTAGGCAACATGATTGTCAGCAGCGGGACAAACTTGTCCGCCACTATGCCGCCCGAAGCCGGCCAGGCGTTTCAGGACGACCTCACCGGCGCGTTCAGCGGCCTGATGGAAGGCGCGGTTGCGGCCCGGACCAAACGCGAGCGGCCCGAAGTGCTGGACCTCATCAAGGCCAAGTTCATGGTTGACGACAACTTCCCCAAGCACGTCTTCTTTGCCTCGGCCGGCGACCCCAACGGGGTCTTCAACTGGAACATCGCTGAGCAACTCACCTCCATTGACAAACCCACCCGGATTTACGCTGGCCGGGAAGACCAAGCCACCCCGGTTGAGGTCAATCAGTTCCTGGCCGACCACATCCCCAACGCCCGGATCAAGGTCCTGGACGAGGTGGGGCATTTCTATCAGCTTGAGAGGCCGGCCGATTTCAACGCTGACCTGCGCGGCTTTCTCAAGCAAGTTGCGACCTGAACCGAACCTGTCCAGCACTCGCGACGACCAATTGAAAAGGAACCCGTCTATAACATTGGAACGGCGGCGCGACGAAGCGCACTACACCGTCACAGAGGGAGGGAACCAGACCACGGCCGGCCTGAGCGAGCCGGGGAATAGTGAGAACGCGAAGCGCTATCGCCTCTATTATATCCGAGGAGCTTTGGATTAAATCTGCGGGTGATTACGGGATTCCTCTGGGGTGAACTACCAGGGCAGCCCCACCGGGTCGCCCCTCCGCTCCTTTGTCCAACTCCGGTCTTGAGGAAACAGCATGATACCGACCTCTCTTGCCAGCATGGTCTTGGAACAGGCCGACCGCCGCACTTCCCGCCGCGTCTTTCTGCGTAAACGTCGCGATCAGTGGGAAGAGATGTCGTGGCAGCAGCTGGCCGAACAGATTATCCGCGCCGCCCACGGCCTGGCCGCCCTGGGCTTTAAGGCCGGGGACCGTTTGGCCCTGCTGGCCGAGAACCAACCCGAATGGCCCATCATGGACCTGGCCTGTCTGTATCTGGGCGGCGTCGATGTGCCGCTCTACCTGTCCAGCCCCGGCCAGGACCTGGCCTATATTCTCAACGATTCCGGGGCCAGCTTTCTGGCCGTGTCCGGTCGCGGCCAACTGGACAAGGTCCTGGAAATCGCCCCCGAGCTGCCCAAGCTGTCGCACCTGATCCTGCTTGACCCCGACGCCCGGCCGCCCGAGTCCGGGTCCCTCACCACCTGCCGTTTTGCCGAACTGCTGGCGCTCGGCGAGCGACACCCGGACCGGCAGCAACTGGTCGCCGACCCCGGGCTGGCGACCATCATCTACACCTCGGGCACAACCGGCTTCCCCAAAGGGGTGATGCTGAGTCACCGCAATATGCTGAGCAATGCGCAGGCCGGCAGCCAGGTCCTGCCGCTCAGCGCGGACGACACCGCCCTGTCCTTCCTGCCCCTGTCGCACGGCTTTGAACGCACCGGCGGGCTGTACACATCCCTGTACATCGGCAGCAGCATCGCCTACGGCGGCGGAACAGTCAGTCTGCTGCGGGACTTGGCCGAGATCAGACCGACCCTGCTGTGCTGTGTACCGCGCGTCCTGGAGCTGGTCTACCGCCGTGTGGTCGGCGAACGGGAAAGCGCCGGCTTTGCCAAGCGCCAGATTCTGGCCTGGGCCCTGGCCCTGGGCAGAGCCGTCGGGACGAGGCGGGTGGAAGAGCAGGCGATTCCGGCCCTGCAAGGTCTGCAACTCCACCTCCTTGACCGCCTGGTGTTCCAGAAACTCCGCCAGACGCTGGGCGGGCGCATTCGCTTTCTGGTCTCGGGCGGCGCACCGCTCAACGCCGAGATCGCCCGTTTCTTCTACGGAGTCGGCATTACCGTGTACGAGGGCTATGGCCTGACCGAAGCCGGGCCGGTCATCTCCTGCAACCGGCCTGGCCAGACCCGTCTCGGCACAGTCGGGCTGGCCTTTCCGCAGGTCGAAGTGAAAATTGCCGCGGATGGGGAGCTCTGCGCCCGCGGCCCAAACATCATGGCCGGGTATTACCGGCGGCCCGAGGACACCGCGGCCACCATTGACGCCGGCGGCTGGCTGCACACCGGCGACATCGGTCATATTGACGCCGACGGCTTCATCACCATCACCGACCGTAAGAAAGACCTGATTATTACCGACTCCGGGGAGAATATCGCACCCCAGCCGATTGAGAACGCCCTCAAACAGGACCCGCTGATCGAAGAAGCCTGTCTCATCGGCGACAAGCGGCCGTTTATCACCGCCCTGCTCGTCCCCAACCAGACCCTCGTCGAGACCCTGGCACGCAAGAGTGGCGTGTCGGGCGACTGGCCGGCCGTCCTCAGCCACCAGACCGTCCAGAGCCTGTTTCGCCGCCGGGTCAACGCCCTCAATACCACCCTGCCGATACCGGCCCGGATACGCCAGTTCAGCGTCCTCAGCCAACCCTTTTCTCAGGACCAGGGAGAGCTGACCCCAACGCTCAAGATCAAACGCCGCCACGTCCTCAAGACCCGCCAGGAACAGATTGAAGCGATGTACTCCAGCCCGTCCTCAGCTGTCTCTCGCTGAGAGCCAGCCCTCGACATGACCCACCCCAGTGTCGCCCACCAGACCGCCGGCGCAGAGGTCGTAGAGAACCTTGACCTGTTGCTTGATGTCCTGCCATCCGAGGTTCGTGAAGCCCTCCTCGGCGACCCTGCCCTTGAGAGCCTGCTCGAGGTCATCCTTGACCTCGGCCGCCAGCCCGAAGCCCGCTACCCGGACAGGACCCGCTTCCTGCTCAAGGCCCCGGTCAGCCAGGCTGACCTCGCCTTTACCGCCAGCCGGGTCGGCCAGTTCACCCACGATAATCGGGCCGGCATTCCCCGCACCCTGCACCGCATTTCAGCCATCCGTAACCGGACCGGAGGGGTGATCGGTCTCACCTGCCGGGTCGGCCGGGCGGTCTTCGGCACGGTGCGTATTGTCAAAGACCTGATCACCGAAGACAGAAAAGGCATTCTGCTGCTCGGCCCGCCCGGGGTTGGCAAAACAACCCTGCTGCGCGAGGTGGCCCGGGTGCTGGCCGATGAAGCGGACAGACGGGTCATTGTGGTTGATACCTCAAACGAGATTGCCGGTGATGGGGATATTCCTCACCCTGGGATCGGTCGGGCGCGACGCATGCAGGTGCCTGCACCTGACCTCCAGCATCAGGTGATGATCGAGGCGGTTGAAAATCATATGCCCGAGGTCATTGTGGTCGATGAAATTGGGACTGAGGCCGAAGCCAACGCCGCCCGCACCATTGCAGAGCGAGGCGTGCGGCTCATTGCCACGGCACACGGCAGCGAGCTGGACAATCTGATCCAAAACCCGACCCTGGCCGACCTGATCGGGGGCGTCCAGTCCGTCACCCTGGGCGACCTGGAAGCCCGCAGACGCGGGACGCAGAAAACGGTCCTGGAACGCAAAGCCCTACCAACATTCGACGTGGTGATCGAAATTCATGACCGCTCCCATTTTACGATTCATCCCGAGGTAAGGGCTGCCGTCGACAGCTTTTTGCGCGGCCGTCCGCCCGCAGGCGAGCGACGCACCCGACTCGCCGACGGCCAGATTGAGGTCTGTCCTGCCGACCCCCTGCCGGCGTCCGGCGAGGCGGCCTTGGACGGTCCGCCACACCACGCTACGCCCGGCAAGCCACTCCGCATCTTTCCCTACGGGGTGAACCGGCACCGCCTGGAGCAGACCATTCGTGACCTGAACGCCCCGGCCCGGGTCGTCTCCAAGGCCAATCAGGCCGATGTCCTGCTGACCGTCAGAGGCCAGCTCAAACGCCAACCCAAAGAGCTGCGTCTGCTCGTGACCCACGGCCTGCCGCTGTATACCCTGCGCAACGATACGCTGCTCCAGATGGGCAGGTTTCTGCGAGATCAACTGGCCGCGGCCTCTCCCGAAGACCAGGCAGCCCTGAATGAAGCCGAAGCCCTTGTTGAGCAAGTCCTGGAACACCGCCACGCATTCGAACTCTCCCCCCAGCCTCCCCGCCTGCGACGCCTCCAGCACGAACTGGTGAAAAGCTATGGCTTACGCTCACAGAGCGAGGGCGAAGACCCCTTTCGGCGCGTCGTCGTCTATCCTGGCCAAGGCTAGGGCTTAGTGGCCGATCACCAGGGCCACACTGGTTGTGCCTGAACCGCCGATGTTGAGCGTCGCAATTTTCCGGGCACCGTCAATCTGGTAGTCGCCGGCCTGCTGTGTGACCTGCTTATAGGCGTCAAACGCCTGACGGACGCCGGTCGCGCCGACCGGATGCCCACAGCCAATCAGACCCCCGCTGGCGTTGATGGGCAGCGTGCCGCCGAACTCAATCACGCCCTCCTCAACCGCCTGCCACGACTCGCCGGGCCGGGTCAGGCCAAAGTGGTCAATCGCCATGTACTCAGAGGTGGTGAAACAGTCGTGGGTCTCAATGCCCTGTACACTCCACACATCCGGCAACCCGGCCCGCTCAAAGGCATCGACAATCGCCCGCCGGGTATGGGGCAGGATGTACGGATTGTCCGTGCTCTCGGCCATCTTGGTCTCAAACCTGATTGGTGCAGTGCGGTGTCCCCAGCCGAGCAGCCGCGGGATGCGGTCCGGGCTCAGGCCGTGACGGTCGGCGTAGTGTTTGGTGAAGGCCGCCGAAGCCAGAAAAATTGCACTCGCCCCATCCGTCACCTGGGAGCAGTCGCGCACCCGCAGCCGGCCGGCCACCGGATTGACATACTTGCCCGAAGACAGGTCCTGGCTCTCGTCTGGAAACCAGCCCCGGGTCTGGGCCTGGGGGTTGCGACGGGCGTTGGTGTAGTTGATCTCGGCAATCCGGGTCAGGTGCTCCTCCTTGAGGCCGTAGCGCTCCTCATACACGTCGCCCAACTGGCCGAACAGCTTGGGAAAGGCAAACGCCACGCCTTTAGCCTCCCGCTCGTACCAAGCCGCGGTGCCGAGAAAATCCCCGCCGGTGGCAGGGTCAACCGTCTTCATCTGTTCCACCCCGACAACCAGGGTGAGGTCATAGCGGCCGGCCTCAATCTCGGCCGAGGCCATCAGCATCGACACGCTCCCGGAGGCGCAGGCGGCTTCGTGACGCGAGGTCGGAATGCCGGACAGAGCCGGGTTTATCTCGGCCAGAAAAGCACCGAGGTGGCCCTGTTTGCAGTACAGTTCCGCGGCAAAATTCCCGACATGAGCCACATCAATGTCCTGCGGCTCAAGCCCGGTCGCGGTGAAACCTTCCGAGACCGACTCCTGCATCATCTCAACAATGGTCTGGCCTTCTTTCATCCAGTTGCGGGCAAAATCGGTCTGATATCCGCCCAACACGTATACCGGCGCACTCATCACACTCCTCCTGTCTGTCGTATTATCCCGCTCCCAGGCACGGGCCTGTCGGGTATTGAGGCTAGCAGGGAAACAAGAGGCCAGGCAACCTCGGGCAAGCGCCCGGCCCGGTCCGGCTCGACCGCCCCGGCCTGCTTGAGCCGTTGAACAACCGCCTGGGCCTCGCCTTTATTGGCCCTCAGCGCCCAGCGCAGGGCCGTATTGCCATAATTATCGGTGGCGTTGACATCCGCCCCTTTTGCCAGCAGCAGCTCAACAACAGGCAGATGTCCACGGCGTGAGGCGATAATCAGCGCCGTATGGCCAAAGCTGTCGTCTTTGGCGTTCACGTCCATCCCGCTGTTGAGCAGGTTCTCAAGGGTTGCCACATTCCCCGAGCCGGCCGCATTAAAGAACACAACCGCGCGTGACGGCGGCGGCTCGCTGTCCGGCCTTGTCCATTCGAGCCAAGCCAGCACCAGCACGCCAGCAGCGGCCATCCAGAGCCATCCTGGGATTTTCATACTCGCTCTCCCGTGTCGAGATGTTTTCCAACCAGCGTCACCCGTGCTCCGGTCTGCTGGAGGACCCGTCCTGTCTCAGCGTATTGCAAACACCAACACGGTGAACAGAACTTCTACCTGAGTAGAAAATAAGAAGCGTGACCGAAAAAAGAGCGGCCTCCCAGCTGCCTTGGGGCGTATCCCGGTGTTTCATCACATCCATATTGCCACCGCAATGAGGGCCATACTCCAGGCTTTGAGCTGGAAGGAGTTGCCCCCCAACGGTTAACGAGGGCTTGGATCATCTCCAGGTGTTTGACGGCTTTCTCTGCGCCTGTCATGCCGTCAGCCTCCTCTCCCTGCCCTTCAGGACACAGCGTGATGCCTTCCTGTCGATTCTGATATCACGCCGCGTCCTTCCGTATAGACCGCCCGGCCAGACAATGGCAAGACGCCGCCCGGTGCGCTATACAGGCTGGCATGGAGGGAGAGCGTATGCGCAAGGCAAGCCAGACGCCCATGCTGGACGGCGTCACTGTTCTGGATTTCACCCAATATCTGGCCGGGCCGACCGCGACCCGGCTGATGGCCGAGCTTGGGGCTGAGGTCATCAAGGTTGAGCAGGCCGAGCACGGCGACCCGTCACGCACGATTCCATTTCTCAAGGACGGCCGCAGCGTCTACTTCATTCAGCAGAACCGGGGCAAGAAAAGCCTGTGCCTCAACTTCAAAAAGCCCGAAGCCATTGAACTGCTCCGGACGCTGATTCCCCATGTGGATGTGGTGATTGAGAATTACGGGCCGGGCGTGCTCGAGCGCCGCGGCCTTGACTATGAGGCACTGAGGCAGCTCAACCCCGGCCTCATCATGTGCTCCATCTCGGCCTTTGGCCGCCAGGGGCCGATGTCGCACCTGACCGGCTACGATTATATTGCCCAGGCGTTTTCGGGCATTATGCACATGACCGGCGACCCGGACGGCCCGCCCCGCTTTGTCGGCGTGGCGATTGCCGACGGGGTAGCCGGCGTCCATGCCTTTGCCGCCCTCGGCTATGCCCTGCTGCACCGCGACCGCACCGGCCAGGGGCAGTACATTGACCTGTCAATGGTTGATGCCCTCTACCATATGCAGTCGGTCGAGGTGCAGTTGTACGCGGCCAGCAAAGGGGCCTATACGCCGCTGCGGTTTGGCATTCACCACCGGCTGTCGTGCCCCCAGGGGGTGTTCAAAGGCCCGGAGGGCTATCTGGTGATTCTGGCCCTCAACCGCCAGTGGCCGAATGTGGCCCGGGCGCTGGGCCGGCCGGAGCTGAGCGACGACCCGCGCTTTTCCTCAGCCGGCCGGCGGGCCAAACATAAGGAGGAGTTGATCGCCATGATCGAAGCCTGGCTGCAATCTTTCCCGACCGATGAGGCGGCGCTCAAAGCCCTGGCCGACCATCGGGTGCCGGCCGGCCCGGTCCTGTCAATTGAGGAGACGGTGTCGCACCCGTATTTCACCGCCCGCAAGATGGTCCGCCAAGTCCCTGACCGGATTCTGGGCGAGGTGACTATCCCCGGCTTTCCTCTCAAGTTCTCGGCCTTTCCAGACAGCCTTGCGCTTGAAGCGCCGTTTCTGGGCGAGCACAACGATGAGGTCTTGGGCCGCTATCTGGGCCGCTCGCCGGACAGTCTTGACGCCCTGTATAAACAGGGCACGCTGCACCGGGGCGAGACCTGAATTCTCAGGCCAGACGGTGAGCCGTGCGCCTAGCCCTCAACCGGCGGATGATGGGTATGCCACTCGGTGGCCTGCTCATAGGCATGGCCGGCCTGTATGACGGTGCCCTCCTCACCGTGCCGGCCAACGAGTTGGAGACTCAGCGGCAGCCCCTCCGAGTTGAAGCCACACGGAACCGAGATGGTCGGGCTGCCCGAAAAATCAAACGGCGCGGTGTGACGCAGCAGACCGCCGGCGGCCGCTCGGGACAGGGGAGCGTGGGGAGAAAACTCCGATAGGGAAACGGGCGCGCTGGGCATTGACGGACACAGCAACAGATCAACCTCTTGCCACAGGTTGTCAATCATGCGGCACACACCCTGGCGGATGATAGAGGCTTTCACATAGTCTGCCCCGCTGACCTTGACCCCTTCCTCCAGAAAAGACCGGAAGGTCGGCCCGTAGTCGTCGGCCCGCGCCGGGTAAGTCTCGGCGTGGGCGGCGGCCGCCTCCGCGGCACAGATTGTAAACCAGGCGTCCAACGCCTCGGTGTTAATCCCGCTCACCTTTACCTCGCGGATCTCAGCGCCCAAATCCTGCAACACCTTGACCGTTGCCAGGACGGCTTGGCTGACCTCGGCTTGCACGCCCTGTGTGCAGTAGGCTTCATCAACGCCGACCCGCAGCGCCCTGACCCCGTTACCAAGCAGGTCCAGATAGTCGCGGACTGATTCCCGCCGGGTGGTTGGATCGTTCGGATCAAAGCCGGCAATTACCCGCAGCATAAGTGCCGCATCGGCCACGCTGCGCGTCATCGGCCCCACATGGTCGAGCGTCTCGCCGAGCGGAAACACGCCGTAGCGGCTGACCCGGCCATAGGTCTGTTTGATGCCTACAATGCCGCACGCTGCGGACGGAAAACGAATGGAACCGCCGGTATCTGAGCCGAGCGAGCCAAAGCACAACGAGGCGGCTGTGGCAGCCCCGGAACCGCTCGATGACGCGCCCGGCCAGTGGTCGGGATTCCACGGGTTACGCGGGGGTTGTACGGAGGGATGATAGCCGGACAGGGCAAACTCTGTCATACCCAGTTTGCCCAGCAGCACTGCGCCCGCGGCGTACAGTTTGTCAATGACCGTGGCGTTGTAGTCGGGTACCCAGTCGGCCAGAATCTTCGACGCGCATGTGGTGCGAATACCCTTGGTGAAACACAGGTCTTTGACGGCAATCGGGATGCCGTGCAAGGGTCCCCGGTAGGTCCCGGCCGTGATCTCCTGCTCGGCGGCCCGGGCCTGCTCCAGGGCAAAATCCGCGCTGACCGTGATATAGCTGTGCAGCTTGCCGTCAAGGGCTTCAATGCGGCCCAGTATGGCCCGGGTCAGCTCCACCGGCGAGACCTGTTTGCTCTGGATCAGCGCGGCAACTTCGGTCATGGTCCTAGTACACAGTTCGGCAAGGTTTGCCATAGCGCATCCCTCCTTTTCCCTTCCCTTAGCACTTTCTCTGCGAGAAAGAAAAGCTATAGTAGCGAACCATGCGCTACCACCCATCCCTGCTGCGGGCGATCAAGGACTTTAATTCTGGACGGTATTTTGAGGCCCACGAGCATCTCGAAGAAGCGCTTGATGAGGTCGAGCATGACGACAACACCTGGCGGCTGTTCATCGGCCTGATCCGGATTGCGGTTGGCTACCACAAATGCGCACAGGGCTATCCGGGCAGACGGAACATGCTGGAGCTGGGGCTGGAGACACTCGGCCCACTGCCAGACGGCTGTGCCGGGGTAGCGCTGGAGGCGCTCCGCGATCGGGTCGGCTACGACCTGAGCTGGCTGGATACTGAACCCGAACGGCTCGGCAGCGAACCGCCCAGAATAAGGCTGAAGCACTGAACCCGTGTGGGAATCACAAACGGGACGGCCCGTCTCAGCCCGCACAGCCCGCCCCGCGCTCTTCCAGACGCCGTTGTAAGGCAGAGCTCCATACACGAGAGAATAATCAGGCCACCGGTGGCCAGTCCGCCCAGCCAGCCAATTTGACCGGGGTCAAACGCGGCGGCTCGTAGATAAGATGTGGAGTGAGGTGCGGCCTGTCCGCTCCTTAGAGGCGTGAGCGCCTACCACATCGCTCTGAGCAGCCCCAGCATGGCTTCTTCAGCCCCCTGCTGCTTGTGCCACAGCGAGCTTTCTTCAATCACCGCCCCGGCCACGACCGATAGCTCATCTTCTCTAGCCCCGACATCCCGCAGCCGGCGGGGCAGGTCAAAGCTGTCGATAAACCCCTCTACCACCTCGGCGGCCTCAGCCGCGACCGCTTCGAGCGAGCGCCCCTTGGTCTGGATGCCGAGCGCATCGGCGATCTTGGCCTGCTGCTCCAGGGTTTGCGGGGCCAGAAAACGCATGCAGTGGGGAATGGTGATGCACGATGTCACCCCGTGCGGCACGTCCCAGCGTGCGCCGATCTGATGGCCGAAGATATGGCTCAGGCGGACGCCGACATTGCCCAGGCCAAAAATGGACAGCCAAGCCGCCACCTGGCACTCGCCGCGGGCCTCAACATTGTCGGGCTCCTGCACCGACAGGGGCAGCGAGATGTGCAGCTTCCGAATCGCTTCCATGGCCAGTGCGTCCGACACCGGCTGGGGGTTGACCGACCACAGGGCCTCAATGGCGTGGTCAAGCGCCTTAATGCCGGTGGCCGTCCAGAGCTGCCGGGGGGTCGGCAGGGTCACCTGGGGGTCAAGCACGACCGTTTTGGGCACGATCCGAGGATCAACCCGCAGCCCTTTCACCCGCGTCTCCTCATCGGTAATCCCGGCAAAAGGGGTGAATTCCCCCGCGGACAGGGTTGTCGAGATGGCGATCTGGGGCATATCGGCCTGGCTCTGGCCGTCTTCCAACAGTTCCAGGGCAACAATTTTGGCGGTGTCAATCGGGCTGCCGCCGCCAAAGCTGATGATGGAATCCGCCCCACGCTCGCGGGCCAGAGCCAGGGCTTCGTCAACCGTGTGGCTCGGCACATGCTGTTTGCAGCCAGTATACGTTCCGGCCCAGCGCTCGCCGAGCAGGGCTTCACATTTGTGGACCAAATCGGTTGTGGTCGGCAGGCTGTGGCCGGTCAGGACAAGGGCGCGGCGCTTGCCAAAACGGTCGAGCTCGCCGGGCACGCGATCGAGCCCGCCGGCCCCAAAAATCACGTTTTCCAACTGGGGGAATGTATACTCCCGAACCATTGCTTCCTCCTTCTCTGCTCAGGGCGAGGAGCCGAGGGTGAACAGGGAACCCGATTATCCTGCCGGTGCCTCGGGTTTGTCAATCGCGACCTCGCTTGTGGGCTGGCCGTCCATACGCTATGGCAGCACACACAGGAGGGAAGCGTATGCTGGGCTGTCTGAAAATCCGTGGCATTTGTACCCTGTCCGTCATCCTGAGCGGCTGGCTGTCGGCCCCTGGATTGTGGGCCGGCTGGGATATAGATGACAACAAGGTGATTGACCTTACCTATGCGTTCGATGAAAACACGGTCTTCTGGCCAACGGCCAAGCCGTTTCAACACGAGGTTGTCGCCGCCGGCAAAACCGCGGCCGGCTACTGGTATGCGGCCAATAATATCTGCCTGGCCGAGCACGGCGGCACCCATATGGACGCCCCGATCCATTTTGCTGAGGGTCGGCGGACCGCGGCCGAAGTGCCGGTTCAACAGCTCATCGGCCCGGCAGTCGTGATTGATGTCGAGGCTCAGGCCGCGGCCAACCCCGATTATCGGCTGAGCGTGGCCGATATCACGGCCTGGGAGAGCGCCCACGGTCCCATCACGGCCGGGGCCATCGTTCTGATGCGGAGTGGATGGGGCAAACGCTGGCCGGATAAAAAGCGCTACCTCGGCACCGACCGGCCCGGCGATGTGGCCAATCTGCACTTTCCGGGCTTCTCCGACGAGGCCGCCCGCTTTCTCGTCTCCCAGCGCAGCGTTGACGCGCTTGGTGTCGATACGCCGAGTCTTGATTATGGCCAGTCGTCCGACTTTGGGGCGCACCGGCTCGTTCACGCGGCCAACCTGCCCGGGCTGGAGAATGTGGCCAACCTCGACCGGCTGCCGCCAACCGGGGCGCTGCTGATCGCCCTGCCGATGAAAATCGCCGGCGGCTCGGGGGCACCCGTGCGGATTATCGCCCTCCTGCCCTGAGGCAGCGCGTCCATGCGCCGCTTGACTCAGAGGGCGGTTCAGCCGTACAGTTTGCCCGCTGCCCGGGTCGCCGGCCCACCATGACATCCAACACAAGGAGCCACGCGATGACGACATCCGCCCCAAACGGTCCGCCGCCCAGCGCACTGATGGCCGGCTACCGTGTCCTTGACCTGAGCGACGAAAAAGGCATGTTGTGCGGAAAAATGTTTGCCGACATGGGCGCTGAGGTGATTAAGATGGAGCCGCCGGGCGGCGATGCGGCTCGGACCCTGCCGCCGTTCTACCACGACGAGGCAGACCCCGAGAAAAGCCTGTTCTGGTTCGCCTACAACGCCGGGAAAAAGGGGATCACCCTCGACCTGACACGCGCGGACGGGCGGGCCGTTTTCCTGGCGCTGACCGCCATCTCGGACTTTGTGATCGAGACCTTTCCGGTCGGCTATCTGGATGAACTGGGGCTGGGCTATGAGGCGCTGGCGCGGCACAACCCGCGCATCATCCTGACCTCCATCACCCCGTTTGGCGACACCCAAGCGGGCCGCAGCCAGCAGGCCGACGATCTGATCGCCTGGGCAACCGGCGGGGGCATGGCCATTATGGGCGAGAAGGACCGCGGGCCTGTCCGCATCAACCTGTTGCAGAGCTATTTTCACGCCAGCGCCGAAGCCGCGGTCGGCTCCATGACCGCCCACTACCCGCGCGAGCTGAGCGGACAGGGCCAGCACGTTGTGGTCAATATGCAGGCCTGCGTGGTCTGGACGCTGATGAACGAGCAGGCGTTTCCCATTCTGCACGGCAACTCGGTCGAGCGGAACGGCGTTTTTGCCGGCTCTGAGGGCATGCGCCAGCGTCTCGTCTTTGCCTGCAAAGACGGTTATATCACCCTCCTGGTCGCCGGCGGCCCGCTGACCCCGTCGCTCAAAGCCTTTCTTGGCTGGATGGACGAAAAGGGCATGGCCCCGCAGTGGATGTTGGACAAAGACTGGACCCAGTGGGGGCCGGCGACATTTATGAACGCCAGGGGCAACGAAGTCCAGCGGGAGATTGACGCCATTGAGTCGGCCATTAGCGCCTTTCTGAAAACCATGACTAAGGCCGAGATCTACGCCGGGGCCCTGGAGCGGCGCATCCTGCTCGCCCCGGTTGCCACCGTGGCGGACATTACCGCCAGCGAGCAGTTGGCCGCCCGCAACTTTTTTGTGCCGGTTGAGCACGAAGACCTGGGCGAGACGATTCCCTACCCGGGTCCATTCGCCAAACTGAGTCGTACCCCGCTGTCGGTGGCCGGCCGTGCCCCGCATATCGGCGAGCACAACACCGAGGTGTACACCGGCCTACTCGGCTACAGCCGCCACCGGCTCGCCCGCCTGCGGTCGGTCGGAGCGATCTGATTTCAGCGGAGGCAGACTATGGAGCGTCGCTACGCATTTGAAGGCATCAGGGTCGCCGACTTCGCCTGGGTCGGCGTTGGTCCGATTACCGCCAAATACCTGGCCGACCACGGGGCGACAGTCGTCCGGGTTGAGTCGCACGCCCGGCCCGATATTCTGCGCCAGGCCCCGCCCTGGACGGACGGTGAGCCGGGTCTCAACCGCAGCCAGTTCTTTGCCAGTTTCAACACCAGCAAGTACGGCATCACCCTCGATCTCAGCAAGCCCAGAGCCAGAGAATTGGCCAGGCAACTGGTCGCCTGGGCCGATGTTGTGGTTGAGAGTTTCACCCCCAAGGCGATGCGCAACTGGGGGCTGGACTACGACAACCTGCGCAACATAAACCCGGCGCTGATCATGCTCTCAACCTGTCAGCAGGGCCAGACCGGACCGCACGCGCTGTATCCGGGTTTTGGCAATCTGATGGCCTCGCTGACCGGCTTCTACCATATCTCGGGCTGGCCCGACCATGACCCGGCCCCGCCCTACGGTGCCTACACCGACTTCATTGCCCCCCGCTTTGGGGCGACCGCGCTCATGGCCGCGCTTGACTATCGGCGGCGGACCGGCAAGGGCCAGTACATCGACATGGCCCAGTACGAAGCCGCCTTGCACTTTCTGTCGCCGGCCCTGCTTGACTACCAGGTGAACAGCCGGGTGCTGAACCGCGACGGCAACCGCTCGTTTCGGTCCGCCCCGCACGCGGTCTACCGCTGTCAGGGAGAAGACCGCTGGCTGGCCGTCTCGGTCAGCAGTGACGCGCAATGGCAGGGCTTGCTCCGGGCACTGTGTAGCCCTTCTTGGGGCGGCGAGGCGCGTTTCAGCACCCAGACCCTCCGCCTTGAGCACGCCCCGGCCCTTGACGAGTTGCTGGCGGCCTGGGCCACGGAGCAGGAAGCAGAGGCCGCGGCAGACCGTTTGCAGCGGGCCGGCGTGCCGGCCGGCGTGGTCCAGAACTGCCTTGACCTGCACCAGGACCCCCGCTTGGCCGCCTGGGGTATGTTTCAATACCTTGACCACCAGGAGATGGGGCCTTCTCCGTATGAAGGCCATCAATTTCACCTGTCCAAAACGCCGGGGGCCTTGCGCTGGCCGGCCCCGGTCATGGGCCAGCACAACGCCTATGTCTTTGGGGAAATCCTGGGCCTGAGCGAGCAGGAGGTCGCCCAGCTGACCGAAGAGCAGGTCATCTACTGAAAAATTCCGCGCGTGTCATACGGTGATGGACGTTTTTTCAAACCCCTCGCCGGCGGCCTCGCACGCTTCCCGCCGGTTGAGCTCCAAGGCTTCTTGCAGGGTAAGTTTCAAGGTGGTGAACAATTCCGCTTTTGTCCGTTCTCGGCAATTGACGCTATGCGAAAAAGGTAAATCAGGTCCACACTCTCCGAGCTCATCCCCCGCAGAATGTCCAGATTATCGCCGGTCCACAGCGTCCGGTTCTTGAAGTTGGGGCTTGTCACGTCTCATCTCCTTCACTGTTGGAAAGTAGCCAGCCCGGCCCGGCTGCGGCTCCTGCTCCACGGAGTCCGAAACCTGACAGACTCGTCCTGGCCGTCAATGAAGAACTTCCTTGTCAACCCCTCTCATTGCCTTGACGATTGTCCTTCCCCCTGGCACCGCGTACTATATGGGTCACAACAAGGAGTCGCGGGATGATCGAGACAGGCAGGGCAATACGGGACCTCCTGGCCAAGCCGGTCGGCACAGCAGTTGAGGCGTGTGGATGGGTCAGAACCCACCGCAGCAGCAAGCGCGTCCACTTCCTCCAACTGAATGACGGATCGTGTTTTGAGACGCTCCAGGTCGTGGCCGAGGCCGGCCGGATTGCCGACGCCACACTCAGCCGTGCAAGCACCGGCTCGTGTGTCCGGGTCAGCGGCGAGCTCGTAGCGTCTCCCGGCAAAGGCCAGGCTCTTGAACTGCACGCCCACGCCATCACGGTCTACGGCTCCGCGGACGCGGCCAGCTATCCACTCCAGAAAAAGGGCCACAGCATGGAGTTCTTGCGCGATATCGCCCACCTGCGACCGCGCAGCAATACCTTTGGGGCTGTCTTTCGGGTCCGCAACGCGCTCTCGTTTGCCGTTCATCGCTTTTTTCAGGAGCGGGGCTTTGTGTATATCCACACCCCGATTATCACTGGCGCAGACGCCGAAGGGGCGGGCGAAATGTTTGGCGTCACTACGCTTGACCTGCTCAATCTGCCCCGCACCCCGTCCGGGCAGCCCGATTACAGCCAGGACTTTTTTGGCCAGCCGGTCTTTCTGACGGTCAGCGGCCAGCTCGAAGCCGAAATCTTTTCCCTGGCCTTCTCAAATGTCTACACCTTTGGGCCGACATTTCGGGCCGAGAACTCCAACACCCCCCGCCACCTGGCCGAGTTCTGGATGGTTGAGCCGGAGATGGCGTTCTGTGACCTCGACGACAACTGCCGGATCGCTGAAGACTTTCTGAAATACATCATTACCGCGGTACTCGATGGCTGCCGCTCTGACCTGGAGTTCTTCAACCAGCGGATCGACAACAGTGTGCTGAAGACCCTCGATCATGTGGTCAACAGTCCGTTTGAGCGTGTGCCCTACACCGAAGCGGTCCGGCTGCTGGAGCGGGCCGCGGACCGGGGCCAGCGCTGGGAGTTTCCCATATCGTGGGGAGCGGACCTCCAGGCCGAGCACGAGCGCTATCTGACCGAACAGGTGTTTGGCCGGCCGATTATCGTGACCGATTATCCGCGACAGATCAAAGCCTTCTATATGCGCAGAAACGACGACGGCCACACCGTCCGGGCCATGGATGTCCTGGTCCCGCGGATCGGAGAGATCATCGGCGGCAGTCAGCGAGAAGAGCGCCACGATGTACTGCTCAACACGCTCCGGGAAAACGGACTCCAGGAAGACCGCTACTGGTGGTACCTGGAGCTCCGCAAATACGGGACCGCTCCGCACGCCGGCTTTGGCCTCGGCCTGGAGCGCATGATGATGTATCTGACCGGCATGAAAAACATCCGCGACGTTATCCCTTTTCCCCGCACGCCGGGTTCGGCGGCCTTCTGATGAGGCCACCAAAGCGCTGACATGCGCCGGAGACGACAATCCCGGCCCAGCGCCTTCCCTCCCCCCTCCCCTTTCTGGTAAGCTGGCAGCCAGACCTGCAACGGGAGGCGTAGACATGAGCGGAACAAAAATTGGAATCGGCTTCGGGCTGTGGGAACTCGGCATGCCAGACCCGGAGACAGTCTTCAACTACGCGGTCAGCGCCGAAGCGGTCGGCATTGATTCGATCTGGCTGTCCGATCATGTAGTGTCACGAAACCCCTCGCTCGATACCAGCTGCGTGATGGCGGCCTGGGCGGCCAGAACCACCCGGATCAAAATGGGCCCGAGCGTGCTCACCCTGCCCGCCCGCGATCCCGTCCAGGTTGCCAAAACCTATGCCACCCTGGACTATATTTCGGGCGGCAGGAACCGGGTCATCATGGCGGTTGGGATCGGGGCCAACCCCAAGGACTGCCTGGCCAGCGGCATTGACCCGTCTGAGCGCGCCAGACGCATGGAAGAAGGCGTGCAGGTCATGCGCAAGCTGTGGGCCGCACCGCACGCCAGTTTTGAGGGCCAGTACTATCAGTTCGAAGATGTCACCATCGAACCCCGCCCCAAAAAAGGGGCGCTCGATGTGTGGATTGGCGGCAAGACCGACCAGGCCATCAAACGCACCGCCCGCTACGGCGACGGCTGGTTTCCCTCGTTTGTCAGCCCGGACGAATTCCACACCGGCATGGACAAGCTGCGGGCCTACGGCGACCAGTACGGACGCGCGATTGACCCGCGTGAGGCCGGGGTACTGCTCCTGACCTGTGCCGACACAGACCGCAAACGCGCCCAGGATATCGCCGGCCGCTTTCTGCGCGGCTTCCCCCTGCCCCAGGAAGCTATGGTCGCCCGGTGCGCAATTGGGACGCCGGAAGACTGCATCACCAAGGTGCAGTCCTACGTCAATGTCGGTTGCTCCAAGTTTGTGCTGTGGCCGATTGTGCCGCCCGACGAACTCATCCCCCAGATCGAACTGTACGGCAACGCGATTATTCCGCACTTTGCCTAGCCCGCCGCCGCCTGCGCTTGGCCGGCATCCGGAAAGACCCCCCCGCACATGGACCGTATCGAAAGCAGAATCCGCCCAAACAGCCCCGAGTTTCGGGCCAATGTTGAACACATGAGCGGTCTGGTGGCTGAGCTGAAAGAGCGGCTTGGTCAGGCACGGCGGGGCGGCTCAGCAGCCTCCCGCCAGCGGCACAAAGCCCGCGGCAAACTCTTGGCCCGCGAGCGCATCGAAGCACTGGTTGACCCGGACAGCCCCCTGCTTGAACTCTCACCGCTGGCCGCCTCCGGGATGTACGACGACCCGCCGTCAGCCGGGATTGCAACCGCCATTGGCCTGATCCAGGGCCGGGAAGCCATGATTGTCTCAAACGACGCAACGGTGAAAGGCGGCACCTATTATCCGATCAGCGTAAAAAAACACCTGCGGGCACAGGAAATTGCCCAGGAAAACCGTCTGCCGTGCGTCTACCTGGTGGACTCTGGCGGGGCAAATCTGCCCTTCCAGGCCGATATTTTTCCCGACCGCGATCACTTTGGCCGCATCTTTTACAACGAAGCCCGCATGTCGGCCCAGGGCATCCCGCAAATTGCCGTGGTGATGGGCTCGTGTACGGCCGGCGGGGCGTATGTACCGGCTATGGCCGATGAAAACATCATTGTCAAAAACCGGGGGACCATCTTTCTGGGAGGGCCGCCGCTGGTCAAAGCGGCGACCGGCGAGGAAGTGTCAGCCGAGGAACTGGGCGGCGGCGATGTCCATACCCGTATCTCGGGGGTGTCCGACCATCTGGCCGAAGACGACGAGGACGCCCTGGCCATAACCCGCTCAATTTTTGAGAACTTCCCCCGCCCCCAGAAGTTTCCGCTCGACCGGGAGGTCCCCGAAGACCCGGCCTATGACCCGGCCGAACTGTACGGGGTCATTCCCCACGACACCCGGCTGCCCTACGATGTACACGAGCTTATTGCCCGCCTCGTTGACGGCAGCCGCCTGCACGAGTTCAAGCCCCGCTACAGCCAGACCCTCGTAACCGGCTTCGCCCGCATTCATGGCTACCTGGTCGGCATTGTGGCCAACAACGGGGTGCTGTTCTCAGGGTCCGCACTCAAGGCCACCCATTTCATCGAGATGTGCAGTCAGCGCAAAGTTCCGCTGCTGTTCCTGCAAAACATCACCGGCTTCATGGTCGGCAAAAAATACGAGCAGGGCGGGATTGCCAAAGACGGGGCCAAGATGGTCCACGCGGTAGCCAACGCCCAGGTCCCAAAGTTCACCGTCATCATCGGTGCCTCAAACGGGGCCGGCAATTACGGCATGTGTGGCCGCGCCTATTCACCCCGCCTGCTGTTCATGTGGCCCAACTCGCGCATCTCGGTCATGGGCGGCGCGCAGGCGGCCGGCGTGCTACTGACGGTCAAACTGCAACAACTCGCCACCCAGGGCCAGACCATGAGCCCCGACGAACAGCAGGCCTTCAGCGCCCCGACCCTGGCCAAATACGAACACGAGGGCAGCCCCTACTATTCGACCGCCCGCCTGTGGGACGACGGCATTCTTGACCCCCAAGAGACCCGCACGGTGCTCGGACTCGGTATTGCCATGTCGCTGAACGCCCCCATTGCCGACCATCGGGTTGGCGTGTTTCGGATGTAACATCACCAGGAGGAGAACAGAATCGATGAGGACTCCGCGTGTCAGTTCACGCAAAGACAGCTCCCCCCAGGTGGCCCAGCACGAGCGCCACCGAGCCACCACCGGCCTCGAAGTCGAAGCCACCGTCCGGAAGATTCTCGAATACATGGGTGAAGACCCCGAGCGGGAGGGGCTGGCCAAAACCCCCCACCGGGTCGCCCGCTCTTTTGCGTACCTGGCCCAGGGCTACGCCCAAGACCCCCGAGCGGTCATTGGTCAGGCGATCTTCACCGAGGAAGACTACCAGGAGATGGTCCTGGTCCGGGACATTGACTTCTACTCGCTGTGCGAGCACCACATCCTGCCCTTCTTTGGCCGTGCCAATGTGGCCTATATTCCGAAACACCATATTGTCGGGCTGAGCAAAATCCCGCGCCTCGTCGAAGTATTCTCCCGTCGCTTGCAGGTACAGGAGCGCTTGACGACCCAGATTGCCAACACGCTCATGGACGAGTTAGACCCCTTGGGGGTCGGCGTGATTATCCGCGCCGAACATCTGTGCATGCGGATGCGCGGGGTCGAGAAACAGAACTCCATTGTCACCACCAGCGCCATGCTCGGCTCCTTCCGTAGCCAGCAGGCGACCCGTGAAGAGTTCATCACCCTGGTCAACGGTCAACGCTGAGGCAGATAGTCTGTAGCAAACCCCCCGGTCGTGTGCCGCAAGCGCAGCAAGGCGATCTGATATGCGTAGGTCTGGTCGGTCCGCTGCGTCCGCACCTGATTCAGGGCGTTCAGGGCGGTGTTGAGGTCGAGACTGGTGGCCAAGCCAACGCGGTATTGTTTTGACGTGATCGTGTAGTTTTCCTGAGCCAGATTGACCTCTTTTGCCAGCGTGTCGAGCGTCGAGCCGAGCGTTTCAACGGTCAGCAGGGCGTCTCTGAGCTCGACCTGAATGTCCTTGCGAAACTGCTCAACGCGCAGCCGGGCCTGGGAGAGATTCCTATTTTCTTCTATCAAGTCCAGCTCCCGCGCCCCGCCGTCAAACAGCGGGACCTCAAAGTTCAGAAACAGGGTCCAGAATTTGTCCCGCTCGGCAAAGGTTTCGGCGTCCAGCCGGGGAAACTCCCAGCGGGCACTCACCCGGGGAGCATAGCGGGCCAGCACCAGATTTTTCCGTTGCCGGGCAACTTCCACCAGGAGTTCCTGGGCGCGCAAATCCTGGCGCTGGCTGTACGCCTGCTCCAACAGCCGGTCGTAGGGCACCGGGCTATAGCGCAGCGGCTCAGGCTGGGCCACGGCCAGCGGCTCAGGTACGCCAATCGTTCTGGCCAATGTCGTAAAGGCCAGCCGCAAGCGGTTGTGGTCTGTCACGACCTGCCGCCGCGCCTGCTCAACGGCCACCTCGGCCCGCAGTACATCGGTCTTGGTGACCTCGCCAACCCGGAAGCGGACCTGGGCGTGGCGAAGTTCGTCCTGGCTCAGGCCCAAGGTCTCTGTGGCGATGCGCGCCTGGGTCTGAGAGCGCAGCACGCCGTAATAGGCGCGGGCAACGCCGAATAACACCTCCCGGACGGTGAACGCATAGCGTTCGGCGCTCTCCCGGACGGCCGCTTTTCCCAGCTGGCGGGTGGCAAAAAAGGCCGGCTCCAGGATGGGCTGGGTGATCCGAAAAATCCCCGTCCAACGATCGAGCGGACGAATAACAGAGCCGGTCGAAAAGAGGCTTCCGGCTCCGGGCGGAAGGATGTCGCCCCCCACGAACGATATCTCGTCTTTATTGCGGGTATAGGTCCCCTGGATATCCCCCCGTGGTGTGAGCTGGGTGATGGCCCGCCACGGCAACAGGCGGGCTTTGCCCAGTTCGTGGCTGGCGATCCTGATCCGCTCTTCGTTGTGTATGGCTAAGCGATAGGCCTCGGTCAGGGGAATAAGCGGGCCGTGGCCGAGGGCTGGCTCAGGGGCTGGCCCACGCTCTGGCCCACGCTCTGGCTCTGTCACTGGGGGTGGCGGCCCGGCCCCGGCCGGCGGCGTCACGGCCGGCGGAGCCGCGGGCGGTCCAGACGTTAGCGTCACCGGCGGCTCGGACAAGCCAACGGTGTGGAACAGCTGGGCCGCCTCTCTGTGACGCGGCCCGGCGGACATCGCCAGGGGTGGAGCAACATCACTGACCGAAGCCTTGGCGATGGCCGCCAGTTGGGTAAGCTGCGGAAGGGCGGCGGCCTCTTCAATACGAACGACGACCCGGTGGGGGGTGGTGAGGGTCTGGACCTGGCAGGTGCGTGCGTCGGCCAGGTCAAGCACGACCCGGGCGGTATCTGGCCGGAACTGGGCTGTCCGAACGCGCTGTACCACCCCACGCCGGACGTCAAGGCTCGCCGCAATACGGGTGCCTAGCCCGGCCGGCGTAATGTCCACATAGCAGCGGTGCGGCCGTTTATGGTCCGGGTCGGCCTTCAGGCTCGCGTAGCGAAAGGTCGCCGGGGCAGACAGCACAATGGAGACCTGTTCGGAGGTGGCCGATACGGCCTGAACGAGCGTTCTTTCGCCGGCCTGGAGGCCGCCGCCCACCGGGAGCAAACAGGCCAACAGCAAGGGGAGACGGGGCAGAGCATGAAGCGGTCGGACGCTGTGGTCTCGCATGACGATGGGTTCTCTCTCGAGAGACTGGGGATGGGGGAGGAGAGGAGATCGATAAGCCGGATTCTGTTCCCCGACACAACACGCCGGGGTCATGGTCATTCCTCTTGGCAGCACGTTGCCGCGCTGCTCTGGCGACCGAACCCGGAAGGCAGAGTGGGGTGGCTCTTGTCCGCAAGCGGACCCCTTCCTATTTGGTCTTGCTCCGGGTGGGGTTTGCCCAGCGTCCCCAATCTCTCAGGGACCTGGTGAGCGCTTACCTCACCTTTTCACCCTTGCTCAGAGCGGCCCCGCGGCCACTTGAGCGGTCTCTTTTCTGTGGCACTTTCCCGGCCTCACGGCCGGCCGTGGTTAGCGGCCACCCTCCCCCAAGGAGTCCGGACTTTCCTCGAACCTGGCGGGCAGGCCCGCGACCATGTAATCTCCTCTCACACTGGCGGCCCGGGTCAGGCCGTGGGCTCCTCCTCAGCAGACTTCGGCCAATAGGTGATCCGCGTGCAGTGCGGACAGTAATAAATTGTTTCAGACCGTTGAAGTTCACTGCTCTGGATCTGATTGCACAGCTGCGGTGGGAGCCGCATATGGCATCCCTTGCATGTCCTCTGTTGAATCTGCACTACGGCCAGCCTGCCGCATTTGGCAAAGATGCGCTCGTATCGGCTCAGGAGGGTGGGGTCAAGACAGCGGACCAGGCCGACACGCTCTTCGCGCATCGGGCGCACTTCGCGCTCGAGGGCCACGATCTGGCACCGGACCTTCCGCTCCTCTTTCTGGAGTTCTTCCAGGCGGTCCTCGATCTGGACCAAGCCCTCCTTCGCGTGTTTCCGCTGTTCACGCAGCGGCTGGGCGCTCTCTTCCAGCTTCTCCTTTTGTTCCTGCGCCACTCCGATCTCTCGCTCGACGGCGAGCCTTTCCCGCTCATTTCTGACACGGGCCAAGCGGACCCGCTTGTCCTTGATTTCGTCTTCTGCGAGTTTGCGCCGCCCTTCGAGGTCACGGAGCGCGGCCTCAAGCCCTTGCACCTTCTCCTGTTGGGCCACCTTCTTCTGCTCGGTGTCTTCTATCTCTGAGCGAATAGCGGTCAGGCGCTGACGCAACTCTTGCAGACACTGTTCTTTTCGAGACAGCTTTTGGTCAAGCTCCTGAAGCTCAACCAGCACATCGATCTGTCGTCTAGCCAAGAAGACCTCCTTTCGCTTGTCTCCCGGTGTCGAATGGGCCCACCAGGACTCGAACCTGGGACCAGCCGGTTATGAGCCGGCTGCTCTAACCAACTGAGCTATGGGCCCTGGGCGCGGTCTGAACCGTGCTCCTTCATAGCATACGCCCGGTCGTATGCCTACTGCTCGCCCCTGTGTTTCTCTACATCTCTGCATATCCAGCCGTTGCAACAAGACTGAAGGGTGCGGGCAGGATACCCGCGTTCCCAGGTCGTCCCTATCCCAGCCCTTGCAACTGCTGGAGGCTGCGGCGGACGGCCTCGTCATCGCCTCTCAACTCGGCTTCCCGAATCTGCTGCTGGAGCTGCTCACGGACGGATTTTCGCCGGGTGGTGCGCAGCCGCCGGACACAATCGGCGAACACCTGTTCCCGCTGCCCGGTTTCCGCGGCGGACGGCTCATCGGCCTCGGCCCGGCTCACCCGGGTGGCCAGTCCTGCCAGCTCGTGGGGGAGGGTATCCAGCACAGTTCCGACATCAATCTGGTCGTGTTCCTGCCACGCAGCCACAAGGTCGGTGGCCAGCGCCGGCCAGTGTTGAAAAGACGCGACAAGGCCCTCACTGGCGGCCCGCAGGGCGAGCTGGCGGTCAATGAGCATCAGATACAGCAACTCTGTCTCCACCGCGGCCTGGGGAGACAGGGCGGGCAGACGACGAGGCCGGGCCGGCGGCGGGCGACGTGAGGCGGCTGAAGATGAGGCGTCCTGCCTTCCTCTCGATTTTTGGGACGGGGTGGTGTCCGCGGCCGAGCGGCGGAGCTCCTCTTCATTCACCCCGAAATGCTGGGCGAGCTGCGTCAACAACGCCCCTCGGAGCATCATATCGTTCGGTTGTAGCTCGGAGAGCGCCTGCCGTGCGGCCTGCGCCCGTTGAAAAGCAGATGCCCCAGGGGGGAGGGAGTGACGGCGGAGATAGAAATCCTGGAGCGACTCGGCCTGCTCAATCAGGTCGTTGAGTGCGGCCCGGTCGTGCCTGCGGACAAAGGAGTCGGGGTCTTCGCCCTGGGACAGAAAAATCCCTCGGCCGTTCACTTCGGCGTCCAGACACAGGGGATAGGCCCGAGTGGCCGCCCGTCGGCCAGCCTCGTCGCCATCAAAAAAAAGATAGACCTCACGCGTAAAGCGGCGCAGCTGCCTGAGCTGAGCAACCGTCAGGGCCGTGCCTAAAACGGCGACCGTCTCGCTGTGGCCGTGCTGGGCGAGAGCCAGCAGGTCGATATAGCCCTCAACAACCAGGGCGCGCTCGCGGCTCTTGATGGCGGTCTTGGCCTGGGCCAGGCCGTAGACCAGCGTCCCCTTTTTATACACAGCAGACTCTGACGAATTGATATATTTGGGCGCGGAGCGGGGCGGCCGATGCGCTGCTGAGGTCTGCCGGGCCTGCTCCGCCTGGGGCAACAGCCGCCCGCCAAAGCCGACCGGCTGGCCGACTACATCGGTAATTGGAAACATCAGACGGTGGCGGAACTTGTCATAATAGCCGCCCCCCTCTCGCTCGACGATGAGGCCCAGCCGCGCGGCGGCACGCAAGTCGGCCTTCTGGCTGGTCAAAAAGTGGACCAGACCATCCGAACCAAGCGGGGCAAAGCCCAGCCGGAACTGTTTGACCACTTCGGGCTGGAGCCCACGCCCGGCTACATAGTGCCGAGCGTCACCCCCGCCGGGGCCGGCCAGGCAGCGCTGAAAATAGACACTGGCCAGTTCGTTGAGGCGGTACAGACGGGCGCGTTCCTGAGCCTGGGGGTCACGGCTCGCCGGCAGGGCGACGCCGGCCTGTTTGGCCAGCCGGCGCACGGCTTCCGGGAAGGTGAGGCCCTCAATCTTGGAGACAAAGGTGAACACATTGCCGCTGGCCTGACAGCCAAAACAGTGAAAAAAGCCGCGTTCCTCATGCACGCTGAAGGACGGAGTCTTCTCGGCGTGAAAAGGGCACAGGCCCATATGGTTGCGGCCCGCTTTGCTCAGGGCGACATAGCCCGAGATCACGTCAACAATACTGATGCGGGCGCGGATCTCGGCCAGCGTAGCCTCAGGAATCCGGTCTGCCATGCGGGCGAGCTCTCAATCGGCGGGGTTCGGCTACAGTATAACAGCCGCCGTATCCCGCCCAGAGCGAAACACCCACCCGGGCTCGGGTGGATGTGGAGACAGGCAGCACAGGCGGGGCAACTCGGGGCAACTCAGTGCTCTTTAGTAGAACGAACGGCTGGCCCGACGTAAGGCGCGTTTTCTGGCGGCGACGGCTTTCCGTTTGCGGCGCACGCTCGGTTTTTCATAGTGCTCGCGCTTTTTGAGTTCCTGGAGAACACCGGCCTTTTCGCACTGCTTCTTAAAACGGCGGATGGCGCTCTCTATGGGCTCGTTTTCCTTCACCCGGACACCTGCCATGAGGCAATCACCTCCTCCCGACAAAGGCTGTCAGCCTATGCAGGATAGACGCCCGTCCGGGAAAGTCAAGCGCAAGAAGGGCAAGCACTTGCCCCCAAAGTGGACAAGCCGGCACGGATAGCACACAATACAGCATGGCCGAGACAGCCCCCCCCGAAACCCCGCTCACCCACAGACTCTTGGCCCTGCTGCAAACTCGACAGCAGAGCGTCAACATTGTGCTGGCCTGTGTGGTCGGGCTGATCGTCGGCGTGGTGGCGATTGGCTTTCACGAACTGCTTCACCTTGTCCAGAACATCGCTCTTGGCTCAACCTCTCCGCTGGCCATCCTCCCGACCCTGCCGTGGTATTGGAAGCTGTGTCTGCCGGCGATCGGCGGCCTGCTTGTCACGCCAATTGTCACCCGCTGGGCGGTTGAGGCCAAGGGGCACGGGGTGCCAGAGGTCATGGAAGCCGTCGCCCTCCGGGGAGGGGTCATCCGAGCCCGGGTGGCGCTGGCCAAAACCGTGGCTTCAGCAGTGACGATCGGCACGGGTGGCTCGACCGGCCGCGAGGGTCCTGTCATCCAGATTGGCTCGGCCCTCGGTTCGAGCTGCGGGCAGCTGATGCGGCTGTCCCCAGACCAAGTGCGGACGCTGGTTGGCTGTGGGGCGGCGGGCGGCATTGCGGCCACGTTTAACGCCCCGATTGCTGGGGCCTTTTTTGCCCTGGAGGTGATTTTGGGCAATTTCGCCGTTCCGGCGTTTGCGCCGATTGTGCTCTCGTCTGTGCTGGCGACCGCGGTCTCACGCGCCTATCTGGGCAACGTCCCGGCCTTTCAGGTTCCCCAGTACTCCCTGCTGCACTACGGCGAGGTGCCCCTGTACACCCTGCTCGGCATCCTGATGGGATTCGTGGCCGTCATCTTCATTCGCGTCCTGTATACGAGCGAGGACCTGTTTGAGCGCAGTCCCATTCCGCCGGTCTTGCGGACGACCGTCGGCGGCCTGCTCGTCGGCGGCCTGCTGCTGTCCTGGCCCGAGGTGTATGGGACGGGGTTTGAGGCCATGTATCGCCTGCTGCACGAGGCGACCGAGTGGCAGTTTTTGGCCCTCCTGTTCGGCATCAAACTCATCGCCACCTGTACCACCCTCGGCTCGGGCGCGTCGGGCGGCATCTTCTCACCGTCCCTGTTTCTCGGCGTGGTGGCCGGGGGATTATTCGGTCACGCCGTCCACGCGGTCCTCCCCGGCCTGACCGCTGAACCCGAAGCCTACGCCCTGGTCGGGATGGGCGCGGTCGTGGCCGGCACGACCCACGCTCCGGTCACCGCCATTCTCATGCTGTTTGAGCTGACCGGGGACTATCAGATTATTCTGCCGGTGATGATTGCGTGTACCTTGAGTACCGTCACCGCCCGCTATCTGTACACCTACTCCATCTATACCCTGAAGCTCTCCCGCAAAGGCATCTCTCTGCTCCGGGGCAGGGAAGGGACGGTCATGCAATCCTTCCACGTCGCCGATGTCATGCGCAGCCCGGCCCCGACCCTGGCCGAAGGAGCCGCCTTCCAGGAGGTGGTCAATAAATTTCTGGCCTCCCAAGAGCCCAACTACTACCTGGTCAATCAGCACACCCGGCTGACCGGGGTGGTGCATCTCCACGATATCAAGAGCTTTCTGAACAACGGCGAACTTGGCGGGCTGATCGTTGCGCGTGACATGGCCCAGCCCGTCTCGGTCATGGCCTATCCGGGCGAAACCCTGGCCGAGTGCATCGAGAAGTTCAGCGGCAGCGGCACCGAGCGGCTGCCGGTGGTAGAGTCAGGCGCGGTACCCAAGGTGGTCGGGGTGGTGGCCCAGCAGGACATGCTTGACCTCTATAACCGTGAGGTGTTGCGCAAAGAGTTTCTGGGGACCATGCCCCTCGGTACGCCCCAGCATCGCAACGGCCTCACCCTGCCGCCCCAGTATACGGTCGTACTGCTCCGGCTGCCGGCTGCCTTCAGCGGCAAAACGCTCAAAGAACTCGACCTGCGCGCCCGCTATCATGTCACCGTCCTGGCCGTTCGGACCGTCGGGAACACAGGCCCAAGCGACCACCTGCCCCAGCCCGACCAACCGCTGCACGCCACCGATACGCTGATTCTGGCCGGGCATCAGGAGGCGATGGCGACCTTTCAGCAGCGCGTGTCCACCGACACCGCGCCGTAGTGCGCCGCGGCTTCGCTGCGCTCAAGACATTCCCGGAACAGCCGGTGCCAATTTGTCACCGTTCGGAACTGCTGCACATAGGATTCTAAACCGATCAGGGCGCGCACCAGAAACAGGCGGTGCCCGGGCGCGTTGAAGAGCCGATGCTCAAGGCTGATGGCCGTGACCTCGACGCTCTTCTCGGCAGAATGAAAATCGTGCGGGTCATAGATGCGGTCTTCCAGCACCGGCTCAAAGATCAGGTACATGATTCGGAGCAGCGGGGCAGGGTCAACGTCGGCGTCCAAGAAGCCGAGCGAGACAAAACACTCTGTCATGGTCTGTTCATCACGTTCGATAATAGCCCGCGCCAGCGCAAGATAGGTGCGCCGAATCGTGGGGGGAAAGACCCGTACACTGCCAAAGTCGAGCATGGCCAGCTTGGGGTGATAGGTCACCAGATAATTCCCCGGCTGGGGGTCGGTGTGCAGCACCCCAAAGTCAAAAATCTGTCGCCAAGTGATCTGAAAGTATTTGATCGCCACCCAGTCTTTCAGCTCCGTGTCAACGCCCGGGGCAAGAATGTCGTGGAAGCTGTAGCCGTCAATATACTCCATGGTCAGCACGCGCTGGGACGAAAACCTGGGGAACACCCGGGGGATGAGCAGCTCTGCGTCATCGGCAAACAAGCGCCGAAAGCGCTTGATGTTCCTGGCTTCGTGCAGGTAATCGAGTTCTTCGTGCAACCGCTCCGCCATTTCGTGATAGAGCTCATCCACCTCAAACCGTTGGCGCAGGATATCGCGGGTGAGCAGCGTCAAGGCCTGGAGCAGAGCCCGCATATTTTTCAAATCGTGCTCAACAGTCCTGTCCACGCCGGGATACTGAATCTTGACGACCACATCCCTGCCGTTCTTGAGTCTCGCCCGATGGACCTGACCAAGCGAGGCCGCGGCAAAGGCCTCGGGCTCGAAGTGCTTGAACAATTGGTGTGGCCAGGCACCGAGTTCTGCCTTGACCTGGTTGCGAATGAGCTCGGAGTCCATCGGCGGTACAGAGGACTGGACGACCGACAAGACATCTACCACCTCAGACGGCAGCAGGTCGCCGCGCATACTGAGCATCTGGATGAGCTTCATAAACGCCCCGCGCAGCTCGCGCGAACGCTCAACAATACGCAGGGCATTCCTGAGATGCACGTCTAACAGCGCCTGCTCTTTTTTGTCAGCGGATTGGAAGAGGTGGGTGAGGGCGTACCAGACATAGCTGCCGCCCACCGCCGAGGTCAGCGAGCCGACCTGGAGGGCGCGTTTCGCCCGCCCTTGGGTTAGGCCGGAGCCTGGCTTGGAGGCTGTGCGTTTGTGGGACACGTCAGACGATTCATCAGCGTTGCCGCGGCCGCGGCACCAAAGCCATTATTGATATTCACCACGGTGATGCCGGCCGCGCACGAGTTGAGCATGGCCAACAGGGCCGCAAGTCCATGAAAGCTCGCGCCGTAGCCAACGCTGGTCGGCACGGCAATCACCGGCCGGTCAACGAGTCCGCCCACCACACTCGGCAAGGCCCCTTCCATGCCGGCCACGACAATCAGCACGCTGGCCGCCCGGAGCTGGTCAAGGCTGCCAAGCAGGCGGTGCAGGCCGGCCACCCCCACATCGTACAGACGTTCCGTCCGGTTGCCGAGCAGTTCAGCCGACACCGCCGCCTCTTCGGCGACCGGCAGGTCGGCCGTTCCAGCCGCGGCCACCAGAATATGGCCCTGTTCGGGCGGTGGGCCTAGCCGCGGCGGTCCGGTGACGGCGACGCGCGCCTCGGCGTAGTAGCGCAGAGCCGGCAGCCCGGCGCGGACCGCGGTCGCCTTGTCGGCCTCAAGACGGGTGATCAGGGCGCGCTGGCCGCCAGCGATGAGGCGTTGGGCAATCGCCGTAATCTGGGCCGCGGTTTTGCCCTGGCCGAAAATGACCTCGGGAAACCCGGCGCGTAGCGCACGGTGATGGTCAACGCGGGCAAAGCCGAGGTCTTCAAAGGGCAGGGTTTTCAGCACTTCGACGGCCTGCTCAACCGCGACCTGTCCGCTTTGGACCTGGGATAATAAGTCGTGCAAACGGGCGCGATCCATAGCCGTGCAGCTCAGCAGGCGTGGCGAAAGTGGTCGTGGCCGGCTTGGGGCGGGGTATAGGGGTTGCCGGCTGCATCAAGCACCCGGCGGCCGTCCCGCTCCGGGACAATCGTTCCGACCCGGGTGATAGCGCAGCCGCAGGTTTCGGCCGCGGTTTGCAGGGCCGCCCTCCGGCCAGTCGGCGCGCAGAACAACAACTCGTAATCTTCGCCGCCGGTCAGCGCCACATCCCAGGCCCGGGCACCGAGGAGACTGCGACAGGCATCGGACAGGGGCAGGCGGGCGGCCTCAATCCGCGCCCCGACGCAGCTCTCTTCACACACACGGCCCAGGTCCTGGAGCAGCCCATCGCTCACGTCAAGCATCGCTGTCGCCAGCCCCCGGGCGCTGATTTCCCGGGCTACCTCAAAACGTGGCTGCGGGCACGCAAAGCGGGCCTTGGGGGCTTGGGCGAGGGCGTCGTCCCGGCCCTGCTCAAAGAGCCGCAGACCCAGAGCGGCGTCGCCCAGAGTGCCGGTCACATACACATCGTCGCCGACCTGCGCCCCGGCCCGGGTCACAATCCCGTGTGGGGCGTGGCCGAGCAGGGTAACCGATACGGTCAGGCACGGCCCGGCGCTCATGTTGCCGCCAATCAGGGCGACCTGACGCTCGTAGGCCGCGGCCAGAAAGCCGTCAAAAAAATCGTCCAACTCCTCAACCGTGTCCTGGTGTGGAATACTGATGCTGAGCAGAGCAAACGTCGGTTCGCCGCCCATCGCGAGAATATCGCTGGCATTGACCGCGAACGCCTTGGCCCCCAGGCTGACCAAAGAGGTCCATTCACGCCGAAAGTGAACATTTTCGACCAGGGCGTCGGTGGTCAGCAGGGTCGTCCCCGGCAGGGTGAGGGCCGCGCAGTCGTCGCCCACGCCAAGGCTGACCCGCGGGTCGGCCGGCAGCCGGTCGCGCAGACGGCGGAGAAACGGGAACTCGCCAAGCTCAGCAATCTGCATCTGGGCTTCTCGGGCCGGCCGGCTCAGCCAAAGAGTTCCTTGACCTTGTCAAAAAATCCTCTGCTCATGGGATGACCATCGCCATCCTCTCTGCCAAAGCCGTCAAACTCTTCAAGCAGTTCCCGCTGGCGGCTGGTCAGTTTGCGCGGCGTTTCGACTGTCACCCGCACAAGCTGGTCGCCGCGGCCACGGCCACGCAGGTCGGCAATGCCCTTGCCGCGCAAACGAAACAGCTTGCCCGACTGGGTCCCGGCAGGGATTTTCATCTTGAGCTTGCCCTCTAGCGTCGGTACCTCAATATCAGCCCCAAGGGCGGCCTGCGGAAAGCTGATCGGCACCTCACACACGACCTCGTTATTTGACCGCTCAAACAGGGGATGGGACCGCACCTGGATCAGGACATACAGGTCGCCGGGCACGCTCGCCCCCGGGCCCTGTTCGCCCTCCCCACGCAGTTTGAGGCGTGAGCCGGTATCGACCCCGGCTGGAATTGTGACTTGCAGGGTTGAGGTCTTGCGCACCGAGCCGGTTCCGCGACAGCCTGGACAGGGATCGGTCACACGCGAGCCCTGACCGCCGCACTGATTACACGTCCGGGCAATGGTGAAGAAGCCCTGCTGAAACCGGACCTGTCCGGTTCCGTGGCAGTTCGAGCAGGTCGCCGGCCGGCTGCCCGGTTTCGCCCCGCTGCCCTGACACGTCTGACAGGCGTTGGTGCGGGGGATGGAGATCGTTTTGTCTGTCCCAAAAGCGGCTTCCTCAAAAGAAATGTCCAGGCTATAACTCAGGTCTTCTCCCCGCCGGGCACGGCTACGCCCACCGCGGCTGCCAGAGCCGAAGAAGTCGCCAAAAATATCGCCAAAAATATCCTCGAAATTGCCGCTGAACTCGAAACCACCGCTAGCCATTCCACCTTGCTCAAACGCGGCATGCCCGTAGCGATCGTACTGGACGCGCTTCTCGGCATCGCTCAGGACCTGGTAGGCTTCTGAGAGTTCTTTGAATTGCTCTTCGGCGGCTTTGTCCCCAGGGTTGCGGTCCGGGTGATATTTCAAGGCGGCTTTGCGGTAGGCCCTTTTGAGGTCGTCCTCGCTCGCGCTGCGACTGACCCCGAGCCGTTCATAATAGTCCACTTTTGATGCCATACCCTGCCCTCTAAATGCTCAACACGGCGTGCCCGCTCTTTCGAGGAGTGAACACGCCGTGTTGACTGTTTTCCGTTGCTGATCCCTGGGACTATCATCGCTTCTTCTTAGAGACAATTGCAGCAAGAGGCAAAATATTAAGTGCCAATCTCATAACCGCCCTCCTTTCCGACAGCCAAGTAGCCACCAATTTGATCTGAATCTTCAGCTATAGCCTTCCCTATTTCATCTCTTCAAAGTCGGCGTCTACGATATTCTCTTTGTCTTTGGCCTGACCGTCGCCGCTGCCCGGCGGAGGGCCGGCTGCCCTGTCGGCCCCATCCTGTGGCTTGGCCGACTGCTGTTCTTTGGCCGCCCGCGCATACATCGCCTCGGCCAGTTTGTGCGAGGCTTGGGTCAGCTCCTCGTTGGCCGCTTTGAGGGCCTCAAGATCGTCGCTGTCCAAGACCTGTTTGGCTTTTGCCAGTGCGGCTTCGATCGTGCCGGCGGCCTCGGCGTCAACATCGTCCTTATGGTCGGCCAGCGATTTTTCGGTGGAGTAGATCAAGGAGTCGAGCTGGTTGCGGGCCTCAATACGCTCCCGACGCTGTTTGTCCTCGCCGGCGTGGGCCTCGGCGTCTTTGACCATCTGCTGAATTTCGGCTTCAGACAGGCCGCTTGAGGCCGTAATCTGAATCGACTGCTCTTTGCCGGTACCGAGGTCTTTGGCGTTCACATGGACGATGCCGTTGGCGTCAATATCAAACATCACCTCAATCTGGGGCACACCACGCGGGGCGGGCGGAATCCCGACGAGGTCAAACTGGCCCAGCAGTTTGTTGTCGGTGGCCATCTCCCGCTCCCCCTGGTGGACGCGGATGGTCACGGCCGTCTGACCATCGGCCGCGGTAGAGAACACCTGGCTCTTTTTGGTCGGAATGGTGGTATTTTTTTCGATCAGCCGGGTAAAGACACCGCCCAGCGTCTCAATGCCCAGCGACAGCGGGGTCACGTCCAGCAACAGCACATCTTTGACATCGCCGGTCAGGACCGCGCCCTGAATCGCCGCGCCAATAGCCACCACTTCGTCAGGATTGACGCCCTTATGGGGGTCTTTGCCAAAAATTTTCCTGACCCGCTCCTGGACAGCCGGCATACGCGTCATGCCGCCGACCAGGACAACTTCCTGGATCTGATTGGCGGACAGACCGGAATCCTTGAGCGCGGTCCGACACGGCTGCTCAAGTCGGTCAAGCAGCTCGGCACATAAGGCTTCCAGCTTGGCCCGAGACAGCTTCATGGTCAGGTGCTTGGGGCCGCTCTGGTCGGCCGTGATAAACGGCAGATTGACCTCCGTCTCCAGCGATGACGACAGCTCGCACTTGGCCTTTTCGGCTGCCTCTTTGAGCCGTTGGAGCGCCAGGCGATCGCTGCGCAGGTCCACGCCTTGGTCTTTTTTGAATTCGTCTGCCAGATAATCAATGAGCTGCTGGTCAAAGTCATCGCCGCCCAGAAAGGTATCGCCGTTGGTCGATTTCACCTCAAACACGCCATCGCCGACTTCCAGGATGGAGATGTCAAACGTTCCCCCGCCCAGGTCAAACACCGCAATTTTTTCATCGCTCTTCTTATCCAGACCGTAGGCCAGCGAGGCCGCGGTCGGCTCGTTGATAATGCGCTTGACGTCCAGCCCGGCAATCCGGCCGGCGTCCTTGGTGGCCTGACGCTGGGAGTCGTTAAAATAGGCCGGCACCGTAATCACGGCCTCGGTCACGCTCTCGCCCAGATAGTCTTCGGCCGTTTGCTTCATCTTTTGCAGGATAAAGGCCGAGACTTCTGGTGGACTGTATTTCTTGTCACGGATTTCGACCCAGGCGTCGCCGTCCGATTCGATCACCCGGTAGGGCAACACATCGTTAGCTTTGGCGACCATCGGGTCCTGGTAGCGATTGCCCATCAGGCGTTTGATCGAAAAGATAGTGTTCTCTGGATTGGTAATGGCCTGGCGTCTGGCGATCTGCCCGACGAGGCGCTCACCGCTGTCGGTAAAAGCGGCCACCGACGGCGTAATACGACTGCCCTCGGCATTTGTAATGACCGTTGGTTCACCGCCTTCCATGACCGCCACCACCGAGTTTGTCGTTCCCAGATCAATTCCAATTACCTTTGCCATGCCTTTGTCTCCTTCGGAAAAAACCACTCCTCCCGCCCACCTCTCCAGTGTAGTTAATCACCCACCGACGGCTTGGCAACCGTCAGCCCTCAGATTTTTTGTCCGGGGAGTCCTGATCGCTGTCTCCCCCAGCCGGGGCTTTTGATACGCTGACCAGGGCTGCCCGCAGCAAACGGGCGTACAGACTATAGCCCGGCGTGTGTTCCTCAATCACGGTATGGGGAGGCAACTCCTCGCTCTCGACCTGGGCCATTGCTTCGTGCCTGGCCGGATCAAAGGGCTCACCCGTTGCCGGCACCCGCGTCACGCCGTGCTTTTCCAAGACCTCGACAAAAGATCGCAGGACGAGCTGTACGCCCGCAACCAGGGGTTGGCCGTCCCCGCCCCCCTCGGTGTGGACAACGGCCCGTTCCAGATTATCCACCACCGGCAGCAAGTCGCGTACCAGGGGCTCATTGGCAAACCGCAGCGCCTCGGACTTCTCTCGCTGCATACGTCGTTTGAAATTCTCCAACTCAGCCCGCTCACGCAGAAAACGCTCATAGTTTGCCTTGGCTTCGGCCGCTTTCTGCTCGAGTTCGGTCCGCAACGCGCTGAGTTCGGTCCGCAACGCGCTGAGTTCGTCAGCCGCGGCCGGGTCGTCCTGCTGCGCCGCGGCATCGTGTGTATCTTCTCCTGTGTCTTCTCCATCGGACGGCGCTGCCTGCTCAGCCGCTTTCGTGGTTTCCTCAGCCTGCCGGCCCTCGTCGTTCTCTTCCACCTCTTCCACCCCCACCTCATTCTCATTGTGGTCGGTTTTCTGCATGTCATGCCTCGTATATGGTGTTGGTCAGGCTCGGAAGGAGCCGAATGGAGCATCGCACACAAAACCTAAGAACCCGCCTGTGGACTGTCAAGCGGATTATCGGCAGGATATGACACGATGAGGGAAGAGCGCAGCCCGGCCATTGTCCTACGGACACGCCCGCACGCCGAATCGGATACCATTATGACCTGTCTGTCACGCGATTGGGGGAAGATCAGCGCCATTGCCAAAGGCGCAAAACGCTCGCGGCGGCGTTTTGTCAACGTGCTTGAGCCGTTCAGCCATATCCGGCTGCGCTTCCGGCCGAGTCGGAGCGAAGACCTGATGTTTCTCCTTGGTGCCGAGCTGCTACAGGCGTTTCGTCGCCCGAGTCGTGACCTGGAGCGGTTTGCCCTAGCCAGCTATATCGTCGAGTTAGCGGATGTGATGACCGCCGGACGCGAGGCCGGACAAGACCTCTATCAACTCGTGCTCAACGGGCTCGGCACTCTTGAAACGCAGCCAAGGCTGTCGCCGCTGTTCGCCCCCCTGTTTGCCCTGCAAATCCTGCGCCATGTCGGCTATGCGCCCAACTTCACCACCTGTCAGCAGTGTGGGACGAGCCTGACCGCTCAGGTCTGGGACGGCGCGGGTCTGGCGTCGTCGTTCCAGTTGGGCGGCCTGCTGTGTCCGCGCTGTCATGAACACGGCGGAACGATATTACGGCTGTCAGCGGAAACCGTCGCGGTCTTGCGGGCCTATCACACCCCGCAGACCGGGCTGCCAGCCAAGATATCGCTTCGGACCAGGAATGAAGTGCCGGCGCTCGTCACACGCCTGCTAGCCCCGCATCTCACCAGACCCTTGAAATCCCTGGCGTTTCTGGAGCAGGTCGGCGTGCAGGGGGGATAGCCCGGACCGGGCGCAATATGATAGGAGCCCTGAAGGGTAAGAGCAGACAGAAGAAGGGATATCGCATGACCTCCGAGTTGCTGACCGTGTGCGCTGTTGGTGTCGCACCGGCCGGATTGATCCTGACCAGCCATCGTGCGCTTGTCCAGTGCTTGGAGCGCCTGGAAGACCGGCTCACCGCGGTAGAAAATCGGCTCGCCACGGTGGAGCGTGAGCAGGCCCATCCCGCCGGCTTGCTTGAAGGATTGCGAGAAGCCATCAGCGGCCATCGGGCAGCCTGAGTCTCAGGATGGAGGACCGCGGGCTCTGATGCCAGTTCAGGGCTTGACACCCCCCCAGCGGTGTAGGGAATGTTCGGCTGTTGTGTTCGTATACTGGAAAAAGACAGAGGAGCGGCGAGACTCTGGCTTCCCGTCGCTGGTGTGTCACAGAGGTGGGGCAGGAGACCGTCATGGAGAAGGCGAGCAGCAGCGGAAAAAAAACCCGCGAGAAGCGGTATGTCTATTCGTTCGGCGGTGGCAAAGCCGACGGCAAGGCCAGCCTCAGCTGGCTGCTAGGCGGCAAAGGGGCCAATCTGGCCGAGATAGCCGGCTTAGGTCTGCCCGTCCCGCCCGGTCTGACCATCACCACCGAGGTCTGCTCCCATTACTACAAGCACGGACGGACTTATCCAGAAGAGCTGCCCAACCAGGTCCGTACCGGCCTGAGACGCATTGAGCGGATTATCAAGCGCCGTTTTGGCGACGCCAAGCGTCCCCTCCTGCTGTCCGTCCGGTCCGGCGCGTGCGTGTCCATGCCGGGCATGATGGATACGGTGCTGAATATCGGACTCAACGATACCACCGTCCAGGGCTTGATCGGGCAGTCCGGCGACCCGCGCTTTGCCTATGACTGCTATCGCCGCTTTGTGCAGATGTACGGCGACGTAGTGCTCGGCCTCAAGCCCGCCTCCAAGACTGACCTTGACCCTTTTGAGCAGCTCCTTGAGCAGAAAAAGGCCCACAAAGGTGTAGACAACGATACCGACCTGGACGCCCAGGACCTCCAAGAGCTTGTCGTCGCCTTCAAGCGTCTGATCCACGACCGCTTGGATGTCACCTTTCCAGAAGAGCCGAACGACCAGCTCTGGGGAACGATTGGGGCGGTGTTTGGCTCGTGGAATAACCCCCGTGCCGTGACCTACCGGCGGATCGAGAATATCCCCAGCGAGTGGGGCACCGCGGTCACCGTCCAGGCGATGGTCTTTGGCAATCTCGGCCAGGACTGCGCCACCGGAGTAGCCTTTACCCGCGACCTCTCGACCGGGGCGAGCGAACTGAACGGAGATTTTCTGCTGAACGCCCAGGGCGAGGACGTAGTCGCCGGTATCCGCACCCCGCAGCAGTTGACCCTGGCCGCCTCACGCCAGCGCGCCCAGCGCGAAGGACGCGCTGAGGATGAGCGCAGGGCCGAGTATCCGTCGCTTGAAGAACAGATGCCCGAGTGTTTCTCCCAACTCTGTGAGGTCGCCAAGGTTCTGGAGGACCACTACGCCGATGCCCAGGACATCGAGTTCACCGCAGAGCGCGGCACCCTGTGGCTGCTCCAGACCCGTGCCGGCAAGCGGACGGCCGCAGCAGCCGTACAGATTGCGGCCGACATGGTCTACGAAGGGCGGATAGATGAGGCCACCGCCATTCTTCGGGTGGCACCGACCCAGCTCGACCAACTGCTGCACCCGACCCTGGCCGCAGAGGCACCCAAAGACCTGCTGGCCCAAGGGCTGCCGGCCTCCCCGGGCGCGGTCAGCGGCGAGGTGGTCTTTTCCGCCCAAGACGCCGAAACCGCGGCAGAGGCCGGCCGCAACACAATCCTGGTCCGGCTCGAAACCTCGCCCGAAGACATCAACGGCATGCACGCCGCCCTGGGCATCCTGACCGCCCGCGGCGGGGCCAGCTCCCACGCCGCCCTGGTGAGTCGCGGCATGGGAAAATGCGCGATTGTCGGCTGCGAGGCCCTGGAAATTGACTACGAGCGACAGGAATTCCGCATCCCGGCCAAACACCTCATTGTTCACGCCGGCGAGTTCATCACCCTTGATGGAGCAAGCGGCGAGGTCTTCCGAGGCCAAGTCCCGACCAGCGCGCCGAAAATTGAAAGTCCGGCCTACCATGCGCTAATGGCCTGGGCCGACCGCCGCCGCCACCTCCGGGTCCGGGCCAACGCCGATACACCAGCCGACGCCCAGACCGCCCGCGCCTTTGGGGCCGAGGGCATCGGCCTGTGCCGGACCGAACACATGTTCTTTGAGGGCGACCGGATTGAGGCCGTGCGCGAGATGATCCTGTCCGACAATACATCTGGCCGCATCCGCGCCCTGAATACAATCATGCCCATGCAGAAAGCCGATTTTATCGGCATCCTGCGGGCAATGGCCGGCCTGCCGGTGACAATCCGGCTGTTTGACCCGCCCCTGCACGAGTTTCTACCCACCACCGACGATGAAATTGCCGCCCTGGCCAAAAAAATGAACGTGTCTGCCGAGCGCCTGCGGGTCAAGCGCACTGTCCTGCACGAACTCAACCCGATGCTCGGCCACCGTGGCTGTCGCCTCGGCGTCACCTATCCGGAGATCTATGAGGTCCAGACACGGGCTATCATGGAAGCCGCGTGTGAACTGGCCCGGGAGAACACCGCCGTTTTTCCAGAAATCATGGTTCCCCTCGTCGGTTTTCAGAAAGAGTTGCAGCTCCTGCGCGCCCGGATTGAGCAGGTGTGCGAAGAGGTGACGGCCAGCCACGCCCTGACAATCCCCTACACCATCGGCACAATGATCGAAGTCCCCCGAGCCGCCCTGAGAGCCGACGATATTGCAGCCGCGGCCGATTTCTTCTCCCTGGGCACAAACGACCTGACCCAGATGACGCTCGGTCTCAGCCGTGACGACGCGGGGAAATTCCTGCCCGACTATGTCAGCCAGGGTATTTTCGCCAACGACCCCTTTGTCTCCCTGGACACAGAGGGGGTTGGCGCGCTGATCGAATTAGCTGTACAGGGAGGCAAGGCGACCAAACCCGACCTTAAAATCGGAGTGTGCGGAGAACACGGCGGCGACCCGGCTTCGGTCGAATTCTGCCACCGGGCCGGTCTCGACTATGTCTCGTGCTCGCCCTACCGGGTGCCGATTGCGCGCCTGGCGGCCGCCCACGCCGTCCTCCACAATCCGCCCACCCTGCCGCGCCAAGCACCCCGCGGGACGCACAAGGCTGCGGCCTCCGCGGCGACATAAAAGACCCGGACCGCCAGGCTATGGCGCACCAGACGATCGACGGGCAAACCCGGATTATCGGCATCTTCGGCGACCCGATCGCCCATACCCGCTCGCCCGCCATGCACAATGCGGCCTTTCGAGCCCTGACCCTGCCATATGTCTACGTCCCGTTCCATGTCCGCCCCGGCGAGCTGGCCAAAGCCACGCGCGGCATTCGCGCCCTCAATCTGCGCGGCATCAACGTCACCGTCCCGCACAAAGAGCGGATCATCCGCTCCCTCGACACCCTCAGCCCCGAAGCCGAACTGTGCGGCGCGGTGAACACGGTAGTGAATCGGGACGGGCGGCTGTTTGGCGATAATACAGACGGACGCGGCTTTGTGAAGTCGCTTCAAGAGAACGGCCTCGCCCCGCGCGGGGCTGAGGTCGTGCTGATTGGCGCGGGCGGCTCAGCCCGGGCCGTGCTCGTCTCCCTCATCCGGGCGCGGTGCGCCGCGGTCAGGATTGTGAACCGCACCGAGGCCAAGGCCGGTAAACTCGTCCGCGCCTGCCAACCGGCAGGAAAAACGCGGCTCGATGCCCTGCCGCTCAACACCCTGCGCGACCCAGCCCTGTTCGCCGGGGCAGGGCTCGTCATTAACGCGACCTCAGCAGGTCTCCACGGCGATGCGTTTCCGCCCCTCGCCTACGCCGCAACGCCGGCCGGCTGTCTGTTCTACGACCTGCTGTACCGGCCTGAGCGGACGCCTTTCCTCAAGCACGCCAGGGCTGCTGGCCGTCCAGCGATGGACGGCCAGCAGATGCTGCTGCACCAGGGCGCACTCGCCTTTGCCCTGTGGACGGGACAGCCGGCCCCCCTGGAGGTGATGGGGCGTGCCCTGCGACGCTCCCTGCGACAGCCCGCCTGAGCCGGGGAAGCGCCGAGGCTGGCTGCGAGAGCACCGCAGCCAGCCGCTCCACACGTCACCTGCCTGAGTCTGTCAGCAGCGCTTCCAGCTCGGTCCGCTCCACCGTAAACCGTGTGTTGCAGAACTCACAGGTGACCTCAGCCGAGCCCTGTGTGTCTAACACGTCTCGGATTTCGTCGTGACCGAAAGCGCTCAGAGCGCCCAGGACACGCTCCCGACTGCACCGGCACACAAACCGCACCTCGTGTGCCTCAACCACGGACGGGCTGAACGCGCCGACGACCTCATGCAGGATATCGTGGGGGGTGGCACCGCGGCGCACCATGTCGCTGACCGGATGGGTCGCGGCGACGGTGTTTTCGAGCCGCGCAATAAGCTCGTCGGCCGCCCCGGGCATAGCCTGGATCACAAAACCGCCGGCCGCACTCACCCTCTCGTCGGGCTGGACAAACACGCCGAGACCGACCGCCGAGGGAATCTGTTCTGAGTGCAACAGGTAGTGGGCTACGTCTTGGCCGATTTCGCCCGACACAATGGGCAGAATGCTGCGATGCGGAGTGCTGAGCCACGGCTGAGAGCGCATGACCACAAAGGTCCCGCTGCCGACCGCAGCACCGACGTCAAGCTTGCCGTTGCGGGAGGGGAGATGAGTCCGCGGCCGATACACAAAGCCACGCACCTCACCCCGGGCGTTGGCGTCAACCAGAATCCCGCGCAACGGGCCTTTGCCGACAAACTGGAGAGAGATGGTCTCGTCCTCCCGCAACAGGCCGCCCAGCAGGAGTCCAGCCGTCAGCGTCCGACCCCAGCGCGGCGCTGGCAGTCGGGGCGGGGCGGTGGCGACGGCGGGCCTCATCCACAAGCCGGGTGGTCACCGCGGCTACGGCCCGGACCAACTGGCCGGCCGCCGTTGTCCTTGCCAAGCCGTCAGCGCTGGGCATGGGCGTCCCTATCCAGCCTCTACCCGGCGGCCTCTGCCCAGGCCGAGGCCTGGGTCTGTCGCGCACGCCGACTTCTTTTTGGGGCTGGCCGGAGCGGGGGGTCTGGTCTCGTTCAGCGGGACACACTCCACAATCTCCAGCCCATAGCCGGGCAGGCTGACCAGACGCCGTGGTGAGTTGGTCAGCAGACGCATCTTGCGCACGCCAAGGCTGCGCAGGATTTGCGCCCCAATCCCATAATCGCGAAAGTCGCTCGGCTGCGAACCCGGCCCGGAGTCAGCGACCGTGCGGCCACGTTTTCCTGGCGACACTTTTTCACGCAGGAGCTGCGCCCCCTGCCCCTCCTGCCGGAGATAGAGAATTACCCCTTTTCCCGCGGCCTCAATCAATTCCATTGAGCGTCTGAGCAGGGCGCTGGTGTTGGCCGCGCTATAGCCGAAGACATCGCCAAACACATATTCGGTATGGGCCCGGACCAAGACCGGCTCGTCGGGCGAAATCTCGCCCTTGACCAGCACAAAGTGCTCCTGCTCGTCGACATCGTTGGTATACACATGGGCGACAAACCCGCCCCCCGAACGCGTCGGCAGGTGGGCCTCGTCAACGTGGTGGACTAAGGAGTCGTGACGCAGCCGATACTGAATGAGATCGGCAATGGTCGCAATGCGCATATCGTGCGTGACGGCGAACTCCTCCAGGTCTGGCAGGCGAGCCATGGCACCGTCGTCGCGCATGATCTCACAAATCACGCCCAGAGGCTTGAAACCGGCCAAACGGGCCAGGTCAGCCGCCCCCTCAGTCTGGCCGGTGCGGACTAATACCCCCCCCCGACGGGCGCGCAGGGGGAAGACATGGCCGGGCACGACAAAGTCCTCAGACCGCGCATCATCCTGGGTTGCGGCGACAATAGTTGTCGCCCGGTCCTCAGCCGAAATCCCCCGCCCAACGCCTTTTTTGGCATCAAAGGAGACGGTAAAAGCGGTCCCCAGCGGTGCCGTGTTGTTGTCCACCATCATGGGCAGGCCGAGGGCATCGGTGTGCTCCTCGGCCATCGGCATGCAAATCAGACCCCGGCCATATGTGGCCATGAAGTTAATCGCCTCAGGCGTGACGGCCTCGGCCGCCATGCACAGGTCGCCTTCATTTTCCCGGTCTTCGTCGTCCATCAGAATGATCATCCGGCCGGCCCGGATTTCTTCAATGGCGTCTTCGATGGTGGTGATGTGCGGGCTGGTATGGTCCGGCTGGCCTGGTGGGGGAACGGAAAACATGCTGGCCCTCCTTAGATAATCCGAGATGTCCGGCGATGGGGCGGAACGGGCATCTTAGCTCTGTGGGCGGTTATACTCCCTCGCCTTGGGACCTGTAAAGTGGTGGCCGGCCCATCGCCGGCGTGGCCCGGTGAGCCGCACGCCACAGACTTGACCGCGGGTCAGCGAGTATTACACCAATACCGATTGCAGCAAACTGCTCCTCGAAGCCCTGGTCATTGAACCGGGGGAAAAACAACAGTTCTTTTTTGCGGGTCGTGCGGTAAGAAACTCCGGGCGATGGCCTGACCCGGCGGTGGCTCACCAGCCGAACCGGCCCCGCCGCCAGGCGGACAGGGCGAGCCTGATTTTACACCAGGTACTGAGGCGTATGCGCCGGCCAAAGACCTGAAACTTCCGGGCGGTGATCTCGTTGAGCAGACGCCGGTAGATGAAGTGCATGGCCTCGGCCGCGGCCAGGCTGCGGCAGTCTTCGTCGGCCAGAGCGGCCGCGGCCTGCCGGTAGTATTCCTGGGCCCGTTCTTGTTCAAAAGTCATCAGCCGGACAAACGCCTCATTGTACACCCCGGCACACAACTCCTGTTCGCTATAGCCGCAGGCGGCCAGGTCCTCGGCCGGCAGGTAAATCCGACCCCGCCGGGCGTCCTCGCCCACATCACGCAGAATATTCGTCAACTGTAGGGCCAGACCCAGGTTCACGGCGTAGTCCGGGGTGTGGGGATTGCGGTAGCCAAAGATCTCGATACAGATCAGCCCGACCAGGCAGGCCACATGGTAGCAGTAGTCATGCAGCTCGGCGAAGGTCTGGTAGCGCGTCCGGTGCAGGTCCATCTCCACGCCGTCGATAATCCCGGCCAAGTGCTGGCGCTGGATCGGGAAACGCTGGATCGCATCGGCCAGGGCTTGGGAGATGGGATGGCGGGGTCTCTGGTTATAGCAATAGTCGAGTTCTTCCCGCCACAGGTTGAGCAGCCGGGCCAGGGTCTGGGCGCGCGCATCGGGGCGGGGCGGCGCGTCTGTCGGCGTGTCGGGCCGGTCGGTGATGTCGTCCATGAACCGACAGAAGGCATAGGTTGCGCATAAGGCGTCGTGGCGCTCTTTGGACAACAGACGAAACGCGTAAGAGAAGTTTGAGGAACTCTGGCGGGTCACCCGGCGGCAGTAGGCGTAGGCTTCGGCAAGCGAAGCCGCGGGACGAGATGGAGCGAAGAGGTTGTATTCTTCGGATCGGGGCAGAGTCCGGCTCACCGTGCGCTCTTGGGATGGTCTCGATACGCGCGCTTCTTCACACCAGCCGGGCTCAGGCCGCCGCCCCGGGCTGTAGGCGGGCGATACGCTGCCGGACTTGGCCTCGGGCCCAGCGGTCGGCTTCAAGCAGGCTGTCGAGGTCGGCTGCTGGAGAGGGCTTATGGGCGTCTAACACCCGCTCGTTGAGCGCCGCAATATCGGGGAAGCGGAGCTGCCCGTTCAGAAAATGCTCAACCGTCACCTCGTTGGCCGCATTGAGCACCGCCGGACATGTCCCCCCTTGACGCAGGGCCGCATAGGCTAAGCGGAGGCAGGGGAATTTGTCAAAATCGGGCGCAAAAAACTCGAGCTGGGCCACCGCAGTCAGGTCCAGACCGGGTAAGTGATCGAGCGGGAGACGGTCGGGATAGGCCAGAATGTACGAGATGGGCACGGCCATATCTGGAATCCCGAGCTGGGCCAGCACCGAGCCGTCAACATATTCAACCATCGAATGGACAATGCTCTGGGGATGGACGATCACCGACACCTGTTCGGGGGCTAGGTCAAACAGCCAGTGCGCCTCAATCACCTCGAGTCCCTTATTCATCAGGGTCGCCGAGTCGATCGTGATCTTGTTGCCCATTTTCCAGGTCGGATGCTCGAGTGCCTCTGCAACGCTCACCCGGCTCAGTTCAGCGGCCGGACGCTGTCGGAACGGGCCACCCGAGGCGGTCAGCAGAACGCGTTTGACCCGCTCGCGGGGATGACCGTGGAGCGCCTGAAAGATGGCGTTGTGTTCGCTATCTACCGGCAACAGGCTCACCCCGGCCTGCCGTGCCTCGCGTGTCATCAATTCGCCGGCAATGACCAGGGCTTCTTTGTTGGCCAGCGCAATGGTTTTTCCGGCCCGCACCCCCGCCAGGGTTGGCGGGAGTCCGACCGCTCCAACAAGGGCGGCCATCAGCAGGTCGGCCTCGGGATGGGTGGCTGTCGCCATTAGTCCTTCCGGCCCGCACAGGATTGTGCCGCGGAAGTGGGGCAATTGGTCTTTGAGCGCTCGCGCGTCGTCTTCATTGGCCAGGGACACCAGATCGGGCTGAAAACGCCGGACCTGATCCGCCAATCTGGCCACATTGCGGCCCGCGGCCAGGGCCACGACCTGAAAGTGCTCAGAGAACCGCTCCACAAGAGAGAGCGTTGTCACCCCAATGGAACCGGTCGAGCCCAGAACGGCCAGCTTTCTCATCACCTTCCCTCACCTGCTCAGGGCGAAACCGCTCCACTCTTTCGCAACCCGTTGTGCTGATTGAACTGCTGTCCACGACTGACAGGGACCCCTGGCGAGTCACCAAGCCCCATGAACTGCATACGCACCGAGCGGGGACGGGGACCGTCGAGTTCGGCAAAAATAATCCGCTGAAACTGGCCCAACACGAGCACTCCGTCTTCCACTTGCAGGGCCAGCGAGCCGCCTAGCATGATGGCTCGCAGATGGGCGGCCGCGTTCTTTCGCTCACAGTCGGACAGGGCCGGATCGTTGTGCTTATAGCCCGTCTTGTCGGCCACAAGCCGGCGCAGGAAGGCGTCCACATCGTCCCACAGCGCGTCCTGGGTCTCGGTATAAAAGACACCGGTCGTGGTATGCAGGGTTGATACCACGCCCATCCCATTCCTGACGCCACTCTCGGCTACAAACTGCGTCACCTGCTGGGTCAGGTCAAACAGTTGGACTTGCGTTGTTGTATCGAGCTGGATTGTCTTGGACTGGATAATCATGCAACACACCTCCCCTTACGCTATAAACCGAGCTCCTCCCAAGACCCTCCCCCGGCGATTTTGAGGCAGCTGTTGTGTCTCACTGGTGCGCGGTATGTTCCGCGCGCCTAACCGCTCGGTCAGGAGGCGACAAAAAAAAGAGAGGTGTCTCCCCTGCTCTCTCCCGACCGTGTCGGGACGATCATAGAGCCTCAGCTCGGCGCTGTCAATTCCAGCTACGCTCTGAGGAGGTATCTCAGCTAAGAGAACAAAAGCCGCTTCTCCCTGCTACGCGCCGTCAGACAAGCGTCGGCTATATCTGACCAAATCTTCGGGTGTCACGGCGTCCGGCGGCACCAGGCGATAATGTTTCTCCGAGACTGTTCTGATTTCGTCGCTATCTTGTTCAAACTCGAAGAGCGCAATCAGGTCATCCTGCATGAACTGCGCTCCAATCGTCCGTATCGGCTTTGTACACGCCCCGCGTGTTGGACCTGACTAAGCTATGTTTCAGCGCACGCAATTCCTGTCTATCGCGGAGAAAGCCAAGGACAACCGACTCCAGCCGGGTTGTGCGCGTGAGTCCTTTTCGTTTGGATAGGGTGGCGAGGTCATCACCGCGTCCACGGACTGCGGCTTCAGGAGTTGGCCGACTTGTCTGGAGTCAGCCTTGAGAACCTGGGCCGCTACCCCTGCCCTGTCGGCGTGGGGGCGCAGGTCACGGACCATTGTCCGCATACAGTCGAGCCAAGCGTCAATGACCGGCGCGTCGACCTTGAGCCGCCCAACTCCCACTTCCGGGCCGAATTTCAAGTTGCCGATGCGCTGCACCAGCGCGTTGGCCAGCGCCAGGCGGCCGTATTGCGCCAACTGGCGGTTGCCAGAGCGGCCGATCGCGTCCAAGAGCACCAGGGTCTTGTGCAGGGGGAGCGGGCTGATGGAATCCTTGAGCAGCAGTTGCTGCTGCGCGGCGGGAAGTCCTTGCAGCGGGGGGAAGAGTCGCGGTCCGGGGTGGACAGCGGAAGAGCCTTCGGGGCGCTGAGCCCCTGTTGCTCCAGGGTCCGCCTGGCCGCCGCGGCGACCGTCTCAGCATAGTCTGACAGCACAGCGCTATCAACGGACCAGTCAAGCTTCACCTCACTCGCAAAATGCGCCATCGGGTTGGATTCAATCCCCAGGCTGGAAATGCCGAGTTTCTTGCACTCGACCAAGGTCGTGCCTGTCCCACAAAAGGGGTCAAGGACAGTCTGACAGGCCCGCCGGCCGAACTGCTCCAGATAATCCCGCACCAGATGGGGCGGGTAAGACAGCACAAACCGATACCAGTCATGGACCGCACGGTCTTCGGGCCGCAGCTTGTTCCGACCGTTCTGTGCGGTGTCGCCAAAAGATGCAGCGCCCATCGTCAATCGCCAGCAAAAAGATGCCATCCCGCTCGCCCGCACTATAGCGTCTCCATGCCGCTCGCACTACGCCCGGTGTCCGCCGGTCCGGTGGGCGCTTTTCTCCGCCTTTTGCCTAAAAAATCAGCAATGCCTATCATTTAGCCAGAAGAACTCCGGCTGAGGGACAAAAATCCGCCAGTTTCCCGGTTGCCGCCTGGCACCCGGTTTGCTGAGTAGAATCACCGGGCCCGGTCGCCGTACTGGTCATACGCGCCTGCATTTTCGCTCAATAAGGAGGGAGGACATGAGGCAGAGGGGGAGACATTTTGCTTTGGGATTGGCGGGTTGGCTCGGCCTGATGGCGTGGGGCGCAAGCCATGCCCTGGCCCAAGAGACCGCAGGGATTGACAGCGGAGACACGACCTGGCTGCTGACCTCTTCGGCCATTGTCCTGATGATGACCGCCCCAGGTCTGGCCTTGTTCTACGGGGGCTTGGTCCGACGCAAGAACAGCCTGTCGACCATTATGCAGAGCTTTATCCTGATGGCCGTGATGAGCGTGCAGTGGGTGTTGTGGGGCTATACCCTGGCGTTTGGCCCGGACATCGGCAGTCTCATCGGCGGGCTTGACTGGCTGGGGCTGGTCGGGGTCGGGGGCGAGCCGAGCGAGTACGCTCCAACCGTCCCCCACCAGGCGTTCATGATCTTCCAGGGGATGTTTGCCATTATTACCCCCGCCCTCATCACCGGTGCGGTGGCCGACCGCATGAGGTTCAGCGGCTTCCTGGTCTTCATGGTCCTGTGGGCCACCTGTGTCTATGATCCGCTGGCCCACTGGGTGTGGGGTGGCGGCTGGATAGGCGCTATGGGCGCGCTGGACTTTGCCGGGGGGACGGTGGTTCATATCAGCTCGGGCGTTTCGGCTCTGGCCGCGGCCATCGTCCTGGGCAAGCGGCGGGGCTATCCCCGGGAGCCGATGCCGCCGCATAACCTGCCGTTTACCGTTGTCGGGGCCGCCCTGCTGTGGGTGGGCTGGTTTGGCTTTAACGCCGGCAGCGCCCTGGCCGCCAACGCCATCGCCACCGGCGCTTTTGTGGCCACCAACACCGCCGCGGCCGCGGCAACCCTGGGCTGGATGTTCACCGAATGGGCGGTCCGCGGTAAACCGACCGTGCTGGGCGCGGCCAGCGGAGCGGTGGCCGGCCTGGTCGGGATTACTCCCGGAGCCGGCTTTGTGACGCCCCTGGCCGCATTGTTCATTGGCGCTGTCGCCGGGGTGTTGTGTTTCCTGGCCTGTAACGTCAAGAGCCGCCTCGGCTACGACGACTCGCTCGATGTGGTCGGGATTCACGGCGTGGGCGGAACGGTCGGAGCGCTGCTCACCGGCGTGTTTGCCTCGCCAGCGGTCAACCCGGCCGGCGTGGGGCTGTTGTACGGCAATCCGGGCCAACTGTGGACCCAGCTTGTGTCCGTCGTGGCCACAATGGTGTATTGCTTTGTGGTTGCCTTTGTTCTGCTGAAAATAGTAGACGCGGTAGTCGGCCTGCGGGTGGACGAAGAAGACGAAGACCTGGGGCTCGACCTGTCCCAGCACGGCGAGAACGCCTACACCCTCTGAGCTTGCGACCTCCCCGGTTTGCTGGCGGTTTTCATCTGCTCTGTATCTTGTGTTCTGTATTTTGGCGGGGCAGGTCTCAGCGCGGGCCGCGGCCCGACTACTTGCCCCGCCACACGGGTCTGCGCTTGTTTAAAAACGCGCTGACCCCTTCCTGGAAATCCTGGCTCATATAGGCGCGGACGATCAGGTCCTCACCCAGCTCGCCCTCCGGCAGGCTGCGCCGGTAGTGCTGCAAACGCCGGACCGCTTCCTTTGTCACCTGGAGGGTGATCGGGGCGTGGCCGGCGATCTCCTCAGCCACCTCCCGGACAGAGGCGTGCAGGCGGTCAGCCGGCACGATATCGTTCACCAGCCCGGCCCGGTGCGCCTCGTCCGCGCCAAGCAGCCGGGCGCGAAACACCAGCTCCTTTGTACGGGCCGGCCCCAGCGTGTCCAACAGGCGGGCATGCACAGCCACCGACAAGCAGTTGCCCAGGGTGCGGGCGATCGGCACTCCGATACGGCTGTCGGGCGTGCAGTAGCGCAAATCGCAGGCCAGGGCCAGCGCCGCCCCACCGCCGACGGCCACCCCCTCAATGGCGGCAATCGTCGGCTTGTTGACCGCCTCGAGCCGGCACAGAACACGCTCGAGCCGGCGTTCGTAGTCAAGCGCATCGTCCGGCGTCCGAAAGGTCTGGAACTGGCCAATATCGGTCCCCGCCACAAACGCCTTGCCCCCGGCCCCACGGACAATCAACACCCGGAGAGCGGCTTCGGCATCGACCTGCTCGCAGGCCTCAAGCAGGCCGTCGTACATGGCCCAGGTCATGGCGTTCCGAAACTCTGGCCGGTTAAAGGTCAGCAGTCCAACCGGCCCTTGTCGCTCAAACACAATCTCAGCTTGGCTCACGCGCGCACCCTCCCCTGTTCAGACTGTTCGCCCCCGGCCTCCATTGTCCAACCCTGCATCTTCCGATACTGCCTCAGCCGTGCATTTTTTCAACGCACCGGCCGCCTCAAGGCCACGATGAGCAAGACGAAGGCCACGCCACCCAGCAGCTCCAACGCCTCTTCAATATACGGGTCTTTGGTGGCCCGATCACACACCTCGATACCCCAGTCGCGCTGGAAGGCGGTCGTTTTATCCCAGACTTGAGCCAGCCCAAAACACGCCAGGGTGAGCGCGCTCCACACCACGCTGGCCGCCCGGCTGCGCTGCCGAGCCGCGGCCACCAGCGTCGGTGCCCGCCACGCCACATAGCTGCCCCAGGTCAGGCTCAGCCCAAGCGAGGGCAGACCCAGGATGATTTTGCTGCTCAACGGCACGCTGTCCCGGAACAGATAGGCCCATGAGAACATCCGGTCCTCAAAAAACTCCTGGTCCAGGTCCAGTTCCCGCCCAAAAAAGAAAAAGGCAAAGCCCAGGACAAAAATCCAGAACGCCCGCCCCTCTCCCTCGGCCCGCCACAGACTCAGCAGGCTCAGGGTCAGAGCCAGGCCCAGCACCCCGGCCTGGACGTTCTGGAACAGGCCGTACTCCTGCATACTGAGCCATTCTTCGGCCTCGAGCAGGCCGAGCGCCAGGACTGCCACGCCACAACTGACAAAGACGAGTTGGGGGATGCATATTTTCCTTGACAAGACCGCCGCCGCCTCACACTATGCGTGCATATCTACATGAACGAAGCCACCGCCCGGATCAAGATCAACGCGCTGCTCGAAGCGGCCGGCTGGCGGTTCTTTGCCGATGACGATACGCCGGCCAACATCCGCCTGGAACCACAGGTCGCCCTCAAGAGGTCCGACCTTGACGCCCTTGGCGAAGACTTTGATACCACCGCCAAGGGCTTTGTTGATTTTGTGCTGCTCGACGCCAAGGGCTTTCCGCTGCTTGTGCTGGAGGCCAAGTCGGAGACCAGGAACCCACTGGTCGGCAAAGAGCAAGCGCGAAGATACGCCCGCTCGCTGAACTGCCGCTTTGTCATCCTGTCGAACGGCAACCTGCATTACTTCTGGGACCTGGAACGCGGCAATCCGCACATCATCACCGCATTTCCCAGCCCCGAGTCGGTGGACGGCTACCGGACGGTCGCGCCCGCCCCCCAACGTCTGGTGGATGAGCCGGTCGGCGACGACTACATCGTGCTCAGCCAGCGGCCCGGCTATGCGTCTGAGGCGGCAAGGACCAAGCATGTCATCCGGTCAAACGGGCTGCGCTTTTTGCGCCCCTATCAGCTCCGTGCCGTCCACGCGGTACAGCGGGCAGTCAAGGCCGGCGACGACCGCTTTCTGTTCGAGATGGCGACCGGCACCGGCAAGACGCTGACCGCGGCTGCGGTCATCAAGCTGTTTCTGCGCTCCGGCAACGCCCGGCGGGTGCTGTTTCTGGTGGACCGGCTGGAACTGGAGGAGCAGGCCAAAAAGGTCTTTGGCGCGCTGCTGGCCGCGGATTTCAGCACCGTCATCTACAAGGAGCGGCGCGACGAGTGGCGACGGGCCGAGATTGTCGTCGCCACCGTCCAATCCCTGCTGTTCAACAACAAGTATCGTCGGCTGTTCTCGCCAACCGATTTTGACCTTGTTATTTCCGATGAAGCCCACCGTTCCATCGGCGGCAACGCCCGGGCGGTGTTTGACTATTTTGTCGGCTACAAGCTCGGTCTGACCGCTACGCCCCGCGATTACCTCAAAGACAGCGACCCTACCAACCAGCAGCGCGAGGCCGAGCGGCGCTTGCTGCTCGACACCTACCGCACATTTGGCTGCCAGAGCGGCCAGCCGACCTTTCGCTATTCGCTGCTTGACGGCGTGCGGGACGGCTATCTGATCAATCCGACGGTGGTTGATGCCCGCACCGAAGTGACCACCCAGTTGCTGTCCGACGAGGGGTTTGTCGTGTCGTTCAGCGAGGTTGATGGCCAGGACCAGGAGGAACGCTACAAGCAGCGCGAGTTTGAAAAACACTTCTTCTCCGACGCCACCAACCAGCTCTTCTGCCGAACCTTTCTGGCCCACGCCCTGCGCGACCCGGTCAGCGGCGAGGTTGGCAAGTCGATTGTCTTTGCCGTCAGCCAGAACCACGCGGCCAAGCTGACCAATATCCTCAACCAGATGGCCGACCGCCTGTTTCCCGGCAAGTATCAGTCCGACTTTGCCGTACAGGTCACGTCTCAGGTGGCCGATGCCCAGCAGTTCACCGTCAACTTTGCCAACAACACCCTGCTCGGCTCGGGCAACTTCCTGGAGGCCTACCGGACCAGCAGGGCCCGCGTGTGCGTGACTGTCGGCATGATGACCACCGGCTATGACTGCACCGACCTGCTCAACCTCGGCCTGTTCCGGCCGATCTTTTCGCCGATCGACTTTGTCCAGATCAAGGGCCGCGGCACCCGCCGGCACAACTTTCTTGAGCAGCTCGTTGACGACCGCCTCAAGGCCGAGGTCGCCCGGCCCGACAAGACCGCCTTCAAGCTGTTCGACTTCTTTGGCAACTGCGAATACTTTGAAACCGAGTTCAATTATGACGAGGTGCTGAAGCTGCCCCGGCCCCGGGCCGGTAAGGGCGACGGCCCACAGCCGCCCCCGCCGGGCGAGGGGTATGCGTACCCGGGCAGCGATACCCTGGAGGGCCTTATTGAAGAGACCATCGGCCCGGAGGGGATGAAGATAGACCGGATGTTCTTTGACCGCTTTGCCGACACCGTGCGGGAGGACAAGACCATTGCGCGGGCGGCCCAGGCCGGCCAGTGGGAGCGTGTCATTGACTATGTGACCCGTGAGGTCTTTGACAAGCCCAAGGACTATTACAGCCTGGCCAAGCTGCGCCAAGCCGCGGCGGTGGACCGCCGGCTGGGTCTGCGTGAGATTCTGGAGAAGGTCTTTGGCCTCATCCCCCGCTTCAAGTCCAGGGACGAGCTGCTTGAGGAGGAGTTCGCCACCTTTGTCGCCGACCACACCCCGGCTGAGGCCGCGGCCGTCCCGGCCCTCAGACACTACTTCAAGGCCTATGTCAGCGACGCCGACCTGCGCCAGATTATTGACCAGCGGCAGTTCACCGCCCTGGCCACCTACCCGGCCTTTTCCAGCCGCGACTACCGGGCCGTGCCCCAGGCGTACCGCGCCCTGATCCCTGAGTATGTCAAGGATTATGTGCCGCTGAATCAGTTTGTCGTCTGAGGGGTGCTGGCCCGGAACCAGGAACGCTCAGAAACGAGAGGTGTAAGGCATGAGACAGGTGATTGTGTACCCGGGCGAAGATGGCTGTCGGGTTGCCGAATGTCCGAGCTTGTCCGGCTGCGTCAGTCAGGGAAGAACCAGGCCCGAAGCCATTGCCGGCTCCATCGCCTCTCTTGAGGAAGACGGCCTGCCCGTTCCTGAAGAACACTGACGAGAAGGACCATGCTTGACGCCGCCACCCGCCGCCGGATTGACACCGCCCGCGACATTCTCGTCGGCAAAGTGCCTGACCCCAAGAGCCAGGTTGAGCAGATCACGATTGCCCTGATCTACAAATTCATGGACGATATTGACGCCGAGGCCGAAGAGCTGGGCGGCGAGCGGGCCTTTTTTGCCGGGGAGTTTGCCGGCTACGGCTGGGCCAGGCTGATGCGCCCCGGCCTCGGCGGCCACGAAACCCTTATCCTGTATGCCGAGGCCCTGGCCCGGATGACCGAGAACCCCGGTATTCCGCCCCTGTTCCGGGCCATCTTCACCAACGCCTATCTGCCCTTCCGCGACCCCGAGACCCTGCGCGCCTTTCTCAAGGTCATTGACGAGTTCCGCTATGACCACTCGGAGCGCCTCGGCGACGCCTTTGAGTATCTGCTGTCGGTACTCGGCGCGCAGGGGGCGGCCGGCCAGTTCCGCACCCCGCGCCACCTGATTGACTTCATGGTGGCGGTCCTTGACCCGAAGAAGGACGAGCGGGTGCTTGACCCGGCCTGCGGCACGGCCGGCTTCCTCATCTCGTCCTGGAAGCACATCCGCGCCGCCAGCACCGACGCCCACGGACACGACCGCCTCAGCCCCGACGACCGGGCCCGGCTGGCGGCCAACTTCACCGGCTACGACATTTCGCCCGACATGGTACGGCTGTCGCTGGTCAATATGTATCTGCACGGCTTTGTGGCCCCGCGCATCTTTGAATACGACACCCTGACCAGCCAGGACCGCTGGCACGAATACGCGGAGGTGATTCTGGCCAACCCGCCGTTCATGTCGCCCAAGGGCGGCATCCGGCCCCACAGCCGGTTTGCGGTCAACTCCAAGCGCAGCGAGGTGTTGTTTGTGGCCTATATTGCCGATCACCTGACGCCCGGGGGCCGGGCCGGCGTTATTGTGCCCGAAGGCGTCATCTTCCAGAGCCAGCGCGCCTATACGCAGCTCCGCAAGCGGCTGGTTGAGGAGTATCTGGTTGCCGTGGTCTCGCTGCCGGCCGGCGTGTTTCAGCCCTACTCCGGGGTCAAAACCTCGATCCTGATTCTGGACAAGGCGCTGGCCAGGCAGACCGACCGCATCGCCTTCTTCAGCGTAGCGCACGACGGCTATGACCTGGGCGCGCAACGCCGGCCCATTGACGCCAACGACCTGCCCCAAGCCCAGGCCGAGCTGGCCGACTATCTGGGCCGTCTGCGCACCGGTAGCCCGCTGGCCGACTTCAGGCCAAGGCTGGGCCGGGTGGTGGAGAAAGCGCGCATTGCCGGAGACGGGGACTATAATCTGAGCGGGGAGCGGTATCGGGAAGGCAGGCAGCAGTGTGCCAGGTGGCCACTGGTGGCCGTGCGGGACGTGTGTGACGCGATGCTGAGCGGCGGCACGCCTTCCACCAGGAATAAAGCCTACTGGCAGGGCGATATTCCGTGGATTACCAGCGCCGACATTGTGGATATCAAGACGGCCCGACCCCGGCGGTATATTACGCAAGCAGCGATCAAAGAGTCAGCGACAAATCTGATCGCCAAGGGCAATGTGATTGTCGTGACCCGGGTCAGTCTGGGCAAGCTGTTCAGGAATGACTTTGATGTGTGCATCAGTCAGGACTCTCAGGGCCTCATTGTGAAAGAGGGGGTCAGCGCGGATTATCTGGTGTATGTGCTCAAGGACAAGGTGGAGGGGTTCAAGACGGTCAGCCAAGGCTCAACGATCCAGGGCGTGACCAAAAAGCAGTTGGCAGACATCCGTATCCCCCTGCCGCCGTCGGAGGTCCAGCGGGAGATTGTGGCGGAGATTGAGGGCTACCGGCGGGTGATGGACGGGGCGCGGGCGGTGGTGGACAACTACCGGCCATATATTCCGGTTGATCCAGCTTGGCCGGTGATGACGCTAGGCGAAATTGCCGAAGAGATTAAGGCAGGCTTTGCTTGTGGCAAATCGGGCGTAGAAACAGAAGGGGTCCCGCATATTCGCCCCATGAATATCAATGAAGACGGCCAGTTTACGCGGCAAGGCTTAAAGTGTATCTCCGAAGAAGAGTACCAAGGCAAAGAAGACTACGCACTCTTACCGGGTGATGTCGTGTTCAACAACACAAACAGTAAGGAGTTGGTCGGCAAGACTTGCCTTATCAGAGAGAAGATCAACGGGGGTTACTCGAATCATATGACCAGGATTCGCGTTGCACAGGAGACATGCGACTCAAGTTTCCTGACATATAGCCTTCATGACGCTTGGCGCAGGGGCACGTTTGCCAATCGCGCGAACAAATGGATAGGACAGGCTGGAATCAACATAAAGTCTCTCAGTGAGTTCGAGATTCCCCTGCCACCCCTTGCCACGCAGCAAGCCCTTGTTGCCGAGCTTGAGGCCGAGCAAGCCCTTGTTGCCGCCAACCGGGAGTTGGTGGAGCGAATGGAGAGAAAGATACGCGCGACGGTTGGGCGGGTGTGGGGTGAGAACTGCAGACCCTAGGCCGAGCAGGTGATGCCAAACAACGATCAAGGAGTTTTCTTATGGCTAGCGACAATCAGATGTATCAGCTTCGTCATGTAGCGGAAGCAATCAAAGACGTTGACAAAGACAGACTGTTACGGCCCTCAGTGGGCTCTATGAGCCTTGAAAAGGGTTTTACTCCTGCGCTGCTGACGGAAGCGCAGAAAAAAGCCAATTTTGCGCTCCAATACGCTCACCGGTTACATGACAGTCAAATACAACAGTTGCTTGAGCAGTTTGAGCCTATCAGGTCAGCAATGCAACAGCAGGCACACTGTCTAGATAGAGATTATGTACAGAAGAGCACCCAATTTGTGAACGATATCACGACTCACCTTGAAAACCTGAAACTGTCTTGGCTGCCTGTAGTGACTGCCGCGGTTGAAGAGCGTGGATTTCTTGAGGATGAAGGAGTCCAGCAGAAATATGAACGGACAATCGAATCCATAAAGGAGGAGTCTGAAAGCGCCCTGGGACAGGTGAAAGAGGAGGCAGACAAAACTATCAAAGAAGCGCGCACTCTTGCGGAGCAGATTGAGAATAGAGCGCGGCTGACTGCGGCAGGAATTTCTGTGGAAGAGGCGCAGAAGCAGTTTCAAGAGGCCCAAGGCCCGCTTGATAAAGGGGTAAAAATCTGGGCATGCTTGGGAATCGTTTGTGTCGTGGGATTTTTCTGTGCAGCTGGATGCTTTGCAACGGCTGATATCCCTGACAAGTGGCGTTGGCAAGTGCTGTACTATGGCGTGATTCGGGTCTCAATCCTGACGGCAATCGGCACTGTAGCGGCTTTCTGCTTGAAAATCCTTCGCGCCCATTTGCACATGAGAGAAAAGAACAGGCATCGTCAACATGTCGCAAACAGCATGGGGGCTTTTGTAGAGTCGGCGGCCACCCCTGAGCAAAGGGATTTGATACTGAGTCAACTTGTCGATTCCGTTGTACAGTTTGGTAATTCCGGCTTGGTCCAGCGAGAGGATGAGAACATCTATCGTCCCAAAATGACCATAGACTCAATTACCCGGACACTTTCAACACCCCCCCAAAAGGACGGGTAGCCCGCAGGGCGGCTTAGCGAAGCGTAAGCCGACTACCACCCTTCCGCATCCCAGGAGCATAGCTTGGGTCCTGTTGATATCTCCCCTGTCCGCAGCTTATGGAGGGACATATGTTACGAGCGAAAAGGAGAGGCTAGCATGTTAAAGAAATCATCGTCCGACCGACCAAAAATCCATGTCAATCCGAGAGGCGGGCTGTATGTCAAAGCCGAGGAATTGCTTCGCAGCACAAAGGCGCAGGCTATAATCGCCAAGGTGGCGGGGCTTTCTCCCAAGAGGAAGGGATCTGGCGTGCCTGCGAAAGACCGCTCGGAGAAGCCGAAGTAGTCATTCTGTCGGGAGGTACGCTTCTTGGACCTGGGGTGATTTCTGAATTAAGCGTCCTTTTGGGCTTCGTGCTCCCCTTTGTCGCTAACCACTGCTACAGCCAGGAAAAGGCGGCTCGGAGAATAGCGCGAGAAAGTGGAGATCTCATCGAACTGCTAATCTCAGAATCAATTGAGGAACAGAAAGTTGTTGAAGTTTCCCTGAGAAGCGGAAAGTCCTATATCGGTTTTGCTCTTGAGAGCGGGATAACAAGGCAGGGTGAAGCTGACATTGCGTTGATCCCCATTGCCAGCGGTTATCGGGATCAAGATACGCAAGAGTTGGAAATTACGAACTATTATGCTGCTGTGATTAAGAAATCTCTTGACAATCCGTCACCAAGCCCCGGTCGGGTCTACGAAGATTTTCAAATCGTCATTCCCGTGTCCGAAATAGTGTCCGCGCGCATTTTCTACTTTGATGTGTATCAACAGTTCCAGCAAGAAGCCTTCTAGCAACATCCTGCTTGAATCTTCGGGTATCGCCGGAACGCTACGCAATCACGCCGCCGTCCGTCGCGACACGTCCAGTTCCGCAGAATCACGCGCCGGCGCAAACTCATCCCCCGGCCTGGATGGCTGCACGAAGGTGATAGACTCATAGAAGTCGTCCAAAGCGACAAACACACCGTTCGTCTCAGCCCACCTGCGCATACGCTGATTACAGGAATGCGCCCATGACAGAATTTCCACCCGCCAGCCGCGTCGGTGCATCCGCTCCAGGGTACTGTGGAAGCCTGCGCCCTCAGAGTAGCCGGCCCCGTCACCGGTCAGCAGCACCGCAATGCCGGGGTCGCCGTTGTAATCCAGGGCGTCCTCCAGCATCCGCAACTGGAGCACCCGGTCGGGTATGTCCTGCTCACTTCGCCCCGCGCCACCGCGGTCAAATAGCTGGACTTCCACCCCGTTGCTTTCCATCCGATTCCACAACTGGCGCATTTCGGGCGGAACAGACCCCGCGGCGAACGCCCTCTCCAGCGGCCGGCCGGCATGGGCAAGCCGCAGCATATTGTCAAAGTTGATGCGCACCCGGTAGCGGGCGTGAGGGCCTTCGTTGCGCAACTCGGCGAGCCGCTGCGCCTCGTGAAAAATGTTGGAATTGTCCCAATAGATGAAAACACGGTCCATGCTGTCCCTTCTCCGAGCATCCTTAGCGCACGTCACCCGTCCCCTGATTACCCAAACAGTTGCGTGAGCCAGTCAACGAATCTCCGAGCATCCTTAGCGCACGTCACCTGCCCCCTGATTACCCAAACAGTTGCCTGAGCCAGTCAACGAATTTCTTGCTGAGTTTACCACCAATTTCCAAATCGCCCGCACCAATGGCCGAGCCCATACGCCCAGGGTCCTTCCTGGCCGCCAGCCAGGCATAAAGCTGCGCTTTCTTCTCCTTCTTCTCTGAGAACTTTCTGTCTGCTTGTGGAATCTTTTTGATGTAGCCCTGGGACAACGGCCACACCCGGTCCGCACCGCGTATCATTTGCACAACGAAATCTTCAAGTTCACCGCACGATTCATTATTCGGCATCAACCAGATACCAACGCGAGGCGTTCCGTCCGTTCCGTCTATGATCGTCCCGGCTGGGTTGGGAGACGCGGGCAGCCGGGTACCGACCTTCGGGAGCCGGCATGTGATAGCATTCCAACGCTTGTCCACATCGTCGTTTGCGTCCGCCAGAATACCAACGGCCTGCCGGCCTGACACCTTGATTGCAGGCTCAATAGCCGAGAGCAGTCCGCAAATGCCCCCTTTCTCCTCGACCGAAAAGGACGAAGCTGATGGAGAGGACAGAACGGCCGTTTTACTTGGCCAGTCAACGGAAAAAGACTCATGGTGGTCGCAGAGTTGTAGGACGACGTGTTTGTCGTCCTCCCCTTCGACCAGAAGAACGCGGGGGTCCGGTGACGACGAAGGAGGGCGCTTCACCGGCTATCTGACCTCAATGCCCTGCTCAGTCGCAGCTTTGAGAGCGTCTTCGGAGTATTCCACGGCACGGAGCTGATCACCCTCCCCTTCAAGGCGAATGAGCACGCCTTTGACATCCTCTACATCCGCGGCCGCTTGGGCAAAACCTGCCGCGCAGTCCCAGCTATGGGTTGTGGCGACAACCTGCACATTGTTCGCATAGGCCGTTTTCAGGACCATGTGCCAGAAATCGCGTTGCACCGAGTAATGGATACCGTTTTCGGCTTCGTCAATCACCAGAAAGCCGCCCTGACTGTTGGCGAGAGCCACGGCAACGCCAAACAGACGCACGGCTCCCTCACCCAGGCTTTTCAGAGGAACCGGGCGCTCTTGCCCCTTGAGCTTTACGACCGCCCGCCGGCCATAAGGGCGCGTCCTTCTATCATCGCCGATTACAGCAACACGTTCCACAGTATCACCGAAGAGCAGATGCAGCGCTTCTACGGCCTGGGTTTCATCGTCTGTAAGCGCTACCTTATCCCAGAACCGCGCTACGTCCGCGTTGGTCAGCAAGCTCGGCCCCAGAGATTCGCAGAGGATTTCAGCGGGCAGTTGAGTTTCATCGTTCCGCCATATCCGAGGTATGAGCGGCCGACCGCGCCCCAGATCGATGAGGCGGGGTTGGCGTTGGGTCTGATAGTTCCGCCACATCCGAGGTGTGAAGCGGAATGGGGTGCGAGACTCCAGGTTGCCTATTGGCATTTCTTGCTTTGCGCCTTGGAACTCGACCTTGAGCTCCTTCATATCGTCATCTAGGAAAGATTCAGGAATAGCCCTCCTCCATCGATGCATATTTCTTTTGCTGATTGGAACAACTCTTATACAAAGCAGTGACGTTTCTCCCTCCAGACCTATTGCAATAGGGGTATCCGGCGAGGAGTGCCAGCCGTGGAAAAGAGCCTCCCCATTGGGCGCGAGCATTTCGTCACCATCTTTATCAACGGTATCGGTAAGCTCATCACGTTGCCGTAGTATATCCGCGAGCACAGCATAGCGGCCGCGCGCGGCATAGACCCGGACGGCATCAAGCAGGGTTGTCTTGCCGACGCTGTTCTTCCCCACGAACAGCGTCACGCGACCTAAATGCGGAATTGAGAGTGCTCTGATCCCACGAAAGCCTGAGATCGAAAGGCTCGGAAGATGGAGGGCTTTGTTTGATAGTTCTGCGGACATGAAATCGCTGTCCTTATCTGCCCTTACGCCCAAAACGCAGGGCCACAGGAGAAGTACAATCAGGCTATAGCCAGAGCGTATCTTCGGTCAAGGGCGGGATTCCGGGACTATAAAAAATGTTCAGAATTGAGCTATGCCTGCCGCGTCTGCTTTGCCACAAAGCGGTCGATCAGCCGCCGGGCAATGCTGATGCGGCCCGGGATGGACGGCAGGGCGTCGGCGGTGAACCAGCCGGCCGCGGCAATCTCGACCGGGTCGGGCGTGATCTCGCCGGAGCGATACTCGGCACTGAAACCCAGCATCAGCGAGTTGGGGAAGGGCCACGGCTGGCTGGCCACATAGCGCACATTGCCGACGCTGACGCCGACCTCTTCCCTGACTTCACGCACCACGCATTCTTCAATAGTCTCGCCCGGCTCGACAAAACCGGCCAGGACGCTGTACAGGCCGCTGGGAAAACGCGATGAGCGGGCCAGCAACAGCTCGTTGCCCCGCTCAACCGCCATAATGACAGCGGGCGACAGGCGCGGGAAGTTCATCAACTTGCATTCGGGGCAGGCTTTGGCCCGCTCATTGTCCCTGGTGTAGGTTTTGCCGCCACACCGGCCACAGTATTGGTGGGTGCGGTCCCACTCCACAATCTGCACCGCCCGCCCGGCCAGGACAAACAGGTCTTCGTCCAGCCCGGCGTACACCTGGCGCAAATCCTTGAAGTCCATGCCGCCCGGAGCCGTCCCTTCTGCTACGTCCAGCGCGTAACACGCCCGGCCCTCATAGCGCCCGAGATAGTGCTGCTGCGTAGCGCTCACCCCGAGTTCTTCGACGCGCTCGGCAGACGGGACGGCCAAGCCGCAGCCGTCCGTCACGCGGACCAGCAGGCGGTTGCGGTGAAAGACAAACCACCACACCGGCCCCGATAACCCGGGTGGGGGAGTCACCTCGGAGATGAACGATCTGTTCATGCCAAACATGCGCTCTGCCACGGCTGGGGTCCTCTCTTCTGCCTGGGTCGTCTGAGCATAGCAAACACCGCCGGCCCTGTCCCGGCCCGCCCAATCCCGTGCCTGGCGTCCCGCTATTCGGCAGCCGCCCTCCAGAGCGACGGCCCGAGCCATCGCCCAGGGTGTGGCAAACCACACAGGGATGTCTGCTATGAAAGGAATGGAGGCGGCGGGAATCGAACCCGCGTCCGAGAGTGGGCCACCGAAAGCGTCTACATGCGTAGCGCGTGTTTTCGTCTCGCCTTGACGCCTCCCACGCGCAGGATGCGCCCAGACCAGCCGGAAACATTGTCGGGCCACCACCTCCCGGCAGGGTGGCGGCCGTATCCCGATTTGCGACGCCTCAGCCGGCCCTACGGGCGCGGACCGGTGAGACGCTGGCCGCACTAGGCAGCCAGAGCGTATTCAGAATCGTCTGCAGGTAAATTGCAGCCTGCCTGTTTTACGGGAAAGACAGAACCCCGGCACGCAGCTTTGGCTTTTTCACCCCCGTCGAAACCAAGTCGCCCCCGTCTGAGATGTGGCAAGCGCACTGCCCTAGCCCACCTCCCTGCGCAGGGCTCGGGCCAGGTCGCGTTTGACCTCACGTTCCCGGGCAGTGGCTCGTTTATCGTAGAGCTTCTTGCCTTTGGCAAGGGCCAGTTCCACCTTGGCCTTGCCGTCCCTGAAGTATAGACGCAACGGGACAAGGGTCAAGCCCTGCTCCTGGACCTTGCCCATCAGGCGCAGGATTTCCTTCTTGTGCAGCAAGAGTTTCCGCGCCCGGGTGGGGTCGGTCTTGAAGTGGTGGGCCGCCTCATAGTGGCTGATGTGGGCGTTTAGCAGAAAGGCTTCGCCGCGGGTCACACGGGCAAAGCTGTCGTTCAGATTGGCCCGCCCCTCACGCAGTGATTTGACCTCTGCGCCGGTCAGGACAAGACCGGCCTCGTGGGTTTCCTCAATATGATACTCAAAGCGCGCCCGCCGGTTGGCGCAGATGAGTTTCTGGCCCGGGCTGGTATGGGGTTTTTTGGCCATGACAGGGCACTCAGCCGATCACCCGGTTGTCGATCAGCCGCACCTCGCCGACCCAGGCGGCAATGGCCAACAGCGTCGGCCGGGTCACGGCAGCAACCTCTTCCAGCGTCTCAGGGTCACACAGCGAGGCGTATTCCAGGCGCGTGTCGTCCTTACCGCCGACCGTGTCGGACACGACCTTGAGGATAGTCGCGGCCTGCCGTTCGCCCTGAGCGACCAACTGCCGGGCCTTGTTCAGCGCACTCGCAATACGCAGGCTGGTTTGCCGCTGGGCCGGGCTGAGCCGGGCGTTGCGGGAACTCATGGCCAACCCGTCCAACTCGCGAACGGTTGGCATGGCCACAATGTCCAGGTCAAAATTCAGGTCCCTGACCATGCGTTTAATCACCACGCACTGCTGGAAGTCCTTTTCACCGAACAGGGCGGTGTGTGGCTTGACCATGTTGAACAGCTTGGCCACCACCGTCGTGACCCCACGAAAATGACCCGGCCGGTGGGCACCACACAAGGGCTGACTGAGCTTTTCGACCTCAACCGCAGTCTGATGCCCATCGGGGTACATCTCCGATACGCTGGGGCTGAACAGCACATCGGTGCCAAGCTCGGCGAGCAAGTGCCGGTCTCGCTCGTCATCACGGGGGTAGGACGCAAAATCGGATTGCTGGTTGAACTGCATGGGGTTGACAAAGATCGAGACCACCACAACATCGCCGGCTTTTTTGGCTGCTCGCACCAGACTGAGGTGTCCTTCGTGCAGAAAGCCCATGGTCGGCACAAAGGCGATTTTCCGGCCGGCCCGGCGCTGGGCGTCTGACCAGCCCTGCATGTCGGAAACGCGCTGCATGATGTGCATAATCGGCTCCTGTGTCCAGCCTAATGGAAGGAGTGCTCGTCAAGCGGAAAGGCCCCGGCCTGCACATCTTTGATGTAAGCCCTGACAGCCTGGGAAATCACAGCCCGGAGGTCGGCGTACTGCTTGACAAACTTTGGGGAGAACGGTCCGCCCAAACCGAGCAGATCGTGCAGAACCAGAACCTGTCCGTCACAGTAGGGACCAGCGCCAATGCCGATAGTCGGGATAGCCAGGCGCTCGCTGAGCTCCTGGGCCAAATCGAGCGGGACACCTTCGAGCACAATCGCAAAGGCCCCAGCTTCCTCCACGGCCTGGGCGTCTTCCAGCAGACGCTCTCGGCCCCCGGGCCGCAGGCCCGACTTTTTCCCCTGGACCTTGAAGCCGCCCATGCGATGCACCGACTGTGGCGTCAGGCCGATGTGCCCCATCACCGGGATATCAACGTTGCTGATGGCCCGGATCACCCGCTGTACATTGATCCCGCCCTCCAGCTTGACCGCCTCGGCCCCGCCCTCTTTGACGAGACGGCCGGCGTTGGCAATGGCGGCACAGATACCGGCCTGGTAGGTGAGAAACGGCATGTCAGCCACAACCAACGCCCGTGGCCGGGCCCGGCTGACCAGCCTGGTGTGATAGACCATCTCGTCCAGCGTCACCGGCAGGGTGGTGTCAGCCCCCTGCACGGCAGTCCCTAGCGAGTCGCCAACCAGGATGATGTCAACCCCACTCTCGTCAACAATCCGGGCGAACGGATAATCGTAGGCGGTGAGAGCCGTAATCTTTGTGGCTGCTGTTTTGAGACGTTGGAGTTCGGGGACGGTGACCTTTGGCGCGGCGTGCTGCATACACAAACCCTCCTTGCGGTCGAACCGACGCCGGAGGGCGGGAAAGAAGACGGGGAGAAAGCCGGGGACACGGGCGCGCCACTGACAGAGCGCAGGGCCCGGGCCTCCTCCGTCCCCTGTGTATTCCGACGGCCATCCGTCTCGGTCCGATTGGATCCAAGCGGCCTTATGGCATGTCCTTGCTCCCCTCTCAGTTCTCGCCGGGTCGATGCAGTCACCGCCCGTCTTGCGCTCGCCCCCCGCTCAGGGTGCGAGAAGGACAACAAGAGACGCAACGCGCGTGCAGATAGCATATTCTTTGAGCTGTTGTCCAGAGGGCCGAGGCGGTGTTCTTGCCGGCCCGGGCCTGCTAGCCTCATGCCATGAATACGCCCGAGCAGGTGGGCCAGCTTTTTATGGTCGGCATTCCCCAGCCCACTCTCGATCCGCCCACCCGGCGGCTCCTGTTCGATTTGCGCCCCGGTGGGGTCATTCTGTTTGGCCGGAATTACAGCGACCCTGAGACGCTGGCCGCCCTGTGCCAGCAGTTGCACGGCCTGAACCCGGCCAATCCGCCGCTGATTGCGATCGACCATGAGGGCGGTCGGGTCCACCGGCTGGCCGCGCCGTTTACCCATTTCCCGCCGGCCCGGCGGCTGCTCCAAAACGGCTCACTCCAGCCGGTCAAGGCAGCCTATCGGGTCGGACAGGCCATGGGACGGGAATTGCGGGCGGTGGGGATTGACCTCAATTTTGCCCCGGTGCTTGACGTGTTGACCAACCCGGCCAATAGCGTCATTGGCGATCGGGCGTTTTCAGCCCAGCCGCAGCAGGTGGCAGCCCTCGGAAGTGCCCTGGCCCGCGGTCTGCGCGAGGCCGGCGTCATTCCGTGCGGCAAGCACTTTCCCGGGCACGGGGCAACGCATCTCGATTCACACCAGGACCTCCCCACCGACGAACGGGCGGCCAGCCGGCTTGAGCAGACCGATCTGCTGCCGTTCCGCCACCTCTGTGCCGAACAGATCGAGATGCTCATGACGGCCCACATCGTCTACCCGGCTTTTGATCCGGGCCGGCCGGCCAGCCTGTCAGGACCGATTATCACCGGCATGTTACGCCAGCGGCTCGGCTTTGACGGGGTAGTGGTCAGCGACGACTTAGAGATGGGCGCTATCGTTCGCCACGGCAATGTCGAGCAGGCCGCAGTTGAGGCGCTCGTCGCAGGGACCGACCTGCTGCTAGTGTGTCAGACCACCGAACTCGCCGCCCGCGCCCGCAATGCCTGCCTGCACGCACTCCGAACCGGGCTTCTCTCCCGGCAACGGCTGGCAGACGCTGCCAGCCAGATTGCGGCCCTGAAGCAGAAAGCGCGACACGAGCGAGCGGCTTCACGCCGAGTCATCGGCTGCGCCGCCCATCGGCGGCTGGCCCAAGAGTTGGCCGGCACGGACAAGGGCGAGCCGTTACGCGGTCGCTTTGTTTGACCGACTGCCTGTCACCAGCCGCGGCAAGAATTCGGCATATGGGGCACACACAACCCCACGCTCAGTAATAATGGCGCTGACCAGGGGATGGGGAGTGACATCAAAAGCCGGATTGGCAACCGGTATATCGGTCGGGGCGATCTGTCGGCGAAAGATGTGCGTCACCTCACGCGCAGAGCGCTCTTCAATCGGGATATGCTCGCCGGACGGGCAAGCCAGGTCAACCGAGGCTGTCGGTGCCGCAACATAGAAAGGCCGCTCGTGCCGGGCAGCCAGCACCGCGTTGGTATATGTCCCGATTTTATTGGCCACATCTCCGTTTGCCGCAGTCCGGTCGGTGCCGACAATCGCGCAGTCGATAGCGCCTTTTTGCATAAAATGGCCGACCATGTTGTCGGTAATCAGGGTTGCCGGAATACCCTCCTTGCTCAGCTCCCAGGCCGTCAGCCGTGCGCCTTGCAGGAATGGCCGTGTCTCGGGTACCAAGACCGAGATTTTTTTGCCCTGCTCCCACGCGGCTCGAATCACGCCGAGCGCCGTGCCGTAGCCGGCCGTGGCCAAAGCGCCGGCATTACAGTGGGTGAGAACCGCGGCCCGGGGCGGGAGCAGGGCCGCCCCGTAGTGGCCGAGGCGACGGTTGGCCGCCACATCTTCGGCATACACGGCCAAGGCTTCGTGTTCAAGCCGCTCGCATACGCGCGCCCAGCCCGCCGCATGAACCTGAGCGTAGACGGCCCGCATCCGCTCAATCGCCCAGAACAGGTTGACCGCGGTGGGGCGGGTTGCGGCAAAAATCCGGCACAGGCGATCAAAGGTGGCCGGCCGGTCGCTGGTCTTGAGCTGCCGTGCGCCGAGCGCCAGCCCCATGGCCGCAGCCACCCCAATAGCCGGAGCGCCACGGATAATCATGGCTCGAATGGCCCGGGCCACCCCCTGATAGTGGGTATAGGTCCGATAGACCTCGCGGGTCGGCAAGAGACGCTGATCAAGCATGATCACCGCCGCCGGCTTCCCGGCCTGCGCCGGTCGCCATGTGATGGTGAAAAAAGAGGACTTCATGCTAGACATCGGTCTGGGGGTCAAAAAGCTGCACTCCGGTGGCCGGCTTCCAGGCCGCCACCGTTTGCTCGTCCGGCAGGCGCTGAATGACAATCTCACGGAACAGCTCGCCCGAGGCCCGGATGAGAACATCAGGCGTTTCTTGGGACGTGTGGAGGACCTCAAGTGCTTGTCCGGTCTTCAGCCAGGTATCGACCAGCAGCTGGGCCAGGTCTTTCTGCCTGCTCTCGGAGAGCGTTTTCCATTTCTCAGTCACCTTGACCGTCACCGCGGTTCCGTCAAGTTTGGCCTCCATCCCGTAGTAGATATCCGACCACAGGCCGCCGGTCAGGTGAGAATCCACCCGCTGCACGCACAGCCACAGGGCCTGTTGTCCGACCGGCAACTCGGAGGGCGGTTGCGGCTCGGGCGTGACGCTGGCCTTGGCCGGCTCAGCGGGTTCCGGGTCCTGAAACTGGGACGGGTTCCGGTAGTATAAGACCGCCAAGACCAGTACGCAGACGACAAGGACCGGCACCTTTCGCACGGCCGTAAAAAGGATTGAGGAAGCTGAGCGGACCAGTTTCAGAAACGAGGCCCGGAGGCTCGGCTCGGGCGACGGTGACGATAGGGCGGTCATGGGCCGGAGTGTAGCACAAGGCCGCCGTGTGACAGAAGACCGCTCCCCCACGCCTCGCCTTGACTCGCCGCCGGGCTGGGGCTGTAGGTAGCCCACCTGCGGTACCCACCCCCTGAGGTGGCACAGAAAGGAGTGCAGCCATGAAATGTCTCCACCCCGGTGAGGCATTTCCCGCCATCAGCGGTTTGAGCGTAGGCGGAGGGACGGTCAATCTGCCGGCCGATATACCCAGCCCTGATGCTATTGTTCTGACCTGTCGGGCTCACTGGTGACCGTTCTGCGATCAGCAGTTGGCTGATTACCAGGCCAATCTTGAGCAGGCCGAGGCCGTTGGCATTTCGCTCTACGCCATCTCCACCGACCCGCTTGACAAAGCTCGACAGACGGTCGAGAAGTCGGGCCTGAGGTTTCCGGTGCTGGACGGCGTGGGCGGCCCGGCCCCGCCGACACCCTGGCCTGCTGGTACGAAGAGAAGCGCAATATCATCCAGCCGGCGGCGTTTATCAGTGACCCCGCCCGCAACATCCTGAATGTAACCTGTACGTCAGGGCCGATCGGGCGCTTGCAGATCAAAGACGCCCTGGGGCTGGTGGTGTTTTACGCGTCGCAAAAAATCTCGGCCACTACGGTCGATCAAGACAAAGGCTGGACGGCTGATCTGACCGGGGTCTAGAGCGCATCCGGGGAGGCCGCGGTTATGCCGGGCCCTCCCCGGCCCCACAGGCGTTGGGTCGCAATCTGCGCCCCTTCGCTACACGCCTGCAGCTTGGCCCACACCACGCTGTCGGCCACCATCTCCCAGCCGGCAAAGGTCCCGAACCCGCAGTCCGTGCCGGCAATGACCCGACCGCGCTCGCCGACCGCTTCAACCGCCTGACAGATGCGGCCGGCCACCACTTCGGGGTGCTCGACATAGTTGGTTGTGGAATCGATCACCCCCGGAATCAGCAGCATGGAATCCGGCAAGGGATATGTTTTGAGGGTTGTGTGTTCATGTTGGTGGCGCGGGTTGGCCAGCTCCAGGGCCAGCGCGCCGACTTTGGCCTGGTAGAGAATCGGCAGGATATCGGCCAGCGGCACGTCGTGCGTATGGGGGCCGTCGTAGTTGCCCCAGCACACATGCAGACGAATCCGGTCGGCCGGTATGTCTTCGAGCGCCAGATTGAGGGCCACAATATGCGTCTCGATCAGCTGCTGAAACTCCCGGACAGAGCTGTCCTGGAACAGAAAGGAGCGTTCCATCGCCAGGTCGGGGGCGTCAATCTGGAGCACCAAGCCCTGGGAATGGATATAGTCGTACTCCTTCTTGAGCTGCCGGGCAATGGCAAAGACATAGCGCTCGTGGGAGTCGTAGTAAGCGTTGAGCATGGTCGTGGCCACAATGCCGGGAGAGGCCGCGGTCATAAAGCCTTCGCTGAACTGGTGGGGCTGGCGGTCAAGACAACGGCGGAATAGCGCGCACTCGTCACGCACCGCGCTGAGGTCGTGATAGGCAAGTTCGGCTACCGCCTGCGGGGCGTTGAACATCTTGGCGCGCGTCGCGGCGGTGCGTTGCTGGAGCAGGGCGGCAAAGTCGGGAAAGGCTTTCATGTCCTGGGGGGTTGGGCGTTTGCTCTCGCCGCCAAAGCCGGTCATCCGCTGCGGCACATAGGTCTGAAAGCCGACCCGGGGCTGCTCGCCGTCGTTGGCGATGTCAACGCCGGCCTCGGCCTGCTTTTGCACGACAGCCTGGACGGCCCGCTCGGTCTGGCGTTCGAGTTCGGCCCGGTCAACGGATTTGCCCTGCTCCTGGTCAATCAGCAGCTCGGCCAGGGCCGGGCTGCGGGGCAGGCTGCCGACGTGGGTGGTGAGCATACGCGAGTCGCTGGCGTGCATGGGCCGCTCCTTTCTATCGCTGGTGGTAGAGCGGATGGCCCCGGAATGGGGTGTGGACTTTGTTCATATGCTCGCCTTCAAGGTTGGCCAGGTACAAGGTCTGCATATCGGGTCCGCCAAACGCACAGTTTGTCGGAAAGCTCAGCTTGGCCCCCTCGGGGTCGTCAATCAGCTTGGTCCACGCGCCATTGGTATCAACCTTGATGACGGTATTGCGGGGCTCCAGCTTGTCGCCGGTCGGCACGCCCGGCAGGGTGATGTACAGATTGCGGTCCACGTCAAAGGCCATGCCGTCGGGCAGAGCCGGGAAGCCGCTGGCGTAGATCTCGGGCGCGCCAAACGTCCCGTCTTTTTTAATCTGAATACGGACACAGTCATTGCGCGAACTCTCCAGGACATAGACCGCGTCTTCGTTGGGGTCAATGGCCGTGCCGTTGGCAAAATATATTCCGCTGGCCACCACCTCGCCCCGTCCGTCGGGTCGGATCCGCACGACCGCTCCGTTCGGCTGGGGGTTGGTAAACTCGCCAAAGACTTTGCTGCCTTCCTGTGAACTGGAGTTTGAGACGTACAGATTGCCCTCGGCGTCGTAGCTGGCAAAGTTAGGGATGGAGAGCGGAACGTTTCCGGCGTGGTCGGCAATCATGGAGACCGTGCCGTCCTCGGGCGACAGCCGCATGACCGCCTTGTGGCGCAGGTCGCAGTACACAAAATTGCCCGTACGGTCGAGCGTGACCCCGTTGGGAACAGCTCGGTCGGGCAGCTGGGCCACATCGTAGACTACTCCGTCAGGACTGACCTTATACACCTGGCCGCGGCGACCGCCGCCCCAGACATTGCCCTCTTTGTCCACGACCACACCCTCGGCGCGCAACACGCCGGAGCCAAAAATTTCGACTGCCTCAGTGGGGATCATCGCCATTGCTGGACTCCTTTTCTGACTGTCCGACTCAGGTATCGCCGCGGTGGAGCACCCCGGCTTTTTCCAAGGCGGCTGTCTGGGCTGAGGAATACCCAAGCTGGTCGTGCAGCACCGCGGCGTTATGCTGGCCGAGCAGCGGCGCGTGCAGTTCGGGGAGTTCTGGAAACTCCGAGTATTTCAGCGGAAAGCCGGGAATGGTGACTTCGCCCAGAATGGGGTCTGGCACAGTCCGCACCATGTCACGCGCCTGGAAATACTCGTGGTGGATGGTGTCGACAATCGACAGTACCGGCGCGGACGGCACCCGGTGCTCCTCCAGGGTCCGCAGGGCGGCTGCATCGTCGGGAAAGCTCTGGAGCCAGGTTTCAATCGTGGCGATCAGCGCTCTCTGGTTGGTCGCCCGGTCGGGGCCGGTGGCATAACGCGGGTCGGTGATCAACTCGGGCCGGTTCATGGCCTGACACAGATTCTCCCACTGACGGTCAAGCACCAGAATCACGATCCAGCCCTGGGGACCCTTGAACGTGCCGACCGGACACACCAGCGGATGATGGGCTCCTGTTCGCTGTGGCACATAGGCCCCGTCGCTCAGGCTATGCACCTGGAGATTGACCTCGTGCATATGGTAGAGGGCGTCAATCATGGCCAGGTCAATGTGCTGTCCGACCCCCGTCTTGTCGCGGTAGTAGAGGGCATAGCCGAGGGCGGCAAAGGCGTGGACACCACTGCTGACATCGGCCATGCCCAGCCCAACAAACTGCGGCGGTCCGTCCGGCTCTCCGGTCATGTGCATGATGCCGGAAAACGCCTGGGCGATCAGATCGTAGCCGACCCGATGCGACAGCGGGCTTTTGCGGCCAAAGGCCGAGATGGAGGCCATGATGAGCTTAGGATGGAGCTTGTTGAGGGCGGTGTAATCCAAGCCGCGCTTCTCCAGCACGCCAGGCCCATAGTTCTCAACCACGACATCAACGGTTGGAATGAGGGAGCGCAGCAGGTCTAGTGCTTGGGGCTTGGCAAAGTCGAGACACAGGCTGCATTTGCCTCGATTCTGCTGAACAAAATACCCGCTGCGGCCATCTTTGATGAACGGCAGGGCACGGGACGGGTCGCCGGTCGGTGCCTGTTCAACCTTGATAATATGGGCCCCCATTTCGGCCATCAGTCGGGTCACAGTCGGCCCGGCCAGGTATTGGGTGAAGTCAAGCACAGTAACATCGGCCAACATGCGCGGCAGAGGCTTGCCGTTTTCCATACGATCCCTCCAGTCTTTTGTTCTGTGATGTAACACTCGGTCCGGGAAAAAGCGAGAACCAGGACGGGCAGGCTCGCCCTGGTTGCAGGCCGGCCGGCGGGCCACACAAAGGCGGGTATCGCGTGCATGCATCAAGGCAGGTCGGGGCAGTCCGGGCGGCGGCTGTGGAAGCGCGCTGGTCAGCGTTTCAGGCCGTTGGCGGCCGGCACAATGCGCCGGCCAGGGAGGAGACGTGTTCAGTCGCTGGCGTGGGCCGACGGCACCAGCACGTCGTAGCTCCAGGTCAGGGTCAGAACCGTCTCACCCCAGGGCAGCAAAGACACATCCGATTCCGGCGCATCGCCGGGCAAGTCTGGATGTCGGCGACGCGCCTCGGTCGTGGCCAGAGCGATCAACTCCTCAGAATCGCCGTTGGCCGGCAACGCCAACTCAGACGCCCGCAGGGTAACGGTCGTTTTGACCTGCATGGAGGCCGAGCTGCGAGAGGGAGGACGCGGCGGCCCCTCAGGTTCGACCGGAATCTCTTCCGGCGGGGTATCAACCGGGATTTCTTCTATCGCACTGTCGTCTGCCGCGGCTAACGCTGGGCTGTCCTGCTCAACGCTGCTGTCCGCCGGCAGGTCTGGCATTCCCGTCGGGCTGACGGCCGGTGCCTCAGCCCTTGCGCCTCTCCCCCGCCCGCGGCCCCCACGGCGTCGTCCGCCCCGCCCGCCGCGTGGCGCGCCGTTTGCCTCCTGTTCATCGTCTTCAGCCGCCCGCGGCGAACGGTGAACCCGCTGCTCGCCCGATACGAGGCCGTGGGAAAGATACTGGAGGTTATCGGTGGAGACGGCGTCAAACACCTCGTCCACGAGCTCGGTCGCTTTTTCCTCGCTCTGAGCTTCGACATCAAAGTCGGCAAAGACGGTAAAATGTGGCAGGCTGCCGTCCAGCCCGGCCGCGGCCGGAACCGCCTCATGTTCAAAATAGCGGAGCCGTCTGTGGGAGACCGACGCCAGCAGGGAAGCCGCGGCCCGGTCCGTTTCTTCCAAGGACGGCCCACGACACTCGAAAAGCGCAACAACATGAAAGTATGGCATATGTCAGGGGCCAGGATATAATGTGGACCGACTCTGCGCAAGGGTAAGGCGCAGACCAAGCTGGACCTCACGAGTGTTTCGGCGTATAGTGGCAGAAGTTCTCTTCGGTCAGGCAGACACAGGCCTTGACGCTCCGCTTCCTGCAAGCCGGCAGGACGGAGTGGACCGAGCCTCGGGCCGGCATTGGCGGTCGGTTCCTGGTACAGCGGTTTCTGGCCCCGCAGCGGGCGCGCCAAGAAAGGAGGTGGTCCAAAGATGTGTAGTACGACGGTGATCTGTGAGGTGGTGGCCTCCTAGGCCGACGACCCGGAATAATGTGGGGTAGTCGCTTGGGAGGACCCAGGCACTACCGCGAACCCGACAGCCCGCGCCCCGTCACCCGCGGGACAATCCCACACGCGATTGTAGCACTGTCGGGTTTTTTTTGGCCGCAAACGATTGCCCGGCCCTAGTCAAGACCCCGGAGGACTTAGTCCTGCCCCTGCTGACGCTCAACCAACAACCAATGGGCCTGTCCAATACCGCGCAGACTGCGGTACTCCTCATCCGAGAAGGTCGCGCCCGCCCGCCTGCGGCCAAGGTCAAGGGCCCGGGTGAGGCTCGCCTCACAAAACTCGAGCAGCAGAGGTAGGGCAGCTTCCAGCTCCTTGGCCGAGGCTTTGAGCAGGGCGTTTCGCACCGTCCCCAGAAGGTCCTCTAACTCTGACTCCGGTCCAGGCGGCCGTTGCGGCTGAGCCGCCAGATTGTGGTCCGGCCCAGCCGCGGTCTGGGTGAAAAAGGCAAAGTGGAGTTGCTCGTTCGCTCCTGAGGGAGGTCCGGGCAGGGCCTTTTGCGGGTTTTGGGAAGGCTTCGCTTTCACCGTGGCCGTGTACAGATATCGAAAACAAGGGCGTCAAACAGGACCCCGGCCGGAGTCCGGGCCGACTTGAGCCGCCGATCAAGCCCGGCCGCCGCGTGCAGGACCCGGCGCAGGTCCGGGACAGAGTAGAGGCGACTCTGGCTCAGCAGTTTCCGCAGACGCTGCCCACGCAGGCCCAGCGTTCGCTCAATGTGAGCCTCCGGCAGCCCCTGGTCTTGGGCCTCACGCAGCTGCCACAGGCGACGAAAATGCCCCACCAAGGCGTGCAGGACCGGCACAGCTTGCCGCTCATCGGTCAAGACCTGGCGCAGTAGCCCCAAGGCTTTTTTCCGGTCGCGCAAGCCCAGCGCATCCGCCAACTCAAACGCACTGTGTTGATGCACATCGCCGGTACACATGGCTACCGCCTGGGCATCAATATCGGTGTCGGGAAAGACAAAGGTCGCCACTTTATCCAGCTCGGCGGACAGCAACAAGAGATCGGGACCGATCAAATCGGCCAGCAGCTGCGCCGCCTCGTCACTCAGCCGCAGCCGTCGTTCACGCGCCAAGCGCTGTGCCCAGCCCGGCATCTGGTTGGCAAAAGGCCGACGAAATTCCGCGGCAAAGCCCGTCTTTGCGCACCGCGAAAAAAACTTCCGGGTCAACTCCAGCCGACCGTGGGCACACACCACCAGGGGTTGGCTCGCATCCCGGAGTTCGGCTTCCCGGGCCAGCCGCTCACGCTCGGCGTCTCTGAGCTGCTCGGCGCTGCGCAGGATCACAAGGGTCTGGGGGGCAAATAAGGACGCTGCCCCCCAGGAGTCCAAGACGGCCTCGAGCGGGTCCTGGCCGGCGTAAAAAGTCTGGACTGCCGCCGTCTCGAGCAGACGGCGGCAGACGTGCTCGACCGCCTGATCAATCAGATACGCCTCATCGCCATGAAACAGATACAGGGCGGCAAGCGGCTCTTTGGTCAGGCGCGCGAGGACATCTTCAGGACGGGGGAAGCGGCGGGCTGCCATACGGCCATTCGTATCGAGCAGTGGTGGGGAAGACAAGGGCAGGCAGGACATCCCCGACTCAGCGATCAAGCCGGTTGCGACGCGCGTTTGCCCGGCAGTCAAGCAGCCGGCTCTCGGTGATAATCCAATTGACCGGTTCGTCGCGCGGCCCGCTGGGAACGCACCTCAGAACTTGAAAATCATAGGCCAGGGCGACCCGTGCCGCGCCGGCCAAGACGTGACGGAAAGCCCGGTCATAATAGCCCCTTCCCCGACCTAGGCGACAGCCCTGAAGGTCAAAGCCGATGCCGGGGGTGAGGACAACAGCGTCCCTGTCCTGCCCCGCTGTCAACCGTTCATTGCCGGGGGGGGTCCGAATCCCGAACAGGCCGACAATAAGCCGCTCGCTTGGGGAGCGTCGCACAAAGTCGAGCCGGGCCCGGTCGGCGCTGATGCGCGGGTAATAAACGGCTTTGTGCTGGGCCAGGGCGGTCTGCCACGCCGCTTCGGTCTGGACTTCGCTGGTGTCTGAGGCGTAGTTGACGATGATGCCGGCGTTCTGGAAGAGAAAAAAGGCGCACAGACGCTCCACGATGCGGCGGCTCTTTTCGGCGACCTGGTCCGGCGTCAAACCCCGCCGCTGCGCCCGCAGCAAGGCCCGAAGGCGCTTCTTTTCAGCGGACAGGCCGACGCTCATGGTCACCGTGCTCTGCTGGAGGGGGCGACGACTCAGGCTCACGGCTGCGAGCTGTGGACAGCGCCGCGGCAACAAGCCCCGTTGGGACGGCAACGACACCAAGGCCGATCACCAGGACCAAGAGCGTGAACACCTTCCCGCCTGTCGTCACAGGGTAGATGTCACCGTAGCCTACTGTCGTCAGGGTTGCTATTGCCCACCAGAAACCTTGAAAGACCGAAGAAAAAGCCTCTGGCTGGGCGGTGTGCTCAAAGTAGTAAATGCCCACTGCTGCGAAATAGAGCAACATGGCAGAGACAATAGAAAAGAGGACCAGTTCTTCCTTGACGAGGATGAGCGCGCGATGAAAGCGTTCAATTGCCGAGTTGTAGCGAAACAATTTGAATATGTGAAAAAGCCTTAGCAGACGCAGAATTCTGATTGACTCCAGACCGTCCCCCCCCAGGGACAGGTAAAACGGGAGTATGGCGAAGAGATCAACCACACCGTAGAAGCTGCGCATGAACCGAATCCTGCTGTCAGCGACAACAATTCTGAGAATGTATTCTGCTGTAAAAATCGCCACGATGGCGACCTGGGTATGAGACAGGCAGGTGAGAGTCGTTTCGGACAAGGCAGGAAGGGTATTCACCGAGGACGAGATCAGTGAAACCACGATCAGCCCTTGGATCGTCAGGTCAAAGACACGCCCCTGAGGAGTGTCATTATTCTCCACGATAGTTTTGAGGTTCGTCTGTATTTCCTTTCGCACCTCGTTCTGCCGCACGAGAGCATCCTAGCTCTTCTCCGGCAGGGTAAATGTTGCCTCGCCACTCAAAATCCGCTCGCCGTTCTGATTTTCCTGCCAGATGCGGCAATCGACCCGTGGCTCACCGTCGTCGCTCCGGTAGGTCCGCGTGATGGCACCTCGACAGGTCAGCATATCGTCGGGAAAGGCGTTGCCGACAAAGCGGACCTTGGTCCGGCGGAGATCCCACGGGTCATGCAGCCAGTCGGTCACAAAGCGGTACAGGAAGGTCTCGTTCAGCGGTCCTTGCTGGACCACATCGGGCAAGTCCCGCTCATGGGCGTACCCCCGGTCGAGGTGGAGCGGGTTGGGGTCGCGCAAAATAAACGCAATCGGAATATAGGCGTGGCGGTCCATCGGCCCATAGGTCATGCTGGGGATGTCCATGCCCTCAGCCACGTCTTCAAAATACACTTTTGGTCGCCTGTCCATGCCCGGCTCTCTACTTGAAGACAAGATATGACTGGGCACCGCTGAACGCTGTTGCCCCGGATTCGTCCCGAGCGGTAAACGACACCCAGATCACGTCAAACGCGCGTTTGCCCGTTTTCTCGTATACGTCGGACACCCGGCCCTGGACGGTGAAGGTCTCGCCCACATACAGCGGTCGCCGGTACTCCAGCTCCTGCTCGCCAAACATGGCGGTATCTGTCTTGTAGTCCATGAAAAAGTCTTTTTGCCAGTCGAACGAGCGCAACATGCTGATCACAGCCACATACGGGCCGAACGAAGGCGGGACTACCCAGCCGCCGTAGCCATCCGCCCGCGAGTCCGCCTCGCTGTGGAAGGCCCGGTTGTCCTCACCGGCAACCGGCAGGTAGTCCCGAATATCTTCTTCACGAATAGTATAGGTGACCGGCACAAAGATTTTGCCGATCAGGGTTGTCCGGTCAGGAGCCATACTTCTCCATTTCCACCGGAGGAAGGTCCCCCCCCCAGCCGCTCACCGCTGGTCACGAAGCCCAAACCGCTCGTCAGGCCGGCCCCCCGCCCTCTGGGGGGAGGAGAGAGCCGGCCTACCTGCCAAACGCCTCGGTCACCAGCTCGGTGTCCAGATATTCGGTCACCCGCTGGACTTGCCCGTTCACAACCTGAAAGACTTGGCAGTAGGTGTTGTCATACGGCTTGCCGGACTTGGTGGTCGATCTGCCCTTGGCCTGCATGGCCACAAAGTCGCCATCGGCAATGAAATTGCTCGGGGTAATAGTGATGCCGCTCTCGAGCTGGGCGCTGAGAGGACTGAGCAGCTTTTTGATCAACTCTTGTTTGCCGTTGAATGTCCCGGAGTATTTGGTTGATCCGATAAGGGTAAACTCCACGTCATCGGCCATATTTTCCAGGAAAGCCTCGGCATTGCCCTTCGACAGCTCGGCAAACATGCTCTGGATGAGTTTTTTGTTGTCTTTTGCGCTCATAGTGCGTACCTCCTGGTGTAGTTGGTCTGCCCGGACTCTAGGCCAGATGCCGGGCCAAAGTCAAGCGAGCAGATGACCTGCTATCTGCCGCACTACCCTCGCCCCCAAGGGAGAGGGGATATGTTTTAGCAGCCAGGGAAGCGTTCTTTGAGCCACTCCGTAATGAGCTTGAGCGATGCGTCGCGCCCACCTCGGTTGGGTGCGGACGGCAAAGGATGGCCAAAATGATCGGCGTCAACGTGGTGGATCTGTTTATCGCTGGCCGCGGAGGCACGATACGCGGCTTCAGAGTCGGCCGGATAGATAGCATGATCGCCGCTGTGGTTGATGACCAGGGTGGGAACGCTCACCTGAGGGAGATTGTCCAGCACCGAGGCCTTGGCCGACAAACCCGACCAGTTGCTGAGCCACGCCCGGGGGGTCTGGTATTTGGCAAAACCGGCCTCTGTATAATTAAACAGGTCCGGTCGGGGCGACCACAGCGAGCCGTAGTCACGCGCTGAGGGGTGAATAGATGGGTCGGTATAGGTCAGATTGGCTTCGGTCCGATGGATTTCCATATAGCGCCCAACAAGCGCGCGGCGGCTGATAAAGGTGCGGGTGTCCGGCGCGAGGCTGTCAAAATCGTCCTGGCCGAACAGGCCCCGAAAATAGCGCTGTTCTTCAATGCAGCCTCTGGCAATGGCGTCAATCCGGGCTACCCGGGCGGTCTGCGCGGCGCGGTAGCGTTGGACAAACTCCGGGCTGTAGACACTCGGCTGGGGCGGCTCGCGAAAGCCGTTGGCCGGGTTGTACATATCCAGATCGGGGTCACACGACAGCGGGTCATCCTCATCTGTCACCGACGGGTCAAGAGCCGTCTGCATGAACTTGCCCTCGCCGAGGTGGGCGGCCAGCATAATCAGGCCGTCGCCCGGCAGCAGCTCAAAGCGGTTCAGGTCGTAGGGGTCGCCGGCCGGGGTCACGGTCAGCCGCCCGGGCGGCTGTGTCGCCGCCTGGGCCTGATAGAAGCTGTACAGCGAGCCACCCCCGCTGTTGCCGATAAACACCACATGCTGAAAGCCCCGGTCGTGTTTGAGATACCTGACCCCGGCTGCAATATCCGGCAGCAGCATCTCATGCACACAGGCAATGTCATTATTGGGCCAGCGGCCCTCCTGGCCAAACGCGGCATAGCCCGCCTCCAACAGATACGGAATCGCATAGTGGCGGCTCATATCGGCCCGCGGGTGCATCAGACACACCACCGTTCTTTCTCCGCCCCAGGCGTACAACACCCCTTTTGACTCGCCCCGGTCGGCAGCCCTGAGCGGGACGACCTCGGCCACCACCCCCGAAGGCAGGCTGTCGAACGAGAGCAGACTCATCCCCATTGCCGCGTAGCGTGGAATCCGTGCCAGTGCCATAGCGTCCTCCTGAGGGTCCGTGTATCCGGCTCAGGGCCGACACACAAGCGCCCCTTGCTCTTGCACGCCCGCGGCCCAAGGCAGTATACAAGGGGAAAAACAGCACAAGAGAGGTGCCTATGCCCTCACCCGCCCGCGCCCGTTTCAAAGCATTGGTATCCGGTCCGGAAGAAGACCTGAACCTGGCCGAAGCCGCCCTGTTGATCGCTCAGGAAGAACAGCCCGAGTTGGATATTGTGGCCTATATCGAGCGTCTCGACGCCCTGGCGGCCAGCGTCCGCTCACACTTGTCCGAAGCCCCAAGCTTTGCCGATATCATCCAGGCCCTGAACACGGTCCTGTTTCAGGAAGAGGGCCTGGCCGGCAACCAGACCGACTACCACGACCCGCGCAACAGTTTTCTCAACGAAGTTCTCGACCGCAAGCTCGGCATTCCGATTACGCTCTCGCTGGTGTACATTGAGGTTGGCAGGCGTCTTGGCCTGCCGCTCGTTGGGGTCGGCTTTCCCGGCCACTTTGTGGTCAAGTACGAGGGACCGGACGGTGAGACGGTCCTTGACCCTTTCCAGGGCGGCAGCGCGGTCAGCCAGGAACAGATGGAAGACAAACTGCGGAGCATGTACGGCCCGCACAACCCGTTCATCAACCAGCTGCCCAAGCTTCTCGCCCCGGTCGGTAAAAAAGACATTCTGCTGCGCATGCTGCGCAATCTGAAACAGATTTACACCCAGAAAGAGGACTTCGAGCGGGCCCTGAGCGTGGTGGAGCGCATCCTGTTGGTGGCTCCCGACCACCCGGTCGAGGTCCGCGACCGGGGTGCCATCCACCACCGTATGGGGCACCCGCAGTTAGCGGTGCGCGACTTTCAGCGCTACCTCCAGTTGGCACCACAAGCCGACGATGCCAAGGCGGTGCGGGCACTCATGGTCCGAACCATCGCGCAGCTCAACTAGGTTATGGCCGAGACTGTTCGCGTTTCTGTTGGCGTGCTGACCCGTGGCCCACGGATATTGATCTGCCAGCGGAGAGCCGACGCTTGGCACGCGCTCAAGTGGGAATTTCCGGGCGGCAAGGCCAGGGACGGCGAGGACGCCGCGACCTGTCTGCGACGAGAGCTGCAAGAAGAACTCGGCATCAGCGCCACCATCGGCACCCTGATGCTGCGCACCCAGCACACTTATCTCAGCGGACGCCGCGTCGCCCTGACCTTTCTTCATGTGCCGTCCTACACCGGGGTCACCCGCAACAGGGTCTTCAAAGCGATGACCTGGGTCGCACCCCAGCAGCTGCCCGACTATGACTTTCTGGCCGGCGACCGGGATTTCATCGCTGCCCTGGCCGGGGGAGCGTGGCAAGAGCTGTTTGCCCGGACAATCTAAGGCTTGGCCACACAGTCAACGCCCAGGACCGCAGCAACCGTGTGGGCAACCTCCCGGCCCTGGTGGATCGCATAGTTCGTGCCCCGGTCCTGTGGATAGATCTGCGCCATGCTCGCCAGCCACAGGTTCGCCACCGGCGTGCGCATACCTGGAATCAGCCGATGATAGCCCCGCTCAACCACCGGCTGCGCGTAGCGGGCGCGCCAGACATGGGCGGCCAGGACCCAATCGTCCGTCAGCTCGGGGAACATCCGTCGCAGGTGGTCAAGGGTGAAGGCGACCGCCGCCGGCTCTGGCAGGTGGTAGAAGGGGGCGGTCTCGGGCAGATACCGCGACAGGTACACGACATGCCGACCGGCGTAGGTCGAGGCCGGCTCAAAATTGGTGTGCTCAATGACCCCGACGAAGGGGAAACTGGGGTCGTTGATGTTCAGCCAGTACAGGTCTGACAGACTGCGGTCCAGTTCCAGGACAACACACACATTGGCCAGGTAGCGGATGCGCCGCAGCTGCTCAACATACGCGCCCGGGACATGCGGTTCCAGCAAGTCGGCAACAACAGGCAGCGCCGGCGTCACAATCACCCCGTCGACACCCAGGACTGCGTCCGGCGTGACTACTCCGGCCGGCCGGCCGGCAGCGAGCTGTAAACCGACGGCCGGGGTACTGGTGTGGATCTCTCCGCCAGCGGCCCGGATGGATTCGGCCAGCGTGTCGGCCAGCGCGGCAAAGCCGCCCCGGTAGTAGGCGAGCTGTTCCGCTCCGGCCTTGCCGCGGCTGCCGCCCCGCAGCTTGAGCTTGTTCCAGAACCAGACCGCGGCCACTTCCTCCGCCAAGTCGCCGAACTTCCCACGCAGGAGCGGCTCCCAGACCACCCGGTAGACTCGCTCGCCGCCCAGCTCTCGCAGCCAGTCCGCGGCCGTGCGGTCTTCAAGACTGCGCCAGTCCCGCACCCGGCGCGCCCGCACGGCCAGCAGCCCGAGCCGGAGGCGGTCCAGGAACGGCAGGGCCGAGAAGCGCAGGAGGTCCAGCGGAGTTGAGAGCTTGAAGAAGGAGTGGGCGTAGTAGGTGCCGGTGCGCGTCGGGTGCAGCAACACCCGGTCCGCTGTCCCCAACTCCTCAATGAGCTGCATGACGTGGGCATCACTGGTGAACCAGTGGTGGTAGAATTTCTCCAAGCGCGTACCACCGGCAGCAAAGCTGCCGGCCAGCCCGCCGACCTCGGCCTCGCACTCCAGCACGGTGACGCGGACACCTGACCGGCCGAGTTCATAGGCCGCGGCCAGGCCGCAGAAGCCGCCGCCGATGACCGCGATATGGGGCCGGGAGGGCCCGGTCATCCGCCTGTTTCCTTCTTCGGCATTCTATCGCTTCATGGCTGGCTGCTCGGGAAAGAAAAACTTTCCTGCCCAAACTTTGCCTTGACGCCAGATGAACTGGCCGGTTGTCAGACTGCTGATGTCGTACTCGGGAAGGTCGCGGATAGCAGCACATTGCCCGGAACCTGTCGTGCCGAACGACTCGAAATAAAAATCGAGGTTGTCGAAGCTGAACTGCCGACGCTTGTGCGGAAGGTCTTCTGCGTCTCTCGGCCTGACGTGCAGGAAAAAACGCGGAGCAAGGTCACTGGGCCGGCACGGTTCCTTGACATAGGTCAGCCTGTTTGCGCTGAGGTAGACCTGAAAATCAGAGTCGATTATGAGTTCGCCTTCTGCTCTGAGGTTGTCTCTCGGCTGGCCGAGCAGGTCAAGGAGGCGGGGAGCCTCAAGCCGGTACAGGTCGGAGAGACTCTTGTCAACAACATGATCCACCCTGATCTCATCTTGAAGAACTTCCAGCAGCTCGAAGTTCGGGCCCTTCCAATGGCTGAAAGCAAGCCACAACCTATCGACTGGCAGCTCGTCCACCGCTTTGAGCACATCTTCAATACACTGCTCAACAGTCGCGCGAAACCGACAATCTCCGTAATAGTAGTTGTCCGGTTTTTGCCGGCGATAGAAGCGCATGGCCGGGACTGCTCCAGAGGAGACATAGACTACATCGCCTTCTTGTTCCAGCTCGTACAGAGCGGCGAGGACACTGCCGAAGCTTTCATATTCCTGATATGGCTTGGCATGGCGGATGGCGTTTATTCCGCCGAAGGCGACGAGGGCACTGACCAGGGCCATCGTCGCGTGGGCCAGCCATAGCCGGCGAGCGAGTCGGGACAGACTCTCAACCATGAGATGAAGCACATGGCCAAATGCCAGAAAGAGAATCGGCCCCAAGTACATGGAGTGCCGGCCGCCCCCGTAGGGATAGACCCGCAGCAGCCCGGCGGTGAGCCCGATTGCGATAGAGAACAGGAACAGGATGGTAATCGCATCGAACCGGGCCTTCCCGAAGCGGGGCAACACCAGGAACAGCCCGAATCCGACAAACGCCGCTATGGCAAAGACCTCCGGCTTGTAAGAGCGAAGCAGCGTTTGAGGAAGAAAAAAATCAAGGTGAAAGACTTCCGGCATATGCGCGTCAAAGAACTGCCAGGTTTTCAGAATTCCATACTCAAGAAGCGCCCGCACATCATGCCATTCCCCCGAGTAGTAAGCGCCTGACAGATAGGAGTGACCGCCAAAGCCTCCTGGACGATACTGATAGCGCAGAGTGGTTGCGTAGCTGATGACACTTCCCGCTGTGAAAAACGCGACCGGCCCCCATAAATCCCTGACCGCATTAGAAATCCGGTCTTTAGTCAGACCCCACTCACTGCTGTCCCGGCGACTCCATATGGCCCTTCCCTCCACGACCAGAAGAGTTCCGAATACGGCCAAGCCACAGAGAACGACGCCGTATTGGACTAACGGCCCAATGAACAGTGATACGCACAGAAGGGCGCTCTTTCTCTGCCCCCCCCCCCCGGATTTTGAATAGGACAGCATGCCGAGTATCATCAGCGCGGCCACAAATGCGTCAAGAGAATATTCCCGCACTCCCTGTGCGTGGCGGATTGCCTCGGCGGAAAGGGTCGCGAGCAGGCCGGCGATGAATGCGGCCCACCGGCTGACGCCGACGCGGGGCAGCAGAAAGAGCAGGGCCGCAACGGTGAGAACGCTCGACGCGGCCGGCACCATACGAACGCTGAACGGCGAGCTGTGGACTTTCTGTATCACCCATAAGACGAGCGGATAAAAGATGGGCGAGGAATTGCTGGAGCGGGTGTTGTTGAGCGTTTCCCAAAAAGTCCCCCTTGCATGATTGGCCGCTACCGCTTCGTCAAACCACAAGGAGTTTCCAGACAGATCGTAAAAACGTAACGCCGCGGCAACGAGAAGCAGACAGAGACAGGCCACGGTGTACAGGTTGCCGCTCCTCACGAGGCGGTTCCACCACACAGGGGAAGGTGCAGCGGGGTCGTTTTGCAGCTCAGGCATTCGTCCGATCCTCTTGGGCGGAGCAGGCTACAGGAAGGCAGGGGGGTAAGGAAAGAGGTTTGGCGTGCGGCCCCGCCCTTGCAACCGCCCCGCAACTAGACGACAATTTTCGCGTGAATCGACAACAGTTGTTTGCCGCGTTTTTCTTTGCCGCCTTCGTCTTTCTCCTGTTTCAGCTCTACGCCCTGTTTGCAATCTTCTTAGTCCCGCTCGTCTGGACCGTCATTCTGGTCCTGACCTTTTATCCCCTCTACAGCCTGGTGTTGCGCCTGTGTCTGGGCCAACGCACGCTGGCCGCGCTGGGCATGACGCTCTTTGTGGTGACGCTGGTTGCGGTTCCGGTGGTGCTGTTCTCGGGCGTACTGGCCCAGGAGGTGGCCGAGTTTTATCGCCAGGTCCGCCACGCCGTGCAATCGGGCGAGCTGCAACGTACCCTGTCGAGCTGGCAAGACACATCTATAGGACAGGTGTGGCAAAACTGGGGGCCACGGGTCGAAGCCTTTGATATCGACCTGCCGGGGCTGGCTCTGGCGGGTGCCAACGCCCTGAGTCAGTACATCCTGGAACAACTGAGCAACGTAGCCCAAAACGTGTTCCGCTTTATCTTCGGCTTTGTAGTGATGAGCTTCAGCCTGTTTTTTCTGTTCCGGGACGGCGAGGAGCTGTATCACACCATCCGCGACCTGCTGCCGATGGAGCCAAGCCATAAGGAGGCGATTTTCACCCGGCTGTACGACACCGTGTCAGCGGTGGTCCAGGGCATGGTCGCCACCGCCGCGACCCAGGGCGTGCTGGCCGGGATTGGCTTCTGGGCGGTTGACCTGTCGTTCAGCTTTTTTCTGGCCTGTCTGTCGGCCTTTTGTGCCATGCTGCCAATAGGCGGGGCCGCCGCGGTGTGGCTGCCTTGCGCGGCCTATCTGGCTATCTCCGGCCTGTGGGGCCAGGCAATCGGCCTGCTGCTGTACGGCACGTTTGTGATCAGCATGGTGGATAATTTTCTGAAGCCGCTCATCATCGGCGGACGGGCCAGGCTGCCGACCGTGTTTCTGTTCTTCGGGATTCTGGGTGGGCTGCAAGCGTATGGATTTCTGGGAGTGTTCCTCGGCCCGGTCGTCCTCGGAACGATTATGGCGTTTGTCAAAATCTACCGTCAGGAGTACACCCAGCAGTCGGGCTAGACCTTGAACCGAAAATGCACCACATCCCCATCGCGCACCACATAGTCCCTGCCCTCAAGGCGCATCTTGCCGGCCTCTCGACAGCCGGCCTCGCCCCGGTGGGTCAGATAATCGTTGCAGCCGATGACCTCGGCCCGGATAAAGCCGCGTTCGATATCCGAGTGAATCTTCCCCGCCGCCCTGACCGCGGTCGTCCCCCGCGTGACGGTCCAGGCGCGGGCTTCGCTCGGTCCGGCGGTAAAAAAGCTCAGCAGATTGAGCGTGTCATAGGCAGCCCGAATAAAGCGGTCGCGGGCCGCCTGCTCCAGCCCCAGGTCGGCCACGAACAGGTCACGCTCGTCTTCGTCAAGCTGCGCAATCTCCATCTCAAGTTTGCCGCAGACAGGAATAATGCGCAGACCGTTGTCTTGAGCATAGGCGGCGATGTCCGCCGGCAGGGGGTGCTGCAACTCGCCCTCCCCGACATTGTAGACCACGAGCAGCGGCTTGTGGCTCAAAAAGGCAAAGCCGGCCAAGGCGAGCTGTTCCTCGGGCAGGAACGACTCCCCGCGCAGCGGTTTTTCCTGTTCCAGGATGCGGAAGCACTTTTCTAACAGCGCTTGCTCACGCTCCCTGCCCCTCTCTTTGCGCAGGCGCTCAAGGCGTTTGTCAACAACGCCCATGTCGGCCAGAATCAGCTCAGCGTGAAACCCGCGCAAATCGCGCAGCGGGTCGGCCGGCGCTGCAGCCACAGGGTCATCAAAAGCTCGCACCACCTGGGCCAAGGCTTCAAGCTCGCGCATCTGGGCCAGCGAACGGGTATCGAGCGCCGCCTTTCTTTCTGCCGAGGGTGGAAAATCAAGAAAGCTGACCTCGGCGTATCTTGTGTGATCTGGTGTTACGATGTCGGCCAGGGCGTCAACCCGCGGGTCGGGGACTTTGACGACGGCGATGGCCGCCTGTGCATCAAAACCGCCGACATCGGCACTCAGCCCGGTCAGGGCGTTAAAGATAGTCGTTTTTCCACACCGGGCAAACCCAACAAGTCCGACTTTCATGGTGATACTTCTCCGCGAAGAGGCGATGATTCCAGATCATTCCAGATTATTCCAGCCTCCAGGCCGGTCCTCTTGCCGGGGCAATGCTCCGGGCGGTAGTGTGCGACAAGCCAGCATGAGGAAGCCCCCAATGCCCCGGGTCATCATCCCAATCTATTACGACTTTGCGTCGTCCCTGTGTTATGTGGCCAAAAAGGTGATGGAACAGCTCGACGGCCAGCTCGACATTGAGCTGCGCTGGAAAGGCGTCCAGATCGCACGCCGCCACCACGGCTGGAAGAACGGCGAAATGATCGGCGATGAAGCCAGAGACAGAATTTTCCGGGTGGCGCGTGAGACAGGAGTTGAGCTGCGGGTCCCGGACCGTTGGATCGATTCGGCCGCCGCCCTTGAAGGGGCGGAGTTTGCCAGGGCTCGGGGCAAGTTTACCGCCTACCACCACAGCCTGTTCAGCGCGATATACGAGGCGGGCCGGGATATTGGCGACCGGGCGACCTTGCTTGAGTTCGTCAAAGCTCTCGAACTTCCCGTTGCCGAGTTTGAAGACGCCCTGCGGGCCGGAACCTTCGGGCAACAGGTGCAAGAGACCGAAGCCGAGGCGAGCACCTTCGGCGTCGTCGGCTATCCGACATTCATGCTTGGCGAGTTCCCCCTCATTGGCATTCAGCCGGCCGAGACGATGCGGATGATGATACAACGCCATATTGACCAGTCCCGCGCCCGGGTGTCGCACTAAGCCTCGGCCGGCAAGGTATCGCCATGCTTCTCTCCGGCATCTCGGTCCTGCTCTTTATCGCCCTGCTGTGGTTTCTGGGCTGGTACGCCAAGCGCTGGGTGACGACCGATTCCGACTACCTGTTAGCCGGCCGTCAGGTGGGTATCATTCCTGGGGTGGCCGGCATCTGCGGGGTGGCCTTTGCCGGCAGTGTGACCAGCATCATTCCTGGTCTGACGATTCAGTACGGTTTCGCCGGCTGGATTTGGGGCGTCACCCTGCCGATGCTGCTCGGCTATAGTGTATACGGTCTGCTGGCCAGTCCTTACATCCGCCGCAGCGGGGCCTATACCCTGCCCGAGTGGCTGGAAGTCCGCTTTGACGCCCGCGTTCGGCTCGTCGTCAGCATTGCCTCGCTGATCGGCCTGACCGGAGTCGTGGCCATGAACATTGTGGCTATGGCCCTCATTCTGGTCGGCTTTCTGAACGCTCCCCTGTGGCTGATGATCAGCCTGGTGCTGCTCGGTCATTTGACCTTCATCATCTTGGGCGGTCTGTGGGCCTTGACGCTGACCGATGTGGTCCAGGTGCTGCTCGGCTTTCTCCTGGTTCCGGCGCTGGCCGGGTATTGCGCCTGGACCTTTGGCGGCTGGAGCAGTATTCAGACCGCGTTTGTGACCGATGCCCCGCTGAGTCAGGGTATACACGGCACCTTTCCGGTGTTCCAGCTCAGCTATCCGAGCATGCTGACGGTCTTTTTCGTCCTCGGTATGTTTATCCAGTGGGGCGGGAATTACTACTGGCTGCGGGCGGCTTCGGCCCGAACCGAAGCGGTGGCCTGTCATCAATATCTGATTGGCGGTGTGCTGGTGGCCGTGGTCGTACACACCGCCCTGGGCGTGCTGGGTCTGTACGCCGGCAGCCTGTACCGCCAGGAATTCCTGGCTCAGGCGAACCCGATGAGCGCTTACGGTATGTTGCTGCGGGATTTCCCGCCCGGTGTGACCGTCGTGGGTCTGGTGACCGCCTTTGCCGCTACCATCTCAACGACCAGCAATGCGCATATGGGCATCACCGCCACCCTGGTGCGCGATATCTATCAGCGCTTCCTGCGCCCCGAGGCGTCGAGTGCCGAGGTTTTGCGCATGGGCCGTATCCTGACCGCGCTGACCGGAGTGGCTATTTGGGCCATGAGCTTTTATCCGGGCGGCCCGTACCTGCTGCTGGGGATCAGCTGTGCGCTGTTGGGGCCGGCGGCTCTGATCTTCTTTTTTGGCCGGAGTTGGTCCGGCATGACTGCGGCCAGCGCATTTTGGGCGGCTCTGTTGGGCATGGTCGGTATGCTCGTCTATGAGGGCTTAGGTCTGCTCGGCCTCATCCCCTGGTCGGCCCATACGGTCATTATCGGCACCGCGCTTATGCTGCCGCTCATCGTGGGCATTTCCCTCGCTCAAGCTCAGACCGCGCAACGCTCCACGGCGGCCGGGTTGAACGACTCGCACCGGCGGATGATCGGACTTTTGCGGCACGGCTACACCCATATGGCCGAACTCAGCGACTTCCTGGCCGTGGACAGTAGCCGGGCGCATGGTCTGGTTGAGGACCTGGTGGCGCACGGACTGGTCCGACGGCGGGCGCTGCGAGGGCCGGATTTTTTCAGCCTGGAGCTCACGCCCGAGGGGCGGCCCGGCCCGGCCACGGCCACCGAAGACCCGCTCGGGCTTGCCATCCTGAAACACACCGTTCATCAGGCCGCAACGCTGCCCGAGCTCGGCCAGGTCCTGGGCCTCCAGACCACCACCCTGGGGGCGGTCGTTAGTCGCTTAGAGCGGCTCGGCTATGTCCACAGCCGCGGCATCTGGCAGAGACGGGTAGGCATATCAGACACAGGGCGGGACGTGTTACGCACAGCCCGCCGCGGACTGGCGTCCGCCAATTGACAACCATCCGCACAAAAGAAGGAGGTCCACCTGCAATACGGTCTGCACCTGGCCAACGGCGTTTCTGTCACCGACCCGGCCGTGCTCGAAAGATGTCTGCCAACTGGCCGAAGAACTGGGCTATGAGTCGATCTTGGTCGGAGACCATGTCTTGCCGCCGTGCATAATCAACTCCACGTTTCCGCTATCAGGAGCAGCCCTGGCCGGACTGCTTTGCCATGCTGGGCTTTATGGCTTTGAGCACCTCCACCGTCCGGCTCGGGACCAGCGTCTTCATCGTCCCCTATCGACATCCGGCGGTCACAGCAAAAATGCTCGCCACCCTCGACACGCTCTCAAAGGGGCGCATGATTGCCGGCAGCGGCTGGAGCGAAGAAGAGTTCAATTTTTTGAACGCCCCGTTTGCCGAGCGGGGGCGCATGACCGACGAATACCTTGAGGTCATGAAAGCCCTGTGGACAGACGCCCATCCGCGCATCAAGGGGAGGTTCGTCACCATTGCCCGGGACGTGAACTTTGGCCCCTACCCGGCCCAGAAACCCCACCCGCCGATTTGGGTCGGCGGCAATAGCACAGCCGCCCTGCGGCGTGTCGTCCGCTGTGCCGATGGCTGGCAGCCGGCCGGCCTGACGCTGGACGCTATTGGCCAAAAACTTGACCGGCCGCGGTCTTTGATGGCCGACGCCGGCCGCGATTTCAGCCAGCTCGAAATCACCTGTCTGGTCGGCACAGACGCGACCGAGGCAGTCGCCGATGTCTTTGACAAGCTGGGCACCCACATCTTGTACGGTCTGGTATCGGCGTACATGCCTTCGTAATCGCCTGACACGCCGCTGGGCACCCACATCTTGTACGGTCTGGTATCGGCAACCGATGCAGAAACCCCCAAACTGTTTGTCGAAATCAAACGCTATGCGGCAACCATGTCGCACCGCGGCTGAAGTGCAGGCAAGTCAAGGGGGCAAAAGGTGCTCCCCGGGGCGTCTGCCGTTTTGAATCACTAGGGCATAGGCCCTGCAAGGAAAAGAACGCCCCGGCTTTGTTGAGACCGGACCGCACGATGTGCTATGGCAGCGGTCACACGAAGAGCCGAAGGGAGGGACGCTATCTATGAGGTTTGGCATCCATTACTCGCTAGGTGTCGGTATGCGGCCAAGCGCAGCCGATTATATCCGCATTGCCCAGAGGGCCGAAGAACTCGGCTATCACTCGGCCTGGCTGGGGGATCACATCGTTATTCCGGAGAAAATCGAATCGGCCTATCCTTACACTCCGGACGGCTCGGCCAGTTTTCCCCGCCGTTTGCCGTTTCCTGACCCGTTTGTCCTGTTGGCCGGCATTGCCGCCAGCACGCAAACCATCCAGATTGGCACAAGCGTGATTGTGGTTCCCTATCGGAACCCGCTGCATGTTGCCAAAGCCGTGGCCACCCTCGACATGGTCGCCAACGGACGCTTTCAGTTCGGCGTCGGGGTGGGCTGGCTGGCCGAAGAGTTCGAGGCCCTAGGCGAGCTCTTCTCCGAGCGTGGCAGCCGAACCCGTGAATACCTGGAGTTGATGAAAGCCATCTGGAAAGATGAGGCGAGCAGCTTTGCGGGCAAGTACTTCTCCTTTCCCGAGCTGTACGCCCTCCCGCTGCCGGTCCAAACACCGCACCCGCCGATGATCTTTGGCGGTGAAAGCCTGCCGGCGCTCAAACGTGTGGCCGACCTCGGTGAGGGCTGGCAGCCCGGTCCGATTCCGGTTGACGTCCTGCGAGAGCGGACCGGTCGTCTCAAAGAACTCATGGCCGCCCGCGGCAGAGATTTTTCCCAGCTCTCCTTCTCCATGCTGGGCGATGGTCAAGACTTGAAGGTGAGCCCGGGCAAGCTGTCGCAACTGGAAGAGATCGGCGTTCAGGAAATGGTCTTGTTCATGGCCGATGTCGATACGGAAAAAACGCTGGTCAGGCTGGAAGACCACGCCCGAGCCTTTCTGTCGTAGGCCGTCGGCTGGGGCGGTTCGCCGATGGAGTGGTCCGGGTGCGGCGACGGCCGGCCTACCACCTTTTCTGGCCGCGCGGGGCAAAGTGCCGGATCGCGCCGTTGGCAATCCGTGCCGCCCGGGACGCCTGGGGTCGGGTAAACTGGCGCACAGTCAGAGTGCCCGGCTCAAAGCCACGCACCATCTTGCGCGGGATCTCCGCGCCGAGGCTGCGCTCGATTGCCCGCACAAAGTTCAGCTCGTCCAGACAGGCCAGCGAGATCGCGTCGCCGCTGGCTGTGGCGCGGGCGGTCCGACCGATCCGGTGGACGTAATCGTCGGCGACCTGCGGCACATCGAAGTTGATGACGTGCGAGATACCCTGCACGTCCAACCCACGGGCCGCCACATCGGTGGCCACCAACACATCGATCTGTCCGGTCCGAAAGCCGTCCAGGGCGCGGGTGCGGAGCCGCTGGCTCTTGTCCCCGTGTAAGGCTTCTACCTGGCGGTCGGTCTGGCTCAGCCGGCGGGCCAGCCAGTCGGCCCGGCTTTTTGTCCGGGTAAAGACGAGCACATGGCGCATCCGTCCTCGCTGTAATAGATAGTGGAGCAGGGCGCTCTTCCGTTCGGCCTCCACCAAATACAGCACATGGCGCACAGTCGAAACCGGCGTGGCTCTGGGACCGACATCAATTACGACCGGAGACTGCATCACCTCGCAGGCCAGGCGCTCGATCTCGGTGGGCATGGTGGCGGAAAACAGCAGCGTCTGGCGCTCGGTCGGCAGGGCGTCAAGGATGCGGCGCACATCGGGCAAAAACCCCATGTCGAGCATACGGTCGGCCTCGTCAAGCACAACCGCGCTCAGGGCATGAAAGGCCAAGTGGCCCCGCTGCATATGGTCAAGCAGCCGGCCCGGGGTAGCGATCAAGAGATCGACACCCCGCTCCAGCTGTTCGATCTGTGGTCCAAGCCCCACCCCACCGAACACCACCGCCGAACGGAGATGGAGATATTTTCCATACGTCAGGGCGCTCTTGCCGAGCTGGGCGGCCAGTTCGCGGGTCGGGCTGAGGACCAGCGCGCGCAGCCGAGGGTCTGTGGTGTGGGCCAACTCGTGCAGAATAGGCAGTAGGAAGCCGGCGGTTTTTCCGGTCCCGGTCTGGGCACACGCCAGCAGATCTTTGCCGTCCAGCACAACCGGGATGGCCTGGCTCTGGACCGGCGTTGGAACCGTGTAACGGGCATCATCAAGGGCGCGGAGCAGTTCGGATCTGAGTCCAAGTTCGGGAAATGTCAACAAACGCGTTTCTCCTCTCGCGCCCATTCTATCTGACCGACCGAACAGATGCCAGTCGCACGCGCTCGCCAGGGCCACGGCCGACCGGCGTGGACGGCCCACATCGCTTGACGTAGTGAGACCGAGACGGTCATAGTAGCCGCGTCCTGCCACAGGAGGAGAGGCATGTACCACGGGTATAACTTTATCGACAGCAATGCCCATATCCTTGAGCCGGCCGACCTGTTTGAGCGGTATCTTGAAGCCCCGTTTCGTTCCGAAATGTCTCGGGCCTGGGTGGATTCGGGGCCAGCCGCTCGGCTCTGGCATTTCGGTGATCATCCCTGCGGCCCACAGCGACCAGGACTCTGTTATGCCGTTTGGATGACCCCGGCATCAAACAGGTCATTGCGATGATGGGCGATGACAACATTGTGACCGCGACCGACTTCGGCCACCCCGAAGGCCGCAACTATGCCGGCGCGGCCCAAGAACTGCTCGGCCTACCCGGTGTTTCCACACACAGCAAACGCAAGATCATGTGGGACAACACCCTGCGGATGTACCCGCTGGAGGCGCGTGTCAATAAGAGATCAACTGCTCTACCCAGCTCCATCAGTCGAGAGGAGGGAATATGAAGCCCTTGCACAATCTGCTTGTCCTTGACCTGACCCGTTTCCTGGCCGGCCCCTACTGCACCTTGCTGCTAGGCGGCTTGGGTGCTGAGGTCATCAAAATCGAGCCGCCGGGCAAAGGCGAAGGCCACCGTGACCGGCCCCCCTACGCCGGCCCCCAGGGTGCCGGTCTCACCAGGCAGACCGACGACGACATCGGTCTGATGGTTCTGCATCGGGCCCGCAACAAGAAAAGCGTGACCCTCAACCTCCGCTCACCCCAAGGCATCGAGCTGTTCAAAGGGCTGTGCGCCAAAGCCGATATTGTGGTTGAGAACTACTCGCCCGGCACGCTGGACAAGATGGGGCTCGGCTTTCCCATCCTCCAGGACATCAACCCGCGCCTCATTCTGTGCTCCATCTCGGGTTTTGGCCAGACCGGACCGTACAGCGAGTGGCGGGCCTACGACCCGATTATTCAGGCCATGGGCGGGATCAACAGCGTCACCGGCTTCCCCGACCGCCAGCCGGTCCGCTGCGGGGCAGCCATCAGCGACACCACCGCCCCACTGTTCGGGGTCATCGGCATTCTGTCCGCCCTGCAACTCCGGGACAAAACCGGCAGAGGCGAGTGGGTCGATATCTCCATGCAGGACGGGACCTTCTTTTTTCTGCCCGAGCTGGTCGAATACTTGAACGCTGGAGAAATTCCGGTCCGCCGCGGCAACTCGCACATCGGCGGAGCGCCGTTCAATGTCTACGACGCCTCGGACGGCCATGTCTCAGTGTGCGCCGTCACCGCCCGTGGCTGGGAAAACTGTCTGCGGGCGATCAGCCGGGAAGACCTCAAGGGCGACCCCCGCTACGCCCACCTGTCGAACCGGATTAAGAACCGCGCCGAGGTTGACCAGCTCATGCAGCACTGGATGGCGCGGCATACGGTTGCCGAGGCGGTCGCGATCCTCCAGGCGCACGAGGTGCCCTCCAGCCCAGTCCTGAGCCCCCAGCAACTGCTGGAAGACGAACATCTGGCGGCCCGCGACATGGTCGTGCCCCTGTCTCATCCAACCCACGGCCCGATGCCAGGCGTGAGAGGCTTTGGTATGCCGATCAAGTTTGTCCAAAACCCGGTGCAGTTCGACCAGCCGGCCCCGGAGCTGGGCGCGCACAACGCGGAGGTGTACGGCCAGGTCCTGGGTCTGGCCGACGACCGTCTCCAGGCGCTCAAAGACCAGGGAGTGATTTGAGGCAGGAGCGTTACAATGGGCCTGTTCCGACTCTCCACCGGCGCTGACGGGCTGAGCCGGTGATAAGCCCCTGGACGGTGATGAAAATTATTGTCGAGCCCTCCGCCGCGGTCCCGCTGGGCGCGCTACTGGGTTCACAGTGCGCTATACACGGCAAGCGGGTGGCCATCGTGCTGTCGGGCGGCAATGTCGACCTTGCCCGCCTGCCCTTCTCGCCGGCGGCCTGACTGGAACCTCGGACGCCGATTGGCTAGACTGTCGGGCTGCAGCATCTGGCCTTCGGGCCAAGTGAGGATGGAAACAAACAAGCCGTGAGCTGGGTAGATTTTGCCCCAGGTGGGTGGAAGAGGGAGGTGGCGTATGGGAAGGAAAGTCCTGGCCCGCCTGGGTCGGGGGGCAGCAGCCCGGGGGATTTGGCGCTTGCCGTGGCTCGGCCGCTTCGGTCTGGCCGTCCTGCTGACTGTGCTGTGCTCAAGCGGCTGCGCCCATTATGTCGAGCGCCAGATGGTCGTGACGGCCTATTCGTCCGATAAGATCAGCACCAACTGGCGACGCGGGCGCATTTTGTTCTGGCGTGCCTACGTTGCCAGTGGCCCCAATAAGGGCAAACGCAAACGGGTGGGCATCACCTCCAGCGGCACTAAGGCCGGCAAGGGTACAATTGCCGCGGACACGCGCTACTACCCCTACGGCACGGAGATGAAAATCCCCGGTTACGGCAAAGGCGTGGTGGAAGACATCGGCAGCGCCATCAAAGGCCCGCATCGGCTGGACGTGTATTTTTCCACCCGCAAAAGAGCGCTCAAGTGGGGACGCCAGAAGCTGACCGTCAAGATTCGGCAGGACGACTGAGCCGGCCCTGCTCTGCGAGCGGAAGACTCAGCCGCGGAACAGCGTCTGCCGGAGCTGTTCCAGGTAGGGCTTCACAGGGGTGTCTGCCCACCCGAATGCCAGCAGGACATACGCGACGGCCGCGGCCAGACCGATCGCTACCAGCGCCTTGGCGCTGAAACTGCGCTTCCTCCCTGGCTCCATCCGCCACGGCGAGCCGTCGGCCAAGTGCGGGTCAGGCGTGCTGACAAGCGGGTGTCCTCTCCGATTCGGCATGATCCTCCCCACATCGGGGCCGAGCGTCACGCCCGACCAGAACAAGGCCGCGGCGCTTGCAGGTCGGGGGGGTCAACACTGTGCGAATCCCTCGAAATGACGGTGTGGCGGGTCATGGCTCTCTCCTCGTCACTTGGCCATACCACGCGCCTGCCCCCAACACAAGAATAAGGGCCTCAGGCACTTGCATTCTGGTCCGTTTTGGGACACACAGGCACAGGCCACGCAGAGGAAGTGCTTATGCAGTTGTACGATTATCCCTCGTCGCCGAACTGTCGCAAGGTCCGTGTCTATAGTGCCGAAAAGGGCCTCTCGCTGGTCCTGCGGCCGGTCGATCTGCTGGGCGGGGAGCAGCGCCGCCCGGAGTTTTTGCAGCGCAACCCGTTTGGCGCTCTGCCGATTCTGGAGCTGGACGACGGCACGGTCATTCCAGAATCCCTGGCCATTATCGAATACCTCGAAGAACTCCACCCCTCGCCCCCGCTGCTGGGCCACGCCCCCTTCGGCCGGGCCCTGGTCCGGGCCTGGGAACGGCGGGCCGAGCTGGGGGTGATCCTCCAGGGCACGCGCCGCTTTCTGCATTCCAGCCCGTATTTTGCGGCGCGGGGCGTTGTGCAGAACCCCGCGGTCGTTGAAGAGGCCGGCGAGGTACTCACCGCCCGCCTCAGCCTGATAAACGCCCATCTCCAGCACACCGAATGGCTGACCCCGGCCTTTTCGCTGGCAGACATCAGTCTCATGGTCGGCATTGACTTTATTGCCGAGTCTCAGTTGTATCTTGACCCGGCCTGGACGCATCTGGCGCGCTGGTACGAGGCGATCAAGCAGCGGCCAAGCGCCAGAGCCTGACCGGGCAGCACGGGAGGACACGCTATAGGCGAACAGAACACGGCTCTTGTTGTCGGCGTTGGCGCAGAACTCGGTATCGGCGGGGCGGTGTGCAAACGCTTTGCCCGCGAGGGCTACCATGTCGTTATCGCCGGCCGCACCGCCGAAAAGATCAACGCTGTCAGCAGGACGATCGTCGCCTCCGGCGGCACGACGACGGCTGTCGTCACCGACACCACCAAAGAAGCCGAGGTGATTCGGCTGTTTGACACCGCGGAACAGGCCGGCCCGCTTGAGGTGGTGGTCTATAATGCCGGCAACAATTTTCTAAAAGACATCCTGGACATGGAGGCCGGGTTTTTCGAGCGGGTCTGGCGGGTCGGCTGCTTTGGCGGCTTTCTGGTCGGTCGGGAAGCCGGCCGCCGGATGCTGCCGCGCGGCAGGGGTACGCTGCTGTTTACCGGCGCAAGCGGCTCGCTGCGTGGCAAGCCGCCCTTTGGCGCATTCGCCGCGGCCAAAGCCGGCCTCCGCGCCCTGTGTCAGACAATGGCGCGGGACTGGGGGCCGAAGGGCATTCACGTCGCTCACCTTATTATCGACGGCGGCGTCAACGGCGATATGATCCATTCGCGCTTCCCGGACTACATCAACACCAAGGGCGAGGACGGCATGTTGAACACCGACGCAATCGCCGATGCCTACTGGTATCTGCACACCCAGCACCCGACCGCCTGGTCGCTGGAAGTTGACCTGCGGCCGTATAAAGAGCCGTTCTGAAGCGTCAGCCCGGCCTCCGGTCAGCGTTGGGACTTGACATTTTTCCATATTTTTATTATGTTGGAAATATGGAGGTTAAAGAGACCGTCAGCATCCTGTCGGCCCTGGCCCAGGAAACCCGTCTTGACATCTTCCGCCTGCTGGTTCGGGCCGGAAACGAGGGCTTGGCGGCAGGTGTTATCGGCCAGACCCTCGGTATTCCGGCCGCGACCCTGTCGTTCCACCTCAAGGAGCTGAAACACGCCGGCACAGTCGTGTGCCGGCGCGAGGGCCGCTCCCTCATCTACAACGCCAACTTTGCAACGATGAACGCCCTGCTCAATTTCCTGACCGAAAACTGCTGCCAGGGTGTTGAGGACCCAGAACCCTCTCAGCATGTGTGCTGTTGAGGCCACACACAGAAAGGAGAAGACCATGCGCTTCCAACTCGCCCTGAATGTCCGCAACCTCGATGAGGCCATTGGGTATTATTCCAAGCTGCTCGGCGCGCCGGTCAACAAACGCAAGCCCGGCTATGCCAACTTTGCGCTGGACTCGCCGCCGATCAAACTCGTCCTGTTTGAAGCCCCGGACGCGACCGAGCGGCTGAACCACGTCGGTTTTGAGATGGACATTGACGAGGTTGAAGAGACGCTGACGCGCCTCGAACCCCAGGGTCTGGCCGACGAGGTCATTCGGGATGAAACCTGCTGCTATGCCAGAAAGAGCACGGTATACTCCACAGACCCCGAGGGGCTGCTGTGGGAGTTCTACAAGTTTCAGGGCGACAGTGAGGTCTTCAGGGCTTCCGCAGACAAACCAGCGCCCGAGCCGCAACCGTCGGCTCAGTGCTGTCGCTAGAGGCAAGCACCATGTCACACCCAACGCCGGTCGGCCCCTCAACCCAGGACATGTCCATCTTTGAACGCTACCTCAGCCTGTGGGTCGGTCTGTGCATTCTTGGCGGCGTTGGCCTTGGCCGGACCGTGCCCGGGCTGGCGACCGCCCTGGACGGCATGGCACTGTACGTTGGCGATGCCCCGGTCGTTTCGATTCCCATTGCGGTCTGTCTGTTTTTCATGATGTACCCCATCATGGTCAAAATTGACTTTGCCAAGGTCACCACCGCCAGCCGCAACGCCAAGCCGGTCGGCCTGACCCTGTTTGTCAACTGGGCGATCAAACCCTTCAGCATGTACGCCATTGCCGCGCTGTGCCTAGGCGTGCTGTTCCGGGGCTTCATTGGCCCCGAGGCGATTGACCATGTGAAGCTGCCGCTCGGCCTGTCCCTGCCGGTTGGCAGCTTCTACGGAGCCGGCGAAGTCGTGCTGGTCGATGGCGTCAAGATGCTGGCCGTGCCCCTGTGGCGGAGCTATCTGGCCGGCTGCATTCTGCTAGGCGTTGCGCCGTGTACGGCGATGGTCCTGGTGTGGGGCTATCTGGCGCAGGGCAACAGCGGCCTGACCCTGGTCATGGTGGCCCTGAACTCGCTGACCATGCTGGTGCTGTACGGCCTGCTGGGCGGGTTTCTGCTGGGGGTCGGCCGGCTGCCGGTGCCGTGGCAGGCGCTCATGCTGTCCATCGGCATCTATGTCGTCCTGCCGCTGCTGGCCGGGTATTGGTCACGGCGCTGGATTATCGGCGCGAAGGGCGAGGTCTGGTTGAGCCAGCGGTTTCTCCCCCTGCTCACGCCTGTCACCATCATGGCCCTGCTGCTGACCCTGGTCGTGCTGTTTTCCCTCAAGGGTGACGTGATTGTGGCCAACCCGCTGACGATTGTGTGGGTCGCCATCCCGCTGTTCGTGCAGACCGTGCTGATCTTCGGTCTCACCTATGGCCTGGCCAGGGTATTGCGATTGTCCTACCAGGACGCCGCCCCATCCGCCCTGATCGGTGCCTCAAACCACTTTGAGGTGGCCATCGCCACCGCCACCATGCTGTTCGGGCTGTCCTCCGCCGCGGCCCTGGCCACCGTAGTCGGCGTCCTGATTGAAGTGCCGGTCATGCTGCTGCTCGTCCGTGTCTGCCAGCGCACCCAGGGCTGGTTCGGCCAGCCGGCCACCGCCCAAGCCGCAAGATATGAGCTGTCAGAGCCGGACCGACCCGACCGGTCCGGCCGTCGCCGGCAGCGGATGCGTTAAGTCCATAAGGATTGAGGACATAGATAGAAGAACGACTAAGGACCTTGCTCTACCAGTCTTATGGCGATGCCCGAATAATAAACCCGAGAGCCTTCTCCAACCTCACCATGAAAGTTGATGATGGCGTCGGCACTTGGCCATTTCCCGCACCCATCCCCGGTCGCAAACTTGCGCGGAGTGGAAGAAATTGGAAAGAGGAAACAGCAGATATCGTCGGCAACCATGCCAAGGACCTCATGAGGAACTGTAACAGGGCTGTTGAAGATTTTTATATTCGCAACGCAACGGCTGTATGGACTATTGTCTGTTGCTGATCCCGACTGAATGGAACAACTGACGAGTACAGCGGCCCCAAGAAAGAAAAGAGCACCAACCTACCAGGTACATTGTCATATTCCTCACGCTGGTCAGTTAAGCGAGGCCTCTATGCGGTTCAACAACTCAAGAAGAAAGATAACCACATTTCGAAAAAAAACTTCCGCTCCCACGCGCTTGGCATATATACTTTGATCTTCGTCGTCTGGACCGTGCCTATCAATACCATCTGAACAAGGCGGCCACCCAGGCTGAAAAGGAAGAGATTTACGCAGAGCTGGCTTGTGAAAGAGAACAGTTGGTGGACCGGCGTGAAGCTACGTCTCCTCAGAAAAGCCGAGCGGCTACGCGTGGATGTGGGGCCAGAGAATAATGTGGAGAAAAAATGGAGTCCCTACATTGGTGATACCGGTGGACATTATCTCGCGGCAATGGGATTCTCAAAAGTCAGGGCGGCGATACGCGACGAGAGGAAAGCGCGAAATGCGTCATGGGCAGAACTGCGTGCTTGGCTGACCCTGCTCTTTGCCCTCTTGGGAGCCGTCGCAGGGATGTTTAGTGCGTGGACCAAATTCGTCACAAACTGAGCCACTATCCATGCCTCTTCAACCGGATAGATGCAGCCTCGGGAGGAGATATGAGCAATCCGGTCAAGCCGCAACTCCGCCTCGGCCTGTGGCACGACTTCCGCAACCCGCCGGCCTGGGCGGCGGCCGTATGACCAGCTCCATTGTGACCTGTCAGATCAACGCCTGCGCCGAGTGGTCGGCCAAGGCCGGTATGCCCTTGTTTGAGACCATACAGGAGAGGCCCATGTCCCGTCTGCTGACCGTCGTGTCTGCCCTGGCCGTTTTCCTCTCGCCCGCGCTCGCCCACGGCTCGGAATGGACGATTGACGGCTCCCATTCCAGTGCCCAGTTTGCGGTTCGCCACTTCATGGTGTCCACCGTGCGGGGGACATTTGGTACGCTGGACGGTTCGGTCTCCCTCGACGAACAGGACATCGCCAGGTCCTCGGTCAGGGCCGAGATTGACGTTGCCTCCATCGACACGCGTGAGGCCAAACGGGACGAGCACCTGCGGGGAGCGGACTTCTTTGAGGTCGACAAGCACCCCACTATGCGCTTTGTGTCCACAACAATAGAGCGGCTTGACACTACCCACTATCGCCTGACCGGCGAGCTGACCATCAAGGGCAGAACACACCAAGTGGTGTTTGCGGTCGAAGGCTCGGCCACGCCGATCACCGACCCGTGGGGCAAACAACGGCTGGGCGGCGTGGCAACCGCAACCATCAACCGGACCGACTTCGGGCTGAACTATAACGCGGTGCTGGAAGCCGGCGGCCTCACCATCGGCGAAGAGGTGCAGATCACCATCGACTTTGAACTCGTCCGCCAATAAAGATGCCGCCGGGTCCTAGCCACCCTCCCCCCGCGGCCCCAGCACATGCAGGCCGACCAGCAGCGCGGCCGCCAGGGCGTACATCACGGCGAAGTTCGGGGCCGCGGCCAGCCCGAACACGTTCTGGACGCCGGTCGGCGTGAGGGCGTAGGCGTGGATCAGGCCGACCAGCGAGAGCACCGCGGCCGCCGCAGTCCAGGCCGCGGCACGCAGAAACTCGCGCTCAATGACATACACCAGCGTCGCCGCCAGAATCATCGCGCTCAGCACAAAGCCCTGGCTGAGGGCGATCACCCCGTGGATATACAGCTGCGCCCCAAATGTCGGTGCGACCGCGTACAGACTTGAGCCGGCCTTGCCGATGCTGGTCTCGATCAGCAGCAACGCCCAGGCGGCCAGCGACGGCACAAGCCCAAAAGCCACCGCCAGGGCGTGGGACTGCGGCACGGTTTGAAAAGCCTGGGCGGTCATCATGATCCCGATCCACAGCAGAATCCCCAGCGTCGCTTCCAGCGGGACAACCTGCAAGACCAGCGCAACCCCGCCAAGCAGACACAGCAGCGTGACTACCAGCCCGTTGAGCATCGAGTAGGCCGCCCGCGCCCCCAGCGCCTTCCAGCCCGGGTGGCCGATATAGATCGTGGTCGGAAACGCGCTGCCAAACAGGGCGGCGACCAGTGTCCCGATGCCGTTGGCCAGCAGACACGGGCGCGTCTCATAGCGGTCGCCGGCGGCCTCGGCACTCTCCAGATTCTGGAGCGAGCCAATCACATTGAACAGGCCCATCGGGACAATCACCGCCAGGTATTTCCAGCCCGCTCCGCTGCTCAGCAGGGCGAACAGCTCGCCCGGCACAGGCCGCGGGACATGGACGCCAAATGAGGAGCTGGCCGGCGGTGGTTCAAACACCGGCCAGCCCAGGGCGCGCAACAGCCAGGCCAGGCCGACGCCGGTCAGGACGGCCAGCAGGCCGGCTGGCAGCCCCAGCGGCAGGGAGGTGCGCGAGGCATAACCGACCAGGATCATCAGCATCGGCAGCAGGGCGATGGCCGGGCTGGCAAAGATCTGAAACACAAAGCCCATCGCAATAAACGTCATGGCAATCCCGGCCAGGGCGGCCAGCAGGGCTGCGCGTGGGGTATAACGGCGCAGCCAGTCGCCAACAAACGCGCCGGCCACTTCCAGAACGCCGCTCAGGAAACACGCAAACAGGCCGGCCTGCCAGGCCAGGGTCGGGTTCCCGGTCTCCTGATAAATTGGGCCCATGATCAGAAAAAAATAGGCAATCTGGCTCGGGGTGTTGATGCCGTAGGGCAGCGCCGTCACATCGTCCCGCCCAGTCTGTTGCATCAGCCGCCGGGCCTGCCAGGTGTAGAAGGCATTGCCGAACAGAATTGAGAGGGCCGCCCCGGGCAGAATCTGGCCGCTTATCAGCTCGGGCGGAAAGCCGCACACCATCACGCCGAGCACGGCAATCAGCATGAGCTGGATCAGATTATCGACAAACAGGCCAAAGAAGCCGTCAATATCGCCGCGCACAATCCGCATGGCCCGGTTATAGGGACACCTGGGGCATTTTGCTAGGGGGGCGGCCCAGGGCGATAGCGCAGCAAGGCAAAGGTCCAGGGGGTCGGCCGGCGCTTGTGACCGGCTACTCCTGCCACTGGCCGGGCGGGTAGCCCGCAATCTCGGTCCGGCGCTGGACTGGAACAAGATAGGCAGCCGCGGCCAGGGTCGGCGGCGGCTGGCCGGGCGGCCACCACAGCTCACGCATCTGGGCATCCTGCTGAATGTGAAACAGCGCCGCCACATCGTGGCCCTGGGCACTCGTCAACGGCCGGACCACAAACACCGGCACGACGAACAGGCCGGCGCTGAGCAGCACCGGAACAACAGGATAGGCGTAATGACGTGGCATAGCCTTGGGCCGACAGGCGAGACACTTGGCCGGCCTTGAGCCTATCCGTCTACCTCATACCAAATCACTTGCCGGCGGCGTGTTGACCCAGGGTCGCAGCCTGGGTATAGGCAGATGTCGCGCTGCCCAAGGCCGGACTCAAGAGAGAGGCGGTCCTGGAGGAGAGAGCCTATGCCGAAAAAGTCTGTTCATGACCTTGACCTTGACGGTCGGCGTGTCCTGGTCCGGGTCGATTTCAATGTCCCTGTGGCGAATGGCAGGGTCAGCGACGACACCCGCATCCGGGCCGCCCTGCCGACCCTGGAGTATTGCATTGACCGAGGCGCAAAGCTGATCCTGTGCTCTCACCTTGGCCGACCACAAGGCCGGCCCAGCCCCGCCTACAGCCTGAAACCCGCGGCAGAGCGGCTCGGCCACCTGCTCGGCCGGCCGGTCCACATGGCGTCCGACTGCATCGGTCCGGCGGTCGCACAGCAGGCCGCCGGCCTGCGGCCGGGCGAGCTGCTGCTGCTCGAGAACCTGCGTTTCCATCCCGAGGAAGAGGCCAACGAGCCGGCCTTCTGCCAAGCACTCGCCAGCCTGGCCGAGGTGTATGTGAATGACGCCTTTGGCTCGGCCCACCGGGCCCACGCCTCAACCGCGGGGGTGACAGCTTGGCTGCCAGCGGTGGCCGGCCTGCTCATGGAGAGCGAGCTGAACTTTTTGGGTACGGTCCTGACCAGGCCCGACCGCCCCTTTGTCGCCATCCTGGGCGGGGCCAAGGTGTCGGACAAGATCGGCGTGATTGAGCGGCTGCTCGGCACGGTTGACCGCCTCCTCATCGGTGGGGGCATGGCCAATACCTTTCTCAAAGCCCAGGGCAAGGCGGTGGGGCAATCGCTGTGTGAGGCCGACGCCCTTGAGCTGGCCCGGAGTCTGCGGCGGCAGGCCGGCGACATCCTGCTGCTGCCCGAGGACGTGTGTATTGCCGACCAATTTGACGCTGAGGCCCAACACCAGACCGTCAGCGTTGATGCCGTGCCCGACGAGTGGTGGATTGTGGACATCGGCCCCCGTACCATTGCCGGCTTCACAGCCAACCTGCACAACGCCCGGACCGTGGTCTGGAATGGACCGATGGGCGTGTGTGAGATGCCGCCTTTTGCGCGCGGCACCTTTGCCATTGCCCAAGCCCTGGCCGAGCTCCCGCAGGCGATCACGATTATTGGCGGCGGTGATTCTGCCGCGGCGGTTGAGCAGTCCGGTCTTGCCGGTCGGATGACGCATATCTCAACTGGCGGCGGGGCCTCGCTGGAGTTCCTGGAGGGCAAACAGCTGCCCGGGGTCGCCGCCCTGCACGACGCCTAGTTGCACAGGATGGGGCGGGAGCTGCTGGGAGCTGCTCAGGGCATCAGGCACAGGCTGCGCAGCCGGTTGAGGGCCGCGGCAATCTCAAAACGCCGGGCCCTGGCCCGGTCGCCAAAGCCGGGCGAGGTCAGGGCTTCCAAGCCCTCGTGGTCCATGCGCGTCTCAATCAGGTCCAGGATTTCGACCAGGCTGCGCCGGCCGTCACACAGCCCTCGGGCGCAGTCCAGCAGCACATCCCCGATCATCCGACACTGGGCCGGGTCAACCAACTGCGACAACAGCGAGACATCGATCTCTTCGCTGCCGAACTCAATCGTGCGGGTTTTGACGCCGCGCACCCGCTCGGCCTGCCGGCCCCGACTGGCGTCCAGACTGCGCGGGTCGGGCCGGCGGGCCGCGGCCGGCGGCCACGCTCCGGGTGGCCGAGGGCCGGCTTGGGGCAGGGCCAGGGCGATCTCTTTGGCCTGAGCCGTGGCATCACGCGGCCGATACTCGTCCATATGCACCACCCAATCCGCCACGTCGATATAGTCGCCGGCCCCGCCGACGACCAGAATGGAAGACACCCTGCGTTCGTCCCACAGCTGGCGAACGCGGTCGAGATAGGGCGTAATCGGCTCTTTGTCGCCCGGTACCAGGCGTCGCATCCGGGCATCCCGGATCATGAAATTGGTCGCCGCGGTGTCTTCATCAATCAACAGCGCGCTCGCCCCGGCCTCAAGGGCTTCGACAATGGCCGCGGCCTGCGAGGTACTGCCCGAGGCATCGGCGGTGTCAAAGCGGTCTGTGCGGCGACCGAGCGGCAGGGCGGTGATAAACGGTCGCAGATCAACCCCGCGAACAGAGCGGCCGTCCTCGGCCCGGATACTGACCGCACCCGGCACGCTCACACACTGCTCGCGGCCGTCCCCCGGAATGTGGTCATACACCCCGTGAGCCAGGGCCGCCAGCAGGGTAGATTTGCCGTGATAGCCGCCGCCGGCCACCAGCGTCACCCCGGCTCGGACGCCCAGCCCACGCAGCCAGCCGGCGTGGGGGGCTTGCAGCTCACAGGCCAGGGCCGGCGGAACCTGGAGCGGAATCGCTCCGTCCAGCGGCCGGTCGTCCGCTCCGCTGTGGCGGGGCAGGATGCTGCCTTCGGCCAGAAAGGCGACCAAGCCGTGTGGGCCGAGCTGGTGGCGCAAGGCGAGCTGATCTTCAAGCGTCTGCACATGGTGGGCGAGCAGCTGGCGGTCGAGACCTGCCAGGACCCGGTCGAGCGTCTGTGGCAGCCGGCCGGTCAGCAGCTTTGCCGCCTCGTGGCCCAGAATCCGCCGGCCGGCCGCCGGCAGCCCAACGCTCAGGTGCAGCCGCAGGCCGCCGTCCCGGTCAAGCCTTGCCGCGGTTCGCTCCAGCACCTGCTGACCAACGGGTAGAATGTCAAGCAGACCGCTTTTGCCACTCCCCGTTTTGCGGCGCGTGCTGGCCAGCTCCCGAATGACCGCCCGATGCACAAAGTCGGCCGCCGCCCGGCTGGCCTCGGCGTCGCCGCAGGCCCACTCGGGGAGGCCAGAGTTTGGGATGTCGATACGGAGACGGCTCGGGGCGGCAAACGGGTCGCCCTGCACATGCTCAAACCTCAGCCGCTGGGCTCCCAGCTCACATGTCCGTCCGCGCAGGTCCTTGTAAAAGCCGTATGGACGCCCGTCCATACGGCTCAGCTCAGACGCTAAATTCGACCCTGCATCCGCCATCTCCAGCCTCCGCCTCGTCCGTGTGGTCTCATGCTTTTCGGTCGCCTACCCGGAAAGTATACAGAGCCGTGCTTGCGCTTTGCAACACACTTCTTACAACAGGGTGTTACCGATGAGGGGAGTTGCAATGTCCGAATCTGACCCACCGCACTCTAGACAGATGGTTCTCAGCCGCCGCTGATAGCAGGCCAACTCGGAGAATTCCTTCCCTGTGGCCGTATCCGCGGCGGAAGACTGGAGGGAGCTCATGACCAAACCCGATTCGAGCTTCAACTATCGCATTGGACAGTGTGTGACCTGTACGCCACCGGGCGGCCGCGGGCAGAACGCTTCCAGGTCGTCTCACAGGTCTTGCAGGCCACAGCGTTTTTATTACCTGCGACGCGCCGAACCTGCTCAGGGACCACCCACCGCAAGCCAGACCCTGCGGCTGCTTGAAGACCATGTCGCACCGCTCATCAACGAGAGCTGAGCCGGGGCTTCCGGGACCTCGGCGGCTTGTCTACAGGTCGGCCCGGGGCTTTGCCCGCAGGCTCCAGCGCAGCGCATACGCTACAGCCAGCAGGCTGATGGCCATCCACACCCCGCCCCACACCACGGTTGCGCCGCCGAACTCTTCGGCCAGCATACGCGCGTCTGAAGGCAACTCGGCGCGGGCAATCGTATCGCTATAGATATCCAGCGGGGCGTATAACATGCTGGTCAGGCCGATCAGACGCAGCAAAAAATCGTTGCTCTGCCGGTTGAGCCAGCGGCCAAGCCCCAGCATGGCCAGCCCGGTGAGACCACAGAAGGCCAGACTGAAGAGGTCGCGGACATAGGCCACGGCGATGCCGGCCACGGCCAAGCCGAGCAGGGCCATGAGCGTCTTTTGCCGGCGGGTCTTGACCGCCAGCAGGTACACGGCCAGCCCCCAGGCCAGGGAGCCGAGATAGCCGGCGCTCAGGCTGAGAAAACGGTTGCCGCCGGTGGCACGCACCTGCCCGCCCTGCTGGAGGTCAATTTCCAGGGCCAGGACCGTCCCGCCGGTCAGCACAGTGACCAGGGCGTGAGACGCCTCGTGGAAGAACACCACCAGCAGCTTGAGCGGCAACAGGACGGGGTGATCCCACAGCAGAGCGATCAGCCCCAGCAGACCGGCCAGATAGACCGCCTGTTTCATCGCCGGTCAGGCACTGAGCCGGGCGATGACCTTGATCTCGACCAGGGCACCTGGAAAGGCCAGCTCGCTCACACCAATCGCTGTCCAGGCCGGATAGGGCTCGGCCACATAGCGATCCTTGACCTTCATGAACGCCCCGAGGTGCTCCTGCAAGCCAACATGAAAGGTCGTCATTTCGACCACACTGTCAAACGAGGACCCGGCCTGCTCCAGGACGGCTTTGACATTCTCAAACGTCTGGGCGAACTGGGTTTCGGGATCAGCCGAAATGGCGTTATCGGCCCCGTTGCCGAGCTGGCCAGAGCAGAACAGGCGGTCGCCGTCTTTTATCGCCGGGGCAAAATGGAAGCGCGTATAATAGCTCTCCATACCTGCGGGAGTCACAACTTCTTTGCTCATAGGGTCTCCTTTCGCATTGCGCGGTCGGTTTACGTTGCGGCTGCCGCTAAGGAAGCCGGAGGCGGGGATGAACGCAGCCGGCAGGAGCGAGGCACCCCAACAGTCAGCCGCACCTCCTGGCCCTGGTGGGAAATCGTCAGCTCGCTCCCCTGACGCAGTACATAGGTCACGGTCTCGGGCTGAATATCGACTACCAGGCTCATGCCCCGGACCATCAACGGAAATCTCAACCGCTCCCAGGGGACGGGCAGCTTGGGGTCAAACGACAGGCGGCCGCCATAGTCGCGCATACCGCCAAAGCCGTAGACCAGGGTCATCCAGGTGCCGCCCATTGAGGCCAGGTGCATGCCGTCCTGGACGTTGCCCCTGACGTTGGCCAGGTCCATGAAGACGGCATAGCGGAAGTATTCGTAGGATTTTTCGGCATAGCCGATCTCAGAGGCGACAATGCTCTGGATGGAGGCCGACAGTGATGAGTCGCCGGTCGTCAGGGGGTCGTAATAGTCAAAATTGCGCTTTTTCTGCTCCAGGCTGAACTCGTGGCCGAGCAGAAACATGGCCAGCACTACGTCGGCCTGTTTGATGATCTGGCGACGGTAGACCATCAGCGGATGGTAGTGCAGCAAGAGGGGGTATTTCTCGGTTGGCGTGTTGGAAAAATCCCACGGCTCCTGCTCCAGAAAGTGGTCGTCCTGAGGGTGGATGCCGAGTGCCTGATCGTAGGGCACATACATCCGCTCGGCCGCGGCCCGCCACTCCTCAATCTCTTCAAAAGCCAAGCCGGTTTTGTCCACCACAGCCGCATACCAGCCGGGTTTCTCGGCCCGCAGGGCAGACATCGTCTGGACCGCGTAGCGGAGGTTCTCGCGGGCCATGAGATTGGTAAAGGCGTTGTTATTCACCACCGCGGTATATTCATCCGGCCCGGTCACGCCGTGGATGCAGAACGTGCCACCCGCCCGTTCGGAGTAGAACCCCAGGTCGCGCCACATCCGGGCGGTCTCGACCAACATCTCTGCGCCGGTGTCCTGCAAGAACTCGGTGTTGCCGCTGACCTCAATATATTTGCGCAGGGTGTAGATGATATCAGCGTCAATATGGTACTGGGCCGTGCCGGCGGCGTAATAGGCCGAGGCTTCCTCGCCGTTAATCGTCCGCCACGGAAAGAGGACCCCGCGCAGGTTGAGTTCGCGGGCCCGCTGCCGGGCGTGGGGCAGCTTCTCGTGGCGGAACTTGAGCAGGTTACGAGCGATGCGGGGCGTGGTGTAGATCAGAAACGGGACAATGTAGATTTCTCCATCCCAGAAATAGTGGCCCTCATAGCCCTGGCCGGTCAGCCCCTTGGCCGGCACGCCGGCCCCCTCGGCCCTGGCGGTCGCCTGACAGAGTTGAAACAGATTGAAGCGCACGGCCTGCTGGATCGTCGGCTGCCCGCCGACCTGCACATCGCTGCGCTGCCAGAAGTCGTACAAGTGCAGCTGCTGGCTGTCGAGCAATTCGGAAAAGCCGTGCTCAACAGCCCGGTCAAGGGTGCGCTCAGCCCGGGTACACAGCTCGCCGGCCGGGACCGAGCCGGAGGTGTGATAGGTCATGTACTTGGTCAGGACGATCGGCTCGCCGGGCAGGGCTTCGATACTGAAGACAATGCTGCCAGAGTCCGGCCTGACCTCGCTGGCATGGGAGGAGGTGCAGACGGTCTCCAGGCTGTGATCAATCCCGCACGCAATGTTCATCCGGCTGCGACGGGTGGCATGACTCAGGATCGCCCGCCGCGCTTTGCCTTCCGGGGCGTGGTGCTGCTCGGGCAGGATCGGACGCTCCGGGAAATCCCGCGCTTTGCGCGGATCATTGCCGCTGGTGCTCGGGACGGTATGCCGATAGACGACCTCGGAGGAGAGGACGACCGGGGCCGGGGCGTTCAAGACCGTCACCCGATAGCGGATCGCCGCCAGATGGCGGTGGCTGAAGGAGACGAGGCGGCGCGATTTAATCAGCACCTGCTTACCGGCCGGCGTCTCCCACAGCAGCTCACGGTCGAGCGTGCCGGCCCGCATATCGAGCGTGCGGGTGTAGTTCAGCAGGTTGGCGTAGCGCAGCGAGAGCGGTTCGTCATCAACGTACAGCTTGATGATCTTGCTGTTGGGAACGCTGACAATCGTCTGGCCGGTCTGGGCAAAACCGTAGGCTTCCTCGCCGTAGACAATCGGCCACGACTCGTAAAAGGCGTTGACAAACGTGCCGTCCTGCTCAATCGGGGCGTCTTCCTCAAAGCAGCCGCGCAGGCCCAGATAGCCGTTGCTCAGCGCAAACAGCGTCTCGGTTCTGGCCAGGAACTGCGGATGGTAGCGGTTTTCAATAATTTTCCATTCGTCCACCGGATAGACGCTGTGGGGCAGGCTGGGGGTGGGCTGGCTAATCATGGGCGATCAAGTCCTTCAGGTCGCTGACAACAATATCGGCCCCGCGCGCTCGCAATGCCTCGGCTTCGCCACGGCGGGCCACGCCGACCACCAGGCCAAATCCACCGGCCCGGCCGGCCTCAACACCGACAAGGGCGTCTTCAATCACCACCGCCCGAGGCGGCTGAACGTCGAGCTGGCGGGCCGCGGCCAGGAAGGTGTCGGGGGCCGGTTTGCCCTTGAGGGCCAGCTCAGCGGCCCGCCGGCCATCGAGCCGCAGCTCAAACAGGTCGGCAATCCGGGCCGCCTCCAGGATCGCCGCGCAGTTGCGGCTTGACGACACCACCGCGGTCTTGAGGCCGCCGGCGCGCACGGCCCGCAGAAAGTCGAGCGCGTCCTGATAGGGCTCCACCCTGTCCGAGGCAAGAACCGTCTGGATGAGTGCGTTTTTGCGATTGCCAAGTCCACACACCGTCCGGCGGTCGGGGGGATCGTCCGGGCTGCCATAGGGCAGAGACAGGCCGCGGGCGGTGAGGAAGCTCTGAACACCCTCATAGCGCGGCTTGCCGTCAACGTAGCACGGGTAATCGGTGAGCAGGTCAAAGGGCACAAAGGACCCTGGCTGCTGGCGGAGAAACTCGTCAAACGCGCGCTTCCAGCACGCGGCATGAACCTTGGCGGTTGCCGTCAGGACTCCATCAAGGTCAAACAGCACCGCGTCAAACCATTCCGCTGTAATCAAACGGGGCGGGCTCATGCGACCCCCTCAGCCGCGTACCGCTGTCTTAGCCACCGTCCGGGGCCTTACGGTCAGCCCGCACGGTGACACGGAAACCACCGGGGGTCAAGGGCGTTGCGGCCTTATTCGCGCGAGCCGGGGGTGATGCTGAGAACCACCTCGTGGCCGTGGCGTTGGACAACGATCTCGACCGGGGTCTCAGCCCGCAGTCCGTCCAGCGCGTAGGTGTAATCATAGATGTTCTCTACCGGCTGGCCGGCCAGCCGAATAATCCTATCTCCGCCTTGCAGACCGGCCTGGGCCGCTGGGCCGCCTTTGACCACTCCGGCCAGCCTGACGCCGGCGCTATCCTCTTGGGCATAATCAGGAATTGTGCCCAGATAGGCGCGCAGGCCGACGCGCCCAAGGTGACGGGCCGGTCGGTCCATTTCCCGGTAGTCGGGCACGTCTCCACGGGTGGCTAAAGTCTCGGTCAGGGTCGCCATCAGGCGGGTGATTTTTTCCACCCCTCGGGCCTGAATCTTATCAGCCGTGTCGCGCGGCGTGTGATAGTCCTCATGTGCGCCGGTGAACGCGCTCAGCACCGGTACCCGCTTGAGATAGAACGACATGGCGTCGGTCGCCAGATAGCTGTCGTCTTGCAGGGTCAGCGGCAGCCCGAGCCGGGCGTTGGCCTGCTCAACAAGGCCGGGCCAGACCGAACTGGAGCCAAGCCCCTGGAGGATCAGGCTGTTTTGCAGGCGGCCAATCATGTCCATGTTCAGGTAGGCGGCCGGCCTCTGGGCGGCCTCGTCCTCGAAGCTCCGGGTAAAATAGCTTGACCCCAGCAGCCCCATTTCTTCCCCGGACCAAGCGGCAAACACCACATCCCGTTGCAGCCTGAGCTGCCCCCGGGCCTTTTGGCTGGCCAGATACTGGGCGATCTCCAGCAGACCGGCAACACCGGAAGCATTATCGTCAGCCCCGTAATGGACGGCCCCTCTTTCTTCGTCGCCGGCCAGCGAGTCGGCCCCGTGGCCGCCGCCGAGATGGTCGATATGCGCCCCGATGACCAGACCGCGACGCCCGGCCGGCCCATCCGCCGGCAGTCGCGCCAGGACGTTACGGCCGGTTCTTTTTTCGTGTTGAATATCGACCCGGGCGGCCAGCCGCAGCCCGGCCAACTCAAAGCCAGCGGTTGGCCGGCGCATATCCAGCCCGTCCTGGAGGGTCTTGAGGTCTTTCCCAGCGGCTCGCAGCCAAGCGGCCGCAACCGCATCAGTGACCGACAGCACCCCAATACTCGTCCCGGCGAGTGAGGCGTCAAACGACAAGCCGACGAGCTGCTCGTTGACCCTGGCGTTGGGTCCGCTGACGATAATAAGCCCGCGTGCGCCCCGGTCACGCGCCAGCATCGCTTTACGGCGCAGACTGGCATACCGCCTGAGATGGGGTCGCCACTGCTGCTCAATGCCTTCCGGCATATACCGAAAGACCAGAACCCACTTGTCGCTGACATCAAGATGGCGGTACGAGTCATAGGCCGGCTGACCCTTGACCGACGGTGCCACAATGCCATAGCCGGCAAACACCACGCCGGCGGGAGCGAAAGCGCCCGTTTTGGAAAAGGTCAACGGACGCCAGTCCCGGCCAACCTCATAGGACTGCTCAGGGAGCGATGGCGTGCTCCCTTCTCCGACTGAAGGAAGCGTCATCAGCCCATTGTCCGGTCCGAGCGACACCCCGGCCGTAAAAGGGAAGGACTGAAAATAGCCCCCAGCGTCGCCGGCCGGCGTCAGACCAAATTCTTCGAACAGGGCGGCCACATAGGCCGTTGCCGCCCGCTCGCCGGCCGTACCGGTCAGCCGCCCGGCCATTTCCTCAGAGGCTAGGGTCTCAATATGAAACTGGAGGTCAGCCGCCCGGATGTCTGCTGCCGTAGTGCTCAGGGCGGCCAGTGGGTTATGTTCTGGCACGATGTCATCCGGGCAATCTTGCCCGGCCCGGCACCCTGCGCGGGCATCAACGAGCGAGAGAGCGAAGAATCCGACAAGCAGCACGATCCGATGCATGACAGCGGATGATAGCGCCCGCAGCAAGACAGACCAAGGCCGGTCTGATTGTGGCGATACTTCAGGCAGCGCACTCAACAATGCTCGTAACCGTGGCATTTGCAGTCAGTGAACAAAGGGCTGAACAGGAAAGGGAGAGAGGAGCGTCTGGCGGACGGTCTCCGAATCAACTCCCCGGTCTGCCGGCCGCCGTCTCACGCAGCTTGACGATACGCTTCTGCTTGGCTAGTGTCGGCCCTATCATTACCACACAAGGAGGGAAGCGTTATGGCGTACCTGTTTGCTCATATCAAGCTGCGGCCGGGCAAGGTCCAGAAGTTTACCGAGGTGCTCGGAGAGTTGGCCCCGCTGCTGGAGAAGCATGGCGGCTGGAAGCTGCACGGCAGCTACTTCAACGTCATCGGGCGTTTGCACACCGTTGTTGACGTGTGGGAACTGCCCGACGCCAACGCCGTTCAGACGACCCTGGAGAAGGCGTCGCAGGACCCCGAGTTCCAGAAATGGGCCCCGGCGATTGAAGAATGCGTTGAAGACGAAACCTTACAGGTGATGACCAAGCTGCCGGTCTGAGCCGCTAGCCCTTGGGTCCGACCATGTCTTCGGGTCGGACCCATCGGTCGTACTCCTCAGCCGTCACATGGGCGAGGGCGAGGGCCGCCTGCCTGAGACTTGAGCCGTCCTGATGCGCCTTCTTGGCGATCTCTGCCGCCTTCTCATAGCCGATATGGGGATTGAGGGCGGTTACCACCATCAGCGATTCCTGGAGATGCCCGTCAATCCGTTCTCTGTTCGGCTCAATACCGACCGCGCAGTGGTCGTGGAAGGCCCGGCAGGCGTCGGCGATCAACTGGACCGACTCCAGCAGGTTATGCACCATCACCGGCTTGAAGACGTTGAGCTGAAAGTTGCCCTGCGAGCCGCCAAAGGCCACCGCGGCGTCGTTGCCGAACACCTGCACGGCGACCATCGTCAGGGCCTCTGACTGGGTGGGGTTGACCTTGCCGGGCATGATGGACGAGCCGGGTTCGTTCTCGGGGATGAAAATCTCGCCAATGCCGGCCCGCGGGCCGCAGGCCAGCCAGCGCACGTCGTTGGCGATCTTCATCAAGGCCCCGGCCAAAGTGCGCAGCGAGGCACTGGCCGTGACCATCGCGTCGTGGGCCGACAGGGCGGCGAACTTGTTGGGTGCCGAGATGAACGGCCGCCCGGTCTCGGCCGCCATCCTGGCCGAGGCCAGCTTACCAAACTGGGGATGGGCGTTGAGGCCGGTGCCGACCGCGGTCCCGCCAATCGCCAGCTCACACAGCCCGGGAACGGCCCGCCGCACGTCGGCCAAGGCGGCGTCAAGCTGGGCGGCCCAGCCGCCGATCTCCTGGCCGAGGGTAATCGGGGTGGCGTCTTGCAAATGGGTGCGACCGACCTTCACCACGTCGCTGAACCGCTCGGACTTGGCGTGCAGGGTGGCGGCTAGCTGGCTGACGGCCGGAATCAGCACATCTTCGAGCTGCTCAACCGCGGCGATGTGCATGGCGGTCGGAAAGGTGTCGTTGGAGCTCTGGCCACGGTTCACATCGTCGTTGGGATGGATCGGTTTTTTTGAGCCCATATCCCCGCCGGCCAGTTCAATGGCCCGGTTTGAGATGACCTCGTTGGTGTTCATATTGGTCTGGGTGCCCGAGCCGGTCTGGAAGACGACGAGCGGGAAGTGCTCGTCAAGCGCGCCTGAGATGACCTCGTCGGCCGCCCGGACGATCAGCGCTACCTTGTCCTGGGGCAACTGGCCCAGCTCGCCGTTGGCCAGGGCCGCGCCCTTCTTGAGTACGCCCATCGCCCTGATGATCGCCCGGGTAAACCGGAAACGCTCAATGCCAATCGGGAAGTTGGTGCGCGAACGCTCGGTCTGTGCACCCCAGTAGCGGTCAGCGGCAACCTCAACCGCTCCCATGCTATCCGTCTCGGTTCTCGTTTTCATACACTTAAATCTCCAGCAGGACAAAGACCGTCGCCACCGTGCCAAGGATGGCCGCGCCATAGCAGATGACCGCAATCGGCGTCTGATAGGCACGCAGGCCCGTATCGTACAGGGTATGGCGGATGCGATGCACGCAGTGGAAAAACGTCAGCGAGAAGAGCACCAGCAGGTAGAGCTTGGCCAGCGGATGGGAGGCCAAGCCGGCCAAGTCTTCCGCCGATACCCAGCCCAGGGGGACGGCAAGCCCGCCCAGCACGATATGGATCGGCACCAGCAGAGCGGCAACCATCCCCCCGGCCGAAAACAGAGACCACCAAAACGCTTCGCCCGACTTGGCCATAGCGTCAACTCCTACAGAACAATCCAGGCAACTACCACCGAGGCCACCAGCCAGGCCAGGTAGTGGGAGCCGGCGATGACAACCGGCGGTACACGGTCTTCTCCCCGGCGCACAATAATGACCTGGGGGGTCAGGTTGAACCAAGTGATGCTGTGGTAGACCGCGGCCAACAGCGCCAGGAGGTGAAAAACAATCCAGCCCGGTGAGGCCAGCCGCTCTGCTGCCGCGGCGTAGGCTTCGGCCCCATCGGCCAGCGCGCCAAGCTGCATGAGAGAGACCACCAGAAAGGCGGCGATCAAGACGCTGGTCAGCTCGCGCAGCATGAACAGCACATAGTTGCGCTTGCCGAGCCACCAAGTGCTGGCGGGCATCGGGCGGTGGTACGGTTCACTCATTGCGCCCCCCTCGGCAACAGCATGGACTTGAACCAGTCAATCGCCCCGGACGCTTTGGCCTGCTGAATTGCGCCGGCGGGGTCTACATGCTTGGGGCAGACCACAGAGCACTCGCTCACAAAGGTACACTCCCACACGCCTTCGTGGCTGGAGATGACCTCTTGCCGGGCGTCCTGCCCCTGGTCACGGGAGTCGAGGTTGTAGCGCTGGGCCAGGGCAATCGCCGCCGGGCCGACAAAAGACGAGTCCAGGCCGTAGACCGGGCAGGCGGCATAGCACAACATGCAGTTGATACACATGCTGAACTGCTTATAGCTGGCCAGCTCGGCCGGCGTCTGCAAATACTCGCCCTCGGCAACCGGCTTCTCTTCGTCACGCATGAGCCACGGCTGGACATCCTTGAGCTTGGCCATGAAGTCGTCCATGTTGACGACCAAGTCCCGCTCAACCGGAAAGTTGGCCAGCGGTTCAACCCGGACGGGGTCCGGGTAGTAGTCTCTGAGAAAGGCCGCGCAGCTCAGCTTGGGCTCGTTGTTAATCATCATGCCGCAACTGCCGCACACGCCCATATGGCACGACCAGCGGTAGGACAGACTGCCGTCTACCTCGTCCTTGAGGTAGTTCAGGGCGTCCAGGACAACCCAGTCTTCACGGTAGGGCACGGTGTAGGTCTGGAAGGTCGGCTCTGGAGCGTCCTCCGGTCGGTAGCGGAAGACCTCCAGCGTGATGCTGCGCTCAGCCATCGTCAATCTCCATATTTTCGTTCCGCGGGTGGCCAGCGGGTGATGACCACATCCCGGTACTCTATGCGCGGTGGGCCGCCGGCGCGGTAGGCCAGGGAGTGGCACAGGAAGTTGTCATCGTCGCGCTTGGGGTAGTCTGTACGCTGATGAGAGCCGCGCGACTCTGTGCGGGCGACCGCTGAATAGGCCACGGCTTCGGCTATGTCCAGCATACATTCCAACTCCAGGGCGGCGGTCAGCTCGGTGTTGAAGGTCAGGCTGCGATCGTCCAGGGTGATATTGGCAAAGCGCTCTTTCAACTCGGACACCTTGTCGCAGGTGGCTTGCAGCAATTCCTGGGTCCGATAAATGCCGGCCCCGGCCTCCATCGTGGCCGTCATCTCGGCCCGCAGGCTGGCGATCCGCTCGCCGCCGTCGGTCTTGGTGATGAACTGGCGCTCGATGCGGGTCTGCTCGTCTTTAACCTGGGCCTCAAGAGCCGAGGTGTCGCACGCCGGCTGTTCCTGGGCAAAGGTCGCCGCGGCCCGACCGGCCCGAGCCCCAAACACCAGCAGTTCGGTGAGCGAGTTTGAGCCGAGCCGGTTGGCCCCGTTGATGCTGACGCAGGCGCACTCGCCGGCGGCGAACAGGCCCGGCAGCGGGGTTGCCGCATCAATATCGGTATGAATCCCGCCCATCATGTAATGTACCACCGGCCGGACCGGAATCGGCTCATACACCGGGTCAATCCCGGCATAGTTCCTGGCCAGCTCGCGGACAAAGGGGATCTTCTTGTCGATCTTTTCCTCACCGAGGTGGCGAACATCAAGGTGCACCACATCTCCGTAGGGGCCCGGCAGGGTGTTGCCCTTGTCGTGCTCTTTGACAAAGCACTGCGACAGCTTGTCGCGCGGCCCCAACTCCATCGTCCGTTTCTGCGGGTGGGCCGGGTCGTTCACATCCAGCGGCTTGCCCAGGTCGTAGTCCTGCAAGTAACGGTAGCCGTCCTTGTTGACCAGAATGCCTCCCTCGCCCCGGGCCGCCTCGGTGATCAAGATGCCCGTCCCCGGCAGGCCGGTCGGGTGGTATTGGACAAACTCCATGTCTTTGAGCGGCACCCCGGCCCGGTAGGCCAGGGCCATGCCGTCGCCGGTCTTGATCGCCCCGTTGGTGGTAAACGGAAAGATCCGGCCGGCCCCGCCGGTACACATGATGACCGCCTTGGCCAGTACCGGCTGGACCATACCGGTGCGCATCTCCAGCGCGGTCACGCCCTGACAGCGGCCGTTCTCGACCAGCAGCTTGGTGGCAAAACACTCGTCATAGCGGGTGATTGAGGTGTACTTCAGCGAGGTCTGAAACAGGGCGTGCAGCAAGTGGAAGCCGGTCTTGTCCGCGGCAAACCAGGTCCGTTCAATCCGCATCCCGCCAAACGGCCGTACCGCAACCCGCCCGTCCGGCTCGCGGCTCCAGGGGCAGCCCCAGTGCTCCAACTGGATCAGCTCGGCCGGCGCTTCGTTGACAAACAGCTCAACCGCATCCTGGTCGGCCATCCAGTCGGAGCCGGTGATCGTATCGTTGATATGATCGTCGATGCTGTCGTTGTCTTTGATGACCGCGGCCGTGCCGCCCTCAGCCGCAACCGTGTGGCTGCGCATCGGATAGACCTTGGAGACCAGGGCGATGTCAAGCTGAGGGTTGATTTCGGCCACGGCGATGGCGGCCCGAAGCCCTGCTCCGCCCCCCCCGACAATGAGGATGTCATGCACAGGTGCCATACATTCCCTTTGCGTCTAGGCGTTTTGGGCCAACACCGTGTCCATAGCGGCGACGAGTTCCTGCACATGGCTGACCGATACCTGCATCTCCTGCTTCTCTTTGTCGCTCAGCGTAATGTCCACTATTCGCTCAACCCCCCCGGCCCCGATGCTCACCGGCACCCCGAAATAGACGCCCTCAATCCCATACTCGCCTTCGAGGTAGGCGGCACAGGGCAGGATGTGCTTCTTGTCGTACAGGTAGGCTTCGGTCATCTGAACCGCGGCCGAGGCCGGCGAATAGAAAGCCGAGCCGGTCTTGAGCAGGGCCACAATTTCACCGCCGGCCTGGCGAACCCGATTCTCAATCTCGTCAAGCCGCTTGGCCGGAATCAGCCGCTCAATCGGGATACCGCCGACCTGGCAACAGCTCCGCACCGGCACCATGTCGTCACCGTGGCCGCCCAAGACCATAGCCGTCACATTTCTGACCGACACGTTCAACTCCTGGGCGATAAAGGTCCGGTAGCGCGACGAGTCCAGCACCCCGGCCTGACCGACGACCCGGTTTTTGGGGAAGCCGGTGAGCCGTTTGGCCAGCGTCACCATCGCGTCGAGCGGGTTGGTAATCACAATCAGCAGGCTCTGCGGCGCGTACCTGGCGATATTCTCCGAGACCTCGCGCATGATCTTGCAGTTGATGCCCAGCAGATCATCCCGGCTCATGCCTGGCTTGCGGGCCACGCCGGCGGTCACGATGCACACGTCGGCACCCTGGATGTCGGTATAGCTGGTCGTCCCGGTCAGGTTCACGTCATAGCCCTCAATTGGGCCGGCTTCAAGCAGATCGAGAGCCTTGCCCTGGGGCAGACCGTCAACCACATCGTACAGAACCACATCGCCAAGCCCCTTGAGGGCGCACAGGTGGGCTAGCGTGCCTCCGATATTTCCCGCGCCGATCAGCGCAATTTTCTTTCGTGCCATAGCCTGCTACTCCAAAGCCTTCTTCGGGTCATCCAGAATCAGAACACGCGCCAAGATGCCAAACTTCTCCGCACCTGTCCAGCCCGATCCGCCTGTGGAGGCTATCCCCAGCCGGGGGATGCAGCATGAAATCGGTCACCACAACCCGTTCGTCTTGGATTTCACTACAGTCGCAGTTGAATCAGGACTCTCCTGCCAGGAGAAGCCCAAATGTCCGCACGCCTCAGCTCCAACGGAGTCAAAAGCCCGCTTGCCCTCCTCGGCTTTATTGCGCCGATACCGCACATCCGTCGCCTCTGGATGCCGACACTGCTCCACCCCTTCGGGGCAGAGCCAGTCGCCATAGCTGACCTCCGCATACACCATCCGCCACTCGGAGGTGCGATGGCTGTCAATGAGGTTGTGCAAGCGCCCAACGTGTTGGAGGAGATTGGCACCGGCCACGATGGGCTCGCGCTCGTCAGGGTCGGCGTCCAGGTCAAAGACCCAGGTCTCGTCGTGTTCCGGCATATAGACCAGCTTATGCCGATCAAGCACGAAACCGCGACAGCGCATAGCACTGTAACAGCCAAAAAAACGTGGAACCCCGCGGGTATCAAACCCGGGATCGAGAAAATTGCGGCCCAACAGTCTGCCGCGCAATTCGGGCATAATCTCCATGTTCCAATGCGCCAGCAGCGTGGGTGTGATATCGATCAGACTGATATTCTGGTCAATGCGCCCCGGCGCGATGCCAGGCCCGGCCAACACCAGCGGGACCCGCAACCCTTCTTCAAAGTAGTTGTTGTCATGCTGGAGTACGCCATGATCGCCAAATCCCTCGCCGTGGTCGCCGACCACCAGGACCAAGGTGTTGTTGAGGAGCTCCCGATCACGCAACACCTCAAGCACAAGACCCAGCACCCGGTCGGTCTCTTCTATCAACCGTGCGTAGCGCTGCGCCGGTGTCTCGCTCGGCTTGCCCTCCTCGGCCAGGCGCGAGCGGAGCTTCTGCGGCAACTGGTACGGATGGTGGGCTGCCGACGTGAGGAGCGTAGCGAAAAAGGGCTGTGAACTGTCGCCGGCGTCGAGCCAGCGGGCCAACGCAGGGGCTAGTACGTCGTCTTCGGAGGCAAAGTAGCCGAGGACCTCCCCTTCCCCTCCCACTTTTCGGAAATCCTCCCACGCCTCAAAGTGTTCGTAACCGAAGTTCTTGACCAGCCGTGGCATCTGCTCAAAGGAGCCGAACGCGCTCTGAAAAAACGCTGTGCGGTAGCCGGCGTGCCGCAAGATGGACGGAAGACACTGAAGCTCTGGATCGTGCGAGACCTCAATGACGCCCCGCTGCATCGTGGGCAGCCCCATGCACAGCATTGAGAACAGCGACTTGATAGAGTGCGGCAACACGGTGCGGACCTGATGGCCCACCACCGCCCGCGCGGCCAACTGGGCGAGTACCGGGGTCTCGGCCTGCCGCATTCCGACCGGGGCCAGTGAAGTGTGGTCGTAGCGCGCCGATTCAAGCAAATAAAACAGCACATTCGGGCGCTCGCCCGACGCAAAAGCATCTATCGCAGTATCGCTCACCAGCCGCTTGTGCTCATAGCCGGTGAAGCTGCCCGTGTCGAACCGGCGGAGCGCGGTCCGGGCGATGGTGACAAACACGTTCTTTTCCAGGGTGTACACCTCAACCGAACGCGGAGGGGGCAGCGCGTAGCTCAGCAGTGCGGCTGGCACGGCCAACAGCCACGCGCAGCAGGTCCGCGCCCAACCGTGCCCGCGCCGGTCCCAGGCTCCCGTGTAGTGCCGCAGCAGCAGACGCAGGGCTATTAACACACAACCGAGCAGCGCGACCACCAGCCCGAGCCAGACCACGAGCAGGGGCGTAAGAGTGCCGCGCACGACCGTTTCGGCCTCAGCCCACTGTTTGAGCAGTATCTCGACAATGAACCAACTCCACTGCTGACCGGCACCAGTCAGGTAGACGGCGTTGAGTGCGGCCACCACAGCCACAACCGCGGCCACGGGGACAGTCACGCAGACGACGAAGCGTCCATACGCCTCCTCGCACCAGGCAAAAGCCCCCGCCAACCCCATGAACACCAACGATGTCGGGCAAGACTGCCCTGGGAAGCGCCCACCATTCGACCGCCGGACGGAGAGCCAGCAGGCTGCCCGTCTTGGCAATCCCTGTGGCCAGCAGAGCCAACACCAACAGATAGCTCGACGGCTCTGCAAGCAGCCGTATCCCCCCGGTCCAGCCAATGACGCTCCGCACGCCAGACATCATCAACTCCCTACCACGGCCCCCGACAACTGTGGGCAGTGTCGTTCGTGTACACTTGGTCAAAATCGACATGCGGGTACAAACGTTGAGCCAGCCGGCGCTGATGTGCCGCCTCGGCTTCTTTGCCGGCGCACCTCAGCAGACGCTCATACCCGAAGCGCAGATAGGACACCTCCCGCTGATCCAGAGGCATCTTCCAGAGGTGCTCACGCCGCCGCAGGCGCGAAGTCCGACGCATCAGCGACGGGTCAGCCTCCAGGGCGTCCGCGACCACTTGGTAGTGGCGCATCCGCGTTGCCCGGGTCTTCGGCCAGCGCGTAGGCAAACCCCAGATCACGGCGAAAGCGCAGGCTCAGCGGGTCTGAATCCACATTGCGCCGGGCAATCTCCAGCGCTTCCTCATGGCGGCCCTCAGCCGACAAGGCCCACACCAGGGTGCTTTGCAGCCAGTCCCACTCAGGCTGGTAGCGAGCCATGCGGGTCCACCATGCCGAAGAACTCGCAAAAGCAAACGAGGACCGCAGGTCGGCCACCAGACACGCCACAATCAACGCGGCCGCGGCCAGCCGTCCCGCCGCCTGCATAGCGGCAGACCCGTGCGCCCGCAGCCAAGCGTAGACCAGCCCGACGACCAGGGCGATGGAAGCAATCGACGCCAGATAGCGGTGGCGGGAAAACGCAAAAGACAAGCCCATCGCATGGTGGTCAACCACCCCCAGGGGTGGGGGACATGCACACCACAAACCACACGGCTGCGGCCAGCGGGCTGCGACTCTTGGGCGCAGTCCGACACAGGATCACCAGCCCGCCGACGCAAGCCGCCAGCGCCAGCCAGCCCAGCGGGTCAGCCACCGACACCTTCCAGCGCCAGAAGCGCACCGCGCTCTCGACCGGTGCCAGCGACAGGAAGCCGTGCAACCACACCGACCGCGCCGCGATCATAATGCGCTCGGGCAGGCTGAAATCGTGAAAGTTGGAATAGCTGACCACCGCGAACATGTACCAGGCCAGCCCGGCCACCATGACCGACACCCCGGCCACCGGCACCAGGCGCAGCCACACCGCCCGTGTCAGCCGGCCGGCCCCGCCACCAGTGGACTATCGCCACGGCCGCGGGGATAATGACCGCCTGCGTCTTGAACAGGCTGCCCACCACCACCAGCAGGCACACCGACCCGACCCGCCACCACGAAACCGCGCCCTGCTCCCCGCCACGCGGAAACCACACCCACACCGCCAGCAGCACACACGCCGACGCCAGCATCTCCTTACGCCCCATCACCAGGGCCGGGGCCATCATCTGACCCCGGATGGATCGCAAACACCAGCGCGATCACCCACGCCCCCGGCACCTCAAAACGCCGCAGCAAAGCCCACACCAGCCACACGTTCAGGCTGTGAATGGCGATGTTCGTCGCATGAAACTTCGTTGCGCAGAACTCGCCCCACAGCCAACGCTCCAGCCACAGGCTCGAATACAGAAGCGGCCACCAGTACACATCTCGCTCGGCCAAAGACCGGCCCAGGGCGTCCGCCGGCTTGCCCGGCCTCGAACCACAGGGCGTACAGCCCCTCGCCGCCCACCAGGCGCGGGTTCCATCTGACATAGTAGAGGTCATCCCAGACCCAGCCGCCCCACAGCAGTATCGGCAGGAAGGCCAGGACCGTCAGCACCACCACAGACCCGCCGGCCAGAGCGGCGCGCCAGCTCGCAGGGCTGACACCACGGACACACCGCAGGAGCATTGCCGCTAGCCCGACACCCCCCGCAGGAAGTTCACAAACTCCTGGACCGCGGGGGTGAAACGCCGGCCCCGCTTGGAGATAATCCCCAGCGGTCGCATCACCACCTCGTCGGCAAACGGAATCACCTTCAGGGTGGCGTTCTGGACCTCCTGGGCGATGCTCGGCTCGGGCACAATAGCCAGGCTTGAGCCGAGTTCGACGATCCGCTTGACCGTTTCGATATTGTCCACCTCGGTCGTGTACTGGACCCGGACATGGTGGCGGCGAAAGATGCGGTCAAGCGCCCGGCGGGTCGGAATATCCCGCTCAAAGCCGACAAACTTCTCCCGGTCAAGCTGTTTCATCGGCAAGCTGTCGAGCGCGGCAAACGGGTGCTGGGGGGCGCACACCAGCACCAGCCGATCTTCCCGAAACGGCGTGACCACAATCTGGGACCGTTTGTTGGGGTAAGCGACGATGCCCAGGTCAATATCCCCGCTGCTCACATCCTCATAGATTTTGTTGACCCGGGTGTACTCAAGGTGAACCTCAACCTCGGGGAAGGTCTGAAGATAGCGTTTGAGCGGGGCCGACAGCTCGTACAGCCCGACGCTGTAGACGGTTGTCACCCGCACGCTGCCAGCCACCGAGTTCGACAGCGCTTGCAGCCCTTCTTCAATCTCGCGGTACTTCTGGGCGATCTGCTTGCCGACCTGATACAGGGCTTCCCCGGCCTGGGTGAGCCGGATGCGGCCCCGGGCGCGCTCCACGAGCTGCCGGTCGTAGTGGGCTTCAAGGCTGCGGATCTGCTGGCTGACCGCGGATTGGGTCAGCAGGTTCTTGGCCGCGGCCCGCGAGAAACTGCCCGTCTCAACCACATCACAGAAGACTTTGAAGGTTTCCAGGTGCATGACAGCATACAGCAACCTGCCAAAAATCCCCCCGCCTGTCCAGGCTCCGAGTCCCTGGCGAGTCCCTGGACGGTTGACACCCCGACCCCCGCCCAGCATGTTCTGGGGAAGAGAGGAGAAGTTGCTATGGCGACTGAGCGCACTGCAACACCAACGCATACCGACATGACCGGGGCAGAGGCGGTCATTCGGACCGCGGCCGCGGCCGGCATTGATGTCTGCTTTGCCAATCCGGGCACAACCGAACTCTACCTGGTGGAAGCGCTTGACCACTGCCCGCACATCCGGCCGGTCCTGGCCGTCTTCGAGGGGGTGTGTACCGGTGCCGCGGACGGCTATACCCGGATCACCGGCCGGCCGGCCCTGGCCCTCCTCCACCTCGGCCCGGGCTTGGCCAACGGCCTGGCCAACCTGCACAACGCCCGCAAGGCCAACTCGCCCGTCGTTTCGGTCGTCGGTGAGCACGCCACCTGGCATATCGCCGCAGACGCGCCGCTGACCTCCGACATCGCCACCCTGGCCCAGCCAATGGCCCACTATGTCAAAACCCCGGCCCGGCCAGAGGATGTGGCCGCGGACATGGCCGAGGTGATTGCCAGAGCCACCCGGCGGCCGAGCGGCCCGGGCACGCTGATCCTGCCCGGCGACATGCAGTGGGCCAAGCTCAACTCCCCCCTCCCCCAACCCACGCCCCCGCAGCCGGCCCCGCCCCAGCCCGAGGCGGTCAAGCGCGCGGCGCAGGCCCTCAGTCGGCCGGGGGCAGCCCTGGTGCTGGGCGGCAGCGCGCTGCGAGCCGCCGGCCTGCGGGCCGCCGACCGGATCGCCCAAGCCACCGGCTGCAAGGTCCTGGCCCCGACCTTTCCGCCGGTCCAGGACCGGGGCCGGGGGCTGATCTGCCCGGACAAAATCCCCTACGCCCCAGAGGCCGCCCGCCAGGTCCTGGAGCCGTATACCAGCCTGGTGCTGGCCGGAGCCGCAAAGCCGGTGGCCTTTTTCGGCTATCCCAACAACCGCAGCGGTCTGTACGCCGAAAACGCCGAACTGATTGAGGTGTGTGACGCCGAGGTCGATCCCGCAGCAGCGGTGATCGCCTTGGCCGAGGCACTTAACGCCCCACCCGAACGCCAAGCCCCTACCCCCGACCGGCCGGCCCCGCCGACCGGCCGGCTGACGCCGCTCACCATGTGCCAGGCAGTAGCCGCCCTCCAGCCTGACAACGCTATTGTGATGGACGAGGGAGCGACCGCCGGCTTTGCCTATTATCCAATGGCCGCGGGCGCACCGGCCTTCACCTATATGACCCTGACCGGCGGCTCGATCGGCCAGGGCCTGCCGTGTGCCGCGGGAGCGGCCGCCGCGGCCCCGGACCGGCCGGTAGTATGCCTGGAAGGCGACGGCTCGTCCCTGTATACCATCCAGGCGCTGTGGACAATGGCCCGCGAAAAACAGAACGTCACCTCCATCATCTGCAAAAACCTGGCCTACTCCATTTTGCGCTGGGAGCTGGAACGGGCCAAGATCACCCCGGGCCAAGCCAGCCTGTCGCTGACCGGCCTTGACTCACCGGTGTTTGACTTTGTGAAGCTGGCCGAAGGCTTTGGGGTTGAGGCCCGGGCTGTCCACAGCGCCGAAGCGCTGAACGACGCCCTGCGGTACGGCTTTGGCAGCCCGGGCCCGCTGCTGATCGAGGCCAACCTGGAATAAGACCGGCCTGGACCGCGAGATGCACATCCCGTCCGACCTGTACCAACTCACTATGGCCTACGGCTAGTGGCGGTCGGGCATGGTTGATGCCCAGGCCGTGTTTCACCTGTCCTTTCGCCACAACCCGTCTGGGGGCGCGTTCAGCTTGGCCTGCGGCTTGGTCCTATGCGCTCGACTTCCTCACCCACTTTCAGTTTACCGCCTCGGTTGCGTTTCCGGGACAACCCCACACAATAGAGGCGTTGTTGGCGAAAAGATGACGTAGCCTTGCAGCAACGTCAGCAACTCCAAGGCGGCACCATCAGGAAGGTCTCCCGCCTTCAGCGCAACGAGTCCCCGTTCGGTATTCGTCTTTGGGCCTCGGGGGCCATGTCCAACGAGCTTTGTCCCGTTGTCGTCTTCCCACAGTTCTGTCTTAAATCTCCAGGGGGCGGGTTCTTTCAACTTCAAGGAGTCATGCAGCGAGACTTCATATCTGGCTTGCGCGCTGTGCGCTGCGAAGTACAGATGCGGCTGAATTCTCTTCCCGGATTTGGCGGGAAAGGCAGATTTGTACAATGAGGGAAGGCCAGGACGGACACCACGGGCCAGCAAAGTCTGGTCATCAACTTTGCCTTCAGCCGCCGCGGAGAGAACTCCCAAAGCCTCCAGAAGATTACTCTTTCCGCTGCCATTGGCACCAATGAAGACATTGACTCGTCCCAGGTCAACCTTCACGTTTTCCAAGGACTTATACGGCTCAGCGCTCCACATCCGTATCCGCTGCGGCTCGAACCGTGCCTCGCCGAGCTCAAAAGCCGCCTGATCCGCCACGCGCGGGCCTACGTCGGCTGAGCGCCCGCGGTCTGGACGCCGGCCAGAAAGCATGTCATAGCTGCCAGGCAGAAGCGCCTGTGCAAAGGAGGGAGGCATGAAAATCAGAGCCACGTCGCACATCGCCATTGGCGTCAGCAATATGGCCGAGTCGCTGAAGTTCTACCGCGACCTGCTCGGCCTGCGCGTCAGCCTTGACGACCCCAACGAAAACCCCGGCGGCATGATCCAGACTGTCACCAGCACAGAGCAGCCCGGCCGCCACGGGGTGTATCTGCGCTGGGAAGACGGCCCGGCCGCCACCTTTATCGTCCTGTCCCAGAACCGCCCCACCTCGGGCCGGGCGATCAACCTGACTGAGGTCGGCATCCACCACTTCGCCTTCTGGGTGGACGACCTCAAAGAGACCTTTGAGAAGGTCAAGGCCGCCGGCGTGCCCATCGTCCTGGCCCCCACAGTCTTTGACAGCGTGGCCTATGGCGAAGCCCCGGGCGGCAAGGTGCTGACCACCCTGTTCAAAGACCCCGACGGGATCGTGCTCCAGCTCGATCAGCGCGTCCCCTGAGGAGGAGGATTCACATGGCCCTTGGCGCAAACAAAGTCGAATACGAAGTCATTGAAGGCTGGGAGCAGCTGCCCGAAGGCTGGTCCTTTGTAGAGGTGGCCGGCGTAGCCACCGACTCCCAAGACCGGGTGTACGCCTTTAACCGCGGGGAGCACCCGATGATCGTCTTTGACCGTGACGGCACGTTTCTCAACGCCTGGGGCGAAGGCGTGTTCACCAACGCCCACGGCATCTATATCGGCCCGGACGATACCATCTACTGCGCCGACAACTTTGACCATACCGTCCGCCTGTTCAAGCCCGACGGCACGCTGCTCAAAACCCTGGGCCAGAAAGACACACCGGCCGACACCGGCTTCACCGCCTGGACCACCCCGGTCCAGCAGGCCGCCGGCCCCTTCAACATGGTGACCAATGTCGCCCTGGCCCCGGACGGGGCCATGTATATTGCCGACGGCTACGGCAACGCCCGTGTGCATAAGTTCTCGGCCGGCGGCGAGCTGCTGTTGTCCTGGGGCGAGCCGGGCAGCGGCCCGGGTCAGTTCAAGCTCCCGCACTCAATAGCGGTTGACCGCCGCGGCACGGTCTATGTCGCCGACCGGGAGAACTCCCGCATCCAGGTGTTCAGCGGCGAGGGCGCATACCGCACCGAATGGACTCATGTGAGCCGGCCTGACGACCTGTATATTGACGCCGACGAAAACCTGTTTGTGGCCGAGTTAGGCTTCAAAGTGGCCCCTATGCCGAATGGCTTAGGCGCAGCAGTGCCCCCCCACGAGCCGCCGTCGTGCGTCAGCGTCCTGACCCTCGACGGCGAGGTCCAGCACCGTTTCGGCGAGCACGGCCTGGAGCCGGGCAACTTCTACGCCCCGCACGGCATCTGGGCTGACTCGCGCGGCGACCTGTATGTCGGCGAGGTGAACTACAGCGCCGGCGGCCGCCAGGGTCTCATCCCGCTCGACGGCCATGTCCTGCAAAAGTTCGTCCGCCTCACATAGATAGCCCGGCCCCCCTCCCGCGCCCCCTCTTGCCGGCCTCACAATGGCTGCAACGCCGCAATGGTCGTGACCAATAATTATTTTACAAAAGGGGCAAGGGAGTTGGCCCGCTCAACAAAATGTCGGTTGGTTGACCGAGATACTTCAGGCGATTGGCTTGTGGAATCGCGTGAGGAAACGCCTCAATAACCGCAAGGCAAAGAAGTCAACCAGCCCCCTCCCAAGTCAGAAAGCATTGGAGCTCATCGGGATCGTGGGGGAGACGCCCCACCCCACCTGTCCACCATAATGGACAGGCTCAACGCTGTTAGGAGACTGTAACGCAAACACGCCTCAACGTGGCTCTGTGGCAGAATAACCGCCGCGGATGGTCTCGCTGTTGAGCCGTCGGCCAACCGTGAAGGCCACGATTTTGTCCTTTTTCTGAACTGGCAAGTCCAGAAACCTGGCAAAAGCAAATAAGGATGCCTTCCGCGGAAGAGCCTCTTTCACCAAGCGGTAGCCCTCGTCGCGGGTTTGGACTACGTCCAACTGCTGCTGGAGGCGACGCAGGGCTTCTTCCGGTTCTACCGGCACGGTCTCAACCGGTTCCTCCAAGGGCCGGGCTCCTTTTTTGGAGGGGCTTGTCAGCTCGGCCATGCCTTGCTCAAAGAGTTCGTCCAGTTCTCCGCCTGGCGCGTAGTCGCGATCTTCGTCATATTCGGTCGGAATCAGGTCAATCTTGCCCCCCTTGCTACCCGGATATTGAGTCACTTTCAGGTTCGGCACGACCAGGTCACCTAACTCTGGGGTCTCTAGGCCATCGTCACCGATTCCGTCAAACCGGCTTTTTATGGTTGTGTCGCTACCAGGGCTGCCATCTCCGCCGAATTGGTTCTCCCATTCGTCAGGCTCAACAAACGAAAAAGTCAGGCTGCACTGTGGCTCCATGTCCAGCAGCAGGACACGCTTGCCCTGGAAGGCAAGTTCCGCGGCGAGGTTCGCCGTCAGGGTGGTTTTCCCCACACCGCCCTTTTGATTGATGACCGATTTCCTCCTTGGACCGGGCCGGCAGACCTTGAGGACCGCAACACGGAATTACGCTCCTCTACAACGCGCCCCGCCTATCAGGCCAGCCGGCGGGCAAACTCGGCGTAGGTGTCCAGAAAGGGCAGGACGGCGTCGCGGCCGGCGGTGGGCGCGCGAACAACGGTGCGGACCGCGCCGAGTCCTTTGTAGCGTTCGAGGCGGTCCAGACCCGGAGCGTGGACCAGGAAGAAGGAGATGGGGATGGAGGCCGGGTCGCGGCCGGCGGCCCTGGCCCGGTCGTGCAGGTCGGCAATGGCGGCCGGCATGTCGTCAATCACCGTTTCAACCGGAATCCAGCCGTCGCACAGGTCAACTGTCCGCTGGCGGCCCAGCCGGGAACTCAGACTGCCCAGCAGAATGGGCGGGTGGGGCTTGGTCAGCGGCTTGGGATAGGACCACACCCGCTCAAACTGCACAAATTCGCCGTGATAACTGGCCTCGTCCTGGCCCCACAGGGCTTTCATGGCCTGGATGCGCTCGGTCAAGACCTGCCAGCGCTTGCCCGGCGGGGTACCGTGGTTGGCCATCTCTTCTTTGTTCCAGCCGGCACCAATGCCAAAGATAAACCGTCCGTTTGAAATCCGGTCCAGCGAGGCGACCTGCTTGGCCTGCACAATCGGGTCATGTTCGGTCACTAGCGAGATACCGGTACCGAGTTTGAGCCGGGTTGTCACTGCCGCGGCCGCGGCCAGACCGATGAAGGGGTCGGACATATGGGTGTACTCCCGGGGTAGCTCGCCGCCGCCCGGGAAGGGGGATTTGCGGCTGGCCGGAATATGGGTGTGCTCGGGCAGCCACAGCGACTCCAGCCCCCGCGCCTCGCACTCCCTGGCCAACTCATCGGCCGCCAGTGTGTATTCGGTATTGAAACTGAAAACGCCGATCTCCATGCGCTTCCCTTCTATTCCACAAACTCCAGGCCGTCGCCGCTCTGGGTGAGCCGCCGGTAGTAGCAGCCCGGTCTGGTCTGGCCGTGGCGGTCTTTGGTATGACACACCCCGCCCTGGCGGGGCAGAACGCGGTACAGTAACGAGTTCTGCTCACAGTTGAGCCGCACATCAACGAGGTCGAGCACATCGCCCGAGGTTGCCCCCTTGTGCCACAGCTCGTTGCGCGAGGTTGACCACAGCACGGCTTGACGGCGGCGCAGGGTCTCGCGCAAGGCCAACTCGTTGGCGTAGCCGATAAACAACACATCGCCCGTCCGGGCGTGTTGCAGTACGACCGGAACCACATCCAGCCCTTTGGCGGCAATACTGGCCACCTTCTTGAAATCAAGCTGGAATTCAGTGCCCTCTTCCAAGACATTCATGGTGCGTCTCCCCTCCGGTGTGGAGCCGGCGTTGTTCAGCCTCGGCCATGCTCCGCCAAGAGCGGCGGCTGAAGGTTCACCCAGCGGCCGGTGCTACGCTGAATCAGCTCAGACCACAGGTTTTCCGCGGGTTTGCGAAACAGCGTGTCGATATCGGCCGGGACGATGTGCCAGTCGCCCTGGGCAACCTCGTTGTCGAGCTGGCCAGGGGCCCAGCCGGCATGACCGGCATACAGCCGAAACAGGTCGCCCGGGGCGACCTTGTCCTCCACCACGGCCTGACTGCCGCTCAGGTAGACATCGGCAAAGATGTGCTCGGTCTCGTCAGGCTGCCGCTCGGCGCGGAACAGCAGCAGCATGGCGGTGGTGGCGACCGGCCCGCCACTGTATACCACTCCAGCCCGCGGCGCGGCGCGGAAAGAGTCCGGCAAGACCTCGGATAGCCGGACCGCGGTGGGGCGGTTGATAATTACGCCGAGTGCCCCAAGCCGCCCGTAGCCGAGCAACAGCACGACCGTTTGGGCAAAATTGGGGTCGGCGAGCTGGCGAGCGGCCACCAGCAATTTTCCCTTGCCGAGCGCGGTCGGGTCGGCGGCGGGGTGCGCGGGCCGTGCTACACACAGCCCGTCGGCACCAGCCAGGCTGCTCAGCACCAGGCTGGTACACACCGCCAGCCGGCCCAACACGACACGGGCCAGACGACGACAAGTCCGGTTTCCTGAAACAGGCCGTCCGATAGCTTCTTCAGTCCTGTTGGTCGCTGACCATCTCCGGGGCCGGCTCGGCCGGGGCGGCTTCAGCCGGGGCGGCAGCCGTCCGGGGCTGATAACGAAACGCCAAGCCGTCTTCGCCAAGGTCGATCTCGACCGTGCCGCCGTTCTGGAGCTGGCCGAACAGAATCTCATCGGCCAGGACTTGTTTGACCTCGCTCTGAATCAGGCGGGCCATTGGGCGTGCGCCGTAGGTCTTGTCATAGCCCTTTTCGGCCAGATAGCGACGGGCGTCGTCGGTCAAAGAGATGGTTACACTCTTCTCGGCCAGCTGATCGATCAGCTCTTTCATGAACTTGTCCACCACCCGCTCAACCGCCTCGGGTGGCAGGGGTCGGAAGTGGACAATGCCGTCGAGGCGGTTGCGGAACTCGGGGCTGAACAGCTTTTCGATCGCCTGCTGGTCTTTGCCCTCGTTGGACTGTTCGCCAAAACCAATCGCGGTGGCGGCCATCTCACGCGCCCCGGCATTGCTGGTCATAATCAGGATGACGTGCCGGAAGTCGGCTTTTTTGCCGTTGTTGTCGGTCAGGGTGGCGTGGTCCATGACCTGGAGCAGGATATTGAACAGGTCGGGGTGGGCTTTTTCAATCTCGTCCAGCAGTAAGACCGAATGGGGGTTGCGGGTGATCGCCTCGGTCAGCAGCCCGCCCTGGTCAAAGCCGACATAGCCCGGCGGGGCACCGATCAGCCGCGAGACCGTATGCTTCTCCATGTATTCGCTCATGTCAAAGCGCAGGAATTGCAGGCCAAGGGTCTGGGCCAACTGCTTGGCCACCTCGGTCTTGCCCACCCCGGTCGGGCCGGAGAACAGAAACGACCCAACCGGCTTTTCCGGCTGACCCAGGCCGGCCCGGGCCAGACGGATGGCGCGGACAATCACCGCAATGGCCGGGTCTTGGCCAAAGACCACCTTTTTGAGGTCGGCGTCGAGCTGATGGAGCCGGTCCTTGTCGGAAATCGACACGCTGCGGGGCGGAATCCGGGCGATCTTTGCCACGACCGCCTCAATATCGGTCTCGCCAATAACCTTGGCCTCGTCGGTGTTCGTTTTGATCTTGAAGGCCGCCCCGACCTCGTCAATGACATCAATCGCTTTGTCGGGCAGGAAGCGGTCGTTGATGTATTTTGCCGACAGCTCGGCCGCAGCCTTGAGCGCGTCTTCGGTGTAGGACACGCCGTGGTGCTCTTCGTAGTACGATTTCAGGCCCTCCAGAATCTTGACCGCGTCTTCGATACTGGGTTCGTGGACCTCGATCTTCTGAAAGCGCCGTGCCAGAGCGCGGTCACGCTCAAAATAACTGCGATATTCGTGGTAGGTCGTCGCGCCAATGCAGCGCAGCTTCCCGGACGCCAGGGCGGGTTTGAGGATGTTCGAGGCGTCCATTGAGCCGCCGCTCGTTGCCCCGGCCCCGACAATGGTATGAATCTCGTCAATAAACAAAACGGCGTTTGGATCTTTTCGGAGCGCGTTCAGCACGGCCTTCAGCCGTTCCTCAAACTGGCCACGGAACTTTGTGCCGGCCAGCACCGCGCCCATGTCCAGAGAGTATATCTTGGCGTCTTTGAGCACCTCGGGTATCTCGCCGTTGGCGATCTGAAGCGCCAGCCCGTCGGCGATGGCCGTTTTTCCCACCCCGGAATCACCCACATAGACTGGATTGTTCTTACGCCGCCGGCACAGCACATGGATTGTACGTTCGACCTCGACCTCACGACCGATCAGGGGGTCAATCTCGCCGTCTCTGGCGCGTTGGACCAGATCGGCCGTGAAGGCTTTGAGGGGATCTTTGGCCGGGCGGGGCTCGCCCTCTTCGTCCGGGCCGTCGGCCTCCGGCCCGGCGGCCGGTTCGTCCTCCTCCTCGGGCTGGACCTTGGAGATACCGTGCGAGATGTAGTTCAGCACGTCGAGCCGGTCAATGCCCTGCTCTTGCAAAAAGTGGAGGGCGTGGCTGTTTTCTTCTCGGAACAGTGCGACCAGGAAATTACGCCCCTCGACAATATCTTTGCCGCTGGACTCGACATGCATGGCCGCCCGCTGCAACACCCGCTGAAAGCCCGAGGTCTGCTGCGGGTCAACATCGCTCCCTTCGGGCAAGGACTCGAGGTGCTCCTCAAAGAATCGCAGCAAATCCTTTTGCAGCCGCTCCACATCCCCGCCACAACTGCGGATAATTTCGGCCACATCCTCGTCAAACGACAGGGCGTACAACACATGCTCAAGGCACAGAAACTCGTGGCGGTGGCGTCTGGCTTCTTTGATGGCCAGGGTCAGGGCAATTTGAAACTCCCGACTGATTTGCATTCTCTGCTCCACTCCTTCCGCGGGCCGGGCCCGGGAAGCGTTGTTCTCTATCGGCCGTCGTGTTGGCCGGCCGTGAGGCTCAGGCTTCTTCCATACTACACTTCAGAGGAAACTCGTACTGCTTGGCCAGGGCGTGGACCTTGTCCACCTTGGTCTCAGCCACCTCGTAGGTATACACCCCGGCCACCCCCAGGCCCTTGCGGTGGACATGCAGCATGACCTGGGTGGCTTTGGTGGCGTCGTGGTTAAAGACCGACTGGAGAATATAGACGACAAACTCCATCGTGGTGTAGTCGTCGTTGTGCAGCAGCACCTTGTACAGTGGCGGCTTTTTGGTCTTTTTCTCTGTCTCGGTGATGACCCCACGCTCAAGGTCCGTATCGTTCTCGTACTCGTTGGCCATATCCCCCTCCGTGGCTCGGAGAACGCCTGTCCGCCGGCGCTCTCCTTTGTCCATATCGTTCAGGGCGCGGTTTGCCAAGAGGACCCGGTTTCTGGTAGGGTTTGAATCCCAACCGCCCGTGTGTGTAAGGAGCCTGATATGACAGCAACACCGGCCTATAAGCTACCCACCAGCGTCAGCCCCCAGCACTACGCTATCCGTCTCATCCCGGACCTCGGCGCGTTGACCTTTGCCGGGGAGGAGACGGTTGCCATTACCATCCATGAGCCGGTCAGCGAGATTGTGCTGAACGCTATCGAACTGACGATTCACAGCGTATCGGTCAGCGGCCCGGACGGCCGGACGCTGGCCGGCACGGTCAGCCTCGACAGCGCCAACCAACGGGCGGCCTTCCACTTTCCCCAGCTCCTCGCCCCCGGTGCCTGGACGCTCCAACTCGCCTTCGGCGGCATTCTCAACGATAAGCTCCACGGCTTTTACCGCAGCACCTACACCACTGCCGACGGCCAGGAGAAGGTCCTGGCCTCAACCCAGTTCGAATCAACCGACGCGCGCCGCGCCTTTCCGTGCTGGGACGAGCCGGCCATAAAAGCCGTCTTTCAGGTCACCCTGGTGATTGACGCTGCCCTCACCGCCATCTCCAACGCGGCGCTTGTGCGCGAGACCCCCCTCCCCGCGACAGGGCAAAAAGAGGTCGTCTTTGCCGACACGATCACAATGTCGAGCTACCTCGTTGCCTTCATTGTCGGCGAGTTTGAGGCCACCGAGCCGACCGACGTCAACGGTACGCCGCTGCGGGTCTGGGCAGTGCCGGGCAAGCGCCGCCTGGCAGCTTTCGGACAGGCCATCGGGGCCGCCTCGCTGGCATTTTTCAGCCGCTACTACGGTCGCAAGTATCCGGGCGACAAACTTGACCTGGTCGCCATTCCCGACTTTGCCTTTGGCGCTATGGAGAATCTGGGGGCCATTACCTTTCGGGAGACTGCGCTGTTGGTCGATGAAAACCGGGCGGCCCGGAGTGAACTGGAACGGGTGGCTGACGTGGTGTCGCACGAAAACGCCCACATGTGGTTCGGCGATCTGGTCACCATGAAATGGTGGAACGGCCTGTGGCTCAACGAGGCGTTTGCCACCTTCATGGAGATGATGGCCGTTGATGACTGGAAACCCGAGTGGCAGCGCTGGACGAGCTTTGCCGTAGAGCGCGCCGCTGCGCTCCAGATCGATGGCTTGCAGAGCACCCGCTCGGTCGAGTTTCCGGTTCGCCACCCAGACGAGGCGGACGGCATGTTTGACACGCTGACCTACCAAAAGGGTGCCGCGGTCGTGCGCATGCTGGAACAATACCTTGGTCCAGAGACCTTCCGGGCCGGCATCAGCAGCTACGTCCACAAGCACGCCTACGGCAATGCCGAGACCACTGACCTGTGGGACGCCATTGAGGAATCGGCCGGGCAGCCGGTGCGCACCATGATGGACTCGTGGGTATTTCAGCCCGGCTATCCCCTGATTTCTGCCGCGCTTGAGGACACGACGCTGACCCTATCCCAGCACATCTTCCAGTATCTCCCAGCCGAGGCCGACGCCGGCCGGCGCTGGCAGGTTCCCCTGTTCATTCGGGCCAAGAGCGGCGGTCAGGAGTTGACCCGAACCGTTCTGCTGGAGGAAGACGAGGTCCGCCTCAGCCTCCCAGCGAGGCCGGACTGGGTGGTCGTCAATGCCGACGGCCAGGGCTTTTATCGTGTGCGCTACAGCTCGGACCTGCTCAAGCGGCTGACCGGCAATGTCCAGGGCAATCTGTCCGCGGGCGAACGCTTTGGTCTGGTCAACGACACCTGGGCCGCCTGCCTGGCCGGTCTCACCCCCCTGGCCGACTATATGGACCTGCTGCTGCTGTTTGAGGACGAAACCGAGCATACTGTCTGGAACGCTATTCTTGGCTCGCTCCGCTACTTTGACCACCTGCTTGACCCCGCTCAGCGCCCGGCCCTGCACACCCGGGTCCACAGCCTGGTCGGTCCCGGCATCGCGCGTCTGGGCTGGCAGCCGGCCGACGGAGAAAACGCCCTGCTCGGTCAGCTGCGCGGGGACCTGCTCGGCGCGCTGGGCACCCTGGGCAACGACCGTGCCACCCAAGCCGAGGCGCGTGCCCGCTACGCCGCGTACAAGTCCGACAGCGCTTCGGTCGATCCTGACCTCATTCCGGCGCTGGTCTCAATCGTGGCCCATAGCGGCGCTGAGGCGGACTATGAAGAATTTTACGCCGCCTACAAGACGGCCACGACCCCCCAGGAGGAGAGGCGCTATCTGTTTGCCCTGGCCGCCTTTCAGCCCTCCGAGCTGTTTGAGCGCGCGCTCGCGCTGACCACCAATGGCGAGGTCCGTACCCAGGACGCGCCCTTCTTGATGAGCCACCTGCTGCTCAACACCCACCGTCGCGAGCGCGCCTGGCAGTTCTTGAAAGACAACTGGGACGCCATGCTACGCCACTACCCGGACAGCACCATCCCCCGCATGTGCGAGGGAATTACCGGTCTGGTCACGCCCGAACTCGAAGCCGACGTGACGGCCTTCTTTGCCGCCCATCCGGTCAAAGGGGGCGAAAGAATGATCGAGCAGCACCTGGAGAAGCTGCGCATCGCCGTCGCCTGTCAGCAGCGCGAGTCAGACAACCTGCGCAATTATTTTGAGTGGACGCCGTAAGCAAGTCCCGGAGCTGCCCGCTTGGCTGGATTTGACCGAGGGAGAACTGACACATGGAAGTGGATCTGAGCAATCTAAGAGGGTCATACGACTTGATCGTCATCGGCTCCGGTCCGGCCGGGTTGACGCTGGCGCACAAATACGACGCTCTCACGACCGGCAGAACGCTGCTCGTGGAAAGCGGACCCCGCACGATCGTCGACAGTGAAGCCCAGAAGCTTGCTGTAGTGGAGGCCAGCGGCGATATCTCAGCCGCCAGGTACTCCTCGCTACATAGTCAGCGTATGTTCGGCGGTACATCAATCGTGTGGGACGGCTTCTGCGGCGTGCTGGAGAAACGGCCGTTCTTGAATGATGAGTGGCCGTTCGCGTATGACGAGCTATATATGGTACCCGGAAGCCGTGAAGATCCTGAGCCTTCCCGAAGAAGTCCATGTACTCCCGGAGAAACCCTTTCCCGACAACCCCAATATCGTCTACAGACCATACTATCGCAGCCCGCCGACGCGTTTCAACTTTTTGTTTGAAGATTGGGTGACACAAAGTAGGACTGTCGATGTATTGTTCAATCACACGGTGACGAACATATATTGTACTAGAGGACCTTATAGTGGCGTTGTGTGATCGGGGCGTCTATTCGTGGAACGGGGTTCAGCCCGACCGGATTCGTGGGAATGCCGCTCATGATTCGCTGATACAATTCAACGAACTCACCTATACGAAGTCGGAGCTTCTGTTGTATGCGGCGGTCGCTCGTTTACACGCGCGTGATTCGGATTGACACCTTCAGGTTGCTATGTCTGGGGGACCATCCGCTCCACCGCCGCCTCAAAGGCCGCCTGCTCGGCAAACTCCCCCAACACGACGCGCCGCATATGCGTCTTGTTGTCATCAAGCTCAACAGTATACTCAACAATCCCCAGCCGTCCCGATGTCTCAGGCCGGCCTTGGCCAAGTTTGGCCTCGGTGCTGAAGCTGATGATATGCGCCCGATGCTCGGCCAGCCAGGCATCAAAGTCAGCCGGAGCGAGGCCGGTCTCCTGCCAGAACTGCTCCTGATCGTAGCCCAACTCTTGAAAGCGCTTCAGCAGGAAGTCCCGATCCAGAAAGGCCAGCAGATTGCCGGCCTTGGGGCCTGAGTCGCGGTTGAGCAGGACCCGGTAGAGGGCTTTGAACGCCTGGGCCGGCGCAATCGGCGTGAGCCGCGCCACATCGAACACCGCAGTCTGCAAGGTGCTGTCTTCCCACGCTGTACCCGGCAGGCGGTCGGCGAGGTGGTGCAGAAAGGCGCGTTGGCCGGCGGTCAGTTCGTCCGCCCGTTCCGGCAGCGTGGCTTGCAGCACGATCCGCTCCTCGGGGCTGGCATAGTGCTCCAGCCAATAGCCCGCGGCCTGGGCGCGGCGGGCGAGCTGGGCGCGTTCATGCCGGGTCAGCGGAGTGCCCTTGCGCTTCTCAACCTCGCTGGCAAGATCGAGATGGGGCAGTTGGGCAACCGTTGCTACGAGCTGAAAGTCGGCGGCGTAGAAATCGCCCTGGGAGGCGATCTGTGACAGGTGATACACCCGCTTGTCATCCGGCGACACGGTAGGATCGTGATGCGTGCGCGTATGAAACCGATCAAAGTCGTTAAAAATTTTGACGACCGACTTTTCGTTCGGCGAGAAATTCACCGGCTGCTTGGGCTGGGGACGGATCATCAGAAAGCGGAGCATTTCGGGCGGCAGAAAATCGGCCATGTCCCGGGCCGACACGCCAATCCCCTTGGACGAACTCATCTTGGCCCCGCCGACCAGGAAAAACTCGTAAGGGATATTCAGCGGGGACTGCCGGTCAAAAATGGCCCGCAGACACGCGGCTGACACATCGCGAGAGCCGCCCTTGGTATTGTGGTCTTTGCCCGCGCCTTCAATCGTAATGCCGAAGGTCTGCCACTTTGCCGCCCACTCCAGCTTCCAGGGCAGCTTGCCCCGGCCGTCAAAAGGCGAGACCCTGCCAGTATGCCCACAGCCCGTCGCCCAGTTGACGAGAGCGGGCCGGCAGGTATAGCCGACTTCTCGGCCATCATAGTCGCTGACTTCGGTCGTCCCGACCCGGCCACACGCCTCACACACCACCTGGAAGGGATACCAGGTGTCGGGACGCTCGGAGTTGCTGACATCTTTGTAGACCCGGCGAACCTTGGCCGCGTTGTGCAGGATGGCATCGATCGTCTCGTTAAACCGCCCCGAGCGGTAGATATCCCGCATCCGGTAGGTTTCCGCCTCAACCCCCAACTCCCGAAAGATATCAAAGAACTCCCCAATATAATGCTCGGCTACATCCGGGGCCGAAGAGCCTGGAGGCGGCGGGACCTGACACAGCGGCACTCCCAGATACGGGCGGAAAAACTCGGCATGACCGGCCGGCAGCTCGTCAAGCGGATCATAGTCGTCAACGCCGAAAGTATAGCGGACCGGAATACCCCGGTCTTTGAGGGTCCGAAAGATGGCGTCGTGGATCAGCACACCCCGCAGCGCGCCGACATGGACCCGGCCTGAGGGTGTCTTGGAATCGTTAATCAGCTGCGGACCGGACACCCGCTCGGCGAGCTCGTCGCACCAGAACATGACCCTGCTCCATCCTCGGATTGTGTCGCCATGCGGTGACAGTGGTTTGCGGCTGGCCAGACCGGCGACGGCACGCGAGAAATCCAACGCCCCGGAGTCTAGGCAAGGCGGGGGAGCGTGTCAATGCGACGTGTGCTACACGACCAGAAAGGCGAGCGGGGCACAAAAGGGCACCGCGCTCACCTCTCCCATGCTAAGATGGGCCAGACGACTGACCCGGCATCCCCAAGAAAGGCTGCGGCCGGCACCGTGAGCAGTTTGGAATTCCGTCTGTTGCCGCCGGACCCTCAAGCGGCTGTCCGTGGTCCAGACGACGGCGAGCGTTTGCGGCGGCAGTTCAACGAGATTCGGCACGCCCTCGGACACGCCCCGACCGGCTCGCGTGTGGTCTTTGATTTTCGTGACCTCCAGCAGCTGAACAGCCTTGAGGCGGCCAGCCTGTTACAGCTCGTTGTTGAGGTCCAGGCCCGGGGGCTGAAGGTCCGCTTTGTCGGTCTGTCTGCCGGAGTCCGTCAGGCTTTTAGCGGTCTTGAGGCGGAGTTGCTCAGCCCGTCCGAGATCGCCCGGGGCCGGCTGTCTTCATTCGAGCACCTGGGCGACCAGACGCTCGCCCTGCTGACGACCGGGCACCGGCTGCTGGATATGGTCGGTGAGCTGGCCTACTGGCTGTGTATTGCGCCGTGGCGTGGCAAAGGCGTGAAGTGGGACCGGACCGGAGAGCAGATCGTCAAGATCGGTATTGAAGGCATCCCGATTGTCACCTTTCTGTCCTTTCTGATCGGCGCGGTCCTGGCCCTCAACGCCGCCAGTCAACTGCGCCAGTTCGGGGCCGCTATCTATATTGCCAACCTCGTCGGCGTGTCGATGGCTCGCGAGATGGCACCGCTGATTACCGCTGTTATTGTCGCCGGTCGCAGCGGCTCGGCCATAAGCGCAGAGCTGGGCACAATGGTCGTGTCGGAGGAGATTGACGCCATGCGGACCATGGCCCTGAGCCCCGGCCGCTTCCTCCTCCTGCCCCGTGTCGTGGCCCTGTTGTGCGCCGTGCCGTGCCTGACCGTGCTCTCGAATCTGGCCGGCATTTTTGGCGGCTACTGGGTTGGCGTTCTCCTTCTCGGCCTGGGCAGCCGCAACTATGTACAGCAGACCGCTCAAGCCCTGCTGATAGGGGACTTGGTAGCCGGGATGGCCAAGAGCGTGGTCTTCGCCGGCGTGATCGGGCTCGTGGCCTGCTACCGCGGCATGTATGTCCAGGGCGGCGCAGAGGGCGTAGGGACCAGTACCACCGCTTCGGTGGTCACGTCGATTGTGCTGTGCATCCTGGCCGATGCCATTTTCACTACCATCTTTTTCTATCTGTCCTGAGGTGTGGACGAAGAGCGATGCCGAGCCCCGAGCCTCCCTATGTCGTTGTTGAGAATCTGGTTGCCGGCTATGGCAACCGCACGGTTCTCAACGGGGTTAATGTGCAGGCTCGACGTGGAGAAATTACCGTTATTCTGGGCGGCAGTGGCTGCGGCAAAACAACCCTCCTGCGCCATATCGTCGGCCTGCTGACCCCCACCTCAGGCCGGGTCTTGATCGATGGCCAGGACCTCCACCGGGCGGGTGAAGAGGACCGGGAAGCCATCTTGCGCAATGTCGGCATGTCCTTCCAGGGCGGGGCGCTGTTCAACTCCATGAGCATAGAAGAGAATGTGATGCTGCCGATTACCGAACACACCCGGGCATCGCCGGAAACGGCCCGGATGCTGGCGCGGATGAAACTCTCGCTGGTCGGCCTCGAATACGCCGCCCGGCTGCTGCCGGGCGCAATGAGCGGCGGCATGAAAAAACGCGCCGCGGTTGCCCGTGCGCTGGCCCTTGACCCCGCCCTGCTCCTGTTTGACGAACTGTCGGCCGGCTTAGACCCGGTGACGGCGCGGGAGCTTGACGAACTCGTCCTGCGTTTGAAAACCCAGTTCGACATGGCCATTGTGATTGTGACCCACGAGTTGGGCAGTATCCAGATGATTGCAGACCGAGCCGTTATGCTGCACGATGGAAAGGTGGCGGCGGCCGGCCCCCTGGCCGAGGTCCAGGCCCTGGCCATGCCGCAGGTCCGGGCGTTTTTTGACCGTCGCCCCCGGCGGGCCGCGGCGCGGCGCGGGCTGCTTGACCGCCTGACCGGAGAGCACGCTGATGGAACATAGCAAAACCCGACTCAAAGTCGGCCTGTTTGTCACCCTCAGCTTCTTCCTGTTTGCCGCGGCCATTCTGTGGCTGGCCGGCTCGCGATTTTTCCAGCCGGTCGATACCTACACCATCTACTTCACCCGGTCGGTCAGCGGGCTGTTGCCCGGGGCCGCGGTTGAGTATCAGGGCGTCACCGTCGGCAAGGTGGAGGCCCTGCACCTGACCGCAGAGACGCCACCGCGCGCCCATGTCGTCATCGCCCTCCAGCCCGGGACGCCGGTCCGGCGCGATACCATCGCCCATCTCGTCGGGTCATTTGTGACCGGGATTCGATTTGTTCAGCTTGAGGGCGGCTCGGCAGACGCCCCGCTGCTGGAACCCGGCGGGACGATTGTGGTCCGCGAGGGCGGCCTTGAGGAATTCCGGGACCGGGCCAGCGAAATTGCCCAGCGCCTGATCAACACCCTGACCCGTATTGAACAAGACCTGCTGAGCCAGCGCAACCGGGAGGCACTCGCTGCGTTTCTGCACAGCATGTCGGCTCTGGCCGAGAATATGCGGACCTCGCTCGGCGAAATTGCCACGCCGGAGACCAACCTTGCCCTGCGGGCGATGATCAAGAATCTGGCCGATGCCGCGGCCGGGATCAAGCATACCACCAGCGCCATCAACGAGGTTCGGGACGAACTCTTTCGGGACGGCCAGACCATGCTGGTCCAGATCAGCCACACCGCGGAAATGACCGCCCGGCTGGCCGATGAGGTCGCCCAGTTGACCCGGCATATTGATGAGCTGGTGGTCGAAAACCGGCCCCAACTGCACCGGCTGTTGACCAACCTGGCCGCGGCCTCGCACGACCTGAAAGAGGCCAGCGATACGATCCGGACCGATCCGTCGGGCCTCATCTGGGGCAGAAATCGGCCGCCGCGAGAGCTTCCCGATCCATGACCGTGTTCTGGAAATCCGAGCGCCCGCACCATGTTTTCTTGTGCATGTGCGGTCTGCTCCTGGCCGGCTGCGGCCTGCTCAGGCCGGCCCCCGCGGTCCGCTACTATGTGCTCACCCTGCCACCCCCGCCCGAGCCAGCCGCAAACGCCGCCCCGAGCCTGGTGGTCCAGACCTTCAGCGCCCATGCGCCTTACGACCAGCACCGGCTGGTCTACCGCCCGTCGCCGTATCAACTCGACTTTTATACCTACCATCGCTGGGCCAGCTCGCCGGCCGAGCAGGTCACGGACTGGACGCGGTATTATCTGCGCAGCAGCGGGCTGTTCGCCAAGGTCTTTCCCACCTCCGACGGGCAGGCCGACTATGTGTTGGGCGGGGCTGTGCGGCGCATTGAGGAGCGTGACGGGGAGCAGACCTGGGAAGCCGCCCTGGGCCTTGAGGTGTGGCTCAGCCGCCCCCCGCAGCGCACGCCGTTCTGGTTTGAGTCGTATTCGGTCAGCCGCCAAGCCAACAGGCGTCATCCCGCCGCGGTGGCCGAAGCCATGAGCCACAACCTCGGCGTTATTCTGGGCCAACTCGCGGCCGACCTCAGGCCGCTGGTCAAGCCAGAGTAGGAGCAGGACGCATGGACACACCCCGGCCAGCCCCGCCGCAGCCCGGCTTATGCCAGCGCTGTGACTACGCGCGCGAGATTATCAGCGCGAAAGACTCACGATTTTTGTACTGCTTGCGGGCCGAGCAGACCGAGACCGACGGACGGTACGCCAAATACCCCCGTCTGCCAGTCCTGGAGTGTCCGGGCTATACGCCGCGGTCAGACGGCTAGTCAGTTGTGCAGGATCATGCCCGTATTGGGCACGCCGTTACCCGAGGTCACCAGAGCAAGCTCGGCGTCCCGGACCTGATTGATAGCCTGTCCGCGCAGTTGGCGCACGGCTTCGACAATGTTTTCCATGCCGTGGATATAGCCCTCCGACAGATTCCCGCCGCTGGTATTGAAGGGCAGGCTGCCGTTCGGCCACAGCAGCTTGCCATCCGACACAAACGGGCCGCCCTCGCCGCGCTTGCAGAAACCGAGCTCTTCAAAGGCCATCAGGACCAGCGGGGTGAAGTGGTCGTACAGATAGCACAGGTCAAGGTCGGCATGGCCGATGCCGGCGCGGCCAAACATGGCTTTGGCCACCACAGTTGATTCGGTCTCGCGGCTTTCAATGTCTTTGACCACCCGCTGGGTGTTCCACTCGCCGGCCCCAAACCCGCCGCTCATAATGGACACCGGCTTGTGTTTGAGGTCCTTGGCCCGCTCGGCGCTGGTCATCACCACCGCGGCCCCGCCGTCGGTCTCCAGACAGCAGTCGAGCAGGCGCAGCGGGTCGGCGATCATGCGCGAGTTCTGGTGGTCTTCGAGTGTGATTGGGCGGTCGCGCATGACCGCGTTGGGGTTGGTCTGGGCGTGGGTGCGGCAGGCAACTGCAATCGCGCCAAAATGCTCGCTCGCAGTTCCATACAGGTGCATATGTCGGCGGGCCGCCAGGGCAACCATCTGGGCCGGGCTGAACAGCCCGTAGGGTTCGAGGTAAGCGCCGACCCCCGGCGCGCCACGGCGGACCGCGGCCTGGCCAAAGCGGGGCGTGCCCCGGCCCGAGCGTTCATTCATGGCGCGAAAGGCGACGACCGTCTCGGCCATGCCGGTCGCCACCGCCATAGCCGCCAGCAGGACCGAGCCGACCGGACCGCCGCCCCCGCCGTAGGCCACCTCGCCAAAGAAGCGCAGCTCGGGCACCCCGAGGTGAGCGGCCAGCTCGACCGGGTCGTTATTGTCCATCGTATACTTGGCGATGCCGTCAATATCGCGGGTCTGCAAGCCGGCATCGTCAATGGCGTTCCGAATGCACTCAATGGCCAAGCTGATCTCGCTGCGGCCTGAGTCCTTGGAATACTCGGTGTGCCCGACGCCGACAATTGCGGCTTTGTCCATCAGGGTCTCAATCGACATGGCAGCCCTCCTGTTTCGAGGAGGGATTAGAGCATAGCCGGGGGGGCTTGGCTACGGGTTACCGCTGCGCTTATGAGAAGACGGACCGTGAGGGGGAAGTTTTGGGGCAGGACGCTGACTCCCCCAAGTCAATACCGAGCCGCAATTTATGATAGTTGCCTCTTCCACTGGAAGGGGACATCATCACCTTGCAAGCAGGAAACTCAAGAGAAGACTACATCATCAAGACTCACTGGGATAAAGAAAATCACAAATGCGTGATACAACTCCACAATGGTGGAGACCCGGAAGAGTGGCCACATGAAGAATTGTGGAAGATGATACAGTCAATCTTTGATCCATTATGCTTCCCTCCCCAATAAATCACTCACAAGGCCAAGACCTCCCCAGACCCACAGTAAGCCAACCGTAAGGAAGGCTGAATCCCTTAGTGGGAATAGGAGGCCCCAAGAAGCGAATGCCAGTAGCCGAAAGGCAACGGGAAAATGGGAATGCAGTGGCCCTCCTCATAACTAGGAAGGGCCAAGGAAAGGTTAATCGGTGCAAAGTCGGTAAATGCCATAAACGGCAAGACCACCAAGGGCACCTGCTGCGATTCCAACAGGACCAGCCGCAGCGCCGAAACTGGCACCTTTACCAAGGACACCGACTGCTGCAAGCCCTTTTGATGCAACAAGAGCCTTCCCAACAGCAGCCCCGATACCGGCAGCCGCAGATGCTTTCGCTGCTTCTTTCATATAAGCCTCCTAACAAACGCATGTTAGAATTATCCCTGCTGTGCAGGGATATATAGCGCTGGAATCTAACCTACTCTATTTCGCCCGGTCTGTCAAATGAGACAACATTCAAGTCAAAAATATCTGTCCCGCCTCGCCCGCTTGCGAACAGCACCCTCGCGTGTGTATCCTGGGCGGCCAGTAAAAGGAGCCAGCGTCGTGCAATTTGCCCGTCCCTCACACGCCCCGCGGTACACCCCGGAGCCGCCCCGGCCGGCCAACGACCAACGCTCCGAGTTTGAACACGACCGGGCGCGGATTATTCATTCCGCGGCGTTCCGTCGCCTCCAGGGCAAAACCCAGGTGTTTGGGGTGTATGAGGGCGATTTTTTTCGGACCCGCCTCACCCACTCGCTCGAAGTCGCTCAGATCGCCAAGGGGATTGCCCTGTCGCTGGGCGCGGATACCGACCTGGTCGAGACGATCTGTCTGGCCCACGACCTCGGCCACCCGCCGTTCGGACACGCCGGCGAACGCCTGCTGCACGCCTGCATGCATGACTCCGGCGGCTTTGAGAGCAACGCCCAGACCTTTCGCATCGTCACCCGCCTGGAGCGCAAACACAGCGCCTACGCCGGCCTGAACCTCACCTACCCCAGCCTCGACGGCCTGCTGAAGTACAAGACCTGTCTTGACCCCCAGGCCCTGACGCCGGCCCGGCGTGAACCGCCCAAGGGCTATTACGCCGCAGACCGTGAGTTGGTCGAGGCTGTTACCCGCTTGACCGGCAGCGGCCAGCAACGCAGCCCGGAGTGCCAGATTATGGATGTGGCCGATGATATCGCCTATTCGGTGCATGACCTTGAAGACAGCCTCCAGGCCGGACTGATTACAGTGGCCGATTTTCACCGCTTTGCGGCCCAACGGCTGGTTCCCGAGGTCAACACCGCGCTCACCGCCTGGCGACGGACGATCGACGCCGAAACAGTCCGGGCGGTCCTCGGCCAGATTGCGGCCCAGCTCGAATCTCTGGAACACACGGCCGGGCGGGCGGCGCATAAGATGCTGACCCGCGATCTCATCTGCGCCTTTGCCACCACGGTCAGCCGGCAACCGAATGGGCGCATTGACGCGGCCTTCTCCGAGCGGGTGCGCATTGAGGTGCTGAAAGCCTTTGAGTCGCAGAAGGTGATCCGCAACCCGCGCGTCAGCACCCTGAGCTACAAGGGCAAAGAGGTCTTGCGGCGCTTGTTTCAGGTCTGTGACCAGGGCCAGGAATCGGTCGGCCTGCTGCCCGAAGAGCAGGCCGAGCACTATCAGCGCGCCTTGTGTGAGGGCGATGGGCCGGCCCGCAAACGGGTGATCTGTGACTTCCTGGCCAGCATGACCGACTCCTATGCGATGCGCTTCTACAGCCGCCTGTTCGTGCCCGGCGAGGGCAGCTTTTACGAAATGCTGTGAGGGGCCTAGCGCAGCGCCACCGCCGGGTCGGTACGCCGGGGGAGCGCAAACCACACTGCGTCACACACCGCCCGCTCCTCTTCGTCCAGGCTCAACTCAACCGCGGGCAGCGATTGACGCAACTGCTCGGGCGAGGTCGCTCCGACAATCGGGGCCGTAATCCCGGGCTGGACCAGGACCCAGGCAATGGCGACCTGGGTCAGGGGCTTGTTGCGGGCCGAAAAGAACTCGTGGAGGTGGGCCACCGCGGCAAACTGGGCTTCCTGCCAGTAACACTGCTTGTACCTTTTGCCGGCTTGGCCCTCCAGGGCGAAGCGCGTATTGGACGAGGGCGCTTGGTCGGCCTGGCTGCCCATGTGCTTGCCGGTCAGAAAACCGCCGGCCAGGGGGTTATAGGGGATAACGCCGACGCCTTGATCGCGGCATAGCGGCAGCAGTTCATTCTCGATCTCCCGAAACAGCATGTTATAGCGCGGCTGCACACAGTCAAAACGGGCCAGCTGGCGCGTATCGCTGGTCCACAGGGCTTTGGCCAGCACCCAGGCCTGAAAGTTTGAACACCCGATGTAGCGCGCCTTGCCCTGCCGGACCACATCGTCAAGCGCCGCCAGGGTCTCGTCAAGCGGGGTGTCAGGGTCAGGCGCGTGGACCTGGTAGAGGTCAACATAGTCGGTGTGCAGCCGGCGCAGACTCTCATCAATGGCGGCCAGAATGTGTTTGCGGGACAGGCCGCGGTCGTTCGGATACGGCCCCATTGCGCCCCAGCACTTGGTGGCCAGGACGATCTGCCCGCGTCTGCCCTTGAGCCACTTGCCGACAATCTCCTCAGTACGGCCAACCGTTGAGGCATCCCCGCCGGCCGGATAGACATCCGCGGTGTCAAAAAAATCAACCCCGGCCTCAAGCGCGGTATCCATGATGGCAAAGCTCAGCGCTTCGTCGCACTGGCGTCCAAAGGTCATCGTTCCAAGGCACAGCTCCGACACTTTGAGCCCGGTTCGGCCCAGGCGGCGCGTTTTCATATCGCTTCCTCCGCTCCCACAGGATACTCTTAGGAAAATGGAACAAAAGGAGTATACTGCCTCAAAACGGAACGCTGTCAATGCGTAGGCGCAGCGTACCCCACAGGGAGGAAGGGCATGCCACACACAGCAAAAAAATCGGCCAGGGTTATTCCGCTCCGCCCCCGGTCTGCCACCGCGGCAACACCTGTTGACAGCAAACGGGCCAAAGCCTTACAGCACCAGGACAGGGCCCATCTGGTACACGGCTTTGTGCCGCTGCGTATGCACCAAGAGCGCGGCCTGCCCATCTTTGTCAGGGGCGAGGGCGTCTATCTGTGGGATACAGACGGGAGGCGCTATCTCGATGGGCTGGCCTCGCTGTGGAATGTGCATATCGGCCACGGTCGCAGAGAAATCACCCGCGCGGTCGCCGCCCAGATGGATCAACTCGCCTTCGCCCCGACCCTCATCGGCCCGACCGCGGCCCCGACCGTTGAGCTGGCCACCAAGCTGACCAGAATCGGCCCAAAGGGCCTGCGGCGGGTGATTTTCACCTCGGGCGGCTCCGAATCGAACGAGACCATGATTCGCCTCGTGCGGGCCTATTGGAAGGCCAGGGGCACGCCGAAGAAGACCAAGTTCATTACGCTCAAACAGGGCTACCACGGCACCTCCAGCGGGGCGGCCAGCCTGACCGGCATCGGGCTGTTCAACGATCAGGTTGAGCCGGGCCTGCCCGGCGTCATCCACATGGCCCGGCCCTACTGCTACCGCTGTGAGTTGGGCAAGACCTACCCCGCCTGCCAGGTGGACTGTGCCGACGAACTCGAACGGCTTATCGAGCGTGAAGGAGCCGGCACGATCGGTGCCTTTGTGGCCGAACCGATCCAGGGCGTGGGCGGCGTGATTGTTCCGCCCAAGGAATGGCTGCCCAAAATCCGTGCACTCTGCACCCGGCACAATATCCTGCTGGTGTGTGACGAGGTCATCACCGGCTTTGGCCGGACCGGAACCATGTTTGCCTCGGCCAGTGTCGGCCCCGACATCCTGGTCTCGGCCAAGGGCATTACCAGCGGCTATTTACCGCTCGGGGTAGTGCTGTTCAAGGAAGAGATGTTCCAGACCTTTGTGGAGGCCGGCGACCAGGCGTTCTGGCACGGCTACACCTATACCGGCCACCCCACCGTATGCGCCGCGGGTCTGGCCAACCTGGAGATCATCAAGCGCGAGAAGCTGGTGCGGAGAGCACGCGAGCAGGGCCGCTACCTGCAAAAGGCGCTGGCCACGCTCAAGGACCTGCCCATTGTCGGCGATGTGCGCGGCAAGGGGCTGGTGGCGGCCGTTGAGCTGGTCAAGGACAAACAGACCAAAGAGATGTTTTCCGCCGAGACCAAGCTGGTGGCCAGGGTGTGGGAGCGGGCGCTGCGCAGCGGCCTGCTGACCCGCATGGGCGGAGCCAACATCATCGCCCTGTGTCCCCCGCTGATTATCACCAGAGAGCAGATCGACGAGATGGTCACAAGCCTGCGCGAGACCCTGCTGAGCGTCTCTGAAGAACTTGGCGACCGCTGGAAGCTGGCCAGCGGGAAGTAGCGGGGCACACCTGAGTCGGCCCGACGAGGATGCTCCCCGCGGCCGGCCTCCGCACGCCCAGTACGGTCAGCCCGCTCCTGACTCGCCAAGCGCGTAGATGCCAATACGCGGTCCCCGGTGCGTCTTACCAGGCACAAACTCGACCACCAGGGGAAGTTGAAAAATCCGCTGATACCCTTCCACCTGTGTATGATACTTCTCGGGGTCGGTGAAATAGAGCCCGTAGAGCCAGGAACTGACAATCAGATATGTCACCCCCTCTGCCCGCCAGGCCTCCAGCCCTCGCTTGGCAATGCCCCAGGGTTCGTAGCGCACTTGTGAGGCAGGCAGATTGGGCATCTGGGGGGTAAACTCTTCACGCGCCAGGGTCCCCCTGCGAAGATTCTTCTCAATCCACTCAGAAGCGACAGAGCGGGTATCGGGCAAGGAGAAACGATAACTATCCTGGAGAACCACGAGTAAGGGCCACACTCCAACGAGCAGCACAAGCCCAGGGATGATGCATCGCTCCAAGGCAGGCTTTTGCCAGGCGTGGCAGCGTTCCGCCAGCCACCGCCCGGCCGCGTCACATGCCAGCCCGGCCCAGACCGCGGCAAACGGCAGGATCGGCATCATCTGACGCTCAAAGCGGACGGTAAAAGAGGAGACAAAAGCAAAGTACAGCAGAGGAAAACTGAGGAGGACAAACCCCTGTCGAGCAGGGCGGAGCAGGCTTCGCACGAGTCCGGCGAGGGCCGCAATACTCAGGGAAGGCCCGAGAATGTGGGAGAAGAGATTCCGCGCATACCACCAGTGATTTGCCGGGCCTTCCTGTCCAGGGTGGCCGGTGCTGTAGTGGGTCCATTCGTAGGCAATCCCCTGCCAAAAGAACTGAGAAAAATCAAGCACGGCGTAAGGCGTACCCAGCACAAAGCCAATGAGCGATGCGGCCCCAATGCCGGCACTGCCGAGCCAGAATGTCCGGTCAAAAAGCCTGCTGCGCCGCGGCGAGAGGAGCAAGGCCACGACAGGGGCCAGCACGATGAGGCCGCCCGGGTACTTTGTGGATGCGGCAAATCCGGCGAACAGGCCGGCCAGCGCCCAGTCTTGTCGTTTCCCGGCCTGAAAAGCCCGCACAGTAAATACAAAGGCCAGCAGACACATAGCAGTCACTGGCACGTCAACCGCGGCGTAGTGCGACTCCAGGGCGTGCCGCGGCGTAATGCTCAGAAAAAACGCGGCCCACAGACCCACGCCAGATGTGAAGAGCCGCCGGCCTGTCGCATACACAAGCAACACCGACACACCGCCCATCACGGCCGCGGTACAACGGCCCCACCAATGGTACAGAAAAGCGGAGGGCGGCGGGTCCGGTGACGCGGGCCCCCGGCTGTACATGCCCTCAGACACAGGCCTGTCGGCCACAGACTCCACGACGGAGAAAACAGCCGCCTGGAGGTAAAGAAACAGGCTCGGCTTGAGAAAAAAATGGGGGTGCAGGTCTCCAGTCGCCACCATCCGCATTGCCCGGCCAACCTCTGTACGCTCGTCGGGATGATAGACAAACGGCCCACCCCAGCCTATGCCGTACAGGCGGGTTCCACACGCCAGCATCAGAATGCAGACAAGGACCCCTTGCCGAGCACGGGGCGAGAGAGACATCCCAAGAGGCTCTTTTCCAGGAACAGCTTTTTTCCAGGCGGGTCTTGAACAAGAGATTCATACGCTAAGGAGCCAGCCCTTTGCAAGGCCGGGTGGCTGTGGTAGACCACACCTGAACGCTCGTTCACTGAGGAGGCGCGATGAAATTCTGGATGTTCCACCTGATGCCCTGGCCACACCTGCCGGACAACTTTGAGGACACCTATGATACGGCCTGGGTGACCTGCTCAAATGGCCTGTTTGACCCCGAGCGTGGCCCGCAGGTCTACCATCAGTACATTGACCAGCTGGCCTATGCGGATGAACTCGGCTTTGATGGGGTGGTCATCAACGAACACCACCAGAACGCCTACGGTATGATGCCCTCGCCCAATCTGGTCGCCGCGGCCCTGTCCCAGCGGGTTCAGACCGCCCGGGTGATGGTCCTGGGCAACGGGCTGCCGCTGCATGAGGTACCGCTCAAGGTCGCCGAAGAGTTCGCCATGCTGGACAATATGTTTCGGGGTCGGTTTGACGCCGGCTTTGTGGTCGGCGGCGGTCCAGAATACTATTCCTATAATATCAACCCGACCTATGCCCGGGAGCGTTTTCGGGAAGCCACCGACCTGATTGTCAAAGCCTGGACCGACCCGGGCCCCTTCAGCTGGGACGGCAAGCATTTTCAGCTCCAGTACTGCAATGTCTGGCCGCGCCCGGTCCAGCAGCCCCACCCGCCCATCTGGATTCCTGGCGTGGGCAGCGTGGAGACCATGGAACTGGTAGCCGAGCGTGGTTTCACCTATGCCGCCCTGACCTATTCCCATGTCGAATCATTCCGCCAGAACGCCGCCTTCTTCCAGCAGACGGTTGAGCGGGTCGGCAAACATCCCTACCACCCCGAAATGCTGGGCTGGCTGGTGCCCATGTATGTGGCCGAGACCGAGCACAAAGCGCGCGAGGAGGCCGAGGAGCATATCTGGTATTTTATTGACAAACTCCTCAAGGGGTTTGCCGGCAAGGGACGGACATGGATGCCGCCGGGCTATACCTCGCTGAAATCCCTGGAACGGCTGCAAAAGCTGAACGACCCCGGCGGCGGTCATGCCCGCTGGCAGCTCGGCCACGCCACCACCTGGGACGACGTCGAGGCCGGCGGCTCGGTCCTCATCGGCAGCCCGGAAACCGTGCGCGAAAAACTGCTGCGCTATGTACTCGAGTTCAAGGTCGGGAACATCCTCGCCCTGCCCCAGTTCGGCAGCCTGCCCGACCATCTGACCCGCAAAAATCTGGAGTTCCTGGCTCACGATGTCTTTCCCTATGTCCGCAAACACGCCGACGCCGCGTTTGCCGGGCTGCCCGGAGTCCACGCTTACCAGGCCGAAGCCCAGGCCTGACAGGAAAGACATGGTATGGCTCTGACAACCGAGACGCTTCGTGTCCGTGGCAGGACGATTCAGCTCTTACGCGGCGGCAGCGGCCCACCGCTCCTGTACCTCCACGGCATAGTTGCCGATATTCACAGCCTGCCCGAGCCGGCCGGCTTCACCGCCTTCCACGACATCTTGGCCGCCTCGTTTGCCGTGTGTGCGCCGGCCCTGCCCGGCTATGCCGACAGCGAGGGCTTTGACCAACTTGACAGCATCGAAGACGCGGTCTTTTTCTGCCTCGATGTGCTGGATGCGCTGGGACTTGACACGGTGAATCTGGTCGGCGCGTCCCTGGGTGGCTGGGTAGCCGCCGAGTTTGCCAGCCGCTACTCACACCGCCTGCACAAGCTGGTGCTCATCAACCCGCTCGGAGTCTCGACGCCCGAGGCGCGGATCGGCAATTTCTTCTATGCGGTCACGCCAAAAGCCGAGGGCGGTCAGCACGAAGTCCGCGAGCTGATCTTCCACGACCCACACTCCGAATTCGCGCGAGGTGCCATCCCCGACGACATGTCTCCAGCGGCAACCCTGCTGTTCTACAAAGCCCAGATGGTCGCCGCCAGGCTGGGCTGGAAACCGCCCTGTCTGTATAACCCGCGGCTCAAAGAGCGGCTGTTTCGGATCACCGCGCCAACCCGGATTATCTGGGCTGAGCAGGACAAGCTCGCCCCGCCCGCCCTTGGCCAGCTTTTTCAGACCGGGATTGCCGGTGCCGAGCTCATCGGTGTCCCAGGCTCGGGCCATGGCCTGCTGCTGGAACAGCCCCACCGGGTGGCCGACATGGTACGCCAATTCCTGAGCCCCTGAGAGCGCGGTGGCTGCACCTCAGCCCGGAAGCGGCCCAGCCGCCCCTGCTCCCCTCCTCCACAGCCTCATGCCGGCCCGGCATTGAGATTTTCCCCTCCCCCCTTTGGACCAATGCGGCCGGCTATAGTACACTTGATGAAGACAGGGAGTCTTTCCGGGAGGGCGCAAGTATGGAGAGGACCGGCATTACACTGACCCGTTACCTGCTGATGCAGCAGCGCGAGCATCCGGGCGCAACCGGAGAGTTCTCCATGCTGCTGTCGCAAATCGCGTTTGCGGCCAAAACGATCGCCCGGGAGCTTGGCCGGGCCGGCTTGGCAGACGTTTTGGGTGCCTCTGGCGAGATCAATATCCAGGGTGAAGTCCAGCAAAAACTTGACCAGATCAGCAACGACGCCTTTCTGTCCGCCTTTGCCAACGGCCAGCTCGTGTCCGAGGTCGTGTCCGAAGAAATGGAGCAGCCGGCCCCGATTCAGGGCAATGAGGACAGGGGCAAATATGTCATTTTTGTTGACCCGCTTGACGGCTCGTCAAACCTGGATGTCAACGTGACCGTCGGCTCTATCTTTTCGGTCCACCGCCGCCCGCAGGGCAAAAAAGGCCCCGCGCTTATCGAAGCGCTGCACCTGCGCGGCCGCAGCCAGGTCGCGGCCGGCTACGCCTTATACGGCCCCAGCACCACCCTGGTCTACACCACCGGCCAGGGCGTACACGGCTTCACGCTCGACCGTGGCATTGGAGACTTTCTGCTCTCTCACGAAAATATCCGTATTCCCCAGCGCGGCTCGACCTACAGCATTAACGAGGGCCGGCGCAACACCTGGTTCCCCCAGACCCGCGCCTATATCGACTACCTGCAAGAGAGCGACAGCGCCACCAAGCGGCCCTACTCGGGCCGCTACATCGGCTCCCTCGTCGCCGACTTTCACCGCACCCTGCTCAAAGGCGGCATCTTCCTGTACCCGGCCGACCCCAAGAACGCCAAGGGCAAGCTACGGCTCATGTACGAAGCCGCCCCGCTCGGGTTTGTGGCCGAGCAGGCCGGCGGTCGGGCCAGCGACGGCAGCCAGGACATACGCGACATTGTGCCCGACAGCCTCCATCAACGGACGCCGCTGCTCATCGGCAGCGCCCAGGACGTGCGCACCGCGGAGTCGTTTTACAAGTAAGCGAGAGAACCCAGGGCTGCGCTCACCCGAGCGCTCAATTGTGTCATGGAAACGCAGTATGGAACACCCCGCGCGCGGCATCCCACAGCCGCGGAACGCCCAGCCGGGGGAGATACGGGAGGGATTCGTATGACCGAACGTGTTCGTGAGATTCTCAGTTGGTATGAGGGCGACAATCCGGGCAGCCGCGCCAATATCGCCCGCCTGCTCAACACTGGCCGCTTAGCCGGCAGCGGCCGGCTGGTCATCCTGCCAGTTGACCAGGGCTTTGAGCACGGCCCGGCGCGCAGCTTTGCCCCCAATCCAGCCGGGTATGATCCCGACTACCATTTTCAGCTCGCGCTCGACGCCGGCTGCAACGCCTACGCCGCGCCGCTGGGATTTATCGAAGCCGGCGCAGACAGATTTCTGGACCGGATTCCCACCATTCTCAAGCTCAACAACCACGACGTGCTGCACGACGAAACAGACCCCCTGTCCGCGGTGACCAGCAGCGTCGATGACGCCCTGCGGCTGGGCTGCGCCGCGGTGGGTTTCACCATCTACCCAGGCTCGTCCGCGGCCCAGACCATGTATGAGCAGCTGCGCGAGATCACCAAAGAGGCCAAATCCAAGGGCTTGGCCGTTGTGGTGTGGTCCTATCCGCGCGGCAGCAACCTCAGCAAAGCCGGTGAGACCGCAGTTGACGTTGTGGCCTACGCCGCCCAGATCGCGGCCCAGCTCGGGGCCCATATTATCAAGGTCAAACCGCCCTCGGCCCACATCGAGCTGGCCGAGGCGCAAAAAGCCTACCAGCGCTACCAGGTGCCGATTGACAGCCTGGCCGACCGCATCCGCCACGTTGTCCAGAGTGCGTTTGACGGCAAGCGGATTGTGATCTTCTCGGGCGGCCCGGCCAAAGGGGACGAGGAGTTCTTTGGCGAAGTCCGAGCCATCCGTGATGGCGGCGGGTTTGGTTCGATTATCGGGCGCAACTCCTTCCAACGCGCAAAAGAAGACGGGCTCAGGTTTCTCGACACGGTAATGGCCATCTACGAGGGCTCCCTGGAGTAAACGGCTTGAGGCGCTGGACATGGCTTGCACCCGGCCGCGGCCCGGGCCTCCCCCCGGTGCTCAGCGCGTATCGGCGTAGAATGTCTTTAGATAACTCGGCGGCACGCCGACCCAATACAGCAGGCGCAGTGCCCACATCAGTACGATGGTCCGGACAATCCCGTCCCGCTGCCAGCGGCGGGCCGAGGTCACGACCCGCTCGCGCAGGCAGGCCAGCCTGCCCCGCCGCTTGAGCCGACAGCTCAGCTCCAGGTCTTCCATCAGCTCGGTCTCACGATAGCCGCCCAGTTCCAGGAAGGTCTGACGCCGGACAAAAATCGCCTGATCGCCGGTCGCAATCCGCGACAGCCGTGAGCGGATATTCACCAGCGTCTCCACCATCCGAAACGGCCAGCCCTCGGCGTCAAGCCGGATATCAAAACGGCCGCCCACCACCTGGGGGTCGCGCAGCGCGTACTCGAGCAGCGCCGGAAAGCCGGGCGGCAACAGCGTATCGGCGTGCAAAAACAGCACCACCCGACCGCCGGCCGCCCGAGCCCCGGCGTTCATCTGTCTGGCCCGGCCCCGGCCGGCCGACAGCACAAGGTCGGCCTGAGGCCGGGCCAGCTCTGGGGTGCCGTCGTCACTGCCGCCATCAACCACAATGAGCTCACACGCCCCGCTGTCGCGCACCCGGCCCAGGGTTGCGGCAATCGTCGCCGCCTCATTCAGGGTGGGGATGATCACCGAAATGTCCATCAACCCCCAACCCGCAGAAAGGCCAGGCTCAAGTCCTGCATAAAGGCGTGCCGCTGTTGGCGGTCAAGCGCCTCAAAGCGGACGCGCAGCAGGGTCCGCGAGCGGACCGCCTGGAGTGGGGCCGGCCGGCCCGAGGCCGCGAGCGGACGGGCGATCAGCTCAGCCCGGCCCCGACCGGGCGGCAGCGTGACCTCGAAGCGGGCCTCCATATCGCTTGTCTGCCGGCAATAGGCGAGCGGACGGCGCTTCAGCATTTTTTCCAGCCGGGCCACCACCTCGGCATAGGCGAAGCCCAGATTCCATTCCGTCTCGGCCATCATTTCCGTCCTGGTCATTCAACGCCTCCAGGCGTAGCGAAACACCGTCCACAGAATGGTAGAGCCGGCCAGCAGCGTGCCTTTCAGCGTGCCGCTGACCTTTGAGACGCCGATGCGCCGGCGGTAGCGCACCGGGACCTCGGTAATCCGCAGGCCGTGCTGAATAGCTTTGATCTGCATCTCAACCGTCCAGCCGTAGGTGCGGTCCGTCATCCCCAGCTCGAGCAGGGAGCGAAAACGCAGCGCCCGAAAGGGCCCCAGGTCGGTATACCGAAAGCCGTACAACAGCCGGATCAGGAAGGTGGCCAGGCTATTGCCAAAACGGGCGTGCGGCAGCAGGGCACCGGGCTGGGCCCCGCCCCTGGTGCGCGAGCCAATCACCATATCGTACTCCCCCGAGACAATCGGGGCGATAAGGGCCGGCAGCTCATCTGGATGGTCGCTGTAATCGGCGTCCACAAAAACCACAATGTCGGGCGGGCCGGGCCTGAGGTGGTCAATGCCGGCCAGGCACGCCCAGCCATAGCCGCGGCGCACTTCGCGCACCACGCTGGCCCCGCCGGCGCGGGCGACCGCGGCCGTCCTGTCCGATGAGCCGTTATCCACGACCACAATCTCCTCGAGCCTGTCGCGCGGCAGCGCGGCCAGCACCCGCGGCAGGGAGCGCTCCTCATTGAGAGCCGGAATGATGACCGCAAGGCGGGGGGGTGGCTCCGGCATGGCTCAGGACTCGAGGGCAAAGCTGACCACAACCGGCGTACCATCGGGCGGGAGCCGGCCGGTATCGGCCGTAAATCGTGTTGGGCTGCTCATGTAGTCGGCGATGCTCAGCGCCCCGTTGCTCACCTTGCCGCTCGGGCAGCTGTACAGGCAGACCAGGCAGCCTGGACGGGGGGCGAAGGGAATGCGATTGAACCAGCGGTCCCGGTTGCCGCCAAAGTAAGGGCTGAGCGGCCCGCGGGCGAAAACCTGCTCAAGCGCAAGACCGGCGGGGTTGTCCGGCCAGGAGACCCGGATGGTGAGCCGACTGCCGGTCACGGTCTGGTGCGAGGCCGGATGCTGAGGCCGGCCGGTCCAGGCGGCCAGTGGCAGCGGCTTGCCCGGCCGAGCGCCCAGCCGCAGCAGCGCGGCGTGGAAGTCGAGGTCATCGGCCGGGGTGTGGATCAGAGCGTGGGGAGATGTGCCGTCCTGCCACACCAGGAAGTGATAGCCGGCCTCGGGTCCTGCGGCAGCATTAAAGCCGCGGGGAAAAATCCAGCCAAAGACCTGTACCTGTTCCCCAACAATGCGCAGTGGGCTTGTCCGGCTCAGCGGCTCAGCCGCCCGGCTCTCGCCGGTAACACCGAGCACAAGACAGGCCAGCACGCCGGCCGGCCACAGGCCATGCAGGGTCCGTCTCAGGTGAAGCCTCCGCTCTGCGCTCCGCTTGCGCTGCTGCCGTGGTCTCGTGGCTGGTCTCCAGCTGCCGGCGGCGGCATACTCCCCGCGCCACCACTCCCAGGCCAGCAGCCCATAGAACGGGACATATTCCAGCCAGATATGCCACCAAGTCTCCAGCCGCCCCCGATAGAGGTAGTAGAATGACACATAATACAGGCACAGCAAACCGGACAGGAGCAGCCACGAGCGACGGGGCAGCAGGGTCAGAAAGGGGACTAGACAGACAAAGTACCACGGGTTGCCGACCGGGCTGAGCAGGAACAGCACGCCCAGGAGCAGCCCACAGCTGTCCACAAACTGCCGGTCGTCCTCCAGCTTTGAGCGCGTGCTGACCAGGAGCACAGCACAGCCCAGCCCGGCAAGGACGAGGCCGTTTGCCAGCCAGCGTTCACCCACCAACGCCACAAGACCGGGAAAAATCAGACTATTGGCCTGCCATTGCCCGGCAAAGGTCCGGGTTCCTGTCCACAACCCCCCACCGACCTGCCAAAACGGGGCATAGCCGGCAATGAGCGCCGCCCCGGCCGCGGACAGGCCAAGCAGGGCGTGGGCACGACCGTGGACTTTCCACACGCGGGCAAAGAAGACGGGGAGGAGCAAGGCGGGATAGAGCTTGGCCAGCGCCGCGGCGGCCAGGCTGAGCTGGGCCAGGACGCCCCGGCCCTTGACCATCAGGGCCACGGCCAGGACCAGGCAGAAGGTCGGCAGCACATCATAGTGGGTGGAGTTCATGGTCTCTTTGATGACCAGCGGCGACCAGGCGTAGATCACCAGGAGCAGCGGGCTGAGCGTCAGATGCCGCAGCAATACCAGCAGCACGCCGCACAGACCGAGCTCACACGCCACAAAGACCAGCCGCAGGGCGCTCAGACTGCCGGGCACTATCCAGGCCGTGAGACCAAAGACGGCCTGAGCCAAGGGCGGATAGATGGTCGGAATATGGGGATGATTAACCCGCGCCAGAACAAACGACAGCCGGGCATCCTGCTCGGCGAGCTCGACAAAGGCCCGGAGGGCTGGCTCAGCCGTCTGGGGCGGTTGGCGGACGCTGAGCGGGGCAAACTGGTAGGGATTCAGACCCTCTGCAACAACCGCGCCGTCCCACAGATAGCGATAGAAGTCGTCCTCCTGAATTGGCTGGGAGAAAAACAGGGTCGCGCGAAAGAGCAGCCCAAAGCCCACGATCAGCCACACCGTCCGGCCCGCTGCCTGGTGGCCAGGACAGCGCAGCAGCAGAGAGACGGCCAGGCAATAGCAGACAAATATCCCGGCGTAGACCGCCACACAGAGAAGAATGGGACGCTGAAGATGCCCGTGGCCATAGACGAAAGCGTAGCTCAGCCGGGTGAGTGCGCCATACAGAACGCCTGAGCCGACTCCCAGCCACAGGAGCGGCACATCACGATGGGTGTGATGGAAGAGGAACACAAAGGGGACCTAGGCCCTGCCGGCTGTGCGCAGGTGCCGGCGGACCTTTTCTACCCCGCCAAACTTGAGACGGAGCAGACCCTTCACATCCTCCCAGGCGGTGTGCAGGACATGAACCCGGCTGTCCGGGTCGTCTGTCCAGTTCACCGGCAGCTCACATATCCGGTAGCCGCACTTCTGAGCCAGAATCAGCAGCTCGGAGTCGAAAAACCAGCCATTGTCTCGCACCAGCGGGACGAGGTCTTCGGCCACCCCGCGGCTCATCGCCTTGAAGCCACACTGGGCATCTCGAAACGGCGTCCAGAATAGAGCACGGAACAGCAAGCTGTAAGTCCATGATGTGATCTCGCGGACGAGCGAGCGGCCCATAACCTGCGACTCGGGCAAGAGCCGTGAGCCAATAGCGATATGGTATCCCTTGACCACAATAGCCTCTATCAGCATCGGCAGATGGTCCAGAGCAGTAGACAGGTCAACGTCCATATACGCGACAATATCGGCTTGGCTTTCCATACACGCCTGTCGCAGAGCGCGCCCGCGTCCCCGCTGGGCGAGGTGTATGGGGCGTAGGGCGGAGAGTTCTTCGGACAGGGCTGTGGCGGCGGCGAGCGTACCGTCGGTAGAGCCGTTGTCGGCGATGGTAATGCGCCACTCGTAAGCGGCCATCTCTGCTGACAGAAAGGCATGCAGCCGCCGGACGCTTCGGGACAGACTGTGTTCTTCATTGAGGCAGGGAATGATGATGTCAATGCTGATTGGCATGGCCCTTCTATACCATCAATCCGCCGCACGGTCAGCTACGGCCTCCAAGACAGGCATCTTCCTGATTTTCCAAGTGATACCAGACCTGTTAGCTTGCGGCCCTATGAAAGTGCGCCTTGCAGGCTGGGCCGCCCTCGGCCTCTTCCTGGCCGTTTTCTTGACGGTCTACACCCCGGTGCTGCATACTGATTATGCCTTCTCCGACGATTATCCCGATCTGGCCGCCGGGCCGCAGGGAGGGTCGATACCAAAAAAGATACGAGAGGGCCGCCCGCTCTACGCTCTGGCGACTTGGCTCTTCTTACAGTCGGCAACAACTATTGAGGAGCTGCGCTACGCCCGCTTCGGGGGGGTAGTTGGCATCGGGCTGATGGCTTGGCTCGTGTTCCTGATACTTGTCCGCGCCGGCTGGAGCAGGTTTCAGTCTTTTTGCGTAGGGGTGATGATCGGGACGAGCCTGCCGTTTCAAGTCTACGCGGCCTGGGCTACAGCGGCAACGTTTCCCTTTGCCTCGACCGTCTCGGGGCTTGCGTTCTTGCTGGCCGAGTGGGCGCTTGCGACCAGCCGGCGCTTGCGGCAAGGGCTGCTTGCGGCCGGCTCAAGTCTGGTCCTGCTCGCCGCCCTCACCATCTATCAGCCGGCGGCCATGTTTTTCTGGGTTTGTGTGGCGATCGTTGTCCTGAAACCGGACACACCGCCGGGTGCTATGATCCGCCGCTTGCGGTTCTACGGTCTGATTGGCATGGCTGGGCTGCCGTTGGCGTTTGGCGTGTATGAACTGGGCGCAGTCGTGTATCCAGACCATCCCGCGCGGACCGGCCTCGTTCAGGATATTCCTGCCAAAGTCGTCTGGTTTCTTGGTGAAGTCCTGCCTAACGCGCTGAACTTCGTGCTGCTCTCCCCTGGGTACCTGCTCTTGTCAGGACAGGGGTCCGTTCCTTTGCACCAGAGTGTGGATGTGAGCATCGCCCAGGCTGTTGCTGGCCTCATCTATTATTATAGTAGCTTCATCCTCATCAGGAGTGTGGATGTGGGCATCGCCTGGGCTGTCGCTGGCCTCACCGCCGGCGGGCTGCTGCTGTATTTTCAGGGGACATGGAGAGAGCGGCTGTGGAAACTGGGGCTGGCTGGGATGCTCCTGCCGCTGAGCTACGCGCCAAACCTGGTGGCCGCGGAGTCCTGGGCCTCGTATCGGAGCCTGTCGAGCCTCTCGTCTCTTGTTGTCGTATATACGTTTCTGGCCTGGCGGGGTTACGCGTCGCGTTGCCGGCAGGCCAGACGACTCACCTTTTCCCCGGTCTGGGCGAATGCTGCCGCGGGAGGGCTGGCAAGTGCATGCGCGCTGCTGGCGACCTGGCATGTGCAGACCTCCTTTGTGGTACCACAGGTCCGGGAGTTGGAGTTCATGCGCTCCCAGTTGACGCAGGGGAACCTGGCCGAGGCACGCAGCATCTATGTGATCCGTGCCAGGTGGCAGGATACGCTCGCGCCGCCGGTGCGCTATGACGAGTTCGGGCTGCCCTCTTCCTTCCCTGACTGGGGTGCTCTGGGTATGGTCTCCCTGCTGCTGCGGGAGCTGGCCCCGGACTCTGCCCACCTGCCGGTCATATCGGTTGCTGCCGACGGTCGCATCACCCCCCCCCCGGACAGCCTGGTGGTGGATATGCGACGCATGACGATGCGCCGTGAGCTCAGCCGTCTTTCGCCGGCAGCAGCCGGCTCGGCCACAGGGGCAGGCCCGAGCGGAGCAGGGCAATGAACCCGCCCAGAATGACCGGCAGCAGTTGGGCCACATGGGCAATAATGGAGAAACTCAGCGCCTCTTCTCGCGGAACAGAAAACAACGACAGGGCAAACACGACCGCATACTGAAAGGTGCCGATAAAGCCCGGGGCGGCCGGCAACGCGACCCCGACCGCGACCGCCAGCATCACCACCAAGCCGGCCTCAAGGGGCAGGTCCAGCCCACACGCCCGCAACAACAGCCAGTAGTAGCCGGCAACGCTCAGCCACATCGCCAGGGACAGGGCGACGGTCTGGACAAGCAGCGAGAGATGCTCCAAGGCGCGCAGCCCGTCAACACCATGTCGCACCAGGCCGGCCAGCCGCTCGGGCAGCCAAGCCAGCCGCAGGCTGCCGGCGTGCCGGACTCCCCACCAGCCTGCGACCAGACAGCCGACACCCAGGGCCAGCATGAGCGTATTGGCCCGGGCCAGCCCGTCCGGCAGCGGAAAGCGGGGCAGGACCCACACCAGCAGGAGCGCCACCACAAACACATCCCAGACGCGCTCCAGGACAGCGGTGGCCAGCGCGGTGCTGAGTCGCACCGGGGTGAGGCGGGACAGGGCATAGCCGCGGATGAGTTCGCCGAGGCGCAGGGGCAGGACATTGTTGGCCATAAAGCCGATCAGCGTGGCCGACAAGAAAGGGCCGACCGGCAGGGGTACCAGCGGAGCGACAAAGCGCTGCCAGCGATAGGCCCGCAACACAAAAAACAGACTGTAGCAGGCGGTCGGCACAAGCAGCCCGAGCGGATTGATACGCCCCAGCGCCGCCAGGACGGTGGGCCACTCCACCCCCCGCACGGCAGCATAGCCACACGCCAGGCTGAGGGCCAGGCCAACAGCAATTGGGGGGCGTTTCACCGCGGCTCCAGGCTCTCCACAGGCCTTAGCGCAGCTTGCCCTCAACAAACGGCACTTCGTAGACCTTGTCGTGCTGAATGGGGCCGTGGCCGAAATAGCCGGCCTCGCCGAACAGCTCGCCGTGGTCGGCGGTGACGGTAATGTAGGTATTGGCCGGAACAAGGTCAAACAGCCGGCTGAAGATCCCGTCAAGGTAGCGCACGGCCTCAATCTGCCGCTCCCGCAGGTGGTTGAGCGTACCCTGATCAAAGAATTGCGCGCCGCCCTCCTCCTTGCGCAGCGTGCCGCCGACTCGCATCTCGTCAAGATGCTGAACAACCCCATGCACGCCATGAATCCTCGGCCACTTGGCCTCGGGTTCATCCGGCAAGGCGTAGGGATAGTGGGTCTCGCCGACATTCAACAGGTAAAACGACGGGCGCTCAGCCGAAAATGTCATCCGCTCAAGCATGGCGGCCATATCGTTGTGGGTGGGCATGAGGGTAAACGAATCAAAATCACGGTTCAGCGGCGTGGCCGGATTCAGCACCGGCAGCGAGACCAGGGCGTGGGTGCGATAGCCGAGTTGGTGTTTGAGAAAGCTGGGCAGAAAGAGGTCTGGAATCAGACTCTTGAAGGCGAACTCGCGTGTACCCAGGCGCTCGTTATATTTCAGAAAGTCCCGCTTATAGTAGTCCGAAGCGTACACCTGCGACGGACTCGAATGGGGCAATAGCCCCATCAGCAGGTTGTAATGCGACGGCGCGGTCCATGACGCGTAGCTCCAGCGGCGTTCTACCTGTCCGAGACAACGCAGCGCTTTGGGCGCGGCGGCCATGAGCGCGTCGAAGCGACAACTATCGAGGATGACAACAATATAGTTGTTGCCAGCCGTAGGAGGGGAAAGACGCGGCTCTTCTTGCTGGAGCGAGGATTGGGCTGGAACAGACACGGGCGAGGCGGGGCGTTTTCTCAGGCGTGCAAAGAGTTTTTTCATGGGGTCTGCTGTCACGCAGCGGTCAAAAAAGCGCGCCCGGGGTGACTCGAACACCCAACCTACGGGTTCGAAGCCCGGCGCTCTATCCAAATTGAGCTACGGGCGCGTACGCCGGGCAGCTTAGCATTTTTTGGTCAGCCCGGCCAGCGCCCCGGCCTCAGACCGGGCACAGGGCGGTGTACACATCCCACATATTCACGAAGCCGCCGAGCTTTGGTAGAGCATTCAGGAACGACACGCGGAGGAGTTGAGATGCGAAAGAGCGTATGGACGTGGACGACAACGATCGGACTGCTCAGCCTGTGGCTGCTCGGGTTGGTCAGCGCGTGTGGGGCTGAGGTTTCTGCGGGCGATCCCATCACCAGAGACACCATCTCGCAGGCCGAAACCCTCCTCACCCCGTCAACCCGCTGGATGCTGGATCGGGGCATGCCGATGCGGCTCATTGCCACCAAAAGGGTGGGCTGGCCCAAAGCCTGCGAAGCAGCCACCGAGAAATTCTCCAGCCAGGTCAGCCCATCCGGCGACGGACGGCGGCTGATCAACTATGTGGGCGGCTGTCCCTTCCCGTCCATAGACCTCAACGATCGCCTGGCCGGTTTGTCGGATTATGTGGACCCAGGAGCATCCGCCGTTCAGTATCGACAACTTTGGCACGGACTTGACGACCCAGACGGTGAACGCCGGAGGAGAGCTCGAGCGCACCTTCTCCTATCCGTGGCGACGCCTAATGTGGACCGGTCGCCTGTATAGCGAGCCCAAACCGGTCATTCCTCGGTGCGCTGTGGAAGGTCTTCCTGCGTAGCATCGCCTATACCAGTAAGCCCCACGACAGATATCCCATCAACCCGCTCGAAGGCGCACAGTACAACTATAGCGACGAATGGGCCTTCATGCCCCAAGCGGTGATGGTTGACAGGCAGGCTCCCCACGCCACGACCTTTGAGACCCCGGCCGTCCATACTCCCCCTGCGGAGTGGCAGGCCGAGTGGTATTTCAACGAGAATATCCCCAGCAATAACGAAACGGTTTTTTCCCGCAACTATCTGCTCAGGAGCGGACGCCAGGAGGGCGGAGGGATGAGCGAGCGGGGTCAACGGTCCAACTCGTTCCGGTCGGAGAATCTTTGAGCACAATCCCGTCGGCGTGGAGCCGGGCGCGGATGGCGTCAGCGGTTTTGAAGTCTTTCGCTGTGCGGGCCGCGGCGCGGTCGGCGATCAGCCGCTCAATCACCTGTGGGGTCAGGCTGGTGGTGGCTAATCCCTGGTGTTGGACCCGCTGCAGAAATTGTTCGGGCGGCTCCTGCAACACTCCCAGCACCCCGCCAATGGTGGTGAGGTCGTGGCGGACGCCGGCCAGCGTGTCGAGTTGGCCGGCGTCAAGCCGACGGTTGGCCTCGCGGACCGTCTCGAACACCAAGCCAAGCGCCCGGGGGGTATTACAGTCGTCATCCATAGCGTCCTGAAAGCGGCTCAGGACTGGAGAGCCGGGGGCCCGGTCCGCGGCGGTGGGGGTCTGCTCCCGCTCGGCAGCCGGCCCGAGTGCCTGGTCAATACGGGCCAGGGTCTGGTAGGCGCGGCAAAGACTCTTTGCGGCCTCGGCCATTTTCTGGGCCGAGAAATCGAGCGGCATGCGGTACTGGGTTGATAACAACACCACCCGCAAGGGCTCGGCGGCGTGCGATTCCAGCACTTGGCCAATGGTCAGAAAGTTCCCCAGCGACTTTGACATCTTTTCGCCCTCAACGGTGACCATGCCGTTGTGCAGCCAATAGCGAGCAAAGGGGCGGTCTTTTGCGCCTTCGGACTGCGCAATTTCATTCTCATGGTGGGGAAAGATGAGATCCGCCCCCCCGCCATGAATATCAAACGGCTGGCCCAGATAGCGGCTGCTCATGGCCGAACACTCAATATGCCAGCCGGGCCGGCCCATGCCCCAGGGGCTGTCCCATTCGGGTTCGCCGGGCTTGCTGGCCTTCCACAGGGCAAAATCCAGGGCGTGGCGTTTGCGCTCATTGACCTCTACCCGGGCACCGGCCAGCATATCGTCAAGCCGGCGATGCGAGAGCTTGCCATAGGCGGCAAAGCGATCAACCGCATAATACACGTCGCCCCCAACCGCATAGGCCAAGCCCTTGGCTTCCAAATCCTGAATCAGGCCGATCATGTCAGGGATATGCCGCGTGGCCCGGGGCTCCACGGTCGGCGACAGACAGCCCAAGGCCCGCATGTCCTGGCCAAACTCACGGATGCAGGTCTCAGACAGCTGCCGGGCCGAGATGCCACGCTCATTGGCCCGGTTGATGATTTTGTCGTCAACATCGGTAAAGTTCCGCACAAAGCTGACCTTGTAACCTCGAGAGCGCAGGTAGCGGTAGATGACATCAAAGCTCACCAGGGCCCGGGCATGTCCAATGTGCGAGCGGTCGTAGACCGTCACCCCGCACACATACATGCCGACTTTGCCGGGGGTGAGGGAGACGAACTCCTCGGCTCTGCCGGTGAGGGTGTTGTGAAAACGAAGCGCCATGCTGTCACAGCCTACTGTCTGCCGGCCACTAACTGATCGACCACCGACGGGTCGGCCAGGGTGGAGGTATCGCCGAGCTGATCAAGGGCCCCTTCCCCGATCTTACGCAGAATGCGGCGCATGATCTTGCCGCTGCGCGTTTTGGGCAAGCCTTCGGCAAACTGGAGCTTGTCCGGGCTGGCGTGAGGGCCGATCTCCCGACGGACGGTGGCAATCAACTCTTGTGTCATGTCCGGGGAGGGCTGGTGGCCGGTTTTGAGCGTCACAAAGGCGTAGATACCCTGGCCTTTCAGCTCGTGGGGCATGCCCACTACCGCAGCCTCGGCCACGGCCGGGTGTTTGCCCAACGCGCCTTCGACCTCGGCGGTCCCTAAGCGGTGGCCTGAAACATTGATCACATCGTCAACCCGGCCGGTAATCCAGTAATAGCCGTCCTCGTCCCGCCGGCAGCCGTCGCCGGTGAAGTATTTGCCCGGATACATGGAAAAATACGTTTGGCGAAACCGCTCGTGGTCGCCGTATACCGTCCGCATAATGCCCGGCCAGGGGAACTTGAGGCACAGATTGCCCGACACGCCGTTGCCCTCAAGCTCTCTGCCCTGGTCATCAACGAGGCAGGGTTGGACGCCAAAAAACGGCCGGGTGGCCGAGCCGGGTTTGGTCTTGGTCGCTCCGGGCAGGGGGGTAATCAGAATGCCGCCGGTCTCGGTCTGCCACCAGGTATCGACAATCGGGCAGCGCGCTTTGCCGATGGTCCGGTAATACCAGTGCCACTCGGGGCTTTTAATCGGCTCGCCAACCGTGCCCAGGATACGCAGGCTGGACAGATCGTAATGTTCCGGCCAGCTATCGCCCTCTTTCATCAGCGCCCGCAGGGCGGTTGGGGCGGTATAGAAGATAGTGACCTTGTGCTGCTCCACGATCTGCCAGAAGCGTCCAAAGTCTGGATAGTTAGGCACGCCCTCAAACATCATGGTCGTGGCCCGGTTGCTGAGCGGTCCATAGACAATGTAGCTATGGCCAGTGACCCAGCCGATATCCGCGGTACACCAGTAGATGTCGCCGGGACGATAATCGAACACATATTTGTGCGTAATCGAGGCGTAGACCAGATAGCCCCCGGTCGTGTGTAACACGCCTTTGGGTTTGCCGGTCGAGCCGGAGGTGTACAGGATGAACAGGGGGTCCTCAGCGTCCAGGTGTTCGGGCGGACAGTCGGTGGACTGCTCGGCAACCAGGTCGTGCCACCACCTGTCGCGCCCGGCCTGCATGGCCACCGGGTGAGTGGTCCGTTGCACGACTACAATTTTTTCAATTGAGGGGCAGGCGGCAGCCGCGGCATCGGCGTTAGCCTTCATCGGAATATCGTTTTTGGCCCCGCGTAAGCCGGTATCCTGGGTAATCAAGACCTTGCAGCTCGAGTCTTGGATACGGTCCCGCAAAGAATCCGGTGAAAAGGCACCAAACACGATCGAATGGACCGCACCGATGCGGGTACAGGCCAGCATGGCGACGGCCAGCTCGGGTATCATCTGCATGTAGATGCAAACGCGGTCGCCTTTGTTGACCCCCAAAGCTTTCAGGGCATTGGCGAACTGGCACACCCGGTCCAGCAGTTCGGCATAGCTCAGCTGGCGCGATTCCGAGGCGTCATTGCCCTGCCAGATCAGCGCCGTTTGTCGCCCGGCTCCGGCCTCGACATGCCGGTCGAGGCAGTTGTAGGAAACGTTCAGTTTCCCGCCCAGAAACCACTGTGTCCGGGCCGTATGAAAATCCCACTCCAGGACGGTGTGCCACTTGTTGAACCAGCTCACACAGGCGTCCGCCTGCTCAGCCCAGAACCCCTCTGGGTCGTTTATTGAGCGTTGATACAGCTGCTCGTAGGTGTCCGGGTCAATGGCAGCCTGTCCCTTGACTGCGGCCGGAATATCATAGGTCGGTTCGCCGCTCTCGTGTTCTGCCATGTGGCCCTCCTTTGTTTCGGCTGTGTTTGAGACCTCGGCAAGACTGCCCACCTTATTCTTTGCGGCCGATCGCCTCCAGAAAGCGCTCTTGGACAACCCCACAGGCCATGTTGTACAAGCCATCCCGGTCAACCGTTTGGGCCAGAAAGCCGAGGGGAATCTGGAACCCGCCTTTATCCCTGACATTCCCCCCGCCGTAGTAGCTCTTTTTTGACTCGTCCACGCCAAAGGCTTTCTTCAGGAATGTATCCGGGGTGATCGTATCGCTACAGGTACGCAACGAGCCGTCAACCGTTTTGCCGTCAACGATACCAAAGACCAGGACCGTGTCGGTGCCGTCGCGTTGCAGTAAAAATTCGGCCACCTGCGGGATCCCGTCACGGTGATCGGGACGCACAAAGCCCACATCGGTCAGGAGCAGGCTGTCGAAAACCTGCTTGTTCTCCAGCGCCTTCTGGATCATATCCATCACCGCCGGGGCTAAGGACCGGTCAGAAATCTTTTTGAGCAGAGCCTGATCGACGCACGGCCACAGATAGGCGGCGGCTTCAAACTCCAGACGCGTGGCCTCAAGCAGGGCCATTGTATCGGTCCGAATGCCGTGCATCAGGGCCGTGGCCAAACGGGTTTGGGCGGTCTCACTCGGGTCAAGGCCGCTTGGGGATTGGGCGCGCAGGTATTCAACATAAATGGCACAGGTCGAGCCGACATCTTCGCGGATATCGACAAACTCGGCCGAGACCTCGCCGAGTCGTTTATGATGGTCAACAAAGGACACAAAGGTTTTGCCGGCCAAGCGGTCTGAAATCGGTGTGTCCGTCTTCTGGGTATCGACAAAGGCATACAAATCGTAGGGTTCCAGGTCAAATGTCTCGTCATACAGGACGAGGTCAATTTCCAGGCGTTTGACCAGCGCCCGGTTTTCCTGGTGGCTGACCTCGTGAAAACACAGCAGGGTGGTCTCAATCGCAAACTCGCCGGCTAAAAACTGGTGGGCCAGACCCGAGGCGATATTGTCAGGGTCGGGGTAGCCGGTCAGGATCAACAACAGCTTGCCACCCTGGTGACGACTCAGGATAGTACGGAACTGGGCCCATTTTGTACTGCTCAACCCGTGCGGCTCTATGACCCGCAACGGCGGCTCTGCTGGGGCTGGCCTCGCCGTTTCGGCTGTACTGCCCATAACACATCCTCCTTACAGTCCAGATGCAAGCAGACAGATGTCCTGTTAGCGCGCTTTGCCAGGATATTCAAGCAGCCCGCCGGCCGCCGCGGCTGACGGAGCGGTCGCCCGGGCCGGCCGGCCCCCTTGAGGAAAAGTGGAGGCTATGCTAGAGGTCTTGTCGCCGTGTGCAGTCTGCCACCCGGACGGACCGTTCTCCGGCTGACTCGACAGGCAACAGCAGCAGACAAGGAGCCTGGATGTTCACCCCCGTGGTGCGTGCCTGCGGACGGTTCTCACTGGAAACACTGCGTGAAATGGGCCGCATGGGGCTCTTTCTGGGTATCGTCGTGGCCCATCTTTTCCTGCCCCCGTTGCGGCTCAGGCAGGTGCTCCGCCGTCTGCACTTCATTGGTGCCCGCTCTCTGTTGCTGATTATTTTCACCGGCGCGTTCACCGGCATGGTCATTGCCCTCCAGGGGTACATTGCGTTGCGACGGTTTGGCGGCGAGGCGGCACTCGGCCCTATGGTCGGCCTCGCGCTGATTCTTGAGCTTGGCCCGGTCCTGTCGTCGCTGATGATTACCGCCCGAGCCGGTTCAGCCCTTACCGCCGAGCTGGGCATCATGCGCATTACCGAGCAGATTGACGCGCTTGAGGTCATGGCCATTCATCCGGCGAAGTACTTGGCCGTGCCCATTCTTTTGGCCTCCCTGATCGCCTTTCCCGTCCTGAGCGGCATCTTTACCGTGGTCGGCATCTATGGCGGCTATGTGGTCGGCGTCCAGCTGCTGGGGGTGAGCGTTGGCAGCTATTTCTCGCAAATGGCCAGTGCAGTGACCTCGCACGACGTGTGGACCGGGATATACAAATCGTTCTCATTTGGCGCTATCGTGGCCTGCGTGTGCTGTTTCAAAGGCTTTTATGCCGCGCGCGGAGCTGAGGGAGTGAGTCTGGCCACAACCCAGGCCGTGGTGATGTGCTCGGTACTGATCCTGGTCTGGGACTATCTCCTCGGCTCACTGCTGTTCTGACTTATGATTCGCATCCACAACCTGCATAAGTCATTCGGCTCCCAGCATGTGTTGCGGGGAGTCAATCTTGAGATCCCAACCGGAACGATTTTTGTGGTCGTGGGCAGCAGTGGGACGGGCAAAAGCTGCCTGCTCAAGCACCTTATTGGCCTGCTGCGGCCGGACAGCGGGCAGGTGTGGGTCGATAATGTCGAGGTCAGCGCCCTGCGCGGCCGTGCTCTCAACCGGGTGCGGGACCGTTTCAGTATGCTGTTCCAGGGCGGGGCCCTGTTTGACTCGCTGTCGGTGTACGACAATGTCGCTTTTCCGCTGCGCGAAAAAACGCGCCTGACAGAAGCCACGATCTGCGACAAGGTACACGAACGCCTGGCCCAGGTTGACCTGTCGAGCGTGGATGCAAAATTTCCGTCTGAGCTGTCGGGCGGCATGCGCAAGCGGGCCGCACTGGCCCGGGCCCTGGTGACAGACCCCGAAATCCTCCTGTTTGACGAGCCGACCACCGGCCTTGACCCTATTCGCGTGAACACCATCCACCGGCTCATTCTTGACTTGCACGGCTTACTCAACTTTACTGCGGTTGTGGTCAGCCACGAGATCCCGGAGGTCTTTTCACTGGCCACACATATCGCTATGCTGAACCAGGGCTCTATTGTGGCAGCCGGTACTCCCGAAGAGTTGCAAGCCTCGCCCAACCCGGTCGTCCAGCAGTTCATACACGGTTGCACACAGGGACCAATTGAGGCGCAGTAGGATGAAACTTGACGCAGAACTCCTCGTCGGCTGGCTGGTCGTACTGGTCATAGGCGGCTTGGTCTATCTGTCCTTGCAGTTTGGCCAAGTCAGCTTCGCCGGGACGCAGCACTACCGGGTCATGGCCGAGTTTTCCGACGCCGGCGGCTTGCAGAGCGGCGCGCGGGTTGAGGTGGCCGGGGTAGAAATCGGGCGGGTTGAGTCGGTGGCCCTGACAGACACGCTGACAAAAGCCCGGGCAACGCTGAGCATCCAGCCGGATATTCGACTGCCCCAGGACAGCCGAGCCGCGATCAAAACGGCCGGCCTGATTGGCGAGCGCTTTATTGAGATTGAAATTGGGCCGGCAGCCGAAACAATCAGCCCGGGGGGCCAGATTCAGCACACCGAGCCTCCGGCCGATATCTTTGACATCGTGGGCCAAGTCCTGTTTGGCAACCTGAACGCGACCGACCAGGCCAACAGCGCGGCGGCAGACGGCGCGTTTGACCTGGGTCTTGAGTAAGGAAGCAATGCGCCATACCGCTCTGCCTCATACCAACGCCGCAGCCAGGAGGGAGAGGGGGTCTGTGGCCTTCATCGCCGCTACGCTCCTCATCCTGTTGGGTGCCAGCCATTCCCTGGCCCTCGCCCAGGTCCAAGACCCGTATGCAGCCCAGACGCCCGACGACCCGTGGGAGTCGTTTAACCAATCCATGTTCACCTTCAACCTGAAGCTTGACGAATATGTCTTACGCCCGGTAGCGGCCGGCTATGCCGAAGTGGTTCCAGAGCCGGGTCGGCGCGGCATTGATCGTTTCTTCACAAATCTGGGCGTGCTGCCGCGCTTTGTGAACAGCGCACTCCAGGGAAAAATAGACAGAGCCGGCCGCGAAGTCGGCCGTTTTGCGGTCAATACGGTCCTCGGTGGGGTCGGCTTCTTTGATGTGGCCGACGAGCTGTTCGGCTGGCAGCCGAGTACCGAAGACTTCGGCCAGACGCTTGGCCACTACGGGGTCTCAAGCGGGCCGTATCTGATGCTGCCCTTCTACGGTCCCTCAAGCCTGCGCGACACCTTTGGCTTTGTCGTTGACAGCGGAATGAATCCGATGACCTATCTGCTGTCCTTCCCGAAAGTCTTTGCCAGTCAGAGCGGCCTGACCGTCGGCAACGCGGTCAACTTTCGTTCGCTCAACCTTGACCTCTTTGAACAGGTTGAGCTGGTCTCGGTTGATCTGTACGCGGCGGTTCAGGATGGCTACCTGCAACGGCGGGCCAACGCGGTCAAGGAATAGGCAAGATGAAGTACAGGGGAGGTCGCGTGAAAACTGTGGGGAGAACACTGGCTGCGATCATCTGCCTTGGCCTGCTCGGTGTGGCTGTCCCCGGCCCGGCCTCAGCCGGCGATTCTCCCCTGACCGTCATACAGACGACGATGCAGAAGATCGTCGTCATTCTCCAGGACCCCGCCTATCAGGACCCGGAGCAGAGCGAGGAGCGCATCAGAAGAGTCCGTGAGCTTGCCCTGCCACAGTTTGACTCTCGGGAAATTGCCAAACGGACCCTGGGGGTCCACTGGCGTGACCGCACGGAGGAACAGCGAGAAGAGTTTATCGGCCTGTTCATAGACTTGGTTGAAAAAACCTACAGCAGCACCTTGGACAATTACCGCGAAGATACCAAGTTTTTTTTCGACCGCGAGCATATTGACGGCACCTATGCCGAGGTCGATTCTCGGGTGACGGCCCCTTCGCTGAACAAAACCTTCTCTCTGAACTACCGTTTGCACTTGGTCAAAGGGCGTTGGCTCATCTACGATGTCGTGATTGAAAATGTCAGCATGGTCCGCAACTACCGGACCCAATTCAACCGGATCATCAACAAATCCTCCTACGAAAGCCTTGTCCAGAGCATCCGTAGCAAGCTGAAGCAGCTCGCCGCGTCCTCCTCCTAGCCCCGCCCATTTTCCCCAAAGCCAGGGGTACAACATCTTTCGGCGCAATGGAACCAGGTTCACAAAGGAGGAAATAGCCCACCTCATCTACCACGTCTCGACAAAAGTTGAGAATGAAGAGACGATCGGACAATATGGGAGTAGTTCTCTCACCACCCCCCTGTTGTCGCCGACAATAGATGATGGAATTCGTCGCCTTTTGATTTTCCCCGCCCAGGCCGGTTTTCCGGACGAGCTTTCCAATCTGTACCGTGACCAGGACATAGCCGAAAAACTGAAAGATATTGCAGAGTTGCCTGGCTGGGAGATTCGACAAGAGCTGCGCGCCAAGCGCCTTGATTCCCTCGCCCACGAAAAAGGCGCTGGAGATTGGGAAAGCGGCTATGTCGTTCAACAGATCATTACTAAGCTCCAAAAACGACAGGAAGAACCTGACAACAACTTCGTACAGGCGAGCGTGCGTCTTTTCGCATGGATTGCCGGCCAGGAAGATCGGGGCCGCTTGCGCGGCTTCCCGGTGTTCGCAAAAGAAAGCGATTCCGGTGAGTTGAGGGCTTTCAGGCTGGAACTCTCCAAAGAGGACGACAATCAACCACTCGCCCCTGTCAGAGCATGGCCCGAAGACCTTCAGCCGTACTCCGAGCTTTTTCCGTGGCGCTACATTTTGGCGGCTGACTTCTTTGAGGCCGTGCCCGATTCAGCCGTATGGCAAGCGCTAGACACGAAAGGCTTTCTCAAAAAGGTGCAGGTTTCACCGTAAGGCGAAAACCCATTGGATCGGACTTCGAGATTGAGCATGATTGTATCGAAGACGATGACAAGGAAATGGGCATCGGATTGGATCGAGAAGGCCAAAGCTGGCTGATAGAGGTAAAGGCCACGCGAGGCCAGGAAGTCCGAATGACACCTACTCAGGCAAAAACTGCCGTGAAACAGGGGACAGATTTCTGCTTTGCGTCCTCCCGGTAGAACCCGAAAACTCCCAGCCAGGATTGGATTGAGCTGGCCGGCGGCCCAGGGCTTCCAGCAGCAGGTGGGGAAAATCCACGGTCATGCCGTTCACCCCGGCGGCAATGGCCGCCCGCATCAACTCGGGGTCATGCGCCCCCCAAGCCCGGATGTCCAGCCCCCGGCCCTGCCAGGCGCGGACCTGGGCCGGCGAGAGAGCCCTGGCCGGAGGACAGAACTGGTCAAGTCCGGCCGCAAGGACCCGCTCAACCGTCTGCTCCTGCACATCAGAGGCCAGAAAGCCGACCGTGACCTCAGGGGCCAGCAGCTTGAGATTCTGCACGACCGGAAAATAGAACGAAGTAAAAGCGACCGAGCCTAGCAGGCCACGCTCCCGGACCAGCTCCAGGACCCGCACCTCAAGGTCAAGCTGCTTGATCTCAACAACCAGCGGCACCCGCCGGCCATAGCGGGCCAGGGTCTCGCCAAACAGCGGCACACGCGCCCCCCGAAACTCGGCCCCGAACCAGCCCCCAGCGTCCAGGGTTTTGATCACCGACCACGGCGTTTCCCGCACAAAGCCCTGGCCGTTGGTGGTCCGGGCGAGCCGTTCGTCATGGAGCAGGATCAGTGTTCCGTCGCTGGTTGCCCGCACATCGGTTTCAATCGCGTCAACCCCCAGAGAGACCGCCAGGTCAAAACTGGCCCAGGTATTTTCGGGTGCCAGGGCCGCGGCCCCCCGATGTCCGATCACCTGCATGACCGCAGCAGTACCATAGCTGAGCCGCTGTCGCTACGCCGGGCTTTCTGCCGGGCTTTTTGTGCCTGGCTCCTGGGCTGGCACGGCTCAGGTTGGCGTGCTACGGCGCGGCCTATGGCCCGTTTTGCCAAGTTTCACCCCAACCATTTTTGAATAGCTGCCTTTGCGACCGAAAAGGAGAAGATATGAAAGTGATTGAGAAAAAACCAAGTTCAACAGAACGCGCATCCTGGCCCGTATCCGGTTCTCGTCCGTGAAGGCGGTTTCTGGCGGAGCGTGTGCCGATTCCTCTGCATCGTCATGGCAGTCTTGTTCGCGTTCGGGTCCTTCTGCTCTACGAACCCGGAAGCCAGCACTAACAGTTGTGACGCATTCCCCCGGAAGGTCACATAGTGAGCCCACGCTTGCCCCCGGGCTATGACCTGTACGGCCGGCCTTTGCCCAGCAACAGCCCCATCACCAAGACCACACACACCCGCACCACCACCCGCGCCCGCCCCCGAGCCGGAAGCAGACGAACCCGTCGGCAATCTGGAAGTCCCAGGCCCCAACTCATTCCAGAGCGGCATAGGGTATATCCGCGGCTGGGTGTGTGAGGGGCAAGAAGTCGAGATTTACCGAGATTTACATTGATGACGGGCTTCGGCTGCCGGCCACCGCGCGCGGCCTGGACCGGGCGGACACGGAAGCGGTTTGCGGTGACCGGGAGAACGGCTTCATCCTGGTCTGGAACTGGAACCTGATGGGGGATGGGTAATACACCGCGGCGCTTGTGGTGGACGGGAAGACAATCAGCCGTAACCAGTTCACCGTGACCACGCTCGGGCAAGAGTACATCCGCGAAGCCGAGAAGCGAGAAGGATGTTGTGGTGGACGATTTTCCGAGCCCCGGGGAATCCGCGCTTCTCCGCTGGCAGGAGCCCGTACAGGGATTCGTTCCTGTGTCGCCGCCCGCGGAGTCAGCACCCCGGCCCGAAGACCAGGAATGAAAAGAGGCGAGGCATGACCAAAGAGCACACCTTCGCGCCCATCCCGTTCACCTGCGGCAAGGCCAACGGAAGCTGCATCACTCTGGTAGTCCGCGGTGATTGCGGGCTTCTCCAAGCGCGGGAGCACGCGCCGGACGGCAGCACGCTGTATACTGGCACGCACAAGGCCGCGGCTATGCACGCGACGTAATGACCTGCCCCTTGTCTGCGCTGGGGAAGCGCGAAAAAACTTCGGAGTTTTCTGACCAAAGACAGCCTCAAGGTTTTCGATAAAGAAAAACACCGTATGCACTTTGCCCATGCCGCTCCTGCCTGCCCTACTCCTCTCGCAAGGCCAGCGCCGGCGAGGTCCGGGCCATCCTGAAGGCCGGATAGACCCCGGCCAGCAGCGCGGCCACCACGGCCAGGACCACCGCTTGGATGAGCAGGCCAGGGATAATCTCCAACTCCAGCGTCCAGCCAAACGAGCGGCGGTTGATCACAAACACCAGCACCGAGGCGAGCATCAGGCCGACCGGCAGGGCCAACAGACCGGCCAACAGGCCCATCACGCCGGTCTGGGCCGTGACCAGGCCCCACACCTGACGCGGCGTAAAGCCGGTCGCCCGCAGCACGCCGAGTTCGCGCTCGCGCTCCAGCTGGAGGGCCATCAGGGCGCTCAGCACGCCGATAAAGGCCACCGCGGTGGTCAGCAGATGGAGCACAGAGGTAATGGTAAAGGTCCGGTCAAAAATCTCCAGCGAGGCGTGCCGCAAGTCCCGGTTCGATCGGATCACGACCTCCTGCTCCGGGCCGACCAGCCGCCGCAGCGAGGCGACCATTGCCGCCACCTCCCGTTCAGGACCCACCCACAGGCCCAGCGAGGACACGCCCCGGTCGTGCCAAAACCGCTCATATGTCCGCCGGCTCATCATCACCAGCCCCCGGTCTGAGCCATAATCGGCAAAAATTCCGACAACCCGAAAATTGTGCAGCCCCCGGTCGGTCCGCAGGCGGACATGATCGTCCAGCCGCAGCCGGTGATGGTAGGCGTATGGCTCTGACACAATGACCGTGGATTCGGCCTCAAAGGCGGGCCACACCAGCTCCGGCTGGCCCTCAATAAAACGGTAGGTGGTCTGCCGGCTGATATCGCGTTGGAGGGCAACCAGCTGGACCCGGCCGCTTGGCGATTCCACCGACACGCGCCGATAGGCACTCACCGCCCGAACCCCCGGGGCGGACGACAGACGGGCGACAAGGGCCGGGTCCAGCCGACCCTCATTCCAGCGCGACACCAGGCTGGGAGGAGCAATATAGATATCGGCCTGAAGGACATTCTCCAGCCAGCAGGCCACCGTCTGCCGAAAACTCTCAATCATGATGCCCACCCCAACCGTCACCGACACGGCGACCATAAGGGAGGCAATCGCGACCGCGGTCCGGCTCAGCGAGGCCAGTACGCCACGAATACACAGGTGCCAGACAATATCCGCCCGCGGCCCGACCAGCAGCCAGACTGCCCGCAACGCGCCAACCACGGCCGCTGGCGTGACCAGGACACAGCCCAGAAAGAGCGCAAACAGGCCGGCAAAGCTCAGGATAAGATCGCGGCCAGGCAGCAGCAGGCCCGCCCCGAGCAGCATCAGGCACACGCCGGCCGCAGCCGCCCACGGCACGGCCCGTTGCGACTGCGCTTCGAGGGTTGAGCGGTTCAGTACCGCCCGCGGCTGGGTAGCCGTGGCCTCCACCGCCGGGGCCAGGGCGGCCACCAGGCTGGCCCCGAGGCCCAAACCCAGCCCTTTGAGCAGTCCCAGCCCGCTAATCGTCAGCTCGCGCACGCTCAGGACAAAGTACAGGTCGGTAATCGTCTGGGTCACCAGCCGGACCAGCGCCTGGGCCAGAACAACCCCCAAGGCGAGTCCAGCGGCAGTGCCGAGCAGGCCGAGCAGAGCAGCCTCGGCTACAATCAGGCCAAAAATTTCCGGGCGGGTGACGCCGACCACGCGCAGGGTCCCAATCAGCTTGCGACGCTGGACAACCGAAAAGGTCATCGTGTTATAGATCAGAAACATGCCGACAATCAGAGCTAACAAACTCAGCGCGCTCAGATTCAGACGAAAGGCGCGGGTCATTTGGGCCACAGACTGCGAGCGGGCGGCCGCGCTGCGGACCTCGGCCCCGGGCGGTAACACCGACCGAATTGTGTCCAGCTCTGTCCTGCCGACCGGCCCAGCCGGAATAATCAGATCAATCCGGCTCAAACGCCCGGTCATGCCCAGCAGTTCTTGGGCGGTCGCAATATCAACCACCAGCAGGCTGTCGAGCGCCCGGCGGCTCAGACCATCGGACGGCTCCAGCAGGCCGATAATGCTGAGCCGGTGCCGGACGCCGCCGGCTCGAACGGTGAGCTGCGCACCGTCTTGGCCGGCGGTCAAGCTGAGACCAAGCTGACGACCCGTTTCATACGACATGACAGCGGTTGCCGGCCGGGTCAAAAAGGACACCAGGGCGGTCTGCGCGTTCAGCTGCGCCAAGTAGGGCCGAAACGGAGCTTCGGCAAACGGGTCAACGCCAAACACCCGAAAGGTCCGGCCCGGATAGTCGGGCGCGGCCATATCGCCCTCTACCACCGGAGCCGCCAGCCGGACACCGGCCTGAGCCCGCACGGCGCGAAAAATCTCCTCGGCAATCCCGTGCGAACCGCCGACAATCTGATGCGTGGCCCGGCCCACCACACTTTCGGTTGACAGAAAAAAGGCGCGCTGGGCGCTGCTGTTGGCCAGGTCAATGGCCACCACAACCGCCACGCCAAGGGCCACCCCCACAAAAGACAGGCCCATTTGCCACGGACGGTGGAGCAGATAGCGCAGGCTGGCCCGCCACAGTACACGGCTCATCGCAATTCCTCGGCCGGTCGTTCGGAGAGATGGCCGTCTTGAATACTGAAAATACGGTCGGCCATGCCGACGACCTCTCGGCTATGGCTGACCAGCAGCAGGGTCTTGCCGGCCTGACGGCTCAGACGGTCGAGCAAATCAAGCACCGTGCGGCCGGTCTCACTGTCCAGATTGCCGGTCGGCTCATCGGCCAGAATGAGGAGCGGCTTATGGACCAGGGCGCGGGCAATCGCCACCCGCTGCTGCTCACCACCGGACAGGCGATCAGAAAAATCGTCCGCCCGGTCGGCCAAGCCGACCCGGTCAAGCATGGCCAAGCTGGCCCGTTCTGCCCGCACCGCGTCCCAGCCGTTCAGTTCCAAGGGCAGCAGGATATTCTCTTTGATGCTGAGCGTTGGCAGCAGATTAAAAAACTGAAAGACAAAGCCGATATGCCGCCGGCGGAAAAGGGTGCGTTGGTGCTCGCTGAGCCGGGCGAGGGACAGCGGACCCCGCTCGGCCCGACCGGGATACATCAGCACCTCGCCCGAGGTCGGCCTATCGATCCCGCTGATCAGATTCAGCAGGGTCGATTTCCCCGAACCGCTGCGCCCCAACAGGACGACAAACTCGCCAGCCCGAATCGTCAGGTTGAGCTCACGCAAGACCGGATGGGACCGCTCGCCCTCTTGATACACCTTGGTCAAGCGGCGCAGTTCGAGCAGCGGAGGGGCCATGTCTGGGGAGTGTTTCAGAAACTCCGTCGGGATCAAGCCGGGACCGGGCCTCTCGTGTCTGTCAGAGTCGGGCTTGGAGCCAGGAGGGAGAATCCTGCCACAGCAGTGCCGATCAACTCAGCCGAACACACCACCGGCGCGCAGGTCGGCAATCTGGGCTGACGACAGGCCAAGCTCGGTCAAGACCTGCTCGGTGTGCTCGCCCAGCATGGGGGCCGGCAGGCGCAGGTCGGCCGGCGTTGCCTCAAAGCGGGCCGCGGGGCGGGTCATGCGGGTGCGGCCAACATGCGGGTGCTCGGCCTCGACGATCAGCCGGTTGGCCAGGAGCTGCTCGTTGGTCAGCATGTCTTGACGGCTGAGGGCTGGCGCGCACGGCACCTGCTCGGCATCGAGACGGTCCAGCCACTCGGCGGTCGTCCGCGTTGAGATGACCGCCGCGGTCATCTCAAGCCTGGCATCGGCGTGCTTCATCCGACTGGCCGGAGTGCAAAAACGCTCGTCTTCAAGCCACTCCGGTTTGTCCAGCGCCCGGACCAGGCCAGCCCACTCCTTGTTCGACATTGCGCCGGCAGTGATATAGCCGTCGGCAGTCTCAAAGATCAGGTCGCGCGTGTCCGGCGGTCGTGAGGTCGCCTCACCATCGCGCACAAAGGTATGAGCGGCCATGCCCTCCGGCCACAGAAAGGACACCACCGCGTCCAGCATTGCCAGCCGCACATGCTGGCCCTTGCCTGTCCGCTCCCGGGCCAGCAGGGCGGCGGTGATCGCCTGAGCCGCGGTCAGCGCCGTCACCTTGTCTGGAATGACCAGGCGCATCATCCTGGGCCGCCCGCTCACCGGGTCGCGTTGGATATCGGTCAGGCCGGACAGGGCTTGAATCACCGGATCATACACCCGCTTGTGGGTATACGGCCCGACCTCGCCAAAGCCGCTGATTGAGACATAGATCAGCGCGGGCCTGACCGCACGCAGGGCGGACTCACCGATGCCCATGCGCTCGACCGTCCCGGGCCGGAAGTTCTGGACAAAAACGTCCGACTCGGCAACCAGCTGTTTGAGCAGCCCAACCCCCCGCTCGTGCTTCAGGTTCAGGGCGAGCGAGCGTTTGTTGCGGTTAATCATGGTAAAGGCCGGGGAGATGCCCTTGCTGCCAAAGGCACGGGTCAGGTCCCCGCCCTCGGGCGGCTCGACCTTAATCACGTCTGCCCCCTGATCGCCCAGGATCATGGTTGACATTGGGCCAGACAACATCTGCGTCACATCAACGACGCGGTAGCCAGCAAGCGGTCCAGGCATAAGCGCTTCTCCTTTTGCGCCTATCCTAGCGAAGGCGCAGGCCGAGGGAAACAGGCCGGCCGCACTGGCCGCCCGCCCGGGGGCTCTTCAAAAGTCGGCCGAGGTATGCTTTTCATCGTACTGCTAGAGCGTGCGCCGAAAGGAGGGAGACGATGACGCCTCCACAATTGCCGAGTTTGCCCATGTCCGGGGCGGTTGACGCCGACGGCCATATTCTGGAAGCCCCAGACCTGTGGGAAAAATATCTGGAACCGCACTACCGCGACCGGGCGGTCCGCATCCGCAAGGACGCCGACGGCCTTGAATACCTCGAAGTCAACGGCAAGCCGTGCAAAATGGTCCGCCGCGGAACGCCCTCGAGCCTGGGCGTGATGGACCAGTTAGGCGGTTTCCGCTACGAACGCGAGCCGACCGGCAGCGGCTATGTTGATAACGCCTCGTTTGGCTCGATGGACCCCGCAGAGCGCCTCCGGCGCCTCGACATCGAGAACATCGAGCGTGCCTTTCTCTATCCGACCCTGGGGCTGCTGTGGGAGCCGGAGTGCGACGACCTGGAGTTGTCAATGGCCTATGCCCGGGCCTACAACCGCTGGATCGTAGACTTCTGTTCGGATTCAGGTGGGCGGCTGATTCCGATTGCCCATATTCCGTTTGGGCTGCCCGAGCTGGCCGAGGCCGAACTGCGCCGGGCGGCCAAAGACGGCGTCAAGGGCTTTTTCGCCCCGCCGTTTATCTGGAGCCGCAAGGCCCACGGCCACCCCGACCATCACCGTATCTTTGCCGCGGCCCAGGAGCTCGGCCTGCCGTTCGGCATTCATCCGTCGTTTGAGCCGCACTGGGCCGCCCCGACCCGCTTCGGCAAGATGACCGGCAAAGATACCGCCTTTTTTCAGAATGTGGCCCTCGGCAACGTCATCCGCGAGGGGTTCACTACCCTCTTCCAGTACGGCGTGTTTGACCTGTTTCCAGCCCTCAAGGTCATTGTCCTGGAGGTCGGGGCCGGCTGGGCCGGCTACTGGATTGAGCGCATGGACGCCGCCTACGAGTCACCGCTGGGCAAAAGCGTGCCGCTGAAAAACAAGCCCAGCGAATATTTTCGGCGGCAGTGCTGGATTTCGGGCGACCCTGACGAACGCTCGGTTGCCGGGGTCATTCCCTTTGTGGGCGAAGACCGGTTTTTCTGGGCCAGCGACTTCCCCCACTCCGACCATCCGCCCGAGTACATCCCCAACCTGATTGCCCTCGTCTCCCTGCTGCCGGAGTCGGCCCGGCCTGGGCTGCTGGGGAAAAATGTCCTGGACTGCTACGGCCTGAGCTGAGCCGGTCCGGGCTCGTGGGAAGAGCATGACCGAGAATCTGTACGCCGCCGCGCTGCAACAGTTTGACAAAGCCCTCCAGCATGTTGACATCAACCCCAGCATTGTCGCCCATCTGCGCCTGCCCAAGCGCGAGCTGACGGTCAACTTTCCGGTCGAGATGGACGACGGCTCGGTGCGGGCGTTTACCGGCTACCGGGTCCACCACAATGTCGCCCTCGGGCCGACCAAAGGCGGGCTGCGCTACCATCCCGCGGTCAGCCTCGACGAGATCCGCGCCCTGGCCATGTGGATGACCTGGAAATGCGCGGTGCTCGGCATTCCCTACGGCGGGGCCAAGGGCGGGGTGGTGTGTGACCCGCAGGAACTGTCGGTCCGGGAGCTCGAAAACCTGACCCGCCGCTATGCGACCGAAATCAGCGTGCTGATGAGCCCCCAGGGCGATATCCCGGCCCCGGATGTCGGCACCGGCGAGCGCGAGATGGCCTGGATCATGGACACCTATTCCATGCACCACGGCTATTCCGTGCCGGCCGTCGTGACCGGTAAACCCCTGGTCATTGGCGGCTCGCTCGGCCGGCGCGAGGCCACCGGACGGGGCGTCATGATTACTACCCTCGAAGCCCTCAAGCGCCGAAAAATTCCCATTGAGGGCGCGCGGGTCGCGGTCCAGGGCTTTGGCAAGGTCGGGGCACCGGCGGCCTATCTGACCCAGGAACGCGGGGCCAAGATCATTGCCATCAGCGACGCCGGCGGCGGCGTGTATAATCCGGGCGGGCTAGCCTGCCGTGAGCTGTTGCGCCACGCGCACCGGCACGGGACGGTCAGCGGCTACCCCCAGGCCGAGCCGATCAGCAACGCCGAACTGCTCCGGCTGGAGTGCGAGGTATTGATGCCGTGTGCCCTGGAAAACCAGATTACCGCGGCCAACGCCGGGGCTGTTCGGGCCCGGATCGTGGCCGAAGGGGCTAACGGCCCGCTCACCCCGGAGGCCGACGAGATACTGATTAGCAAGGGGGTGTCCATTATTCCCGATGTGCTGTGTAACGCCGGTGGGGTAAGCGTATCCTACTTTGAGTGGGTCCAGGGTCTACAATCCTTCTTCTGGACCGAAGACGAGATCAACGAACGCCTGCGTCAGATCATGGTCCGCGGCTTTCAGCAGGTCTCCCGTCTGGCACACGGAAAACGGATCGACAGCCGCACCGCGTCCCAGGCGCTGGCTATTGAGCGGGTGGCTGCGGCCATGACTCAGCGCGGCATCTATCCATAATTTACTCGCCCAGACAGTGGCGCAGCGCGCCTTCCAACTCGGGCTGACGAAAGGTGTAGCCGCTGGCCAGCAGCCGAGCGGGTTCAACCCGTGTGCTGGACAGCAGCAGCGCGTCGGCCATCTCGCCGAGGGCCAGCCGGGCGGCAAATCCCGGCAGGGGAAGCAGCGTCGGCCGGCTCAGGACCCTGCCCAGGGTTTTCGTAAACTCCCGGTTGGTGACGGGCCGGGGGGCCACGGCGTTGACCGGCCCCGCAAGCGTCTCGCTCATCAGCGCATGATGGATCGCGCCGACCACGTCGTCCAGACTGATCCAGCTCCAGTACTGCTCTCCAGTGCCAATCACGCCGCCGGCTCCCAGCCTGAACGGCAGCAGCATCCTGGCCAGCGCACCACCGGCCGGGCTGAGCACGACGCCGAGGCGCAGCAGCACGGTGCGGATGCCGGCGTCCCGGGCCACTTGGCTGGCCGCTTCCCACGCCTCACACACCTCGGCCAGAAATCCGCTGCCGGCCGGACTGTCCTCTGACATCAGCTCGGCCCCCCGGTCGCCGTACAATCCAATGGCCGAGGCGCACACCAAGACCTTGGGCGGCCGCGAGAGCCGGGCCAGGGTCTCGCTCAGCAGTCGGGTCAGGGCAACCCGGCTGTCCCGGATGCGGGCTTTCTGTCCGGCAGTCCAGCGCTTGGCGGCGATATTCTCCCCGGCCAGGTGAACCACCCCGTCGAGGCCCTCAAGGTCGCCCGCTTCCACGCGCCCGGTCCGGGGGTCCCATTCGATCCCAGCGGCTCCAGCGGTGGCGGTCGAGCGGACGAGGCGGGTCAGGCGGTGTCCTCCGCCGCTCAGAAAAGACAGCAGCGCTGAGCCGAGCAGTCCACTGGCCCCGGTTATAGCAATGTGCATCGGCACTCCTCCTTGTATGGCGGCGTGGGCCACCACATCCTGCCGGGTCATGGTATGCCGATAGGTGAACAGCCGGTCAAGGGTACGCCGGGTGAGCGCCCCGCCGCACACCGCGCCAAGCAGCCCAAGGGGCAGAGCGTACTCGATCCGATCCTCGAGATAGCAGGCCGCGTCTCCGTCTGCTTCAACCCGATGGGTGTGCTCCCAGCGGGCAAACGGTCCGCGCACTTGACGGTCACGGAACTGTCGACCAGCTTCATAGTCCAGATGTTCGGCGACCCAGGTCCGGGAAAAGGGACCGAGACGCAGACGCAGGACGACCCGCGCGCCGTCTTCAATGCCCCCGCTCCGCTCCACAAGTTCGACCGGCTGCCAGGGGGGCACCAAACGCTCAAAAGCCCCGGGCCGGGCGTGCCAGCCAAAGACCGCCTCGGCCGGGGCTGGAATACGCGAACGGTGAGTAAAAGTCGGCATGGCTGAGGCGCTTACGGGGAGCGGACCAAGCCTGAGGCCTCGGGGGAGGGAGTGTGATAACCGGTCAGTTCAACATAGCCGTGGCCGCTCAGCGGTCGGCCAGCGACATGGCCCCGGAGTGCCACCGCCCCCTCCCAATAGCGGATGGACAGCGGCAGTTCCTGGTCGGCCACATACGGTCGCAGCTCGAAGCTCAGCCGCTCGGCAGGAATCTGGAACCGCCAGCCGGCCGGATAGCGGGTGCCGTCGCGCGGACTGCGCCAGTATGCGTCCACCTCAACCTGGATATCGGCCTGGTCAAGGCGCAGGGTCTCGCCGTTGGGCCGGACCAGGGTTCCGCCGCTGAACCCGTCGGGCTGGCTATCGGCCCGCCGGAGCCGAAAAAACATCAGCTCACTGCCGTCAGACAGCTGGAGCCCAAACCAGTCCCAGCCCCGATAGTCTTCTCCCAACACGCTGGTACTCCACTCGTGGTCCATCCAGCTCGCCCCGCTGACGTGAAACGTCTCATCAGCGATATGAATCGTTCCCCGGGTCGGCATCCGGGTCAGCGAGTAGTAGTACGACGCGTTCCCCACCTCCGGCCCCTTCTGACTCAGCCCCCGGTCGCCGTGCAGGACAACCGGTTTAGCGCTGTGGAGTTGCAGCTCAAGACGAATCTCACCCTGCCCGGCCCGCAAGCGCACCGGCAGACCGTCCGGGCCCTCGGCCCTGGCCGACCAGTCTTCAACCCACACCTGAAACGGCTTGGCCCGCGCCCCGGCAAGTCCGAGGGCGGCGCGGCTGAAGCGCTCAAAGGCGTACAAGCGTCCCGCGTCCACATCGGTCAGCGCCAGGTGGGCCATATAGACCTGGGCCGTTGCCCAGGCAGACTCACGAGCTGCCACCTCGGCGGCCAGGGCCGACCGGAAAAAGGTCAACTGGAAACCAAAATGACGCCCGCCCGCGGCCTCAAGATTGCCGGTGTAATACCACCACTCGGTTCGATACGCAGGATGCGGTCCGTGATCGCGCGGGAACGACAGCGCGCGCGGCGACACGGCCCGGGCAAAACCGGCCGTGTCGCCCCCCAACACCTGGCCCACCGACAGGCTGGCCCGGACCGTCTGTGGCTGGCGTGGCGTACTGAGGACGTACACGCCGCCGAGCAGTACGCCGAGCAGTGCCAAGCCAGCGCTCACAAGACCACGAGACATATTCCCCCTCCTCTTCAAGCCGTCCTCACATGCTTATAGCACTGGGATGGGAAGCCGGATATCCTTTCAGGGGACTGACATTTTTTCCGGGTGTGATTGACTTCCTTTGCCCGGCTGGGTAGATAGGGACCTGCCCGGGACCGGCCTGCTGACACGGCCCGCAGGGGGTCTGCTACATACCAGGCAGGCCCGGGGTGAGGCTGAGGGGGAAGAGCACGAGGGAGAAGAGCACAGTGAGCCGCATTCCGTTTGCTGACACGTTTCTACGCTACATTGACGCTGAGGCCCGGTCGAAAACACTCGTTTCAGAAGAAGGCGAGCAACGCCCCGATTGGTTTCGCATTTCCCCCTACATCACCATCCACCTGATGTGCGTGGGGGTGATCTGGGTGGGCTGGAGTTGGCCGGCGGTGGCGGTGGCCGGTTTCCTGTATGTCTTGCGGACGTTTGCCATTACCGGCTTTTACCACCGCTATTTTTCGCATCGGACGTTTAAGACCTCACGCTGGTTTCAGTTTCTGCTCGGGGTGATTGGCACTTCGGCCATCCAGCGCGGCCCCCTGTGGTGGGCCGCCCACCACCGCCACCACCACGCCCATTCCGACCAGCCGGAAGACGCCCACTCGCCCGTCCAGCACGGCTTCCTGTGGAGTCATATGGGCTGGTTTACAGCACCGGTCAACTTTCCCACCAAGTTCAAGCTCATTCCAGATTTTGCCAAGTTCCCAGAGCTGCGCTTTCTGGACCGCTTTGACCTGCTGGTCTCTTTTCTGGCCGGCGCGGCGGTGTTTTTCCTGGGGGTCTTCCTGCCCGCCGAACTCGGTACCAGCGGCATGCAAATGCTGGTCTGGTTCTTTGTGTCAACCGTCGTCCTCTACCACATCACCTACACGATCAACTCGGTGGCCCATGTTATCGGCACACGCCGCTATCAGACGACCGACACCAGCCGCAATAATTGGCTGCTGGCCCTGCTGACCTTTGGCGAAGGCTGGCATAACAACCACCACCACTACCCCAACACCGCCCGGCAGGGCTTCTACTGGTGGGAAATCGATCTCACCTACTACATCATTGTCATGCTGTCGTGGGTCGGCCTGGTATGGGACATCAAACCCGTACCGGCAGAGGCCCGCGACGCCAGGCCCGAGCCGGCCACAGTCTGAATGTCGAGGGACAGGCAGGCCGGCCCGGACTAATCCAGCTCAATCTGGTACAGGCGTGCCGCGTTCTCCGACACGATCTTGCGGGTGATGTGTGCCGGCACGCCGGCAAAGTCCCGGGCAATGACCCGGCGTGAGTTGGGCCATGTGGTGTCGGTGTGCGGAAAATCCGAGGCCCACATAAAGTTATCCGCACCAAAGAAACGATAATTGGCCGGACCGACCGGGTCGTCCTGAAAGGTGGCCCAGACCTGGCGACGGGCATAGTCGCTGGGCTTCATCAACAAGGGCTGCTGGACCATCGCGCCAAACTTCTCCTGGGCGTGGTCCAGACGGTGCATATAATGGGCAAACCAGCCCACATCGCTCTCGGCCGAGACAATGTTGAGGCCCGGGAAACGCTCGAGCACCCCACCGAGGATAAAGGTGCTGAGTGACTTTTGGACCTCGTTGAAGAGATGCACAAAGCGCAGCGCGGTCTGGTTGACCGGCCCGCTTGAGCCGGCGTTCATCACCACCCGGTCGTTGGTCTCACGGCTCGTCACCACATGGAGCGAGACCGGCAGCCCAAGGTCCTGGGCCGCGGCCCAGAACGGATCGTACAGCGGACTGTAATACGGCCGGTCGGCCGGCGGAGCGCCCCAGATCATCCCGCCCTTGAGGCCGAGCCTGGCGACGCGGTGCAGTTCTGTGACCGCGGCCGGAATCTCTTCGAGCGAGACCAGGGCAACCGGATGGAGGCGTTTTGGACTGTGGGAGCGAAACTCGGCCACCCAGTCGTTGTAGACCCGAAAGCACGCCTGCTGGAGCGCAACATCGCTGAGCTGAAACAGGGCCAGACCCAGGGTGGTATAGAGCACCTCAGCCTCGACCCCGTCAATGTCCTGATCCTTGAGCCGCTCAACCGGGTCCCAGCCGCTTGGGCGAGCCGCTTCGTAGCCGCTCTTCAGGTGCGCCTTGAGCGCTTCGCCACTCCGCCCGGTTGAAAACCCGCCGGCCACCGGAAACGGGGCGATACCGGGCGCGGTGAAAAAATGACCGGGTTTGTCCGGGTGGCGAACAACCCGCGGGGCCCGCTCCTGAAACCGCCTGTCCAGCCGGGCGGTCCACAGGTCGGGCGGTTCGGTCATATGTGAGTCAGCCGAGATGACACGCAGCTTGTCCATGCAGCCTGCTCCTGTGTGGGCACTGTTGCACCCCGAGGTCTAGCGCCAGGAGCCTCGACTGTCAATGTGTGGCGGACCGTCCGGCTGGAATCGCCTTGGGGTTTGTGGTCAGGTCGGCTATAGTCAGCTGAGTAAGTCCATTGACACCACTGAGGCACACATGACAGCACCACCATCCCCCCCTCTTCCGGCCCTCCAGGAAGAGCCCCGCTACTCATACATCGCTCCGCAGCGGGGTCTGCGGCACGAATCGGGCTGCAACCGGCTGATCTTCGGCGATAACCTGCCAGTCCTGCGAGCGCTGCTGCCCGAGTTCAGCGAAAGCGTCAAATGCGTCTACATTGACCCGCCCTATACTACCGCCAGCAGCCTGTATGACTCCCTGGGGTCTACGCGCTGGCTGGACTTTATGCGACCCCGTCTCAGCCTGCTGCACGCGCTGTTGCGCGGCGACGGTCTGCTGGCAGTGCAGATTGACGATAACGAATTTGTCCGCCTGTATCTGCTGCTGGCCGAACTGTTTGAGGAGCGCAACCTCAAGGTCGTGTGCGTCAAAATGGCCGAACCAACCGGCGTCAAAATGGCCAATGTTCTCAAATACGGTGGCCTGCCCAAACTCAAGGAGTATGTGATCCTGGCCGGCAAGTCGGGGATCCGTGGCCTGCACCTCGAACGGGTGCCTAAGGGCGGCTGGGACCACGAGTATAGCTTGGCGCTTACTCAGACGAGCCACACCGAGGTGCGGCGGCTCAAGGCGATTATCGCCAACCCGGACCGCAGCCCGGCCGATGTCGAACACGCCGATGCGATTTGCGCCCGGTTTCGCTTTGAGCCGGCCGAGAGCGTCTACCGGCGGGAAGCGGCGGCCGGGACCGGCCAGCACGACTGGCGCTACCAGAACGCCTGGCGGATCGTTCGGACCTGCGCCACGAGCGCGACGGCCAAGCGCCTGGCCGACCACCGCCGCCCCGGGCTGCCCAGCCCCTGCGGGACCTTCACGGTGGAGACGCCACAGCGCAAACTGTATGTGATCAAAGCCGACTACAACCCGGCCGCGGCCCAGCCGCGTATGCGGGTTTTATTTGCCGATGATTACCTGAGCGTCCATCCGGGAGACTTCTGGTCGGATATCAAAACGACTGGCTTGGGCGACGAGGGCCGCGTCGATTTTCTCAACGGCAAAAAACCCGAAGCCCTGCTCAAGCGCATCATCGGCATGGCGACCAGCCCAAACGAATGGGTACTGGACGCCTTTGCCGGTTCGGGCACAACCGGAGCGGTCGCCCATAAGATGGGCCGGCGCTGGCTGCTGATTGAAAACGGCCCGCAGTGCCACTCGCACATTCTTCCCCGCCTCCGGCGGGTTATTAACGGAAGCGACCAGACCGGTGTGTCAAAAGCGGTCGACTGGCGGGGCGGCGGCGGTTTTCGCTACTTCCGTCTGACCATGCCCCCGGCTATGGAGCAAGCATCAGCATGGCAACAGAAATGAGCGGCCGTTTGGTCGTGGTCTCAAACCGCACCCCAGACCTGACCACCCCCAAGACGCCGACCGACACCCGTAGCCAGCCGGCCAGCGGCCTGGTCAGCGCCCTGCGGCCGGCCCTGCTGGAAACCGGCGGGATGTGGTTCGGCTGGAGCGGAAAAACCACCCGCCGCCGAGAACAGCGCGCCCCCCAGAAGCGCCAGATCGGCCCTGTCCAACTCATCACAGTGAATCTGTCAGAGGAAGAGGTGCACGATTTTTACGTCAGTTTTTGCAACCGGACCCTGTGGCCGCTGTTTCACAGCTTTCCGGCCCAGGTGCGGATCGTCAGCGGCGAATACCGCACCTATCGGCGCATTAACCGCTATTTTGCCGCCCACCTCGCCCCGCTGCTCAAACCGAACGATCTGGTCTGGGTGCATGACTATCACCTCATCCCCCTGGGCATGGAGCTGCGCCGTCTGGGCTGGGAAGGACGCCTCGGTTTCTTTCTGCATATTCCGTTTCCGCCGGTCGATATTCTGACCATATCGCCCCATTCCCGCCCCCTGCTGGAAGACCTGGAAGCGTATAACCTGGTCGGTTTTCATACCCGGCGTTACCGAAGAAACTGCGCCGACGCCCTGGAATCGGAGCTTGGCGGCAGATTTGACGGGCGGCTCTACCGCCACGGCACGGCCAGGGTTCAGCTTGGGGTCTACTCAATTGGCACCGACCCTGACACCTTTGCCGGCTGGGCCAAGAGCCCCGAGGCCAGTCGCCAGGCCAGCAAACTGCGCCAGATGGTTCGTGGCCGGCGCATCTTGCTCGGCGTTGACCGACTCGACTATACCAAGGGTATCTGTGAGCGGCTGCTGGCCTTTGACCGACTGCTGGAGCGTCACCCGTCGTGGCGCGATCAGGTGTCCATGACCCAGATATCAGCCCCGTCACGCACCCGGGTGCCGGAATACGCCGACCAGAAACGCGAGGTTGACCGCCTCGTCGGTGAGATCAACGGACGCTACTCTGAGGACGACTGGATTCCGGTGCGGCATCTGTATCGGTCCTACACCCAAGAAGAGCTGGCCGCGTTTTACCGCGAGGCCGATGTGTGTCTGGTCACGCCCCTGCGGGACGGCATGAACCTCGTCGCCAAGGAGTATATTGCGGCTCAGACCGACAACCCTGGCGTGCTCCTCCTGTCCCAATTCTGCGGCACGGCTGAAGACCTGACCGAAGCCCTGATTGTCAATCCGTACGATATTGACGGGACGGCATCAGCCCTCAACCGGGCCTTGAATATGGATCTGACCGAACGGCGGGAGCGCTGGTGCGCCCTGCATACGCGGGTGCATGAGCGTACTGCCCAGACCTGGCGGGACTGTTTTTTGGCCGAGTTGGAAAAAAGAGACCGACTTGGCTCACGGCCAAAGACCCGCTCGGCGACATCGAGGACGCCGAGGTAAACCGCCGCCTGGCCACCGCGGGAAGCCCCCATGCCCCTCCTCCGTGCGCCTTGTGGCTCGGGACTGAGCCAGAATCCGCCGCTGCTTTTGAGGTTCCTTCGGATGTGCCGGAGCGTTTCACGCTGGTCTCTGTCCCCACAGACCAATATGCTCCCGGACCTCGGCAAGCGTCTGCCGGGCAACTGCTTGGGCTTTGCGGGCACCCTCATGCAGGATTTCTTCAATCCGGCCGGGCTGTGCCTGGAGCTCGGCCCGGCGCTCGCGGATGCTCTGCAAATGGGCGATCAGGGTATCGGCCAGGGCCGACTTACACTCAAAACAGCCAATAGCGGCCGTGCGACACCCCGCCCGCACCCATTCCAGGCGCTCTTCGTCTGAAAAGAAGGTGTGCAGGGTATGCAGGTTGCAGACCTCCGGGGTGCCCGGGTCTTTGCGACGCACCCGCTGCGGGTCGGTCGCCGCGGTGGCCAGGCGTTTGCGAATCGGCTCGTCGGCCTCGCCGAGGGCAATGGTGTTGCCGATCGATTTCGACATTTTGGCCTGCCCGTCCAGGCCCAGAATTTTTGGCGTGCTGGACAGCAGGGCCTGGGGCTCGGGGAAATAGTCGCCCCAGCGTTTGTTGAACCGGCGGACAATTTCACGCGCTAATTCAAGATGCTGGACCTGGTCAACGCCGACCGGCACCAGGCTGGCTTTGTACAGAATGATGTCGGCCGTCTGGAGCACTGGATAGCTGAACAGCCCGGCGTTGATATTATCCGCCTGCTTGGCGGCCTTGTCCTTGAACTGGGTCATGCGTCCCAGCTCGCCAAACGGCGTGACGGTATCGAGAATCCAGCACAGCTCGGTATGCTCGGCCACGCTCGACTGCACAAACACGACCGACCGCTCGGGATCAATGCCGCAGGCGATCAGGTCGGTGGCCATCTCCAGGGTCTGACGCGACAGAGCTTCGCGCTCATAGTCCTGGGTGATGGCGTGGTAGTCAACCACGCAGAAAAAACACTGGTATTGGTTCTGTAAGTCTACCCAGTTCCGGACCGCCCCCAGATAGTTGCCCAGGTGCATTTCGCCGGAGGGCTGAATTCCACTGAACACCGTCTCCATAGCCCTTGTCCTTTGCCTAGCGCAGCTGCAAGCCTCTGGCCTCCAGGAAGACGATATACTCCTGCTGGAAGACCTCGATTTGCTCTCTGCTCAAGGTCCGGTCAGGTGATTCGATCCAATACCGAAACGTGTAGCTGCCCAGGCCCGGGTCAAGTCCCATGCCGGTATAGCGCGTCATAAACTCGCGTTTTTTGAGCAAAGGATGCGAGAAGCCGTCCAGGGTTCGGACCAGCTCGGCAAAGCTGGTCGTGAGCGGCGCGACAATGGAAAAATCAAACCACGAGCCCGGATACCGAGAGGCGGCCAGGTAGCTGAGCTCGGGAAACAGCGGGCCGGCCAAAGCCCTGAAATCGAGCTCAAACCAGACGACTTGGGCCTTGGCGGCCAGCTCGGTCAGCAGTGGGCCGGCCACAAAGCCGAGGCTGCCGACCGGCTTCGCCCCCCGGCGTATCTGAACATAGCTGCCGGCGGTCTGCCACGGCGTGGCAGATTCGGTCCCCGGCACGAAATCCAGCTCCCCCGCATTCAACTGGCCGGCCAGGGCTTCAAGAGCGCCCTTGACAGTCCGGAAATGGTCTTCCAGGGGCGCGATTTTGTCCTGCTGAAAGCTGGCTCCAGACAGGAGCAAGACCTCCCGGCAGTCGGTTTCTCCCACCGCCCAATAGCCCCGCCCTAGCTCAAAGATACGGAAGTGGTCGCTGTGCGGCGCATTGTTCCTGGCCACGGCCAGGATATTGGGAATCAGGCTGGTGCGCAGCCGCACATTGTGCCCAGCGCTGGGATTTGCCACCCGCAGGGCGGCCGGCGGTTCATAGCCGATGGTATTCAGCCAGGTTTCATCAAACCAGCTGTAGGTGTGGATTTCTGAAAAGGTGTAGGCCTGGGCCAGCAGTCGCCGGGCTTTGTGCTCGGTCCGCAGGCTGTCGTCAAAGGCCACGGTGTTGGCCGAAAAATCCGGCAGCCGGGGCTCGATGTTGTCATAGCCGTGAATGCGGGTGACTTCCTCCAGGATATCCACCGGCAGCGAGATGTCTTTCTCGCTCCGAAACGGTGGAATACCGACCCGGAGCTCGTCCGTGTCCATCTCGGCCTCAAACCCGAGAGCGCTCAGGATAGAGACAATGTTCTCACTGGAGATGGGGTTGCCGAGCCGCCGATCAAAAAAGTCTTTGGGGATGCTCAGCCGCCGGACGGTGTCTTTCAGCTCACCGGCAGAGGTCAAGCGCGAGCGGACCTCGGGCGTGAGGCCGGCCTCGCCCAGCAGGTGGACAAAGCGCTCAATGCCCAGCCTGGTTGCGGCCGGCGGCTGCTGTTTCTCAAAGCGCTGGCTGGCGTCGGTTTGCAGCCCGAGGCGGGTGGCGGTGCGGCGGATACGCGCCGCCCTGAAATTGGCGCTCTCCAGCAGCAGACTCGTTGTGCCCTGGCTGACTTCACTGTTCAGCCCGCCCATGATGCCGGCCAGGGCCACCGGCTCGTGTTCATTCCAGATCATCAGGTCGTCCGGCTGCATGGCCCGGACCTGGCCGTCCAGGGTCGTAAAGGTGGCAGTGCGGCCAAACGGAGCGATCCGCACGGCGCGCAGCCGGGCACCGTCAAAGGCGTGCATGGGCTGGGCGAGTTCAAGCATGATATAGTTGGTCAGATCGACCAGGATATTAAACGTCCGCTGTCCCAGGGCGTGCAGCCGGTACTGAATGCTCAGGGGAGCCGGCACCGCGGCTAGCCCGAGTTCCAGACAGCAGTAGCAGGGGCAGTTTTCCGCGTCTTCAAGCCTGAGCGGATAGGCCGGCAGGATGTCATAGGCCGACAGGTCGGCGCGATCCAGCGGTCGCAACGGCCGGCCCAAGACCGCGGCCACCTCGCGGGCCAGGCCGTAGTGGCCCCACAGATCGGGCCGGTGGGTCAGGCTCTTATTATCAATCTCAAGAATCGTGTCGGCGGGGGGAATCAGCTCTGACAGCAGACGGCCGCTGCCGAGGCAGTTGGGCAGGTCCAGAATCCCGCTATGCCCACCGCCGAGGCCGAGCTCCTCGGACGAACACAACACCCCCTGGCTGGGCCGGCCGCCGATCTGTCTTTCCTCTACGCGCTGCCCGTTGGCCAGCCGCGTTCCGGCCGGAGCAAAGGCCGAGGTCATGCCCGGCCGCACATTGGGCGCACCACACACCGTGCTCAACCTGTCGGTCCCGCACTCTACCTGGACAAAGGAGTTGGCGTCGGACAGGGTTTCGACCGACACCAGCCGGCCGACCCGGACCCCGCCCAGGTTGCGGGTCAGCGTCTCCACCGCTTCGACCTCGGCCGCCGCCATTGTCAGCCGCTCGGCGAGCGTGGCCGGGGCAATGTCGGACACATCAACGTATTGGGAAATCCATTCGAGCGAGATCTTCATGGGTTCAGACCGAGGCCGGAAACTGCTCACAGAAACGCAGGTCGCCCGCGTTGAGCAGCCGAATATCAGAGATGTTGTACTTCATCATCGCCAGCCGGGTCAGGCCCAGGCCAAACGCAAAGCCACTATACCGATCGGGGTCAACACCGCCAAACTCCAGCACCCGGGGGTGGACCAGGCCGCACGGCAACAGCTCGACCCAACCCGAGCGTTGGCAGGTGGCACACCCGCGGCCGTCACAGAGCAGACACCGAATATCCAACTCAAAGCCGGGCTCGACAAAGGGAAAATAGCCGGGCCGGAGCCGGACTGTGACCGCACGGTGAAAGACGGCCGTCAACAAGGTCTTCATCATCGCAATCAGATTGGCGATCGAGATATCGGTATCGACCATCAGCCCTTCGAGCTGGTAGAAGGTGTTCTCATGGCTGGCGTCAATGGCCTCGTTGCGAAAACAGCGGCCCGGAAAAATCGCCCGCAGCGGCACGCCATAGGTCTCTAAGGCGCGGACCTGGTTGGCCGAAGTATGGGTCCGGAGCAACATGCCGTTGGTCAGCCAGTAGGTGTCCTGCATATCCCGGGCCGGATGATCGCTGGGGATGTTCAGGCTCTCAAAGTTGTAGAAATCGGTCTCGACGTGATAGCCGGTCTCGATCCGAAACCCCATCGCCCGGACGATCTCTTCCAGTTCCATTTGGACCAGCGAGACCGGATGCAGATGGCCGCTGCGATTATTCAGACCCGGCAGCGTCATATCAATACTGAATTGCGGCTGGGGGCTGGCCTGCCGCTCGGTGCGGGCTTGGTCAAGCTGGTCTTCGACAAAGCCTTTGAGCTGGTTGAACTGCTGGCCGAAGCGCTTTTTTTCGCCCGCGGTCATGCGTGAAAAATCCGCGTTTTTTCGCAACAGGGTGACGATGCCTTTACGACCCAGGTAGCGCACCCGGACGGCTTCAAGCTCACGCTCTGAGCTGGCCGCGGCCAGCTCTTCAAGCAGCTGCGTCTGTATCGCCTGGATATCCTGCACAGGACTCTCCTTCGCTAAAGGTGGCCCCGATCCTATCTGGGGACTGTGTTTCCGAAAAGCCCCTCTGTTTGAGAACAGCCCCGACCGCAGACGCAGCGGGCAGTGAGGGGCGGCCGCACGGTCTGAGATGGCCTGCACGATAACCGACAGATTGACGAGACTTCGGCATTGTCCGTCCCTCGTCTCCAGGCTGTTGCACCGCTCAGCCCGTCTCCCTCACTTCACAACCTCTCGTCTCAGGTGTATAAAGTCCCCCACTCAGGAAGGCATTGCATCTTGGAACAGCGAATGGCGAGCGCCACAACCTCCGGGCCCTGGGCCACGGCACGCTGGCGCACGGCGGTGGTTGATGTCATGCTCGCCCGCGGCTCGCTCCTGGCCCTGGCGGTCCTGGCCGGCCTGGGTGTGGCTGTCCTTGACGACTACGGCATAGCGGCGGACGAACAAATTCAGCGCTGGATCGGCCATGCGGCGGTCAACTACATGCTGGCGGACACAGCGGCCCTGCTGTCCCCCGGCGGTCCCGTCAACCGGTTCTACGGCGTCGTCTTCGTGGTACCGCTGGTGTTCGTTGAGTGGCTGCTGGACCTCACCGACAGCCGGGCGGTCTTCCTGAGCCGTCATCTGCTGACCCACCTCTTCTTTCTCGCCGGCAGCTGCTGCTGTGCCCGGCTGGTGTATCATCTCTTCCACAGCCGCTGGCTGGCCCTGGTCGCCCTGCTGCTGTTCGTGCTCCAGCCCCGGCTCTACGCCCACTCCTTCGTCAACACCAAGGACATCCCCTTCCTGGTGCTGTTCCTGGGGGCCCTGTTCCTGATTCACCGGGCGTGGCGGCGGGAGAGCCTTGGGGCGTTCGTGCTGTGCGGGGTGGGGGTGGGGATGGCGACCAACCAGCGCATCATGGGCGTGCTGCTGTTCGTCGTGGTGGTGGTCCTGCGGGCGGGCGACCTGTTCCGGGCATGGAGCCGGGCGGCGCGTGCGCACATTCTGAGCACTGGTGGGGTGTTCGTGGTGGCCAGCGTATTGACGCTGTACGCGGTCTCGCCCTACCTGTGGGGCGACCCCTTGGCGTTGGGCGAGGCCGTGGCAGTCCTCGCTCAGCACCCGGCCCTCGGTGCGACCCTCTTCCAGGGCGAGCCGGTGCGCTGGCCGGATATTCCCGCGGACTACCTTCCGACCTGGATTGCCCTCACCACCCCGCCGGGAGTGCTGCTGCTGGGTCTGGCAGGAGCAGTATCCGTGATGCATCGCGGCCTGAGCCACCCCGGCGAGGTGTTCCGCAATCCCATCGCCCGCTTCGGCCTGCTGCTCGTCGCCTGTCTGGTACTCCCGGTCGTCGCCGTCATCGTCGTCAATGCCAACCTCTATCACGGCTGGCGTCAGGTCTACTTTCTGTATGCGCCGCTGTGTCTGCTGGCGGTGTTCGGGCTGCGCTGGCTGGCAGCGGTCTGCCCCCGGCCCGGGCTGCGGCCCGGCGTCCACGCGCTGGCCGCAGCGGGTCTGGCCGGGGTGGTCGTCAAGCTGATGGCCCTCCATCCCCACCAGTTCGTCTATTTCAACGCCCTGGTGGACCGGCGCACGCCCGACTACCTGGGGACCCAGTACGAGATGGACCGCTGGGGGACCGCGTACCGGGAGGGGTTGGAACATCTCCTCCACCGCTATCCCACCGCACCAATCCCGCTGGAGATGAGCGGTATGGAACGCCAAGCGCGTCGCAACCGCCTCATTCTTCCCGAAGCCGTGCGCCGCCGCCTCCTCCTCGCCACGGGCGGAGCCCCGGCAGGGGACTTTCAGGTGATTGATCACCACGCCTCCTTGCGGCGTGGCCTGAGTGGCCCCCTCTTCGCACCCCGCCTCTATACCCGCCAGATTTACCACAACACCGTCCTGACGGTGACGGCCCTCACCCCGGCCCGGGTGGACGCCGCCACCACGGCCGCCTATCGGACCGTGGTCCGGGCCGTGACGGGCGGGCCGCCGGTCCTGCGGGCGGGCTTTGCCCTGTATCTGGCGGGCCCGACTTTGATGGGGGTCAAGGTGGCCTGCGGCCCGGTGGACCTGCGCGGGTCCTTCTCGGTGCGGGTCTTTCCGGTGGAGGTGGCCGACCTGCCCCGGTGGCGGCGGCAGTGGGGCTTTGAGGGAATGTTCTTCGCCCTTGGCCGGTACGGCGTCCGGGTGGACGGGCGGTGTCTGCTCCGGCTGCCCTTGCCAACCTATCCGATCCGGGCCATTGAAGCCGGCCAGGTGTCGCCTGCCGGGGGCACCGATCTGTGGCGGGTGGCCATCCCGGTGTCGCCGCCCGGTGCCCCCTCAACCGACCTGGTGCGCACGGCCTACCGGGCAGCGGTGGCGGGTCCTCCCGTAGCCCGGTCGCGCTTTGCCCTGTACCTTGACGGGACCACGTTGACCTACCTGCGGGCCCCGTGTCGCCGGGCGGACACGGCCCCCGGCTTCTTTCTGCATGTCAGGCCTCGGGACCCGGCCGTGCCCGCTGGGGCCCGGGGCTTTGAGGTGCTTGATTTTGCGTTCCGGCGGCACCAGCGTGATGCCCCGCAGGTGGAGCAGGCGGCGTTGTTCGCTGGCACCTGTCTGGCGTCCATTCGGCTGCCGGCTTCCCCCATCGCCGGGCTGCGGACCGGGCAGGGCCGGGGGACCGAGCGGGTCTGGGAGGTGGCGGTCCCGGTGAAGGTCCGGGCAGACGAAGCGGGCCCGGAGGCGGCCGGGTGAGCGGTATTCTGCCGTCCCTCCCGGAGTGGGGCCAGAGAGCAGGTGATGGCGTGCTCGCCCGCAGCGTGCTCCTGGCCCTGGCGGTCTTGGTCGGCGTGGGCATGGTCGTCCTTGACGACTACGGCGTAGGGGCGGACGACGAAGAGAGCCACCAGATCGGCTATGCGGCGGTCAACTACATGCTGGGGGAGGTTGAGGCCTGGCTGCCCCCCGATCCCCCCCACAACCGGTTCTACGGCGTTGTCTTCGAGGTGCCGCTGGTGCTCGTTGAGCGGCTGCTGGGCCTCACCGACAGCCGGGCTATCTCCCTGAGCCGCCATCTGCTGACCCACTTCTTCTTTCTGGCCGGTGGCTGCGGCTGTGCCCGGCTGGTGTATCACCTCTTCCACAACCGCTGGCTGGCCCTGGTCGCCCTGCTGCTGTTCGTGCTCCAGCCCCGGCTCTACGCCCACTCCTTCGTCAACACCAAGGACATCCCCTTCCTGGTGCTGTTCCTGGGTGCCCTGTTCCTGATTCACCGGGCGTGGCGGCGGGAGAGCCTTGGGGCGTTCGCGCTGTGCGGGGTGGGGGTAGGGGTGGCGACCAACCTGCGCATCATGGGCGTGCTGCTGTTCGTCGTGGTAGTGGTCCTGCGGGCGGGCGACCTGGTGGGGGCGGCGGGGCGGGCGGCGCGCTGGCACGTTCTGAGCACCGGTGGGGTGTTCGTGGTGGTCAGCGTGTTGACGCTGTACGCGGTCTCGCCCGGCTTACGGGGCGACCCTTTGGCGTTGGGCGAGGCCGTGGCAGTCCTCGCCCAGCATCCGTCTCCCGTTCCGACCTTCTTCCAAGGCGAGTTGATATTCTGGCCTGATATTCCCGCGCACTACATTCCAACCTGGATCGCCATTACCACCCCGCCGGGGGTGCTGCTGCTGGGTCTGGTGGGGGCAGTGTCCGTGATGCATCGCGGTCTGCGCTCCCCCGGTGCCGTGCTGGGCGACCCCGTCGCCCGCTTCGGCCTGCTGCTCGTCGCCTGTCTGGTGCTCCCGGTCGTCGCTGTCATCGTCGTCAACGCCAACCTCTACAACGACTGGCGTCATGTCTACTTTCTGTACGCCCCGCTGTGTCTGCTGGCGGTGTTCGGGCTGCGCTGGCTGGCGGCGGGCTGCCGCTGGGCTGTGTTGCGGCAGGGCGTCTACGGCCTGGCCGGGGTGGGTCTGGCCGGGGTGGTCGTCGAGATGATTGCCATTCATCCTCACCAACAGGTTTATTTCAACGCCTTGGTGGACCGGACTACGCCCGAATACCTGGCGACCCGGTACGACCTGGACCGCTGGGGAACCGTGCACCGGGAAGGGTTGGAACATCTCCTCCGCCGCTATCCCACCTCGCCGGGCTCGCTGGAGATAAGCGGTCTGGAGGTCAACGATATACTCCGCAACCGGCTCATTCTTCCCGAAGCGGCGCGCCGCCGCCTCGACCTCGTCACGAAGAGGACACTGCCGAGGGACTTTCATGTGCTTGACAACCCCTCATATGTGCGGCTCGGCCGCGTCCTCCCCTTCGCGCCCCGCCTCTATACCCGCCGGATTTACCACAATACCATCCTGACGGTGACGGCCTTCAACCTGGCCCGGGTGGACCGGGCCACCGCAGCCGCCTATCGGGCCACGGCCCGGGCTGTGACAGCCGGGGTGCCGGTCGGGCGGGCGGGCTTTGACCTGTATCTGGATGGCCCGACTTTGATGTGGGTGAAGGAGGTCTGCGGCCCGGCGGACCTGCACAGGCGCTTCTCGGTGCGGGTCTTCCCGGTGGACGTGGCCGATCTGCCTCGGCAGCCTCGGAGACGGGGCTATGAGAGGAGGTCCGCCAACTTCAGCCAGCACGGCGTCCGGCTGGGCGGGCGGTGTCTGATCCGGCAGCCCTTGCCGGCCTATCCGATCCGGGCCATTGAAGCCGGCCAGGTGTCGTCTGCCGAGGGTGCCGATCTGTGGCGGGTAGCCATCTCCCTGGCCCCCCACGGCACCACCGCAACCGATGTCGTGCGCGAAGCCTACCGGGCGACGGTGGCACTCACCGCCGTGGCCCGGTCCTCCTTTGCCCTCTACCTTGCCGGGAGCACCTTGACCTACCTGCGGGCCCCCTGTCGCTCGGGTGACTCGGAGCCCGGTTTCTTTCTGCACGTCAGGCCGCGAGACCCGGCCGTGCTCGCTGGGGCCGACCGGCCCCGGGGCTTTGAGGTGCTCGATTTTGCGTTCTGGCGGCACCATCGTCATACCCCGCAGGTGGAGCAGGCGGCGTTCTTCGCCGACACCTGTCTGGCGTCTATCCGGCTGCCGGCCTACCCCATCGCCGGGCTGCGGACCGGGCAGGGCACTGCGGCTGGCCGGGTCTGGGAGGTGGAGGTGCCGGGGGCCGTCCGGGCCGCCTCAGCTGGCCCGGAGGAGGCCGGGTGAGCGGTATCCCGCTGTCCCTCCCGAAGTGGGGCCAGAGGGCAGTCGCTGGCGTGTTTGCCGGCAGCGTGCTCCTGGCCCTGGCGGGCTTGGCCGGCGTGGGCATGGTCGTCCTTGACGACTACGGCGTAGGGGCGGACGAAGAGGCCCAACGCCAGATCGGTCACGCGGCGGTCAACTACATATCAGGGGATGCCGAGACCCTGCGGCCCCCCGATCCCCCCCACAACCGGTTCTACGGCGTTGTCTTCGAGGTGCCGCTGGTGTTCGTTGAGTGGCTGCTGGACCTCACCGACAGTCGGGCTATCCACCTGAGCCGCCATCTGCTGACCCACCTCTTCTTTCTGGCCGGTGGCTGCTGCTGTGCCCGGCTGGTCTCTCACCTCTTCCACAGCCGCTGGCTGGCCCTGGTCGCCCTGCTGCTGTTCGTGCTCCAGCCCCGGCTCTACGCCCACTCCTTCGTCAACACCAAGGACATCCCCTTCCTGGTGCTGTTCCTGGGGGCCCTGTTCCTGATTCACCGGGCGTGGCGGCGGGAGAGCCTTGGGGCGTTCGCACTGTGCGGGGTCGGGGTAGGGGTAGCGACCAACCTGCGCATCATGGGCGTGCTGCTGTTCGCCGTGGTAGTGATCCTGCGGGCGGGCGACCTGGTGGGGGCGGCGGGGCGGGCGGCACGCTGGCACGTTCTGAGCACCGGGGCGGTGTTCGTGGTGGCCAGTGTATTGACGCTGTACGCACTCTCGCCCTATCTGTGGGACGACCCCTTGGCGTTAGGTGAGGCCGTGACAGTCCTCTCCCAGCACCCGATTCACATGACGACCCTCTTCCAGGGCGAGCCGGTGCGCTGGCCTGATATTCCCACACACTACATTCCAACCTGGATCGCCATTACCACCCCGCCGGGGGTGCTGCTGCTGGGTCTGGTGGGGGCAGTGTCCGTGATGCATCGCGGCCTGCGCTCCCCAGGTGCCGTGCCGGGTGACCCCGTCGCCCGCTTCGGGCTGGTGCTCGTCGCCTGTCTGGTCCTCCCGGTTGTCGCCGTCATCGTCGTCAACGCCAACCTCTACCACGGCTGGCGTCAGGTCTACTTTCTGTACGCCCCGGTGTGTCTGCTGGCGGTGTTCGGGCTGCGCTGGCTGGCGGCGGTCTGCCCCCGGCCGGGGCTGCTGACAGGCGTGCATGGGCTGGCGGCGGCGGGCCTGGCCGGGGTGGTCGTCGAGATGCTCTCCCTTCATCCCTATCAGCATATCTATTTCAACGCCCTGGTTGACCGGCGCACGCCCGACTACCTGGGGACCCAGTACGAGATAGACCGCTGGGGAATCATGTACCGGGAGGGATGGGACTATCTCCTCCACCGCTATCCCACCTCACTGATCTCGCTGGAGACAAGAGAGCGGGATATCGACCATGTACGCCGAAACCTGATCATTCTTCCCAAAGCGGGCCGCCACCGCCTCCTCGCCCAGGACAGGGCACTGCCGGGGGACTTTCAGATGATCGATCACCCCTCATACTTGCGCCGCAACCTCGGCGTCCCCCCCTTCGCGCCCCGCCTCTACACCCGCCAGATTTACCACAATACCATCCTGACGGTGACGGCCCTCAACCCGGCCCGGGTGGACGTGGCCACCCGGGCCGCCTACCGGGCCGTGGCCCGGGCTGTGACGGCCGGGCCGTCGGTCGTGCGGGCAGGCTTTGACCTGTATCTGGATGGCCAGACCCTGACGTGGGTGAAGGCGGCCTGCGGCCCGGCGGACATACGCGGGCCCTTCTCAGTGCGGGTTTTCCCGATGGCCGTGGCCGATCTGCCCCGGCGGCGTCGGAAGTGGGGCTTTGAGAGAAGGTACTTCGGCTTTAGCCGATACGGCGTCCGGGTGGACGGGCGGTGTCTGCTCCGGGTACCCTTGCCGGCTTATCCGATCCGGGCCATTGAAGCCAGCCAAGCATCGTCTTCCGAGGGTGCCGATCTGTGGCGCGTAGCCATCACCCCGTCGCCTCCCGGTGCCACCGCAACCGACTTGGTGCGCGCGGCCCACCGGGCAGCGGTGGCGGGTGCGCCCGTAGCCCGGTCGCACTTTGCCCTCTACTTCAATGGGATCACGTTGACCTACCTGCGGGTACCGTGTCGCCGGGCGGACACGCAGCCCGGTTTCTTTCTGCACGTCATGCCGAGGGACCGGGCCACAGCGAGCATGGCCCACCGATCCCGGGGCTTTGAGGTACTTGATTTCGAGTTCTGGCGGCACCCCCGTCGCGCCCCGCAGGTAGACCAGGCGGCGCTCTTTGCCGGCACCTGCCTGGCGTCCATTCGGCTGCCAGCCTACCCCATCGCCGGGCTGCGGACCGGGCAGGGCCAGGGGACCGGGTTGGTCTGGGAGGTGGAGGTCCCGGTGGAGGCCCGGGCCGCCTCAGCCGGCCAAGAGGAGGCCGGGTGAGCGGTATCCCGTCCTCCCTCCCAAAGTGGGGCCAGAGGGCAGTCGCTGGCGTGCTTGCCGGCAGCACGCTCCTGGCCCTGGCGGTCTTGGCCGGCGTGGGCGGGGCCGTCCTTGACGACTACGGCGTAGGGGCGGACGCAGAGACCCGGCGCAGACACGGCCACGCGGCGGTCAACTACCTGCTGGGAGACGCCGAGACCCTGCTGCCTCCCGGTCCCCCCCACAACCGATTCTACGGCGCTGTCTTCGAAGTGCCGCTGGTGCTCGTTGAGCGGCTGCTGGGCCTCACCGACAGTCGGGACATCTCCCTGAGCCGCCATCTGCTGACCCACCTCTTCTTTCTGGCCGGCGGCGGCGGCTGTGCCTGGCTGGTCTATCATCTCTTCCACAGCCGCTGGCTGGCCCTGGTCGCCCTGCTGCTGTTCGTGCTCCAGCCCCGGCTCTACGCCCACTCCTTCGTCAACACCAAGGACATCCCCTTCCTGGTGCTGTTCCTGGGGGCCCTGTTCCTGATTCACCGGGCGTGGCGGCGGGAGAGTCTTGGGGCGTTCGCACTGTGCGGGGTGGGGGTGGGAGTAGCGACCAACCTGCGCATCATGGGCGTGCTGCTGTTCGTCGTGGTGGTGGTCCTGCGGGCGGGCGACCTGTTCCGGGCATGGAGCCAGGCGGCGCGTGCGCACATTCTGAGCACTGGTGGGGTGTTCGTGGTGGCCAGTGTATTGACGCTGTACGCGGTCTCGCCCTATCTGTGGGGCGACCCCGTGGCGTTGGGCGAAGCCGTGGCAGTCCTCGCCCAGCACCCGGTTGACAATGCGACCCTCTTCCAGGGCGAGCCGGTGCGCTGGCCGGATATTCCTGCGGACTACCTTCCGACCTGGGTCGCCCTCACCACCCCGCCGGGGGTGCTGTTGCTGGGTCTGGCAGGAGCAGTGTCCGTGATGCATCGCGGCCTGAGCCACCCCGGCGAGGTGTTCCGCAATCCCATCGCCCGCTTCGGCCTGCTGCTCGTCGCCTGTCTGGTACTCCCGGTCGTCGCCGTCATCGTCGTCAATGCCAACATCCGCAACGGCTGGCGTCAGGTCTACTTTCTGTATGCGCCGCTGTGTCTGCTGGCGGTGTTCGGGCTGCGCTGGCTGGCAGCGGTCTGCCCCCGGCCCGGGCTGCGGCCCGGCGTCCACGCGCTGGCCGCAGCGGGTCTGGCCGGGGTGGTCGTCAAGCTGATGGCCCTCCATCCCCACCAGTTCGTCTATTTCAACGCCCTGGTGGACCGGCGCACGCCCGACTACCTGGGGACCCAGTACAGCATGGACTACTGGGGGACCGCGTACCGGGAGGGGTTGGAACATCTCCTCCACCGCTATCCCACCGCACCAATCCCGCTGGAGATGAGCGGTATGGAACGCCAAGCGCGTCGCAACCGCCTCATTCTTCCCGAAGCCGTGCGCCGCCGCCTCCTCCTCGCCACGGGCGGAGCCCCGGCAGGGGACTTTCAGGTGATTGATCACCACGCCTCCTTGCGGCGTGGCCTGAGCGGCCCCCTCTTCGCACCCCACCTCTATACCCGCCAGATTTACCACAACACCGTCCTGACGGTGACGGCCCTCACCCCGGCCCGGGTGGACGCCGCCACCACGGCCGCCTATCGGACCGTGGTCCGGGCCGTGACGGGCGGGCCGCCGGTCCTGCGGGCGGGCTTTGCCCTGTATCTGGCGGGCCCGACTTTGATGGGGGTCAAGGTGGCCTGCGGCCCGGTGGACCTGCGCGGGTCCTTCTCGGTGCGGGTCTTTCCGGTGGAGGTGGCCGACCTGCCCCGGTGGCGGCGGCAGTGGGGCTTTGAGGGAATGTTCTTCGCCCTTGGCCGGTACGGCGTCCGGGTGGACGGGCGGTGTCTGCTCCGGCTGCCCTTGCCAACCTATCCGATCCGGGCCATTGAAGCCGGCCAGGTGTCGCCTGCCGGGGGCACCGATCTGTGGCGGGTGGCCATCCCGGTGTCGCCGCCCGGTGCCCCCTCAACCGACCTGGTGCGCACGGCCTACCGGGCAGCGGTGGCGGGTCCTCCCGTAGCCCGGTCGCGCTTTGCCCTGTACCTTGACGGGACCACGTTGACCTACCTGCGGGCCCCGTGTCGCCGGGCGGACACGGCCCCCGGCTTCTTTCTGCATGTCAGGCCTCGGGACCCGGCCGTGCCCGCTGGGGCCCGGGGCTTTGAGGTGCTTGATTTTGCGTTCCGGCGGCACCAGCGTGATGCCCCGCAGGTGGAGCAGGCGGCGTTGTTCGCTGGCACCTGTCTGGCGTCCATTCGGCTGCCGGCTTCCCCCATCGCCGGGCTGCGGACCGGGCAGGGCCGGGGGGCCGAGCGGGTCTGGGAGGTGGCGGTCCCGGTGAAGGTCCGGGCCGCCTCAGCCGGCCCAAAGGCGGCCGGGTGAGCGGTATCCCGTCCTCCCTCCCGAAGCGGAGCCAGGGAGTGGGCGCTGGCGTGCTTGCCCGCAGCGTGCTCCTGGCCCTGGCGGGCTTGGCCGGCGTGGGCATGGTCGTCCTTGACGACTACGGCGTAGGGGCGGACGAAGAGAGCCAACGCCAGATCGGCTATGCGGCGGTCAACTACATGCTGGGGGAGGTCGAGGCCTGGCTGCCCCCCGATCCCCCCCACAACCGGTTCTACGGCGTTGTCTTCGAGGTGCCGCTGGTGTTCGTTGAGTGGCTGCTGGGCCTCACCGACAGTCGGGCTATCCACCTGAGCCGCCATCTGCTGACCCACCTCTTCTTTCTGGCCGGCGGCGGCTGCTGTGCCCGGCTGGTGTACCACCTCTTCCACAGCCGCTGGCTGGCCCTGGTCGCCCTGCTGGCGTTCGTGCTCCATCCCCGGCTCTATGCCCACTCCTTTGTCAACACCAAGGACATCCCCTTCCTGGTGATGTTCCTGCTGGTCCTGTTCCTGATTCACCGGGCGTGGCGGCGGGAGAGCCTTGGGGCGTTCGCACTGTGCGGGGTCGGGGTGGGGCTGGCGACCAACCTGCGCATCATGGGCGTGCTGCTGTTCGTCGTGGTAGTGGTCCTGCGGGCGGGCGACCTGGTAGGGGCGGCGGGGCGGGCGGCACGCTGGCATGTCCTGAGCACTGGTGGGGTGTTCGTGGTGGCCAGTGTATTGACGCTGTACGCGGTCTCGCCCTACTTATGGGATGACCCTCTGGCGTTGGGCGAAGCCGTGGCAGTCCTCTCCCAGCATCCGCATCACCTTACGGCCCTCTTCCAGGGCGAGCCGGTGCGCTGGCCGGATATTCCCGCACACTACCTTCCGACCTGGATCGCCATTACCACCCCGCCGGGGGTGCTGCTGCTGGGTCTGGTGGGGGCAGTGTCCGTGATACATCGTGGTCTGCGCTCCCCCGGTGCCGTGCCGGGCGACCCCGTCACCCGCTTCGGCCTGCTGCTCGTCGCCTGTCTGGTGCTCCCGGTCGTCGCCGTCATCGTTGTCAATGCCAACCTCTACAACGACTGGCGTCAGGTCTACTTTCTGTACGCCCCGGTGTGTCTGCTGGCAGTGTTCGGGCTGCGCTGGCTGGCAGCGGTCTGCCCCTGGCCGGGGCTGTGGACAGGCGTCTACGCGCTGGCGGCGGTGAGCCTGGCCGGGGTAGTCGTCGAGATGCTCTCCATTCATCCTCATCAACATATCTATTTCAACGCCCTGGTGGACCGGCGCACGCCCGACTCCCTGGGGACCCAGTATGAGATGGACCGCTGGGGAACCGTGTACCGGGAGGGGTTGGAACATCTCCTCCACCGCTATCCCACACTACCGATCTCGCTGGAGATGGACAGTCAGCGTAGCAGTTATATACGCCACAATCGGCTCATTCTTCCCGCAGCGGCGCGCCATCGCCTCCTCCTCGCCGGGGACGGGGCACTGCCGGGGGGCTTTCAGATGCTTGATCACCCCTCATACTTGCGGATCGGCCTCGTCGGCCCCCTCTTCGCGCCCCGCCTCTATACCCGCCAGATTTACCATAACCCCATCCTGACGGTGACGGCCCTCAACCCGGCCCGGGTGGACGCGGCCACCACGGCTGCCTATCGGGCCGTGGCCCGGGCCGTGACAGCCGGGGTGCCGGTCGGGCGGGCGGGCTTTGCCCTCTATCTGGAGGGCCCGACCCTGACGTGGGTGAAGGCAGCCTGCGGCCCGGCGGATATGCGCGGATCCTTCTCGGCGCGGGTCTTCCCGGTGGACATGGCCGATCTGCCTCGGCGGCACCGGAAGTGGGGCTTTGAGGGGAGGTATTTCTACTTCAGCCGGTACGGCGTCCAGGTGGACAGCCGATGTCTGATTCAGCTGCCCTTGCCGGCCTATCCGATCCGGGCCATTGAAGCCAGCCAACGGGCCACAGTCCGCTCATCGTCTTCCGAGAGCACCGATCTGTGGCGCATGACCATCCCTTTGTCGCCTCACGGTGCCACCGCGACCGATGTCGTGCGCGAAGCCTACTGGGCAGCGGTTGCGGGTACCCCCGTGGCCCGGTCGCACTTTGCCCTCTACCTCAACGGGACCACGTTGACCTACCTGCGGGTGCCGTGTCGTCCGGCGGACACGGCACCCGGCTTCTTTCTGCATGTCATGCCACGCGACCCGGCCGTGCTCGACGCGGCCCGCCAACCCCGGGACTTTGAGGTGATCAATTTCGAGTTCTGGCGGCACCGCCGTCGCGCCCCACAAGTACGCCAGGCGGCGCTCTTCGCCGGCACATGTCTGGCGTCCATCCGGCTGCCGGCCTACCCCATCGCCGGGCTGCGGACCGGGCAGGGCCAGGGGACCGGGTTGGTCTGGGAGGTGGAGGTTCCGGTGGAGGCCCGGGCCCCTCAGCCAACCAAGAGGAGGCCGAGTGAGCGGTATCCCACCGTCCCTCCCGAAGCCGGGCCAGGGAGCAGGTGAGGGCGTGTTTGCCCGCAGTACGCTCCTGGCCCTGGCGGGCTTGGCCGCCGTGGGCGTAACCGTCCTTGATGACTACGGTATAGGGGCGGATGAATGGGAGCAGCGCGATATCGGCCATGCGACGGTCAACTACCTGCTGGGGGACGCCGCGGCCCTGCTGCCCTCCGCTCCTCGTGTCTATCGATTCTACGGCGTTGTCTTCGAGGTGCCGCTGGTGTTCGTTGAGCGGCTGCTGGACCTCACCGACAGCCGGGCGGTCTTCCTGAGCCGCCATCTGCTGACCCACCTCTTCTTTCTGGCCGGCGGCTACTGCTGTGCCCGGCTGGTGTACCACCTCTTCCGCAGCCGCTGGCTGGCCCTGGTCGCCCTGCTGCTGTTCGTGCTCCAGCCCCGGCTCTACGCCCACTCCTTCCTCAACACCAAGGACATCCCCTTCCTGGTGCTGTTCCTGGGTGCCCTGTTCCTGATTCACCGGGCGTGGCGGCGGGAGAGCCTTGGGGCGTTCGCACTGTGCGGGGTCGGGGTGGGGCTGGCGACCAACCTGCGCATCATGGGCCTACTGCTGTTCGCTGCGGTGGTGGTCCTGCGGGCGGGCGACCTGTTCCGGGCATGGAGCCGGGCGGCGCGCTGGCACCTTCTGAGCACTGGTGGGGTGTTCGTGGTGGCCAGTGTATTGACGCTGTACGCGGTCTCGCCCTATCTGTGGGGCGACCCCGTGGCGTTGGGCGAGGCCGTAGCAGTCCTCTCCCAGCACCCGGCTCACGCTGAGACCTTCTTCCAGGGCGAGTTGGTACACTGGCCGGATATTCCCGCACACTACCTTCCGACCTGGGTCGCTCTCACCACCCCGCCGGGGGTGCTGCTGCTGGGTCTGGCAGGGGCAGTATCCGTGATGCATCGCGGTTTGATCTCCCCCGGCACCGTGCTGGGCGACCCCGTCGCCCGCTTCGGCCTGCTGCTCGTTGCCTGTCTGGTACTCCCGGTCGTCGCCGTCCTTGTCGTCAACGCCAACCTTTACAACGGCTGGCGTCAGGTCTACTTTCTGTACGCCCCGGTGTGTCTGCTGGCGGTGTTCGGGCTGCGCTGGCTGGCAGCGGTCTGCCCCCGGCCGGGGCTGCGGCCAGGCGTCTACGGCCTGGCCGGGGCGGGCTTGGCCGGGGTGGTCGTTGAGCTGGTAGCCCTTCATCCCTACCAGATAGTCTATTTCAACGCCCTGGTGGACCGGACCACGCCCGACTCCCTGGGGACCGAGTATGAGATGGACCGCTGGGGAACCGCGCACCGGGAGGGGTTGGAACATCTCCTCCGCCGCTATCCCACCTCACCGGGCTCGCTGGAGATAAGCGGTCTGGAGGCCAGCCATATACGCCAAAACCGGCGCATTCTTCCCAAGGCGGACCGCCGCCGCCTCGTCCTCACCGAGGACGGGGCACTACCGAAGGACTTTCTGCTGCTCGATCACCCCTCATACTTGCGGCGCGGCCTCGGCAGCCCCTCCTTCGCGCCCCGTCTCTATACCCGCCAGATTTACCACAACCCCATCCTGACGGTGACAGCCCTCAACCCGGCCCGGGTGGACGCGGCCACCGTGGCCGCCTACCGGGCCGTGGCCCAGGCCGTGACTGCCGGGCCGGCGGTCGGGCGAGCGGGCTTTGACCTGTATCTGGACGGCCCGACTTTGATGTGGGTGAAGGCGGCCTGCGGCCCGGCGGACCGGCGCAGGCCCTTCTCGGTCCGGGTCTTCCCGGTGGATATGGCCGATCTGCCCCGGCAGCGTCGGAAGTGGGGCTTTGAGAGGAGGTCCTTTGACTTCAGCCGGCACGGTGTCCGGCTGGACGGCCGGTGTCTGGTTCGGTTTCCCTTGCCGGCCTATCCGATCCGGGCCATTGAAGCCGGCCAGGTGTCGCCTGCCGAGGGTACCGATCTGTGGCGGGCAGCCATCTCCCTGTTGTCTCATGGGGCCACCGCGACCGACATCATGCGCGCGGCCTACCAGGCAGTGGTGGCAGGCCCCCCCGTGGCCCAGTCGCACTTTGCCCTCTACCTTAACGGGACCACGCTGACCTACCTGCGGGTGCCATGTCGCCGGGCGGACACGATGCCCGGCTTCTTTCTGCACGTCAGGCCGCGGGACCCGGCCGTGCTCGCTGCGGCCGACCGGCCCCGGGGCTTTGAGGTGCTCGATTTCGCGTTCCGGCGGCACTCCCGTCGCACCCCACAGGTACAGCAGGCGGCGTTCTTCGCCAACACCTGTCTGGCGTCCATTCGGCTGCCGGCCTACCTCATCGCCGGGCTGCGGACCGGGCAGGGCCGGAGGACCAAGCCGGTCTGGGAGGTGGCGGTCCGGGTGGACACCCGGGCAGACGAAGCGGGCAGGGAGGAGGCCGAGTGAGCGGTATCCTGCTGTCCCTCCCGAAGTGGGGCCAGAGGGCAGTCGCTGGCGTGCTTGCCCGCAGCGTGCTCCTGGCCCTGGCGGGCTTGGCCGCCGTGGGCGGGGCCGTCCTTGACGACTACGGCGCAGGGGTGGACGAAGAGATCCAACGCCAGATCGGTCACGCGGCGGTCAACTACATATCAGGGGATACCGAGACCCTGCGGCCCCCCGGTCCTTCCTCCAATCGGTTCTACGGCGTTGTCTTCGAGGTGCCGCTGGTGCTCGTTGAGCGGCTGCTGGGCCTCACCGACAGCCGGGCCATCTTCCTGAGCCGCCATCTGCTGACCCACCTCTTCTTTCTGGCCGGTGGCGGCGGCTGTGCCTGGCTGGTCTATCATCTCTTCCACAACCGCTGGCTGGCCCTGGTCGCCCTGCTGCTGTTCGTGCTCCAGCCCCGGCTCTACGCCCACTCCTTTGTCAACACCAAGGACATCCCCTTCCTGGTGCTGTTCCTGGGTGCCCTGTTCCTGATTCACCGGGCGTGGCGGCGGGAGAGCCTTGGGGCGTTCGCACTGTGTGGGGTGGGGGTGGGGGTAGCGACCAACCTGCGCATCATGGGCGTGCTGCTGTTCGCTATGGTGGTGGTCCTGCGGGCGGGCGACCTGGTAGGGGCGGCGGGGCGGGCGGCGCGCTGGCACATTCTGAGCACTGGGGCGGTGTTCGTGGTGGCCAGTGTATTGACGCTGTACGCACTCTCGCCCCACCTGTGGGGCGACCCCTTGGCGTTGGGCGAGGCCGTAGCAGTCCTCTCCCAGCATCCGACTCACGCCCATACCTTCTTCCAGGGCGAGTTGGTACGCTGGCCGCGGATTCCCGCGCACTACCTTCCGACCTGGATCGCCATCACTACCCCGCCGGGGGTGCTGTTGCTGAGTCTGGTGGGGGCAGTGTCCGTGATGCATCGTGGCCTGCGCTCCCCCGGTGCCGTGCTGGGCGACCCCGTCGCCCGCTTCGGCCTGCTGCTCGTCGCCTGTCTGGTACTCCCGGTCGTTGCTGTCATCGTCGTCAACGCCAACCTCTACAACGACTGGCGTCAGGTCTACTTTCTGTACGCCCCGCTGTGTCTGCTGGCGGTGTTCGGGCTGCGCTGGCTGGCGGCGGGCTGCCGCTGGGCTGTATTGCGGCAGGGCGTCTACGGCCTGGCCGGGGTGGGTCTGGCCGGAGTGGTCGTCGAGATGATTGCCATTCATCCTTACCAGCAGGTTTATTTCAACGCCCTGGTGGACCGGACCAGGCCCGAATACCTGGCGACCCGGTACGACCTGGACCGCTGGGGAACCGTGTACCGGGAGGGGTTGGAACATCTCCTCCGCCGCTATCCCACCTCACCGGGCTCGCTGGAGATAAGCGCTCTGGAGTATGGCCATATATTCCGCAACCGGCTCATTCTTCCCGAAGCGGCGCGCCGCCGCCTCAACCTCGTCACGAAGAGGACACTGCCGAGGGACTTTCATATGCTTGACAACCCCTCATATGTGCGGCTCGGCCGCGTCCTCCCCCCCTTCGCGCCCCGCCTCCATACCCGCCGGATTTACCACAATACCATCCTGACGGTGACGGCCTTCAACCTGGCCCGGGTGGACCGGGCCACCGCAGCCGCCTATCGGGCCATCTATCGGGTCGTGACGGCTGGGCCGGCGGATGGGCGGGCGGGCTTTGACCTGTATCTGGATGGCCCGACTTTGATGTGGGTGAAGGAGGTCTGCGGCCCGGCGGACCTGCACGCGCGCTTCTCGGTGCGGGTCTTCCCGGTGGACGTGGCCGATCTGCTTCGGCAGCCTCGGAGGCGGGGCTATGAGAGGAAGTCCTTCGACTTCAGCCGGCACGGTGTCCGGCTGGACGGCCGGTGTCTGGTTCGGTTTCCCTTGCCGGCCTATCCGATCCGGGCCATTGAAGCCGGCCAGGTGTCGCCTGCCGAGGGTACCGGTCTGTGGCGGGTAGCCATCTCCCTGGCCCCCCACGGTACCACCGCAACCGATGTCGTGCGCGAAGCCTACCGGGCGACGGTGGCACTCACCGCCGTGGCCCGGTCCTCCTTTGCCCTCTACCTTGACGGGAGCACCTTGACCTACCTGCGGGCCCCCTGTCGCTCGGGTGACTCGAAGCCCGGCTTCTTTCTGCACGTCAGGCCGCGGGACCCGGCCGTGCTCGCTGCGGCCGACCGGCCCCGGGGCTTTGAGGTGCTCGATTTTGCGTTCCGGCGGCACTCCCGTCGCACCCCACAGGTACAGCAGGCGGCGTTCTTCGCCGACACCTGTCTGGCGGCCATTCGGCTGCCGGCCTACCCCATCGCCGGGCTGCGGACCGGGCAGGGCCGGGGGACCAAGCCGGTCTGGGAGGTGGCGGTCCGGGTGGACACCCGGGCAGACGAAGCGGGCAGGGAGGAGGCCGAGTGAGCGGTAGCCTGCTGTCCCTCCCGAAGTGGGGCCAGAGGGCAGTCGCTGGCGTGCTTGCCCGCAGCGTGCTCCTGGCCCTGGCGGGCTTGGCCGGCGTGGGCGGGGCCGTCCTTGACGACTACGGCATAGAGATAGACGAGCCAGCCAATCGCCGCGTCGGCCATGCGACGGTCGACTACCTGCTGGGAGACACCGAAACCCTGCTGCCCTCCGATCCTCCCTTCCTCCGGTTCTACGGCACCGTCTTCGAGGTGTCGCTGGTGCTCGTTGAGCGGCTGCTGGGCCTCACCGACAGCCGGGCCATCTTCCTGAGCCGTCATCTGCTGACCCACCTCTTCTTTCTGGCCGGCGGCTACTGCTGTGCCCGGCTGGTGTACCACCTCTTCCACAGCCGCTGGCTGGCTCTGGTCGCCCTGCTGCTGTTCGTGCTCCAGCCCCGGCTCTACGCCCACTCCTTCGTCAACACCAAGGACATCCCCTTCCTGGTGCTGTTCCTGGGGGCCCTGTTCCTGATTCACCGGGTGTGGCGGCGGGAGAGCCTTGGGGCGTTCGCACTGTGCGGGGTCGGGGTGGGGGTAGCGACCAACCAGCGCATCATGGGCGTGCTGCTGTTCGTGGTGGTGGTGGTCCTGCGGGCGGGCGACCTGGTGGGGGCGGCGGGGCGGGCGGCGTGCTGGCACGTTCTGAGCACTGGGGCGGTGTTCGTGGTGGCCAGTGTATTGACGCTGTACGCGGTCTCGCCCTACCTGTGGGGCGACCCCGTGGCGTTGGGCGAGGCCGTGGCAGTCCTCCCCCAGCATCCGATTCGCCCCCATACCTTCTTCCAGGGCGAGTTGGTACGCTGGCCGTGGATTCCCGCGCACTACCTTCCGACCTGGATTGCCATTACCACCCCGCCGGGGGTGCTGTTGCTGAGTCTGGCAGGAGCAGTGTCCGTGATACATCGTGGTCTGAGCCACCCCGGCGAGGTGTTCCGCAATCCCGTCGCCCGCTTTGGGGTATTACTGGTGGCGTGTCCGGTGCTGACGGTGCTGACTGTCATCGTTGTCAATGCCAACCTGCACCACGACTGGCGTCATGTCTACTTTCTGTACGCCCCGCTGTGTCTGCTGGCGATGTTCGGGCTGCGCTGGCTGGCGGCGGTCTGCCCCCGGCCGGGCCTGCGGACCGCTGTGCATGGGCTGGCGGTGGCGGGCCTGGCCGGGGTGGTCGTCGAGCTGATTTTCCTTCATCCGTATCAGCATGTTTATTTCAACGCCCTGGTGGACCGGACCACGCCCGAGTACCTGGGGACCCGGTACGAGATGGACCGCTGGGGAAACGCGCACCGGGAGGGGTTGGAACATCTCCTCCGCCGCCATCCCGCCTCGCCGAGCTCGCTGGAGATAAGCGGTCTGGATACCTTGAATATACACCGCAACCGGCTCATTCTTCCCGAAGCGGCGCGCCACCGCCTCGACCTCGCCACGAAGAGGACACTGCCGAGGGACTTTCATATGCTTGATCAATCTGCACCCTTTCTGAGCGGCTTCGGCAGCCCCTCCTTCGCACCTCGCCTCTATACCCGCCAGATTTACCACAATACCATCCTGACGGTGACGGCCTTCAACCTGGCCCGGGTGGACCGGGCCACCGCAGCCGCCTATCGGGCCACGGCCCGGGCTGTGACAGCCGGGGTGCCGGTCGGGCGGGCGGGCTTTGACCTGTATCTGGATGGCCCGACTTTGATGTGGGTGAAGGAGGCCTGCGGCCCGGCGGACCTGCACGCGCGCTTCTCGGTGCGGGTCTTCCCGGTGGACGTGGCCGATCTGCCTCGGCAGCCTCGGAGGCGGGGCTATGAGAGGAGGTCCGCCAACTTCAGCCAGCACGGCGTCCGGCTGGGCGGGCGGTGTCTGATCCGGCTGCCCTTGCCGGCCTATCCGATCCGGGCCATTGAAGCCGGCCAGGTGTCGCCTGACGAGGGTGCCGATCTGTGGCGGGTAGCCATCTCCCTGGCCCCCCACGGCACCACCGCAACCGATGTCGTACGCGAAGCCTACCGGGCGGCGGTGGCACTCACCGCCGTGGCCCGGTCCTCCTTTGCCCTCTACCTTGCCGGGAGCACCTTGACCTACCTGCGGGCCCCCTGTCGCTCGGGTGACTCGGAGTCCGGTTTCTTTCTGCACGTCAGGCCGCGAGACCCGGCCGTGCTCGCTGGGGCCGACCGGCCCCGGGGCTTTGAGGTGCTCGATTTTGCGTTCTGGCGGCACCATCGTCATACCCCGCAGGTGGAGCAGGCGGCGTTCTTTGCCGGCACCTGTCTGGCATCCATTCGGCTGCCGGCCTACCCCATTGCCGGGCTGCGGACCGGGCAGGGCACTGCGGCTGGCCAGGTCTGGGAGGTGGAGGTGCCGGGGGCCGTCCGGGCCGCCTCAGCTGGCCCGGAGGAGGCCGGGTGAGCGGTATCCCGCTGTCCTTCCCGAAGTGGGGCCAGAGGGCAGTCGCTGGCGTGTTTGCCGGCAGCGTGCTCCTGGCCCTGGCGGGCTTGGCCGGCGTGGGCATGGTCGTCCTTGACGACTACGGCGTAGGGGCGGACAGGCAAATCCAGCGTCACATCGGCCATGCGACGGTCAACTATGTGCTGGGGGAGGCTGAAACCCTGCTGCCCTCCTATCCTCCCTTCCACCGGTTCTACGGCGTTGTCTTCGAGGTACCGCTGGTGCTCGTTGAGCGGCTGCTGGGCCTCACCGACAGCCGGGCTATCCACCTGAGCCGTCATCTGCTGACCCACCTTTTCTTTCTGGCCGGCGGCTACTGCTGTGCCCGGCTGGTGTACCACCTCTTCCACAGCCGCTGGCTGGCCCTGGTCGCCCTGCTGCTGTTCGTGCTCCAGCCCCGGCTCTACGCCCACTCCTTCGTCAACACCAAGGACATCCCCTTCCTGGTGATGTTCCTGGGTGCCCTGTTCCTGATTCACCGGGCGTGGCGGCGGGAGAGCCTCGGGGCGTTCGCACTGTGCGGAGTCGGGGTAGGGGTGGCGACCAACCTGCGCATCATGGGCGTGCTGCTGTTCGTGGTGGTGGTGGTCCTGCGGGCGGGCGACCTGGTGGGGGCGGCGGGGCGGGCGGCGCGCTGGCACCTTCTGAGCACTGGTGGGGTGTTCGTGGTGGCCAGTGTATTGACGCTGTACGCGGTCTCGCCCTACTTATGGGATGACCCTCTGGCGTTGGGCGAGGCCGTGGTAATCTTCTCCCAGCACCCCTCTGACATTGCAACCCTCTTCCAGGGCGAGTTGGTACGCTGGCCGGATATTCCCGCACACTACCTTCCGACCTGGATCGCCATTACCACCCCGCCGGGGGTGCTGCTGCTGAGTCTGGTGGGGGCGGCATCCGTGATGCATCGCGGTTTGATCTCCCCCGGCACCGTGCTGGGCGACCCCGTCGTCCGCTTCGGGTTGCCGCTCGTTGCCTGTCTGGTGCTCCCGGTTGCCGCTGTCATCGTCGTCAACGCCAACCTTTACAACGGCTGGCGTCAGGTCTACTTTCTGTACGCCCCGGTGTGTCTGCTGGCGGTGTTCGGGCTGCGCTGGCTGGCAGCGGTCTGCCCCCGGCCAGGGCTGCGGCCAGGCGTCTACGGATTGGCCGCAGCAGGCTTGGCCGGGGTGGTCGTTGAGCTGGTAGCCCTTCATCCCTACCAGATAGTCTATTTCAACGCCCTGGTGGACCGGACCACGCCCGACTCCCTGGGGACCGAGTATGAGATGGAACGCTGGGGAACCGCGCACCGGGAGGGATTGGAACATCTCCTCCGCCGCTATCCCACCTCACCGGGCTCGCTGGAGATAAGCGGTCTGGAAACCTTACATATACGCCGAAACCGGCGCATTCTTCCCGAGGCGGCGCGCCGCCGCCTCGTCCTCACCGAGGACGAGGCACTGCCGAAGGACTTTCTGGTGCTTGACCACCACTCATACTTGCGGCGCGGCCTCGGCAGCCCCTCCTTCGCCCCCAGCCTCTACACCCGCCAGATTTACCACAACACCATTCTGACGGTGACAGCCCTCAACCCGGCCCGGGTGGACGCGGCCACCGTGGCCGCCTATCGGGCCGTGCTCCGGGCCGTGACGGCTGGGCCGGCGGTCGGGCGAGCGGGCTTTGACCTGTATCTGGACGGCCCGACTTTGACATGGGTGAAGGCGGCCTGCGGCCCAACGGACCTGCGCAGGCCCTTCTCGGTGTGGGTTTTCCCGGTGAACGTAGCCGATCTGCCCCGGCAGCGTCGGAAGTGGGGCTTTGAGAGGAGGTTCTTCGGCTTCAGGAGGAGGTCCTTCAGCTTTATCAGGTACGGTGTCCGGCTGGATGGCCGGTGTCTGATCCGGTTTCCCTTGCCGGCCTATCCGATCCGGGCCATTGAAGCCGGCCAGGTGTCGCCTGCCGAGGATGCCGATCTGTGGCGGGTGGCCATCTCCCTGTCGCCTCCCGGTGCCACCGCGACCGACCTGGTGCGCTCGGCCTACCAGGCAGCGGTGGCAGGTCTCCCCGTAGCCCGGTCGCACTTTGCCCTGTACTTCAATGAGACTACGCTGACCTACCTGCGGGTGCCATGTCGCCGGGCGGAGACAGAACCCGGTTTCTTTCTGCACGTCATGCCCCGGAACCCGGCCGTGCTCACTGCGGCCCACCGGCCCCGGGGCTTTGAGGTGCTCGATTTCACGTTCCGGCGGCACTCCCGTCATACCCCGCGGGTAGACCGGGCGGCGTTCTTCGCCGGCACCTGTCTGGCGTCTATCCGGCTGCCAGCCTACCCCATTGCCGGGCTGCGGACCGGGCAGGGCCGGCGGGCCGAGCCGCTCTGGGAGGTGGAAGTCCCGGTGGCCTCCCCGGCCGCCTCAGCTGGTCCGGGGGCGGTCGAGTGAGCGGTAGCCCGCCGTCCCTCCCGAAGTGGGGCCAGAGAGCAGTCGCTGGCGTGTTTGCCGGCAGCGTGCTCCTGGTCCTGGCGGGCTTGGTCGCCGTGGGCGGGGCCGTCCTTGACGACTACGGCGTAGCGACGGACGAGCAAGCCCAGTATTATATCGGCCATGCGGCGGTCGACTACACGTTAGGAGACGCCGAAACCCTGCTGCCGCCCTCCAATCCTCCCTTCTACCGGTTCTACGGCGTTGTCTTCGAGGTGCCGCTGGTACTCGTTGAGCGGCTGCTGGGCCTCACCGACAGCCGGGCCATCTTCCTGAGCCGTCATCTGCTGACCCACCTCTTCTTTCTGGCCGGCGGCTACTGCTGTGCCCGGCTGGTGTACCACCTCTTCCACAGCCGCTGGCTGGCTCTGGTCGCCCTGCTGCTGTTCGTGCTCCAGCCCCGGCTCTACGCCCACTCCTTCGTCAACACCAAGGACATCCCCTTCCTGGTGCTGTTCCTGGGTGCCCTGTTCCTGATTCACCGGGCGTGGCGGCGGGAGAGCCTTGGGGCGTTCGCACTGTGCGGGGTCGGGGTGGGGGTAGCGACCAACCAGCGCATCATGGGCGTGCTGCTGTTCGTGGTGGTGGTGGTCCTGCGGGCGGGCGACCTGGTGGGGGCGGCGGGGCGGGCGGCGTGCTGGCACGTTCTGAGCACCGGGGCGGTGTTCGTGGTGGCCAGTGTGTTGACGCTGTACGCGGTCTCGCCCTATCTGTGGGGTGACCCCTTGGCGTTGGGCGAGGCCGTGGCAGTCTTCTCTCAGCATCCGTATCACCGTATGGCCCTCTTCCAGGGCGAGGGGGTAGGCTGGCCGCATATTCCCGCACACTACATTCCAACCTGGATCGCCATCACCACCCCGCCGGGGGTGTTGCTGCTGGGTCTGGTGGGGGCAGTGTCCGTGATGCATCGTGGCCTGCGCTCTCCCGGTGCCGGGCCGGGCGACCCCGTCGCCCGCTTCGGCCTGCTGCTCGTCGCCTGTCTGGTGCTCCCGGTTGTCGCCGTCATCGTCGTCAACGCCAATCTCTACAACGACTGGCGTCAGGTCTACTTTCTGTACGCCCCGCTGTGTCTGCTGGCGGTGTTCGGGCTGCGCTGGCTGGCAGCGGTCTGCCCCCGGCCGGGGCTGCGGCCAAGCGTCTACGCGCTGGCCGCAGCGGGTCTGGCCGGGGTGGTCGTCGCAACGGTTTCCATTCATCCCTATCAACATATCTATTTCAACGCCCTGGTGGATCGGCGCACGCCCGGCTCCCTGGGGACCCAGTACGAGATGCACTCCTGGGGAACCGTGTACCGGGAGGGATTGGAACATCTCCTCCATCGCTACCCCACCGCCTCACCGCGGTCGCTGAAAATAGGCGGTCCGAAGCTCTATCATGTCCGCCCAAACCAGATCCTCCTTCCCGGAACGGTGCGCCACCGCTTCTCCTTCGTCCACGAGGACAAAGGGGGGGACTTTCATTTGCTCAATCACCCCTCAGCCTCGCGGTTCAACCTCCCCTTCGCGCCCAGCCTCCATACCCGCCAGCTTTACCACAACACCATCCTGGCGGTGACAGCCCTCAACCCGGCCCGGGTCAACCCGGCCACCACAGCCGCCTATCGGGCCGTGGCCCGGGCCGGGCCGGTCAGCCGGCCCGGCTTGGCCCTCTATCTCGATGGCCGGACCCTGACCGGGATGAAGACGGCCTGCCGCCCGGCGGACCGGGCCAGACACTCCTTCTCGGCGCAGGTCTGGCCGGCGGACATACCCGATCCGCCGCACCAGAGGCCGGATGTTGAGAATCTGTTCTTCAATTTTCGCCGGCACGGCGTCCAGGTCAACGGGCGGTGTCTGTTCCGGCTGCCCTTGCCCGCCCACCCGCTCCGGGCCATTGAAGCCAGCGGGGCCAATCTGGGGCGGGTAGTCATCCCCCCATCGCCTCACGGTGTCATCGTCACCGACATTGTGCAGGCGGCCTACCGGGCGGCGGTGACGGCTCCCCCCGTGGCCCGGTCGCACTTTGCCCTCGCCCTCAACGGGACCACGCTGACCTACCTGCGGGTGCCCTGTCGCCCGGCGGATACGGAACACAGCTTCTTTCTGGAGATCATGCCCCGGGACCCGGCCGTGCTCGCCGCGGCCCACCGGTCCCGGGGCTTTGACCGATTCAGTTTCTCCTTCTGGCGGCCCCGTCCTGGCACCCCGCAGGTAGACCTGCGGGCGGCCTTTGCTGGCACCTGTCTGGCGTCTATCCGGCTGCCAGCCTACCCCATTGCCGGGCTGCGGACCGGGCAGGGCCGGCGGGCCGAGCCGCTCTGGGAGGTGGAAGTCCCGGTGGCCTCCCCGGCCGCCTCAGCTGGTCCGGGGGCGGTCGAGTGAGCGGTAGCCTACTGTTCCTCCCGAAGTGGGGCCAGAGAGCAGTCGCTGGCGTGTTTGCCCGTAGCACGCTCCTGGCCCTGGCGGGCCTGGCCGGCGTGGGCCTAGCCGTCCTTGACGACTACGGCGTAGGAGCGGACGAGCAACTCCAGCGTCACATCGGCCATGCGACGGTTGACTACATGCTGGGAGACGCCAAGGTCCTGCTGCCCTCCCGTCCTCTCCATGAGCGGTTCTACGGCGTTGTCTTCGAGGCACCGCTGGCACTCGTCGAGCGGCTGCTGGGCCTCACCGACAGCCGGGCCATCTTCCTGAGCCGCCATCTGCTGGCCCACCTCTTCTTTCTGGCCGGCGGCTACTGCTGTGCCCGGCTGGTGTACCACCTCTTCCACAGCCGCTGGCTGGCCCTGGTCGCCCTGCTGCTGTTCGTGCTCCAGCCCCGGCTCTACGCCCACTCCTTCCTCAACACCAAGGACATCCCCTTCCTGGTGCTGTTCCTGGGTGCCCTGTTCCTGATTCACCGGGCGTGGCGGCGGGAGAGCCTTGGGGCGTTCGCGCTGTGCGGGGTCGGGGTGGGGGTGGCGACCAACCTGCGCATCATGGGCGTGCTGCTGTTCGTGGTGGTGGTGGTCCTGCGGGCGGGCGACCTGGTGGGGGCGGCGGGGCGGGCGGCACGCTGGCACGTTCTGAGCACTGGTGGGGTGTTCGTGGTGGCCAGTGTATTGACGCTGTACGCACTCTCGCCCTATCTGTGGGGTGACCCCCTGGCGTTGGGCAAGGCCGTGGCAGTCCTCTCCCAGCATCCGTATCACTTTGTGACCCTCTTCCAGGGCGAGCCGGTGCAGTGGCCGGATATTCCCGCACACTACATTCCAACCTGGATCGCTATTACCACCCCGCCGGGGGTGCTGCTGCTGGGTCTGGTGGGGGCGGCGTCCGTGATGCATCGTGGCCTGCGCTCCCCCGGTGCCGGGCCGGGTGACCCCGTCGCCCGCTTCGGCCTGCTGCTCGTCGCCTGTCTGGTGCTCCCGGTCGTCGCCATCATCGTTGTCAATGCCAATCTCTACAACGACTGGCGTCATGTCTACTTTCTGTACGCCCCGCTGTGTCTGCTGGCGGTGTTCGGGCTGCGCTGGCTGGCAGCGGTCTGCCCCCGGCCGGGGCTGCGGCCAGGCGTCTACGCGCTGGCCGCAGCGGGTCTGGCCGGGGTGGTCGTCGCAACGGTTTCCATTCATCCCTATCAACATATCTATTTCAACGCCCTGGTGGACCGAACCACGCCCGACTCCCTGGGGACCCAGTACGGGATGGTCCTCTGGGGAACCATGTACCGGGAGGGGTTGGAACATCTCCTCCATCGCTACCCCACCGCCTCACCGCGGTCGCTGAAAATAGGCGGTCCGAAGACCTCTCATAGCCGCCGAAACCGGCTCATTCTTCCCGGAGCGGTGCGCCACCGCCTCTCCTCCATCGCCGAGGACAAAGGGGGGGACTTTCATTTGTTCAATCACCCCCCATACTCGCGGTTCGACCTCCCCTTCGCGCCCAACCTCCATACCCGCCAAGTTTACCACAACACCATCCTGGCGGTGACAGCCCTCAACCCGGCCCGGGTTGACGCGGCCACCACAGCCGCCTATCGGGCCGTGGCCTGGGCCGGGCCGGTCAGCCGGCCCGGCTTGGCCCTCTATCTCGATGGCCGGACCCTGACCGGGATGAAGACGGCCTGCGGCCCGGCGGACCGGGCCAGACACTCCTTCTCGGCGCAGGTCTGGCCGGCGGACATACCCGATCCGCCGTACCAGAGGCCGGACATTGAGAATCTGTTCTTCAATTTTCGCCGGCACGGCGTCCAGGTTGACGGGCGGTGTCTGTTCCGGCTGCCCTTGCCCGCCCACCCGCTCCGGGCCATTGAAGCCAGCGGGGCCAATCTGGGGCAGGTGGTCATCCCCCCGTCACCTCACGGTGTCATCGTCACCGACGTCGTGCAGGCGGCCTACCGGGCGGCGGTGACGGCTCCCCCCGTGGCCCGGTCGCACTTTGCCCTCGCCCTCAACGGGACCACGCTGACCTACCTGCGGGTGCCCTGTCGCCCGGCGGATACGGAACACAGCTTCTTTCTGGAGATCATGCCCCGGGACCCGGCCGTGCTCGCCGCGGCCCACCGGTCCCGGGGCTTTGACCGGTTCAGATTCTACTTCTGGCGGCCCCATCCTGGCACCCCGCAGGTAGACCTGGTGGCGGCCTTTGCTGGCACCTGTCTGGCGTCTATCCGGCTGCCAGTCTACCCCATTGCCGGGCTGCGGACCGGGCAGGGCCGGCGGGCCGAGCCGCTCTGGGAGGTGGAAGTCCCGGTGGCCGTCCAGGCCGCCTCAGCTGGCCCGGGGGCGGTCGAGTGAGCGGTAGCCCGCTGTCCCTCCCGAAGTGGGGCCAGAGAGCAGTCGCGGGCGTGCTTGCCCGCAGCGTGCTCCTGGCCCTGGCGGGCTTGGCCGGCGTGGGTGGGGCCGTCCTTGACGACTACGGCGCAGGGGTGGACGAAGAGATCCAACGCCAGATCGGTCACGCGGCGGTCAACTACATATCAGGGGATGCCGAGACCCTGCGGCCCCCCGGTCCTTCCTCCAATCGGTTCTACGGCGTTGTCTTCGAGGTGCCGCTGGTACTCGTTGAGCGGCTGCTGGACCTCACCGACAGCCGGGACATCTACCTGAGCCGTCATCTGCTGACCCACCTCTTCTTTCTGGCCGGCGGCGGCTGCTGTGCCCGGCTGGTGTACCACCTCTTCCACAGCCGCTGGCTGGCCCTGGTCGCCCTGCTGCTGTTCGTGCTCCAGCCCCGGCTCTACGCCCACTCCTTCCTCAACACCAAGGACATCCCCTTCCTGGTGCTGTTCCTGGGTGCCCTGTTCCTGATTCACCGGGCGTGGCGGCGGGAGAGTCTTGGGGCGTTCGCACTGTGCGGGGGTCGGGGTGGGGGGTGGCGACCAACCTGCGCATCATGGGCGCGTTGCTGTTCGTGGTGGTGGTGGTCCTGCGGGCGGGCGACCTGGTGGGGGCGGCGGGGCGGGCGGCACGCTGGCACATTCTGAGCACCGGGGCGGTGTTCGTGGTGGCCAGTGTATTGACGCTGTACGCGGTCTCGCCCTACCTGTGGGGCAACCCCTTGGCGTTGGGTGAGGCCGTGGCAGTCCTCTCTCAGCATCCGACTATCATTCCGACCCTCTTCCAGGGCGAGCGGGTGCAGTGGCCGGGTATTCCCGCACACTACATTCCAACCTGGATCGCCATTACCACCCCGCCGGGGGTATTGCTGCTGGGTCTGGTGGGGGCGGCGTCCGTGATACATCGTGGCCTGCGCTCCCCCGGTGCCGTGCCGGGCGACCCCGTCGCCCGCTTCGGCCTGCTGCTCGTCGCCTGTCTGGTGCTCCCGGTCGTCGCCGTCATCGTCGTCAACGCCAATCTCTATCACAACGGGCGTCACGTCTACTTTCTGTACGCCCCGCTGTGTCTGCTGGCAGTGTTCGGGCTGCGCTGGCTGGCAGCGGTCTGTCGCGGGACTGTGTTACGGCAGGGCGTCTGCGGCTTGGCCGGGGCGGGCCTGGTCGGGGTGGTCGTCGCGATGCTCTCCCTTCATCCCTATCAACATATCTATTTCAATGCCCTGGTGGACCGGACCACGCCCGACTCCCTGGGGACCCGGTACGAGATGGACCCCTGGGGAACCGTGTACCGGGAGGGGCTGAAACATCTCCTCCACCGCTATCCCACCTCACCGGACTCGCTGGAGATAAGCGGTCTGGAAACCTTACATGTACACCGAAACCGGCGCATTCTTCCCAAGGCGGACCGCCACCGCCTTGTCCATGTCGAGGGCGGGGTGCCAGCAGGGGACTTTCAGGTACTCAATCACCACGTACACTTGCGGCTCGGCCTCATCGGCCCCCTCTTTGCGCCTCGCCTCTATACCCGCCAGATTTACCACAGCCCCTTCCTGATAGTGACGGCCCTCAACCCGGCCCGGGTAGATGCGGCCACCACGGCCGCCTATCGGGCCGTGGCCCGGGCCGTGACAGCCGGGGTGCCGGTCGGGCGGGCGGGCTATGCCCTCTATCTGGAGGGCCCGACCCTGATGTTGGTGAAGGCCGCCTGCGGCCCGGCAGACCTGCGCGGGTCCTTCTCGGTGCGGGTCTTCCCGGTGGATGTGGCCGACCTGCCCCGGCGGCACCGGGAGGAGGGCTTTGAGGGGAGGTACTTCTACTTCAGCCGGTACGGCGTCCAGGTGGACGGCCAGTGTCTGATTCGGCTCCCCTTCCCGACCTATCCGCTCCAGGCCCTTGAAGCCAGCCAAGTGTCGCCTTCCGAGGGCACTGAGCCGTGGCGGGTGGCCATCCCCCTGGCGGCTCCCGATGCCACCCCGCCCGCCGTCGTGCGCGAAGCCTACCGGGCGGCGGTGGCGGCTCCCCCCGTGGCCCGGTCGCACTTTGCCCTGTACCTCAACGGGACCATGCTGACCTACCTGCGCGCCCCCTGTCACCCGCTGGACACGGTGCGCGGCCTCTTTCTGCACCTCCGGCCCCGGGACCCGGCCGTGCTCGCTGCGGCCCGCCGGTCCCGGGGCTTTGAGGTGCTCCGGTTCGATTTCTGGCATCGCCGCGATCGCCCCCCGCGGGTAGACCGGGCGGCGTTGTTCGCCGGCACCTGTCTGGCGTCTATCCGGCTGCCAGCCTACCCCATTGCCGGGCTGCGGACCGGGCAGGGCCGGGGGGCCGAGCCGCTCTGGGAGGTAGAAGTCCCGGTGGCCTCCCTGGCCGCCTCAGCTGGTCCGGGGGCGGTTGAGTGAGCGGTAGCCCGCCGTCCCTCCCGAAGTGGGGCCAGAGGGCAGTCGCTGGCGTGCGTGCCGGCAGCGTGCTCCTGGCCCTGGCGGGCTTGGTTGCCGTGGGCGGGGCCGTCCTTGACGACTACAGCGTAGGAGCGGACGAATGGCAGCAGCGCGGTATTGGCCATGCGACGGTCAGCTACCTGCTGGGGGAGGTCGAGGTCCTGCTACCCCCTGGTCCTCCCCACAATCGGTTCTACGGCGTTGTCTTCGAGGTGCCGCTGGTGCTCGTCGAGCGGCTGCTGGGCCTCACCGACAGCCGGGCTATCTCCCTGAGTCGCCATCTGCTGACCCACCTCTTCTTTCTGGCCGGTGGCTACTGCTGTGCCCGGCTGGTGTACCACCTCTTCTACAGCCGCTGGCTGGCCCTGGTCGCCCTGCTGCTGTTCGTGCTCCAGCCCCGGCTCTACGCCCACTCCTTCGTCAACACCAAGGACATCCCCTTCCTGGTGATGTTCCTGGGTGCCCTGTTCCTGATTCACCGGGCGTGGCGGCGGGAGAGTCTTGGGGCGTTCGCACTGTACGGGGTGGGGGTGGGACTGGCGACCAACCTGCGTATTATGGGCGTGCTGCTGTTCGTGGTGGTGGTGGTCCTGCGGGCGGGCGACCTGGTAGGGGCGGCGGGGCGGGCGGCACGCTGGCACGTTCTGAGCACGGGGGCGGTGTTCGTGGTGGCCAGTGTATTGACGTTGTACGCGGTCTCGCCCTATCTGTGGGATGATCCCCTGGCGTTGGGCGAGGCCGTGGGAGTGCTCTCCCAACACCCGTACAGAGGTCTGACCCTCTTCCAGGGCGAGTTAGTACGCTGGCCGGATATTCCCGCACACTACCTTCCGACCTGGATCGCCATCACCACCCCGCCGGGGGTGCTGCTGCTGGGTCTGGTGGGGGCAGTGTCCGTGATACATCGTGGCCTGCGCTCTCCCGGTGCCGTGCCGGGTGACCCCGTCGCCCGCTTCGGCCTGCTGCTCGTCGCCTGTCTGGTGCTCCCGGTCGTCGCCGTCATCGTTGTCAACGCCAATCTCTACCACGACTGGCGTCAGGTCTACTTTCTGCATGTCCCGCTGTGTCTGCTGGCGGTGTTCGGGCTGCGCTGGCTGACAGCGGTCTGTCGAGGGACTGTGTTACGGCGGGGCGTCTACGGCTTGGCCGGGGTGGGCCTGGCCGGGGTGGTCGTCGAGATGATTTCCCTTCATCCCCATCAGCAGATTTATTTCAACGCCCTGGTGGACCGGACCACGCCCGACTCCCTGGGGACCCAGTACGAGATGGACCGCTGGGAAACCGTGTACCGGGAGGGGCTGGAACATCTCCTCCGCCGCTATCCCACCTCACCGGACTCGCTGGAGATAAGCGGTCTGGAGAACAGCCCTATACGCCAAAACCGGCGCATTCTTCCCAAGGCGGACCGCCACCGCCTCGTCCATGTCGAGGGCGGGGTGCCAGCAGGGGACTTTCAGGTGCTCAATCACCGCGTACACTTGCGGCTCGGCCTCATCGGCCCCCTCTTTGCGCCTCGCCTCTATACCCGCCAGATTTACCACAGCCCCTTCCTGATAGTGACGGCCCTCAACCCGGCCCGGGTAGATGCGGCCACCACGGCCGCCTATCGGGCCGTGGCCCGGGCCGTGACAGCCGGGGTGCCGGTCGGGCGGGCGGGCTATGCCCTCTATCTGGAGGGCCCGACCCTGATGTTGGTGAAGGCCGCCTGCGGCCCGGCAGACCTGCGCGGGTCCTTCTCGGTGCGGGTCTTCCCGGTGGATGTGGCCGACCTGCCCCGGCGGCACCGGGAGGAGGGCTTTGAGGGGAGGTACTTCTACTTCAGCCGGTACGGCGTCCAGGTGGACGGCCAGTGTCTGATTCGGCTCCCCTTCCCGACCTATCCGCTCCAGGCCCTTGAAGCCAGCCAAGTGTCGCCTTCCGAGGGCACTGAGCCGTGGCGGGTGGCCATCCCCCTGGCGGCTCCCGATGCCACCCCGCCCGCCGTCGTGCGCGAAGCCTACCGGGCGACGGTGGCGGCTCCCCCCGTGGCCCGGTCGCACTTTGCCCTGTACCTCAACGGGACCATGCTGACCTACCTGCGCGCCCCCTGTCACCCGCTGGACACGGTGCGCGGCCTCTTTCTGCACCTCCGGCCCCGGGACCCGGCCGTGCTCGCTGCGGCCCGCCGGTCCCGGGGCTTTGAGGTGCTCCGGTTCGATTTCTGGCATCGCCGCGATCGCCCCCCGCGGGTAGACCGGGCGGCGTTGTTCGCCGGCACCTGTCTGGCGTCTATCCGGCTGCCAGCCTACCCCATTGCCGAGCTGCGGACCGGGCAGGGCCGACGGGCCGAGCCGCTCTGGGAGGTAGAAGTCCCGGTGGCCTCCCCGGCCGCCTCAGCTGGTCCGGGGGCGGTTGAGTGAGCGGTAGCCCGCCGTCCCTCCCGAAGTGGGGCCAGAGGGCAGTCGCTGGCGTGCGTGCCGGCAGCACGCTCCTGGCCCTGGCGGTCTTGGCCGGCGTGGGCGTAGTTGTCCTCAATGACTACGGCGTAGGGGCGGACGAGCAAGTCCAGCGCTACATCGGCCATGCGACGGTTGACTACACGTTAGGAGACGCCGAAACCCTGCTGCCGCCCTCCTATGCTCCCTTCCATCGGTTCTACGGCGTCGTCTTCGAGGTGCCGCTGGTGCTCGTTGAGCGGCTGCTGGACCTCACCGACAGCCGGGCCATCTACCTGAGCCGTCATCTGCTGACCCACCTCTTCTTTCTGGCCGGCGGCTACTGCTGTGCCCGGCTGGTGTACCACCTCTTCCACAGCCGCTGGCTGGCCCTGGTCGCCCTGCTGCTGTTCGTGCTCCAGCCCCGGCTCTACGCCCACTCCTTTGTCAACACCAAGGACATCCCCTTCCTGGTGCTGTTCCTGGGTGCCCTGTTCCTGATTCACCGGGCGTGGCGGCGGGAGAGCCTTGGGGCATTCGCACTGTGCGGGGTGGGGGTGGGGGTAGCGACCAACCTGCGCATCATGGGCGTGCTGCTGTTCGTCGTGGTGGTGGTCCTGCGGGCGGGCGACCTGGTGGGGGCGGCGGGGCGGGCGGCGCGCCGGCACGTTCTGAGCACTGGTGGGGTGTTCGTGGTGGCCAGTGTGTTGACGCTGTACGCGGTCTCGCCCTACTTATGGGATGACCCTTTGGGGTTGGGCGAAGCCGTGGCAGTCTCCTCCCAGCATCCGACTCACTCCTCGACCCTCTTCCAGGGCGAGCCGGTGCAGTGGCCGGATATTCCCGCGCACTACATTCCAACCTGGATCGCCATCACCACCCCGCCGGGGGTGCTGCTGCTGGGTCTGGTGGGGGCAGTGTCCGTGATGCATCGTGGCCTGCGCTCTCCCGGTGCCGGGCCGGGTGACCCCGTCGCCCGCTTCGGCCTGCTGCTCGTCGCCTGTCTGGTGCTCCCGGTTGTCGCCCTCATCGTTGTCAACGCCAACCTCTACAACGACTGGCGTCACGTCTACTTTCTGTACGCCCCGCTGTGTCTGCTGGCAGTGTTCGGGCTGCGCTGGCTGGCAGCGGTCTGCCCCCGGCCGGGGCTGCGGCCGGGCGTCCATGCGCTGGCCGCAGCGGGCTTGGCCGGGGTGGTCGTCGCAACGGTTTCCATTCATCCCTATCAGATAGTCTATTTCAACGCCCTGGTGGACCGGACCACGCCCGACTCCCTGGGGACCCAGTACGAGATGGCCTCCTGGGGAACCATATACCGGGAGGGGTTGGAACATCTCTTCCATCGCCATCCCCATCCCACCGCCTCACCGCTGTCGCTGGAAATAAACGCTCTGGTGCGCGGCAGTATGCACGGAAACTGGCTCCTTCTTCCCAGAGCGGCGCGCCGCCGCTTCCTCTTCTCCTTCGCCGAGGACGAGGTACTGCCAGGGAACTTTCATGTGCTCAATCACCCCTCATACTTGCAGCGCGGCCTCAGCAGCCTCCCCTTCGCGCCCAGCCTCCATACCCGCCAGATTTACCACAACACCATCCTGGCGGTGACAGCCCTCAACCCGGCCCGGGTCAACCCGGCCACCACAGCCGCCTATCGGGCCGTGGCCCGGGCCGGGCCGGCCAGCCGGCCCGGCTTGGCCCTCTATCTCGATGGCCGGACCCTGACCTGGATGAAGACGGCCTGTGGCCCGGCGGACCTGGCCGGGCGCTTCTTCTCGGCGCAGGTCTGGCTGGCGGACATACCTGATCCGCCACACCAGAGGCCGGACATTGAGAATCTGTTCTTCGACTTTCGCTGGTACGGCGTCCAGGTTGACGGGCGGTGTCTGTTCCGGCTGCCCTTGCCCGCCCATCCGCTCCGGGCCATCAAAGCCAGCGGGGCCAATCTGGGGCAGGTGGTCATCCCCCCGTCGCCTCACGGTGTCATCGTCACCGACGTTATGCAGGCGGCCTACCGGGCGGCGGTGGCGGCTCCCCCCGTGGCCCGGTCGCACTTTGCCCTCGCCCTCAACGGGACCACGCTGACCTACCTGCGGGTGCCCTGTCGCCCGGCGGATACGGAACACAGCTTCTTTCTGGAGATCATGCCCCGGGACCCGGCCGTGCTCGCCGCGGCCCACCGGTCCCGGGGCTTTGACCGGTTCAGATTCTACTTCTGGCGGCCCCACCTTCGCACCCCGCAGGTAGACCTGGTGGCGGCCTTTGCTGGCACCTGTCTGGCGTCTATCCGGCTGCCAGCCTACCCCATTGCCGGGCTGCGGACCGGGCAGGGCCGACGGGCCGAGCCGCTCTGGGAGGTAGAAGTCCCGGTGGCCTCCCCGGCCGCCTCAGCTGGTCCGGGGGCGGTCAAGTGAGCGGTAGCCCGCTGTCCCTCCCGAAGTGGGGCCAGAGAGCAGTCGCTGGCGTGCTTGCCCGCAGCGTGCTCCTGGCCCTGGCGGGCCTGGCCGCCGTGGGCGGGGCCGTCCTTGACGACTACGGCGTAGGGAGGGACGAAGAGAGCCAACGCCAGATCGGTCACGCAGCGGTCAACTACATATCAGGGGATGCCGAGACCCTGCGGCCCCCCGATCCTCCCCACAACCGGTTCTACGGCGTTGTCTTCGAGGTACCGCTGGTGCTCGTTGAGCGGCTGCTGGACCTCACCGACAGCCGGGCTATCCACCTGAGCCGCCATCTGCTGACCCACCTCTTCTTTCTGGCCGGTGGCGGCTGCTGTGCCCGGCTGGTGTACCACCTCTTCCACAGCCGCTGGCTGGCCCTGGTCGCCCTGCTGCTGTTCGTGCTCCAGCCCCGGCTCTACGCCCACTCCTTCGTCAACACCAAGGACATCCCCTTCCTGGTGCTGTTCCTGGGGGCCCTGTTCCTGATTCACCGGGCGTGGCGGCGGGAGAGCCTTGGGGCGTTCGCACTGTGCGGGGTCGGGGTGGGGATAGCGACCAACCTGCGCATCATGGGCGTGCTGCTGTTCGTGGTGGTGGTGGTCCTGCGGGCGGGCGACCTGGTGGGGGCGGCGGGGCGGGCGGCACGCTGGCACGTTCTGAGCACCGGGGCGGTGTTCGTGGTGGCCAGTGTATTGACGCTGTACGCACTCTCGCCCTATCTGTGGGGTGACCCCTTGGCGTTGGGCGAGGCCGTAGCAGTCCTCTCCCAGCACCCGATTCACGCCCATACCTTCTTCCAGGGCGAGTGGGTACGCTGGCCGCATATTCCCGCGGACTACCTTCCGACCTGGATCGCCATTACCACCCCGCCGGGGGTGTTGCTGCTGGGTCTGGTGGGGGCAGTGTCCGTGATACATCGTGGCCTGCGCTCTCCCGGTGCCGGGCCGGGCGACCCCGTCGCCCGCTTCGGCCTGCTGCTCGTCGCCTGTCTGGTGCTCCCGGTCGTCGCCGTCATCGTCGTCAACGTCAACCTCTACAACGACTGGCGTCAGGTCTACTTTCTGTCCGCCCCGCTGTGTCTGCTGGCGGTGTTCGGGCTGCGCTGGCTGGCGGTGGTCTGCCCCCGGCCGAGGCTGCGGCCAAGCGTCTACGCGCTGGCCGCAGCGGGTCTGGCCGGGGTGGTCGTCGCAACGGTTTCCATTCATCCCTATCAGCAGGTCTATTTCAACGCCCTGGTGGACCGGACCACGCCCGACTCCCTGGGGACCCAGTACGAGATGTACTTCTGGGGAACCATATACCGGGAGGGGTTGGAACATCTCCTCCATCGCTATCCCACCGCCTCACCGCGGTCGCTGGAAATAAGCGCTCTGGTGCGCGGCAATATCCAGAAAAACCAGTTTCTTCTTCCCAGAGAGGCGCGCCGCCGCCTCTCCTTCGCCTTCACCGAGGACGCCAAGGAAGAGATACTGCTGGAGGGCTTTCAGATACTTACTTCCCACCCCCATACTTGCGGTCCGGCCTCCACTTTGAGCCTCTGCCTCCATACCCGCCAGATTTACCACAACACCATCCTGGCGGTGACGACCCTCAACCCGGCCCGGGTCAACCCGGCCACCACAGCCGCCTATCGGGCCGTGGCCCGGGCCGGGCCGGTCAGCCGGCCCGGCTTGGCCCTCTATCTCGATGGCCGGACCCTGACCGGGATGAAGACGGCCTGCGGCCCGGCGGACTTGGCCAAGCGCTTCTTCTCGGCGCAGGTCTGGCTGGCAGACATACCCGATCCGCCGCACCAGAGGCCGGACATTGAGAATCTGCTCTTCGCCTTTCGCCGGGACGGCGTCCAGGTTGACGGGCAGTGTCTGTTCCGGCTGCCCTTGCCCGCCCATCCGCTCCGGGCCATCAAAGCCAGCGGGGCCAATCTGGGGCGGGTGGTCATCCCCCCGTCGCCTCACGGTGTCATCGTCACCGACGTTATGCAGGCGGCCTACCGGGCGGCGGTGACGGCTCCCCCCGTGGCCCGGTCGCACTTTGCCCTCGCCCTCAACGGGACCACGCTGACCTACCTGCGGGTGCCCTGTCGCCCGGCGGATACGGAACACAGCTTCTTTCTGGATATCATGCCCCGGGACCCGGCCGTGCTCGCTGCGGCCCACCGGTCCCGGGGCTTTGACCGGTTCAGATTCTACTTCTGGCGGCCCCACCTTCGCACCCCGCAGGTAGACCTGGTGGCGGCCTTTGCTGGCACCTGTCTGGCGTCTATCCGGCTGCCAGTCTACCCCATTGCCGGGCTGCGGACCGGGCAAGGCCGACGGGCCGAGCCGCTCTGGGAGGTAGAAGTCCCGGTGGCCGTCCAGGCCGCCTCAGCTGGTCCGGGGGCGGTCGAGTGAGCGGTAGCCCGCTGTCCCTCCCGAAGTGGGGCCAGAGAGCAGTCGCTGGCGTGCTTGCCCGCAGCGTGCTCCTGGCCCTGGCGGGCTTGGCCGGCGTGTGCATGGTCGTCCTTGACGACTACGGCGTAAGGTCGGACGAGCAAGTCCAGCGCCGGATCGGCCATGTGACGGTCAACTACCTGCTGGGACACACCGAGGGCCTGCCGCTCTTCGGCGATCTCGTTGACCGGTTCTACGATCCCGTTGACCGGTTCTACGGCGTCGTCTTCGAAGCACCGCTGGTGCTCGTTGAGCGGTTGCTGGGCCTCATCGACAGCCGGGCCATCTTCCTGAGCCGCCATCTGCTGACCCACCTCTTCTTTCTCGTCGGCGGCTACTGCTGTGCCCGGCTGGTGTACCACCTCTTCCACAACCGCTGGCTGGCCCTGGTCGCCCTGCTGCTGTTCGTGCTCCAGCCCCGGCTCTACGCCCACTCCTTCGTCAACACCAAGGACATCCCCTTCCTGGTGCTGTTCCTGGGTGCCCTGTTCCTGATTCACCGGGCGTGGCGGCGGGAGAGCCGTGGGGCGTTCGCACTGTGCGGGGTGGGGGTAGGGGTAGCGACCAACCTGCGCATCATGGGCGTGCTGCTGTTCGTGGTGGTAGTGATCCTGCGGGCGGGCGACCTGGTGGGGGCGGCGGGGCGGGCGGCACGCTGGCACGTTCTGAGCACGGGGGCGGTGTTCGTGGTGGCCAGCGTATTGACGCTGTACGCGGTCTCGCCCTACCTGTGGGGCGACCCCCTGGCGTTGGGCGAGGCCGTGGCAGTCCTCGCCCAGCATCCGACTCACCTTACGACCCTCTTCCAGGGCGAGTCGGTGCGCTGGCCGGATATTCCCGCACACTACATTCCAACCTGGATCGCTATTACCACCCCGCCGGGGGTGCTGCTGCTGAGTCTGGTGGGGGCGGTGTCCGTGATACATCGTGGCCTGCGCTCTCCCGGTGCCGGGCCGGGCGACCCCGTCGCCCGCTTCGGCCTGCTGCTCGTCGCCTGTCTGGTGCTCCCGGTTGTCGCCGTCATCGTTGTCAACGCCAACCTCTACAACAACTGGCGTCAGGTCTACTTTCTGTACGCCCCGCTGTGTCTGCTGGCGGTGTTCGGGCTGCGCTGGCTGGCAGCGGTCTGCCCCCGGCCGAGGCTGCGGCCGGGCGTCCACGCGCTAGCCGCAGCGGGTCTGGCCGGGGTGGTCGTCGCAACGGTTTCCATTCATCCCTATCAGCAGGTCTATTTCAACGCCCTGGTGGACCGGACCACGCCCGACTCCCTGGGGACCCAGTACGAGATGGACTTCTCGGGAGCCATATACCGGGAGGGGTTGGAACATCTCCTCCATCGCCATCCCACCGCCTCACCGCGGTCGCTGAAAATAGGCGGTCCGAAGACCTTTCATACCCGCCGAAACCAGCTCATTCTTCCCGGAGCGGTGCGCCACCGCCTCTCCTCCGTCGCCGTGGGGGACTTTCATTTGTTCGATCACCCCCCATACTCGCGGTTCGGCCTCCCCTTCGCGCCTCGCCTCCATACCCGCCAGCTTTACCACAACACCATCCTGGCGGTGATGGCCCTCAACCCGGCCCGGGTTGACGCGGCCACCACGGCCGCCTATCGGGCCGTGGCCCGGGCCGGGCCGGTCAGCCGGCCCGGCTTTACCCTCTATCTCGAGGGCCGGACCCTGACCGGGATGAAGACGGCCTGCGGCCCGGCGGACCTGGCCGAGCGCTTCTTCTCGGCGCAGGTCTGGCCGGCGGACATACCCAATCCGCCGCACCAGAGGCCGGACGTTGAGAATCTGCTCTTCGACTTTCGCCGGGACGGCGTCCAGGTCGACGGGCGGTGTCTGTTCCGGCTGCCCTTGCCCGCCCATCCGCCCCGGGCCATTGAAGCCAGCGGGGCCAATCTGGGGCGGGTGATCATCCCCCCATCGCCTCACGGTGTCATCGTCACCGACGTTATGCAGGCGGCCTACCGGGCGGCGGTGACGGCTCCCCCCGTGGCCCGGTCGCACTTTGCCCTCGCCCTCAACGGGACCACGCTGACCTACCTGCGGGTGCCCTGTCGCCCGGCGGATACGGAACACAGCTTCTTTCTGGAGATCATGCCCCGGGACCCGGCCGTGCTCGCCGCGGCCCACCGGTCCCGGGGCTTTGACCGGTTCAGATTCTACTTCTGGCGGCCCCACCTTCGCACCCCGCAGGTAGACCTGGTGGCGGCCTTTGCTGGCACCTGTCTGGCGTCTATCCGGCTGCCGGTCTACCCCATTGCCGGGCTGCGGACCGGGCAGGGCCGACGGGCCGAGCCGCTCTGGGAGGTAGAAGTCCCGGTGGCCTCCCCGGCCGCCTCAGCTGGTCCGGGGGCGGTCGAGTGAGCGGTAGCCCGCTGTCCCTCCCGAAGTGGGGCCAGAGAGCAGTCGCTGGCGTGCTTGCCCGCAGCGTGCTCCTGGCCCTGGCGGGCTTGGCCGTCGTGGGCGGGGCCGTCCTTGACGACTACGGCGTAGGGATGGACGAAGAGAGCCAACGCCAGATCGGTCACGCAGCGGTCAACTACATATCAGGGGATGCCGAGACCCTGCGGCCCCCCGATCCTCCCCACAACCGGTTCTACGGCGTTGTCTTCGAGGTACCGCTGGTGCTCGTTGAGCGGCTGCTGGACCTCACCGACAGCCGGGCTATCCACCTGAGCCGCCATCTGCTGACCCACCTCTTCTTTCTCGTCGGCGGCTACTGCTGTGCCCGGCTGGTCTCTCACCTCTTCCACAGCCGCTGGCTGGCCCTGGTCGCCCTGCTGCTGTTCGTGCTCCAGCCCCGGCTCTACGCCCACTCCTTCGTCAACACCAAGGACATCCCCTTCCTGGTGCTGTTCCTGGGTGCCCTGTTCCTGATTCACCGGGCGTGGCGGCGGGAGAGCCTTGGGGCGTTCGCACTGTGCGGGGTGGGGGTAGGGGTGGCGACCAACCTGCGCATCATGGGCGTGCTGCTGTTCGCTGTGGTGGTGGTCCTGCGGGCGGGCGACCTGTTCCGGGCGTGGAGCCAGGCGATGCGCTGGCATATCCTGACTACCGGGACGGTGTTCGTGGTGGCCAGTGTACTGACGCTGTACGCGGTCTCGCCCTACCTGTGGGGCGACCCTTTGTCGTTGGGCAAGGCCGTAGCAGTCCTCTCCCAGCATCCGACTTACGCCCTGACCCTCTTCCAGGGCGAGTTGGTGCGCTGGCCGGATATTCCCGCACACTACCTTCCGACCTGGATCGCCATTACCACCCCGCCGGGGGTGCTGCTGCTGGGTCTGGTGGGGGCAGTGTCCGTGATACATCGTGGCCTGCGCTCTCCCGGTGCCGGGCCGGGCGACCCCGTCGCCCGCTTCGGCCTGCTGCTCGTCGCCTGTCTGGTGCTCCCGGTCGTCGCCGTCATCGTCGTCAACGCCAATCTCTACAACGATTGGCGTCAGGTCTACTTTCTGTACGCCCCGCTGTGTCTGCTGGCGGTGTTCGGGCTGCGCTGGCTGGCGGTGGTCTGCCCCCGGCCGGGGCTGCGGCCGGGCGTCCACGCGCTGGCCGCAGCGGGTCTGGCCGGGGTGGTCGTCGCAACGGTTTCCATTCATCCCTATCAGCAGGTCTATTTCAATGCCCTGGTGGACCGGCGCACGCCCGGCTCCCTGGGGACCCAGTACGATATGCACTTCTGGGGAGCCATATACCGGGAGGGGTTGGAACATCTCCTCCATCGTCATCCCACCGCCTCACCGCGGTCGCTGAAAATAGGCGGTCCGAAGACCTATCATACCCGCCGAAACCAGATCCTTCTTCCCGGAGCGGTGCGCCCCCGCCTCTCCTTCGTCGCCGTGGGGGACTTTCATTTGTTCGATCACCCCCCATACTCGCGGTTCGGCCTCCCCTTCGCGCCTCGCCTCCATACCCGCCAGCTTTACCACAGCACCATCCTGGCGGTGACAGCCCTCAACCCGGCCCGGGTCAACCCGGCCACCACAGCCGCCTATCGGGCCGTGGCCCGGGCCGGGCCGGCCAGCCGGCCGGGCTTTACCCTCTATCTCGATGGCCGGACCCTGACCGGGATGAAGACGGCCTGCGGCCCGGCGGACCTGGCCGAGCGCTTCTTCTCGGCGCAGGTCTGGCTGGCAGACATACCCGATCCGCCGCACCAGAGGCCGGACGTTGAGAATCTGTTCTTCGATTTTCGCCGGGACGGCGTCCAGGTTGACGGGCGGTGTCTGTTCCGGCTGTCCTTGCCCGCCCATCCGCTCCGGGCCATTGAAGCCAGCGGGGCCAATCTGGGGCAGGTGGTCATCCCCCCGTCGCCTCACGGTGTCATCGTCACCGACGTCGTGCAGGCGGCCTACCGGGCGGCGGTGGCGGCTCCCCCCGTGGCCCGGTCGCACTTTGCCCTTGCCCTCAACGGGACCACGCTGACCTACCTGCGGGTGCCCTGTCGCCCGGCGGATACGGAACACAGCTTCTTTCTGGAGATCATGCCCCGGGACCCGGCCGTGCTCGCCGCGGCCCACCGGTCCCGGGGCTTTGACCGGTTCAGATTCTACTTCTGGCGGCCCCACCCTCGCACCCCGCAGGTAGACCTGGTGGCGGCCTTTGCTGGCACCTGTCTGGCGTCTATCCGGCTGCCAGCCTACCCCATTGCCGGGCTGCGGACCGGGCAGGGCCGGCGGGCCGAGCCGCTCTGGGAGGTAGAAGTCCCGGTGGCCGTCCAGGCCGCCTCAGCTGGTCCGGGGGCGGTCAAGTGAGCGGTAGCCCGCCGTCCCTCCCGAAGTGGGGCCAGAGGGCAGTCGCTGGCGTGTTTGCCCGCGGCACGCTCCTGGCCCTGGCGGTCTTGGCCGGCGTGGGCGGGGCCGTCCTTGACGACTACGGCGTAGGGATAGACGAGCGGACCCAGCACTACATCGGCCATGCGACGGTCAACTACCTGCTGGGGGACGCCGAGGTCCTGCCCCCCCCCGGTGCCACCGATTCCGTTGACCAGTTCTACGGCGTCGTCTTCGAGGTGCCGCTGGTGCTCGTTGAGCGGCTGCTGGACCTCACCGACAGCCGGGCCATCTTCCTGAGCCGCCATCTGCTGACCCACCTCTTCTTTCTGGCCGGTGGCTACTGCTGTGCCCGGCTGGTGTACCACCTCTTCCACAGCCGCTGGCTGGCCCTGGTCGCCCTGCTGCTGTTCGTGCTCCAGCCCCGGCTCTACGCCCACTCCTTCGTCAACACCAAGGACATCCCCTTCCTGGTGCTGTTCCTGGGGGCCCTGTTCCTGATTCACCGGGCCTGGCGGCGGGAGAGCCTTGGGGCGTTCGCACTGTGCGGGGTCGGGGTGGGGATAGCGACCAACCTGCGCATCATGGGCGTGCTGCTGTTCGTCGTGGTGGTGGTCCCGCGGGCGGGCGACCTGGTAGGGGCGGCGGGGCGGGCGGCACGCTGGCACGTTCTGAGCACTGGGGCGGTGTTCGTGGTGGCCAGTGTATTGACGCTGTACGCGGTCTCGCCCTACTTATGGGATGACCCTTTGGCGTTGGGCAAGGTCGTGGCAGTCTTCTCCCAGCATCCGACTCACGCCTCTACCCTCTTCCAGGGCGAGTCGGTGCGCTGGCCGGATATTCCCGCACACTACATTCCAACCTGGATCGCCATCACCACCCCGCCGGGGGTGTTGCTGCTGGGTCTGGTGGGGGCAGTGTCCGTGATACATCGTGGTCTGCGCTCCCCCGGTGCCGTGCCGGGCGACCCCGTCGCCCGCTTCGGCCTGCTGCTCGTCGCCTGTCTGGTCCTCCCGGTTGTCGCCGTCATCGTTGTCAACGCCAACCTCTACGACGACTGGCGTCACGTCTACTTTCTGTACGCCCCGCTGTGTCTGCTGGCGGTGTTCGGGCTGCGCTGGCTGGCAGCGGTCTGCCCCCGGCCGAGGCTGGGGCCGGGCGTCCACGCGCTGGCCGCAGCGGGTCTGGCCGGGGTGGTCGTCGCAACGGTTTCCATTCATCCCTATCAGCAGGTCTATTTCAACGCCCTGGTGGACCGGCGCACGCCCGACTCCCTGGGGACCCAGTATGAGATGTACTTCTGGGGAACCATATACCGGGAGGGGTTGGAACATCTCCTCCATCGTCATCCCACCGCCTCACCGCGGTCGCTGAAAATAAACGCTCTGGTGGGCAGCAATATCCAGAAAAACCAGTTTCTTCTTCCCAGAGAGGCGCGCCGCCGCCTCTCCTTCGCCTTCACCGAGGACGCCAAGGAAAAGATACTGCTGGAGAGCTTTCAGATACTTGATTACCACCCCCATACTTGCGGTTCGGCCTTCACTTTGCGCCTCTGCCTCCATACCCGCCAGATTTACCACAACACCATCCTGGCGGTGACGACCCTCAACCCGGCCCGGGTTGACGCGGCCACCACAGCCGCCTATCGGGCCGTGGCCTGGGCCGGGCCGGTCAGCCGGCCCGGCTTGGCCCTCTATCTCGATGGCCGGACCCTGACCGGGATGAAGACGGCCTGCGGCCCGGCGGACTTGGCCGGGCGCTTCTTCTCGGCGCAGGTCTGGCCGGCGGACATACCTGATCCGCCGCACCAGGGGCGGGACGTTGAGAATCCGCTCTTCGACTTTCGCCGGCACGGCGTCCAGGTTGACGGGCGGTGTCTGTTCCGGCTGCCCTTGCCCGCCCATCCGCTCTGGGCCATCAAAGCCAGCGGGGCCAATCTGGGGCGGGTGGTCATCCCCCCCATCGCCTCACGGTGTCACCGTCACCGACGTTGTGCAGGCGGCCTATCGGGCGGCGGTGACGGCTCCCCCCGTGGCCCGGTCGCACTTTGCCCTCGCCCTCAACGGGACCACGCTGACCTACCTGCGGGTGCCCTGTCGCCCGGCGGATACGGAACACAGCTTCTTTCTGGAGATCATGCCCCGGGACCCGGCCGTGCTCGCCGCGGCCCACCGGTCCCGGGGCTTTGACCGGTTCAGATTCTACTTCTGGCGGCCCCGCCCTCGCACCCCGCAGGTAGACTTGGTGGCGGCCTTTGCTGGCACCTGTCTGGCGTCTATCCGGCTGCCAGCCTACCCCATTGCCGGGCTGCGGACCGGGCAGGGCCGGCGGGCCGAGCCGCTCTGGGAGGTAGAAGTCCCGGTGGCCGTCCAGGCCGCCTCAGCTGGTCCGGGGGCGGTCGAGTGAGCGGTAGCCCACTGTTCCTCCCGAAGTGGGGCCAGAGAGCAGTCGCTGGCGTGTTTGCCGGCAGCGTGCTCCTGGCCCTGGCGGGCTTGGCCGGCGTGGGCGGGGCCGTCCTTGACGACTACGGCGTAGCGACGGACGAGCCAATCCAGTACTACATCGGCCATGCGACGGTCGACTACATGCTGGGAGACGCCGAAACCCTGCGGCCCCCCGATCCTCCCCACAACCGGTTCTACGGCGTTGTCTTCGAGGTACCGCTGGTGCTCGTTGAGCGGCTGCTGGACCTCACCGACAGCCGGGCTATCCACCTGAGCCGCCATCTGCTGACCCACCTCTTCTTTCTCGTCGGCGGCTACTGCTGTGCCCGGCTGGTCTCTCACCTCTTCCACAGCCGCTGGCTGGCCCTGGTCGCCCTGCTGCTGTTCGTGCTCCAGCCCCGGCTCTACGCCCACTCCTTCGTCAACACCAAGGACATCCCCTTCCTGGTGCTGTTCCTGGGTGCCCTGTTCCTGATTCACCGGGCGTGGCGGCGGGAGAGCCTTGGGGCGTTCGCACTGTGCGGGGTGGGGGTAGGGGTGGCGACCAACCTGCGCATCATGGGCGTGCTGCTGTTCGCTGTGGTGGTGGTCCTGCGGGCGGGCGACCTGTTCCGGGCGTGGAGCCAGGCGATGCGCTGGCATATCCTGACTACCGGGACGGTGTTCGTGGTGGCCAGTGTACTGACGCTGTACGCGGTCTCGCCCTACCTGTGGGGTGACCCCCTGGCGTTCGGCGAGGCCGTGGCAGTCCTCGCCCAGCATCCGCAGCCCGGCTCTACCCTCTTCCAGGGCGAGGGGGTAGGCTGGCCGGATATTCCCGCATACTACATTCCAACCTGGATCGCCATTACCACCCCGCCGGGGGTGTTGCTGCTGGGTCTGGTGGGCGCAGTGTCCGTGATACATCGTGGCCTGCGCTCCCCCGGTGCCGTGCCGGGCGACCCCGTCGCCCGCTTCGGCCTGCTGCTCGTCGCCTGTCTGGTGCTCCCGGTTGTCGCCGTCATCGTCGTCAATGCCAACCTCTACCACGACTGGCGTCAGGTCTACTTTCTGTACGCCCCGCTGTGTCTGCTGGCGGTGTTCGGGCTGCGCTGGCTGGCATCGATCTGCCCCCGGCCGGGGCTGCGGCCAAGCGTCTACGCGCTGGCCGCAGCGGGTCTGGCCGGGGTGGTCGTCGCAACGGTTTCCATTCATCCCTATCAGCAGGTCTATTTCAATGCCCTGGTGGACCGGACCACGCCCGACTCCCTGGGGACCCAGTACGAGATGTACTTCTGGGGAACCATACACCGGGAGGGATTGGAACATCTCCTCCATCGCTACCCCACCGCCTCACCGCGGTCGCTGAAAATAGGCGGTCCGAAGCTCTATCATGTCCGCCCAAACCAGATCCTCCTTCCCGGAACGGTGCGCCACCGCTTCTCCTTCGTCCACGGGGACAAAGGGGGGGACTTTCATTTGTTTGATCACCCCTCAGCCTCGCGGTTCGGCCTCCCCTTCGCGCCTCGCCTCCATACCGGCCAAGTTTACCACAGCACCATCCTGGCGGTGACAGCCCTCAACCCGGCCCGGGTCAACCCGGCCACCACAGCCGCCTATCGGGCCGTGGCCCGGGCCGGGCCGGTCAGCCGGCCCGGCTTGGCCCTCTATCTCGATGGCCGGACCCTGACCGGGATGAAGACGGCCTGCCGCCCGGCGGACCGGGCCAGACACTCCTTCTCGGCGCAGGTCTGGCCCGGCGGACATACCCGATCCGCCGCACCAGAGGCCGGATGTTGAGAATCTGTTCTTCAATTTTCGCCGGCACGGCGTCCAGGTCAACGGGCGGTGTCTGTTCCGGCTGCCCTTGCCCGCCCATCCGCTCCGGGCCATCGAAGCCAGCGGGGCCAATCTGGGGCGGGTAGTCATCCCCCCATCGCCTCACGGTGTCATCGTCACCGACATTGTGCAGGCGGCCTACCGGGCGGCGGTGACGGCTCCCCCCGTGGCCCGGTCGCACTTTGCCCTCGCCCTCAACGGGACCACGCTGACCTACCTGCGGGTGCCCTGTCGCCCGGCGGATACGGAACACAGCTTCTTTCTGGAGATCATGCCCCGGGACCCGGCCGTGCTCGCCGCGGCCCACCGGTCCCGGGGCTTTGACCGATTCAGTTTCTCCTTCTGGCGGCCCCGTCCTGGCACCCCGCAGGTAGACCTGCGGGCGGCCTTTGCTGGCACCTGTCTGGCGTCTATCCGGCTGCCAGCCTACCCCATTGCCGGGCTGCGGACCGGGCAGGGCCGGCGGGCCGAGCCGCTCTGGGAGGTAGAAGTCCCGGTGGCCTCCCCGGCCGCCTCAGCTGGTCCGGGGGCGGTCGAGTGAGCGGTAGCCTACTGTTCCTCCCGAAGTGGGGCCAGAGAGCAGTCGCTGGCGTGTTTGCCCGTAGCACGCTCCTGGCCCTGGCGGGCCTGGCCGGCGTGGGCATGGCCGTCCTTGACGACTACGGCGTAGGGACGGACGAAGATGAGCAGCACGGTATTGGCCAGGCGGCGGTCAACTACATATCAGGGAATGCCGAGACCTTGCGGCCTCCCGGTCCTCCCCACAATCGGTTCTACGGCGTTGTCTTCGAGGTGCCGCTGGTGCTCGTTGAGTGGCTGCTGGGTCTCACCGACAGCCGGGCGGTCTTCCTGAGCCGCCATCTGCTGACCCACCTCTTCTTTCTGGCCGGTGGCGGCTGCTGTGCCCGGCTGGTGTACCACCTCTTCCACAGCCGCTGGCTGGCCCTGGTCGCCCTGCTGCTGTTCGTGCTCCAGCCCCGGCTCTACGCCCACTCCTTCGTCAACACCAAGGACATCCCCTTCCTGGTGCTGTTCCTGGGGGCCCTGTTCCTGATTCACCGGGCGTGGCGGCGGGAGAGCCGTGGGGCGTTCGCACTGTGTGGGGTGGGGGTGGGGGTAGCGACCAACCTGCGCATCATGGGCGTGTTGCTGTTCGCTATGGTGGTGGTCCTGCGGGCGGGCGACCTGGTGGGGGCGGCGGGGCGGGCGGCACGCTGGCACATTCTGAGCACGGGGGCGGTGTTCGTGGTGGCCAGTGTACTGACGCTGTACGCGGTCTCGCCCTACCTGTGGGGTGACCCCTTGGCGTTCGGCGAGGCCGTGGCAGTCCTCGCCCAGCATCCGCAGCCCGGCTCTACCCTCTTCCAGGGCGAGGGGGTAGGCTGGCCGGATATTCCCGCACACTACATTCCGACCTGGATCGCCATTACCACCCCGCCGGGGGTGTTGCTGCTGGGTCTGGTGGGCGCAGTGTCCGTGATACATCGTGGCCTGCGCTCCCCTGGTGCCGTGCTGGGCGACCCCGTCGCCCGCTTCGGCCTGCTGCTCGTCGCCTGTCTGGTGCTCCCGGTTGTCGCCGTCATCGTCGTCAACGCCAATCTCTACAACGACTGGCGTCAGGTCTACTTTCTGTACGCCCCGCTGTGTCTGCTGGCGGTGTTCGGGCTGCGCTGGCTGGCAGCGGTCTGCCCCCGGCCGGGGCTGCGGCCAGGCGTCTACGCGCTGGCCGCAGCGGGTCTGGCCGGGGTGGTCGTCGCAACGGTTTCCATTCATCCCTATCAGCAGGTCTATTTCAATGCCCTGGTGGACCGGCGCACGCCCGGCTCCCTGGGGACCCAGTACGGGATGGACTTCCGGGGAACCATACACCGGGAGGGATTGGAACATCTCCTCCATCGCTACCCCACCGCCTCACCGCGGTCGCTGAAAATAGGCGGTCCGAAGACCTATCATACCCGCCGAAACCAGATCCTCCTTCCCGGAACGGTGCGCCACCGCCTCTCCTCCGTCGCCGAGGACAAAGGGGGGGACTTTCATTTGCTCAATCACCCCTCAGCCTCGCGGTTCAACCTCCCCTTCGCGCCCAGCCTCCATACCCGCCAGCTTTACCACAACACCATCCTGGCGGTGACAGCCCTCAACCCGGCCCGGGTCAACCCGGCCACCACAGCCGCCTATCGGGCCGTGGCCCCGGGCCGGGCCGGTCAGCCGGCCCGGCTTGGCCCTCTATCTCGATGGCCGGACCCTGACCGGGATGAAGACGGCCTGCCGCCCGGCGGATCTGGCCGAGCGCTTCTTCTCCGGCGCAGGTCTGGCCGGCGGACATACTCGATTCCGCCGCACCAGAGGCCGGACATTGAGAATCTGTTCTTCAATTTTCGCCGGCACGGCGTCCAGGTCAACGGGCGGTGTCTGTTCCGGCTGCCCTTGCCCGCCCACCCGCTCCGGGCCATTGAAGCCAGCGGGGCCAATCTGGGGCAGGTAGTCATCCCCCCGTCGCCTCACGGTGTCATCGTCACCGACGTTATGCAGGCGGCCTACCGGGCGGCGGTAACGGCTCCCCCCGTGGCCCGGTCGCACTTTGCCCTCGCCCTCAACGGGACTACGCTGACCTACCTGCGGGTGCCCTGTCGCCCGGCGGATACGGAACACAGCTTCTTTCTGGAGATCATGCCCCGGGACCCGGCCGTGCTCGCCGCGGCCCACCGGTCCCGGGGCTTTGACCGATTCAGTTTCTCCTTCTGGCGGCCCCGCCCTGGCCGCCCGCAGGTAGACTTGGTGGCGGCCTTTGCTGGCACCTGTCTGGCGTCTATCCGGCTGCCAGCCTACCCCATTGCCGGGCTGCGGACCGGGCAGGGCCGGCGGGCCGAGCCGCTCTGGGAGGTAGAAGTCCCGGTGGCCTCTCCGGCCGCCTCAGCTGGTCCGGGGGCGGGTCGAGTGAGCGGTAGCCCGCCGTCCCTCCCGAAGTGGGGCCAGAGGGCAGTCGCTGGCGTGTTTGCCCGCGGCACGCTCCTGGCCCTGGCGGTCTTGGCCGGCGTGGGCGGGGCCGTCCTTGACGACTACGGCGCAGGGGTGGACGAAGAACCCCGACGCTATAGTGGCCATATGACGGTCAACTACCTGCTGGGGGACGCAGAGACCCTGCTGCCTCCCGGTCCTCCCCACAATCGGTTCTACGGCGTTGTCTTCGAGGTGCCGCTGGTGCTCGTTGAGCGGCTGCTGGGTCTCACCGACAGCCGGGCGGTCTTCCTGAGCCGCCATCTGCTGACCCACCTCTTCTTTCTGGCCGGCGGCTACTGCTGTGCCCGGCTGGTGTACCACCTCTTCCACAGCCGCTGGCTGGCCCTGGTCGGCCCTGCTGCTGTTCGTGCTCCAGCCCCGGCTCTACGCCCACTCCTTCGTCAACACCAAGGACATCCCCTTCCTGGTGCTGTTCCTGGGGGCCCTGTTCCTGATTCACCGGGGCCTGGCGGCGGGGAGAGCCTTGGGGCGTTCGCACTGTGCGGGGTCGGGGGTGGGGATAGCGACCAACCTGCGCATCATGGGCGTGCTGCTGTTCGTCGTGGTGGTGGTCCTGCGGGCGGGCGACCTGGTAGGGGCGGCGGGGCGGGCGGCGCGCTGGCACATTCTGAGCACGGGGGCGGTGTTCGTGGTGGCCAGTGTATTGACGCTATACGCGGTCTCGCCCTATCTGTGGGATGACCCCTTGGCGTTGGGCGAAGCCGTAGCAGTCCTCTCCCAGCATCCCGACTCACGCCTTGACCCTCTTCCAGGGCGAGCCGGTGCGCTGGCCGGATATTCCCGCACACTACCTTCCAACCTGGATCGCCATTACCACCCCGCCGGGGGTGCTGCTGCTGGGTCTGGTGGGGGCGGCGTCCGTGATGCATCGCGGCCTGCGCTCCCCCGGTGCCGTGCCGGGCGACCCCGTCGCCCGCTTCGGCCTGCTGCTCGTCGCCTGTCTGGTGCTCCCGGTCGTCGCCGTCATTGTCGTCAACGCCAACCTCTACGACGACTGGCGTCAGGTCTACTTTCTGTATGCCCCGCTGTGTCTGCCTGGCAGTGTTCGGGCTGCGCTGGCTGGCAGCGGTCTGCCCCCGGCCGGGGCTGCGGCCGGGCGTCCACGCGCTGGCCGCAGTGAGCCTGGCCGGGGTGGTCGTCGCAAACGGTTTCCCTTCATCCCTATCAGCAGGTCTATTTCAACGCCCTGGTGGACCGGGCGCACGCCCGGCTCCCTGGGGACCCAGTACGATATGGCCCTCTGGGGAACCATATACCGGGAGGGGTTGGAACATCTCCTCCATCGCCATCCCACCGCCTCACCGCAGTCGCTGACAATAGGCGGTCCGAAGACCTCTCATAGCCGCCGAAACCGGCTCCTCCTTCCCGGAGCGGTGCGCCACCGCCTCTCCTTCGTCGCCAAGGACAAAGTGGGGGACTTTCATTTGTTCGATCACCCCGCATACTCGCGGTTCGGCCTCCCCTTCGCGCCTCGCCTCCATACCCGCCAGCTTTACCACAACACCATCCTGACGGTGACAGCCCTCAACCCGGCCCGGGTTGACGCGACCACCACAGCCGCCTATCGGGCCGTGGCCTGGGCCGGGCCGGTCAGCCGGCCCGGCTTGGCCCTCTATCTCGATGGCCGGACCCTGACCGGGATGAAGACGGCCTGCCGCCCGGCGGACCGGGCCAGACACTCCTTCTCGGCGCAGGTCTGGCTGGCAGACATACCCGATCCGCCGCACCAGAGGCCGGACATTGAGAATCTGCTCTTCGACTTTCGCTGGTACGGCGTCCAGGTTGACGGGCGGTGTCTGTTCCGGCTGTCCTTGCCCGCCCATCCGCTCCGGGCCATCAAAGCCAGCGGGGCCAATCTGGGGCAGGTAGTCATCCCCCCATCGCCTCACGGTGTCATCGTCACCGACATTGTGCAGGCGGCCTACCGGGCGGCGGTGACGGCTCCCCCCGTGGCCCGGTCGCACTTTGCCCTCGCCCTCAACGGGACCACGCTGACCTACCTGCGGGTGCCCTGTCGCCCGGCGGATACGGAACACAGCTTCTTTCTGGAGATCATGCCCCGGGACCCGGCCGTGCTCGCTGCGGCCCACCGGTCCCGGGGCTTTGACCGATTCAGTTTCTCCTTCTGGCGGCCCCGTCCTGGCACCCCGCAGGTAGACCTGCGGGCGGCCTTTGCTGGCACCTGTCTGGCGTCTATCCGGCTGCCAGCCTACCCCATTGCCGGGCTGCGGACCGGGCAGGGCCGACGGGCCGAGCCGCTCTGGGAGGTGGAATTGACCTCCCCCGAGCAGTTCCGCCGAGTCGCCGCTATGGCGCGCTCTCGTCACGAAATTCTGATGACGATGCAATCCTGACGGTGGAGAGAACGGCAATTCCCGACGATTGTGGACAGTGTTAGTCGGGGAGTGCGTTTCCCCCGGACATGCCGACCGCACGCCCGGGGGAGGGCCGAGCCACGCTTCACAGGTGCCTGTCCGGGGTATATGAAGACCCCTAGCTGTGCAAATGTATCCGCGAAGAGGGCGCGCAGCGCCGGGACGCCGATGGCGGCTGGTCTGTCTGGTGGCGACACTGGTGGGCGGCCTGTTCTCGCCGGCCTCTGCCCTCACCCTCAACGACCTCGACCCGGCCCGGCAATGGCGGCTGGGCGGGCTGAGCTTCTCCGGGAATATGCGCCTCGCCGAAGCCGAGTTGCGGGCGGCTCTGACCACCCGGGCCCGACCGTGGTATACGCCCTGGCGCGTCTACCCCCTGTTTGATCCGGTCGCCTTTGGCCTTGATCTAAAGCGCCTGGCCCGTCTGTATCGCTCCCACGGCTACTATCACACGACCCTGCACTACGAGTTGACCCACCAGGAAAAACGTCCCTGGGACCGCGGCGCGGGCGGCCTGCTCAGTCTCCGTATTCGTATTGACGAGGGGGCACCGACCCGGGTCGGACGGGTGGATATTCAGCTGGATAGACAGGCCCCCCAGCCGGACCAATACGCGGTGCCCTCTGACGCCCGGCTCCCCGAGCTGCCGGTCAAGCCGGGGGACATTTTTACCGAGGACAGCTACCGGGCGGCCGCGGCCCGGCTCAGGACATTTTTTCTGGACCGCGGCTATGGCTGGACCGAGGTCAGGCGGGCGGCTGAACTGATCCTTGACCAGGGTACCGCCCACCTGCGCTACCGGATTCGTCCCGGCCCACCGGCCGTTTTCGGCCAGACCCATATTGAGGGTCTGGAAGACATTCCCCCCCACCTCCTCAGACGGGAGTTCACCTATCTGCCCGGCCAGCAGTTCTCCGTCCAGCCCCTGAACGCGACCCGCCAGAACCTGCTGGACTTGGGCCTGTTTGATTCCGTCCAGATTGCCCCGACCCAATCCACGGCCCGGCCTCCGGTGGTTCCGCTGCGGCTGCGGGTCAAGGAACGCCCACCACGCGATGTCAAACTCGGCCTGGGCTATGGCACCGAGGATGAGTTCCGCGGCCATGTTGAATGGCAGCACCGGAACTGGTTTGGCGGCGGGCGGCGGCTGTCGGTGCGGCTGAAATTTTCGTCCATCACCCGCTCCCTGGGGGTGCAGCTCGTCCAGCCCCACTTCCTGACCAAGCGCTCCCGGCTGGTTCTCGACCTCAGCCAGGGCCAGGAAGACGAAGAGACCTTTCTGCTGAACTCCACCCGCTTTCGGCCCCGGCTCGAACACCGCTTTTCCTCCAGCCTGTCCGGGGCGATCGGCTATCGGCTGGAGTTCGCCAGGCTGAACAACATCTCGCCGTCAACGATCCGCGCTATCGGTGGCATTAAGCGTGAGGGACTGCTCTCTGGACCCGTCCTGGATCTGGCCCGGGACACCACTACAGACCGGCTGGACCGCAGGCAGGGCAGTGTGGTGTCGCTCAACTTTGCACAAACCAGCAGCCCGGATTACCACTTTTATACGCTGACGACTGAGGCCAAAAAATACGTTTCGCTCGGCTGGCAGACGGTGGTGGCCAGCCGCCTCAAGGTCGGCCTGGCCGACGCCTTTGGTCCGGTGACACGCCTGCCCATCTCCGAACGCCTGTACGCCGGCGGCGAGAAGAGTGTGCGGGGCTATGGTCGTCGTCGCCTCGGGCCGCTGAGCCGCTCGGACGACCCGCTCGGCGGCCTGAGCCTGATCGAAGGCTCGGTGGAACTCCGCCGCCCGGTGTGGAAGGCGCTCGGCGGGGCCATGTTTGTCGATTTCGGTCAGCTTGAGACCCGGGCTCACGATATCCCGATTGATGACTTGCGGTTTGCCGCGGGTTTTGGCCTCGGCTATACTACCCGCTTCGGCCCGATCCAGTTGTATCTGGGCTTCCCCTTTGACCCGCCCTCTGATGATGATCGCTGGCAGCTGCATTTCAGCCTGGGGCAATTCTTCTGAGGACCGTGCTGTAGGGATGGCGACTGTGTGGACAATCCTGCGTCGGGGCTTGGTGCTGACCGGGCTGCTGGCCGGGCTGGTCATGGTGAGCGGCCTGGTGTTTGTGCGCACCGAGCAGTTTCGCACGCTGGCCCGCCAGCACCTTCTTGACGCCCTCAACACCAGCCTCGTCGGACAGCTCAGCCTTGAGCGACTTGAAGGCACGCTGTGGGGTTCCCTGGTTCTGCACCAAGTCCATCTTGAGCACCAGGGCGAGACCGTGCTCCACATTCCCCGGCTGACCGTCCGGTATCGGCTGCTGCCCCTGTTCACTGCCCGGCTGGAGGTCTCGGACATCTCGCTCGTCGATCCGTTTATACGCCTGTCCCAGGACGATGGGGGTGGGGTCACGCTGCTTGAAGCCGTCTCGCCAGCCGCCCAGAAAGAGCCGCAGAACCCGCCCGGCCTCAGCATCGGCCTGGAAAACCTGACGATAGAAAATGGGCGGCTCGCTGTCAGCCGAGGGGACCGAAGCTGCCACCTGAACGCGCTCCGTCTTGACGCTCGGCTCGCTATCACCCCAACCGGACTTGACGTCGATATCCGCCATCTGAGCCTGCACGCCGTGGCCGAAGGGATTCCGCCCTTGGGCGTCGAAGCCGCGGCTCACTACCACCACGGTGCCACCCCGCCCGCAGTCCAACTCCACCACCTCAGCCTCACTACAGACCATTCCCGGCTTCGGCTGAGCGGCCAGATCAGCAATGTGCATACGCCCGATCCCGGCCTTGCTCTTGAACTCAGCCTGGAAAAAATCGGGCTGGCCGATGTGCTCCAGCTCGCGCCCGGGCTGCCGCTCAAGCACGATATGGCAGGACGTGTGCAGCTCACAGGCCGACCGGGCGATTTGCACGCGACTCTGCACCTCACGACGGCCGGGGCGACGCTTGACGGCCAGGTCAAGGCTGACCTCAGCCAGCAGCCCCCGCGCTATCAGGGAACGCTGCGGCTGGCCGAGGTCGATCTGAGCCGGCTGCTGGACACGGCAGACGAGACGCTCGGCGGGGTCCGCGGGCTGATACACGGCAGCCTGCGTGGCCGGGGGGTCGGCACGGCCGTGTCTACGCTTGAGGCCGAGACAGACCTTCGGGTCAAAGGGCTCCGGCTGGCTGATGTCGAGTTGGGAAGTGTCTCGGTTCAGGCTCGGCTGGCCGACGAGACGGCCACGCTGAGCGGAGAGCTGACCGGTGCCCTCGGCCACGCCACCTGGCAGGGCCGGCTGACCCTGGCTGAAACCCCCGAGTACAGCCTCAGCTTTGCCGCCGACCGGCTGGCCCCGGCCGCGGCCGGACACGACGCGCTCAGCGGCGCACTCAAACTGCACGGGACACTCCAGGGGACCGGCCTTACGCTGCCAAGCCTGAACGCCCGAGCAGAGATGACGCTTCAGCCGTCCCGGCTTGGCCAGCTGAACCTCACCCACGGCCGGCTCGTCGCCCGTATGGTCGGTGGACGGGTCTCCATCTCAGAGGCGACGCTGCTCACCCCAGACGCCCGGCTGAATATCGCCGGGGAGCTGGACACGGCCCTCGACCACAGCGGCCGTTTGTCCTACTCGCTCCAGATTGATCGGCTCTCCCCCTGGTTGAGCCTGGCCGGTCGGGACGGCTCGGGGCGGCTCACGCTGGAGGGAGAGGCCGAGGGCGGTCCGGGCGACCTCCGAACCCAGGGCACGCTCAGGGCCGAGGCGGTCCGGCTGTCCGAGCTGTCGCTGGCCGCGGCAGCGATCGACTTTGCCGCCGAGCGGCTCGGCCAGCCCCAGCCCCAGGCTAGCCTCACTATCGGGCTGAGCGACCTCCAAGCCGGGCTTGCCCTGCAAACGCTGCGCGCCGATGTGCAACTCGCTCCCGGCCAATCCAAGGCCGGCCAGGACCACCGGCTGCATCTCCGCCTCACCGCCACCCAGACCCCCGAGCGTCAGCACCGTCTCCGGGCGCATATTGTGGCCGAGCCGGAGCGGATTGTGGCCCAACTCCAGGAGCTGTCTGTGGCTCTGCCGCTCGGCCCCTGGCGGCTGACCCAGGCGGCCAGGGTTCACTATCAGGCGGGCGGCGTCAGGCTCGACCGTTTTGTCCTGGCGAAACACGACCGGCCAGCTCAGCGGCTCATCCTGCGGGGTAGCCTGGCCACGACCGGTCGCCAGGATTTGCAACTCCAGATGCAAGACGTTTCGCTTGAAGAGTTCGCCGGCCTGCTGCCCCGCCAGCCCCACATACGCGGCCGGCTCTCGGCCGATGTCCAGATTGCCGGGACCGCTGAGGCACCGTCCATCGCCGGCAGCGCAGATGTGCGTGAAGCCCGGATTGCTGGTCAGACCTACCCTGGCTTGAACGCCACGGTCCACTACCAGGACCACAAAGCCCGCCTTCAACTCGTCTTTCATCAGGACGAGAACCACGCCCTGCACGCCGACGGCAGCCTGCCCGTATCGCTCGGCTGGGCACGGGGGTTTCGGGCCGCGGTCCTCGGCGACCTGGATGCAGGCATTCGTTCAGAGGGCCTGAATCTCGCCGTTCTCAACGCGTTCAGCCGCGGGGCGGCGGACGACATTGCCGGCACGCTCCGGCTTGACCTGCGCGCCAGCGGGCCGGCCACCAGACCGCTGTTGACCGGCACCTTTGGCCTGAAAGATGGCCGGGTCACAGTCAAACCGCTGGGACTTGCCGTGAGTCCGCTCAGCCTGACGGGCCGCCTGAGCCCCCGGCATATCCACATCACCCAACTGACGGCCACAGCCGGCGATGGCAGCCTGAGCGGGGTCGGGCGGATTGAACTGGCGGATTACCTTCCGCAAGCTCTGGACCTGAGCTTTAGGGCCGACGGCTGGCCGGCGATGTGGACCCACCGGTATCGGGTTAAGGTTGACAGCCAACTCAAGGCCAGCGGCCCGCTCACCGCTCCACACCTCAAGGGCCACATCAGCGTGCGGCAGGCCACGCTCCGCCCGGAGCTGTCGTTTCTCTCGGCTCAGCCTTTGCACCACGATGAGACCATTGTCGTGCGACCGAGTGCCGGCGCACCACCGCTGGCCGATACCGCCGCGCTCCAGCCCGACCACCGCGGGACGGACACGGAGACGGACCGCTCCCCCGCGGTGCTGGAGAACTTGACCCTGGACGTGGCCCTGGACCTAGGCCACAACGCCCGCCTCCAGCATCAAAATGCCAATATCACTCTGGGCGGAGGGGTCAGCGTCGTCAAAAAACTGGACGAGGCACCGCGTCTCGACGGGGTTATTCAGTTGGCCGATGGCTGGGCCGGTTTCCAAGGTCGTCGGTTCATCCTGAACAGGGGAAGCATCAGTTTCGCCAAAGAGACCCGGCCGAATCCGCGGCTGGATATCCTGGCCCAGTATACCCATGACGATTATATGATTGACGCGGTGGTCGGCGGCACGGGCGAGGGGCCGACTCTGGATTTACGCAGCACGCCCCCTTTGGAGCAGGCCGATATTTTGGCGGTGTTGCTGTTTGGCAAGCCCACTGGCGCGCTGGACAAAGGTGAGGAGATTGACCTGCAACAAGAGGCCGTGGCGCTGGCCAGCGGCTATGCCGCGGCACAGCTCAGACAATCGGTTTCCGATGTCCTTGGCCTGGACACCCTGGGCATTGACCTGAGTGGCCTGGATTTTTCCGGCGGCCATGTCGGCTTTGGGCGTGCGCTCACCCGCAAAACGCGCATTGCTGCCACCCAGAGTATCGGCGGCGAACAGGGCCAGGCAGTGGCGATTGACTACGAGATTGCGCCTGACCTGGATTTGCGGACAAGCGCCAACTCCAAAGGTGCTAGCAGCGCCGACATTATCTGGCGCAAGCGCTATTAGGGAGCGCCCCGTCAGGACAGAGCGCGGTCAGAGAACGCGCGGTGCGCTCTTGCATTTCACGCCGGAACAAGCAATCAGATGCCTACGCTCTTCTCAATGCTGCGCTTGGGTCAGCCGGCGAACGCAGTTGACGTGAGCGAGGTGGCAGAAGCATTGCGAGCCACTACACAACAGTGTAGTCTCTCTGCTCTCCCGGCTTGGAAGACAAGGAAGGGGAGGCGATGAAAGCCCCATCAGGCTCAAGTTCCGTCTCAGGCGTCGCAGCTGTATCCCAAGAGCAGCCACAAACAGGTGATGCCCCGGCGCACCTGGACTGGAATGACTTGCTCAAGACAGTTCAGGAACTGCCCCTGGAAGCCCCCGCCTGGGAGGGTATCCCCCGGTTTGTGAAGACACTGCAACAGTTCTACGAGAAGAATCAACAGGAGCGTCAGGACCGGCGGGAACGCCTCCAAAAAGCGCTGGGCGATCTTACCACCCAAGTAAGAGAAGAGTTGGCGTTTTTTGAAATGCGAGATGCCTCTCAGTGGGCGGCAGAGAGGTGTCCTACGACCCACATCACCACCGCCGTGCAAAGCACGGAGCAGTTCCGCTCCTTACTGCTTAAGTACCGCGAGCATGGGCAACAGCCTCGTCCCGCGACGTTTGCTGAGCAGCGTTTGCGTGACCAAAAGGCCGGGGAATTGGGGGAGGAGATTCAGCAAATCCATGCACGCCTCACCGGGCTGTTCATTCCCTCCTCCGAACGGCCGTCCGGGCCACACAACGGACAGGAACACCAGGCCGAGGCGGAGCCGCCTGGAACTTTCTCGAAATCCCGCTTGGAAACGCCCCACAAGCCCTTTCCGTCAACCCAGCCTGAGCAGGTTTTGCCTCAAGAAGCCGCTGCTCCTTCATCTGAAGCAGAGGGAAAACCCACCGGGTTGCAAGCGGATACGCTCGAGCCTTCTGTTGCTCCTGAATCCGCCCCTTCCGAGCCACCGCTTCCGCTTTCCAAACCCCTCTCTCAGCCAGAGCCGCCGGCAGAGCGGGAGGAGAGGCGCGAAGAAGAAGGAAAAGACGGGGCAGCTTCATCTGAGATGGACGAGAACAGGCCACCTGATACCCTGCATCCATCCGACCCCAACCCTGACCAGAGCAACAAATCAGAGATATCCCCTTCAGATATCTTCCTGCCTGGGACCGAGAATCCCGACATTCGAGCCATTGCCCGCCAACTCCAGACTTCTCCTAACCAGAAAAACTGGACAGGACTTCTATGGACCTTGATTGCCGAGGATAAACTGCCCACCGCCTATTGGCTGGCGCGGGCGTGGCCGGTGCTGGACCAGTCCTGTCCCGTCCCCCCTGATTTAATTGCCGCAGTACAGGCGGCCCAATGGCTCTTGCCCAATTCGCAAGCCTTTGTTGATGGTCTCAAAGATATTATCAGGGACGCCCGGCCATTTGAGGATGAGCCGCAAAAACTTCTGGGCCTGTCAGCAGCCTTGCGGGCCAGTCTCCTTGCGCCAAGCACGGGGATTCAGACATGGCTCAGCGTCCCTCAGATATGCCCGAATCTGGCCGGAGTCGTCAACGCTATCAAAGAATTTACAAATTGGGGGAGGCCTCTACGACCGGATTATTTCCGCGAGGTCGCCGATGTAGAGCAAATCAGACAAGCTCGTCAAGAAACTGCACGGAAGGCCCGGGTATGGCTGGAAGGCGCGCCTCGACGTCGCGCGACCCTCAAGCGGGCATCTGCTGTCTGGCAAAATATGACAGCACAGGGAGGACCTCTTCGGACCTTTCTTCTCCCTGTAGCAGAAGATGAGCGGAAAAAGCTCAAAGAAGTACGTCAGAACCTGCAACATTGGCAGGACAAAAACCTTATCATCAATCGCATCAACGAAATTGACCGAGAACTGGCTGGCAGAAAGGCCAGAAAAATTGATGGAGGTATCCGCAACCGAATCGTCCTTGACGCCCAGGAAGCCTGCGGCCTAGCCAGACATTGGTGTGAATGCGTTGAGCGCGAACAGGAAATTCAGAGTGGAGAAGACCCTTTCTTGCAAATGGTGAACAAGGTCCGCTCACAGATTCAGGAGGCCCTCCCTGAAGTCATCCAAGCCCTTCAAGAACTGAGCAGTCGAGGCCAGCCCCAGCCGATTCGCGCCGCGGCCCAGTGTTTGCTCCGGCTCCGTTCGGTCCAACAACTTCAAGACATGCTCACCGGCCGGCCCCAACCTTCGACTCGCCAGCAGAAATGGTTCGCTGGGAATGCCGATAGTCTCCCAACCGCCCTCCTGCCTGAATCTGAGCCAGAACTCCTGGATGCCTGTCTCAGCAGGCTCCTGCTGTGGCTCCCTGAAATTCCCCAGGAAGGCGGACAACCCACTCAGGCGGCCCTGCCCCGAGTTGCTCCTGCGATCTGCAAAGCAATCGCCGGGCAACATTCTCTTCAGGCAGCTTTCGATACTTGGCTGGCCAAACAAGACTATCGTTTCGTGGAAACAATGCTGGACGCCTTCAATGAATCCGGTCGTCCCGCAAAATCTCAGGCATACCAGGAGGCGTTAGAAGGCTCACAGGAAGGGCTGCGGACAGCCATATCAGAAACCCGAGCCGCAATTGAACATGCCGAGGTTGATGGGATAAGCGCAGGAGAGCGATCCGAGTATGAAGGGATCATTGAGGTGCTGAAGCCCGACGATATTCTACACTTTACGCCGAAACACGACCAACTCAAACGGATCAACGACCAGATAGAAGAAGCTCGTGGTATCCGGCTGAAAGAAGTCCAGAAAGAATGGGATGAACTCCAGCCGCCCCTCGCCAGCCTGATTGATTCGGACAAGTTGAAGGATATCCGGGCATTTGTCCAATCCAGTCTGGACGGTCGGGAGACCAGGATTGCTGAGGAATGTGTGGCGCATCTCACAGGAGTTGTTAAGGGGGGTGAAAAGCTTGACGAAGGGTTGTTTTCCCCTCCAGACAGTCGTGATGCGTTGCGAGAGTTTCTCGGGGCCGCACGACAGCTTGCAGATTCGTTGCAAAAGCAAGGGATGAAGCTGCGCTCCTCTATCGCGGGCATCAAATTTGGTGAGACGCCCAAAAGACGCCGTGACGAGGCACTTCGAGCCATTACTGACTGGAACGCCTTAAAACAAGGGGGAGTCAGAGGTGCAAGCATTTCGGAACGTCTTTCCGTTTTGCTCCCCTATCTGGGTTTTAATCTCGAATCTGTCCGTAATATCCAACAGGGGACGGAATGGGTACATATTCAAGCTCGGATGTCGGCCAGCGATTTGACCAAACCCATCCCTCAATTTGGCTCACAAACCAACGGGCGCTACGATATTGTGTGCGTGTGGGAAAGGCCGGGTGCTGACACAATAAGTGCCTGGTTGCGAGACTTGCGCCTCGCTACCCACAGTGTCCTTGTTTTCTATCTGGGTCGCTTGACGGATCGTCAGCGGCGCGATTATACCCGGAGAGCTCGCAGTAAGGAGCTTACCGTTGCCGTCTTAGACGAAACCCTGCTCGTATTTCTGGCCCAAGAACGCGATGCCCGCTTGCCCATTTTTCTGCGGTGTACGCTGCCCTTCTCCGCCGTCAATCCCTACACACCCTTTCAGGCTGGTCATGTGCCACCGGAAATGTTTTTTGGCCGTAGTCCAATGGTGCGAGAACTGCAACAGTCGTCGGGAAGCTGTCTTGTCTATGGCGGCAGGCAGCTCGGCAAATCAGCCCTTTTGCAGCATGTCCGGCGTGAATTTCACCAGCCTGAACGAGAACAGTACGCCTGGGTTGAAGACATCAAGTCGATCGGGGACCCGCAAGCCGATTCTCTCCCAGAAACTTTATGGGGACGGGTCCGGGACGGCCTGAAGGAAATCGAGCTTTTGCCGCGCAAAATTACCACAGACAAACCGGAAACAGTTGAACGCCACGCTCGAGAGGTGATGACCGCAAAGACCGAACGACGGGTGCTGATATTATTTGATGAAGCCGATAATTTTCTGGATGCTGACGCCAAGGCTGGCTTCCAGGTTGTGGAACGTCTTCGGGCACTTATGCAAGGCACGGACAGGCGTTTCAAGGTCGTTTTTGCTGGTCTGCACAACGTCCAACGCTTCCAAGGCATCCCCAATCAGCCCCTTGCTCACTTCGGTAGACCACTTTTAGTCGGCCCCTTGGAGCCGACCGCCGCTCAACAGCTTATTCATGAGCCATTTGAAGTCCTTGGCTACCGGTTTGATAACCCTGGAACGATCCTACGGATTTTGTCTTACACCAACTATCATCCGGGCCTTATCCAGCTCTTCTGCGATGAACTCCTTAAACGCTTAAGGACACAGAGGATGTCCCCACCCTATCGTATTACTCAAAGCGATGTTGAGAGAGTCTATCTGCTGCCGCAGGTACGCGATGGAATCCAAGAACGGTTCGAATGGACTTTGGCTCTTGATTCACGCTATCAGGCGATAGCCTGGTCAATGATTCTTGACCAATCCGACAAATCGGACGGCTACGCTCAAGCCTACGCCCCAACAGACCTGTTACAGCTGGCGAGGGAATGGTGGCCCAAAGGGTTCAGCAAGGTCGACTCCGACCAACTCAGAGGTCTTTTGGATGAGATGACAGGGTTGGGCGTTCTGGTCCGATACGCCAACAGTTCCTATCGGTTACGCAGTCCGAATCTTGTGCGCCTCGTTGGTACAGAAACCGATATTGCAAATCGCTTGTTAGCCCTATCGGAGCAGGAGCCAGAGCAACGGTTCGATGCCGATAGCCACCACGCCTTGCTTGACGATCAAGGACGAGATTACAGTCCCTTAACCCACGCCCAGGGACGCCGTTTGAACGCAGCTCGCTTTGGTGTCGGTCTCGTCTTTGCCTCTCAGGCTCTCGGGATCATCTCAAGGCAGCCTTTCAGCGTTTTATCCCCGCCGACCCGCCAGAGGATATGGGGGTCTGTGAAGAAATTCCTCCAACGGAGATCGATAGCGCCAGGCTGGAACAATGGCTCAGTCGGTATTTGGACTCCCACAAGAGAGCCGAACGGCTTATTCTCTACTGCGTGTTTCATGAAAAAAATGCCGCTCTGTTTGAGAGCGTACAGATCGCTCATAAAGTGTGTCAAGCTCATCAGCGCAACAAAAAACGCTGGATGCGCGTCCTGTTCATCTTTGAGCCAGGAGCGGCCTGGAACTGGTTTTCTCTGCCAAGCCAGCAGCGTCAGGAGAGCGAGGATCAGGTTGATGTCGTCACCTTTCCCCGACGCTGGAATCTCTCAGGCGTGCGTCGGCGCTTAGGCCAACAGGAGAAAATGGACTTAGACGATGTGTGTCACGCCATCTTGGAGAAAACCGGCGGCTGGCCATATCTTTTAGATGAGCTGTTCGATCGCTGTGGAACCAAAGTCAATGATCCTCGCCCCGCTGCGGAGACCATTGGGAAAGACCTCGCAGAGCCATCTTCGGAACTTTCTCGGAGGTTCATGGATTCTTTGGGACTCCACGACACCGCGAGCAGGGTTCTCAGATTTATCGAAAAAAATGGACCGGAAGTTCTGGTTGAGTGGATTAACCCACAAGACATCCAAGAAAGCGATGGTCTTGCCGTTCTCTCATCTGACGAATGCGATACGGCACTTGAATACCTGCAACGGCTCGGCTGCATCGTCGGCTGCATCGAGCGACAGGACGACCAACTATCTGTCGAACCAATATCTGTCGAACCAACTCTCCTCCGTTTACTCTGAGCGCATGTTGACAGATACGATCATGCAAGCACCAAGCGTTCAGCGGTTGGTGGACGCCCTGTTTTGCGACCTCTCCACAAGACGCAGCCAGTTGCTACTGCTTCCAGCAGGGGCAGAATCCATAGACCTGTGGCCCGCATTGGAAGGGCGCTTACTGAGTCGAGATTTCTATGTTGAGGAAATCTTGCTCCCGGAACTGCCAAACAAAGATCGCCCGGTCAGAGCTCTTGGCGAAGCTCTCAATGTCCAATGGCCGGAAGCCTCAAGCCCCCGAAGTGTTGCAAACCTCATGATTTCCGGGGGCTTGCCCCAGATAATCCATCTGAAAGGATTTGAGGAGCTGCCCGAACCCGTCCGTGTGACGTGGTTGGATTTTCTACGCGCATGGACACAGACCAGTAAAAGTCTCTCCGATCGTAATCTTGACCCTCCAGCCCTCAGCATCTTCACCCCGGGCTCTGCCCTCCCCGACCAAGTTCCTGAAAGCGACCTCCATCTCTCGGTGCATTACTGGTGGGGGCTTCCCTCAGCGTTGGAAATACAGATGCTGTGCCGTTCGGAAAACGCGGACAGCGAACGCTCCCCCCGCCGCCGCTGGCGGGAACATCTTACCCCGGCCATCACGGGAAACGACATCGCTCTCGCTGAATATCTGTGGGACCGTCTCCACCTTGACTGCGAGCAGCTTCTTCCTCTTTTGCGGGCATTTGGGGAACGGCGTGGCTGGACACCACAACTCTTGCACGACTGGAACATCGAAGATTTTCTGCCCGCTCTCACCGGCAAAGAACTACGGTCTCCTCGCCTCCCCCCATCCCGTTGGTATCAATTATGGGCGCACGGCGTCCTCCATTGGACACCGGAATATGGCCCCGAGCTGCACCCCGCCGCTCTGGCCGTGTTGGGGCGCGCTGAAGACTTGCAGCACCGCTTGTGGCGCGGACAAACACATCTCGCGCTTCCTTTGATTGACAACATAAGGATTTCCATCTGTCGCCATCTCAGTCAGCAGTATGGGGAAGACTGGCCGTTGCGGTGGTGTCCGCCAGACATTGCGGAGGAAGCTGATGCAGTCCGAGACAGTCCATTCGCCTGCCAATGGGGCCATCTCGTCCACCTCTTCAGGAACTGTGGCTCTCTTCGCAGGGAACACCCCTTACTACCTGTAGTGGAATTGACGCGCGAGATCAGGAATAACCTCGCCCATTACCGCCCAATCACACTCCAGGATTTTGAAAGACTCTGGCACGAGATGGGCCGGATTCGACACAGGATCACAGTCAGCTCGCCAGCCTGAGCCCCCATTTGAAGAAAAGAGCAGCAGTGCGGTGAAGGTTCCACTCTTAGACCTCAAGGCCCAGTATGCGGGGATCGCGTCTGAAATCCGGGCCGTAATTGATCGGGTGTGTGAGGCCCAGCATTTTATCCTCGGCCCCGAGGTGGAGGCGCTCGAGGCCGACATGGCCGGCCTGTGCGGGGTCCGCTTTGGGGTTGGCATGTCTTCGGGCACTGACGCCCTGCTGGCCGGCCTGATGGCGCTAGGTGTCGGGGTGGGCGACGAGGTGGTGACAACACCGTATTCGTTTTTTGCCACCGCCGGTGCTATCGCTCGGCTCGGTGCCCGCCCGGTCTTTGTCGATATTGCCCCCCAGACCTTCAATATTGACCTCAGCGCGGTCCCGGCCACACTCAACGCCAGGACAAAAGCGATCATCCCGGTCCACTTATACGGTCAGTGTGTCGATCTGAAAGATATTGCCCGGCTGGCAGCCGCGCGCAACATTCCAATTATCGAGGACGCCGCTCAGGCCATTGGTGCCACCGACCCACACGGTCGGCCCGTTGGAACGGATGGCGCAATGGGCTGTTTTTCGTTTTTTCCGAGCAAAAATCTAGGTGCCTTTGGCGACGGCGGCATGGTTGTCACCGATGATAAACGGCTGGCCGACAGCCTGCGCAGCCTGCGCGTCCACGGCAGCACCCAGAGAGACGACTACACCGTGGTTGGTGGAAATTTTCGGCTGGACACCCTGCAGGCGGCGGTTCTGCGGGTGAAGCTGCCCTATGTGGCGGCCTGGACAGCCAGACGGCGGGCCCATGCCGCCCGGTATCGGCGGCTGTTTGAGGCCGCGGGACTCCTGGACTGGCTCACCCCGCCCCAGGACGTGCCCGGTCATACCTATCATCAATTTACGATCCGGCTGCTGCAGCGCGACCGGGTGCGCCAATTCTTACACCACCACGGGGTGGCAAGCGCAGTGTATTACCCACGCCCGCTTCATCTCCAGGCGTGTTTTGCCCGGCTGGGCTATCGAGAAGGAGATTTTCCTCAGGCCGAGGCGGCCGCCCGGGAATCTCTTGCCCTGCCCATCTATCCAGAACTGAGCGAGGAGCAGCAGGGTTATGTCGTAGCCACACTCTCCGCCGCCCGCCAAGCGGTTTCGTCTCAGAGCAGATTATAGCGCTTGAGCACAGAGGCCAGCCGCGGGTCTTCCTGGGCCAGCGTCCGGACGGCGTCAAGCAGACGCCGCAACACGCCCTCCTTCTCTATAAACTCAATCGCTTCCCGCCGCGCTTCCCGGATGATGGTACGCCGGTCCCAGTAGGCAAAGCCAATGACCGCCACCACCATTGAGGTAAAAATCCCGGCCAGAATATAGAAGAAGTGCAACATCTGCTCAAACCGCTTGTTCATATCCTGGCGGAGGTACGAGAGCTGGCTATGAACATCCTCAAAGCGCCTATCGCCCTGCTCAAAGCGCCTATCCATACTGAGACGGAACTCCTCAAAGCGCCTATCCATTTCCTCCAGTCGCACCCGCAGCTCGGTCAGCAGCGCTCTGTCCTGCTGGGTGAAGCCGTCCTGGGCCAGGGCAGGGCTCGCTGCCAGCAGGAGCCCTGCAACAATCGCAATGCGCATCGCTCACCCCCCATGTAAACAGTGCTAGCACACAAGCGCCCTTTTCCGCAAAGCGGCCCCACTCTGGGGAGACCGTCTGGCGTCTGTTGCGTCCCCGACTGAGCCGGGAGGAAGACCTGTGGAGTGCCTGGATGGGAAAGCGGTTATGCTGACCGAGTCGGCGCGCGGCCAGGGAGATGAATCGAGCTGTATGACCGGTTTGGTCATGCCGGTTGACGGCGGGCAGACGGCGTATTGAGTCAGTCGGAACGCAGCGTCCATTTCCAACACCCGGCGCGTACAGGCTGGTCACCGTCACCGTGCCGCCCCTGCTCCAGCGCATGACCTCGACACAGCCCTCAAACGTCCCAGCCGGGACGCTGACGGTCTGGGCCAGGGCGGTAATCTCATACCGGCCGTCGTTGTTCTCCCACACCGTCCCAATCCGCAGGGGTCCTTTGAGGACAAATGTGGGTCCGTCATCTTTGCTCGACCTGTCTTGGAGTTGGGCTTGAAATTTCCTGTGGATCATCGGCTGGGGTCGGGCGTCAACGTTAATATCGCCAGCGGATGACCAAAGAGCGGTACGACCCCCGCGCTTCTTCACTCTCTTTCTCATCGTTCATTCTTCCTCGTTCATCTTGCACAGAGGCCGGGCGACCGGCTAAAGAACTCTATCATGGCCAAACGAAAAAGACGCGCTGGCTGTGGTGAGCAGGTGGCCCCACTCGCCCAGCGCGCGAGTCGTGACCTCAGCGGGCTGCTCGGTCAGTTGGCAAGCGCCCGGGGAGACCGCCGCCGTGAGCTGGAAGCGCGCATCCAAGGCCGGCTGACCGACCCGGGCCAGCTGGCCGACAGCCCGGTCCTGCCGGCTGAGCACCCGCTGAGACGCCAGGCAGGGATCGTGCGGCAGTTGTTCAGGGCGGTCACCACCGCCCCGCTGCCGACAGGCACCCTGGCCAGCCTGGACACCATTCCGCGCCAATCCCCGCTGGCCCCCTGGAAGTTGTTCATCCGCGCGCTTGACGCGTTTTATCGCCGCGCCGATCACCTGGCCGAAGCCAATCTGGCGCGTATCCCGGCCGATTCCGGTCCGGGCCGTCTGGTCCCAGTCCTGCGTGCCTTGCTGGGGAAAACGGAGCACCCGACTGAGGCAGGAGTTCCCGACCCCGGCGCTCATGGAGCGGCCCTGTTGGAGCGAGTCAGCGCCGGCAATCACGTCCGACGCGGCCAGCTCAGACAGCTCGGCCAGGCGCTGAGCGCTCACAACGAAGGCCAAGCCTTGAGCGCTCTGCACCACCTCCTGCCGTGGCTGGCCCCCCTTGCGGCCGACCACAGACATGCGTTTATCAGGACAGTGTTCCACCACTGGCCGCGGAATAAGGGGCGGCCAGCCGGCCTCACAGACCTCATCAGCCACCACAACATCGACCCGGAGATGCCGCGCCTTGCCGCCCTCGGCCTTGAGCACAGCCAGTGGGACGGCGCACTACTGGCGTGGGACGCCTACCTCAGCGCGGCCCACGCTACAGGTCGGCTGTCGCCCAGCGGTCCGGAAACCGTTCATATTCTGCTGCGTATGAACGATCTGTTTCCGTCCGATCCACACCAGATGCTGGACGACTTAGGTCTGGCTTCTGAACAGCAACTCCGGCAGTTGATCCGCGCCGGCGATCTGCCGCCTGTCTTCGACCGGGCCGGCCTGCTTGACCGGGCGCGCCGTGCCGTCGGGAGCGTCTCACCCCAGCTCGGCGCGCGCGTGTTTCGCGCCTTGCGCGCCTACTACGAGCGGTACGATGTCAAGCGGGTCAAGACCGAAGCCGAAGCTTGGCACGCCGCCTATCCGCGTGACCTTGAGCCCCTGTTCTACCTGATCGCGGCCGCAGAACGGCGTGGCGCGCTCCGCAAAGCGCTCGGTTTTGTGGCCAAAGCGGAAGCCATAAACCGCCTCCACCCCCAGCTGCGGCACAGCCGCTTCCGGCTCCTGTTATCCAGCGCCGAGCGGCGGATTCAAGAGGCCAAATCCGGACCGGCCTTCGCCGACCTGGAACGCCTGGCCCAAGAGCCACGGGCCAAGGACGGCGATATCAGAGCCTATCTGCTAGCCCTCAAGTGGGCGCTGGCCCACAGGATGGCCGATACCACCGCCGCCCAAGCGCTAGCCCGGACCTTGGCCGACGCGGTGAACAATCCGGCCCTGTACGCCCTGATCCTCGCCACAGTGAGTGAGAGGACCAACGTGTCCCGGCCCCAGTGGTCAGTCAGGGTCTCGCCCCCACGGGCGGTTGAGGGGCTGGCACGCGCCTGCGCCCTGTTTGGCGCGTTGGAGCGTCGGCTAAGCGTACCGGACAGCTTTGTCAGCCAGGTTGAAAAAAACCTGGACAGCGCCTTAGCGACCCAGTTGCACGCCCTGTGTCATGGCGGTTTCGCCATCGGCCGGCCAGCCCTGACCTATATCGCTGCCGGTCACGGGCTAGGCTTCCCAGAACCCCACCTGCGCCGTTTTCTGCTGGCCCGCGGCCAAAGCCTGAGCGGATCGCTCGCCCACGCTCACCAAACCCGCGCCCGGAACTGCCTGCGGGCGGCGCGTGAGTTGGCCAGCCAGGCCCGGGACGGGGAGGTGGCCGGCCAAGCCGCCCTAGCGCTTGACGCCCTGCCGCCCGGCGGCCGGCACGACAAGCGCCCGCCCAGCCAGGCGCAAATAGACCTGACGCTTGAGCTCGAACGCCGCCATCCCAGACCGCCAGGCCTGCAAGCCTGCCGCCCTGGCCAGATGTTCACCTACAGGCCGGCCGCTGCCACACGAGACCCTGCCTCGGACCTTCTCCCCGCTTACGATGGAAAACACGCCTATGCTCAGCCCTTTTGTCGTTCTCGATATTGAAGACAACGCCAACGATGCAAGCGTTCGGGCGGCCTATCTACGCGCACTCAGACGCTCTCCGCCAGACCGAGACGCGCAGGGCTTTGCCCGGATTCGGGAGGCCTATGAGGCGATTCAGGACGCCGACAAACGGCTCGCTTATCGCCTGTTCGGTCCGCCTCCACTGGCCCGGGTTGAGGACCTGAGCGATCTTCTGCCGGATGAACGCCGGCATGTCGGCCCGGAGCCGTGGCTGCACATCCTGCGGGAGTCAGGGCGATGAGCGGACTCGCTCCAGACCGCCGGCAGCGCCTCATTGAGACCGTTCACGCCTGGCTTGACGAGCTTGACCGGGCAGAACCGGCCCCCTCGGGCTTGGCCCCCGATAGCATGGCCTCGCCTGAGCCAGTCCCCGACCTGTTTTCCGTGCTCGGACAGTTGAGTGCACTGACCCGCGAAACTCAGTTGCAAGGCCGAGCCACCAACCGTCTGCACGACGAACTCGGCCAAGCCCTGGACAGGCTGACCGGGCCGACCGCCCACGGCGAGCCGGCGGCCGCCGGCCAGGACCTGGTCCACCAGCTCGGCCAAGCCCGGCGCGAGGCGCGTGCCGAACTCGTCTCCGAGCTGCTTGAGGTCCGCGACCATCTGAGCCGCAATCTAGCCGAGGCCGAGCGGCGGCTCGGCCGGCTTGGCCGGCTGCGCGCCCGGCTCGGCCAACATCCGGTGCTTGAAGCCCTCGTCAAAGGCACACGGCTGGCCCAGGAACGGCTCGACGATCTGCTGCGACGGCTGGATGTGTACGAAATCAGTTGTCTCAACACGGCGTTCGATCCAAATCTGATGCGGGTCGCCGCGGTCAGCCACACCACCGCCGCAGCCCCCGGCACGGTGGTCGCAGTCATCCGTCCCGGCTACACCTGCAGCGGCCGGGTCCTGCGTTTTGCCGAGGTCAATGTTGCCGAGGAATGCGGCAGGAGAAACCGCGGAAAAAGACGCTGACCAACGACCATGACACACGACACTATCCTCGGCATTGACCTGGGTACGACCAACTCCGAGGTCGCGGCCACTGTCGGCGACAAGATTGAGGTGTTGGCCGTCAATGGCGAGCAGATCATGCCCTCAATCGTTAGCCTCGGCACAGACAACCGTGTCCTGGTCGGCAACCCGGCCCGGAATCAATACCCCCTCTATCCGGACCGGACGGTGAAGTCGGTCAAACGCCTGATGGGGTCCACCCAACAGCTCGCACTGGGCCAGCACAGCTATTCACCGCCGGAAATCTCAGCCCTGATCCTGCACAGCCTCAAAACACGCGCCGAGACGGTCCTGGGCCGCTCGCTCTGCCGGGCGGTCATTACCGTGCCGGCCTATTTCTCCGATGCCCAACGCCAAGCCACCCGCGACGCCGGCCGCATCGCCGGCCTTGAAGTCGTCCGTCTCCTGCATGAACCGACCGCTGCGGCCCTGGCCTATGGCACCGACCGGCGGGGAGACCGCACAGTCCTGATTTATGACTTGGGCGGCGGGACGTTTGACGTGTCGCTGGTTCAGGTCCAGGACGAGATCACCGAGGTCATCGCCAGCCACGGCAACAACCATCTGGGTGGCGATGATTTTGACCAGCGCTTGCTCGGCTGGGTCCACGACCGCTTTGTCGAGTCGGGCGGCCCGGACCTGCGAGCCGACCCCACCGCCATGAACCGCCTGTTGTACGCGGTTGAGGCGGCCAAACAACGCCTGAGCTTTGAGCCCTACGCGCGTATTCGGGAAGAGTACCTGGCCGAGCGCAACGGCATCCCGGTCCACCTTGATCTGGAAATCTCTCGGACTGAGTACGAAGGGCTGATCCAGCCTCTGCTGGAAACCACCCTGGACAGCGTGTACCGGGCGCTGACCGACGCGGGGAAGCGGCCGGAGCAGATTGACGAGGTGCTGCTCGTCGGTGGCGCGAGCCGTACACCGCTCGTAGCCCAGCTGCTCGAGGACAAGACCGGCCTCGCCCCCCACCAAGACCTCCAGCCCGAGCTGTGTGTCGCCTATGGGGCTGGCGTGTTAGCCGCCCGCCTCGCCGGCCACAATATCGATCGGATTCTGGTCGATATCTCGCCCTACTCCTTTGGTCCGTCGCACCTCGGGGTGCTTGATGGCCGGCCGTATGAACACTGCTACCAGCCGATTATCCGGCGCAACACCCCCCTGCCGGTCAGCCGCACCGAGTCCTACCACACGCTGGTTGACGGGCAAACCGACTGGCAGGTATCGGTCTATCAGGGCCACGATCCAGACGCCCTGAACAACATTTTGGTCGGACGCTTCTGCGTGGAAGGACTGTCCCGCGTGCCGGCCGGTAATGAGATGCTGTGCCGTATGGAGCTTGATCTGGACGGGATTCTGAAAGTCACCGCGATGGAGAAGCGCACCGGCCTGGCCCGGCACATTACGATTGAGGGCGCGACGATCGCCATGTCAGCCGACGAGCTGGCCCGGGCCCGTCAGCGTATGCACGCGGTCTTAGCCCAAGACCGCGCCGCCGCGGCCGCAGCGTTTGAACAAGAGGAGACGCATTCCGGCCAGACTGAACCGGCGACACAGGCGAACGATGATGACCACCAGGGCCAAACGAGCCCAGCCCTTCCGGCTCCAGAAACCGCCCAGGACCACGAAAACCACGCGCTGCGCCAACGGGTGTTTGCCGCCGGCCGCCTGCTGGAGCGCAGCCGGCGGCTGCTGGACAGCATGACGCCCGAAGACCGACACGAGGCGCTCGGGCTGCACCAGCAGATTGAGGAGGCGCTGAGGATGCAGGATTGGAAGCACCTCCGCACGGCCACCGCCCAGCTCGCCGATCTGTTGTTTTATGTTGAAGAAGCCTAGCCCCGTCATATCAGACCCCACGCGCTCAGCCGTTCAGCGTCCGTCGCTGCCAGAGGCACAGTGTCCGACCTGCCGGGCGGCTTGGCGAAGGGCGGCCAGGTGCCCCCGGTGTGGGACCGACTTGGTCCCGCTCATGCGCCTGGCGGCACGAGCCTGGCAGCTCCGAGAGCAGGCCCGCCAAGCCCTGTGTAACGGAAGCCAAGCCGCCGAAGCCCTGGCCTGGGCCGAGGCTGCCTGTCAGCTCCAGGCCACCCCGCGCGGCTTGCGTTTGCTCGCCCTGGCCCTGCTGGCCAACGGCCACACCGCACAGGCGGTCGCGCTGATTGAGCGCCGGCTTGATGTGGTGCGAGCGTAGCCGACCCGGGCCCGATACTGCCAGCCTTACGCAAAGCCCATCATATGGAAGCTGGTATGACGGAGAATGAGGAAGCGGTGGCAGGGGTAGTGAGAGAATCCAAAGGCATCTAGTGTGCAGCATTATGCAGGAAGTTCGAGAAAGGGCCGAAAAATGACTGAACAACTCGATATCACTCCAGAGGAAGAGGAACTCGAAGGTCTTGGCGATGAGGATGACGGGTTGTCGGATGAATATCCGATAGACACGCTACTGATCCGTAACGAAAGTCGCACAATTTACGATGTTATACGAAGAATTGAGCAAGGCGGTTATATCATGGACCCGGAATTTCAGCGAGATTTTATCTGGCCGGAAGACAAACAGAGCAAGCTCATTGAGTCCGTGCTGATGCGCATTCCCCTGCCGGTTTTCTATTTGGCAGAGGACGACCGAGGGCGAATGGTGGTAGTGGACGGTTTGCAACGCCTGTCTACTTTCAAGCGCTTTATTGACGGCAAGTTACGTCTATCGATTCCCAGCAAGGATGAACTGAACAACAAGCGCTTCGGCGATCTGTCATCCAAGCTCAAAAACCGCGTCGAAGATTTCAACCTGATCTTCTACATCATGGATGCCAAGGTGCCGGACCGGATCCGCTTGGACATTTTTGAGCGTGTGAACGGTGGAATTCCCCTTACCCGGCAGCAGGCCTGTACATGGGTCAGGCGACCCGTCTGGAAACACACAGCGATCACATACTGAGCGGCATTCGGCGCGCGGTCAAAGCAGGCCGGTTGCCAGCCGAGCAGGTTTCGATTCATTTCTTTCAACCGCGGGCAGACGATGGACCCCAAGTAGTGAGCCCCATCCTGGATAGAACGGGCAACATTGACCCTTGGCCGCAGGGGTTCTTCGATCAGTTTGACAAGGACATGAATTACTTCGCAGGGTGGGCCTCATAGTGGAACTCCTGGTCAACGATCTGTCAATCCACGGACAGTTTCACAACCTCAGCGACTTTCATGCTGCGATTAGGCGGGTTATGGGTATCCGCAAGATGGCGCAACGGCACGGACGCGAACTCCATTGTCACAGAAGGCTCTCGACCGCTCAGGTAGCTCCCAAAACGCCGCTGCCGCAGGCGATTCAGCACTTGACCAGAGATGAACGACGCTCCGTGATGTCGTGGTTGACCCAACACGGGCCGTTCTGGGACGATGACGATCGGAGGCACAGCCCCGATGAATACCTCGAATGCAACGGAACAATTGTTACTGATACCGCTGCCGGAGAAGCGGCATATCGCTGCCTGGCCGGTCCCGAAACCAGTCTGGTGAGTCTGATTCCGTCTTCGTGGAACTTCTCCCCTGCCGTGGTGAAATGGTGGAGGAGCGACGAAGAAGCAGAGACAGTCAAAGTCGTCAACTATCGGGACGCCGATACACTGAAAGCCGCCTTAGATGCTGCTCCCGTCCCAATCATGTCGTGGGCCATGTTGGCGGACATGTTAGAGGCTCGCTGTACGAGGCTGACGTTTTTCTCAGATTGCTTTGAGCACCTTGAAGGACATCCTTTCGTCCGTAAAGCCGCCCAAGACATACTCATTCGTCTCCAGACGCTGGACCACTTCAAGACCTGCGTTGACGCAGAGGGGAATCGCACCAGTAAAGGACACAGGCTCTGCAAAGAATACTTCGCCGGAGAAGGAGCGTGGTTTTCTGATTCGTCGGACACCGAGAAGCAGGATTTCCGAACAGAACTGACATTTTATCATCCGGCCTGCCCAGGTAAGCCTTTCTTCTGCCCCTGGCACGGGAAGGTCAATTCCCGTCCCCCGCTCCGCATTCATTTTTCGTGGCCCGTAACTGCGGACGGACTACTGTATGTTGTATATGTTGGTCCTGAAATTACGCGACGTTAGCCCTCTGCCTACTGGGACAGAAATCCTGACCAACTGAGCTTAGTCCCTGAACCCGGGCAGAATCTCCCGGCCAAAAATTTCCAACTGGCGCTTGGTCTCGTCCCAGGGCATCAGGCCCTGGTCAAAGAACCAGCCGAACCACTCCACATTGCTGTTCTTGTGCAGGGCTTCAAGCTCACGCTTGATGTTGTCCACCGTGCCGACGAGGGCGTATTTGGACTCAACCATACGCTCAAAGGTGGTGGGCACCGGGGTCGTCTCGCCGGGGAAGCGGTAGGCTTCAAAAAAACCGAACCCGGAGAAATACTCAATAAAGCCGGCCCCCTGACAGGCCGCGCCTAAAGAGTAGGCCTCGGTGTAGGAGTTGCCGAGGTGGACCGAGCGGAACGCCCCGACACTCTCGCCGGGTGCCAGGTGACGACCGGCCTTGGCCGCTTCGTCGCGGTAGGCTTCGCACAGCGCGCGGAACGACGGGGGGTGGGCGATCAGAATCCAGGGCACGATGTGCTCGGCTGCGCACCAGCGGATCGTTTTTTCGCTGACCGAGAACGGCTGCCAGATCGGCGGATGGGGCTGGGTGTAGGGCTTGGGCACAACACAGATGCGCTGCACCACCCCATGCTCATCCACCTCGCCCTCAGCCCCATATTTGGCGGTCCAGTTTTTGGCTACCGGCCAGCGCTGAATGCCATGTTCGTAGGGGGCCGGGACCTCGTAGTACTTGGTCTTGAAGCGAATGGACTCCTGGGTCCAGGCCATCTTCATGATCTTGAAGACCTCTTCAAAAACCGCCCTGTTGTGGGCATCGACCTCCGAGCCGTCCATGGGCGCGCCGGTGACGTGATAGTGCTGGCCGAGCACATTCGTCCAGCGGTCCTGATAACCCCGGGCAAAGCCGGCCACAAAGCGGCCCCTGGTCAGGTGATCCAGGACCGCAATCTCTTCCGCCACCCGAATCGGGTCCCAGGTCGGCAGGACGAGTCCCAGCGAGGCAAACTTGATCCGCTCGGTCCGGGCGGCCAGGTCGGTATACAGCAGCAGCGGGGCAATCGAGGCTTCATAGCCCTCCGAGTGAAAATGGTGCTCGGTGGTCGACAGGGCGTCAAAGCCCAGGTCTTCGGCCATCTGGGCAATGTCCCGGACCTCTGCGAGGAGGGCCTGATACTTGTCGTTATTGCGCCCGATTGGCCGCAGTTTCTCACGCTCTTCAAATGTAGCCGGGATAGTCGGCAGCAGGAATAGATTGAATTTCATCCGCGGGCTCCTCCTCTGACCAGTATAAGGGCGACGCATCGCTCGCTTTCTCTGGCTAGCACATGCCCGCCCTTCCGTCATCAGGGGCAGTCTGTCGCCGCACTCCGCCGCATTGTTCTTCCCAGCCAGACAAGCTATAAGCCAGACGACGGGTGTGGTGGGCCGCACCTGGTCGTAAACGCCCACGCGTTTTCAGGATTTTCCCATGCCTCTGACCCTCGGCCTTGATGTTGGCAGCACCTTCACCGCCCTGCTGCTTTTTGACCACCACACCGGCCGCCAAGTGCGGGCCAAGACCCCGTCAACCCCGGCCGATCCGTCGGCCGGGGTGCTGGCCGGGGTTGACAAGGGGTGTCGAGCGGCCGCTCTCTCCGCGTCCCAGATCGACCACATCATGCACGGCACGACGGTAGCGACCAACGCTCTCCTCGAGGGCAAGGGTGCCCGGGTCGGCCTGATTACGACCGAGGGCTTCCGCCAGATTCTGCATGTGGCCCGCTCGTGGACGCCCGGCCCGCCGGCCGGCTGGATCATCATGCAGAAGCCCGAGCCGCCGGCGGCGATTGAATACACCCGTGAGGCCAGGAAGCGGATCGATAGCCACGGCCAGATCGTCATCCCGCTTGATGAGGCGGCCGTGCGTGACACGCTGCGTGAGCTGGTCGGCCAGGGCATTGAGACCCTGACCGTCTCGCTGATTAACTCGTACACCAATCAGACCCATGAGCAGCGGATCAAGGCCATTGCCCAGGAGATGTTCCCCGAGCTGCCGGTCACGGCTTCGTCTGAGGTCCTGCCCGAGTTCCGGGAGTATGAGCGAGCGCTGACCGCGGTGATGAACTCGTATGTCCGGCCCAGCGTCGCGGTCTACCTGCGGAACTTCGCCCAGCAGTTGATCGACCACGGCCTGCGTGCAGAGGTCAATATCTTACGCTCTGACGCCGGCCTGATGACCCTGCGCATGGCCCAGGAATGCCCGGTCTACGCCGCCATGTCCGGCCCGGCCGGCGGGATTGCCGGGGCGCTGTTCACCGCCACCAAGGCCGGCTTTGGCAATATCCTGATCCTGGACATGGGCGGCACCGCAACCGATGTGGCCCTGTGTCAGGACGGGACGCAGACCATCGCCCGCGAGACCACTCTGGGCTATTTCCCGATCAAAGTTCCCTCGGTTGATATGCGCAGCATCGGGGCCGGCGGCGGCTCGGTCGCCTATGTGCCAGAGATTACGCACGCCCTGCAGGTCGGACCGCAGAGCGCCGGGGCCGACCCGGGCCCGGCCTGCTACGGCTGGGGCGGAAGCCAGCCAGCCGTGACCGACGCCAATGGCCTACTCGGCCATCTGCCGCCGCAGCTGTTGGGCGGTGAAATGCGCCTCGACGAAGCCGCGGCCCGGGCTGCGGTCGAGAGCGTGGGCCGCAGGCTTGGTTTAGATGTCTACCGGGCGGCTCAAGGCATTGTGGATATTGTCAACGAGAACATGCACGGCGCGCTGCGGCTGGTCTCGGTCCAGTGCGGCTATGACCCGCGCAATTTTGCCTTGGTAGCGTTTGGCGAGGCCGGCCCGCTGCACGCCAACGCCGTGGCCAGCCTGATCGGCGCATTCCCGGTCATCATCCCGCCGGCACCCGGGGTGTTGTGTGCCACCGGCGACGTGTGCTCCGACTACCGCGAAGAGTTTGCCCGGACCGTGCTGCGAACCCTGGAGCAGCTGCCGGCGACCGAGGTCAAACAGGTGCTCCAGGAACTCGGCGGCGAGGCCACCGGCTGGCTTGAGCGCGAGGGCATCCCCCGCTCCCGGCAGGACATCTTCTATAACGCCGACATGCGCTATTTCCACCAGGGCTACGAGCTGCCGATCGCCATGACGCTCAAAGACTTGCAGGCCCACGGGACCGGGATATCGGCCGACCGCTTCCACGCCCGGCACGAACAGTTGTACCGCTTCCGGCTGGACGCGGCCTGCGAAATCGTCACCCTGCGGGCCGTGGCCCTCGGCAAAGGGGCGCGTCTCAGCCTGCGCGCCGCGGACATTGACGGCTCGGACGCGGACCACGTCCAGACCGACGAGCACCGGATTTATTTTGCTGGCGACTTCCTGCCCACGCCGCTCTACGACCGGGCCAAGCTCAGGCCTGGCAACCGGCTCACCAGCCCGGCCATTGTCACCGAAATGGACTCCACCACCGTCGTCCTGCCCGACTTCACGGCTGAGCTTGATCGCTACGCCAACATTCTGATTCGGCCACAGACATGATGGGAAGCGTGATGGAAAGAATGACAAGCTCCCCGGCAAATGGCGCACGGATAGAAAGAAGAGCTGATACACCCTCTGCCCTGACACTAAAAGTCCTTGGACCTGCGAGTCCTGCATGAGCTCAGACACCTCCCCCCTCACCGGCCCACTAGCCGACCTGCTGGCCGGAGTCCTGGCCTTTCGGAAGAACGAATACGCGGCCGGCAACGGTCTCATGCCCCATTTGGCCGCCGGCCAGCAGCCCCAGGTCCTGATGATCGGGTGCAGCGACTCGCGCGTTGACCCGGCCCTGCTGTGTGGCGCACGGCCCGGCGAGCTGTTTGTCGTGCGCCATGTTGCCAACCTGGTACCGGCCTATGACCCGGGCGACAGCCTCGGCCAGGGCGTGCGCGCGGCCCTCGAATACGGCGTGAAAGTGCTCAAGGTCTCGCACATCGTCGTGCTCGGCCACTCGCAGTGCGGCGGCATCCGCGCCCTGATCGACACCGCCCGGGGCAAACCGCCCGAGCTGGACTGCGTCGGCGCGTGGCTCAGCCTAGCCGGCGATGTCTGCGAGCAAGTGCTGAAGCGGCTGGCCGCCGACCCCACAAAACCCCTCACCGCAGAGGAGCTGCCGACCTACGCCCCGCTCGTCGAGCGCCAAGCCGTCCTGCACTCCCTGGAAAACCTCCGCAGCTATCCCTGGATCAGCGACAGCATCGCCGCCGGTACCCTGCGCCTGCACGGCTGGTGGTTTGAGCTCGAATCCGGCCGGCTGTGGACCACCCGCCGGCCGGACGTGGACGAGTTGGTGCCGCTTGAGGCCGACTAATCCCTCAAGCCGCCGGCTTTCCCCCACCCGCCCCATCTGCTGGGATAGCCAGACACAGAGGAGCACCGCCATACCAATATCCTGCTCCGGCCAGGTGTGAGGAGAGAGCGGACATGAAAACACAGTTGACCCTGATCTATTGGCAGTCGGAAACAGAATGGTTCGGCAAGCTCCTCAAACATCCTGAGATTACGGCCCGGGGCGAAACGCTGGAGGAGTTGGAAGAAAACATCACAGACGCTTACCTGGCGATGGTGCTGGATGGGGTGCCCGACGAATATCAGGCGAAAACAATGCGGTGTGAAATCCCGACCCAAGAGGCTGACGAAAACAACAGGTTCGGCAAAATTGTGCGACTGGCTGGCAGGGTAAAGGACGCTTCCAGAAAAGGCGTGGATACCGCCTCGTCAACTATCGCCGCAGGTTCGAAGACCGGCCTTGGGAAAATGCAAGGGCTCGCTTCTTCGGTTACGGATTCTGCCCGCGACACTTCCAAAAAGGTATCGGATACGGCGTCGGAACGAGTACAAATCGGCTCCAGGAAAATTGCAGACGCCGCGTCCTCAGTCGCCGGTTTCGTCCAGGACGCTTCTAACAAGGCGTCACAGGCAACGGGTGCTGTGGCGGAACACCTGAGGACGAATTCCAGGAAACTCCGGGATGCGACAAGCTCCGTTGCCGATACATTGCTGGCGACTACCCAAGGGCTGTTAGCCAGCCACCTGTCTGAAGACGTGAATGCCCTCTTGCAGAATATGGCGAAGGGGAGCACGACCATTTATGACAGGGCGATGGATGCTGAGTACATAAGAACGCACCTGGGTGGCGGCAACCACAGGCTGTTTGATGGAGGGCATACCATTGCCGGGGCCTTCAATGCCACCCGAGGGGCTTCATCTGATGACAGCATCATCCGGGAAGCCTGGGGAACCCTTCAGGGACTCCTCAGAGACGGGACTACCCCCAAAGGACTCCCACTGGCGACCTGGGACAAGTCAACCTTTGAGCAAGTAGCCGAAACCCTGAACTCGACGTTCCATATCCCGAAAGACTGGTTCTTCGATCTGAATACCTACGATGCTGCCGAACTACTCGGTAGCACCATCGGTATCGTCTCCCTGGCCCTCAACTGGAACCGGGCTGATACTGAATCCTTTTCCAGACTCGTCGGCAGCATGGGAATATCGGCCGGTATCAGCGTGAACCCGCTGCTGATAGTCGTGACCATCGTGGGCTTGGCCAACGCCTTTCACAAAGCCCGTCAGACAGGCGAGTACGGAGAGTTTGTTGAGGGTCAACTCAAAGGCGCTCTTGTCTCCGGGGCAACTCTCGGGGCAGTTTCACTCGTCGGGCTCTCCGGTCCGCCTAGCTGGCTGGTCGGCCTCACTGTTGGCGTTCTCGCCAACAGGGCGACAAAAAACGTCAGTGTCGTCCAGATCAGTCAGTTCGTTGCCGAGCAGGCAGCCGCCGCCTCGACAAAGGCAAAAGAAATGGCCGCAACTCAAAAACACCTCTGGGACTCCACCGCCGCCAGAGGATTGGCAGTTCAACAGCTACTGGGGCGAGATTAGTGCTCTCACATGGAAGGATCAGAGTATGAGCGGGCTTCTCCTGCCTTGTCTTGAAGACGGCTGATACCGGGCGATACAGGGCCACCCAGGCGGCGCTTCCTTTCCCCCACGCGCCCCATCTGCTAGGACAGCCTGCACGAGAGGAGCACCGCCATGCGCGACGTGAACATCGCCACCATTCCAGACCGTGAAGTTGACCCGGTCACGCTCGACATCATCAGGAGAGCGCCCTCAAGAACTATCGCTCCGAGATGGACGCGGTGCTGTACCGCGCCGCCATGTCACCTGTCATCCGCGAGCAGCACGACGAGTTTCCCATGATCTGCGACCCCAATGGCCGCATGGTCGTCGGCCAGTTCGGCTCGTACATCCGGGAGATGCCGGTCTACCCCGGCGATGTCATCATCTTGCTCAACGACCCCTATCTGTGCGGAGGGGCGATCTCACACAGCAACGATTTTCTGGTCCCGGTCTTTGACGGCGACGAGCTGATCGGCTGGACCTCCATGTTCGGCCACCAGATGGATGTCGGCGGCCCGCTGCCCGGCTCCTTTCCGACCAACGCCACGTCGATCTTTGGCGAGGGGCTGCGCATCCCACCGGTCAAGCTGTTCGAGAAGGGCGAGCTGAGCGAGGATATCCTGAACCTGATCCTCAACAATGTCCGCCTCCCGGTCATGAACCGCTCTGACCTGATGGGGATTGTGGCCGGCTGCAAAACCGCGGAGCAACGGGTCACGGAGCTATGCCAGCGGTTTGGCCGCGACACCTGCCTGGCCACCTGCCAGGCCTTCCTTGACCGCACCCGGCGGGCCATGCAGACGCTCATCGAGCGCAATATCCCGACCGAACCGCAGTCTTTTGCGGACTATGTTGACGACGACGGGCTGGGCAACGGCCCGTTCAAGATGAAACTCACCATCTGGCGTGAGGGCGACCGGGCGGTTTTTGACTGGACCGGCACAGACCCCCAGGCCCCGGGGCCGATCAACTTCTACCTGAACGAGGGCATGTTCAAGATATTCATCGGCGTCTACCTGATTATGGTCTATGACCCCCAGATTCTGTTCAACGACGGCTTCTACGACCTGATCGAGGCCCGGCTGCCCAACGGCTCCCTGCTCCACCCCACCTTCCCGGCCCCGCTCGGCTGTCGCACCCACGCTCTGGCCCGGCTGTTTGACGTGATGAGCGGCTGCCTCGGCCAGCAGAGCCCCGAGCTGACCACCGCGGCCGGCTACGGCACCAGCCCCCACCTGCTGTACAGCGGCACCGACAACACGGGCGCGTTCTTCTTCATCATGGAGATCAGCTACGGCGGCATCCCCGGCCGGCCCATCGGCGACGGCCTTGACGGCCATTCGTGGTGGCCGCTGTTCACCAACATCCCGACCGAGTATCTGGAGAGCTCCTGCCCGCTGCGCGTTGACCGGTACGCCTCGGTGACAGACTTGGGCGGGGCCGACCTGCACCGCGGGGGCAACGGTATTGACAAGTGGTATACCTTTCTGGAGCCGGGCGAGATCGCCATTCACGACGACCGCTGGCTACCCCGCTGGGGTATTCCGGGCGGCAAGCCGGGCATGCGGTCCAAAAAAATCCTGATGCGCGCCGATGGTAGCCAAGAAGTCCTGCCCTCCAAGTGCGACCAGATCACGGTTGCGCCCGGCGACCAGCTCATCTACCAGACCGCCGGCGGCGGGGGCTGGGGAGACCCGCTGCAACGAGAGGCCGAGAAAGTCCGCCTTGACGTAGTGCGTGAACTGGTTTCTGCCGACAAAGCCCGGCGCGAGTACGGCGTCGCCCTTGCCCCCGACACCGGCCAGGTCAACCACAACGTCACCCGGCGGCTGTGGGAGCAGCTGGCCCAGGAGCGGGGCAAACTCCAGACCTTTGACTTCGGCCCGCCGCTGCCCGATCCGCTGGCCCGCTGCAAACGAGAGACTGGCCTCGATCCGCCAACCCTGGCCGGCCGGCCGGCCAACGGGGCCGCAAACGGGGCCAGGAAACGGGCAGCCTGAGCGATGTCAGCCCAGACCCCGCACCCTCAGCCTGCCCTGTTCACCCGCAATTATGTGCTGCTGTGCGTCGGCGCGTTTCTGTTTTCGGGCAGCATGTTCCTGCTGTTTGCGGTTCTGCCGCTGTTCGTCGTCCAGGAACTGCGCGGGGCGGAATCCCAGGTCGGCATGATTATGGGCGCGTTTGCCATCTCCGCGGTCCTGACCCGGCCCCTCTCCGGCCAGTTGGTTTCCCTGTGGAGCCGCAAAAGCGGGCTGAGCCTCGGCACCTGCATCTACTTCCTGGCCCCGGCCCTGTACACCCTCGCCGGCTCGGTATCGGTCATGCTGGGCCTACGCTTTTTTCACGGCATCGGCATTGCCATCTACACCACCGCCTCCAGCGTGTTTGTGGCCGACCTGTCTCCGCCCTCCCGGCGGGGCGAAGCCATGGGCTATTACGGCATGGCGCTCAACCTGTCGATGACCATCGGCCCGGCCCTCGGTGCCTATCTGGTCGGCACGATCGGCTTTATCAAGCTGTTCTGGCTGGCCTCGGGCTTGGCCCTGGCCAGCTTCCTGCTCACCCTGCTGCTGCACGAACCCCAGCGACCCCCGGCGTCGCCCCACACCCCCACCACACGCCCGCCCCTGTTCAGCCGCTCGGCCCTGTTTCCGGGCCTGATCGCGGCCTGCATGACCATGACCTTTGGCACGGTGGTGTCCTTTCTGCCGCTGTTTGTCCAGGCCCACCAGCTCGGCAACCCGGGCCTGTTCTTCAGCGTCTATTCCATTGCGGTGGTGGTCTCCCGGCCCTTTGCCGGCCGGCTGTCAGACCGCTTTGGCCGGCCGACCGTAATTATCCCCGGCATGGTGCTGCTGGCCGTGGCCATGACCACCCTGGCCTTGTCAAGCAGCCGGTTCGGGATGCTGAGCGCGGCTGTCCTCCAAGGCTTCGGCTTTGGCGGCGTTCAGCCGGCGCTCATGGCCCAGGTGGTCGACCGCTCAACCGACCACGACCGCGGCCCGGCCCTGGCCACCCTGATGGGCGCGTTTGATATCGGGGTCGGCCTGAGCTCCATCGGGCTGGGCCTCGTCCTGGAGGCGAGCAGTTTTACCGTCACCTTTTTGTGCGCCGCGGGGATTGGTCTGCTGGGGGCCGGGGCCTCGGCCTGGGACGCGCTGCGCCGCAAACCAGCCCCGGCCGCGGTCAAGCCCTTGTGAAATGACACACCACCCACCTGTACTCCGCCTATGAGTGCTATTGTCTTTGATACCCACGCCTGTGTGAAAAAGCTCACGGACTGTCGGCATGCCCGAAGAGCAGGCCGAGATCCACGCCCAAGCCATATCCGAGTTGGTCACTGACCGGCTTGTCACCACAGATGACTTGGGGCGAAGCCTCAAAGACCTGGAATACCGCCTCACCCTCCGCCTGGGGAGTATGATGGTGGTCGCAGTCAGCCTGATCGCCGCCTTGGTGAAGCTGCTGGAGCAGGGCTACGGCTCAAACTGAATCGAGAAGCCTTCGCGCTCGTTATTCTCTGTATCGATCAGGATTGTGCTGGCCGAACTGTAGGTCCCCATCGGATAGAACAGAAAGCCGCTCACCTGCTGGCCCGGCTGGAGGGTATCGAGGTGCAGGGCCTTGGCCTGGCCGGCCGGCGGCGCGGCCACCGGCGTGACCCGCCCCCCGCCGGCAGCCCGCAGATAGACCTTGTCCAGCTCGATCCCATACGCGCGTGGGGTGTTGTTGTGGATTTCAACCTTGACCGGCAGGATGCCGCTGGCCGGCAGATCAGCACCGAGTTCAATCTGTGACTCAAAACCGTCAAAGGGCGTCAGGGTCATCGTCAGCCCGCCCTTGGGGGTCTGCCGCTCATACGCCTCCTGGTTGGTAGCCAGGATGTCAAAGGTCCGGGCAAAATTGTTATGAAAGCCGCCGGGCCTCTCCGCCGCACCGATCAGCGACGGAACCGCCAGCCCGCCCCGTTCGGGCACGACCGTGGCCCCGTCAGCCCCGCAGGTAATAGTGACCCTGCCCCCCTCGCCTTGGCGTGCCTCGGTATTCGCGCCGGCGACAATAGAGCCGGGTGAGCCGGGGGTGGCGACCTGGACCGACTCCACCGGATGGCCGAGGATTTGGACCGCCCGGTAGGCCAGGCGGTTGGCCTGCTCACAGCTCAGCTGTGGGGCCGAGACGGTCCGCGTGCGGGGCGGCATGGTTGGGGTACAGCTTGCCCACACCAGCCCGGCGACACCTGTCACAACACACAGCACTCGATGGTATCTCACAGTTCCTCCCCGGAACTCGCCTGCTCCAAGGCCCAATGTAGCAGATACTTTCCATAGCGGAATCAGGCTCGTCCTCCACCATCTGCAAGACTCTCCTTCACTAAAGTGTGGGCCAGCAGCACAATCATAGCCAACAAAGCGAGCGCTACATACGGTAAAGGAAACACAGGCTGGCCGAACAAAAACCGCGTATAGGCGAACAACGAAGCCAGGTTGATGACCAGCGCGTAGGAAAAATAGCGGGGACGCATGAAGGCATACACCAGGGAGAGCACATCGGCGGCAAAGAAATACCGCTCGTGCATTTTCGGCAGGAAGAATGGCACGCTCAACACGACGAGTAAGGCCAGATGGACGGTGTTCTCAGCCGTCAGTCTGAGGTTGCTCTTCCACACCGCCACAATCAGGATACCACTGAGAGCGAATGCCCAAATTATACCCGCCGGATACAGGAGAGCATAGAGTTCTGCGGGGGGAGGGGGGGGGAGATCCTGAGGGATCCATTGCCAGAAGTTGGGCGCGTTAACTGTGAGAACATTGAGTTGCTGTGTTTGCCTGTAATAGATCAGGAGCAGTTCGTGAAAGGGACGACCCGCCACAGAGGCCGGAAGGAGTATGCACACATGGACTATGGGAATGAGCGAGAAAAGACGCCAGGACACAGCCCGCCTCATCAGGAGAATGCCCAGGAGAGGCATCAGGAAAATCGCCTGCAATTTGACCGACAGGGCCAAGCCATACGCGATGAAGGCGGCTATCCTCCGATTCGTGGCTGTATAGTACAGACAGGCTACGAGGCCAGTTGTATAGACCATATCACACTGCCCCCAAAAGGCGCTATTCAGCACAACAGTTGGGGCGAACAGAATGGCGAAGGCGGCGAACAGGGGAGCATATCCTGTTGGGCATGTGAGCCGCACAAATTTATAAACGAAGCCCGCGCAGAGGAAATCGAAGCACATGGCTGGGAGCTTGACGGCCGCAATATCAGTCAGCCCCGGCAGCAGCGCATGGATCGCGACCAGCAGATAAAGATAGACCGGCGCATAATTGGAGAAATCATGCTGTAAGGCCGCAAAGCCGTCATGGGTGCGAATGAACTGGTACCAAGGGCCCAAATAATCACGAAAGTCGACCGACTCGAACTCCATCAGCAGGAAGCGTAAGAGGACGGCAAGCACCACACCCATGCCCAGAATAAGAGCCCATTCCATGTCGTCCCGTTGGGGAGAGATGACAGCATACCATCGGCGCGGGACCTCATCACGGCGTTCCTTGTGGTCTGACATCACCTATCCCTCTGTACAGCAGGCGACTGCACCGGGTCTGTGTCGGCCTCTGTCAACTCGTCCCGCAGCCGCCCCAGGTCTTGCATGGCGGCAATGATGGCAGCCAGCGTGTAGTGGGCGTTGCGCGGACTTGTGGAGGGCAGGGCAAATACCTGCGCTCCGCCAAAACGCTCGGTCTGGCGACCGACGCCGGCCGGTTTTGTCTCGCAGCAGGTCCGGTAGCCGGTTAAGCCGTTGAAGCACACGATACGCGGGCGATAGCGGGCAATCTTCTCGCGGAGCTGCCGTACTCCGCTGTGGAACTCCTCAGCCCGCAGTTCGTGGATGCCACGGGTGGGTCGTTTGACCACATCGGTCAGCCCAATCCCCAAGTCCAGCAGGCGTGCTTCGTCTCCAGGACCGACCGGATCGGGCACCAAACCGGAGGCTGACAGCGCGGTCCAGAACCGGTTCTGCTTACCGGCAAAATACCGCCCGAGCTCGGCCGAGTAAAGGCCAGGATTCAGGCCGACTAGCACGATATCGAGGGTATCGCGCAGATAATCGGGCAAGGTGCGGGGTGCCTCTGGGGGTGCTTGACAGGCCATCCTGACCCTTAGCGGTGTCTGTCGCGGAGTCGGGCGTACTGGTGTAGCAGGGCACGGTTGGACCACACGCCGAGGAGGGAGCGCAGCACGATCGCGTAGACCTGGGAGCGCGTGATTTTGAGCCGGACCTCGGGGTCAAGCAGCCGACACGAACCTCGCAGGCGGGTCAGGGTCGAGACGCCGAACAAAAGCGGCCAGGCGCAGGCCAGACGCAGCCGCCATTCCCGCCGCGGAATCGCCAGGGTGTAGCGCCAGCCGGCCTGATAGTGGGCCAGGGTCAGGTCAAGCAACTCGTTGAGCAGGGGCCGTATTCGGCTGAGAGTGGCCGGCTCGAATAAGTCCTCGGGTTTCACCCCGAGTCTGTCCAGGTCTTCGTGGGGCAGATAACACCGACCCAGACGCAGGTCGTGGGCCAAGTCGCGCAGGATATTGGTCAGCTGCAAGCCTTTGCCAAACCGAACGCCGCACTCGGCCACGGCCGCCAACTCGCGCAGAGCCGGACGGTGGGCGACCGCGGTCTTGGTCCAGAACTCGCCGACACAGCCGGCCACATAATAGGTATACTGATCGAGCTCGCGCCGGGAGCGGAGGGCGGCCACCCTGCCGGCCGCCCCCTCGTCTTCAGCCGGAAAGACCGTGAGGTCCATCCTCATGCCGTGGGTGAGGGTCAGGACCAGCTCACGAATCCGATCTTGATCGTCTGCTCCAAGCCCGGACAACAGTTCAAAGCAGGCCCCGAGGCTCAGCAGCAGCTCGCGCTCCGCGGCACCGTGCTGGTGCTCGCCCAACTGGCGCTGAAGGGCCGGTAGCCGGCTGAGATCGCCTTGAGCAAAAGCCAGACGATAGCGCTCAAGCTGCTCCAGGCGTTGGCTTGGGGGCAGGAGCGCGGTATCGGCGATCGTGTCCGCGGCGCGGCAGAACAGATAGGCCAGGCCCAGCGATGGGCGCACGCTCGCCGGCAGGACACGCAGGCTCAGGTAGAAGGAGCGACTGACCCGGGGCAACATATCGGACAGGAGTTGGGAAGAGGCTTGGGCCATACGGCTCAAGATATACACGTGCCCGAAGGACGGGTCACGCTCAGTCCAACACCAGCCCTGAGCGGCGCGCCTGCTCCAGGGCCAGCCGTCGCATCGAAAAGCGGTCTTTGTCCGCGGCGCTCAGCTCGGCAAACGTGTGGGGGCTGCCACGGGGTTGAAAGATCGCGTCCCAGCCAAAGCCGTGACTGCCGCGCGGGAAGGCAACAATAGTGCCCGAGACGCTGCCGGCAAACACCTGACAGGTGCTTCCATCGTGGTAGCCGAACAGGGTTGTCGCGGTTGCCGCGCGCTGGGTGTCCAGCAGGCGACACAGGCCGGCGTTGCCCAGGCCCTGCAAGAACCAGGTGATAAGGGCACCAGGCAGGCCGTTCCAGGCCGCAAAGGCCAAGCCGGTATCCTCAACCAGGACCGGACAGCGGAGGGCGGTGTAGGCCTGGGCGGCTTTGTGCCGCACGACCGGCTCAAGCTCAACGGCCTGTATTTCGTCCAGGTGGAGCGGCTGGTGGGCGACGGCGCGGCCGAGCAGGCGTTCAAGCTCGGCGGCTTTGGCGGCATTGGCAGTCACGAAGGTGAGCATCACAAGGTGGCCCTGCGCCTCGCGCGCCGCTCAGGGGCGTTTCCGACGCTGGCCGCGGCTCTGGTGGGGACGCTCAAAGGCCAAGACCCGGTGGCCCTGGCGATACTGGCTGACCAGCGTGGACAGGGTCTCACGATCAATCAGGACGCAATCCTCGCGTCGGGCCAATGTCCGGGCGCGGAGACTGAACGGCTGGTTGGCCAGGACCAGTGCGCCACCGCAGCCCTGAGCATGCCCGGCGGTCAGCGCCTCAATGACCACCTGGTCTGTGAGTTGCCGGGAGTGTCGGCACACCCGTCCCAGCCGCCGTTCAGCACCTCGGGTCAACACGAAATCGGCCCGAGACCGGACCAGCGGAGTGACCTCATAGCCCTGGGCCCGCAACAGCTCGGCTGCGTAGCGGGAAAACTCGGCCTCCGACATGCTGTCCAACTCGTGCAGCCGCTCTCCCCGCTCACGCTGCCGGGTATAGCTCTTCCACACGATCCAGATACCGAGCCCGCCGGCCATCCACACCAGGGCGCTTACCCAGTTGCCCTGGAGGGCAGAGGTGGCAAAGACAAACAGCAGAAAGATGGCCGTGCCTTTGATCAGGCGCGTCCGGGTCGTCCTTCCCGGTCGCGTCTTGTGGCTGAGCTCGACAGCGTGGGATGACTCCTGCATGGCTTCCTCAGACAAGACGGTCAAACATTACACCAGCCAGATATCCCAGCAGGAAGAAGAAATCAACCGGGAAAACCGGACCCAGGATCGCGGCTCAGCGTTGGGTCGTCAGCACGACTCCGCCAATCACGAAGAGGGTTCCCCACACATGCACGGCGGAGATCTGCTCGCCAAGAAAAACGGCCGAAAACACCAACACGATGATCGGAATGAGGTTCATGAACACGGCCGCCCGATGGGGGCTGATATGCGTCAAGGCCTGATAGTATAACAGGTTGGTCAGGGGCGACAGGACACACAAATAGGACACGGCCACGAGCAACATCGGGCTGAACTCAAAGGCCGGCTGCAAGGGCTCCTCAAAGAAAAAGACCGGGAGCAGGGCGACCGCGCTGACCAGGTAGGCGCTGGCCGTTGCCGCGGTAGGCGATCGCTGGCGCAAGGCAACCCGGCTATAGACGGTGTATACCGCCCAACTGACCTGGCCGACCAGGATCAACACATCGCCCCAGTTGAACGAGCGCTGGAGCAGATTGGCCAGCGAGCCCTGACAAATGATGGCCACTAGGCCGACAAAGGACAGGACAACCCCGGTGACGTTGAGCAGGCTGAGTTTCTCCCGCAAAAACAGCCACGACAGCAGGGTCACCCAGATCGGCGTGGCCGCGGCCAGGATGCCGGCGTTGGACGACGAGGTCATCTTCAGCCCGACATAGAACAGCCCGCCCGAAGCCAGGACCCCGGTGCCGGCCATGATGAGACTGCTCTTGGGATCGGTGCGGATTTCGCGCCACCAGTCCGGGTTTGACTGACGGCCCAGGAGATTGAGGACCAGGGCACCGAATATCGTTCGGATAGCCATCAGGGTGAAGGTTCCGACCAGGGTCAGGGCAAACTTGCCGGCCGGGAAATTTCCGGCCCACAGGCTGACGACAGCGATGAGGAGGAGGTAAGCCACGGGCGAGCGCGTATCCTTTCCAGGGGCGGTTCATCGGCCCGAGCGGTCGGCCATAATCCGGGTCAGCCAAGCCGGGCCGATTTGGGGAACAGAGGCCACGAGCCGCTCGGTACAGGCCTGCCGGGGACGGGTCAGGACCTCGGCGGCCGGGCCGCGCTCCACAATACGGCCCCGGTCCATGACGGGCACCTCGGCGGCAAGAGCTTTCACCACCCGCACATCGTGGCTGATGAACAGACAGGCCAAGCCAAGGGCCTGTTGCAGACCGTGGAGGAGCCGGACAAGCCCCTCGGCAATAACAGGATCGAGCGCCGAGGTCACTTCATCACACACGATGACATCGGGCTGGGCCGCCAGGGCGCGGGCGATGCACACGCGCTGTTTTTGGCCGCCCGAGAGTTCGGGAGTCCGGCGAGCGGCAAAGGCGGCCAGCAGCTCGATCATATCCAGCAGTTCGGCAACCCGCTTGTGCCGGGCCCGACCGTGCATGCCAAAACAGAACTCCAGGAGTCGGCCGAGGACGCGGTTGACTGTGTGGCGGGGATTCAGCGCTACATCGGGCATTTGGGAGATCAGCTGCACGCGGCGGAGGGTATCACGGCTGCGCCGAGTATACGACGCGGCGAGCGGCTGGCCGGCAAAGATCACCCGCCCGGCCTCGGCCGGCCGCAGGCCGCTCACCACCCGGGCCAGCGTGCTCTTGCCGCTGCCCGACCCCCCGACCACGGCGACGGTCTGTCCCTGCCGGAGACAAAAACTGAGCGCGTTGAGCACAGGTGTTCCGGGGCAGTAGCCGGCCCGCACATTCCGGCCCTCAAGCACGACCGGGCTTGGGCGTCAAGGCTGGCCCGCCGGCTGCCGCCGCCAGGTAGCGAGCAGCCGACGGGTATAGGCGTGTTGGGCGCGGATGAGCATATCTGGAGTCGCCCCTTCTTCAACGACGTTGCCGTGACGTAACACGGTGATCCGGTTGGCCAGCTGGGCCACCAGCACCAGATCATGGCTGATAGACAGAGCAGCGGTACGGCCAGACCTGACGGTCTTCTTGATTGCCGCCAGGACCGCGATTTGTGTTGCTACATCGAGGGCCGCGGTCGGCTCGTCAAAAATGATCAACTCAGGGCCGGACGCCATCGCCACCATCGCCCGCTGGAGCTGGCCCCCGGACACCTGATGCGGATAGCGCACACCGATTGTCGGCGGCAAGGCCAGCTCGGCGTACAGCCGGGCGACGCGGTCGCGGGCCTCACCGGGAGACACCAGGCCGTGCTGGAGGGGCGCTTCGGTACACTGGGTCAGCAAGCGGTGGGCGGGATTAAAAGAGGCCGCCGCGCTTTGGGCAACATAGGTAATCCGGCTGCCGCGCAGCCTGCGCAACTCAGCCTCGGTCAGCGTCTGGAGTGCCCGCCCGGCAAAGACGACAGAGCCACCGGCAATACGGCAGCCGGGGCGACTGTAATACATGGCGGCCAGACCAAGGCTTGATTTGCCACCCCAGACTCTCCGATGACCCCCAGCACTTCTCCACGGTCAAGGCACAGGTCAATCCCGCGGAGGATGGGGGGTCGCCGGTTGGCAAGCCCTTCGACCTGGAGGTTGCGGATCGTGAGGAGGCACTCCGCCATGCCTCTTGCCTATCACAGCATCCCCGCCTTTTCAGGCGGGCAAGAGGCGGCCCCACGGCTATCGGCTGTGGGACGTATCGCCCGTTGTGCGCAGCACCCAGTCAACGACCAGATTGACGCCGACCGTGAGGGCCATAATGGCGGCGGCCGGGAAAAACGGGGCCGCCAGTCCAAACGGAATCGCGCCGGCGTTTTCACGCACCATACTGCCCCAATCGGCTGCCGGCGGTTGCAGGCCCAGGAAACTGAGCGAGCTGATAAACAGGAACACAGAGCAAAAGCGCAGGCCGAATTCTGCCAGCAGCGGCCTGCCCGTATTGGGCAACATCTCGCCGCAGACGCTCCACCACCAGCCCTCGCCCCGCAGCTTGGCCAGCTCGACAAACTCCATCGCCGCCACACCCAGGGCAACAAGGGCGCGCGCCAGCCGGAAGACGCGGGTCGCGCTCAACGGGGCGCTGACCAGGACGACGGTCGCCACCGAGGGGCGCAAAACCGACAGCAGCACCAGGGCAAAAATAAAGCTGGGGATCGCCATCACCACCTCAACCAGCCAGCTGAGCAGCGTGTCGAGCCAGCCGCCAATCAGGGCGGCCGCCGAGCCGGCCACAACGCCGAGGCCGAACGCCAACAGGGTCGGACAGGTTGAGGACAACGACATTGATAATCGGCGACACCGCGTTGGGCACGGCGTGGTGGACAATAATCCGGCTCGGAGACAGCCCTTTGAGCTGGGCCATTTCAATATACGGACTCCGCAGCAGGTTCAGGATCGCCGCCCGGGTCAGCCGCATCATATGGGCACCGACGACCAGACTGAGGGTCAGGACCGGCAGGACGAGGGCGTGCAGTTTGTCGGCCGGTGACATGCCAGGAGAGATGATCGACACGGCCGGAAAGGCGCGCAACTCGACCGCAAAGATGAGGGTGACAAGATAGGCGATAAAAAAATCCGGCAGCGAAGTCGCACTCAGACCGACAATCGACAGGGCTGTATCGAGCCACCCCTCGCGGTACACCGCGGCCACAACGCCGAGGCTCAGGGCCACCGGCACCACAATCAGCGCAGCCGCCGCGGCCAGCAACAGGGTGTTGGCCAAACGCCCCCCGATGAGTTCGGCCACCGGCTGCTGATTGGCCAGCGAGGTGCCGAGGTCGCCGCCAACCAAGTCGGCCAGCCAGCTGGGGTAGCGGATGTGCGGCGGGCGGTCTACACCCAGCTGGCGGCGCAGGGCGGCGACCGTATCAGGCGTTGCCGACTGGCCCAGCACCGCCTCGGCCACATCGCCCGGCAGGACCTCGAGCCCGAGCGACAGGATAAGCGAGATGGCAAAAGGGTCAGCAGACCAAGGGCCAGCCGCCGGGCGATCAAAGCCGGCGGGGTCATGGCCGGCCGCTCCCCTCTGCCCACCACCCAGCGCTCGGCGCACTTGCCGCCGTCGAGCTCTCGATGGCTGGCCAGCCGCCCAAAGCGCAGCCGCCGGTCAGCGGCACACACATCGGCGGCAAACAGCGGGATAATGACCCCGCCCTCATCCCGCACCATAGCCTGCATCTCGGCGTACTGCTCGGCACGTTTTCGCTCGTCGAATTCTGCCCGGGCGGCCCTCAGCAGCCGGTTAAAGCGGGGGTGGCTGAAATGCGTGTCGTTCCAGGCCGCGCCCTCAGCATAGGCGGTCGCAACCATCAGACCTGCAGTCGGCTGGCCGTTCCATGAACACAGGCAAAAGGGCTTTGTGAGCCAGACGTTTTTCCAATGGCCGTCGGCCGGCCCGCGGACGATGTCGAGAGCAATGCCCGCTTTGGCGGCGTGTTCCTGATACAGTACGGCCGTATCGACCGCGCCGGGGAAGGCGGCGTCCGAGGCGCTTAGCCGCAGGGCCAAGGAGCCGAGCCCGGCGCGCCGCGCATGAAACCGGGCGCGGTCTGCTGGGTCGTAGCGTCGCTGGGCCAGCTGGGCGGCAAAATAGCGCTAGCCGCGACTGATCGGATGATCCTTGCCGAGGCTGCCATAGCCGCGCAGAATCGTGCGCAACAGGGCGTCCCGGTCTATGGCACATTTGAGCGCTAGGCGCACATCGACACGGTCAAACGGCGCAACATCGGTGTGCATGGCCAGGGAGTAGTGTTTGGTCCCACGGGTTTGCACCACCTGAATGCCGGGCAGGCGTTTCAGGAGGTGCAGGGTTTTCAGCTCGCAGCGGTTGATGACATTGACCCGGCCGGTTTGCAGGGCCGCGGTGCGGGCGTTCACATCGGCAATGGCCAGCATCTCTACTGCCTCAAAGCGTGCCCGCCCGGTCTTCCAGTAGTTGGGATTGCGGCGGGTCAGCGAACGGACGCCGGGCTCAAACTCGACCAACTGATAGCCGCCAGCCCCCACCCCGGTCGTGACATCGCTGCCTTGGGGCTGAATCGTCAGGTGCATGTCGGCCAGCACAAACGGAAAATCGGCCTGACCGTCCCAGAGTTCACAGCTCACCCCGGCCTTCCCGTCGGGGCGGATGTGGCGAAGGTTGTCCAGCAAACTGTGTATCGGTGAGATCGCACCCTCGCCCCGATGATGGTTAATAGAGGCGACCACGTCGCCGGCCTCCAGGGTTTTGCCATTATGAAACTCAACCCCCCGTCGCAGCCGAAAGTGCCACCGCCTGGCATCGGCCGACACGTCCCAACTCTCGGCCAACCCAGGGCTGGGCCCGTCCCGCTCGTCTATCTCCACCAGCGTATTCCGCAGCTGGCCAAAAGACAGCAGGGTCATAAAAGCGTCTGATATGCGGGCCGGGTCAAGCGAGTCGCTGGTACAGCCGCCCGCAATCCCCATCCGCAAGCGGCCGCCTCTCTGCGGAGTGGTCCTGCGCGCCTGAGCCAGCGGTCGGGGTGCGGCCGAGGCCAGCTCCAGGGCTGCGACCGAGGCGAGGAACTGCCGACGGGACAGCCGGCTTGGGGGAGATGCGGCGGTCGAGAGAGGCGTGGCGTGGGTGGCGGACAGCCCTGCATCTTTTGTCGTCAGCCTTACCCGGCTATGATAGTAAAAACCCGGCAAGGGAGACAGGCCCTCAGGGTGCAGGGCCTCAAACCCCTGTCCAGCACTGTGTGGTTCATCCGTGCCCTCCCCTCCAGACTCACCGTTGACGCCCTTTTTCGCCCGCAACGGCATCCTGATTCTCGACGGGGGGCTGGCAACCGAACTCGAAGCGCGCGGCTATCAGCTCAGCGACGGGTTGTGGTCGGCCCGCCTGTTAGACACCGCACCCCAGGCTATTTGGCAGGTCCATGCCGACTATCTGGCAGCCGGTGCCGACTGCATCATCACGTCCAGCTATCAGGCCAGCCTGCCCGGCTTTATGGACCACGGCTACAGCCACAGCCAAGCCGTCGAGCTGCTCCGCACATCGGTCGAGTTGGCCCTCAGCGCGCGCGAGACGTTTTGGTCCAAGGCCGACAATCGCCCCGGACGACTGCGGCCGCTGGTTGCGGCCAGTATCGGCCCCTACGGTGCCTATCGGGCCGACGGGTCTGAGTACACCGGCAGGTACGGCCTGAGCGAGAACGAACTGGTCGCTTTTCATCGGCCACGCTGGTCGGTGTTGGCCGCGAGTCGGGCCGAGCTGCTGGCCTGCGAGACGATTCCCTGCGCGCTTGAGGCGCGGGTGCTGGCCGGCCTGCTGGGCGAAACGTCCGGCCGCCCGGCCTGGGTCAGCTTTAGCTGTCGGGATGGACACCACATCAGCGACGGCACGCCGCTGGCGGAAGCCCTGGCCCCGTTTGTTGACCTCCCCCAGGTGGTCGCGCTGGGCGTGAACTGCACCTCCCCGGGCGCTGTTTTGCCCCTGCTTGAGACGCTCGGTGGGGTCACTGCCAAGCCGCTCATCGTCTACCCCAATTGGGCCGAGGGCTATGACAGGCAGACCCAGCGGTGGGGGGTGCCGTCCCTGGCCGTTGACTTTGCGGCCGCGGCTCAGACCTGGCGGCAAGCCGGAGCGGTACTGATCGGCGGCTGTTGCCGGACCACACCGGGCCACATTGCGGCACTGCGCGCCCGCCTAGTGGCGGATCGGACGGAGCGGTAGCGTCGCCGGCGGTGTCGAGGACGGGCTAATCGAACTCCATCAGCGCAAACACGTCGTGCGGGGCGAGATGCTGACGGCCACCCAAAGTGGCCAGTTCAACCAGAAAGGCGACTTCTACTACCTCGCTGTGGAGCTGCCGGATGAGTTGCAGCGCAGCCCGGGCTGTGCCGCCGGTGGCTAACAGATCGTCAACCAGCACGACGCGACTGCCGGACGCAACCGCATCCTGGTGGATCTCCAAGCGGTCGGTGCCGTATTCCAGCTCATAGTTGGCCGCAAAGGTTGCTGCCGGCAGCTTGTCAGGCTTGCGCACCAGCGCTAGGCCGCAGCCTAAGCGATAGGCAAGTGCCGTGCCGACCAGGAAGCCGCGCGCCTCTATCCCCACGACCGTATCAACCCGGTCCTGGTAGCGCTCGGCCAGGCGATCGATACACGCTCGCCAAGCCGAGCCGTTGGCCAGCAGGGGGGTGATGTCACGGAACACAATACCCGGTTTGGGAAAATCCGGGATGCTGCGGATATAGGCTTTGAGGTCAAGCATGGCGGTCTCCGGCGCGTCATCTGCTGACGACCTGACGGTTTGCGGGTAAGAGTGTGAGTGGATTCCGGGCTTTATTATGGTGGCGAATCTCAAAATGCAAATTGGGGCCGGTGGCCCGTCCGGTCTTGCCGACCGCGGCGATCCGCTGGCCCTGTTTGACGAGCTGGCCCTGTTTGACGTAATGGGCGCTGTTGTGGGCATACACCGAGGCATAGCCATTGCCGTGCCGAATGATAATAACCTTCCCGTAGCCTCGCAACTCGCCACTATAGATGACTTCGCCTGGAGCGGCGGCCACGACCGGGGTGCCGACCGGAGCGGCAATATCGATCCCGTCGTGAAAGCTGTTGTTGCGCGGTCCGAATCGGGAGGTCAACACGCCTGCGGTCGGCCAGATAAAACGGCCCGTGGTCAGGGCCGGCCGGGGCGAGCCGGGCTTTTGCTGCGCGGCCCGGCCGGCCAACTTGCGACGGCCGGTTTTGCGCGAGTCGGCCCCGCCGTGGGGGATGCGCAGGCGTTGGCCGACCTCAATTTTATCCGGGTCAGCAAGATTGTTCAGCCGGGAGATGTCCCGAAAGGGGACGCCGTAGCGCACGCCAATGGCAGACAGGGTGTCACCCGGTCGTACAGTATGAACCAGCTGTCTAGCCCCGCGTGAGCAGGCCGTCAGGCCCACACACCACAGCAGCATAAGCCCCAGCCCGAGATACGCCCGCCTCCGCACCGCCACTCCTTCACACTCACCACCGCTCACCCATTCTAGCCGGACCAGCCGAGAACCACAAATCCGAGCAGGACCAGGACCGCAAAGACTAGTGTCAGGATGTTGAAGTATTTGTCAATGAAGGTCGTGATGGTCGGGCCGTAGAAATAGATCAGGCCGCTGACGAGGAAAAAACGGGCCGAGCGGCTCAGGCTCGAAGCAATCACAAAGGTCGTGAGCGACATCTGCGTTGCTCCCGCGGCAATGGTGAAGACCTTGTACGGAATAGGCGTAAAGCCGGCAATGGCGACCGCCCAGCCGCCATTGTCAATGAACCGTTGCTGGACCTGGGCAAACGCGTCCTCGGCGTTGTACAGTTCAAGGATCGGCCGACCAACTGCATCCATCACCAGCCAGCCGATCAGATAGCCGCCAAGCCCGCCGGCAACAGACCCGACCGAACAGAGCAGGGCAAACCGAAAGGCTGCCCCTGGCTTGCCGAGGGCCAGGGCCATCAGCAGCACATCGGGCGGAATGGGAAAGAAGGACGACTCGACAAAAGCGAGCAGCAGCAGGGCCAAGCCGCCATAGCGATGGTCAGCCCAGCCGAGGACCCAGTCGTATGTCCGTCGCAGCATGGCAAGCCGGGAAAAATCAGTCTGTTTGGGCCGGCGACGGAGCGGTCACCTCGGCTGGCGTGGGTTCGCCGGCGCGTTTGTTCTCTTTATACAGTTTGTACTCAATGCTATCGACGAGCGCCTGCCAGCTGGCCTCAATCACATTTGGCGACACCCCAACCGTTCCCCATTTGCTGTGTTCGTCTCCGGATTCAATCAATACCCGCACCGTTGCCCCGGTACCGGCGTCTCCGCCCAGGACCCGGACCTTGTAGTCGAGCAATTCCATTGTTTGGAGCTGGGGATAGAACTGGGTCAGGGCTCTGCGCAGCGCGCGGTCGAGGGCGTTAATCGGCCCGTTGCCCTGGGCCGCGGTATGCTCAATCGCCCCGTCCGGCCCCTCAACCATGATCGTCGCCTCAGACAGGGGGGGCTCGTCCTCTTTGCGCTTCTCATCAATCACCCGAAAGCCGACCAAGCGGAAGTGGCGCACTTTGCCGTTGAGCGCTTTTTGCATCAGCAGCTCAAACGATGCGTCGGCCCCCTCATACTGGAAGCCAGCGTTTTCGAGCTGTTTGACCTCGCGCAAAATCGTTGTGACCGCGGGGTCGGTGTTGTCTACGTCCAGCCCGAACTGCCTGGCTTTGTAGAGCACGTTGCTGCGGCCCGACAGGTCAGAGACCAGGACGCGCTGGTGGTTGCCGATCAGCTCGGGGTCGATATGCTCGTAGGTCTCGCGGTTTTTCTGGACCGCGGCGACATGCAGCCCGCCCTTGTGGGCAAAGGCGCTGGCACCGACGTAGGCTTGGCGTTTCTGGGGTTCGATATTGGCCAGTTCGTACACCGTGCGGGATACCGTTGGCAAGGTCTTGAGCTGGTCCGGGCTGACACACTGGTAGCCGAGTTTGAGCTGGAGATTCGGGACGACTGAGCACAGGTTGGCGTTTCCACACCGCTCGCCGAAACCGTTAATCGTGCCCTGCACTTGGCCGGCTCCGCCCTCTACGCCGGCCAGCGAGTTGGCAACGGCCAGCTCGCAGTCGTTGTGGCAGTGAATACCGAGGCGGCACCCCAGCCGGGCGGCCGCCTCGGTCAACTCCCGAATCTCGTGCGGCATGCTGCCGCCGCGCGTATCACATAAGACCAGCACATCGGCCGCGGCTTCGGCGGCCACCTTCAGGCAGGCCAGGGCATAGTCGGGGTTGGCCCGATAGCCGTCAAAAAAGTGCTCGGCGTCAAAAAAGACCTCATCTACGCGGGTCTTGAGATAGGCTATCGAGTCGCTAATGACGTCGAGGTTGGCCTGTTTTGAGATCCGCAGATCGTCTCGGACATGCAGGTCCCAGGTCTTGCCGACGATAGTGACGACTGGGGTCCCGGCTTGGAGCAAGAGGCGGATATTCAGGTCATCGGCGGCCGCGATATTGGCCCGGCGGGTGGAGCCAAAGGCGGTAATTTGGGCCTGTTTGAGAGACAGCTTTTTGACCGCGCTGAAAAACTCTTCGTCACGCGGGTTCGAGCCGGGCCAGCCGCCTTCAATATAGCGAACGCCGAGATTGTCCAACTGCTGGGCGATCAGCAACTTATCTTCCAGGGTAAAGGCTACGTCTTCGGACTGGCAGCCGTCACGCAGGGTGGTATCGTATAAGGCTATGCGCTGCATGGTGGACCTCGGAGAAGGGGACGGCGCTCTACTGCGCCGGTGCGATAAACTCGTCGTGCAAGACGCGGACGGCCAGCTCGCGGTATTTGGCCTCAATGACAATAGAGATTTTAATCTCCGAGGTCGAAATCATCTGGATGTTGATCCCCTCACGCGCCAAGACCTGAAACATGCGCGACGCCACCCCGGCATGGCTGCGCATGCCGAGGCCCACGATAGACACCTTGGCGACCTGCGGGTCAAACGTCACCCCGCCGGCCTGAATCTCTGCGGCAATGGATTCAACCCGGCCGAGCGCCCGGTGCAGGTCGTCTTGGGGCACGGTAAAGGTCAGGTCGGTACAGCCCTCAGCACTGGCGTTCTGGATGATCATATCGACCACGATATTGTCATCGGCAATCGGGGTAAACAGCTTGGCCGCTAGACCGGGCCGGTCGGGAACCTGCTGTAGGGTAATTTTGGCCTGGTTCAGGTCGGACGTCACGCCTGAGACGATCACGTCTTCCATACTCGGCTCCTCTTTGACCAGAAATGTTCCGGTGGCCGGCGCAAAGCTCGACCGGACATGGACCGCTACACGATGGCGTTTGGCAAACTCAACCGACCGAATCTGCAAGACTTTTGCTCCCAGGCTGGCCAACTCAAGCATCTCGTCGTAGGAGATGCGCTGGAGCTTTCGGGCGTTGGGGCAGATGCGCGGGTCCGCGGTATACACGCCGTCCACATCGCTGTAAATCTCGCACACATCGGCCCGGGTCACGGCCGCAATAGCTACCGCCGAGGTATCCGACCCGCCCCGGCCCAGGGTGGTGATGTTGTCGTCGGCGTCAACCCCCTGAAAGCCGGCCACCACGACGATGGTACCGCGGTTGAGCGCGCCGGTCAGACGCCCGGTGGCGATGCGCTGAATCCGCGCCCGGCCGAAGGCGCTATTGGTAGTAATTTCGACCTGATAGCCGAGCAACGGTTGGGTCGGATAGCCCATGTCTTTCAGAGCCATAGACAGCAGGGCCACGGTGACTTGTTCTCCGGTTGAAACTAGGAGATCGCTGGCCTGAGCGTCGGGCCGCTCTGTCACCTGCCTGGCCAGCCCCAACAGCCGGTCGGTCTCGCCGCTCATGGCGGACACCACCACCGCGACCCGGTGGCCGGCGTTCCGGGTTTCGGCGATCCGCTGGGCGACCGCCTGAATGCGGTCAGGCGATCCGACCGAGGTGCCGCCGTATTTCTGAACAATAAGCATGTGGTCTGTTTTCAGCGGGAAAAACAGTATGCTTCACCAAGCCGGCCATCAAGCGTTGGTAGGGTTCGCCATAGGCCGTCAGCGTCACCATGCGGACCTCAGCCGGCCCACAGCGCAAGGACACCAGCAGATACTCCTCAAGCAGGTCGGCCGGGAGAAACCGAAACCACTCAACCGCGCTCACCCCCCGGCCAAACAGATACTCCTCAAGCCCCAGCTCCTCCATATCCTCGGCCCCACGACCCTCCAAACGGTACAGGTCAATATGGAACAGCGCAGTCTCCTGCCTATAATGCTCGGCGATAAGAGTAAAGGTAGGGCTGGCAATCTCGTCGCCATCAAGCCCTAAGCCGGTGGCCAAGCCCTTCACAAAACAGGTTTTGCCAACCCCCAACTCACCCTCAAGGCCAACAACGGCTCCGGGCAATAAGCGCCGCCCGACCTCCCGGCCGAGCGCCCGGGTCTGTTGGGGACTGGCTGTTCGCACGGTCAGGCTGGCATTCATGGCTGAAGCGCTGTCTGGCCGGTCTGAACAGCCGAGAGCGTCTGGAGTGCGCGCGGCAGCCGGTCAATAACATCTCGGGCCAGTGTCCCTACCGGTCCAATCTCCTGGGCCGCCAGGTCGCCGGCGCTGCCGTGGACAAAGACGCCTAGCTGACACGCCTCGGCCGGTCGGCAGCCCTGGGCCAGCAGGCCGCCGATGATGCCGGCTAGGGTGTCGCCCATACCGCCGCTGGCCATACCGGGGTTGCCGGTCGGATTGATCCAGGCCCAGCCGTCAGGAGCGGCAACCACCGTCCGCGCGCCTTTAAGGACGATATAACACCTGGAGTAGCCGGCAAAACTGCGGGCGACCTCAAGCCGCCTGGTCTGGACCTCAGCCGTGCCTGTGCCAGTCAGTCGCGCCATTTCGCCCGGATGCGGGGTCAGCACGACCGGCTGCGACGCCGCCCTCAGCATGTCGGGCTGGGCTGCCACACAGTTCAGGCCGTCGGCGTCAATCAGGAGTGGCACCTCGCTATGCTTGAGCAACCAGCGGGTCAGCCTGAGCGTGTCGGCCGAGACGCTAATACCCGGCCCAAACGCGATTGCGGTCCGATCTCGGAGCGCTGCGCGCAGCGCTCTCGGTGCCATCCGCAGGCTGCCGTCGGCGCGTTCGGGCAGGCCGACTGTCATGGCTTCGAGCAGGACCGAAGAAAAGACCGGCACGAGGGACTCAGGGCCGGCCAGCGTTACCAGACCGGTTCCGACCCGCAAACCGGCCGAAGCGGTCAACAGCGCGGCACCGCTCTTGCCGCGGGCACCGGCCAGGACCAACAGGTGTCCAAAGCTGCCCTTGTGCGACTCGGACGAACGTGGCCGGAGGAAGTGACCTACCGTTTCAGGGCTCAGCAGACCCACCGTCGGCCGGACTGTGGCCAAGGCCTCGGGCACAATCCCGATATCGACGACGACCAGACGGCCGACATATTCCAGCCCCGGATGCAGGCTCAGACCGAGCTTGGGATAGCCAAACGTGGCGGTGAGTTGGGCCCGAATCGCAGCCCCCAGAGGCTGTCCACAGTCGGCATCTAAACCGGACGGCATATCAACCGCGACCACCGACCGGCCGCTGGCATTGACCAGCTCAATCAGCTCGGCGAACAGCCCTCGGACCGGCGCGTTGAGGCCGGTCCCCAGCAGGGCATCAACGACCACACAGCAGCTACGCAGTTTGTCCCGGACTAGCGATAGCTGGTCCGGCTGCGTTACTTCGGTGATCCGACCGCGGCCGCGGGCAAAGGCCAGCATAGTGTGGCGTGCATCACCGCTCACAGCCGCCCGCTTGGCGGCCAATACAACCTCGCAGGCGAGGCCGTGTTTTTTGAGGAGGCGGGCCATGACAAAGCCGTCGCCGCCGTTGTTGCCTTTGCCGGCCAGCACCAAGGCAGCGGCGTTCTTTGTATCGCTCAGGAGTTGTGGAAACGCCGCAAGCAGGTGGGCCGCTGCCCCGGCTCCGGCCCGCTCCATGAGCACCCGCCCCGGCGTGCCGTAGCGTTCAATAGTGAGCCGGTCGAGCTCACGCATCTGTTGGCTGGTCACCAGGTACGTCACGCGCCGTCCTACTCTGACACGCCCAGATGTGTCCGCACCGCGTCGGCCACTTCCTCACCGTAGCCATGCACCCGGCTCTCGTCGGTCCCTTCAACCATGACCCTGACCAAGGGTTCGGTCCCCGAGTAGCGCACCAGCAGGCGGCCAGAGTCGCCCAGCGCTTTGGCCACCCGCTCAATGATCAGGGCAATCGGTTCAACGCGGGCCAAGTCGCACCGCTCACGCACCCTGACATTGATGAGGTGTTGCGGGTAGCGCGGCATAATGCGCTTGAGTTCAGACAGTGGCTGCTGGCGCTTGACCATGATGGCCAAGAGCGACAGAACGGTAATCAGACCGTCTCCGGTCGTATTGGTGTCCAGGAAAACAACATGCCCAGACTGCTCTCCGCCCAGCACATACCCACCCCGCCGCATCGCTTCAACCACATAGCGGTCACCGACCGGGGTGCGGACCAACTGTCCGCCCATACGGCGCATCGCCACCTCAAGGCCGAGATTGCTCATCACGGTTGCCACCAGGGTCTTATGCGGGAGTTTTCCGGTGCGCAGCTTTTCCTCGGCGGCAATGGCCAAAATGGCGTCCCCATTGACAATCTCGGCGGTCTCGTCAACCAGAATGGCCCGGTCGGCATCGCCGTCAAGGGCTAGGCCGATGTCCGCCCCAGTCTCTCGGACTAGCCGTTGGACATGGTAGGGGTGGAGTGCCCCACAGTCGGCATTGATATTCTCCCCGTCCGGCTCGACCCCGATCGCAGTCACCTGCGCGCCCAGTTCGGTCAAGACTTCGGGAACCACTCTATAGCCCGCGCCGTTGGCGCAGTCAATGACAATTTTGACCCCGTCCAGGGTCAACTCACGCGGAAAAGTAGTCTTGGCAAATACATTGTAGCGCCCCAGGGCATCATCTATCCGGGCGGCCTTGCCGATAGCGGTCGCGGTGGGCCGCAAATGGTCAATCTTGCTGCCCATGACCAGCGCTTCAATGGTATCTTCGACGCTGTCAGGCAACTTGAACCCATCCCGCGAAAAAATTTTGACCCCATTATCCTGGAACGGGTTATGCGAGGCAGAGATCACCACCCCGGCATTGGCCCGCTGGCTGCGGGTCAGAAAGGCAATCCCGGGAGTTGGAAGGGGGCCGACCAAGAGCACGTCAACGCCCATTGAACAGATGCCGGACGCCAGGGCGGTCTCAAGCATATAGCCCGACAAACGGGTGTCCTTGCCAATCAGAATTTTATGCCGCCCCGGGACATTACGAAAGACATAGGCCAGCGCTCGTCCAAGCCGTAGTGCCGTTTCGGCCGTCATCGGCTCAATATTGGCCACCCCCCGAATCCCGTCGGTGCCAAACAAGCGTTCCCCCGTGTGCCCATCGCCCCGCCCATTGCCACTGTCTGTCATGCGCCTGCCCCTCTCGCTCGTGCCTGTGCAAAGTGAACGATGATCTCTTCCTGATGCGGTGGTCATCGTCGTTCACTTTGGCGGCTGTTACTGCCCACCCGTCCCGGCGGGCTGCTCTTCAGCGTCTGGGTCTGCTTCACCCGACTGAGCAGCCAACCCATTCGTCAGGGTTAAAGACACCGCTCTCGGCTCTTGGGAGACAATCTCCACTCCCGGCGGCACCAGCACCGTTATGGCGACTGGCAGCGTGCCTGGCTCGTGTCCGGCCGCATCAATAAATACCTCCTCCCCACTCAACCGGAGCTGCTCCAGCACCCGTTGCGGACCGTGCACAACAACATTGACTGTGGTCGGAGACAGCGCGGCAATGAAGTCCGTATTACGCACGGTCAAGGCGATCTGCTGGAAGGCACGCGAGATCATCACGTCCTGAATGTCAACCCGAACGCGAACCTGCGCCAGGTTGTAGGACAGCAGGTCGTCCTGGGGCTGTATCAAATCGAGATCAAGCGTCGTTGATTGGGTCAGCCGACTGAGCTGCAGGGGCTCGGTCAGCACCGACTCCAGACGGGCCACAGCAGGAGCCGGACCAGTGACCCCGACGGTGTCGGGCACGAGTTCCATCTCGCCGGCTTGATAGCCCGAGGGCAGCTCGCCTTGTACGTCGAGATGGACCGGCACGGGACGCGTCTCAATCCGGGTAATATCGAGGTTGATCCGAGACGGACTGATCCGCACCAGCCGCACCCCGCGCGGCAGACTGAGCCGCTCAACCCCAATCCGGAAAGACGACTGACCGGGACGCATCCCGGTCAGGTCCAGCACAATCTTGGGTTGGTTGATTAAGCCCAACAGGGTACGCGGTCCGAGGACTTGGACATTGACCGAATCAACCTCGGCTCCGGTCACGACCAGGTGGGATGGCAGGTTCCGCCATTCGAGCGGAACGGTCAGCGACTTTTCGGTATCTCGCTCTCCGGCATTCACCATCAGCCACAATCCGGCGGCAAAGACTACAGAGAACACTTTTACGAAGATGTTCCGAAAGATGACCCGCCACAGGAGGTGTAAGCCGTATTTAAGCATGGACAAAAAACTGCTGGAGCGAGGCGCGGAGCGGGCCGATATCCAGGTTAGGGTCAATACGCCCTTCCCGCACCAATGACACAGACCCTTCCTCTTCCGATACTATCACAACAACCGCATCGGTTTCCTCGGTCAGCCCGATTGCCGCCCGGTGGCGAGCGCCGAGGTTTTTACTCACACCGGGATTAACAGCCAGTGGCAAGAAACACCCCGCGGTGGTAATACGCCCGGCCTGAATGACAACCGCTCCGTCATGAATCGGTGAGGCGGTCAGAAAAATACTCCCCAGCAGTTCTTTACTCACCTGGGCATCAAGCGGAGTGCCGCCCCCGATGTACTCGTTGAGCCCGACGGTTCGCTCCAGGACAATCAGCGCCCCAAGCCGTTTTGATGCCAGCGAAACCGCAGCCCGGCTCACCTCCTCAACAACCGAGGTATATGTACTTCGGGTGCGTACCCCGAGCAAGGACCCGCGCCCCATCTCGGTCAAGGCCCGACGGATATCGTTCTGAAACAGTACGACAATAACGAACAGGATAGAGCCGAGGAAGTTATCCAGCATCCAGTTCAAGGTGTACAACTCCAGGACCTGAGAGCCGAGGTAGGTCAGGAACAGGAACACGAGGCCGACCAACATCTGCACCGCCCGAGTCCCTCGGATCAGGTGGATGATCCAGTATGCTCCACAGGCAATGAGGACGACGTCAAGGAGGTCTTGCCAGCGCAGCTGAATGAGGAGATCGGACATGGAGCTCAGGCTGCCGCTCCCACACTCCGCTCGGACAGGGACGGCGTTTGTCGGCTGACGCGGGGGCGTCTGCTGAGGAGGGCGGCCAAGCGCTGGTGGCCAGGACGGACGATGTGCGCCACGGGTGGACTTCCCTTTCGGACTAGGCCTCGGCTGATGCCGGCGGACCGCTCATCGCGTTTGGCTCTTTGCCAAAGAGTTTAATCATCTCGGCAATCTCGGCTCCGTCCAGGACCTCTTTCTCCAGGAGATGCTCGGCCATCTTGTGCAAGACCTCAATATTGATCTGCAACAGCACCTTGGCCCGCTCATAGGCGGTCATGATGACCCTCCGGACCTCCATATCAATCTCAATCGCCGTCTGTTCAGAGTATTCTTTCATCTGGGTGAAATCACGGCCCAGAAAAATCTGCTCATCTTTTTTCCCAAACGTCATCGGACCGAGCTTTTCGCTCATACCCCATTCACATACCATACGGCGGGCCAGTTCGGTCGCTTTCTCGATATCGTCACCCGCGCCGGTTGTGGTATGACCGAGCACGAGTTCTTCCGCCACTCGACCGCCAAACATAATCGCTAGACGCTTGAACACATACTCTTTGGAGAAGGTATGGCGGTCGTCAACCGGGACCTGCTGGGTCACGCCGAGCGCCATGCCACGCGGGATAATCGAGACCTTGTGGACCGGATCGGTACCTGGGGTGAGTCCGGCGACGAGCGCATGGCCCGCCTCGTGATAGGCGGTGTTGCGTTTCTCTTCGGACGTCAGGATCAGACTGCGCCGCTCGGCTCCCATCAAAACCTTGTCTTTGGACAACTCAAAGTCTTCCATGCTGACTTTTTCTTTGTTTTGGCGGGCGGCCAGCAGGGCGGCCTCGTTGACCAGATTCTCAAGATCGGCCCCGGAGAAACCCGGCGTTGTGCGGGCTAGGGTTTTGACATCAACGCTCTCGTCGGTTGGTACATGGCGGCTGTGGACACGCAGAATCTCTTCGCGGCCGCGGACATCCGGACGGGGCACAACCACCCGCCGATCGAACCGCCCCGGCCGGAGCAGGGCTGGGTCAAGGACATCGGGCCGGTTGGTGGCGGCGATAAGAATGACCCCCTCATTGGCCTCGAACCCGTCCATTTCAACCAGGAGTTGGTTCAGCGTCTGTTCGCGCTCGTCGTGGCCGCCGCCCAGCCCCGCCCCACGGTGGCGGCCAACCGCATCGATCTCGTCAATGAAGATGAGGCAGGGAGCCTGTTTTTTGCCCTGGATAAACAGGTCGCGGACGCGGGAGGCACCGACCCCGACAAACATCTCGACAAAGTCCGAGCCGCTAATTGAGAAGAACGGTACCCCGGCCTCGCCGGCAATGGCCCGGGCCAGCAGCGTTTTTCCGGTTCCCGGCGCGCCAACCAGCAACACTCCCTTGGGAATACGACCGCCTAGGCGGGTAAACTTTTTGGGATCTTTCAGAAAGGCGATGATCTCTTCCAGATCTTGTTTGGCCTCCTCGACACCCGCAACATCATTGAAGGTAACTTTTTGCTGATTTTCGGTCAGTACCTTGGCCCGGCTCTTGCCAAACGACATGGCCTTGCCCCCGCCCATCTGCATCTGGCGCATGAAGAACACCCAGACACCGATGAGGAGCAGCATCGGAAACCACTGGACTAAGATGGCGACGTACCACGGGTCGCCCTCCTCGGGCCGGACGGTCATCCGCACCCCCTGCTCATGCAGCGTACTCATCAAGTCGGGATAATACCGCGGCGCATAGGTCTTAAAGCCTTGGTCGTCCTTGAAGCGGCCGTGAATCACCTGTCCCTGTATAGTGACTTCGGAGACTTCCCCGTTTTTGAGGTAGGCGAAGAAATCGCTGAACACGACCTCAGGCCTCTGGGGCTGGTGGCGGCTGAATACATTAAACAGCAGGAGAATCATGAGTCCCAACACCAGCCATAAAGCGAGATTGTGTGAAACCTTGTTCACTCCTTGCCCCTTTCCGTTACGCGCCGATAACCTAACACAGTTCTACTTTCTCCGGCAATGGGCTGACCACACACTGACACACCGAGCGTGTGGTCGGCGTCACCAGCGCGGTTTTCCCCCGGACATGGCCGGGCACCCACGCCACCTCAGAAGTGGCATTCCCCAAAACGACCAGGGGAAAAATCTGACGCAGGCGTCGCGGCAGCTTGGCGTTACGAAATATATCGTGAATTTTCTTTCGGCCAGCCATGCCCAGGGGAAAAATACGATCTCCAGGGCGCACGCTCCGAACCCTGAGTCTCGACGACAGCATCCCGACATCAAAGAAGGTCCGCCACCGATCGGCCGTCCGCGCCTGGGTCGGCAACGCGTGCCAGGCACTCGGTTCGCTCAGCCAACACTGCCAGCCGCTACCGGGGATATGGGGAACAGCGGGCAGTCTCAGCCCTTGTCCACACACGAGGGGGTAGGCGTAGGGTTCGGCGACGAGCCGCTTTGGTTCGGCAATAAGACAGCCCTGCTCAACCCGGACCTGAAGGCTGCCAGGCAATTCAACGGTGCCCCGAACCCGCCCCTCGGCCAAGGCTCGGACCTGTTCGAGGTGCAGAAAGCCAAGCTCGCGGCTGGGGTCGGCGCATTCGAGCCACTGGCGTAAGATCCGCACTCGCAGGGCGACCGGCTCAGCCGCCCAGGCCCTGACGCCCAGAGCTGGACCGCCCTCCCGCTCGTGCTGGACGCGCAGCCGAGCCGCGGTCGTAGAGGTTTCGAGCCAGGCATCTTCTTCGCGTAAGGTGTCTGCCAAATGGACCAGATGACGAGAGATGCGGGGCGAGAACTCGGTCGCCAGCAGGGGCAACAGGCGGTGCCGAATGCGGTTGCGGGCATAGCTGAGGTCGGCGTTACTGGGATCGGTCACATAGGACAGCCGGCGGTCGGCCAGATACTCCAAGACTTCCTGCCGGCTACAGTCCAGCAGCGGGCGAATGAGCCGCTTGTCCCTCCGCGTTCCGACCGCGCGGCTTGGCGGAATGCCGCTCAGGCCGCGCCGGGCGCTGCCCCGCAGGAGTCGAAACAGCACGGTTTCGACCTGATCGTCCTGGGTGTGGGCCAGAGCCAGATAGTCCAGCCCCTCCCACTCCATCACCGCTTCAAAAAACTGGTAGCGCTCGTTGCGCGCCCAGGCTTCAAGGCCGTGAGGGGGGGGGGATGAGTCCAGCTTTTTCGCAAAACAGGGCAGCTGCCACAGCCGACACAGTCGCTCGACATGCTGCTGTTCGTGGTCGGCTTCCGGCCGCAGCCCATGGTTAACATGGAGGACACTGAGGTGCGGGCGGTCTGGCTGGGCCAGCAGAGCGCTCAACAGGGCTACAGAGTCCGGTCCACCCGAAACCCCAACTCCGAGCCGGATGGCTCGGTTGCCCAGACCGACATGTCCCGGGGACGAAAAAAACCGCGCCAGGGAGGTTTTGACCTTCCGTTCGATCGGCAAAAAACGCCCGCGCGCTCTCGCTCTCAGATGGGGGTTTTGACCTTCCATACACTGACCGTGCAGCCCCTTGTGACGCTGCGAGAAGCTTGGCATGATGCCGGGCTGTGCAAAAATACATCCTACCCCGTGTGTCCGCCAGTCTTCTAGTTTGGAGCGTGTGTGCCCCGGGCGTGGCTTTTTCTGCCGACCCAGCCCCTTGGAATACATCACTCCCGCCAAGCTTAGCGGAACTGTTACGGGAATTGCACCAAAAATATGGACCCGATACGATTGCCCTCTTAGGCCGTTTGCTTGACACCGCCAGACGCAGCGGCGGCCTGCTCACCGCCTCTGTGGAAGTGACCGGCATTGAGACCCGGCACGAACAGACCTTCTTGACCTTTCGTGTGCAAACCGGCCTGATCTATAATTCTCTTAGGCTGAGTCAAACCGACAGGCTTCTTGACCTGTGGACCAAAATTGTAGCGCGGTCATTTATGGCTTTTCGGACCTTAGAGTTTCCTGCCGACGGAATCTTGCTCACCCTCCACTACTACTCCAGACCCTACGGCAGCCTTGAGGCACTGAACCGGGACCTTGACGATCCGAGTCAGGTTGGTGAAGCGAGCGAAGCGCGATTCTATTTCTCGGAACCATCCTTGCGAGCCTTTCTGAATGAGCAACTCTCGGCTCAGGAACTGCTGACCCGAACAACCATCTTGGCCAATGGCAGACCGGTCGTGCTTCGGCTTCCGCCGCCCAAAAGCGAGACCTCGCCGTTTGGCCGAGGCTTGGGGGGTTAGTCTTTATTGCCGCTTACCAGCACGGCTGCCGCGGCTGCCGCGGCAAAAAGCACGGCTACCGCGGCAACAATCAGCATAAAAATAGCGAGGGGGTCCATGTCTGTTCTCCTTGTTTAAGGATGGTTCTGAAATCCCAGACGCTGTGTCTACACGAGAACGGAGCGTAGCGACGGGCAGAATCGAACTGCCGACCTAGGGATTATGAGACCCTCGCTCTAGCCTACTGAGCTACGTCGCCACATCGTCCTTAGCGGCACAGGTGGTAAGGATATTAGCCGACAATGACCCAGCTCGGCAAGCCCGCTAGGCCATAGACTCGGCGGCCATCACTATCCGACCGCCGACCACTGTTTGCTGACGTCACATTCCCTCACCTGCCGGCTGCCCTTTGCCACCTGGTACAGGGTCTTGCCGGTCCACTCAAGACAGGACAAGCGCCCTCCGTAGACAAGACCCGTATCAATCCCGACCTTGTAGGGCAGATGAAAGCGGACCTCAGCTTGGGGCGTGTGGCCGTACACCACCGTGTACGGGAGGGGGTGACGGCGATTGATAAACTCCTGACGAATCCACAGCAGGTGTTCAGCCTGTTGGTCCGCGAGCGCACGCGCGGGATCAATACCGGCGTGGACGCACACAACATTGCGGCCCGAAGCATGACCGAGACCTTGGGCGGGAAAGGAGAAAGCTAAGCCGCGTAGAAACTCGATATGCGTCTTGGGGATACGCGTGGCCGCTGCACTCGCATCAGGCCAGCAGCCATAGCTGTGCAAGGTCTGGACCCCGCCATTTACCAGAAATGCGTCGCCATGCAGTCCCCCGTACCCGAGAAAGTCGAGGAACATATCCTCATGGTTGCCCCTGAGGAATGTCAGCTGGCAGACCCGGTCGGCCCGCAGACCTAACAGCAGGTCAAGCACATCACGCGCTCCGGGTCCACGGTCAATATAGTCGCCCAAAAAGACGAGCCGATCCTCGGCCCGGAGGGCTAAGGCGCTCAGCAGAGCCTCAAGCTCAGCCGGACAGGCGTGAATATCTCCAACGATAAAAAAACGCGACATGGCTTTTTCTCAGACCTGAGCTGCCGCTAGCGGCCGGAATAGCGGGGCTCTCGTTTCTCCAAAAAGGCAGTCCGCCCCTCCCGAAAGTCGGCCGTGCGGACCATCTTCCGCTGCTCAGCCATCTCGGAGGTCAATACCTCGTCCTGGCTGTGTTTCAAAGCGTGCTGGAGTGAAGCCTTGATCGTGGCCAGGGCCAGCGGGGCTTGTTTGGCCATTTTTTCCGCATACTCGGCGCTACAGGTCTGGAAGCTGTCGTGGGGCACAGCCCGATTCACCAGGCCTATACGTTCGGCCTGTTCGGCATCCACGACCTCGCCGGTCAGGGCCATCTCTACGCCTTTGAGGCCTGCCAACCGGGGTAAGAGATAGCTGGCCCCACCGTCAATGGTGAGCCCGCGTTGCACGAAGATCAGCGAAAAGCGGGCCTTTGAAGAGGCCAAGCGCACATCGCAGGCTAAGGCCAGGGAACAGCCGAACCCGGCCGCTACACCGTCGACGGCCGCAATCACCGGCTTAGGGCCAAGTTCCAGATCGCGCGGATCACAGCGTTAAAGCCGTCTTCCATGATATCCCCCGCCGGCGCACCCTCAGACCGCCCGGCCCGCAGGTCAGCACCCGAAGAAAATGCCCCGCCCGCCCCGCCGAGCACAATCACACGGCTGTCGGGATCGTGAGCCGCTTCGCCGAGGGTCTCCTTCAACCCAAAAATCGTCTCGCTATCCAAGGCGTTGCGCCGCTCAGGTCAATTGATCGTAATCCATCGGACTCGGTTCTTTCTCTCGCTCAACACCACCTTCGACATGCTCGCCTTCCTTTCCCACACCGCGAAAAATAATTGGAAGCCTTGACGCTCCCCCCTTCAGACTGCTAGGGGCTTGGGCGTGGGGGTCCTGTATGAGCATAGCGCAATTGCTGGCCCGAAACTACCTGTTCATTGCCGGTCTGGTCTTCCTGGTGCTGGGTTTAGGCAACGCGGTCACCTCTCTGACAAAGGTGAACGAGTACCGGGCAGTTCTGGCGGCTACGACTCCGCAGGGCAAAGCGGCAACCGCCCAGGTCTTTCGTGGCGCTCAGCGCTATATCCCCAGCGAAGCCCTCGAACGCTGGGAGATCGCCCAGGCCAAGCTGGACTTCTACCATGTCGTGCTGGGTAGCGGCTGGCTGATGCTCAACCTTGGCGTGGTGTGTACGGCGGTCGGCCTTGTTCGTCTCCACCGCCGGCTGTCCGGGGCAGCGGCGACGCGCCCCCTACACACGCGCTGAAGCGCTCAAAAGCCGGCCGACAGGTGATATCACAGAAAAGTGAGAAAATCGCCACACAACGGTTGACATTCCGGCCCGCCTTGACTACCTTCTCGCTTTAGTCAATGGGAGTCGTATGCTGCCTAAACCCGTTTCCGAACACGTTTCTTTGAGCTTTGATCAGCTCCTCGCCCGCGCAGATGAAGGTCTGCAACTCACCGCCGCCCAGGGCTATCGCCTCATCCACTGCACGGACGAGGATTTCCCGGCCTTACTGGCAGCCGCGGGCGGTCTGCGCGACCGCCACAAAGGGCGGACCGTCACCTATTCACGCAAGCTCTTTCTGCCGGTCACCAACCTGTGCCGAGACCGGTGCTCGTACTGCACCTTTCGCAAGGACCCACGCGATCCCGCAGCCTGGACCATGACCCGCAACGACCTCCGCCAGTGGCTCGCCAGAGGTCAAGTTCAGGGCTGCAAAGAAGCCCTGATGTGCCTGGGCGACAAGCCCGAACTGGTCTCCCGCGCGTACCGCACAACGCTGACCGATTTAGGCCACCGGACGACAACAGAATACGTCTACGAAGCGTGCCAGATCGCCCTGTCCTACGGCATCCTGCCCCACACCAACGCCGGCGTCCTGAGCTACGACGAGATGCAACAACTCAAAGATGTGAATGTGAGCTTGGGCTTGATGCTGGAAAATATCAGCCCTCGGCTCTGCCAACGCGGCTTGGCCCATTTTTCGGCCCCAGACAAAGAGCCGGCAGTTCGGGTCAAGATGATCCGTGAAGCCGGCGAGTTGGAGATTCCCTTTACAACCGGAATTCTGATCGGCATCGGAGAGACGCGCCAAGAAGTGGTCGATAGTCTGCTGGCCATCCGGGACATCCACCAGGAATACGGACACATCCAAGAGGTCATCATCCAGAACTTTCGGGCCAAACCCGACACCCGCATGGCCGACGCTCCCGAGCCGGAGAGCCTGGAAGTGGCCAGAACGGTGGCCGTCACCCGGCTGCTGCTCGGCGGCCAGATGAATGTCCAAGCCCCACCCAACCTGAACCCGGCCGATCACCGCCTCCTCCTGCGGGCCGGCATTAACGACTGGGGGGGCATTTCGCCAGTCACCAAAGACTATGTCAACCCGGAAGCGGCTTGGCCGCATCTGGACACCCTGGCCCAGACCTGTCGGGAGGAGGGGTTCAGGCTGCGTGAACGGCTGGCCATTTACCAGGAGTATATTGACCGGCCCGGCTTTCTGCTGCCGGCCCTGCGGCCGCGGACCGAGGAGTTGCAGGCCCAGCTCATCGCCTGAGCAGGCCGTGCTCTTCATCCTCGTTTCGGTCGGTCTGAAGTATTGACTCTCTCCGCTCCCCAATAAGGAGACCTGCTATGGCAACCAACGGTCTTGAGAATCTTCTCGAACACAGTGACCCCCAGGTCAGCACTATTCTGCACCGGGCCTTGGAGGGACACGAAGTGTCCTGGCAGGAAGGGCTGCGCTTGTGCGAGACGAATGGGCTTGAGCTCCAAGCCGTGTGCCTGGCCGCCGACGAGATGCGCCGGCGTCAGGTCGGCGAGGTAGTGACCTATGTCGTCAACCGGAATATCAACTTCACCAATGTCTGCATAAAACACTGCACCTTCTGCGCTTTCAGCCGCGAGTATCGAGAAGAAGAGGGCTATTTTCTGCCCGAGCAGGAAATTATCCGGCGGGCCCAAGAGGCCGTTGACATGGGGGCCACCGAGGTCTGTATGCAGGCCGGTCTGCCGCCCAAGATGAACGGCAGCCTGTATATCGACCTGACCCGAGCGGTCAAAAAGGCTCTCCCAAACCTGCATATTCACGCCTTCTCGCCCGAAGAGGTCTTGTACGGTGCCACCCGGGCGGCAGTCTCCATTCCCGACTATCTAGCCGCCCTCAAAGACGCCGGCCTTGATACCCTGCCCGGCACCTCAGCCGAAATTCTTGACCAGGACATCCGCGACCGGATTGCCCCGGGCCGCATCACCACCCAACAGTGGATTGAGGTCATCACCTCCGCCCACAGCCTCGGCATTCCGACCACCTCAACGATCATGTACGGCCACATCGAGACCCCGCTCCACTGGGTCAGGCATATGAATCTGCTGCGTGACATCCAGAAGGACACCGGCGGCTTTACCGAGTTCGTTCCCCTGTCCCTGATTCACCAGGAAGCGCCCATGTACCAACGCAAACTCGTAAAAAACATGCGTCAGGGGGCAACCGGCACAGAAGTCATCAAGATGCACGCCATCGCCCGGCTGATGCTCGGCCCGACATTTCGGAACATCCAGTCCTCGTGGGTCAAAGAGGGCCCAAAGCTGGCCCAGTATCTGCTGAATGTAGGGGCCAACGACCTCGGCGGGACGCTCATCAACGAGAGTATTTCCACCTCTGCCGGGGCCCAGTACGGACAACTCGTCCTACCCAAAGAACTCCGCCGTCTGATCCGTGACCTTGGCCGCACCCCGGCCGAGCGTAGCACCACCTATACACTGCGGACAGTCTTCAACGGCCAGGACGAAGAGCTCAGCCCGCTCGACATGGTCGAAAATCCAGACGAACACTTCGGTTCCTACCGCAAACTGACCGCCTCAGAGCAGTTCCGCTATGTACACCCCTTCGAACGCGAGAAACGGGCGGTGGCTCACTGAACATGGCGGACTGTGACGACCTCGCCATTACCGCCCTTGCCGGAGGGGTGGGGGCCGCCCGCTTTCTATGCGGCCTCGTGCGCGTCATCGATCCAGCTAGGCTGTGCATAGTGGTGAACACCGGCGACGACGACGAATTCTTCGGCCTGTGCATCTCCCCCGACCTTGACACCATTATCTACACGCTGGCCGATGCCGTCGATCACGCCAAAGGCTGGGGTCTACCAGACGAGAGCTTCCGCTGTCTTGCGGCCCTGCAACGCTATTATCCCGAGACTTGGTTCGGTCTGGGCGATGCCGACTTGGCGACCCACCTGTTCCGCACCCAGCAGCTCAGACAGGGCCGGACCCTGACCCAAGTCACCGCTGCCCTTGCCCGAGCCTGGAGGATACGCGCCACCGTCCTGCCGATGAGCAACGACCCGGTCCGCACGGTCGTCCACACCGAAGCTGGTGCCCTGCCGTTTCAGGAGTATTTTGTCAAAGGCGGCGGCCAGGGCCGGGTCGGGCGGGTTGAACTGAGCGGGCTGGCCAACGCGCGCCCAGCCCCGGGCGTGTGTGAGGCTATCCGGTCCGCGGACATGGTGATTCTTCCCCCCAGCAATCCGATTGTCAGCATCGGGCCGATTCTTGGCCTGCCGGGTGTCCGCGACGCCCTGCACCAGACCCCCGCGGCGGTCGTTGGCGTCAGCCCGCTCGTGGCCGGCAAGCCGATTAAGGGGCCGGCCGACCGCATGCTCAACGGCCTGGGCATTGAAGCCTCAGCGGCTGGGGTGGCCGGCCTGTACGCCGACTTTCTGGACGCTTTTGTGATTGATGCCCACGACGCGGCCCAACAGGCCAGACTCGAAGCCCAAGGGCTGACAGTCCGCGTGACCGACACGGTTATGACCGATATGGACACCTCAGTTGCCCTGGCCCGAACGGTCATTGCACTAGCATCCGCCTGACCAGAGCCCAGGCTTTTTGAAGGATTATCCATGAGTGCCATCGCCCTCATCCCCATCCCCGACCTCCCCCAGATTCAGCCCGGCGACGAGCTCGTCTCGCTCCTGCTTGAATCCATTGACCGCGCCAAGGTCGGCCTCAAAGACGGCGATATTCTGGTCATGTGTCAGAAAATTGTTTCCAAGGCCGAGGGCGCGGTGGTTGACCTCAAGACCGTCACCCCCTCGCCCTTTGCCCACCAGATCGCCCAGCAGTGGGACAAAGACCCACGCATCGTCGAGGTCGTACTGCAACAGAGCCAACGCATCGTCATGATGAAAAACGGCGTCATCATCACCGAGACCAAGCCGGGCTGGGTGTGCGCCAACTCCGGCGTTGACGCCTCCAACACCCTCGGCGACGATATCGTCATCGTCCTGCCCGAAGACCCCGACCGCTCGGCCAGAAACATACGCCTGGCTATCCAGGCACGCCGCCACCTCTCCATCGGGATTGTCATCACCGACACCTTTGGGCGTCCGTGGCGTGACGGCCTCGTCGAGTTTGCCCTCGGCGTCTCAGGCTTCGAAGGGCTGCTTGACCTGCGCGGCGGCCACGACCTCCAGGGCCGGGAGTTGCACCACACCATCATCTCGGTGGCCGACGAACTCGCTTGCGCGGCCGGCCTGTTGATGGAAAAGAACGCCGCGGTCCCGGCCGTCATCATCCGTGGCTACAAATACATCCCGGCCGAAGGCAGCGGACAGGTCTTGATCCGTCCCGCCGAAGCCGACCTGTTCCGGTAAAAAGCCTATGCAGGAGGGGACAGGCATGGACGAAAACAGCCGCGAGGGGATCGTCTATATTCTGACCAACCCGGCCATGCCCGGGCTGGTAAAAATCGGGAAAACCTCCCGAACCTCAGTACACGATAGACTGACACAACTCTACTCCACCGGCCTTCCCCTCCCGTTCGAGTGTGAATACGCCGCCAGGGTGGAAGACGCCGGTGCCGTGGAACACGCCTTGCACTAGGCATTTGAGCCGAACCGCATCAATCCCAAACGTGAGTTCTTCGACATTGAACCTGGGCAGGCGAGCGTCATTCTCCAGCTCATAGGGGAAAACGTCACACCGGAGATACAGGAAGAAGCCCACAAAATAGATGAAGGTGCTCAGAGAGGAGCAGAGAAGATCAAGGCTCGGCGGCCAAACCTGGATTTTACCGAGATGGGCATCCCCCTTGGAGCGGAACTCAGGTTCACCGAGGCTGACGAATACGTCGAAGTCACCATCAACAACCAAGTCAAATATCAGGGAGAAGTACTCTCGCTCTCAGCAATCACACGCCAGCTTCGAGATCTCCCCTCAAATATGTTCCGCGGCCTCAGCAAACGCATTCTCAGCAATCACACGCCAGCTTCGAGATCTCCCCTCAAATATGTTCCGCGGCCTCAGCAAACGCATTCTCAGCAATCACACGCCAGCTTCGAGATCTCCCCTCAGGAACAGCGCCACATCCCAAGAGATACTGGACTTACAACGGACATTTGCTCAGAGACATATACAACGAAACATACAGACCACGCTAGCCAGCCGTTCCGCAGCGATGCGCAGCTCGGATCAGCCGGAGGCGTCATCCGACACCCCGGCTTGTCAGCCATTTGCGCCCAGTTCGTTCTCCTCACCGACCCACTATCCAATGCTTCAGCATAGCGCCTCGTGGATTGCTGCCGGACCTGAGCACATTTCACCCCGGCCCTCACCAGGACACGCACTGTGAACCCCCTCGCTCTCCACCTGCTCGTCGCCTGCCTGCTCCTGCCGGCCGCCCCCAGCTTTTCCTCCCCACCACCTGGCGCGAGCCTCATTGAGGGCCACCTCGCCCCCTTTTTCCACAACCGGCCCCTGGCCGCCTTTCGGGTCTACGCCTTCCACGGCCACACCCCCGGCCCGATTCCGTTTCAGGTCGATGAGCGCGACCATCGAGAACGCTGGATTATGAGCCACGGCCCCAAAGCCAAGCACGACAGCCCCGCCGAGGTCTTTGACGCCAACGACGCCATTGTGGTGATGAACCGTGACCTCGGCCAGCGTGGCGACCCGACCGCCCTGCCCGACTGGGCCGAGAGCTGGGCCGAGGTCCAGATTGGAGAGCAGCCCCGCCGGATGGGCTTTGTCTATGTCGGCGTTTTTCCCCCGACGCCGGCCCCACACGCCCAGCCCTATGCTCGCTACGACCCGGCTACCGACCGGGTGTATGCCGAACGCTACGCCCTGGCCTTTGGCGCGCCGCTGCCCACCCATTTTGCCCCGGTTGAGCGGCTGGGCGACCCTGGTACCAACACCATCGCCGGGATAAAAGCCGACGCCGTGGTCCGCCTGCTTGGTGGCCTGCTGCGCTTCCGGCGCACCGAGGCCGAGCTGCGCAGCAGCCTGCGCGGCTACCGGCCCGGCCCGGTCCGGGTCATCCGCCAGGCCCGCTATTGGGTACCGCTGCCGTTTGGCCTGCGTACCTCTGGCCGGGTCAACCTGATTTTCTACCGCGACTTTGTCGAGGGCAGCGCCCTGGTCAAGCTGAAAATCCCGCCCCGGCTTGTCCTGGCCGAGGGGGAGTTTACGACCTATTTTGATTTTCTGGACCGGCGCGGGGCGCATCCGCTGCCGAATGGCTCTGGGCCTCCGGCAGCCCCGGACAACCGCCCGGACCGCTGGGCGGCCCTGCGCATGCCGAGCGGTCCCACGCTTGTCCTCATCCCCCGGCTTGAGGACGGCTTGGCCAAGCTTGAGCAGCGTGCCTATTACGGCGGCCCTCAGCCCCACTTCGGCTTTCAGTTCTCTGAAATCGGGCGGCTGGAGAGCGGCTCGCACCGCCTGTCGGTGTTCGGCCTGCTGCTCGACAGCGCCGACCCGGACACACTTCAGAAAGCCGCCAACCTCTTTCTCTCCCCGCCCCGGGTGACCGCACGGCTACTCAAGGCCCCGCTGGACTAGCCCCCAGGCGGCGCCTGCCATCTGCCGGCACTGCTCTTTATAGCTGAGGGCCTGGGGCGAGCTGGCGTTACCGTCAAGCCCACGCTTGTACACCCCCTGGATGATCGCCCCAATACGGAACAGGGCAAACACAATGTAGAAGGTCCAGTGTGGAATCCGGTCGCGGCCGGTCAGCTCACAGTAGCGGGCCACATAGTCGGCCTCAGACGGAATCCCATAGTCGGCGTAGTCGAGCCGGGTGATATCGCCCCGGCTCTCATCCGGTACATGGTAGGGCAGACAGTTATGGGCCAAGTCGGCAAACGGCGCGCCAAGCGTGCTGAGCTCCCAGTCCACCACCGCCAGCACGCGCGGTTCGGTCGGATGAAAAATCAGGTTCTCCAGCCGAAAGTCACCGTGGGAAATGGTGGTCTGGTCATCGGCCGGCAAATGCTCGGGCAGCCAAGCCATGAGCCGTTCCATCTCAGGGATGCGTTCGGTCTTGCTGGCCGCGTACTGCTTGGTCCAGCGGCTGACCTGGCGGGCCATATAGCCGTCAACCCGCCCGTACTCCTCCAGACCGACCGCCCGAAAATCCACCCTGTGCAGGCTGGCGATGGCCTCAACCATTGCCGCGTAGACACGCCTCCGCTCGGCCGGCGGCATATCGCCCAGCTCATAGCCGCGCAACACCCGCCCGTCAATAAAATCCATCAGGTAGAAATCCGTACCAATCACCGATGGATCCTGACACAGCACATACGGCTTGGCCACCGGCACAACGGTGTTCCGCAAGGCCGAGATGACCCGAAACTCGCGGTCCACCGCATGGGCCGAGGGCAGCAGCTTGCCCGGCGGCTTTTTGCGCAACACATAGCGCCGGCCGGCCGCGTCGGTCAGCACAAAGGTCGGGTTGGACATGCCGCCCCGAATCTGGCCGACCTGCATGGGCGGGTTGAAGTCGGCCAGCTGACGGCCCATAAAGCGCTCAAGGCTGGCTTGGTCAAAGCAGTGCTGGTCCAGCACCGGGGCGGTGTCGGTGGTCAGCGAGATCAGCGGCAGCGGCTCGGCCGGGGTGTCGGTCATGGGTCTCTCCTTAGCTTAGACGCCGCGCTTGACCAGGGCCCAGGCCTCAGTCGCCAGTTGTTTGCATTTTTCGCCCCGGGTGATGGCTTCCGGGGAGCTGGCGTTGCCGTCAAGCGGCTGGCGTTGCCGTCAAGCGCCCGTTTGTACACCCCCTGGACAATGGCCGCTAGCCGGAAGAGCGAAAACACCACATAGAAGTTCCAATTTTCGACCGGCGGGCGGCCCATCCGCCGGCAGTAGCGGTCCACTCCCTCCTGCTCGGAGGGGATGCCGGAGCTCGCAAAATCAAGCCCGGTGATATCCCCTCGGATATCGTCCGGCACATGATAGGGCAGGCAGGTATAGGCCAAGTCGGACAGGGGCGCGCCGAGGGTGCTGAGTTCCCAGTCCACCACCGCCAGCAGCCGGGGCTGGCTGGGGTGAAAGATCAGGTTCTCCAGGCGGAAATCACCGTGGGCAATCGTCGTCTCCTCGTCGTCCGGCAGGTGTTCGGGCAGCCAAGCCATGAGCCGGTCCATTGCCGGCAGCTCGGCTGTTTGACTGGCCGCGTACTGCTGTGACCAGCGCCTGACCTGTCGGCCCATATAACCGCCGACCCGGCCGTAGTCGGCCAGCCCCAGCGTCCGGAAGTCCACCCGAGGGATGGCGGCCAGGGTGTCAAGCATGGTGTCATATACTGCCCGCCGCTCGCCCGGCTCCAGCTCGGGCAAGGCATAGCCGCGAAACACCCGGCCCTCAACAAAGCCCATGATATAGAAATCCACCCCCAGCACCGCCGGGTCCTGAGACAGTACATACGGTCTGGCGACCGGCACATCGGTCTGCCACAGGGCCGAGATGATCCGAAACTCGCGGTCCACCGCGTGGGCTGAGGGCAGCAGCTTGCCCGGCGGCTTTTTGCGCAGCACATAGCGCTGGCCGGCCGCGTCGGTCAGAACGAAGGTCGGGTTCGACATCCCGCTCCGGACCTGTCCAACCGACAGCGGCGGGCTGAAGCCCTCAATATGCGCGGCCATGTAGCGGCTCAGGGTGGCCTCATCAAAGCGGTGTTGGTCCAGCACCGGGGCGGTCTCGTCGGTGGTCAGCGAGGTGAGTGGGCTGGTCTCTACGGGGTGGGGTGTCGCCATCGCGCGTCTCTCCTGTTGCAACTCTGACGGGGTGTCTCCCCCTTCAAATCACCCGGTGCGGGGGGTCGTCAAGGCGCGGGCTCAGGTGACGCGGGTCTGTCGCTCCCGCCCGAGGCGCACGAGGCGGAGCGTGCCGCCGGTCACTTCAAGCACCGTGCAGGAGCAGTGGTCGGGTTCAAAACAGACTAGGCGGTCGTCGTGGGTGGCCGCGCCCACCGCGGCATTGATGGCCACAAAATGGGTGGTGATCAGGCTTGAGGTTTGCAGGCCGCACAGAAACGCGACGAGGTGGTCTTTCCAGTCCTGATAGACTTCGGGCAGCGCACTCCAGCGACCGCGCAGGACCCGACGGATCCAGGCCGCCCGTTCGGCCAACTCCTGGCCGGGCGAGGGCAGTTCGGCCACCACCGGCTCAACCCTGGCCTGACACTGCCACATCCGCTCAAACGAGGCGGCGGTATCGCGGGCACGTTGCAGCGGGCTGGTCAGAAGCGGGAGCGGGCCGAGCGGTTCCAGTTCTGTGGCCAGGGCCACGGCCTGCCGCCGGCCCAGCGGGTCAAGTCCGGGGTCGGGGGCTTCGCCAAATCCGGCCAGCGGCCGGCCGTGGCGGATGAGATAGAGCTTTACAGCAGCCTTCACCATCTTCCTCCCTTCCCCGGCGGGGCGGCCCGGGCGACTAGGTCCGGCGTGCCTCAACCGCCACCTCCAGGCTGTGCGTCCCGCCGCCAAAAACCACGCCTTTGAGGGGCGTCACATCGCTGTAATCCCGGCCCCAGGCCAGGACGATATGCTGGTCGGTCGGCAGCAGGTTGTTGGTCGGATCAAAATCCACCCAGCCCTGACCGGGGCTGTAGACCGACACCCAGGCGTGGGAGGCCGCGGCCCCAACCAGGGACGCGGCCTGGCCAGACGCGGCTCCGGTTTCGAGATAGCCGCTGACATAGCGGGCCGCCAGACCCAGGGAGCGCAGACACGCAATGGCCAGCTGGGCGTAGTCCTGACACACCCCCCGGCGGTGGGCCAGGACCTCGTGGACCGGGGTGGCCGCGGTGGTGAAGTGCGGATCATAGGTCAGCTCGTGGTAGATGCGCCGCATCAGCTCATGGACCGCTTCGAGCACGGGTCGACCGGACGGAAACGACGGGGCGGCATAGGCGGCAAAAGCCGGGCCGGCGGCGATCAGCGGCGAGTCCAGTACAAACTGACGGGCGGCCAGCCGCTCGGACGCGAGCCCATGGCCCAGCCCTCGGCCAACATTCTCCCAGGCCGGGGAGGACGACAAGGCCGGCGGGGCGGTAGGGCTGAGCGTCACCGCGCTCTCCGCGCTGACCTCCAGCACAGTGTGCGCTTCCTGAACCGCAAAGTAGACAACCCGGTTGCCAAAAAAATCCTCGCGCGCCGCGTAGACCGCGGGGGCCGGGGTGATCTGGAGCCGGCCGGTCTGGCACTGCTGGCGGTCGGAGGAACGCGGCAGAAGACAGGCTTCATTCTGACAGTGGGACACCGGCAGGCTGTAGCGGTAGCGGGTGGTATGGACGACGGTGTAGGAGCTCATGCCTGATGTTTGGTCAATTGCTGCTGGACTTCAATATGGCTGAAGTAGGTCTGGCTCAGGGCGTCAGACAGGGCCAGCAGCAGGCTCCCCAGCCGGGCAAACAGCCCGTCCAGCTTGTCATACACCGGCCCGGGCCACACCGCCTCGGACAGCCCTTCGACATCGGTTGTGCGCAGCGCGGTCAGGGCTTGCAGGGCGAGGCGCTCCGCCGGGCTGCGGTGGGGCAGGCTGGCCTTGCGGGGCAATCCATCGGCGTGCTCCTGGAGGCGGCCCAGCTGATAGCCGAGCGATCGGGGGTTGCTCTCATCGTGTAACAACAGGTCGAGTACGGCCTTGGCGTCAACCTGGCTGGCGTAACGCCGGCGATAGGTCCGCCGGCTGTCGGTCATGGTCAGCACGACCTCCCACAACCCGCCCCGGCCGCCGGGTGCCATCTCGCAGGCCACCCGCAGCAGGCTGATGGCGTGCAGGGCGCGCTCGAGCCGCCGGCCCATCTCCAGGAAGCGAAAGCCTTGGCCCCGGGTCATGTTCTCTGCCATCAGCCCGGTAAATGCGGCCAGCCCATCGATCACCCGCGACAGACTGTGCAAGGTCTGCTCCAGGCCGAGGTCCGGGGAGAGCTCGCGGTCGAGCGTGTGCAGGACCCGGGCCGTATCGTCGGACAGCCGGTAGCGGACCGTCCGCTCGGCCCGCAACAGGGCGTCGAGGGTAGCCCGCAGGCTGCCCGGGCGGGCCGGCTCAAGGACGGCCGCCAGCAGCTCGAGCTCGTCGGCGACCAGCCCTTGCTTGACCCCGTTGCCCATCAGGTGCAGGTAGGTCACGGCTTGGTGAGTCACCGCGGACAGCAGGCCCGGCAGGTGGGGGTCGTGGTGGACAGCCTCGGTGTTGAGCAGCCGTGCCAGCATCTCTCGAAACACCCGGGCGCTGCCCTCCAGGCGTTCGGTATAGCGTCCGAGCCAGAACAGATTATCGGCTACCCGACTTGGAATCTCTCCGCCGCTGCGGGTGAGGACAAGCGGCCGGCCGGCCGGCGGCAACAGACTCAGCGCCTGCTCGGGCTCTGAGGCCAGGACCCAGATGTCTTTGCTCAGCCCGCCGGCTTGGTCCGATACCTGCCAGGCGTCGGGGCCGGCGGCTACCCGCGCCAGCCCGCCCGGCATGACCACATAGGCATCGTCGCGCGCCACCAGAAAACTGCGCAGCGCCAGCGGCCGTGGACGCAGTTTTCCCTCTACAAACGTGGGGGCGGTGGAGGCCGCAATCAGCTCCTGGCCGACATAGCGGTAGGGTGTGGCCCGGATGCGGGCGGCCAGCGCTTCCCGCTCGGCCGCGGACAGCCGCGCCCCCCAGACGGTTGCAGCCCCGACATGCGGGCCGGTCGGTTTAATCACCAGGCGGTCCAGGTTGGCCAGCACATAGCGGCATTCCGGCTCTCCACCGCACCACCAAGTCGCCACCGACGGCAGCCGCAAGTCCTGGCCCAGTACCTCCCGGCACAGCCCGGGCAAAAAGGCCATCAGGCCCGGATTTTCCAGGATGCCCACGCCCAGCGGGTTGGCCACCGCGGCCTGCCGGGCGCGCGTGACCTGGACGAGGCCGGGCACGCCGAACGGCGAGTCTTTGCGCAGCTCCAGCGGGTCACACCAGGCATCCTCAACTCGGCGCAGGATAACGTCAACCGGCTGCAAGCCGTCCAGGGTCTTGAGCCATACCCGGCTGTCCCGGACGGTCAGGTCGCTGCCCTGTACCAGGGTGTAGTCGAGATATTGGGCGACATAGGCGTGTTCAAAATAGGCTGCGTTGCCCGGCCCGGGCGTCAGCAGCACGGTCCGGCCCGGCTTCTCCGGGCGGGGCATGAGGCTGGCCAGCGAGTGGCGCAGCGTCCGAAAATACAGGGCTAGGCGATGCACCTCGGCGTCGCGGTACAGGCTCGGAAAGACCCGCGCCAGGGTCAGCCGGTTCTCCAGCGCGTAGCCGGCCCCGGAGGGCGCTTGGCTGCGGTCGCCGATGACCCACGCGCCGCCGTCGCCGGCGCGGACCAGATCGGCCGCATAGGAGAACAGAAAGCGCCAAGAGGCCGGGCGGATGCCGACACAGGCGCGGAAAAAGCCGGGATGGTCGTAGACCAGCTCCAGCGGCAGGAAGCCGTCCCGGATAAGGCGCTGGCGGCCGTACAGGTCGGCCAGGATCAGGTTGAACAGCTCGGCGCGCTGGAGCAGGCCGCGCTCAATAACACGCCACTCCTGGCTGGCCAGCAGGACCGGGATCAGGTCAAGCGCCCACGGCCGGCCCCTGCCCCGGCTATCCGCATACTGGTAGGTGACGCCGTCCTCGTGCAGCAGGCGGCGGACTTCCTGTTCACGGCTCAGCAGGGCGTGGCGGCCAAGTGCGTCAAGCGCCCGCATGACATACTGCCAGTGGGGGCGTGGCTGGTGGGGCGCGGCGCACAGCTCATCGTAGCTCCCCGCCGGGTGATAGTCGGCAAGCAGGCTGTCGCTTGCCGGAGCCGGAACGGCACGGTCCGCATCACCCATTGTCTGTTCCCCAGTCTGCCCGACGGCGACGCTATTTAATCACCTGCACGGCCCGGACTCAAGCAAGCCGCGGCCTCCCGTGCCATAAAAAAGGGCAGCCACTCTGGACCGCCCTGTCTGGAGTTGATGCGGTGGGTCAGCACCCACTCCGGCCGCTCAGTGAGCTGTCAGGCTGTCCCGCTCCCGCAGCCATCTGCCGACCTGGGGCCAGAGTTTTTTCTGGGCACCGGTGCTGACCGCAGCCCCAATATGGCCGGTCGGAAAGACCAGATTGGTCGCGTCTTCACCGCCGACCAGCTCAACTAAGGGCAGGCTGGACTTGGGATACACCACGTCGTCGTGCTGGCCGATGACGTTCAGCACTGGACAGGTAATGTTTTGAAGATTGACGGCTTGGCCCCGAATCTGAAACCCGTTTTTGACCAAGGCGTTTTTCTGCGACAACTCTTCGACCGTTTCACGGAAAATCTGGCCGGCCATCGGCACGTCGCTGTTCATCCATTTCTCGAACAGGTCAAACATCTGGACATAATCGGCGTTCTCCCTGCCTCGGTACAGGCCTACATATTTATCCAGCGCATGATGGACCGGGGCCATTGCGTCAAACGAGGCTTTCATGAACCAGGACGGGCAGTTGCCGTACACCTCGGTCAGCAGCTTCATGGTCTCGGGCGATATCTTTTCCATCAGGGCCTGGGTCGGCAACTCACGGACACTCATGTCGAGCGGCAGGGTGAAGTTGACGAGATTATCGATCTGGTCGGGATACAGGGCGGCATACATGGTGGTCAGCAGGCCGCCAAAGCAGTAGCCGAGCAGCGACACCCGATCGACGCCTTCACGAATCTGGATGGCCCGCACCGCGTTGGCCAAGTCGCCGTTGACATAGGCGTCAAAGCCCCGCCAACTGTCGGCCTCGGTGGGCGGAACCCAGTCAATGAAATAGACCTCCAGCCCGCTCTTGGTCAGGGTTTCGACCACGCTGCGGCCGGGCAGCAGATCCAGGATGAAGGGCCGCTTGACCAGCGAGTAGCAGATCAGGATCGGGGTGGCCAGCGGCCGGCCAACCGCCGGGTAGTAGCGGAGGCGGGTTTTGCCGCCCTCATAGACCAACTCATACGGGGTGGTCGGGGGCGGGTCTTCCTCGGCCGGGTAGGCTTCGCCAATCCCGCGGCGGAAGCCGTGCAGGCCACGCACCGCGCCGTCAAGCCAGTATTTGGGAAGCTCGGTGAGTACAGACATGGTTTTATCCTTGTCCGGGCTAGGCTACTTTGCTGTGGAGCTGGGCCACTTCGCTGGTTTTGGCCGCAAGCTTGATTTTGGGCTTGACCTGCAACTCGACCGGCTGGCTCTTCTCGACCAAGGCGTGGACTTCTTCGCGCATGGCCTTGACCTCTGCCGCGGTCGGCAGGCCGACCGACCGCCACAGGCCGGTGAACGCCGCCCCGGTCAGGGCATTGCCGACCCGCTGGACGCGCAGCATCCCGTCCAGGGCCGAGGCCGCAAGCTGACCCACGAGCGGGTCGCGGTACAGCTCGTCAATGGCCGTGGAGGTGAGTTTGACCGTGGCGTCATAGCCTCTCCAGGCCGCCTCGGTCGCTTCCTTCTCGGTGCTCATCCCCAGCCCCATCCGCAGGCCGGCGAACGGCAGATCCACACACAGGGCCGTATAAGCGGTCAGGAACGCGTTCATCCCTTTCTTCATTGCCGTCTCTACCATGCTCTGGTCTCCTTCTCCCTAATCCGTTCTTGACATGCAGGCACGATACTGGAACCGCCTGCCGCTCCTCAAGCCGTCCTTCGTCACCCAGGTGACTCCAGGTCGGTGTTTTGTTCTGCTTAGCTGCATTTCGTGTCTCTTTGGTGACAAACCGGTGAAGCCTGTGTGAGATGTTTCTTGCACCGAGGTGAACCTTGCAAGAACGATGCCGAAATCGCCTCCGGCCAAACGCCCGAATCCACAGGCCTTTTTTGGAGCAACCGCCACCGCTCTGCCCATCTCTCAGGCAACAGCCTGCTGCTCCAGCACCAGCATCGTGCTCCTTCCCCCGGGGGACTTTCCCTCAGCTCATCTCAAACTCCAGACTCAGCCGGTAATCAATCGCCTCTTTGAGCAGCCCCTTGATGTAACAGCCCCTCTCCGCCCGCTCGACAATCGTGCGGAGCTGCTCCCGCGGCGCGCTGCTGCAGACGCTCAGTCTGAGCTCAATCGTCTTCACAAAGCCCTTCTCATTCGCCTTGGCCGAGATCGCCGCCCTGTCCAGCGGAACCCCCCGGGCCCGGGCCGTCATCTGCACCGACAGTAGCAGACAGCCACACAACGCGCCCAGAAACGATGTCACCGGGTCCGGCGCGCTCTCCCGCCCGCCCATCGTCTGCGGCTCATCCAGCGTCCAGGCGAACGGCCCGGCCTGTACATCAACCCTCAGGCTGTCAGGCTGCGTAGCGGCCACCGCATGACGAAAGCCGCCGGCCTGCTCAGCCGGCTTGTGCCAGCCCCGGACATGCGGTTCATCCATAGCGTCCTCCTTGTCCCACAATTACCCCACACCAAGGCGCTTAAGCGTCCCAGAGGATTTGCAGGGCAAGGGGTAACAGACTACCAGACCGTGGACGAACTCCGAACCGGCCCGAAAAGGTCCACGTCCCATTGACAAGCCCAGCCCAGCACCGGCTACTATGCCGCCCAAGGACCACCTGTGAACCGGAAACTCAGCCTCAGCACCAAACTCGCCTACGGTGCCGGCCGCATGGCCTTTGCCGCCAAAGACGCCGCCTTTGTCAACTTTGTAATGTTTTACTACACCCAGGTCCTAGGGGTATCGGGTGCCCTGACCGGCTTGGCGGCCCTGATCGGCCTATGCAGCGACGCCCTCAGCGACCCCATCGTCGGCTCCTTTTCCGATAATTATCGCTCTCGATACGGCCGCCGACACCCGCTGATGGCTGCCGCCCTCGTGCCCCTGGCCGTGTCGTTTGTCTTCCTGTTCTCTCCCCCCTTGGGTCTGGGCGAGTTCGCCACCTTTGTGTGGCTAACCGTGGTGTCGGTCCTGCTGCGCACCTTTCTGACGATCTTCTCCATCCCACACGACGCCCTCGGGGCCGAACTGTCCCCGGACTACGAAGAACGGTCGGTCATCATGGGCTATAAAACCTCGCTCGGCTGGCTGGCCGGCGTGGCCCTGCCGGCCCTGTCACTGGCCTTTGTGTTTCAGTCTCAGGACGGCACCGATGGGCGGCTGATCGCCGAGAACTATGCGGTCTACGGCAGCCTGTCGGCCGGCTTTGTGCTGTTCGTCGGGACGCTCACCTGCGTCTGTACCTGGCGCGAGATTCCCTATCTGCCGGCCCCGCCGGCCGCACCCCAGGCCTTTCGCCTCCGCCAGCCCTTCATCGACATGCACCACGCCCTCGGCAACCACAATTTCCGCTGGCTGTTTGTCGCCCTGCTGTTTGCGCTGGGCGGCGGCGGCGTCTATGCCAGCCTGCTGCTGTATGTGAACACCTATTTCTGGGAGTTCTCGACCCGGCAACTCGCCCTGTTCGGCATCCCGTTTCTGCTGGCTACCGGCAGCGCCTTCGGCTTGGTCAGACCGCTCGGCCGGCGGCTGGAAAAAAGCCGGATTCTGCTGCTGTCGCTAGGCGTCGTCATTCTGAACGGCGGCTGGTGGTTCAGCCTGCGGCTGATTGATGTCCTGCCGGCCAACGGCGACCCGTGGCTGTTTCCCCTGGCCCTGGCTCAGAGCTATGTCGGGGTCACGGCCCTCGTTCTGACCCAGATCATGGTCCCGTCCATCGTCGCCGACATTATTGACGAACACGAGTATGACACCGGCACGCGCAAAGAGGGCGTGTTCTACGCCGGTCAGGCGTTTGCCACCAAGGCCACCACCGGCTTCGGGCAGCTGGCCGGCGGGATTGTGATTGATCTGATCGGGCTGGACCCGGGGGCGGTCCCAGGCACGCTTGATCCCGATGTGGTGTGGAATCTGGGCTGTATTGTCGGGCCGGGGCTGTCGGCCAGTTTTCTGATTCCGCTGGTCCTGCTCAGCCGTATCAGCCTCAGCCGCCAGCGTCACACCGAGCTGCGCCGGCTGCTCAACGAGCGGCGCGGTCAATCGGGGGCAGGAGCCCCGTCGGCTCACCCCTCAAAAATCGGATACGCCTCCAGATAGCCCATCTCAAGCAGCTTCGTCCGGGGTGCCCAGCGGGCCAGTTCTTGCCGAATCGGCGCTGTATCAATCGCCTTGGAGAAGCCTGGCAGCCAGTTGTCGTGGTGGCTCAGAACAACCCGTCGGGGGCGGAGCAGCTCGACTTGGCGGGCCACAAACTGGGCCAGCGAGCCCTGAACCGGCTCGCCGTCAATGTTGCCCCGACCGGCCGCGGCAACAATCGCTACATCGGGCCGGAGATCGCGCACAATACCACTCCAGTGTCCAGACGTGTCTTGATACAGCAGTGAGCCGTGGGGCGTTTCAAACAGATACACCAGTGCCCCGCCGTCGCCGCGCGCGCCCTGGGCCGAGACTTTGAGGTGCGCAAGCACTTCTCCGCCTAGCGCGCTGAGCTGTGTCCATACGTCTTTGAGCCGCTCGGTCTGCTCCTGGTAGGTCACGCCCAGCTCCCCGATACACACCGCGTCGGCGTCCGGCATGGCCGTCTTTGACCACACACACGAGTGCTGGCTGGGGTACACATTGACCGTCACCTGTGGCGCAAGCTGAACTCTTTCACCGCCCGCCACCGGCATGAGCTGCTCCTCCGGGACGCCTTGGGCGGCCATGATACGTATGGACTCGTAGGAGCCAATAATGGTCGCCCCGGTCGCTTTGGCAATCCGCTCAGCGCCGTACAGATGATCGAAATGGGAGTGGCCAATTACAATCCAGTCAGCCTGGGGGACATCCTCGGTGCGCAGACCGGTTTGGGCCGCGCTCGGTACGCGGTCAATATAGGCGTCCAGAAAAACAACCAACCCGTCAATGCCGAGCCGAAACGTGGCGCAGCCGAGCCAATCCAAAGTCATGCTCATGGTTTCCCCCTTCTCGCCGCTCTCGTGTACGCTGCGTTGCCGATGCCCACTTAGGGCCGGATTGTATACGCCCGGGGCCCGAGGTGGGCTTTCAACTGGGGCTGGATCATCTCAACCCAGTCACACAGGGACGGTCGCGTGTGGCGGGGATCAATCAGATCGTGAACGCTGAAGTTCTCGGCCCGGGTGTAGGGGTTGCGCTGGCCGGCGATGCGCTCCTCAATCTCGCGGCGCTTAGCGTCCGGGTCGGGCGCGGCGGCAATCTCGCGGCGAAACGCTACCGCCACACCGCCCTCAATCGGCAGCGCCCCGGTCTCGGCCGACGGCCACGCCAGGACTGTGCCGCCCGAGGCAAAGTGAGCCGCGCCGGCCACGCCGTACATCTTGCGCACAATGACCGAAATCCAGGGGACGCTCGACTGCATGATGGCAAACAGGGTGGCCGTGCCGTGGCGGATGGTGGCCGCCTGTTCGGCTTCAGGGCCGATCATGAAACCCGGCTCGTCAACCAGACTCATTACCGGCAGGTGAAACGTGTCGCACAGGTCAACACAGCGGCGCACCTTCTGGGCAGCGTCGGCGGTCATGGCCCCGGCAAACCACATCGGATCGTTGGCCAGCACCCCGACCGGATGACCGTTCAGCCGGGCCAAGCCGGTGATCTGCGACTGTCCGTACTGCGGGGCCAGCTCAAAAAATGAGCCGTGGTCAACAACGGCCTCAATAATCTGCCGCATCGGATAGGCCCGCCGGCGGTTGCGCGGAATGGTTGAGAGCAGATCTTCGTCCTGGCGGTTGGGGTCGTCGTCGCAATCGGCCAGCGGGGGCGTCTCCCAGATGTTGCTCGGCAGATAGCTGAGAAAGCGGCGGATCAGGTCCAGCACCCCATGTTCGTCGTCGGCTACATTATCGACCACCCCGCTGGCCAGATGCACCTGCGACCCGCCCAGCTCTTCCTTGGTGTACAGCCGGCCAAAGGCCCGCTCGACAATCGCCGGCCCGGCAATCATCACCTGGGCGGTGTGTTTGGTCATGACCGAAAAGTGCGAGGCAACAAGTCTGGCCGCGGGCAGACCGGCCACCGCTCCGACCGCGGCGGAGACCACCGGGACCACACCCATAGCGCGCATGACCGATAGAAAACGGTGGGGGGCGTTGGCCACGCTGCCGCCGTCACCCCCGCCCTGGCCTTTGCCACGCGGCACGCTGCCCCCGCCGCCCTCCAGAAAACGGATCAGGGGAACGCGGTACTGGGCGGCCAACTCTTCAATACATACGCTCTTGCGCAGGCCGGCCGGCGTGGGTGAGCCGCCCCGCAAAGTAAAGTCTTCGCCGCCAACTACGCACGGCCGACCGTTGATCTTGCCAAAGCCGAGCACATAGTTGGCCGGCGAGAAAACCTGTAACTGGCCGTTTTCATCGGTTTCCGCATAGCCGGCAATCCGGCCCTGTTCACGGAACGAACCCTCGTCAAGCAGCCCGACGCAGCGCTCACGTATGGTCAGCCGTCCTTTGGCGTGCTGCTGCTTGACCGCCTCTGAACCGCCGTGTTCGAGGGCCAGTCGGCGACGGAGTTCAATGCCGTCCACTTCCTTCTGCCAGCTCATACCGGTTGTTCCATCGAATTTTTCGCTGAAGAAAACGACCCGGATAGATGGGTTTTTTTGTGTCTGACGGGACCTGGGCTAAAAATCGATCAGCTCCAGGATCGTGCCGTCCGGGTCGGTAAAACACACAAAGCTGGCCCTGCCCTGGTCGGGAAAGGTGAGTTCTTGCGGCTCTGAGAAAAACTCGATTCCCCTGGCTTTGAGGTCTTCATAGACCTGGGGCAGATTTTTTGTCTTCAGCGCTAGGCGGGCCATGCCCACATGGTAGAGGTGGGGGTAGGCTTGACCGGTGGTCTTGGGATTTTTCCACTCAATCAGGTCAATCCGCGTAGCGTGCGGGTCCTCACCCAGCATCAGCAGGGCTGCCCTGCCCCGTCCGTCCGGGATGCGCAGACCGGTGTTGAGGGTATCCCCGCCGCCTTCGCCCAGGTCGGCAACGACTCGGAAGCCCAGCATGCGGTAAAATTCGAGTGAGCGTTCAAAGTTGGTCACGTTGATATTGATGTGAAAAATACCCTGGATCATACTTCTTCCCCCAACACTGTCTAAGGTTGACGGGCAATATACGGCGGCAGGGCCGGCAGCATCTTTTTCAGCTCGGCTTCAAGGACTTCTTCGGCGATAAACCCGGTAAACGCCCGCTTGACCTTGCCGTCGGGCGAGAACAGAAAGCTGCTGGGCAGGGCAAATACCTGGTAGCGCGGGCCGATGGCCTCCTCGGTATCCCGACCAATGGCGTAGGGGATGCGGTATGTTTCGACAAACTGCCTGACCCCGTCTTCTTCGCTCTGGAGGGCTATGCCAATGACCGCAAAGCCCTGGCTCTTGTACTTGTTGTACATCCGCACCAGGGCCGGCGTCTCGACCACACACGGGCCGCACCAGGGTGCCCAGAAGTTGACCAGGACGACCTTGCCGTAATAGTCGGCTAGGCTGACCTGTTCACTATCAATCGTGGTGAGGGTGAAATGATAGCTGCCGTAGCGGCTCTCAGCCGGGTTGAGCGCCGCTGGAGCGGCCGGCTCGGTCGCAACCAGCAACTCTTCAGGGTTGAGAAACGTCAGGCGGGAGGAGAGCCATGACATTTTGTCGCTGAAGACCAGAACTCCAACCACCATCAGTAAGACGCCGCCGGCAATCTCAAGCCGGCGCAGGTGGGCTTTCAGCCCGCCAAACATGGCCAGAAATCCGTTCAAAAAAGTGGCGGCCAGGATAAACGGAATGCCCAGACCGAGCGAGTAGACGGCCAGCAGCAACACCCCCTGGCCCAGGGTTTCGGCGGTGGCTGCTAGGGCCAGAATAGCGGCCAGGATCGGCCCCACACACGGGGTCCAGCCAAAGGCGAACAGCAGTCCGGCAACAAATGCCCGGCCCATGCCGGGCGGCGTGGCTTGGCCGGAAAAACGGCGCTCGCGTGACAGACCGGGGATGGGAACAAGCCCGGTCAGGTGGAGCCCGAGCAACATGATCCCGACACCGGCGACGCCCTTGAGCAAACCGAGATGTGAGCGCAGCAGGACGCTCAGCGCTGACGCGCCGGCACCGAGCGCAACAAACACCAGCGAGAAACCCAGCACAAACGGCAGGCTCTTCAGCAGAGCGCCCAGCATGACCCGCGACCTCTCCTGGCTCAGCTCATCAAAGCTCAGGCCGGTAATAAACGTCAGATAGCCGGGAACAATGGGTAAGACACACGGAGAGGCAAACGACAGAAAGCCGGCCAGCAGGGCGATACCGAGTCCAATATCCATAGCTGCGCGTCTTCGTATCCGAGATCACGCCCCTCCCGTGTGAGCCAGTTCAAGCCGGGCGTAATCCGTGGTGGCGGAGAGAGAGGGATTCGAACCCCCGATGCCTTTCGGCATACACGATTTCGAGTCGTGCGCGATCGACCGGACTCTGCCATCTCTCCACACGGCTGCGTGCGCACTATACGGTATTTCCGATACGCGCGTAAAGGGCGCTGGGGCAGCCACGCCTCAGCGCGAGTTGCCTTGTCGCCTGGTCTGGAAGAAGCGCCGCAACAGAGCTCGGCCCTCTTGGGCCCGGACCCCGGCCACAACCTCAATCCGGTGATTGAGACGCGCGTCATGCGCCAAGTCATACACAGAGCCAGCCGCCCCGGCCCTGGGATCAGGACAGCCAAAGACCAGCCGCCCGACCCGGGCCTGAAGGCACGCCCCCATGCACATCACACACGGCTCAAGCGTAACATACAGGGTCGCGCCAGGCAGCCGGTAATTGCCGACCGTCCGCGCGGCTTCGCGCACAGCCTGAATCTCGGCGTGGGCGGTCGGATCATGGCGGCCGACCAGGCGGTTATGACCCCGGCCGAGACAGACGCCGTCCCGGACGACGAGCGCGCCGACCGGCACCTCGCCGGCCTGCTCGGCACGCCGGGCCTGGTCAAGCGCCCGGGCCATCCAGTCGGCGTGCTCACTCATAGGCTGCCCGGTACAGCTCGGCGACGGGAGCCAGACCGCCCTGCCCCCCAACCAGCCGCTCGACCTCGATACCGTAGGCTTCAATTGCCGCCACCAACTCTTGGCTCCAGGCCCGAACGTGGCGTGGGGCTCCGGGCGAGAAGAGATCCGCCACAAACAGCAGCTTTTCTTGGGGCAGAAACACCATCAACATGCCCTCGGCGTGCGAGGTGTCAACCGGATAAATCTCGACGGTCCGTTGACCGTCGGTCAGGACTTTCTTGTCCCGGTTAACGGTTTCAATGACCGCTGGCCTCGGAAAGCGCTGCAAGCGGTCGGGCCTAACGGTATGCGGGGCGTCTACAACCTGTTGCAAAAACGCCGCGTTGGCTTGGCCGGTGACCAAGCTGGTACCGGCCGCGACATAGGTCCGCAGTCCGCCGGCGTGGTCGGCATGAAAATGGGTATTGATGACCGCCCGCAGCGGTTTACCGGGAAACCGACGTTCCAGGCTGTCAATAACCCGCAGCGAGCGCGCCTCGTACAGCGGCGCTTCGGCAACGACGACGTGGTCGGTCATGGCGATGCCCAAGCTGTGATGGCTGCCTCCGGTGATATGCACTACCCCCGGGGCGACATCAAGCATCCGAATCCGGGTTTGCTCCTCATCCACCGGGCTGGCCATAGCGATCTGGCGCAACAGCCAGTGCGAGCTCAGCTCACCCCGGGCCGGACTGCCGTTATCGGCCTGTACAATATGCGGCGGCAGCGCAAAGGCTTCGTCTGCAACCGGGACGTTATTGTCAATCGACTTGACCCGTTCGGTCATAATGCGCTGGCCGTTCACCCGCCACAGAGAGAAAAATGGCATTGCGATCTCGCCCACCTGCCGCCAATCGGCGAAGAAGAGTTCGTTGTGGCTATCGCCGTACAGGGGGTCATCTTCGAGAAACTGGACTCTGGTCAGCAGGCGGGTCTGGGCGTCAAGGGCGACTACGACCGATTTCCCGCCGTCATCGTAGGCGATCACATAGTGCGGCCGCCCACGAATAACCTGATCGTGGAGTCGCAGGAGCGAGGTCTGTCGGGACAGAGCCGTCAGCAGCACCGAGACGGGTGAGCGGCCCATCTCTTTTTTGCGCATGGCAATCCGGGCGGCCGACGCCGGCCGCTGGCGGGGGCTGCGCGGGCCATCGGTACCAAGGATAAGGCCGCTATAGCCGTCGCTGATCTCGGTATAGGTTGACCGGTCTGGAACCGGGAAAAAGGTGTCGCGTTGCCACTCATAGCGGTAGCGGCCGCCGGCAAAGTCGCGCAGCAGGATATAGCAGAATTGCGACACCTTGGGCGCTGAGCCGCCGGGACGAATGGCGTGGGCGGGTTCAAAGTTTTCTCCACAGGCCATGATCTGCTGGCTCTGGATCGCCAGCAGGGCCTCGGTCCCGCCCATGGCCGCGACCGCAGAGTCCAGATAGATCTTAGCCGTCTGGGCACCGAGCTGCGGGGCGAACAGCAAGACGAGGCTGAACGCCACCAGCCCGCTCGCCCGCCAGCGGGCTGCGGAGCGTTTCATTGATGTGGACAGCGGGGGCTCGGACACCTCGTCCTATCAGGCCGTAAACCCGATCTTCACCTCTTCATAGCTGGGCCGCTGTTTGAGCCGCGGATGCCAGGCGGCAAGGTTTGGAAACGGGCCGCAATCAACGCCCGCCCGCTCGGCCAGGGTCAGAAAAGGCGTGAAGCTCAGATCGGCAATACCGTGTTCACCCATCAGGTAGTCACACCCGTCCAACTGCTGCTCAAGACGCGGCAGCAGGACGGCAAGCTTTTTCTGGTTGTGGCGGAGCTTGTCCGCATTCTGCTCTTCGGCCGGTTTGCGTTTTTCATACATGCAGGCTCAGCACCGGCGGAACGAACTGACTGTTACAAAACTCGACTAACAAACGCATCTCGTCCTTGGCCCAGCCATCTGTAGGAGCCAGCCGGGGCGTGGGGTATCGCTCTTCAAGGTATTCGTTGCACAGGGCAGATTCAACCACCCGGGCATCTTCTTCAACCAGCACTGGCACCTTGCCGTATGGATTGAGAGCCAAAAACCAGGGCTGTTTTTGTTCCTTGCCGGGCAGGTCAATAAGAATCCGTTCGAAATCGAGAGCTTTTTCCTTGAGCACGATCCTCGTCCTCATAGCGAACGGTCAGGCGAGATAGTCAAATCAATTGCGGTCCATACACGCCTCCTTGCTTGTCGTGTAGGATACCAGCCAGCGGTGAGAACCTGAGTGCGAACACTAGGAAAGCCCGCCCAGAGAGTCAAGCGCGGATTAAATCTCATACATCAGTGCCTGGCCTGACCGCCGCCGGCCCTCTGCGGCCCACCGACATAAATCACCCAGCGTAAACCGCTCACAGCCCGCCGCCACAGCCCGCCCGACTTCTGTCATCACCCCGCGCAGCCAGCAATGCTCCAAATTGGGGCAGCCTGGACACTTGACCGGTGCCGCACTATCCACGCACGGCAACGGCGCAAACGGCCCTTCAACCGCCTGGATAATGTCGCCTAGGGTGACCCGGTCCGGCGCGGCTTGCAGCGTGTAGCCCCCGGCTTTACCCCGGCTGCTGTGGACAAGACCGGCTTTTTTGAGGGCGAGCAGGACTTGCTCCAGGAATTTCTTGGGGATGTTCGCCTGGCCAGCAATCTCCTGAATGGACAACACCGGCGGTGCCCCGGGCGCGCCCAGACACGTCAAGGCACGGATCGCGTACTCCGCTTTCTTTGACAGCTTCATCATGTCTATCTAAAACGTTTTAGGGGCCATGTGGCCTAGTCAAAAGCGGGCGGGGAGCGGGAAAAGGCGAGGATTGAGATTGAACTGTCGAGCGGCGTGGGCGGCTTCCTGAATCAATGTTGTCATGGCTTGGTCATAACGAGGACAAGGCTATCTCCTACCTCGAAGCCAGGCTGCCCGTTGCTATCCTGCCGCGGAATGGTCAAGGTGATTCTGCTGCTGTCGGTCGTAACCCGCCGGACCTGGAAGTTTAAGCCAACTCTGCCGGTCATGTAGTAGGACGAGCCGGGATTGCTGAACAAGAAGAAATGAGAGTTAAAAACTAGATTTATGCCCAACAGGGAAAACACATCGTCCGCATCAACCCAGAGGGTTAGCGTTGTACTCGCCGGCCAAGCGTTGCCCGTCAACCCCGTTCTATGCCATTCCCCGTTTGCGTCAACCTGGTCTGCCGATGAAACGAAGGTCAACCAGCCGTATGAACTCTCAATCCTCCAGTCACTCCTCGGGGATGTTGGGATTGATCTTAATCCGGGCGTGCAATCCCTAAGTGCTCCTCAACACCTTCCCAAACAGGGGTCTAATGGGACGAAGACGAAATTCTGAACTGGCTCTTGCCAGCGGATCGTGGCGGCTTCCCCCGGGCTCGGAAAGTCGTTCACCAGAACATCCTTGCTGGCTCCGCGCACGAACTCCTCCTCATAGTCCAGTGACGGTAAATGTGTGGCGCTGAACCGTCTGCCCATTGACGACAAAGGCCGCGGTGTGAGTGCCAGCCCCGATCAAGTTCCAGTTGAAGACGGTGATGAAACCGTTATCTGCATCTCCGCAGGCCGATTCCGCGTCCTTGCGGCTTAGGCCACGGGATGGGATGGGAAACCGGATATCATCGTTGAAGACAATCTCAACTAAATTCCCCTCACAGACCCAGCCCGAGATAAAGCCTATGCCGCTCTGAAAAGAACCGTTGCTTGGGACTTCCCAGATTACCGACGACTTGTCCAAAGCCGACGGCCGGGGCAAGGACCACGTTGATCAGGATCAAGATCAGCTTTTTCATAGGGATAGCGCTTCTCCTAACAATCCGGGCTAACGGCGGCCTTGGTGGTGGCTATCGCTCATTTCAGTGCTCCCCGGTGCGTTCAATCAGCGTCCGCAAGGCTTCTCCCTGCTGGCGGAGGGCTTCTCCCTGCTGGCGGAGGGCTTCCATCGTTTCGATGTGCTGATCGTCCCGTGCGCCGGCGGCTTTGCGCATCAGCCACAAGCCCCCGCCAATCAAGCCCGCTTGCAGGAGGCCAACCCCGACTTGTGCCGCGGCAATCAGGTTCCCGGTTTCGCGCAAGGCGAGCATGGCGGTCTCGTAGTCGGTCATGGGCTATCCCCTGCAAATCGTCGTTTTGTGGTCATTGCGTCACCTCATTGAATTTAGGGATCGAGGGCTTTGCGCAATCGCTTGTGGACGGGCGGCTGCAGTCGCAGGTGCTGTAGCCGCAGGCTCTTGGCATTCCAGGACAACAAAGAGCAGGTTAGGCTGATGCCGCCAGACGGCTCCTGTGGCGTAGTCAATCCATCCGCCTAATAAAATGATGCCGGAGCCGGAGATAGTGGAAAGACGTGGTGTAGGTCCGACATCTCTACCTTCCTGATGGTTAGCTGTATGGCATCTTTCTTCCTGGTTTTCCTGATTGCAGGGGGTTATGCATGATCCCCCGTGTGAAAAAATGTGACGGTTGCCCCGGGCGGGTCTGAATTAATGGAAATCAGTTCAGTCGTGCCGGTCAAGATAGTCCCACAGCCGGATAGGCTGAGAGCCGCAGCCAAGGCGACTGCAATCTTTGTGTTCATGTATTTCCCCCCTACGCGCTTACCCGCTTTTCTTCTGTCTTCAAGCCATAGCAGACAATCACTTTCTTGCAAAGCACTAAGTTTCTTGCGGTTGCTAGTCAAACTCTCTTGGGAGCATGGCTTCGGTCGCCGGCCGGCGTCCATTTTCCCCCGGCATATGGTCCCCCGGCCAGCTCCCCGGGGGAGCGCCGCGGCAATCGAACCTTGCCCCCGTGATAGCTCCCCAAAATAACCGACAGCCGGACACGCTAAACCTAAGCCGTGGGCAATCTCCGGCTTCCCGGCTGAACCACTGGCGCTCGAAACGCACCGGCTTGACACACACGCCGAAATAGTCATGATCAAACTATCCCCTCAATATCTATAGAATTAGTAGACATTTATGGAGGTGACACATGGTAAACGCAACCCAGGAAAGCCAGTCGGCATCCCAAGAGGCAAAAGTCGGGGCGCTCAATAACCCAGAGGTCTATCAGAACGTTCCGGGTCACGTCATTCCAATTCTTGAACAAGAATTTGATGACTTTGACACCGAGACCCAAAAATTTCTGCGGGCGGAGACAGAGGCACCGGTTTTCATGGGCTTTCGCCTGCGCCAGGGCGTCTACGGTCAGCGTCAACCAAACGCCCAGATGATCCGGGTCAAGCTGCCCTTTGGCGGGGTCAGCCCGGACCATCTCGACGCCTTGGCCGATGTAGCCGAGCACTACGCGCCGCTGAAAAAAGGCCATATTACCACCCGCCAGAATGTGCAGTTTCACCATATCCCGCTGCTTGAGGCGGCCAAGGCCATTCGCCTGCTAGGCGACCGCGGCCTGTCCACCCGCGAAGCCTGCGGGAACACGGTCCGCAATGTAGTGTGCGACCCGTTTGCCGGCGTAGCGCCGGGCGAACTGTTTGACCCCACCCCATATGCCGGGGCGCTGGTGCGCTACTTTATCCGCAGCCCGCTGACCCAGAATCTGCCCCGGAAGTTCAAGGTCTCGTTTTCCAGCACCGATCAAGACCTGGGAGTTTCGGGTATCCACGACCTCGGCCTTCTTCCCCGGATCACAGACGGCCAAAAAGGCTTTGAGGTGCGGACTGGGGGCGGCACCTCAATTCTGCCCCGCATCGGCTACTGCCTGTACCCCTTTGTGTCGGTTGAGGCCTATCTCAAGGTGGCCGAGGCCATGCTGCGGATTTTCAACCGCAGCGATGAACTGCGTGTCAACCGGGCCCGGGCCCGCATCAAGTTCCTGATTGACCGCATCGGCATAGACGCTTTCCGCGAGCTGGTCAACGAAGAAATGCGGGGCAGCTGGGTCAAGGAGCGGAACTTTGATCCCGAACCGCTCCTGTTCATAGACAACGAAGAAGCCCGGGCACCCGCAAAACCGCTCAACCCCGGCAGCCCCAACGGCGACCAACAGGCTTTCAAGGCCTGGCTGGCATCGAATGTTCGGCCCCAACGCCAAGCCGGATTCTCTACCGCGGAGGTCAAGGTGTCGCGCGGCGACCTGAATCCTGAGCAATTTCGGGGCTTGGCCCAACTCATGCGCGACTTCAGCGGCGGCAACGCCCGGACCACAGACGAGCAAAATATCGTCCTGCGCTGGGTTCGCAACGAGAGCCTGTACGATGTGTGGACCCGGCTGACCGCCCTGGGCCTAGGCCAAGCCGGAGCGCGACAGATCACCGACGTGGTCAGCTGCCCGGGGACCGAGAGCTGCAAGCTCGGCATCACCAACTCAATGGGCTTGGCCGCGGCCGTGCAGCAACGCCTCGAAGACCTCCAGCTTGACGACCCCCTGACCCGGCAGGTTCACATCAAAATGAGCGGTTGCCCCAACGGCTGCGGCCGCCACCATATCGCCAACATCGGCTTTTATGGCGCGGCCATGAAGTTCGACGGACGCCAAGTACCGGGCTATATCGTTATGCTCGGCGGCCAGTACGACGACGGCCGGACCCGCATCGCCCAGCGTCTGCGGGTCCGCGTGCCCTCAAAACGCGCGCCCGAGGCGACCGAGCGCTTTATTCGCTACTACCAGGCCGAGCGCGGGGCCGGCGAATCCTTCAACGCCTTTCTTGACCGGACCGGAGTAGAAGCATTTGAAGAGTTGCTCAGAGACCTGTCCCTGCCAGTACAATTTGACGAACAGCACCAGAGCGACTTCATTGACTGGAACCGCTCAACGCTCTACAAACTCGAACGGGGAGAAGGCGAATGCTCCGCCTGAACTCTCACCAGCACGAACGGAGCAGACGCCCATGATGGAGCGCATTGACCTGGACGAGGCGGCCATTCACGCCCTGGCCGCCGGCTATGAACACCGCTCCCCCCAAGCCGTGCTGAGCTGGGCCCTGGAGCGCTTTGGCACGCAGCTGGCGATCTGTACCAGCTTTCAGGCCGACGGCATGGTCGTGCTAGACATGGCCTGGCGGATTGATCCCACGGTCCGGGTGTTCACCATTGACACCGGCCGGCTGCCGCAGGACACCTATACCCTGATCGACACCGCCCGGGAACACTACCAGACGGAGATCGAGGTCTATTGCCCAGACGCCGCTCAGGTCGAAAGCGTAGTCCGCCGCCACGGCATGAACCTGTTCTACCAGGACACAGCCCTGCGCCGGCTATGCTGCCACACGCGCAAAGTCCTGCCCCTGCGCCGCGTCCTGTCCTCACTTGACGCCTGGGTCACCGGCCTGCGCCGCGACCAGCTCAGCAGCCGGGCCGGCATCCAGAAAGTCGAAGCCGACCACGACCACGGCGGGCTTGTGAAGCTCAATCCGCTGGCCGACTGGACCGAAGAGCAGGTCTGGGACTATGTGCGAACCCACCGCGTCCCGGTCCACCCGTTTTACGAGCAGGGCTATACCAGCATCGGCTGTGAGCCGTGTACCCGGCCGGTCTCCGCCGGAGAAGACCACCGGGCCGGCCGCTGGTGGTGGGAGAGTGGCACGCTCAAAGAGTGCGGCATGCACTGCTCAATTGAGAGCGGTCGCTTTCAGCGCGAGTACGACGCCGTTCAGAACCGGGACGGGGAAGGGATTTAGACCAGACTCTCCCTCCTCTCTCTCCTTATCTTCCTCCTCCTCTGACTGGAAACCCTCCGCTTGCGAGAGGTCTTCACTTGCGCGTACACTGGGGCCGCTATCCAAGAGCGTAAGGAGCCCCCGATGGCACGCCTGCTCAAAGACATCACCGAGACCATTGGCCACACCCCGCTGGTCCGGCTCAACCGGGTGACGCGCGGTGTGTGTGCCGAGGTGTACGCGAAGCTGGAGTTTTTTAACCCGCTCGGCAGCGTCAAGGACCGCATCGGCTATAACATGATTGCCTCCGCGGAACGCGACGGCGCGATCGGCCCGGACACCGTGATCGTTGAACCAACGAGCGGCAACACCGGGATTGCGCTGGCCTTTGTGTGTGCCGCCCGCGGCTATCGTCTGATCCTGACCATGCCGGACTCCATGAGCGTAGAACGCCGCAGCCTGCTGCGGCTGCTCGGCGCAGAGCTGGTACTGACCCCGGCCCAACAGGGCATGCCCGGCTCCATCCGCAAAGCCGAAGAGATCGCCGCCACCCTGCCCGACACCTTTATTCCCCAGCAGTTTGAAAACCCGAATAATCCAGACATCCACCGCCGCACGACCGCCCTTGAAATCTGGGACGATACAGACGGCCGGGTCGATATGCTAGTCAGCGGCGTGGGCACCGGTGGGACGATTACCGGCGTAGCCGAGGTGCTCAAGGGCAAAAAGCCGGGCTTCCGGGCCGTTGCCGTCGAGCCCGACCGCTCGGCCGTGTTGTCCGGCGGTCCGCCGGCCGCACATCAAATTCAGGGCATTGGTGCCGGCTTTATCCCAGCCATTCTCAACACCGGGCTGATTGACGAAATCGTCCGGGTCACAGACGACGACGCCCTGGCCACCGCCCGGCGGGTCATCAGAGAAGAGGGCATTCCGGCCGGCATCAGCAGCGGGGCCGCGGTGTGGGCCGCCCTCCGGGTCGCCGCCCGCCCCGAGAACGCCGGCAGGCTGATTGTGGTCATCCTGGCCAGCTCGTCGGAACGCTATCTCAGCACCGCCCTAGTAGAAGAAGAGTAACCCCCCACCTGCCGGCCTGTCCGCGCAGGATTCTTGCTCTGTGCGCTATTTCGGTCGTATTTTCAAAGGCGCTCGCTCGGCATAGCTGACCCCAGGGTGTTCCGCATGAAGCTGCTCAGCCCACAGCTGGACTATTTTCTGAACGACCGGGAAACCCGCCGGAATATCGGGGCGCTGATCAAATTGCTCGCCTTTCTGGCCGGCACAATGATCGTCTTCTCGGTTCTCTTTCACCTCATCATGCTCTACGATGAGGGGCAGGACCACTCGTGGCTGACCGGCTTCTACTGGACGCTGACGGTGATGAGCACGCTCGGCTTTGGCGACATCACCTTCAGCGGAGATATTGGCCGGCTGTTCAGCGTTGTGGTCCTGCTGTCGGGCATTGTCCTGCTGCTCATTGTCCTGCCGTTTACCTTTATCCGTTTCTTCTACGCCCCCTGGCTCGAAGCCCAAGTGCGGCTGCAAGCACCGCGCCACGCGCCGCCCGGGGCCGGCGGACATGTAGTCATCTGTGCCTATAACACCCTTGCGCCCGGGCTGATTGAGCGCCTGCGGCTGCACGACATTCCCTACTACGTCATTGAACCCGAGCCCAGCGCTGCCGCCCGGCTGCACCAAAACGGCGTGTCGGTCATCACCGGCGAGCTTGACAGCCGCGAGACCTACGAAAAAGTCCGCGCCGCGCAGGCCCGTCTCGTTCTGGCCGACAGCGCCGACACGCTCAACACCAACATCACCCTGACCGTCCGCGAGGTCGCCGGCCAAGTGCCAGTGCTGGCCACGGTCGAAAACGAGGACTCCATCGATATTCTTGAGCTCAGCGGCTGCACCCATGTCCTGCCCCTCAAACACCGCTTGGGAGAGCGGCTGGCCAACCGGGTCAATACCGGCCATGCCGAAGCCCACGAGATTGGCCGCTTCAGAGACCTGCAGGTGGCCGAGTTTCCGGTCCACAACACGCCCCTGGCCGGCCGCACCATCCGCGATACCGGGCTGCGCGAAGCCCTCGGCGTCACCATCGTCGGCATGTGGGAGCGCGGGCGGCTGGTGCCAGTCTCGCCCGACACCTATCTGGCCAATACCAGTGTGGTGGTCGTGGTGGGCACGGCCGAACAGATGCTGGAACTCAACACCCTGCTGGTCATCTATGACACGAACTACAATCCGGTCCTGGTCATTGGCGGCGGCAAAGTCGGCTGCGCCGCCACCCGGGCGCTCAAGCGCCGACAGCTCTCCGTCCACCTGCTGGACCATGACGAGTCGCTGCGCGAGCGCCTCGGCCCGCTCCCGGACAAGCTCTTCATCGGCAATGCCGCCGACCGAGAAGTGCTGATGCGGGCCGGCCTCCGGGACGCCCCGGCGGCGGTGCTGACCACCAATGACGACGCCATGAACATCTACCTGACGATCTACTGCCGGCGTCTCAACCCCGAGCTGCGCATTGTCAGCCGCATTACCCACGAGCGGAATCTGGAGGCGATTCATCGGGCCGGCGCGGACTTTGTGCTGAGCTATGCCTCGCTCGGGGTTGAGCGGGTCTTCTCGCTGCTGCAAGGCCACGAACTGGGGATTCTGGAAGAGGGGGTGGAACTGTTCACCGTTGCCCTGCCTAACGCCCTCGTTGGCCTGAGCTTGGTGGAAAGCGAGATTGGTGCGCGGACCGGGCTGAGCGTTATTGGCATCCAGCACAACGGACATATTCTGACCAATCCGCTTCCGGCGACAAAGCTCATGCGGGGCAGTGAACTCATTCTGCTGGGCAGTACCCAGCAGCGGCAGGCGTTCAGCCAAGCCTTCCGCTAGCCTGCGCTTCACCCTCCTCCGCTGCACCAAGAAGGTAAGGAAAGACAGGCGTTCTTCGGCGTGGTGGCTTACAGGGGCGGCGAGGCGGATAGCTGCTGCTGGGGTGCAAGCCTCGCTGGACATAAACGCCCGACAGGCTCCCAGTCAAGAGCGCCGTGCCGGGTTGCTCAAAGGTTTCGTGTTGCAAGGGTCTGGCAGGTTGCCAGAGGCGGGCGATATCGGTAGCACAGGGAGGACGGAAAAAATGGATGGGGAGGTGGCTGATTGGCTCGTCTGGGAAGTCTATGGGGTCTGGGTGGCATTATGGCCATGTTGGCCTGCGCGGCCCTTCACCTCCTGGGCCGGTCTATTGAGGCGTTTGGCCACGCCTGGGACTGGCGTCATTGGACCCTGCTCATCCTTAACACGGCCTTTATGGCCCACTCGGAGGGCTATATGGGATTCCAGAAATCCTTTGCCCCGCGCGTCGTCGCCCGTGCCGAGGCGCTGCGCGACCGTCCGTCGTTTCTGCGCCTGCTGCTGGCCCCGCTGTTCTGCATGGGCTATTTTCATGCGACCCGCCGCCGCCTCCTGTCCATCTACACCCTGACCCTTGGCATTGTCGGGCTGATCGTCCTCTTTCGCTACATCAGCCAGCCGTGGCGCGGCATTCTTGACTGCGGGGTTGTGGTCGGCCTGAGCTGGGGCATGGCCAGCATCGCCGTGCTGGCGGTCCGGGCACGGCTGGAGCCGGGCAAGATCGAGTCGGCTGACCTGCCCGATTTTCCATAAGGAAAGGAGGAATGCATATGAGTAAGATTAGCCAACAATGGTGGACTGATGAAGACTTAACCGACTCGACTAGGTCTGACATTACATTAAAGGAGGACGACCCCTGGGCCGTCACGGTACACCCGGCTGATATCAAAGAGCGGCCCGCCGCTGGCACACCGTCAGCACAATCGGGAAACGATCAGCCGGAAGCCCTTTACATGGCAGATTGCGACGATACCGACCTCTCGGACATTGGCGAGTCGTGCGACGACTATCTTCCTCCCTTAGAGTTGGATGACGAGACTAGCGATGTGGGCTGGGACGAACCGGAACCGTCGGCGGAGGCAGACAGCGATCTTAACGAGCCGTTGTACCCCCCTGACAATAACGTTAGGGACCTATCCCGCGATCGCAAAATTGATGAACTAATTTTCCGCGTACAACCGATTAACGATACGCAACGCCGAGAGATTGTTGCCTTACTCAAGGATTTCAGCATCGAACGCCTACGAAGTTGGCTGTCCTGGGCTACGCAAAGGGACTGGTCGGGGCACAGCCTTCTCCTTTTCCTGCAATTCCGCAAGGTCTGGGAATCTGATTGTAACGCACATTGGTGGGAGTCTTTGTTCTGGCATCCCGGGTTGGAATGTTGGTGGCCGACATGCAGTCGCGACAATTTGACTCGGGATGCGACATACAAACTGATACAGAACCGTTTAGACTGTACGCCCCAGGAAGTGATAAACGAAGACTGGTTTGAGGAGTGGAAATCCTCTGCGTTGTGGACGCGTGAATTTCTGTCGTTCGTGTCTTTTGCCGTCTTTCGTGCAGAGTTCGGCGAAAAATGGCGAGAACACGTTGTTGTGGAAGAAGACGATGATGAGTTCAGCGACAACGAAGAACGGCAAGAATGGATGGAATATGCATGGAAAGTCCTCCAGGGATCACCCGAAATATGACGACCATTTCGTAGAGGACTGCGACCATCCGTTGATCCATAAACTAATTGAATGATCGCAATTCGACTCACCTCAAACGCATTCACAGGAGACTCTGGCAATGATCGATGCCGGCATCCCCATCCTTACACCTGGAAAAGATTGCTTCGTCGTCCACCGCAGGCGGAATAATAACGTCCTGGGCGTCATCCTTGCCCACAAAACCGAAGACGGGGCAACCTCTGTACAGGTGCGCTGGGGGAAGGATGGCGGCACCGAATGGCATGCAGTAGATGAACTGCGCAACGGCTTCCGTCGTGGCCACACTGTACAGGATAGGCCCAAGTCCAACACCCGGAAAACGCTCGGAACTGGCACTGTGATTGCCACGCGTGAGATTGCGGGACGCGATCTTGTCCTCGTGCAACTGCACGGCACGGGCGAGAGCAGATGGCTCCCATATGAAAATCTGTTGCGGATCAGGGACGCACGATTCAAGTACCAGCGAGCGGAAGCACCAGAATCCGATAGTGCCGAACGCTTCCGCTTGAAGACGCTGGCCTATGCGCTGGATTCGTGGAATCAGATTACTGGCGCACTCGCCCGCCTCGACGTTGACCCGCTGCCGCATCAGATAGACCTTGTGCATCGAATAATGACGTCCGACCATTCCAACTGGCTGATTGCGGATGATGTCGGGCTGGGGAAGACCATTGAAGTCGGCCTGCTGCTCAGAGCAATGAAGTATCGGCGTCAAGCACGCCGGGTGCTGGTAGTTTGCCCAGCCAGCGTCGTGCGGCAGTGGCAGGACGAAATGAAGTACAAATTCAACGAAGACTTCCAGATATACGGCTCGGACTTCCGCATCAATCAACCTTCTCGCTGGGCAATTTACGATAAGGTAATCGTGTCCATTGACCGGGCCAAATCCGACCTGCACAGCCCGATATTCGCTGATTCGGGCGATTGGGACATCATCGTCTTTGATGAAGCGCACCACCTGAACAAAGCAGAGGGCCAAGCCACCACGCAGCGCTATCGCCTCGCCGAAAAACTGCAACAGCTGACCGACAGCTTCATCTTTCTGACTGGAACACCGCATCAGGGCAGAACCGAGCAGTTTGTTAACCTGTTGCGTCTGTTGCGTCCCGATCTAGGACGCAGGCTCGCCACCATGTTCACCGACCCGTCCGTTGTCGCCGAAATTGTGCTGCGCAATCGCAAGAGCTTGGTGACAGACGCCAGCGGCAATTTTCTGTTCCGCGGGCAGGACACGAATCTCATAGAGGTGCCCTTGTCCGAGTCGGCCAGACGCTTTGACCAACGCCTGCAAAAGTATCTCCGGGAGGGCTACGCCGCATCGGAAGCCGGCGGGAACCTAGGACATGCCATCGGCTTTGTCATGACCACATACCGCAAGCTGGCTTCGTCAAGCATCGTCGCCATTGAGCGCGCTTTGCTACGTCGCAATGCCCGGTTGCAGGGCGTCGCTGAGAACCGCATACAGAGGATGACAGCCGCCGACTTCGAGGAGATGCGCGAGGCTTTTGACAGCGGCGAGGACGGCGAGGACAATCTGGCGGAAGTGGCCGATGACGTTGCCTCCGAAAATCTAGGCGCAAATCCGTTCTTTATTGACGAGCAACGGATGATAGCCGCCTTGTGTGCGGCAGCGAAAGAAGTCAGAGAGAACGACCTCAAGCTGGAAAAGTTTCTCTCAGAGATAGTTGACCCTTTACACAAAGGGCTGAAGCGGCTGCTCATCTTCACCGAATACCGGGCCACGCAGGAATACCTCGTAGAGACGCTGAAAACGCGCTATCCGAACAGCAGTATCGCTCAGATTAACGGCAGTATGTCTCTGGACGAAAAGAGGGCCAACATTGACGCCTTCAACGAGCGAGCGCGGTTTATGGTCTCCACAGAGGCGGGCGGCGAGGGCATCAACCTGCATGAGAACTGTCACATCCTGGTCAACTACGACCTGCCGTGGAACCCCAGACGCCTAGTGCAGCGCGCCGGCCGCTTGTATCGCTATGGCCAGCAGGAGCGAGTTATCGTTTTCAATCTGATGGCGAAGGACGGATTCGATAATCGAGCCCTGGCAATGATGTTAGAGCGCGTGTCAAATATCGCCCAGGACCTGTCCGATGTGAGTGCCGAATTTCATGAAGGGCTGGAGACGGAAATCGTCGGTGAGTTACTGGAGCGCGTTGACATCGCTTCTGTTCTCGCCGCCAACAAAGATATGGACATAACCCGCAGCGCGCAGGATGTTAATGAGGCCATAAGGCGAGCGAGAGAGGCGCAGTCCCAGCAAGAACGCCTCTTCTCCCGTATAGAGGGCTATGACCCGCAGGCGGCCGCTACGCTGCATACCTTCGGGCCGGAAGAGGTGCTTGCTTTTCTGGAAGGGGTGCTCCCGCGCAGGGGGATACGAATCCGACGCCAGATGTACGACGGACGGGTTCTGGAACTGGAGCTGCCCGAAGAGATGCGGGGCAGATTCTCCGAGTTCGGCGGACGCACAGCGGGCGTTCGTGTTACGGTTGACCGTCGTCTGGCAATGCGCAACGCACAGATCGTACCGATGGACTTCGCAAGCTCCTTCTTCTGCGAGCTGATTGAGCGCGCTAAATCGCCGGAGTTTGGTGGAGAATACACCGCTATGCCAGGGCCAAAATCCGGCGTACTCAGCATTTACAAGATTCGCTGGCAGAACGACCAAGGCATTCCGCGCTGGGAGGCGTTGGTGCCAATTTTCCTGCCAGAATCCGGCGGGAAGGCAATCGCCAATCCAGACTTTTTCGGCAGCATTCTTCTTGCTGCGGAGGGAAAGTACATTCCGCCGAATACCACCGTCCCCGACGAACGCCGCAAATCTCTAGCTCTGATGGGCGACCGCGCCAATGCCGAGCTAGCCGCTTTGTGTTCACCACTGCGCCATCCAAACGACATTGTCCTGCTGGCCGCCGCCGATATTCACGGTGAAAATCAACCTTATTGAACCTGACCTCTGGGGCAGAAGATAATCTCAGCTTACGCAAAGCTGGAAAAGATTTGCAAGTTTTCTCTCAACATGCAACGAGCCGACGACGAAACCGCGCGTACTCCACCAGCGCGCCAAGGGCGGCAACGGCCCGGTGGGCACTGGGGTAGCACACCCGGCCTGTTTCGCGCACGGCCAGCGGGCCGGCGTTGCCGTAGTCCCGGTCGGTATACACCAGTTCGGTCGTGGTCAGCACCGGCTTGGCGTGGCGCTGTGAGGCCGCGGCCGCGGCCTGGGCATAGCGCCGTTCTTGGCGTTGGTGAAAATCGGCCATCCGCTCTAAGCCGTGGCCGGGGTAGAACTGGCCGGTCTGAAACAGGTGGGCGGTAGCGCCTTGTATGCCCAGGCCCAGCTGCACGACCGCATCAACCTCGGGATGGCCGCACAGCAGGTCCAGAATATCGGGAACGGTATCGCGGGTTTCTCCGCCGGCTAAATCGATCGGGTTATTCCGACTCCAGCGGTCCGGTACCATGCCGCTTATCCTGGCTTCAATCTCCTCGGGCAAGGCAATCAGCTCCAACCCGGCCTCGGCGCAGGCATCGGCCGTCAGCACCCCCCAGCCGCCAACCGTGCTCAACACGATCACCCGCTCGCCAGCCGGGAGCGGCTGGGTGGCCAAGCTGGCCGCCCATTCAAAGGCGTGCTCCACGCTCGGGGCGCGCAGAATGCCGAGTTGACGGCACACGCCCTGGAACACGCGGTCGTCGGTGGCCAGCGAGCCGGTATGGGACAGCGCCGCCCGCTGACCGGCCGTCGCCACCCCCCCTTTGAGCACAACCAAGGGCTTGGTGGGGGTCAGTTTTTGAACGGCCTGGACAAAGCGGCGTCCCTCAGGGACACCTTCCAGATAGGCCAGCACCACATCCGTCTCGGGGTCGGCGGCAAAATACTCGAGGTAATCGGCAATATTCGTCTGGGCCGAATTGCCAACCGAAATCGCTTTACTCACCCCTACCCCGGTCTGGACCGAGTAGTTGAGGAAAGACGACAGCAGATTCCCGCTCTGGCTGACCACCGCAATCCGCCCCGCCGGGGGATAGGGGGCGACAATCTGGGCGCACATCGACACCGGGGTCGAGATCACCCCCTGCCCATTGGGTCCGGCCAGGACCATACCCAACTCATTGGCGGTTTCCACCAGTTCGTCTTCTAAGCGGCGTCCCTGCGGGCCGGCCTCGCGGTAGCCACCGCTGGCCACAAACATCGCCCGGACGCCGAGTTTTGCGCAGGCCCGCAGCAGGCCGACATTGGCCCCAACCGGCGTACACACAAACACCAAGTCGGCTTTGCCGGGCGGAATCTCGGCAATATCCCGATAGGTCGGCGCGTCGAGAATCTCCGCTCCGTCCCGATTGACCGGGAAAATATCGCCCGTATAGCCGAAGCGGCGCAGATTGTGCAACGACACAAAGCCGAATTTGCCGGGGTGGCTCGAAGCCCCGGCAAGCACAATCCCGCGCGGATGAAACAGGGGGCGAAAACGCTCCAGGACCTCCTCGGGCGGGCGGGCGGGCGGAACGGGCGGGGCGCGCCGCGCCGCGCCAAGCTCGACCAGTGCGTCAACCGCAACCGGTTTACCCCCCGCCACAATAAAAGGATTCACATCAACACTGTGAATATCTGGCCGCTCGGCTGCCAGCCGTCCCAAGCCGACCAGGGCGACGGCTAAGGCGTCCATATCGAGTGCCGGCTCGCCTCGGAAAGATTGCAGCAGGTGCCGGGTCTGGAGCGCCTCAACCATGCGGCGCGCCTCGGCCGGCTCCAGCGGAGCCAAGCCAAAGGCCACATCTCCGACCGCTTCGGCCAGAATACCGCCCAGGCCAATCAGGACACACGCCCCAAACTGCGGATCGCGTATCATTCCGGCAATCAACTCCCGTCGGCCGTGAACCATCTCGGCCACCAGCAGGCCAACCTCGCCGTCTTCGGGCTGACGCCGCTGCCACAGTTGGATGGCGGCCTGTCGGACCGCCTCTGCGTCGGACAGCCCCAGGCGGACCAAATCCCGCTCGGTTTTGTGAGCGAGCTGCTCGCCGCACAGCTTGACCACAACCGGAAAGCCGATACGGCTGGCCACCTCGACCGCGGCTTGAGGATCCTCAACCAGCGTCTCCCGGGGAACAGACACCCCATAGCCGGCTAAAAGCTGTTTGGATCGATACTCAGAAAGCGTGCGCCCGGCCCGCTCGGGATGTGGTGTGCTCATACCCGGCCTCTCGCCCCAGCAATCAAGGCCAGAGAGTATAAGATTCGGCCCAAGCTGCCAAGGGAAACCGTCCAAAGCCTGAAGGGGCACCCCAGAACCCGGTCCGTCACGCCCCCGCGTCTGACCCGCAGCCCCCAGGCTGCCAGACATGATCCCATCCGCCCTAGACCGCTTCGGGGGTTGCGCTTCGCTTGATCAGGCATTAGGTTTGACCAATCTTGTGTGTGAGGGAGGAAGAGTGAACGCCTCCGTAAAGCTCATTGAACAGGTGGTTCCTTCGACGGTGAGTATCCACGTCACCGTCCCCCAGCATCACCACTCCGCCCCGCTTCTCGGCCCGGAACGCATGGGCTCGGGGACCATTGTCGATCCAGACGGCTACATCCTCACGGTCAACTACATCATCATTGGGGCCAGTACGGTCAAAGTCAGCTTGCTCGACAACAGCCAAGTGGACGCCGAGGTAGTCGCCCAGGACTTTGCCAGCGGCATGGGGGTGATCAAAGTTCCGAGCAGCGGCTTTCCGGCCGCGCCGCTGCGTTCTTCCCAGGAGCTGAAGCCCGGTGACGACATATTCATCACCGCCGGCTCCGGCCAGGAAAACGGGCGGCGGGTCAGCGGTGGCGGTCTGAGCTCGGTCTCGCCGTTTGACGCCTACTGGGAGTACTCGCTTGACCGGGCGCTGATCAGCACGGCCATGAATCCCGGCCTCGGCGGCGGCCCAATGTTCGACATGCACGGCAGGATGATCGGCGTCGTGTCGCTGAATCTCAACGAAGTCGGGAGGTTCTCCCTGGCCATTCCGGTCGAAAACTTTCAAGACCATCGGGACGAGCTGCTCCGCTACGGCCGCCGCATCACCCGCCCGTCCCGCGCCTGGATCGGCATGTACTCGTACACCCTGCGCAACCATCTGGTGGTGGCGGGGATTCTGCCGGGCGGACCGGGTGAGACGGCCGGGCTGAAAGCCGGCGATGTAGTCCTGACCATAGACGACCAAGAAATCTCGAACCGCCCGGCCTTTTATCGACAGCTGTGGAGCCGACCGGCGGGTGAGACAATTCTGTTCCGTATTTTTCGTAACAACGCGGTGCAGACCATTCCGGTCGTGTCGGGCAATGTCGAAGAGTTTTTTGACTAAGGCTGGAAGGAGCGACAAGGGTGAGAATTGCGATTTTAGGCGGGACCGGGGAACAGGGACCGGGGCTGGCGCTGCGCTGGGCGCTGGCCGGTGAGAAGGTCATTATCGGCTCACGGAAAAAGGAGAAGGGCGAACGGGTGGCGGCCGAACTCAACCAAGAGTTGGGCCAACCGCTGCTAGTCGGCACGGACAATCCAAGTGCCGCGGCCGCGGCCGATATCGTTGTCCTGACCGTGCCGTACTCCGCCCATGTCCCCACCCTGGAAAGCGTCAAAGACCAGCTCCAGGGCAAGGTCTTTGTCGATGTGTCCGTTCCGCTTGACCCGGATAACGCCCGGCGGGTCATTATGCCACCGGCCGGCTCGGCCTCTCAGGAGGCGCAGGACATCCTGGGCGAGCAGGTCAGCGTGGTGTGCGCCCTGCAGAACATCTCGGCCCATCTGCTGCGCGATGTCAACGCCGAGATTGACTGTGATGTGCTGGTGTGCGGCTCGCCCAAAGAAGCCCGGCTGCGCGTGATCGAACTGATCGCCAAGCTCAATATCAACACGGTTGATGTCGGTCCCCTGGAAGCGGCCAGCCTGATTGAGCCTATCACCGCCCTGCTGATCCGCCTCAACATCCGCAACAAAGTCCACTCGGCCGGCATTCGGATCACCGGCCTGCCGAGTGCCTGAGCGCAAAGATCCAGATAAGACAACGGCCCTGCCCGGAAATCCGGGCAGGGCCGTTGTGCATTGCCGGGGTGACACCCAAGGGCTACATCATGCCGCCCATGCCACCCATGCCACCCATACCGCCGCCCGGAGGCATCGGCGGCATCGCGCCGGCGGCCCCCTTCTCTTCCGGCTTCTCAGCCACGGTGGCTTCTGTGGTCAGCAGCAGACCGGCCACCGAAGCGGCATTCTGGAGGGCGGTCCGCACGACCTTGGTCGGGTCAATGATACCGGCCTTAATCAGATCCTCATACTGACCGCTAGCCGCGTTATAGCCGTTGGACCCTTTGGCACCGCGGATCTTGTCCAGGACGACCGAGCCTTCTTCGCCGGCGTTGGAAGAGATCCAGCGCAGCGGCTCCTGGACTGCCCGGCGTATGATATTGATCCCGAACTGCTCGGCGTCGTTGACCTCAACCTTATCAAGCGCGCGTGAGGCGCGGATGAGGGCCACCCCACCGCCCGGCACGATACCTTCCTCTACCGCCGCCCGGGTCGCGTGCAGGGCATCCTCAACGCGGGCTTTCTTCTCTTTCATTTCGACTTCGGTGGCCGCGCCGACCTTGATCACCGCTACCCCGCCGATCATCTTGGCCAAGCGTTCCTGGAGCTTTTCGCGGTCGTAGTCGGATGTGGTCTCGTCGATCTGGGCGCGAATCTGGGTGATCCGGCCTTCAATGTCGCCCTTCTTGCCAGCCCCGTCCACAATCGTGGTGTTGTCTTTGTCAACCACAATGCGCTTGGCCCGACCCAGGTCATTCAGGGACAGGCTCTCCAGTTTGACACCCAACTCTTCGGCGATCACACGGCCGCCGGTCAGAATCGCGATATCTTCCAGCATGGCTTTGCGCCGGTCACCAAACCCGGGCGCTTTCACCGCCACACACTGGAGGGTGCCGCGGATCTTGTTCACCACCAGCGTGGCCAGGGCCTCGCCCTCAATATCTTCGGCCACCAGGATCAGGGGCTTACTGCTCTTGGCCACCTGCTCCAGGATGGGCAGCAGGTCCTTCATGGCCGAGATCTTTTTCTCGTGGATCAGCAGATAGGCGTCCTCAAAGACGCACTCCATACGCTCGGGGTCGGTCACAAAATAGGGCGACAGATAGCCCCGGTCAAACTGCATGCCCTCCACGACGTCAAGGGTCGTCTCTAGCCCCTTGGCCTCCTCAACGGTGATCACGCCTTCGCGGCCGACCTTATTCATGGCCTCGGCTATGATCTCTCCGATGGTCGCGTCATTATTGGCCGAAATCGTTCCGACCTGGGCGATCTCCTTCTGGTCACGGGTCGACTTCGACATGTTTCTGAGGTCATCAACGACCGCGCCCACGGCCTTGTCAATGCCACGTTTGATGCTCATCGGGTCGTGCCCGGCGGCGACCATCTTGACGCCCTCGGAATATACCGCCCGCGCCAACACGGTGGCGGTCGTCGTCCCGTCCCCAGCCACATCGGACGTTTTGCTGGCGACTTCTTTGACCATCTGGGCACCCATGTTCTCGAATTTGTCCTCAAGCTCGATCTCCTTGGCCACCGTCACACCGTCTTTTGTCACGACAGGTGCGCCAAACGATTTCTCAATGACCACATTGCGGCCCTTGGGGCCCAAGGTCACCGTCACGGCGTCGGCCAGGATATTGACGCCTCGGAGAGTGCGATCTCTCGCATCCTGACTAAACTTGACAAGCTTGGCTGCCATGTATGGATCCTCCTTACATCCCTATTCAACCACGCCGAGAAGATCGTCTTCCCGCATGATCAGGTGTTCTTCACCTTCGAGTTTGATCTCGGTTCCCCCATACTTGCTGAAGAGAACCGTGTCGCCGGGTTTCACATCCAAGGGCCGCACCTTGCCGTCTTCCCCGACCTTGCCCTTCCCCACGGCAATGACCTTGCCCTCCTGGGGTTTCTCTTTGGCCGTGTCGGGAATAATGATGCCGCCCGCGGTCTTCTCCTCTTCTTCCATCCGTTTTACGATGATCCGATCCTGTAAGGGTCGAATTTTCATGCCTCCTCTCCTTTCTTTTCTGAGGATATTATATTGTTGTCGTAGGCGCACAGGGCGCGGGCCCCGCGGCGGTGGAATCTCTGACAACTTAATCACTCTGTTGCGCTTGTCAAGCAACAAGCTTCAGAATTTGCGCTTGCGTCGCTCTTCCTCAAAGTAGCGGCGGTACAACACGCTCCATTCGGTGCTGTCCGGCACAACCCGCCGTGACAGCGAGGCAATTTTGCGCCGCACGAGCGCGTCGATTTTCTCGTCAACCTGGAAGTATTCGGCCAGCACACGCTTACTCTCGGCCAGGGCGGCCCGCTCGTTGACCAGCCGGCCCTGACTGGCCAGGACCCGCAGCGTCAGCCGGGCCAGAGCCGCAATACGGTTGTCGGATACACGGCTCATAAGACAAAGTTACGCTCTTCGGCCAAGCGTTGGGTAATCATCTGAACGACCCTGTGGCGGTCCACCGCCTGACCGGCCGGCATATGTGCCTCGGCCAGCCGTTCGGCCTCGCGTCGCAACTCCTCTTCCCGGCGAAAATTGTCAAGCAAGGCTTGGGCCACCTTCTCAACCCCGCGCTGAGGCTCAGTCCGAAGTTGGATCAGTCCCTTGTCGCTCAGCCGTCTCACCAGGGCTTCAGCCGCGGCCCGGCACCTAGCTTCAGAATAGCGCATAGCCTCTTCCATATCCGCCAACACGGCGCTTTGGCAACCCCGCCTTGACAGGAAAACGACAGTTTGCGATGGGATGTTCAATGGACCTACGGCTCACCACATCTCAGCCGGCCTTTCCGGCCAACGCCTGGGAGCATGTCCTGGCCAGCCTTGAAGAAGGCATTGTTGTCATTGATCAGGACCGGCGGATTGCCTTTCTCAACCCTACCGCGGCCACCCTCATCGGCCAGTCGCCGGCCCAGGTCGGCCACCAGCCGTACAGCCAAGTCTTTGCCGCCAACGCCTGGATCGTCGATATTATCGAGCGGACCCTGCATTCGGCCTACAGCCCAACCGCCAGCGAAGGGATTATCACCAGTCGCCGACAGCGCCTGACCCCGGCCCGGGCGACCTGCTCACCGATCTTTAACGACACGACACGGCTGCTCGGCCTGAGCCTCGTCCTGCACGATCTAAGCTACCAAAAAGAGCTGGCCGAAGAAGCGCGGCGCGCCGACCACCTAGCCCAACTCGGGGTGGTCGCCGCGGGACTGGCGCATGAGATCAAAAACCCCCTGGCCGGTATCCGGGGAGCGGTTCAGCTCCTGCACGGCCGGCTCAGCGGCTCGTCAGCAGACTACACCGCGGAGGAGTATACCGCGGTTATGATTCGAGAAATCGACCGCTTGGGCGGACTGTTGGAACAGCTCCTGCAACTGACCGCCCCACTCCGCTTTGCCCTGCAACCGATCAACGTCCATAAGGTCTTGAGCGACGTGCTGCTGCTCGAGCGCAGGGCTGTTTCGCCCCAGATTGCCATCCAGACCCACTTTGACCCCAGTTTGCCAGATGTGCTGGGAGACGAAGCCGCCCTAGCCCAGGTCTTTCGCAACCTCATCAAGAACAGCCTCCAGGCCCTCAACGGCTGCCGCCACGGCAGCCTGACCCTGTCAACCCGCATGGCGACCAACTTCCACCTGTTGCGGGGCGAGCGGGCGCGGCGGGGCCGCTTCCTATCAATCGACTTCAGCGACAACGGGCCAGGCATTGCCGCCGAGCACTTGCCCCAACTCTTCACCCCCTTCTTCACCACCAAAAACCAAGGCACGGGCTTAGGACTGCCCGTCAGCCAACGGATTATCGCCCAGCACGGCGGCACCATCCGGGTCGAAAGCGAGTTCGGCCACGGCGCGCACTTCCAGGTCTATCTCCCCATCGGTCCCCACCCGCAGTCGTAAGCCGCTATGCAACCCAGCACCCCCTTTGACACCCCACCAGGCACTATTCTTATTGCTGACGACGAAGAGCTCATCCGGCGCGTGTTGGCAGACACCCTGCGCGACGAGGGGCATACAGTCGAAACGGTTGACAACGGAGCACGGGCCTCAGAAGCGATGGCCAGCCAGGCTTTTGACCTGGCCCTGCTCGACATCCGTATGCCAGAGCGCAGCGGTCTTGACATTCTGCTCCAGACCCAGCAGGCAGACCAACAGCGCCACACCCCGATTATTATCATGACCGGTCAGACGACCCTCGATAACGCTATTGAGGCCATGAAGCGCGGCGCGTTTGATTACCTGACCAAACCTTTTGATATTGAAGAAGTCAAAGCCCTGGTCATGCGTGCCCTGGAGGTCAGCCGCCTGACTGACAGCCAGCCGTCGGCACCGTCTGCCGCGATTGAGGGTCGCACCGCGCATATGATTGGCCAGAGCCCGGCCATGCAGCAGGTGTATAAAACGATCGGCCGGATTGTGAAGAGCGACGCCACCGTCCTGGTGCAGGGAGAGAGCGGCACGGGCAAAGAACTCGTCGCCCGGGTCATTCACCACCACTCGCCCCGCTGGCGCGGACCGTTCATTGGGATTAACTGCGCGGCCATCCCGCTCGATCTGCTGGAAAGTGAACTCTTTGGTCACGAGCGCGGTGCCTTCACCGGCGCGGTTGAACGGCGGCTCGGCAAATTTGAACAGGCCAGCGACGGCAGCCTGTTTCTGGATGAAGTGGCCGATATGCCGCCGGCCCTCCAAGCCAAACTGCTGCGGGTCCTGCAAGAGCGGGAAATCACCCGGGTAGGCGGGCGCGGCGTGATTCACATCAACACCCGGATCATTGCCGCGACCAATCAGGACCTCGCCCGAGCGGTCACAGAGCAGCGCTTTCGCCAAGACCTCTTTTTCCGCCTCCAGGTAGTGCCGCTCACCCTGCCCGCCCTCCGTCAGCGGCGGGAGGATATTCCTGCCCTGAGCGCCTATTTCCTGGAAAAGATCAACCGCGAGATGGGGACCGAGGTCAACGGGCTGACGCCCGAGGCCGAGGCGATGTTGGTCCACCACGCGTGGCCGGGCAATGTGCGTGAACTGGAAAATACGCTGCTGCGGGCCGCGGTCCTGGCCCCCGGGCGCTTGTTGACCCGGACTGACTTAGCGCTGCCGGCTGCCTCGCCCAGCCTCCCGGAAAATCTTGCCGAGCTGTCCCTCGAAGCCCTTGTCCGGCGCAAGCTGCGCGCCTATTTTCAACACTCCGCCTCGCTTGATGCCGGCGATGTATACGAGGCCATTCTTGCCCAGGTCGAAAAACCCCTGATTGAACTGACCCTGGAGCATACCTCCGGGAATCAGCTCAAGGCGGCCGAGTTGCTCGGCATGAATCGCAACACCCTGCGCAAGAAGATGGCCAGCCTGAAAATTGAGCGCAAGAAATAAATGACCCCTTTCGCTTTTCCAAGTCCGCTGTACGCCATCGCCGATACGCTGGGCCGAGCGGAGCTGTCCTGGTGTGAACTCACCCGCCAGATGTGTGCCGGTGGAGCCCGGCTGGTGCAGCTCCGCTTCAAGGCGCAATCGGCCGGCGACTTTCTGGCCATTGCCCGCCAAGCGCGGGCTATCTGCCAGCAACACGGCTGCCTGCTGATCATCAACGACCGGGCCGACATTGCCCGAGCGGTTGAGGCCGACGGGTTGCACATCGGCCAAGACGACCTGCCCTGCGCCGCGGCCCATCGCGTGCTAGGACCGGACACAATTATCGGCGTCTCAACCCACGATCCGGCTCAGGCCGTGGCCGCAGAGCGCGAGGGGGCGGATTATATTGGCTTTGGGCCGCTGTTTGGCACCCAGACCAAGGCGACCGGCTACACCGCCCGGGGACTTGAGCAGTTGCGCCAAGTCCGCGCCCAGACCAGCCTGCCACTTGTGGCCATCGGTGGCATCAGCGCCGAGCGGGCCCCGGCCGCCCTGGCCGCGGGGGCCGACGCCGTAGCCATGATCAGCGACATTGTCCTGAGCCAACAGGTCGAGGCAACAGTCCGCCGCATCCTCCGCGCCCTGTCCCCGCCCAGCAGGAGATAGACGCCATGCCGCGCAAACGCCTCAATGACAACCCGCTCCTCGTCTACGCCTACCGTGTGCCTACCTCCCTGGCGTACAGTCCTTTGAACACGCTCCTGGCTGTATGAAAGACGAAGCTCGAGCCGGCATGGACTATTGGAACGACCTTGTGCGGATTGGGAACCAGGACACTGAGGAGTATCAGGCTCTCATCGCGGCAGCCCCACAGGTTGAAGCCGCCCAGAAGCGTGTTGACCGGCTGGAGGAGAGCATCAAACAGGTCGGGCACGACATCAAGAACCTGTATGTCCAGAACCGGAGCCGGAAACACACACCCGAAGTGAAACACAAGACCGAACACCGCCACATCTTGCAGCAACAGAAGGAGGAGGCTTACTCACGCCTCAAAGCAGCAAAACAACAGGCCAAGACCGAGAAGAAGGCGACTCTTGCGGCCCATCGGGTCGAATGGAAAGAAAAGATGAAGGCCATGCGCAAGGCCAAATATCTCGTTCAAGGCAATAGAGAGCGTATCTGTGACAATTTCTTGACGGCCCTGCGAGAGAATCGCAAGAAGGGAGCAATGCTGAAGCCGAAGTATTGGCCGCTGTACAATGTCCACTTCACCGAGTGGTACCCTGGCGGGCTCACGCTCCAGAAAGCGGAAGAGGATGGCGGACGGTTTGTTCTTGGCGACTGGATACCAGACAAACCGAAACGCCGGCGCTGCACCCTCCGCATCCGCCCAGGCGCACCCACATCTTTCCTTTGAGATTGCCTATCATCGCCCCTTACCGTCCGGTGTCCGTATCAAGTCGGTTGCTCTCGTCGGACGGCAGACGAACCAACCCGGCTGGCAGATCGTCGGGAAAGAGGGACGGCGGCAAGCGCCACAAATGGAATGGAAGCTGCTCGTCACCTGCGAGGTTCCGAAGCCCGACTTTTATTGACCGACGCCCTCGCCCCGCGCCTGCGGCATAGATATCGGGTATCGTCTCGTGGGCAATGAGATTCGCGTAGCGGCCCTGGCAGGAGAGAATGGCCACGAGGAGGTCTTGACGCTCCCATCTCCGATCGTCAAGCGCTGGCGGTACGGCTGTGATGTCTTGCAGGGTGATATGGACAAGCACACAAACACGATCAAGGAGGCGCTCAAAAAAGGCTTTGAAGGCCATACCGAATCGCTCCCAGAAAAAGCGCGGCTGATAGTGGAGGATGTATTAGCGGAGGGGAAGAAGAACGACCGGAATGGCGGGCAGAAGCCGAAGACGGTGAGTCGGCAACGTCTCCTGACCCTCCTCGCCGCGCTTCCCCCGGACCATCAGGCTGTTGTTCCGCTCCAGGACCGGGCAAACCGGACCACCCGAATTGATTGGCAACATCGCGGCCTTGACCGGCGTACTTGACGGATGCGAAACAACTTCTACCGGCAGTGGGCCTACGGCGTCTGCCAACGATACAAGCAGGTAAACGTAGAAGCGCTGTCGCTGAAGGAGATGTCGGAGCAGGAGAAGGACGGAAGGCTGAGGTCGGCGGAGAAGCAGCGGGCGTTTGTCGGCCTGTCGGTCCTGTGACAGTATCTCAAAGAGGCGAGCCGCAAGAGTCAGGGGCAGTATGTCGAGAGGGAGGCGGCGCAGTCATCGTCCCTGGGTGCAGACCATCAGGTTTCGCTGAAAGGCCCCCGCGACGCGCTGTGGCGGAACTGTCTCCGCGGGCATAGAGTTGACCTCGACATCAACGCAGCAAAAAATTTGCTGTATAAGTCAAACATTGGCCCCAAACCGGAAAACGGATGAGCGTTCACACGGCGGTGCTTGAAACACTGGCGAAAAAATCGTACAGAGTCGCCCTGTTAGGCGACGAGACTTTGAGATCCTGGCAGTTGGGAGATGTACACACGTTTTACACGAGGTCATCAACCTGCCCGCCATGAGACTTTGAGATCCTGGCAGTTGGGAGATGTACACTGCACCGCACTTCAGGATTTGGTCAGGGTTTGAGCACCCGGCAGGAGGAGAGGCGCGTTGCGGCCGTTCACAACAGCTTCACCAGCACCGCCACCGCCCCGACCATCATTGAGCCGACGCGCAGGATCATCGGCCTCTCCAATTCTTTCAGGTTATGAGCCATCCGGGCTTCCTGATCTTTCCGGGCGTGGGTCAGGCGCGCCTCCAGCTCTTTCAGGCCCCGTTTTGTCGCTAGCTTCTCGTCACTCAATGCCGCCTGCGACCGTGCCAGGACCCCAGCCTGCTCTTCCGGCATCCTGCCCTGGCTCAGGTCTTTGCCCCAGGCCGAGGTGTCAAAGGCGAGTGAAGCTCCCCCCTCATTCCCCTTCCCCGCCGTCTTCCTCTTCCTCCACCAGATTCTCGAAGCGAGTGTATTCACGGCGGAAGGCCAAGCGCACCGTGCCAGTCGGGCCGTTGCGCTGCTTACTGATCAGCACCTCAGCCACGCCCTCGTCCGGCGAGTCGGCCTTATACATCTCATCCCGGTAGATGAACATGATCACGTCGGCGTCCTGCTCAATGCTGCCGGACTCCCGGATATCCGACATGACCGGGCGCTTGTCGGCGCGCAGCTCCACTTGGCGGTTGAGCTGCGAGAGGGCCACAATGGGCACATGCAGCTCCTTCGCCAACGCCTTGAGGCTGCGGGAGATTTCGGACAGTTCCTGGGTGCGGTTTTCCTCCGCGGCCAAGCCGCGCATCAACTGGAGGTAATCAACCACGATCAGCCCCACATCGGCTTCCCGTTTGAGCCGGCGGGACTTGGCGCGCATCTCCAGGACATTCTGGGCCGGGGTGTCATCAATAAAGATCGGCGCTTGCTCCAAGCGGCTGGCCGCCAGGACCAAGTGCGGAAAGTCGCGCTCACCGAGATAGCCCGTGCGGACCTTGGACAGGTCCACCCGGGCCTCCGCGCACAGCATTCGCAGCATCAGCTGATCGCGGGACATTTCCAGCGAGAAGACCCCGACCGTGACCTGCCGGTGGAGGGCGACGTGCTGGGCGATATTCAGGGCGAAGCTCGTCTTGCCCATGCTCGGCCGCGCGCCAATGATGATCAGGTCGGCTGGCTGGAGTCCGGCGGTCAGGCGGTCGAGGTCCAGGAAGCCAGTCGGCACGCCCGTGACCAGTTCCTTGCGCTCATAGAGCTGCTCCACCGTCTTGATCGTGTCCATGATCAGATCGCCGACCTTGGTAAACGCCGGCCGCACCCGTTGTTCGGACACGTCAAAGATGAGGCGTTCGGCCTCGTCCAGAAAGGTCTCGATGTCCTCCTGGCCGTCGTAGCAGCGCCCAGCGATCTCGTTGGAGACGCGGATCAGGCTGCGCATGACCGCCTTCTCGCGCACGAGGCGGGCATAGGTCGCGATACGCGCCGCGCTCGGCACGCGGTCCACCAAGCCGGCCAGATAGGTGGCCCCGCCGACCGCCGGCAAGGCATCCCCGCTCCGCAGGGCATCACTGAGCGTAATCAGGTCAATGGGCTCCCCCCGCTCGCTCAGGCCGAGCATCGCGCGGAAGATGGTGCGATGGGCCTCGCGGTAGAAGTCGTCCACCCCCAGGACCTCCACCACCCGGTCAAGGGCAGTCGCGTCGGTCAGGATGCCGCCCAGGACCGATTCCTCGGCTTCGACATTCTGGGGCGGGACTTTGCGCAGGGCGTCGTCGGGGCGGGCCATGTCAGTCAAAGCTGAATCGTCGTCTCAGATCGAGAGGAAGGCAAGACGATTCAGATGACGTCCAGGCTGGCGCGCACCGTGGCGAACAGGCGGCGGAACTGGGCCAGACCGTCGGCGATGCGCGGCCCGTACCAGCATAGCGCCCTGCCGTCCACGCAGTAGACATGGCCCCTTGTCCCGGCGACCGTGTCGGCCAGGGGTCTGAGGTGAACGAGGTGTTTGGCAGCAAACGGATAGGGCTCACTCGGCAGGACTACGACCTGCGGGTCGGCCGCGGCCACCTCGTCTAAGCTGACGATAGGGTAGCGCTCGGCCTTGGCCCGAAAGATATTGTCCCCGCCACATGTCCACAGCATATCGTCGCTATAGGTCTGGGCGTTAAACGACATCCAGGGCTTGCGCCAGATTGGGCAGAAGACGCGCAAACGGGGCTGGTGCATTGCCACAAGGGGAATCGTTATATCAGACTCATCAGGAAGGCATGACGATTCCCCTGCGCACTCCGCCTGCCGGCGCAGGGCGTGGGCCAGGGTCTGTCCGTCTTCCGCACGGCCGGTCAGCCGCCCCAGCCCTTCGATCATGGCGATCCCGTCTCTGACCGTCCGGGGCGCGGTCACATACACGCACACACCGCGCTCTTCCAGCCAGACGAAATCTTCGCGCCGGTTCTCCTCTTCGTTCAGGATCACGACATCGGGCCGCAGGCCCAGGATGGCTTCGAGATCAGGATTTTTGGTTCCGCCGACCTTGGGCAGCCGGGCCACCGGCTGGGGCGGATGGGTGCAGAAGCTGCTTACCCCCACAACAGACGCGCCCGCGCCAAGGGCGAACAGGGTCTCGGTGATGCTCGGCACCAGCGACACGATCCGCCGCGGCGGGGCGGGCAGCGCAATCGGACGCTGGAGTTCGTCAACACAGTCCATATAGATGTCCTAGCGGTCTTCGGATTCCAAAAGAGCCTCCAACTGCCGCTTCTCATCCGGTGTATAGTCTCCCTCAAGCGGGGGGGACGGGGCTTGGCTCGGGCGGGGCTGAAAAATCCCCATTCGGCGCGCTTCTTTGTCAAGAAACTGCACGAGCCCAAGAACACCGAGGGCGACGACACAGCCGATGATGAGCAGAAACTTGGGCAGCAACCAGCGCCGTTTTTTCCGAGGCGGCGCAGCTTTTTTTCTGCGGACAGGGGTCGTGCCGGCGGATGTCTTTTTGCGGTCAGCCATCGGTCTTTTTTCTCCTCAATGCGGAGGCCGCAGCCTCAGGGCCGGCTTGACCACGGGTCTGAGGGGGCGTGCAGCACTGCCCGGACGGCCTCCCAGCCGCTACGCTGATGCCAGCCCTCGACTCCGTTGTACCACTTGAGCCCGACCGACTGAAGGCGTCGGCTCCGGGCGGCCAGACCAAACCAGAAGCGCCAAGCCGGTCCGTAGAACAGCCGGGTTGTCAGCGCCAGACGGAACAGCTTTTTGCCGACTCTGGAGCGGGCAAAGCGCTCGGTATAGCCGCTGAAATCGACGCGCCGGCTGCGCAGCGCCGACACAATTTCGCCAGCAGCAAACTTGCCGTACTCGAATGCAAAAGAGATGCCCTCACCCATCAGCGGCTCGGCCCCGGCCGCGTCGCCGACCAGCACCACTCGCCGGCCGGCCAGGGGGCGACGAGGATGGTAGCCACAGATGGGAAAAGCCCGCAAGCGATAGGCCGGCCGGCGGGAGGCCGGCCCGGTCAGCGCAGCAACCTCAGCGCCGAGCAGACGCCGCAGCTCAGTACTGGCCAGCCGGGTTTGACCCAAGGCGTAGATGCCGATATTCACATGCGCCACCCCACCGATGAGGCACGGAAAGGCCCACAGATAGCCCTGCAAGCCGTAGGGAACGGGCAGAAAGTTAAAATCGTAGCGGTGCTGAGCAAACCCGTCCCAGTTGGTGGCGGCCACCGGCACCTCACACATCAGCGCCCGGCCAATCGGCGCGCGCTCCGGCCCGAGGAGCCGGCGGCGCACCCGACTGCCCGAGCCGTCAGCCCCGACTACGACCCGGGCCCGATAGGTCTGTTTATCGGTCATCACCCGGACCCCCTCTGCCTCTTGCACCACGTTGAGCAGCTTCTCAGCCTGGCGAACCGCGGCCCCACGCTCTTCGGCTGCGCGGACGAGCAAAAAGTCAAACTCGTTACGCCGGACGATCGAACACATGCCGCCGTCCTCGCACGTTACCTGCCGGTCGGGCGGGACACGCACCGCGGCCCGCCCGACCGTGACGTGGGGGATACTGAGCGGGACATCAAGCTCATCAAGACAGTCGAGGGTGTGGGGGATGAGTCCCCCGGCACAGATCTTGTCGCGGGGGTGGATGGCCTTGTCAAGCAGCAGGATATTGCCGCCAAGCCTCGGCTCGGCCTTCAGCAAGGAGAGAGCGGTGGCCGTCCCGGCCGGCCCCGCCCCGATAATCGCCACGTCGTAGGGCACGCCTCAGACTACTCCGGCGCGTGGTTCCACGTTCTCGTGAATCCAGTCCACAATCGTCTGCGTGCTCGCCCCGGGCGTAAAAATCTCTTTGACCCCGGTCTGTTTGAGCTGAGGGATATCGTCATCGGGCACAATCCCGCCGCCAAAGACCGCGATGTCCTCAGCCCCCCGCTCGCCCAACTCGCTCAGAATGGCCGGAAAGAGCGTCATGTGCGCTCCAGACAGAATGCTCAGCCCGATGGCATCCACGTCTTCCTGGACCGCGGCCTCGGCAATCATCTCCGGCGTCTGATGGAGTCCGGTGTAAATCACCTCAAAACCCGCGTCACGCAGGGCGCGGGCAATAATTTTGGCTCCCCTGTCGTGGCCGTCCAGGCCGGCTTTGGCCACCAGAATGCGCAAGACTTTCTTGTCGGACACAGTGCCATCCTCCGTTACGCAAACCTACAGCCAAGCCGGGTCCCGGTACACGCCAAACACGTCCCGGTAGACATCCGAGATTTCACCCAGGGTGCAGGAGGCTTTGACCGCTTCAATCAGCGGCGGCATCAGATTGGTGCCGTTGCGGGCCGCGGCGTGGACCCGGCCGAGATGTTCGTTGACCGTGGCCGGCAGACGTTCAGCCTTGATCTTTGTGACCCGCTCAATCTGGCTGCGCTCGACTTCGGGTTCGATTCTGAGGATATCGAGCGGGCGTTCTTCGGGCGGAACCTGATACTTGTTCACGCCGACGATAATTTTTTCGCCGGCATCGAGCTGCTGCTGATAACGGTACGCCGAGTCGGCAATCTCCTTTTGCGGGTAGCCGGTGTTAATGGCGTTGATCATCCCGCCCAGCTCGTCAATGCGCTCAATGTAGGCAGAGGCTTCCTGCTCAATTCGGTTGGTCAGGGCCTCAATCGCCCAGCTGCCGCCCAGGGGGTCGATCGTGTTGGTCACTCCGCTCTCTTCGGCAATGATCTGCTGCGTTCTGAGGGCCACCATCACCGCCTGCTCGGTCGGCAGGGCCAGGGTCTCGTCCATTGAGTTGGTGTGCAGCGACTGGGTTCCGCCCAACACCCCGGCCAGGGCCTGGACGGCTACCCGGACGACATTATTCATCGGCTGCTGGGCGGTCAGACTCACCCCTGCGGTCTGGCAGTGGGTACGCAGCAACAGCGACTTGGGCTGTTTGGCACCAAAGCGCTCCTTCATAATCCTGGCCCACATGCGCCGGGCCGCCCGGAGTTTGGCAATTTCCTCAAAGAAGTCGTTATGGATATCAAAGAAAAAAGACAGCCGGGGAGCGAACTCGTCCACGTCCAGGCCGCGTTGCAGGGCCGACTGCACATAGCCGATGCCGTCGGCCAGGGTAAAGGCCAACTCCTGCACCGCGGTCGCCCCGGCCTCACGGATATGGTAGCCGGAGATCGACACCGCATGCCAGCGCGGCACTTCTTTGGTGCAGAACTCAATCATGTCGGTGACAATCCGCACCGCCGGCTCAGGCGGGCAGATCCACTCTTTCTGGGCGATATACTCTTTGAGTATGTCGTTTTGGATCGTCCCGCCGAGCTGGGCGCGTGGCACGCCCTGTTGATCGGCCACCGCAATATACATGGCCAGGATGATGCTGGCGGTGCAGTTGACGGTCATCGAAGTGGTAACCTTATCGAGCGGAATGCCGGCAAACAGGCGTTCCATATCGTTCAGGGTGGAGACCGACACGCCCTCGCGGCCGACTTCACCGATCGAGCGTGGATTATCGGCGTCGTAGCCCATCAGGACCGGCATATCAAAGGCGGTTGACAGGCCACTCTGGCCCTCGGCCAGCAGCAGCTTGAAACGCTGATTGGTATCCTCAGGCGTGCCAAAGCCGGCAAACTGGCGCATGGTCCAGAACTTGCCACGGTACATATTCGGATAGACCCCGCGGGTATACGGATATTCGCCCGGCAGGCCGATGTCCCGTTCATGGTCCGTCACGTTCTTATCCTCGGGGGTGTAGAGCGGGGCAAGCTCCATGTCGGAGACGGTCGAAAAACGCTCCAGCCGCTCGCCCTGCTTGGGATACTTCTGGGCCAGCCATTCGTGTTTGTTCATGTTTCCTCCCTGGCACGCGATGGTCAGCAGCATATACCTTACCTGATTGGAGACAAGAGGGGGAGACCTGTCAGGTACCCGTGAACCTGGCCTCGCGTTTTTCCAGAAATGCCGTCATGCCTTCTTGCTTGTCCCCGGTCGCAAAGGTCATGGCAAACGCCTCGGCCTCAAACCGGCTGGCGTTGGCGATGTCCATGTCAATGCCCGAATTGATCGCCGCCTTGGCCTGGCGAATGGCAATCGGGGGCTTGGTCGCGATCTTGTGGGCCAGGGCTTTGGCCTCGGTCATCAACTCGGCCAATGGCACAACGCGGTTGGCAAGACCGTAGCGCAGCGCGGTCTCGGCGTCGACCATGTCCCCGGTATAGATCAACTCGCGGGCCAGCGGCAAACCGATCCGGCGGGCCAGACGCTGGGTGCCGCCAAAGCCCGGAATCACACCCAGGTTGATCTCGGGCTGGCCGAACCTAGCCGTGTCCGCGGCAATGATCAGGTCACAGGCCAGGGCCAGCTCGGTTCCCCCGCCCAGGGCAAAGCCGTTGACCGCGGCAATCACCGGAACAGGCAATTCTTCCAGCGTCCGGCCGACATGCAGGCCGCTACTCGCAAACGCTTTGCCCTCCAACGGTGTCATATCGACCATAGCCGAGATATCGGCCCCGGCCACAAACGCCCGCTCGCCCGCGCCGGTAATAATCAGACACCGTACCGAAGCGTCGCCACACACCTGTTCAAGGCAGGCCGTAATTTCCTGCACGGTGGCCGGGTTGAGCGCGTTCAGGCTTTTGGGCCGATTGACGGTCAGAACGCCAACCGCGCCGTCTTTTTCAAACACAAGGTTCTCGTAGGCCATCTCAGTACTCCGGGTGTTCCTCAAAATGGTGAAAGGTTTCCAACAGCCGCAAGGTCCGGGTCTCAGAACGCAGGACGACCGAGTTGGTCATCGCTCCTCCGCCGTAGAAGCGCACGCCTTTGAGATAGCCGCCGGTCGTCACCCCGGTAGCGGCGAACATGACATTCCCCCCAACCAACTCTTCGGTGCTATACGTCTTGCCAAAATCATAGATGTCGACATCATGCAGCTGCTTGGCCTCGTCCTGATTGCGGGGCCGAAAGCGCCCCTGGATTGCTCCTCCAATACAGCGCAGCGCGGCCGCGGCCAGAACGCCTTGGGCCGCCCCGCCGATACCCATCAGCAAATCAACCCCGGCCGGTTCATGGGTGGTGGCCAAGGCGGCAGACAGGTCGCCGTCACTGATCAGCTTGACCCGGCTGCCGAGCCGGCGCAGTTCGCTCATCAGACCTTCGTTGCGGGGCCGGTCCAGCACGATCACGGTCAGGTTAGGGACAGGAACGCCCTTGGCCCTGGCTACTGCTCTCAAATTTCCTTCAACCGACTTGTTCAGATCAATCTCGTCCCTGCCCTGTGGCCCAACCGCAATTTTGTCCATGTGGCAGTTGGGTGGACAGCACAGAAAGCCACCCGGCTCGGCGGCCGCAATGACCGAAATGGCGTCTGGCGAACCGCTTGCGCATGAGGTCGCACCCTCTAAGGCGTCAAGTGCCAGCTCAATCGGCGGTCCAACCCCGTTTCCCAGTCTTTCGCCGATGTACAGCATAGGAATCGCCTCCTCCTCGCCCTCGCCAATGACAATCTGGCCGTTGCACTCAATGGCCGAAAACAAACGATGCATGGCTTTAGCCGCGGCATAATCAGCCTCAACTTCGTCCCCACGGCCCATCAGTCTGGCAGACGCCAAGGCGGCGGCTTCGGTGACCCGGACCATTTCGAGCGCGAGGTTGCGTTCCATAGCGGTGTGGCTCCCAACCCGAGCTCACGCATCTGAGCCAATGTCTCGGCCCTGAATGAACTGGGGCATGATCCGCCAGGCTTCGGGCACGACGAGTCCGGTCTGCTTGGCGCTGGCCTCGTTATAGGCCAACGCCCGGGGGGTGGCGTTTTGCCAATCGTATGACGACAGCACGGCAAACGGCACCGGGTCGTCAGAGTGGGTCTTGATTGCAACCGGGGTGGCGTGGTCGGGCATCAGCAACAGACGCCATTCGCCAAGGCTGGCGAGCCCCTTCAAGATGGTGCCAACAACCTTGTGGTCAAAATCTTCGAGCGCCTGAACCTTCTTGTCGGGTGCCCCCATGTGACCGGCCTCGTCGGGAGCCTCGACGTGCAAAAACAGAAAGTCTGTGTGTTGAAGTGCGTCCAAACCATACTCGGCTTTCCCCAGATAGTTGGTGTCCAGAAAACCGGTCGCGCCGGGCACTAGAATCACCTCCAGACCGGCCAGCACGCCGATGCCGCGGACCAGATCAACAGCCGAGATGACCGCGCCGTGAAGTCCGAACTGTTCGTGCAGGGTGGGCAGTGCCGGTCGCCGGCCCTGTCCCCACAGCCAAATGCTAGAAGCCGGATTGTGGCCCTGTTCTCGCCGCTGCCGGTTGACGGAATGCTCGGCAAAAATCTCGCGCGAGCGCTCCATCAAGGCGCACAGCCGCTCGGCCCCCTCACCGTGGGGAAAATGACCGGCGAGCGGCTTGTCGGTGATGTCGTGGGGCGGGGTAGTATTCAGCGGGGTACTATTCATGTGTTCTGTTCCCTGATGCCAGACCAGCAGGTGCCGATAGCTCACCCCGGGGTGAAAGCGAAACTCTGCTCCGCCGAGCTCGGCATTCAGCGCGCCAATCAGCTCGGCTGCTTCGTCGCTCGAAATATGGCCGGCGGTGAAGTCGAGCATCACCTCGCCGCCGTCGGCCTGGGTGGCAAAGCTCACCAGGTTGCACCGAAAGGCAACATCGCCCGGCCCCAACTCCACCCCCATACTAGCCGCCTCAATTGGCGCACGGCCGGTATGATAGTGGCGCGGGTCAAAGCCGAGCAGGCTCAGCGTGCCTACATCGCTGCCGGGCGGATAGCCTTGGGGAATCGTATGGGTCAGGCCCAGCCGGCCACGCGAGGCAATCCGATCCATATGCGGGGTGTGGGCGTAGTTGAGCGGCGTTTTGTTGCCCAACTCCGGCACCGGCCAATCGGCCATTCCATCACCTTGCAGCACGACATATTTCATACCAGCCCCCTCAGTCTGACGGATCGGGTTCGCGCCCGGCGCGCTTCCAGAGCACGAAAAATCGCGTCCCTGGCCTGACCATAGTCGGCCGTCAGTTCAATCGGCCGGTTGGCGTAGTGAGAGGCCACACCCCGCAGCTTGCCCTCGTGGTAACGCTGCTTGAAATCGGTAAACTTCAAGCCGTGGGCGGTGGAGATGACAATGGCGCGTTGACCGGCGGTGATCTCTCCTCGGCCGAGCAGCTTGAGCAGGACGGCCAGCCCAACCCCGGTGTGGGGGCAGTTGAACAGGCCGGTCCGGTCGGCCAGGGCCGCAGCGTCGGCCAACTCTTCCTCAGTCGCCTGCTCAACAATACTGTCGAACGCCTTCAGAACCCCGATCGCCTTATGCACGCTGACCGGATCGCCGATCTGAATAGCCGAGGCCAGGGTTTTTTCGGCGCGTACCGGTCGATACGACGCAAAGCCCTGGACATAACTCCGGTACAGCGGGTTGGCCCTGGCCGCCTGAGCACACACCAGACGTGGCAGCCGATCGATCATGCCGACCTCCCGCATTAGCAGAAAGCCGCGGCCAATGGCCGTGATATTGCCCAGGTTGCCGCCCGGCACAATCACCACATCGGGCACTTCCCAGTCAAACTGCTGGGCGATCTCCAGCGAGATGGTCTTCTGGCCCTCCAGGCGCAGGCTATTCATGGAGTTGGCCAGATAGATATTTTCTTTGGTACACAGCTCGCGCACAACCCGCATACACCCGTCAAAGTCGGTCTCCAGGGACAGGGTCAGGGCACCGTTGGCCATGGGCTGAATCAGCTGCGCGGTTGAGACCTTGTTGCGGGGCAAAATGACGATGGCCGGAATACCAGCCGCGGCACAATAGGCGGCCAGGGCGGCCGAGGTGTCGCCGGTCGAGGCGCACGCCACCGCAGGAATAGGCGTGCCCTCGGCAATCATCTGCTTGACCATTGAGACCAGGACGGTCATGCCCAGGTCTTTGAACGAGCCGGTGTGGGCGGTTCCACACTGTTTGATCCACAGGTCTTCAAGCCCGATCTGACGGCCCAGCCGTTCGGCCCAGAACAGGTTGGAGCCGCCCTCGTAGGTAGACACGACGTTGTCGTTATCTACCGCCGGGCACACCATTTCCTTCTTGCCCCACACCCCGCTGCCATACGGATAGGTAGTCCGCCGGTAGCGATCGTCAAACAGCCGCTTCCACTCCTCGGCCGAGCGGGCTCTCAGTGCCTCCAGATCGTGTTGGACGTCAAGCAAGCTGCCGCACTTGGGACAATAATAGATAATCTGGTTGAGTGGCCACTGCCCGCTGCAGCCGGACGCACACCCAAACCAGGCCCGAAACGGGGGAGGTGTCGGAGATGGAGCCAGAGGTTCAACCAACGCGCCGTCTGTCATAACACGTCCCTCCTTATCCCCAAAGCTGCTAGCCTAAGTTTTCTTCAATGCGAACACACACGGCCTGACCATGGACAACCGGGATCTGATTCACCTGCCGCAGAGCGGCTTTGAGATTGCGCTCACCCGCGGCATGGGTGCGGATGACCAGGGGGACAGACGCGTCCCCGTTGCTGCGCCCGCGCTGAATGACGGAAGCGATGCTGATCGACTGCTCAGCCAAAATACCGGCGATGGCGGCTAAGACCCCAGGTCGGTCGGCAACCTGAAAGCGCACATAATACTCGCTCACCACCTCGTCCATAGGGCGAATCGGTACACTGCGCAACTCTTTCCAGGCATAGCCCAGGCCGGGGAGCTGGCGGGACGAGGCCAAGCCACAGGTCCTGGTCGCGTCCAGAATGTCCGACACCACCGCGGCCGCGGTCGGCAGGCTGCCCGCTCCGCTGCCAAAATACAGCGACGACCCGAGCGCTTGGCCCTGCACGAAAATCGCGTTATAGGCACCGCCCACCCCGGCCAGCAGACTGCGCTGGGGCACCAGCGTCGGATGGACGCGTAGCTCGACCGTCCCGTCCTCCTGCTTGGCTATGGCCAGCAGCTTGAGTTCATAGCCGAATTCTCGGGCAAACAGGATATCGGTCTGGCTCAACTGGCGAATACCCTCGGTATACACCGCGTCAAAGGGCACCCGCACGCCAAAAGCCAGCATGGCCAGCAGGGTCAGCTTCTGGGCCGCATCAATGCCGTCAATATCAAAGCTAGGGTCGGCCTCGGCCAGACCCCTGTCCTGGGCACTGCGTAGAGCCGTCTCAAACTCGGCCTCCTGCTCCCGCATCATGGTCAGAATATAATTGCAGGTCCCGTTCACAATCCCGAACAGGGCGTGGTTGCGGTCAGCCGCCAGACTCTCGCGCAGGGTGCGCAGAATAGGAATCCCGCCGGCCACACTGGCCTCAAAGCCGAGAGGTACGCCGCGTTCTTCGGCCGCGGAAAAAATCTCGTCGCCGTGCAGCGCCAGCAGGGCTTTATTGGCGGTCACCACCGCCTTGCCGCCCTCAATAGCGGCCAAGAGCAAGGACCGGGCCGGCTCAGCGCCGCCGATCAACTCGACCAACAGCTCAACTTCGGGGTCGTGGACCACCGCCCAGGGGTCTGTTGACAGACGGGCATCAGCCAGGTCGGGATGGGGGTTGGTATGCATGCTACGGCTGGCCACATGGACGAGCCGCAGCCGGCAGTTCCGTTTGCGGGCCAGCGCCTCGGCGTTCTGCTCCAGCAGTTGCACAACGCCGCGGCCCACCGTACCCAGGCCGATGAGGCCCAGCCTCAGCTCATCCGCTGCCACACCGCCCCCACGCTCGCGTCGCCGACGCCAAGGCTGTCCGCCCCGCCAAAGGCCCGGCGGATACCCCGAATGGCTTGGCGGGTACGATGCTCATTCTCAATCAGGGCAAAGCGGACAAAGTCATCCCCATACGGCCCAAAACCAATACCCGGCGAGACCGACACCTTGGCCTCGGTCAGCAGGAATTTGGTAAAGTCCAGAGAGCCCGTGTCGCGGAACGGCTCGGGTAGCGGGGCCCAGACAAACATCGTGCCCTTGGGTCTGGGGATATGCCAACCGACCCGTTCCAGTCCGTCAAGCAGCACATCGCGGCGCAACAGGTAGCGCTGACGGATCTCCTCCACACAGTCCTGGGGACCGTTCAGGGCGTGAATAGCCGCGATCTGGATGGGTTGGAAAATCCCGTAGTCGAAATAGCTCTTGAGGCGACTGAGCGCGGTCAGGGCCTCGGGATTGCCGCAGGCAAAGCCGACCCGCCAGCCCGGCATATTGTAGGACTTGGACAGGGTAAAGAACTCGACCCCAATGTCTATTGCGCCCGGCACCTGCAGAAAACTCGGCGGGCTATAGCCGTCAAAAAACAGGTCGGCATAGGCAAAATCGTGGATCACAAACAGCTTATTGTCCCGGGCAAAGTCCACAATCCTCTCAAAGAACTCCAGCTCAACCACCGCGGTAGTCGGATTATGGGGGAAGTTGATCAGCAGCATCTTGGGACGCGGCCAGCACTGGCGCACGGTTTCCTCCAGCGCGACAAAGAAGTCTTCACCGGGAATCAGCGGCACGACCCGCAGGGCGGCGTTGGCCATGACAATCGAATACTGGTGGATGGGATAGGTCGGGCTGGGACAGATCGCCACCTCTCCCGGCCCCAGGACGGCCAGCGCCAAGTGCGACAGCCCCTCTTTGGAGCCGATCGTCACCACCGCCTCAGACTCCGGGTCCAACTCAAAGCCGAAGCGGCGCTTGTACCAGTCACAGATCGCCAGGCGCAGCTTATAGAGGCCGCGCGAGGTGGAGTAGCGGTGGTTCTGGGGTTTCTTGGCCGCCTCAACCAGTTTATCAACCACATGCTGGGGGGAGGCCTGGTCGGGATTGCCCATGCCGAAATCAATAATATCCTCGCCGGCCCAGCGCGCCTCCATCTTCATCTTGTCGAGGGTAGCGAACAGATACGGCGGCAGTCGTGTAATGCGGGGAAATTCCATCCGGGCTCAACCCACCTTCATGTGAGACCTCTGAATCGGAGTAATGCTAACACGCGCCGGGCCGCACATCAGCGCACCGTACGGATATAGTGGATTTCAGGCACAGGGTCAAACACGCCCGGCGTTGAACCACCTAGCCCCATCGGGTCGGAATGTATCGATCTGAACCATAGTCAGCCAGACCACCGCTCTCACCCGGACCCACAGCTTGGCAGCGTCTCCAAGCTGTGATGTAGTTTGCTCCATGATCAGCCCAGATCAATTACGTGCCTTGATGGCGGCCGGTGAGTCTGACCGCGTAGAATTTACCTCCTCCACAAAAAACACGGACAAGTTCGGAGAGGCGATCTGCGCCTTTGCCAACGACTTTCCCAATCACCGGCAGCCCGGCTATCTCCTCGTTGGAGTGAACAACAACGGGAAGGCCGGAGGGCTGACCGTGACCGATGCACTGCTCCAGGCTCTCTCGGCTCTACGCGCAAACGTCAACTTTGAACCACTGCCGGCCATGACCGTCCAGAAGTACAATTTGCCCGAAGGCGATGTGGCCGTGGTGGAGGTAATGCCCTCTGACCTGCCCCCTGTCCGCTACAAGGGGAGGGTCTGGATTCGCATCGGCCCGTCCCGAGGCGGGGCCAATCAGCAGGAAGAGCGGATTCTGACAGAGAAGCGGACTGCTGGGCAAAAGACATTTGATGCCCGCCCCTGCCACGGCTGTACGCTTAATGATCTTGTTCTGGACCTGTTCCTGGTCGGCTATCTACCTGCTGCGGTGGACCTTAGTGTCATCAGGGAGAACAATCGCGACCATACCGAGCAGATGGCCTCCCTGCGTTTCTACGACCTCACCGCCGGCAGTCCCACACATGCAGCGGTCTTGCTGTTCGCCAAGGATCCGCGGCGCTGGATTCCCGGTGCCTGGGTGCATTTCGTCCGCTGGGCAGGCACGAAGATGACGAATGATCCGAGCAGCGAAAGGCGATTCAGCGGAGACCTGGTCACAGTCCTGCGTGAGATCCAGGCGTTTCTCTCACTCCCGGTCCAGTCCTATCCGTCCACCGAATCAGCCTTGCGGGAACGAGTTGAGACCGATTACCCGACGGTAGCTATTCGAGAGCTCCTGTTGAACGCGATCATGCATCGCTCTTACGAATCCAACGCACCCGTGCGCTTCTACTGGTACGATGACCGCATTGAAATCCAGAACCCGGGCGGCCTGTACGGGATGGCTTCACCTGAAAATTTCCCGAGGCAAACAGACTACCGCAACCCGGTCATTTCCGGGGCTCTGGCAAACCTGGGCTATGTCAACCAGTTCGGCCGCGGCGTCATCCTCGCCCAGGATGCCCTGGCCAGGAACGGGAACCCCGAGGCCAAGTTCAAGGTTGACGAGCCGTCCCATGTCCTGGCGACCATTCAGAGGAAGCCATGAGAACGATCGCCTTCTTCAACAACAAGGGAGGGGTCGGCAAGACAACCCTGGTCTACCATCTCGCCTGGATGTACGCCGATCTCGGCGTTTCTGTAGTGGCCGCGGATCTTGACCCCCAAGCCAATCTGAGTGCCATGTTTTTGAGTGAAGAGCGCCTTGAGGAACTGTGGCCGGACGAAGACCACCACCCAGACAGTATCCTCGGCTCGGTTTCACCGATCCTGCGCGGGCTGGGCGATATTGACCCACCGCATGTGGAGGAAATCACAGAAAATCTAGGTGTCATCGTTGGCGACCTCGGCCTGTCCAGTTTCGAGGCCAACCTGTCTTCATCTTGGCCGGACTGCCTAAGCCGTGACGAGGCGGCTTTTCGCACCGAGTCGGCTTTCTACCGGACGATGCTCAGAGCTGCTGAGATACGGGAGGCCGATGTAGTCCTGCTTGATGTTGGCCCCAACCTAGGAGCGATCAACCGGGCGGCGATCATTGCAGCCAATTTTGTCGTCTTCCCGCTTGCCCCCGATCTCTTCTCACTCCAGGGTCTCCGCAACCTTGGGCCGACGCTGCGTGACTGGCGGGACGAGTGGCGGGACCGTTTGGACCGTCGCCCCCGGGACCCGAACCTGCCCCTGCCCTCAGCCGACATCATGCCAGCCGGCTATATCGTGATGCAGCACGCTGTGCGAGGCCGCCGTCCTGTTCAGGCCTACCAGAGATGGATCAGCCGGATTCCAGAAGTCTATCATAAGGAAACTCTCGGCGAGCAGAACGTGGCGGCTTGCTCAACTGACGACGACGCCGAATGCCTCGCCACGCTGAAGCACTATCGCAGTCTGATGCCGATGGCCCAGGAAGCCCGCAAGCCCATATTCCAGCTCAGAGCAGCCGACGGTGCTCTCGGCGGTCATATCTACGCCGTGCAGGATTGCTATGAAGACTTCAAAGCGCTAGCGACAGCAATCGCCGACAAGTGCGGACTGGCAAGTGCGGACCTATGAAGAGGGCTACAACGACGTGACATCCGAAGACGGCCGTGTCGTCACAATGCGGCTGAACTGTGGTGGCAAGCGCGACTGGGATGGTCAACACCGGCACTGATGGAGAGAGATGAAGCCATTATCGCGGTCGCCGCAAGCCTCTTCGGTGTCAGCCCGGTCCAGGCCGCGAGCCGTAGCCGGAAGGCGTAGCCCGTCATCGATGTAAATCTCCACCTCTCGCCCATCGCAGACCCATCCCCTGATGTAGCCTATGCCGCTCTGGAATGAGTCGGGGCCAGGGACTTCGAGAAAGCCAACGGGGTCGGTCGCTACGGGTTCAGGTGCGGGTGATGGTGCGGGCAGGCGTTGCCCATACCAGTCATAGCCGTCCGGCAAGTCCACTGGTCGTTGCCATTGTCTCCTGACGTATGTAAGCCCCGATTGGGGGCAATTGGAGTTGGGCACAGGACATCCCAAGCCCAACCTCATGTAGATGTTCTTCCGTGTCATCGTGGGTGGAGAGAATGCCATAAGGCGGTTCTTGTGAAACAAACCAGGCCGGTATCCAAGAGCAACATATACCCGACAGCGTCGGCGGAACCTCAAACAAACCTTCTTTCCCAATGATACCTCCACCTCTCCGGCCAAGTGCTAATAATCTCGCTAAGCTGTTTTCGATACTCCGCCGGGGTAGATGTTGACGTAATCAGGTCAGCGAACACGGGCGAGGCGAGCAAGAGCAGGCTTGCGGCTGTGATAAGTGTTGCGATGAGCTTCATAAAACCTCCTTATCGATACCCGCCCCGAAGGGCGTGGTCAGGGGTTACTGACGCCGGCCCTGCTTCTTGAGTTCAGCAACCAGCCAGGACATAGACCGCTTGCCTTTCAATCGATTGCAGCCGGAGCATAAGAGTTGCAGGTTATCGATATGGTCGGTCCCACCTTCGGCCCGTGGGATAATGTGGTCCACATCGAAGAGAGCGAACGGGAAAACACCCCGACAACCGTTGCATCGGCCTTCCTGCTTACCAAACTAGGGTATGGCGATTCTTGCCATAGTGCGGCAGCTTGCCCAGATCAGTCCGGCGGGGGATGTCCTGGCGGCAAACGATATCACTGTCTTTCAGTGGCTCGTAAGAGTTGAGGGTTTGAGCGTCAAGCAAACGGTTCTTGATGATGTGGAGGGTCTGGTCTGATATATCGATGCCGACCCACTGCCTACCAGGATTCTCGGCGGCTTCCAGTGTTGTGGCGCAGCCGCAGAACGGGTCAAAGACCACATCTCCCTTATTTGAGGAGGCTTTGATAATCCGTTCGAGAAGAGCCAGGAGTTTCTGTGTGGGGTAGCCATTCTTCTCTTTGCCGTTGGTGAGGCGGGGAATGTCGGTCCAGTTGTTATCGGGAGGAACCCCACGGCTTTCTTCTTGGGACATATACGCTCGGCGTTCCAGCTTCCCGTTCGGCAGGATCACAACATTGCCCTTGGCGTATTCCTCTTCCAGCCGTGGTTTCGATAATCGCCAGCCGCTCTCATAAGGGTTGGTAAACCCCTCCCACTCGTAACAGAGATTGGGGCGTGGTCCCATGCTTCTTCCACAGAATAACAGGCGGGTAGCATAGGGGCGGCCCTGTTCATCCCGCTTGGGGTATTTCTCAAGCCGTTCTTCCGGCGTCATCTCCCGATAGGGCTTGAGTGGTGTCTGTGAATCCAGGACATAGTACAGAAGAGAGTCGGTGTTCCGCCCCCACTTTTTCGCCTCATGTTGTGAGCCTTTCGCCGAGCCGTTGTTCCGTTGCCAGACAATCTCATTCCGATAGTTGGCCTTCCCAAAAAGCACGTCCATCAACTGTTTCAGGTAGTGGCTTGCCGTGTCGTCACAATGCAGGTCAATGCTACCGGTCGGCTCGAGTATGCGTTCCATCTCGATAAGCCTGACTGCCATCATAATCAGGTAGGACTTCATGCCTTTGGAATGAGACAGGCCGGCGGCGTCAATCACCGCGTAGAGCGGCGGGTTCTGCTCGACGACTTCCCCATGCCAAGCCAAGTCAATGTCATCGAGGGTCCAGGTGTCTTTGAAAGCAGCACCAGCCGCCTCTGAGCCGATGGGAGCTGCGTAATTCCGGTTGGAGTTGAAGGCTCACATCACGCTTTACGCTTTTTTCAGCCGCAGTCCCAGGGCGTAGACCTCCCGCTTGGAGAGGCCATGTTGCTCGCTCAGCAGCTTGGCGATGTCTTTGAGCGGCAGGCCCTTGCCGGCCAGCCGCTCAATCTCGTGGCTGAGGGTCTGCTCGTCGGGCGGAACCTGCGGATCAGAGCAGCCGGCGATGAGCAGTGTCACCTCGCCCTTGATAGGCCGCCCGTGCAGGCGCGCTTGCAGCTCGCTCAGCCGGCCGCGCAGCACTTCTTCAAAGCGCTTGGTCAACTCACGGCCAATGACGGCCTCGCGGTCGCCGAAAATGTCGTGCAGGGCGGTCAGGGTCGCGGTCAGCCGGTGGGGGGACTCAAAGGCCACAATGGTGCGGGTTTCAGTCTGGAGACGACGCAAGGCTGTGCGCCGCCGGGCTGGGCTGGCCGGCAGAAAGCCCTCAAAGACGCAGCGGTCGGTGGGCAGCCCGCCAATACTCAGCAGGGCGGCCAGGGTGGAAGGGCCGGGGACCGGAACCACAGGGATGGCGGTCTGGCAGGCGGCCCGCACCAGGCGATAGCCAGGGTCGGCAATGCCGGGCGTGCCGGCGTCACTGACCAGGGCGATGGACTGGCCGGCCAGCAGCTTGGCGATCAGGGCCGGCGCTTTGGTGTGTTCAGTGTGGTCGTAGTAGCTGGTCAGCGGGGTGGCAATGTCGTAGTGGGTCAGCAGCTTACGCGTCTGGCGGGTATCCTCCGCGGCGATCAGGTCAACCTCTTCGAGAATCCGCCGGGCGCGCAGGGTGATGTCTTCAAGGTTGCCAATGGGCGTGGCCACCACATACAGCGCGCCCGACTTGGGGGGCTGCGGTTTCACCCTGCCTAGCCCATCAAGCCCTGATTGGCTCCGCCGTCAATGGTGATATTCGCCCCGTGAATAAACATCGCCCGGTCGGAGGCCAGGAACAGGATCAGGTCAGCGACTTCTTCGGGCTGGCCGACGCGGCCCAGAGGAGTCATCTTTTGCAGAGCTTCTTCCGGGCTGCCGCTCGTGGGGCTGAAGGTTGAGATGAAACGCTGGAGGCGTTCGGTCAGGATCGGCCCGGGGTTCACCCCAACTACCCGGACCTTGTTTTTAGCTCCCTCGTCGGCCAGCGCCTTGGTAAAATGGTTGAGCGCGGCGTTGGCCGCCCCGCCGATCATATAGCTGCCCATCGGCTTGAGCGCGCCGGTGCCGATGACATTGACGATCACCCCGGCCTGCTGGCGCTGCATATGGGGAAAGACCGCCCGGGCCATGCGCATATAGCCGAAGAACTTGAGCGTCCAGTCGTCCAGCCAGGCTTCGTCCGACAACTCCAGAAAATTGCCCGGGCGGGCGCTGCCGGCATTGTTGACCAGGATATCGACCCGCCCAAACCGCTCAACGCAGCGGGCCACTGCCGCCTTGATCTCCGCGCCCTGCGTCAGGTCGGCCGGCACGGCCAGGATAGTGCCCGCGCCCTGCTCGCCGGCCAGCTTGACCGTCTCATCCAGGGCTTCTTGCCCCCGCGCGCATACCAGGACCGCCGCGCCCTCGGCAAGAAAGCTGAGTGCCGCGGCCCGCCCAATGCCCTTGCTGCCGCCGGTCACAAGAGCGACTTTCCCATCGAGCTTGAGTTGCATACCGACCTCCTACACGGGTCTGAATTTGGGAAGATACACCTCGGGCTCGTGCTCGGCAAACACGACCTCAATCGGCATGCCGATGGTGATGGCCTCGTTCTCAACGTCCTCCAGACTGCTGACCATGATGAGTTCGGGGTCTTCGTCAAGCTGGACCTGGATCACATTGTAGGGAACCCGGTCTTTGGCCGCGGGATGAACCGGATGGGTGATGATCGTGTACGAGTAGACCTTGCCCCTGCCGCTGACCCTGACCCACTCCCGGCCCAAAACCTGACACGGCCCAAACAGGTTCGGCGGATACCACTGCCCGGACTCCTTGTGACGCTGCATCCACAGCTCGCCGCGTTTGCAGCCATCCCAGTATTCCTGGGCGTCAAAGCCGGGAATAGGGCGGGGAAAGTTCGGAGTGTCTGCCATGCCGTGTGTCCTCCTTGTCTGGGCCTTTCCTTTATCGCATCGGCCGGGATGTCTCTAGGCCATGTCCAACTGTGGCCATGTGCCGGACGCAGTCTTTGAACAGCCTGCCGCGTTCTGTGTAGTCTTTGAACAGCCCAAAACTCGGTGAGGCCGGGGAGTGCAGGCAGATTTTGCCTGGCTCGGTATGGGCATAGGCCAGACGCACGGCCTGTTCCATACTGTTGACAAAAAAGGCCCGAAGACCGTGGCTTGACGGCTCGGCCTGTTGGGCACAGACCGCCCGCCAGATTCGCCGGCCGCTGGTTGGAAACAGCAGCAGGTTCCTGACCCGGCCGCTGACCAGGCGTTCGGCCAGCTCGGAGAAGTCACGGTGTCGGTCATAGCCGCCTAGTAAAACGGTTTGCACGTCCGGGCCAAGGGTATCAAGGTGGGCCAGGGTTGCCTCGGGCACGGTCGCCAGCGGGGCGTTATAGAAGGTGATACCGCGGTAGGGGCCGAGCGCCTCAAAGCGGTGCTCCAGGGCATCGAAGCTCCGCACCGCACCGACCAAGCGGTCGGGCCTGACTCCCAGCAGCTGACCCGTTGCCGCCGCGGCCAGTACATTGGGCAGATTGAACTGACCCGGCAGCGGAATGTCTTTGACTGCCAGCAGCGGTTCTTCGTCGCCGGTTGCCGAGCGAAAGATGACCTGCCCATTGGACACAAAACAACCCCGCTCCAAGCGTCGCCGGGAGGAAAAGGGGATGGTCTGAGCGCACGACTCGGCCGCCGCCCGGCTCAGCCGGGCGAATTCGGCGTTGTAGACCAGATAATCCCCGGCCGATTGGTAGCGGGCTATATTCAGCTTGGCCCGCGCATAGTGCTCAAAGCTCGGGTAGTAATCCAGATGATCGGGCATGATATTCAGCAGCGCGGCAATATGCGGACTGTGCCGCAGCCCTTCCAGTTGATGGGAGGACAGCTCATACACAAACACGGTCCGGGCGTCGGTGTCGGCCAGGATGTCCAGCGGCGGTCGCCCGATATTGCCGACGATCCGGGCGTCGATTCCGCCGCTGCGTAAGATGGCGTGGGTCAGCGCCGCGGTCGTGCTTTTGCCCTTGGTGCCGGTAATGCCGATAATCGTCCCGTCGCAGTTGTCGAAGAACAGCGCGGTGTGTGAGCTCAGCTTGCCCTGCGCCTCGGCCCGCTGGACAGCGGGCTGGGTGGGAGGAATCCCCGGCGATTTGATAATCACGTCATAGTCAGCCAAGCTGTTCAGATAGTCCGTCCCCAGATGAAGCCGCAGTCGACCGGGTTGGGCGCGTATACGGTCCTGGGCCCGGGCGCTCAGCCGGTCAAACTCGGCCCGGTCGGCCAGACCGAAGCGTTTGTCGGGAAAGCGTCGGCGCAGAAAGCCAAGCGTTGACAGCCCCTCTTGGCCGAGGCCCAGAATGAGGACCGACGACGGCCCGAGTGCCGTAAACTTCACTGCCCGGCCCACGCTTTCTGGGGACCCGGACAGATGGCGTGGTCAAAACCGTGACGCAGCAACTCCACATACGCCCGGGGCAGGCTGTGGCGCTCGCCCCAGCCACCCAGCAGCTCGTCAACCGTACGGACAGGATTGGGAGACCGAGGGAGGATCTCGGCAGCCACATAGCGCAGCACCGCCGGCAGGGATGTCGGCCTGGTCTGGTTGATGCTGAGATAGAGTGCGGCCAGGACTTCGCGGCTCGTCCCAACGCACTCAAACGGCCTATGGTCATGAAAGCCGAGCAGCTCGCGGATAAGGCCAATTGAGCGCTCGTCGGCAAACAGGTCACGCCCAAAAATACCCAGCAGTTCGTCGGCTCTGAGAAACGGGTGTAAGGCGGTGAAAACGAACACGCACTTGGCGCAGGCACCGCACCAGGCGTCCTCTTTGAGCTTGCGGTTGCAGCTTTTGAACACCCCGAAATACTCGGGATAGCGGGCAAACCGGCGCGTAATCTGAAGCTCGTACAGGGGCCGTAGCAGGCTGAAATAATACGCTCGGCTGGCCAGATATTTACGGCTATACCACTGAAAGGCGCGTTCAAAACGGAGCGTCTTTGAGTATTGATGGTTCACCCCGCTGCCCAGAAACTGGGCCGACGCTTCCTCACTGCTGCGTTCGTTGGAGACCACAATCCGGCGATAGTTGCCCACCACCGCGGCCAGCACCCCGAGCATGGCCAGATAGGCCGAAAACGGCGTGTGGCCGTTCAGATAGCCGGCGGCGTTGAGCTGGAGCAGCCGGGGGTCGATCGCCCGGCTGACAATAATCGGGGCCGGACAGCCGGCCCGTGCGGCCAGGGCGTGCGCCGCCGGAGCCGGATTGAGCAGAAGGGCGTTGAACGGCCGGCGGCCGTCTCGCAACAGCTGTACGCTGAGCGCGGAGTCTTTGCCGCCGCTCAACAGCAGCAGATCCCGCTCGTCCCGTAGCACTTGGGTGTAGACCGGCTTTCTGCCGGGCAGGGTGCGGTCGGTGCTCAGCCGCACAAAATTTTTTTGCCTATAGTTGATACGGTTACGGTAAAAGAACTCCCGCATGCTGTACAGCAGCAAATCTTTCCACCAGTCAATCTGCCGGGCGTCCAAAGGGCCGGCCTTGACAAGGATGTGGGGTGAGCAGGTGGCTTTCCAGTAGCTCAGCATTTCAATCAGGCCGAGATGAAAGACGAGGTTGTCGAGAACCCGCGGCTCCAGGCCAGCCAGCCGTTGGGGGTCAACCGCTTCGAGGCTGAGCTCGGGCCGAAAGACAATATCCGGCCCAACGATAAAGTGGAAACGTAGCTGCAAGCGCTGCCCGTGACGGGTGTAGGAGCAGGCTTCGTACCTGAACTGTGGATAGCGGCCGCGCAGCTGCTCAATAGTCATCTCAGACATAGCCCAGCGCCGTCTGGGCACTCCCCCACGACAGGGTTACCCCTGTCCCGCCGTGGCCGTAGTTATGGATAATACGCCGACCGTTGCGCTCCTCGGCCGCAATCCGAATGCCGCCCTCCCGATACGGACGCAGCCCGGCGTAGGCACGGCGGGCTGCGCTCAGCTCCAGACCGGGCAGGATGCGTTTGTTACCGCTGATAATCAGGTGCAGCGCTCCGCCGTCAAGCGTTTCAGTGTCAACCTGATGCTTGGCCGTTCCGCCCAGCAGCGTCTCGGTTTTTCGCGGATAGACGGAAAAGCCGTCGGCGTTGACCGACCAGGCCATGTCCGGCTGGGGGGCGACAACCACGACTTGGCCCTTGACCGGGATCAGCCGCGGGTCGTGACAGAGATAGCGTGCTCCCAAGCCGCTACAGTTGAAAACAATCTCAGCCGGCAGGCTGGCCAGCTGCTCCAGGTCGGTGAACTTCTGCTTGACAACCACAACGCGACCGCTGTTTTTCTCAAACCGGGCCATCAACCACGGCAGGTACAGCGGCATGTCAATAAAAAAAGTCCGATATTGCCAGCCAAAAGCGTGTCCCCCGGGCACCTCGGGGCGTTCCAGGATACGCACCTGCTGCATCACCGACAGATAGTCAACCCTGGGCCTCGGCGCGCTGCCGGCCTCCCAGTGGATGTGTTTCCGCACGCCCGCGGCCGCACCGGCCTGGACAAGAATCTTCTCACACGCGGCCCAACTGTCTTCAAGCAGACGCTGGGTCTGCGCGGTATAGTCTACCGCGTGAGGCTTGAAACTGGCCGCGGCCTTGACCGAGGTGGTCCGTAGCGGCAGGCGGTCGATATACAGAGGGACGGCCCAGCCGCGCTGTTGGGCCACAAGCGCCGTACTCAAGCCAACCACACCGGCACCGATGACCGCGACCTGCATAGGGTTTTCCTCGGGTCGGGCAATGCTCCGCCCTCTGCCGGCTGGGAGAGGCAGACGCAGCCCGGGGTTCCTGACCGCGTGGCTAGCGGATGTGAGCCTCCTCAGCAGAGGAGTGGCCCTTGCCGTGGCTGTGGGCGTGACGACGGAAATTATGGCTGTGGTTCGGGCCGTGGGCGTGACCGTGCGAGGGCGGCGCGTACTTGCGTTCCGGCAGCCCGCGCTGTTTGCTCACCTCGACTGCTGTGTCCACCTTGTCGTCAAATTCGTTGCCCCAGCCAACGCTGTGAGCGGCAAAGCGTTTGACCGAGTACTCGTCCATGTGGCACGATAGCGGGACCTGCGGATAGCGCATGCACAGGGGCCGCTGGAGCTGATTCTGGGGAGTGGGCCGGGGCTGTTGTCCGGCGTGGACATCAACCGCACCGGAGCGAATGGCAAAGGCTGACACGATCCGGGGGGTACGTTTGCTGCAGATCGGGCAGACCCTCTTCCTGTTGGACTCACGCATTGAGCTTAGCTCCTCAAAGGTGAGCTGACAGGCGACACAGTGGTATTCGTACAGCGGCATAGGTCTTCTCCGGCCTATTCGATCGGCGTGGGCGCGTGCGGAAACTCGGCCCAGTCCTCGGGGTCGTGCGAGATCCAGACGCTGGCCTCGTGCAGGTCGCGCAGCGCTTTGATGCGCTGGATCGACAGGGACGACTGAATCGGATCGGTGTCCAGCGGCATCCCGGCCAGGGTGTCGAACTGCATCCGCAGGTGGAGTGTATCGCCGACGAGCAGGATGGATCGGTTGGGCAGGTGGACATACAGCGAGCTTTCGCCCGGCGTGTGGCCGGGGGTTTTCAGCAGGTGCAGGCTGCTGTCGCCAAACACGTCAAAGTCACCCTGGAGCTCCAGCCAGTCAAAGTTGCGGGTCGGCACGATATCTTTGAATACAAACACGTCCCGGAGATGCGTATCCGGCCAGTAGGCGTAGCGCAGCTCGTTTTCCATAATCAGGAATTTGGCGTTCGGAAAGGCGTGCAGATAGCCGGTGTGGTCGAGATGCAGGTGGGAGACGATCACATATTTGATGTCTTCCATCTTGTAGCCTAAAGCCTGAATCTGGCGGTCAAGCAGCAACTCTTTGGGGTAGTTGATCTGGAGGGCTTCGGCAAACGGCCCCCAGTGGCCGACCGGGTCATCGGCCGCAGCAGGATGACAGCCGGTGTCAAACAGGACCAGGCCCTTGGGATGTTCGATCAGATAGGCTGGGCACGGAATCTCCACCAGTGTATCGGACCCGCCGTGGGCCAGGAGACTCTGCGGCACGGTCAAGGTTGCGTTGGGCAGGGCCCACATCTTGGTCGCTGTTCCATTCGCCATAGCTTCCTCCCTTCGTGCGGTTCGGCCATGCTAGGCCAAGCCTTTCCGGGGTGTCAAGCGTTTGATGTTCTAGCGGGACTTGGGCAGCCCCAGCACGCGCTCACCGATCACCCCACGCAAAATCTCATTTGTGCCGGCGGCGATCGTGCCGCCCCGTGCGCTCAGCATCCGATACGACCAGCGGGCCTGATCCAGGGCAAACGGCGAGCCTTTGGCCAGCACCGAATACGGCCCCAGCAGTTCCATCGCAAAGTCAACCACCCGCATGTTGAGCTCGCTCGACATGATCTTGGAAAACGAGCCTTCGGGTCCCGGCGGCTGGCCCTGGATCTGGCGGGTCAGCCGCCGTAGGTCGTTGTACTTGATGGCTTGGGCCTCAATAGAGAACTGAGCCAGTTTTTGGCGCACGGCCTCGTCCTCAATCGCCGGCCGACCGCCCAACTCAAGCCGTCGGGCCAGCTCGTACAGCTGGGGCAAGACCTTCTCAAAGCGGTAGAAGCTGCCGCTCGACACCCGCTCAAACATGAGGGTGGTAATCGCCACCATCCAGCCCTGATTGAGGTCGCCGACCAAGTTCTCCTTGGGCACCCGCACATCCTCAAAAAAGACCTCGTTGAACTCCGAGTCGCCATTGATCTGAACCAGGGGCCGGACCGTCACGCCGGGGCTGTGCATATCGACCAGGATATAGCTGATGCCCTTATGTTTAGGGGCGTCGGGGTCTGTCCGCACCAACACAAAACACCAGTCTGAGTACTGCGCCCAACTCGTCCACACCTTCTGCCCGTTGATCACAAAAGAGTCGCCATCTTCAACCGCCCGGGTCTGTATTGAGGCCAAGTCCGAGCCCGAGCCCGGCTCGGAATAGCCCTGGCACCAAATGTGTTCGGCCGGCAGAATCTTGGGCAGGAAGCGTTCCTTCTGCGCCTCCGTTCCCCAGTGCATCAGGGTCGGCCCCAGCAGCGAAATGCCGCTCAGATTCACCCCCTGCGACACGCCCAGGCGACTCATCTCCTCATTGAAGATCGCCTGTTCAATGAGCGATGCCCCACGCCCGCCGTACTCATCGGGCCACCACAGGCCGACCCAGCCCCCCTCGTGGAGTTTCTTATGCCAGTCGAGTCCGCGCCGCCAGCGTTCTTCGGGCTCCAGGTCTTCGTCTTTGCCGCCCCGCAGGTCGTCCGGCACACTGGCGTCCATCCAGGCCCGGACTTCCCCACGGAACTTTTCTTCTTCCGGTGAACAGCTGAAATCCATATCTGGCTCCTTACTCCTGCAAGGTGGGCGATCAAGTGGGCAATGATGACCGCCTGAGCTCACCGCCTCCCTCAATCACGGTCCCTTGCCCTTGCACAATCCCTTGGCGTCTTATAGCCCAATCCGGCCAAAAAAGCGAAATACAGGGCCAAGCTTGGCTCTCTGCGCATATCTTGCGGCCTCCTCCTGGGCCCGGTATAGCAGGACGAGACAGAGAGGGGGCACCGCACTCCTGAGAATCGCAGAGTAAGGAGAACCAGATGGGAGATGCTGACAATATCAATCGAGATGAGCTTTTGGCCATGAACCGGGGGCCTATCGCCAAGATATGGGATAAGGTTGTGGCACTCTGGAAATTCCTCTCAGACCCAGACGCTCCTGTGACGGGAAAGGCCATTGCCATTGCCGCTCTTTTGTATCTCATTAATCCGATCGATGCTGTTCCTGATTTCATTCCAGGTGCTGGACTTATCGACGACGCCGGCATTATCACAGCGGCCTTTGCCAAGTTGGCTGCCGACTTGAAGAAATACCGGAGTTGATGGTCTGCGACTCCTCAGCAAACCGGGGCGGACGAACCCGCCCCGGTCAGCCGTAACCGCGGGGCTAGGCCAGAAAGCGCCGAACCCGCTCAACAAAGGCGTCGGTCTGCTCAATCTCGGGCCGGTGGCCACAGTTGTCAAACACGACGAGCTCAGAGCCGGGAATCGCCTTGTTATAGGCTTGACCGGCGCTGAGCGGGACAACGGCATCGTCCCGGCCCCAGATGATGAGGGTCGGCAGGTCTTTGGCCCCGGCCAGCAGCGGACCCAGGCTGGGGTAGAACATGTACGGCTGCCAGGCGATACGGGCGGTCTCGGCCCGCGCGTCTTCCCAGGCTTCGTACTGCTCGGGGGTCTGCTCGCCGCCGTACAGTTTGGCGAACTCTGGGGTGTGTTCCATGTCAGCCACGCTGGCATCAAGATAGGCGCGGGCAGTCACCACGAACATATCTTTGATCTCGCCCTCGGGCGGTCGGATGCCAGTCGCGCCAACCAGTACCAGACGCCGGAACTGGCCGGCGTTGGCAGCCGCCATCTCCGCCGCAACCCAGCCTCCCAGCGAAAAGCCAATGACATTCGTCGGGGACAGACCCCGGTCCTGAAGCACCTGCGAGTAGAAACCGGCCAGGTCGCGTACATTGTTGACCCATTCAACCCGGGGCGATTTGCCAAAGCCCGGGTGGTGCGGAATCATCACCGTATGGGTTCGGGCCAACTCTTCATGCCAACTGGTAGTGCCCGGATGTCCCAGTTCTTCGTGTAACACGAGCAAGGTGGGCCCGGAGCCTCTCTTCGTCACTGTCAACTCGGTACCAGCGACCTGTACCGTTTCGTCTTGCCATCCTTGTGTTTCTGCCAATGGATGTCCTCCTTTCTGAGCTGTTTAAGGTGGTGATGGGGGTGGAGAGCGATGGAGAGCACGCCGAACGGCTTCAATCTCCGTGCGGGTAAAGACGGCCAGGACCGGCAGCTCCGGGCCGAGGACGGCCTGAATGGTGCGCCGCCCATCGTTCTCTTCACGGTCAACCAGGACTGCCACACCCCGAACGTCCAGGCCCTCTTCTCGGCAGGTCCGAATCGCCGTGACCGTCGAACCGCCGGTTGTCACTACGTCATCAAGCACAAAGACCCGATCTCCCTGCTTGACGCAGCCCTCAATCCAGCGCTGGGTGCCGTGCGGTTTGGGTTGTTTGCGAACACTGAAGGCCTGAACCAGGGCGTCCTGCCCGGCGCTGTAGTAGGCCAGGGCAAGGGCCAGGGGATCCGCGCCCTGGGTCAATCCACCGCAGGCCACGGCCCGGCCCTTGACGAGTTCATGCAGCACCCGGCCAACGAGGGGCAGGCAGTCCGCCCCAAAGGTCGTCCGCTTGCACTCCAGGTAATAGTCACTCAGCCGTCCCGAGGCCAACCGGAATTTCTTGACCGGGTCCCAGCGGTAGGAGCGCTCCACCAGGGCCGCCAACAACTGCTGTCGCACATCCGGCATGGCTGTAGGCTGTAGCGTAAACTGCGCCTCCCATCAATAGGGCATCGTCTCGCCCTGGCCGAAGCATGGCTCCCGGTCGGAGAGTTTTTTGCGGGGCGCGACATGGAAATCTCTCGCTCAATAGGATATAGAACTCCCGACCGTGACCACCCTGCCGCCTCTTTGCGTCGATAATCCGCAGCGCATTTTGATTGTGCTGCTGGGAGCAATCGGCGATGTCACCAGAGCCCTGCCGCTCCTGATGCGGCTCCGGCGCGCCTCTCCCTACAGCCATATTGCCTGGGCGGTCGAGCCGGCCGCAGCCCCACTGCTCGACTATCATCCGGCCCTGAACGACATCCTGATCTACCACCGGGCGCGCGGACTGCGGGCCTTTGTCCGGTTTCTGCGCGCAGTCCGACGCCAGAAGTTTGATCTGGTGCTTGACCTGCAGCGGCACGCCAAAAGCGGTCTGGTCAGTTGGTGGTCGGCCGCGCCGGTCCGGCTGGGCTTCCACCGGACGAATAGCAAAGAGGGCAACTGGCTGTTCAATACCCACAGCATCGAACCGGTAACCGATTTTTCGCTCAAGCTGGGCCAGTATCTCAAGTTTACCGAGCGCCTGGGACTGGAAGGACAAGAAGGCGCACCGGCCGTCGAGTTCGGGCTACGCCTCCGCCCCGGGGAGGAGCAACGGGTTGAGCGCCTGCTGACGAACACGCCGCAGCCGTTTGCCGCGTTTTTTCTGGGTTCGCGTTGGCCGAGCCGGTTCTGGTTTGCCGAGCAGACCGCTCAGGTGGCCCGGGCGCTGAGGACCGGGCACGGTCTTGGGGTTGTCCTGCTCGGGGGGCCGGGCGAGGTGGCGTTTGCGCGGGCGATCAGGCGGGCGGGCGGGCCGGGGCTCACCGACCTGAGCGGACAGACCAGCCTGCGCGAGCTGATCGGGATCTTCTCGCGCTGCCGGGTCGCCTTTGGGCCCGACTCGGGGCCCATGCATATTGCGGCCGCAACCGGCGCACCGGTTGTCTCACTGTGGGGGGCAACCAGCCCGATACGCTCGGCACCGTGGGAGTCGGAGGAGTTAGTAATAGCCGGGCCGGCGGCGTGTAGCCCGTGTTATGCACGGCGATGCCGTATCGGCCGCCGGTGCATGCAACGCATTCAAGCGGCCGAGGTCCTTGAGGTTCTTGAGCGGGCCCTCGGTAGCTGATAGCTGAGAGCGGTACATGATGGCACAGCCGAATATCCTTGTCCTGCTCATTGACTGCTTGCGGGCCGACGCGCTCTTTGGCCCGCAACGCGGCTGCCACACCCCGACCTTGGACCGTCTGGTCGGCTCGGGAGTCAGCTGTACCCAGGCCGTTTCGTCCGCCTCTTCAACCACGCCGTGTGTGGCCAGCCTGCTGACCGGCACCTATTCCTTCGTGCATGGTATCCGCTCTATTTTTGGCCTCAAGCTCAGCCCCCAGGTGTCTTCCTTAGTCGAGGTCTTTCAGGCGCACGGCTATCATACCCACGCCGAGGTGAGCGGTCCGCTGTTTCCCGAAACCCGGCTTGACCGGGGTTTTGACACCTATAATTTTCGGGATGGTCCGGCCTATCTTTCCACCCGGTGGGGGACAGACTTGAGGCACCGTCTGCAAACCGCCTCTCCACAGCCGTGGTTTCTGTTGTTACACTTGTGGGAGCTGCACCACCATCGGCATATCCTGCCCCAGTTCCGCGGCCGGGCCCACGGTCACAACCGCTACGAGCGGGCGCTGTCGTGTCTGGACGCCCAACTGGCCACGCTGATGAACACGGTCCCGCCGAATACCATTGTCGTTGTGCATGGCGACCACGGTGAGAAACTGGTCAAGACGGACCTTGGCTACCGGACCTATCGCCTGCTCCGCGACATCTTCGGCTCGTCAATAGCCAAGCGCGAAGGACACGAGATGGACGTGTATGAAGACCTCATTCGTGTGCCGCTGGTGTTCTCGTTCATCGGTCCCACCGCCCATCCCCAGCTCCCGGCGGGAAAAACCGTCACTCAACCAGTGCGCCAAGTCGATGTCCTGCCGACCCTGATCGAGCTGGCCGGGCTGACGCCGCCGAGCGATATCCACGGCCAGAGCCTCGTCCCGGCCCTGCACGCGGATACACCGCTCAAGCTCGAAGCCTACCTCGAAGCCTTCTTGCGTATCCACTCCGACCCGCGCGAACGGCGGGTCGGCTGGCGGACCGCGGAGTGGAAATATATCTATGCCCCGGAAAATCCCGAGTTGCCCGAAGAACTGTACCACTTGGCGTCCGACCCGCGCGAACGACACAACCTGATTGACACCCAGCCCGAGGTCAGGCTGAGACTCCGCCAGCGGATCAAGCGCCTCCAAAACGGTCCGCTGGCCGCCAATCCCGGCCAGAAAATGAACGTCGAAGAGCGGCGTGCGCTTGAGAAGCGGATGGCGGATTTGGGCTACCTGTCCTAGCAGCGGCAGGCGAGCCCCGTCGCGCGGAGTAGCGTATCGTGGCACCCTCCCCTCTCTCAGCCGTCTTGTGTGTTGGAGACAGGCCGGACCTGACCGAGCGCTTGTCAGCCGCCCCGCAGGAATGGGGCCCGGGCCGGATTCTGAAACACGACAAGGATACGACCGTGCGTTGGGTTTCCCTGCCCCTCGGCGCGGTGGTGACCAAACATCACCGTTTGCGGCGCTGGAGCCGGGTCGGCGACACCTTGCTGCACGGCTCACCGGCCCGCCGTTCCTGGCAGGGCGCACATCTGCTCCGTGAACACGGCTTCTGTGTGCCGCGTCCCCTGGCCGTACTGGAGCGGCGGCAGGCCGGGACGGTACGGGAGAGCGTGTACGTCAGTCAGGGGTTGGTCGGCCAAGTCGGCTTGGACCGATATTGGCAGGAGCATCACATCGGCTGGTCGGTCGCCCAACAGCGTCGTTTCCTGGCCGCCCTGGCCGATTTTTTGCGGCGCTTTCACGGCACCGGTTTGTACGCCGGAGACATGAAAGACGCCAATCTGTTTGTTGAGACGGTCGGTGACACGGACTGGCGTTTTTATCTGGTCGATCTTGACCGGGTGCAGCGCTTCCCGGCCCTGAGCCTCCAGCGACGGCTCAAGAACCTGGTCCAGTTGGAGCGGACGCTCGGCCGTCAGGTCCGCGTAAGTCAGCGTCTCTTCTTTTTGTACCGCTATTGGGGCAGGCCCCTGCCTCCAGCCCAGCGTCGCCGAGCGCTGCTGCGCCAACTCGTCGGGCTGCGTGACAAAAAAGACAGAGAGTACACCCGCCGCCGGGCGCGCCAGCGGCTGCGGTCAGGCGTGGCTCCCCCTGTGACACACGACGGGGGCGCGTCGGCCATGCCCCACCGGGTGCCGATCTCGTGCTGTATTGTGTGCCATAATGAGGCTGCGCACATACGACGCTGTTTGGAGAGCGTCGTATGGTGTGATGAGATTATCGTTGTCGATTCCTTCTCAACCGATCAAACCGTGCAGGTCTGTCAGGAGTACACCGCCCGCATCATTCGGCGCGCCTGGCCCGGTTATGTCGAGCAAAAGCGCTTTGCGCTGAGCCAAACCCGTTACGAATGGGTATTGAATATTGACGCCGATGAGGAAGTCTCGCCGGCCCTGCAACACGACATTCTGGCCATCCTGGCCCGCAATGATCCCGCGGTTGACGGCTTTTACATCCCCCGTCTGGTGTATTACCTGGGCCGCTGGTGGTGGCGCGGCTGGTATCCCGGTTATCGGCTGCGTTTATTCCGCAAGTCCAGGGTGCGCTGGGGCGGGATTGACCCGCACGAGAAAGCCGTGCTCCACGGCCAGACCGACTGCGTATCGAGCAATATCTACCACTATACATATGACAACATGACGGACCATCTGCGGACGATAAATCATCTGACCGATATAGCTTCACAACAGTTAGCCCAGCGTGGTGCCCGGGTCCGCGTGGGGGACATCGTGTTTCGTTCCCTGTGGCGCTTTGTGCGTTTCTATGTGCTGAGTGGCTGTATCCGGGACGGGCGGGCGGGTTTCTTTGTGTCGGTCACCGCCGCCTTTTACACCTTTCTCAAGTACGCCAAGCTGTGGGAACGCACGCTCGGCAGGCCATCCAATGCACAGCGCCAAGCGGGCCGTTCTGCACGTTGACCCGGAACGGGGCTGGGGCGGCGGTGAAACCCAAGTCTTGGGCTTGACCCACTATCTGCACGGAGTTGGCCACCGGTCGGTTGTTGCGGTCGCGCCACACGGTGCTCTGTGCCGCCAACTCAGCCAGGCCGGCCTGCCCTCCTGCGGGCTGCGGGTACGGAACGATTTTGACCCGCTGGCCGGCCTGCGCCTCCGCCGTCTGGTTCGGACCGGCGGCTATGAGTTGGTCCATTTTCATACTGCTCGCGCCCACGCTCTGAGCCCGTGGCTGCACGGTTTGGGGGTCAAACGGGTCGTTACCCGGAGAATGGACTATCCGCTGAAGCGGGGAGGCTGGCAGCGGTTTTTGTACGGCACCGGCGTTGATGCGGTGGTGGCGATCTCTCACCGGGTGGAGGCGGCCCTGATTGGTGGCGGTATCCCGCCCGCCCGCATCCGCCGCATTCCGAGCGGGGTCGATACCGCCCGCTTTGTGCCGGACCCGCTGGCCAGAGCGCGGATCCGGCACCGCTACGGCCTGGACAGTGACGGGCTCCTCATCGTGTCAATTGGGGCGCTCGTTGAACGCAAGGCCCAGGCGAACCTGATCGAGGCCGCAGCCCGGCTTCACCGCCAGGGGCTTCGGCTGTCGTATATGGTGTGCGGCGACGGCCCCCAACGGACTGCGCTAGAGGCCCAGGCACGGGCCGCCGGTATGGGCCAACAGGTCTATTTCCCAGGGTTTTGCAGCGATGTCCCAGCCTATTTGGCGGCCGCCGATGTGTTTGTTCACGTTCCGCTGCGGGAGGGCTTAGGGGTGGCCGTTATTGAGGCGCTGGCGGCCGGCCGGCCAATTATTGCCAGCCGGACCGGGGGGATTCCCGAGCTGATTGAGGATCGCCACACCGGCCTGCTCGTCCCGCCTCAGGCACCGGGCGCGCTGGCCGCGGCCCTGGCCCAACTCGTCCACAACCCGACCCTGGCCGCCAGCCTCGGGCGGGCCGGACAGCAGCGGGCCCAAACCCATTTTGATGTCCGGGCTATGGCACGCGCGAACGCCGTGCTGTATGACGAATTGCTGACATCCAGATGAGGACAGACATGACCCGACACTCGTCTGCAAGGTCTGACGCCCCGCCCGTCCCGGATATCCGCGCCGTGCTCGATCGCTTTGCCGGTGTGCGCACTCTGGTGGTCGGTGATGTGATGCTGGACCGCTATATCTGGGGCGAGGTTGAGCGGATTTCTCCCGAAGCACCGGTCCCGGTCGTGCGGGTCGCCGACGAGAGCCTGCGCGCCGGCGGGGCCGGCAATGTCATCACTAATATCCGTGCCCTCGGTGGCCAAGTCATCGCCTGCGGCCTGGTCGGCCGGGATCAGGACGGGCGACGCCTCGTCAAGGAGTTGGCCTCCAGTGGGGCCGAGGTCAGCGGTCTCCTGCTCAGTCAGCGCATGGCAACGATCAGCAAGACGCGGATTATTGCCCACAGCCAACAGCTCGTCCGGCTTGACCGTGAGCCACGCCACGCCCTTGATAGCCGGGTCCGGGCCCGGCTGCGCGCCTTCGTGCGCGGCCATGTCAGCAGGTGTGATGTGGTGGTGGTTTCCGACTACGGCAAAGGGATGATTGACGCCGAGTTGCTCGGTCTGTTGGCCACGCTGCGCCGGCAGCACGGCTTTGTATATGTTATTGACCCCAAACCGCCCAACTTTGCCCATTATCGAGAGGCGAGTGTGGTCAAACCCAATCTGGCAGAAGCCGGCCAAGCCGCCGGCTTGGTCATTCACAGCGAGGCCAGCTTGGCCGAGGCGGGCACCCGACTGCTCAACCGCTGGCAAACCCCGGCGGTGCTCATCTCACGCGGCGAGGCCGGCCTGAGCCTGTTTCAGGCGGGCGGAGCGGTCCGCCATTTTCCGACCGTGGCGCGCGAGGTTTTTGATGTCACCGGAGCCGGGGACACCGTTCAGGCCACCTGTGCGCTGGCCCTCGGGGCCGGCACCGGTCTTGAAACGGCGACCATCTTTGCCAACCATGCGGCCGGTGTCGTGGTTGGCAAGGTCGGCACCGCCACCGTCAGCCCAGCAGAGCTGCGAGCGGTCCTCTACGAGACCTACCCATGCGAAGCATGACAGGCTACGGAGGCGGTAGCGCGGGCTTTCCTGGCGGACGGGTGAGCGCTGAAATACGCACGGTCAACCATCGCTTTCTGGAAATAAAAATGTCGCTCCCGCGCCTCTTCCTGCCCTGGGAAGAGGCCTTCCGGCGACAGGTAAGCGCCGAGGTCAGTCGCGGCCGGCTTGAGCTGTCGCTCAGCCTGAGCGGGCGGAGACCGCATACCTATGCGGTCTCCCTCAACCGTGATCTGGCCCGGGCCTATCGCCGGGCGTTTGGCGAGCTGCAAAAAGAGTTCGGCATTGACACCCCGCCCGACCTCCGGCTGTTGGCCTCACGGCCCGATCTGTTCCAGGTCAGCGCCCAGCCGCAACTCAGCCAGACCGAACTCCAGGCGGCCCACAAGGCGGTCAGCAAGGCGCTGCATAGCCTTGAAGACCAGCGCAGCCGAGAGGGCAGATTTCTGCGGCGCGAGCTGCGCAGCCGGGTTTCCAGCTTGAGCAAGATCAGACGGGCGGCCAGCCGTCGTGCCGGCCGGGTCCAAGCGGCCGCCCGTCAGCGGCTGACGGAACGGGTCAAAACTGTTCTGTCCAGTGCCCAGCTCGACCACTCACGCCTGCTCCAGGAAGTAGTGGCGGCCACCCAGAAAAGTGATATCACCGAAGAACTCGTCCGTTTACAGAGTCATCTGGAGGCTATGACAGAGCTCATCGCCACCCATGAGCCGGTCGGCAAACAGCTCGATTTTCTGCTTCAGGAGATCAACCGCGAGGTCAATACGATCGGGGCCAAGGCCGATGAGGCCCCGCTCCGCCATTTGGTTGTTGAGGCCAAAGAGGAAGTGGAAAAATTGCGCGAACAAGTGCAGAATATAGAGTAAGTGTATGTCGTACCAGGCTCACCGTTTTTGCTTCCCCCGGCGGGGAACGCTTTTCCTCCTGTCGGCCCCGTCTGGAACGGGCAAAACCACCCTGGCCCGGCGGCTGCTCGCCAGGGTTGTCCAGCTGTCCGCCTCGGTCTCGTACACCACCCGCCAGCCACGGCCCGGAGAGGTCAATGGGCAGGCCTATCACTTTGTGACCGGAGCCGAGTTTGAGCGGCTGCGCCAAGCCGACGCCTTTGTCGAATGGGCCCAGGTCCACGGCGCACTGTACGGCACCGCCCACGCCGTCCTCGACGGTGCCCTCGCCCGCGGCCGGGACCTGCTGCTCGATATCGACGTCCAGGGGGCGCGGCAGATCAAAGACCGCTATCCGCACGCGGTGGCGATTTTTATCCTGCCGCCGTCGTGGACGGAGCTTGAGCGGCGGCTGCGCGGACGCGGCACCGATTCGGCCCAGACCATTGCCGCACGCCTCAGCCGTGGGCGGCAGGAGGCCGGCCAACTGGCGTGCTACGATTACTGCGTGGTGAACGAGCGGCTCGAAGAAGCCGAAGCCGACCTGCTGGCCATTATTCGGGCCGAGCGGGCCCGGATTTCCCGCTTCGCCCGGTCGGCGCTGCACTGTCTGCTGAGCCCGCCGGCCGCCAGCTGCGACCAACAACAGCCATGACCCACCAGCAGTTGATCGACGCGATTCAGACCTATCAGCCGGATGCCAACACCGGCTTGCTGACCCAGGCTTACGAGTTCTCGGAACGTGTGCATCAGGGGCAGAAGCGTCGTTCTGGAGAGCCGTACTTTGTCCATCCGGCTGAGGTCGCCAGGATTCTGACAGACATGAAGCTCGATGTGCCAACGGTCATCACCGGTCTGTTGCACGACACGGTCGAGGATACCTTAACCACCTTGGAAGAGCTTGAGCAGCAGTTTGGGACAGAAGTGGCCGGCCTCGTCAATGGAGTCACCAAGATCAGCCAGATCCATTTTACGACCCGCGAAGAGCGTCAAGCCGAAAATTTTCGCAAAATGATCCTGGCCATGGGGCATGATATCCGGGTGGTGCTAGTCAAGCTGGCCGACCGGGCCCACAACATGCGGACCCTGGCCTATCTGTCTGCGGACAGACGGCGTGAGATTGCCGGGGAAACCCTGGACATTTATGCCCCCTTGGCCCACCGGCTGGGAATTTACTGGCTCAAAAGCGAGCTGGAAGACAACGCCCTGCGCCACCTCCATCCCGAGGTCTACACCCAACTCAAACGCAATATCGCCAAGAAAAAAACCGAGCGAGCGGCCTATATCGACACCGTTATCAGCATCCTGCAAGACAAACTCGACCAAGCCCGGATTCCGGCCCAGCTCCACGGTCGGCCCAAGCACTTCTACTCCATCTATCAAAAGATGGAGTCCCACAACCTGCTGTTCGATCAGATCTATGATCTGGTCGCGTTTCGCATCATCGTTGGTTCGCTCAGCGACTGTTACGGTGCTCTCGGCATTATCCACAGCCACTGGCGGCCGGTTCCCGGCCGCCTCAAAGACTACATCGCCCTGCCCAAGGCGAACATGTATCAATCCCTGCACACCACCGTGGTCGGTCCCTACGGCGAGCGGATCGAGGTCCAGATTCGGACCCACGAGATGCACCGCATTGCCGAGGAGGGCATTGCCGCTCACTGGACCTACAAAGAGGGCCGGCGGGTGGTGGAGGAAGATCAACGCTTTTCCTGGCTGCGCCAGCTCTTGGAGTGGCAGCAACAGGTCCAGGACCCCACCGAATTTTTGCACACGGTCAAGGGCGATCTGTTCACCGAAGAAGTCTATGTGTTCACCCCAAAGGGCGATCTGCACAATTTTCCGCAAGGGGCTTCGGTCGTGGACTTTGCCTATCGGGTACACTCTGAGGTTGGCAATCACTGTACCGGAGGGCGGGTAAACGGGCACCTGGTGCCGCTCCGCTACCAGCTCCGCAACGGCGATACGGTAGAGATTCTGACCACACCGCGCCAAACGCCGAGTAAAGACTGGCTCAAAATCGTCAAAACGCCCAAAGCCCAGGCGCGGATTCGGCAGTGGGTCAAAGCCCGGCAGCGCGAGCGGAGCGTTGACCTGGGCCGTGAACTGTTGGAGCGCGAGCTGGCCCGCCATCAGCTTGACGCGGCCGCGCTGCGCAAACAGGGCAAACTTGAGGCCGCCACCAACGCCCTGGGCTATAAGGGAGAAGAAACCCTGCTGGCCGCTCTGGGCTACGGTCAGTTGACCGTCAGAAATCTGCTGCCCCATCTGCTGCCCCCCACCGACACTAAGCGGTGGCAAGCCCAGGATGAGGCCGGACTCGACAAGCTCCTCAACCGACCGGTCCGCGAAGACAGCGGGCAGAGCGGGGTCCGGGTCGGGGGCATCGGCGATATCCTGGTTCGCTCCGGGCGCTGCTGTAACCCCCTGCCTGGAGAGCGGATTCTGGGCGTGATTACCCGTGGCAAAGGCGTGACCGTGCATGCGGTAGAGTGTCAGCGCCTGCTGGAGAGCGACCCACAGCGGCATGTCGCGGTCAGCTGGGACAATGCCGACGAATTCACCCGCACGGTCAAAGTCGAGGTCTTGTCGGAAGACCGGCCCGGCCTGTTGGCCGCCATGAGCAAAGCCATCAGCTCGGTTGAGGTCAATATAAAGAGCGCCAATGTCCGTACCCTGTCCGACAACCGCGCGCTCAACCTCTTTGAGGTCATGGTCCGCAGCGCCGAAGACCTGAAGCGGGTCGTCAACAATCTGGGCAGGGTCCGCGGCGTGGTCAAAGTCAGTCGGGTCCGCGAACGGCAGTAGGAACACAGGGAATTGTGACCCGTCCACCCTGTCTCCGCGTCTGTTCGACAAGCGCTCGAGAAAACGCCCATGCCTCAAGCGTTTGTCAGCAGGGTCTGGCGGCTGCCAGATTTGCCCTGGCTTGGCCGGAACGTCAGCGTCGAGTGGCAGCAGGCGTCGCAGCGTGATGACCGGGCTCCAGTGAAGGTGTCGGCCCGGCCGGCTCTCGCCCTCTGCTTCAGCGCTTTTGAGCCTGGGCTCAAATGGCAGCGATCCGCTCCTCTGTCCGGTCTGAGGATTTCCTGATTTCCAGCAGCATCTGCCCCATATCGCGCAGCATAGCCTGGGACTCGCGCAAGATGGTCTGTGATTCCTGCTGCTGGCGAGCGGAGTCTTGCTGAGCCAGCACCACGAGCTGCGCTTTAGTTGGTCTGCTTCATCAGCGCTTTATCGGTGTCTTCGAGGGCGGCCAGCTTTTGCAGAATCTTATCCATCTTCTTGTGCACGTTGGTCTGGTTGGCTGCCAGGCCGCTCGCCCCTCTCACCAGCTGATATGTCACTGTGCGCACTGCTCGCTCAAAAGAACGCGCCCTGGAGGATTCGAACCTCCGACCTGCAGATTCGTAGTCTGCCGCTCTATCCAGACTGAGCTAAGGGCGCATGGAGGACAGGAGGGCTCTCCGCCTATCATACCCACCGGAGAACGACAAGCGTCGAGAGGAAGGCTGGGGGAGCGGAGAGGGCGGGATTCGAACCCGCGGTACGCGCTAACGCACACTCGCTTAGCAGGCGAGCGCCATAGACCACTCGGCCACCTCTCCCCCTGGCGTTTCGCTCGGACCGGGAATACTACCGCTTCTGCCGGAGGTACGCAACGACTTTTTTCATCCCTCCCCTCTTGACAAATGAAATTGAAAATGATTTTCAGTTCTTTACTATGGGAATCCAAGCCAGATCTTCTCTATCGGCCCAGGTCCAAGAGAGCCGCTGCGACTGTGGGAATCTATTGGCACGACTGCGTCCAAACGGCATAGAGCTCAAATGTCGACGCTGTAAACGGCTCGTGCTCATCCCGTGGACTGCGGCATCCCTGTGGCATGACGCGGCGTTTGAGTGGCAGCGAGCAGACCAGGAAGGAGGAAACTGAGCCCACTGCGAATGATAGAAGCGATTCAGCGTTCGAGAGGCCAGCGGTAGCAAACACAGAGCCCTGTTATGAACCTCCATACCCGAAGGAGTTTTGAGAATGGCACAAAAGCTGGCAGTCGCCCTGGCGACGCTCATTGGCATAACAGGCACTTCCCAGTTGGCTCAGGCGGTCGATGACGACCGCATCCAACAGCTTGAACAGCAGATGCGACAGATGCAACAAGAGCTGACCGCACTCAAAGAAGAGCGAAAAAAAGAGCAAGCAGAAGCGACACGGCGCACCAGCCTGCTGGCCGAGGAGTTTGAAAACCTCCGCACCAGCCTGACCGTGCCCGACTTCGAGCCACTGACCATGCAAGACAGCGTGTACGGCCTCGGACCCGCGGCCTCCAAGATTTACGGTGTCGAGCGGGGCTTGTCGATCGGCGGCTATGGCGAGGCCTTTTACCGTAAGGATGTGAGTGACAAGACACGCAGCGACCGTGACACGACCGACTATCTACGCTTTGTGCTCTACACAGGCTATAAGTTTACCGACCGTATCATTCTGAACGCCGAGTTGGAGTTTGAGCACGCCTCAACCAGCACCGGCGGCTCGGTATCGGTCGAGTTTGCCTACATTGATTTCCTGATGTGGAAGTGGGCCAACTTCCGCGTCGGCATGCTGCTCGCCCCGCTTGGTATCGTCAACGAGTTGCACGAGCCCGTGTTCTTCAACGGTGTGGAGCGGCCCGAGGTCGAGCGGCGCATCATCCCCTCCACCTGGCGCGAGAACGGTATCGGGGTGTTCGGCGAGCTGCTGCCCGGTCTGGAATATCGCATCTACGCTATGAACGCGCTTGAAGGCGCGTCCAGCAACACGTCCCGGTGTGATGATCCTGATGATCCTACGCTGTCTGACTGCGTGACCCTACCCTCGCTCAAGCTGAAGGAGCATTTGCGCAGCACACGTCAGAAGGGCGGCGAAGCCATGGCCGAGGACATCGCCCTTGCGGCGCGGCTGGACTATACGCCCATGCTGAACCTCAAGTTTGGCGGCTCGGTATACACTGGCAAGTCAACCCACGACAGTCAGTACTACAGGTGCGTAGACGGGAACTGTGGCACAGTCAATCTGCCTGGCGCACGACTGACCATCTGGGACCTGCATGCCATGTACAGTTGGCAAGGGCTGGACCTGCGGGCGCTGTTCGCCATGTCCCATCTGGAAGACTCGGACGAACTCAACCGGATCGGGGGCGGCGGCACTATCGCCAAGGAGATGTACGGCTTCTATACGGAGGCGGCCTACGACATCATGCCCTGGGTGCTGGGGGACACCCAACAGCAATTGGCACCCTTTTTGCGTTTCTCCTATATTGACCAGCATGCCGAGATGGCTGGTGACTGGGATGCCAAGGGCCGCTACGAACACCGCATCTGGACCACCGGCCTCAGCTATAAACCCCACCCCAATGTCGTGCTCAAGGTGGACTATCGGAACTTCGATACCGTGGATAACAGCCACGAGCGCGAAGACGAGGTGAACTTTGGCGTGGGCTTTGTTTTCTAGTCAGTCCATTCTATGCATAGTGGCGCTGCTGGGCAGTGCCACCTGCATTGAGGCCCAGGTTTTTTATTCCAAGGCGGAGGCACTACAGGTGGCATTTCCCACGGCAGACCGCGTTGAGACGCAAACCTTCTTCCTCACCCCACAGCAGATTGAGCAGGTTGAGGCCCTGGCTCAGACCGCGGTCGATTCCAGGCTGGCCACCTTTCATGTCGGCCATGCAGCCAATAGCGTGCAGGGCTACGCCTTTATTGAGACCCATATTGTGCGGACCTTTCCAGAAACCTTTCTGATGGTGGTGTCACCCGACGGCAGCCTGCAAAAACTCCTGGTGCTGGCCTTTTATGAGCCGGCCGAATACCTGCCCTCAGAGCGGTGGTTGGAGCAGTTTGCTCAGAAACACTTGACGCCTTCGCTGCGCCTGCGGCGCGATATCCACGGCATCATAGGCTCCACGCTGACCGCCCAGGCGGCGACCCAAGGCGTGCGCAAAGTCCTGGCCCTTTTTCAGGTCTTGATTCAGGAGAAACACTAGCGTGCGCTTTGTGATTACCGGTGAGTGGTCTAAAAACCGGCTGCTCCAACTCATCATCGTCATCTTTGTCATCTATGTGGCCGGCCTGTGGCTGACCAACGCCCTGCTGTATTTCCAGAAGATGGGCCTGAGCTATGTCTCGGTGACGGAGTATTATCTGGGCTCGGAAGAGCGTTTTTTGCAGCCCCGCAGCTATCAGGGCATGCTGGAAGTGGCCCATTTTCATTTGTTTGCCATGGGGCTGCTGCTCCTTACCCTGACCCATCTCATGCTGTTCGTGCCGCTCAGCTCCAATACCAAAGCCGGGTTTATCATCATTCCGTTTACCGCCGCCCTGCTTGACGAGGCCGGCGGCTGGCTGGTGCGCTTTGTCCACCCTCTGTTTGCCTATCTGAAAATTGCCGGCTTTGTGGCCCTGGAAGTCAGCCTTGCTGCGTTGATCGTTGTTGCCCTGTGGACCGTTGTTGCCGGGTCTCAAGCCCAGTACCGCCAGGATCACGGGCAGGCTGCGAGGTGCCGCCCGACGCCCGACAGCCCTGAACGGCCGCCCACGGCGGAAGTCGGTCTGGAAGGAGCCGAGCACTAGGATGCAGCCGCGCCTTCACCTGCCTGTCATCCCCATCATCGGCGGTATCCTGCTGCTGAGCCTGCCGAGTGCCGCTCTGCCGCTGTCGTGCGTCATCGACGGCCGCTACATCATGGGCACGGTCTTGCAGCTCACCCTGTGCGGGACCGACCCCGCCCATACCCGCCGCAGCAGCGACAGCCTGTTTCAGACCGCTGTTCGTCTGGACCGGCTGTTAACGACGTATGCGCCCGACAGCCCGGTCAGCCGCCTCAACGCCACGGCCGGCCAGGGCGCAATGCCCGTTCCCGCCGAGGTCATGGATGCGCTGTCCGCATCCATTCGCTACTGGGAGCTGACCCGCGGCACGTTTGATATTACCGTCGGCCCGCTCATCGCGCTATGGAAGAGCGCGCCCCACCCGCCCTCCCCCGATGCGCTACAGCAGACCCTCAGCCGGACAGGCAGCCACAAGATCGTCCTCTCTCCACAGGGCACGGTTGCCCTGGCTGACACACACATGGCGCTCGACCTCGGGGGCCTCGGCAAGGGGTTCGCGCTTGACCGCATGGCCGCCCTGCTCAAGGAACAGCGGGTCAGGCACGCCCTGCTCAATTTTGGCCAGAGCAGCCAGTGGGCCTCGGGAACACCGCCCAACGCAGACGGCTGGCGGCTTCTCATCCGACTGCCAAACGGCACGAGCGCGGGGACCGTCACCTTACGCAATCAGGCACTTTCGGTTTCAGGCAGTCTGGGCCACCGCTTTCCTGTTGAGGGCCACTCCTATGGACATGTCATTGACCCCCGCAGCGGACGGCCTGTTCAGCGCGATCTGCTGGCCTGTGTTGTCGCGCCTAGTGCCGCCGAGGCCGAAGCCTTGAGCACCGCATTTTTAATTCTCGGTGAATCACACGGGACAGCGCTACTGGAACGTCTGTCAGACGTAGAAGGCATGTTATTTGAAGCAAACGGACGACGGTGGGAAACCGCGGGCTGGCAGCGGGCGGTCTCGTTTGTCTCGTTTTTTTAAGAAGGAGAAAAGAATGTCACCCAAACAACTGCTGAGCACAGTCACCGCGGATGACAAGAACAGCCGACTCGAAATCGTCCTCAGCCCGAATGATGCGGGGGAACCGGCACTTGAACTGCGCCGCCTGTCCTGGGGCCGGGGCGTGGGCTGGTACCATCAGCACACACTGCGGCTCAATCCGGCAGAAGCCGAAGCGCTGCTGCATACCCTGCGCAGGAGCCGAAGTGCCCGGCGCGAAGGCCCCCACGCGCCCGGCGGGAAGCTCATCCCCTTTCCGACTATGCAGCACAAACGGAAAGGACAACAGCGTCAGCTTGGATAGGCCTGGGGCCGTGCATCGGTCCAAGCCGGCTTTTCAGAATGCTGAACCACCCCTTGAAACGGCGTGAGGCCTGCGCTTAGCCGCCCCGACGCAGATTGATTTCGCGTTCAAGCCCGGAAGTTTGCACAATGCCAAGAGCCATTTCCAGCCCTTCGATATCTTCCTGCTCGGCCTCAATCTGGTTCTCCAGCATGACCCGCAGCGGAAGATTATCATCGGCCAGCGCATGGGCCCCCATGTATGCGTGCAGGGCGGCCCGCTCCAACTCCAAGTCCTGGTTCAGCATCTCTTCGAGGTCGGTTGACTGGCGGATCGGCGCACCCAACTCAACCGTCGGAATGCCGCCCAGCACAACGATCTTCTGGCCAAATTTACGGGCATGGCCAAGGGCGCTCTCGCTTTGGTCGCCAAAGAAACTCTCGTATTCCTTGCGCCACAGGCCGCTGACCAGCAGGGCGTGTTGTTTGTACTGCATGACCGCGGTGTGCTCAAGAGCCACGGCCCGGTTCAGCGCGTCAAGCATTTTTGGCGTGTCCATTGTCAGCTCCTTTCTGTGGAGGGTGTGGAAAACAATATGTTCGCCCAAGGTAATCCTTTTGCCGTCTGATGTCAAGTCAATTTTCACTCTAAGTTATTGATTTTATTGAATAAAATGATTCTGATAATCATGTTCAATCAGCAGCAAAGACGATTATGAAGATCACTTTCAATAAGAATCTGCCTCGTTGAACCGATAGGGAGAACCATCCTCACCGAGAGCCAGAAAGGACACAGACATGACATCATAATCCGCAGCTATCACAAAGCATTCAAGGCCAGCGGTCCTGTACCCAGAGCCCGTGGGGAGACAATCTTCGCGGGCTCTTCTTTTTTTAAGAAGGAGGAAGGACAAATGGAAAAGATCCAGGATAACAACACGGTCCTGTTTATGAACCAGCGTGGGCTTTCTACCCAGGTCTGTCCGCGCGGGAGTGTGGCCGTATGCGTTGGTCATACCTGTATCTCCCTCCGCAAGAAGGCGGATTTTCTCGCCCTTGCGGAGATTATCATGGCTACCCAACAACACCTGCTTGAACACCAGAGCTTTGAGCATGGCCAGACAAAGCACTGAGCCAGCTTCAACACATCCCGCCGTGGATCCTGCCCCGAGTCCTGGGCCTCCCCCTGCACGCCCGGCGGAGTTGGAGCAAGACCCTGAGAACACCGTGCAAGTCGCAAAAGGAGGCTGTATGAAAAAGGCAATCGTTTTTGGAACACTCTGTATCTCCCTCCTCTTCACCGCTCTTCCCGCGTTGGCGACGATCCGGGTCACCCTGGAAAACCCGACCAACGGGAGGAGCACGAGCGGCATAACCATTATTTCTGGCTGGGCCTTCATCGATACCCCGGATACCCCGGTCAGCGTATGGCTGCGCCGCAATGGCGAAACTACCGATACCCGAATTCCCTGCTGTGGGCCGCGCCAAGACGTGAAAAACGCCTATCCAGCCGCCCCACTCAACAGCGGCTTCGGCCTCCTGACCAACTATGGAACCTTGCCCTCAGGCGTCCACACCATAGGCGTTGAGGTCAGGGCCGAAGGTGAAGAGCCGGTGATTGTGGACAGCAGTGTCACTGTGGTGCGGCCGGCAGATACCGAGTTTCTCAGCGCGCTGTCTCTCGAAGAGGCTACGGTGACAATCGACGACAACACGATCGTCATCACCGGGGCCGAGGCCACCCCCAAAGCAGACCAGGCCACGCCAGTGACTACCACACTGACCCTGGCCTATAGCACAGCCGCCCAGGCGTTCGGCATCGCCCTCGCCCAGGATGACCGTGGTCCGTCGCAGTCCCCCTACGACGCCTCTCAACTGCTGACGGATGTAGCTGAGGCTGTTTTTGATACCTATGACGAACTGCATACACGGGCAGAGGCTCTCCAGTCAGTCGCCTTCGACGCTGCTATGGCCGGAGACCGGGCGGGGCTGGCCAACGCCCAGACCGCCTGGCGGGATGCCCGCGTTCCCTGGGAGCAGAGCGAAGCGTTTCTGTTTGGGCCGGTCGATACCGACGGCCATGACCCCGCCCTGGACTCCTGGCCACTCAATACGATCGACCTGGAAAACATCATCGCCTCTAACGCTGAGATTGCCAGCCTGACCCTTGAGGACGACACCAGAGGCTTCCACGCCCTGGAATATCTGCTGTTCCAGGATCAGACCGGCAATACAGACCTCGCCGCGATTGCGGCCTCCTTGCTCAACTCCGATGGCACTCGGTCCCGCAGAAGCGCTTATGTGCAGGCGGCGCTGACTGCATTTCTGGCCAACACCGGGGCGCTCCGCGACGCTTGGGACCCTGGAGAGGGGAACTTTGTGCGTCAGCTGGCTATGGCTGGCAGAGGCAGTACAGCCTACACCAGTCAAAAAGCCGCGGTCCAAGAACTGGTCAACGGCATGATCGGTATTGCCGACGAGGTGGCCAACACCAAGCTGGCTGTCCCGCTCAACGACCGCAGTACCGCAGAAGAAGAATCCCGCTTCAGCAATAATTCCAGGCGCGACTTCATCGACAATCTGCGCAGTATCAACAACATCTACGAAGGCCGCTTTGACCAGACCGACAGTACATCAATGGGCGTGACGGACTTTGTCGCCAATCAGGATCCCGAGCTTGACGTGCGGGTCCGGGCCGCGCTGCGTGACGCCATAGCGGCCATTATCGCCATCCCTGAGCCCTTTGGCCAGAGCATCATAAACGATGCCGGCCGTGCGCGTATCCAAACCGCGGTGGAGGCGGGACAGGCCTTGCACGAGACCCTGGAAGATATCCTGCCGGTTGTCGAGGCGGCGAGTTTTGCCTACTGAGCGGTCCCTGGCACCCCCGTTGCGACTCGATGAGGGAGAGACTGCTCTTGAGCGGCCCATCCCCGACAAGACAGGCTCTCCTCCCAGCCAAACCGCTTCAGAGTACAGGAGAGCTATGCCAATAGGGTATCGCGCGTGTATGGTAGGGGTGTTGCTACTGTGGCCGGCGGTCAGTCCGGCCACCATCACCGCCGTCCTCGAGAATCCTGGCCAGAGTGGCAGTGCGTCAGGGCTGACCGTCATTTCCGGCTGGGCTTTCTCCGATACCGGCGCACCCATTACAGTGAGACTGCGTATCAATGGTGAGCCGGCCAGCCCTGTCGCGTGCTGTAGTCCGCGCCACGACGTGATGGACGCCATCCCCGGCGCGCCGCTGAAGACAGCCTTTGGGCTGCTGTTCAATTACGGCCTGCTCAAAGCCGGCACCCACACAATCGGGGTGGAGGTCAGGGCGGCAGGAGACGAACCGGTCACTGTGGAACATCCGGTTAGGGTAGTCAAGCCGGGCGGGGCAGAGTTCATTGAGCAGCTCGACCTCGGCCAAGCGAGCGCCATCATTGAGGGGAATGCCCTCCTGGTGTCCGGGACGCGGGTGCGCTCTCGTCGGGGCACGAGCAGTGTTGATCTGCGCCTGGGCTACAGCCTGAGCACCCAGTCCCCGGTCATCCTGGCCGCGCCCGCCAGCCTTCCGGTCGGCACCCGCAGCACAGCCCTGTCGGGTGGAGAGACCACGATTTTTGACTCGACCAGCCAGGCGTTTGAAATGCCGGCACCCAACTTGGTCGGGGCGCGTCTGGAGAAACATCTCGATGGCGACGCCGCCTTTGGAGACACCTTTGTGACGGCCCCTGCTCCGGTCTTCAGCGGCTTGGGGCCGATCTTCAATAATACTGGCTGTGCCAGCTGTCATCCGAAAAATGGCCGGGGCCGCCCACCGCGAGAGGGCGAGCGGCCAGACACCATTTTTCTGCGGGTCAGCGTTCCAGGTGCAGATACCACCACCAGCGGCCCGCTCCCCGTCCCGGGCATGGGGACGCAGCTGCAACATCGGGCCGTCTTTGGCGTCCTGCCAGAGGCAGACGTGAGCATGACCGAGACCGAGCACATTGAGACCTTTGCCGATGGCGCGAGTATTCGGCTGCGGACCCTGCACTTTACCATTGAGAACCCCGCCGTCCCCCTCCCCGCCCACATCCTGACTTCGCCGCGCACCGCCCTGCCGGTGTTTGGACGTGGCCTGCTGGAAGCCGTTGACCGCGCGACCATCCTGGCCCTGGCCGATGAATTTGACGCCAATGGAGACGGTATATCCGGCCGACCGAATATGGTCTGGGACACCGTCGCCGGGGCAGCCCGGCTGGGCCGCTTTGGCTGGAAGGCCAATAATCCAAGTCTCTTCCAGCAGACCTTCAGCGCCTATCAGCAGGACATCGGCATTACCAATCCGGTCGTGCCGGCCGAAAGCGCCACCGGCCAGCTCCAGGATGACGGCCGGCCGGATGACCCTGAGATTGACGCGGAAACCCTCGACGTGGCAACATTCTACGTCCAAACCCTGGCCGTTCCGGCCCGACGCAGGGTGGATGACCCGCGGGTGCGCAGAGGCGAAGAGGTGTTTGCCGCGGCCGGCTGCGCAGCCTGCCATATCCCAACGCTGAGGACAGGCGTCTTAGCCGGGGTGCCGGAGGTATCGCGCCAAACAATTCACCCCTACACCGACCTGCTGCTCCACGACATGGGCGAAGGACTAGCCGACGGCCGGCCCGACTTTTTGGCCACCGGCCGAGAATGGCGGACGCCACCATTATGGGGCATTGGCCTCACCCTGCGGGTCCAGGGCCACACCCTGTTCCTGCACGACGGACGGGCGCGGAATCTCATGGAAGCGATCATGTGGCACGGCGGGGAAGCGGCCCGGGCGCGTGAGGCGGTGCGCACGATGCCCAGAGAAGACCGGCAAGCGCTCATCATTTTTTTAGAGTCTTTGTAGGCGGAGTCCAGGAGGAAGTTGTATGAAGCAGGCATTTGATTGTAGCCAATCCTCCTGCCCAGAAAGGAGAGAGGTATGAACAGGACCGGTTTTTGGCACACGCGAGACAGCCAGATCAACATCTCACAGTGCCCGGAAGGCTGTATGCATCTTGTGGTTGGACGGGCGATCATCAAAATGACCCGATAAGAGTTTCTGGTCTTAGCCAGGCTGACCGATACAGCCAACTCAGGAGATATCCCTGGCGGGGCCGGCGTCCAGCGTCCGGGCTTGGGCACTGACCCCCGCTCACAGCACTTCCCCGTCCAGACGGGGGAGAAAGGGAAAGCCGGGACATCGCCAAAGAGGTGTTGCCATCGCTGGCGGATGGGCCGCCAGTATCAGATGTCCCGCTTTCCCTGTTATCAGTACTCCAATACTGTAGATAGTACGCACCACATTCCACAGGAGGGACACCGCATGAGCATGGTTGTTGTCACCAATCGCATCCCGGTGGCCAAAGGCCACGAAGCCGGGTTTGAAGAACGCTTCCGCAACCGGGCCGGTCTGATTGACCAAGAGCCGGGGTTTATCCGCAACGAGATCCTGCGGCCCATCAAGGGCGAGTACTATCTGGTCAAAACCTACTGGCGCAGCCAGGCCGACTTTGAACGCTGGACCAAAAGCGCCTCGTTTCGCCAAGCCCACTCCAATCGTCCGCCGGCCGAGATGTTTGCCGGCAGCAACATCTTGGAGATCCATCAGGTCGTGCTGGAGAGCGGCGTGCCGCTGACCGCCGAGCGTTCATAAAACAGCAACCCCAGGTCACAATACTAAACTTGATCCTGCATGCGGACGGCCAGCCGTTTCATTCCTCAGCGGGCTGATGGTCTTCTTGGTGCTGGTGTTTTTCGTTTAGAATTGCTGGAGTCGGAAAGTTTTTTTGCAAAAAGACCCGCTTCCCCCTTGACAGGATGGGGAAGCCGACATATCCTCTTTCTGAAATTGACTATCAAATTCAGAAAGAAGCCAAAGTCCCCAAGCCGAGAGCCCGCAAAGGATAGTGAAACAATGCGTCCTCACGAGCTTTTTTCTGGTTCTCTGCCGCTCAACACCTTTACAGCGGGATGCCCTCCTTCCCGCTGTCGCCCCAGGGGTTCCTGCCCCACCCCCGGGCACTCTTCTCTCTTGCCCCTTTGACCGAGGAGGAAGCCGCTATGTACACCGTATGGAAAGCTCGCAGCCAGCCGTTCAGCCTATGGGTTTGCCCCGGGAAACACGGCCATGTCAAGATCGGCAGCATCGTTCTTGAACTGACGACCGGCGAGTTGAACGCGCTCGGCGACCCTGAGCAAAACTGTCCAGCTGAGCCTTCAAGCGTCGCAGAGGGCAAAAATTACCGTCCAGCCAGAACACCAGTGTGGTGGGAGAAAATCGGTACTCCTGCCATCTGCCCCGGGGCGGTCTCCCTCCTGATTGCCCCGGGGCGTCCCCCTCGTTGAACTTCCTCCTCGGCTTGGCTACAATCCTGTGGTGTCAGGACAAAGCAGCCGGACACTGCCTCTGTCTGTCCCGGCGCAATCAGCTTCAAGAAAGGAGAATCGCCATGACAAAAACCAAGGCTGAATACATCTGGATGGACGGCAACCAGCCAACGGCCACCCTGCGCTCGAAAACAAAAATCCTTGACGACCCTGTCAGCAGCCTGGCCGATATTCCCATGTGGGGATTTGACGGCTCCAGCACCATGCAGGCCGAGGGGCACAACAGCGACCGCCTGCTCAAGCCCGTGTACTATGTTCCTGACCCTATCCGTGGTGGTCAGAACATCCTGGTTATGAGCGAGGTCCGGCTGCCGGACGGCTCTATGCATGAGTCCAACACACGGGCGCACCTCGTTGAGATTCAGGACAAGTACAAAGACCTTGACCCCTGGTTCGGTATCGAGCAGGAGTATACATTTTTCCGCGGGCGCTCACCCCTGGGTTGGCCGGAGGGTGGCTATCCCGCGCCCCAGGGGCCGTTTTACTGCGGGGTCGGGGCCGATGAGGTCTTTGGCCGCGAGATTGTCGAGAGCCACATGAACGCCTGTGTGGAAGCCGGACTGGCCATCTCCGGCATCAATGCCGAGGTCATGCCCGGGCAGTGGGAGTTTCAGATCGGCCCCATAGCAGCGCCCGAGGTGGCCGACCAGTTATGGATCGCCCGTTGGCTGCTCTATCGCATTGCCGAAGATTCGGGCGTCAACGCGACCCTGCACCCCAAGCCGGTCAAAGGCGACTGGAACGGGGCCGGTGCGCATACCAATTTCAGCACAAAATCCATGCGCGCACCGGGCGGCCTGGAAGTGGTCACAGCGGCTTGCAAAGCGCTGGAGAAAAGGCATGAGGAGCATATTGCGGTCTACGGGGCGCACAACGAAGAACGCCTCACCGGCCTGCACGAAACCTGTAGCATCCACGAGTTCCGCTACGGTATCAGCGACCGTGGGGCCTCGGTGCGGATTCCAATGGCCACCGCCAATGAAGGCCGCGGCTATCTGGAAGACCGTCGTCCCGCGGCAAACATGGACCCGTATCAGGTGTGCGCCGCGCTGCTCGAAACCACCTGCGGCTGAGCGGTCATGCCGGCACCCGCCGGGAATGGAACGCGCCCGGCCACAGGACATGAGCCGGGAAGCGCCCCCTTTTCTGCTCCTGAGAATTCATGCTCAGCACGGCCTCGCCGACCGCCACCGAGGCCGAAGCAGCCGGCAACGTGGTCCGGTCGGCTCGGCCCACCCCAGACGCTCGTCTGAGTCTGAGCCGGCAGCAGACGGGTGGTCCAGCGAGCGGCATCGGCGTCGCGCTCAACTTGCCAGACTGCTCAGCAGGGCTCGGGCCACCTTCAGGCCGCCCGGGCCCTGCACTCTTCTCCCGGTCAGCAAGAGGCCTGCAAGTTGGAGGGTGCCATCAGGCAACTTTGCGGCCGGTAACGGCCTCACGCAAGCCTTCAAGCAGCCCTTCAACCTTGGCCACCCGTTCCCGCAGTTCCGCCTCCAGCCGGCTCATCCGTTCGCTCAGTTTTGTCTCCAGCCGGCTCATCTGCTCCCGCAGTTCTTTGACTTCGGCACGCACATCTTTGATTTCCGCGCGCACATCTTTGATTTCCGCGCGAAGACGATGGTTGGAAGTCGCAATCGCTATCAGGATCACAATCCCGGTGCCGATGATAGTCCACGAGTCAGGAGTCATAGCCAGGGTGCTCTTTCATGGCTGCCAGCACTTCCCCTACCACGGCCACCCCGGACTGTCCAGCTTGCCCCCTCCACAGCACGGCACCGATCACCACCGCCGGGGCCGGGAGGAAGCTGCGCCGCTGCCCGCGGTGGATGTGATCGGCACGGGATATGAACCAGGCCATGACCCCGGCGTACTCAACGAAGATCACCAAGTCAGAGTTTCAGCATCCCTGCTCTCTGGCGCGTGGCATTTGTTCACCCCAGACCATAGTTCAAATTGAATTGAAAGGCAATCTCACGACTATCCCAAGGATGCAGAAAACCCTGGCAGAGCTCGGCCCCGCCGAGCATGGACACATCCACGCCATTCAAGGCACGGACGGCATAGCACGCCGCCTGGCAGAACTCGGCTTCACCCCGGGCCAGACGGTTGAGGTCATCCGCCTGGCCCCCCTGGGTGATCCCATACAGGTCCGCATCCGCGGCTACCAGCTCGCCCTCCGTCGCCGGGAGGCCGGACGTGTCCTCCTTGCCTCTTCAGGCTCTGACGCATAAAGACTCCGCTATGGCTCCCCCCTCTTCCCCCGCAACCGACGCTGTTGGCCCGTCCCTTGACGCCGGACGCCGCTACAGAGTGGCCGTGGTCGGCAACCCCAACACGGGCAAGACCACCCTGTTCAACGCTCTGACCGGCCTGAGTCAGCACACCGGCAATTATCCCGGCGTCACTGTAGAGAGCGCCCTGGGCGAGTTCCGCGAAGACCAGGCGCGCTTTCTGGTGGTTGACCTGCCCGGCACCTACTCGCTGGCCGCCCGCGCCCCGGATGAAATGGTCGCTGTGTTGGTACTGCTCGGCCGTGGCCCAGGGGCTGTCCAGCCGGACGTGATTGTGTGTGTGGTCGATGCCACCAATCTCGACCGCAACTTATACCTGGCAACCCAGGTCATGGATATTGGCCGACCCCTGGTCATTGCCCTGACCATGACCGACTTGGCCGACAAACAGGGGCTCCGTCTCCGTATCCCCGAACTGGAGCGACGCTTAGGCGTGCCGATTGTTGCTGTTCACGCGGCAAAGCGCCGCGGGCTGGCAGTGCTGCGCCGGGCGATTCGGACTGCCGCCGCGGCACCGGCCGGGCCGCCGCGCCCGGTCCGCCTGCCGGCCCTTGTTGAGCACGAACTCAAAGCACTCGCCACCGCCCTGTCTCCGCCGCACCTCCCCCCCGTCTTTCTTGAGCGCGCCCTGCTTGACGCCGGGGGGCTGATAGAGGGCGACCTGAGCGGCGAGTTGGGCCGCCCGGCCCTGGCCCGACTCCAGGCCGCCCGGACCCGTCTGGCCGCGGCCGGGCTGCGCGTGCCGCAGCTTGAGGTTGAGCGGCGCTACGAGTGGATTGCCCACACCGTTGCCGCCGGCCTTGAGCCGCCGGCCGGGCCGAGCGGCCCACAGCCGAGCTGGAGCGACCGGCTCGACGCCCTCGTCATGCACAAGGTCTGGGGCGTGGTGATCTTCCTGCTGACTATGGCAGTGACATTTCAGGCGATCTTCTCATGGGCCGTGCCGGCCATTGACGCCATTGACGGGCTGTTCGCCGGCATCGGTGCCCGGGTCGGGAGCGTTCTGCCCGAGGGGCCGGTCCAGAGCCTGATGGTTGACGGCATTATCGGCGGGGTCGGAGCGGTCGTCGTCTTTGTGCCGCAGATCGCCATTCTCTTCGGCCTCATCGCTCTGCTTGAAGACTCCGGCTACATGGCCCGGGCGGCGTTTCTGATGGACCGTCTGCTGGCCGGCTTCGGCCTGTCGGGACGGAGCTTCATCCCGCTGCTGTCTTCCTTTGCCTGCGCCGTGCCGGGCATCATGTCGGCCCGCACAATCGAGAATCAGCGTGACCGCATCGCCACCATTCTGATCGCCCCGCTGATGAGCTGTAGTGCCCGTCTGCCGGTCTATGTGCTGCTGATCTCAGCCTTTATCCCGGCCAGGACCGTGTGGGGGATCGTCGGGCTTCAGGGGCTGACCCTGTTTGCCATGTACTGCATCGGGCTGCTTGTCGCCCCGCCCATAGCGCTCGCGCTCAAGCGGACGATCCTGGCCGGCGAGCCCGTCCCATTTCTCCTGGAGTTGCCGGCCTTCAAGGTGCCGGCCTGGCGCGTGGTGGTCTTCCGCATGTATGACCGCAGCCTGGCGTTTCTGAAGCGGGCCGGCACAATCATCCTGGCCACCACCATCCTGGTCTGGGCCTTGTCGTACTACCCGTACTCCGAGCAGCTTGGCCAGGAGTTCGCCGCCCGGCGGGCCGCGGTCCCGGCCACACAGCCGGCGAGCTTAGCGGTTGAAGAGGCCGGCGCGCGTCTGCGCCAGAGTTATTTGGGCCGGGCGGGGCGGGCGATTGAGCCGCTCGTTGAGCCGCTCGGCTGGGACTGGAAAATCGGCATGGCGACCCTGGCCAGCTTTCCCGCCCGCGAGGTAATTATCGCCGCCCTCGGCACAATCTATAACCTGGGCGACGAGCAGGACGAGGCCAGTCTTGCGCTGCGCGAAGCCATGCGGGCTGAACGCCGGGCGGACGGCCGGCCGGTCTATACCCCGCTCGTAGCGCTGTCGCTCATGGTCTTTTTTGCCCTGTGCTGCCAGTGCGGGGCCACCCTGGCGACGATCAAACGGGAGACCAATTCGTGGGGCTATCCGGTGTTCACTTTTGTGTATATGACGAGTCTGGCCTATCTGGCCGCCCTGGGCGTGTATCAGCTCGGCAGCCGTCTGACAGGCTAGGTCCCAAAGAGAAACCGAGAGAAAGCATATGTATGTACAGACATGGCTCATCCTGCCCATCGTTGCTGCGGCCGCGGTGTATGTTGGCCGTCGCTTGTGGCCGCGCCGTCAGGCTAGGGCCGGCTGCGGGAGCTGTCCCCAGAGCCGCAATCGGACCGATGACTATGCCTGACGCGCTTCACGCTGGCTTGACAGCGTGGGCGCGGGCAAGATAATGAGCCGGGCGTGGGCAAGCATTTGCTCAAGCACGGTGTGCCTGAGGAGGGGACATGGCTCAGGGGCGACAGGCTGAAGAACCCGTACTGTGTCTGACCGCCGAAGCGGTCACAATGATCAAGCGGACCCTGGCCGGCAAGGGAGGCGATAGCTGGGGGCTGCGCCTGAGCGTCTCGGGTGGAGGCTGCAAGGGCTTTCAGTACAGCCTCCACCTTGAGCACTCTGTGCGCGACGACGACCGCATCGTGGTTCAGGATGGCATCACGACCTATCTTGATCCGACAAGCGCGGTCCACCTGAAAGGAACCCGGCTGGATTATGTACGCAATCGGCACGGCAGCGGGTTTCATTTTTTCGGCCTTGATGTGGAGCGCACAATCGGCTGTGGCTCGCCCGTCCTGCTGCGTGGCTGCATCAGGAATAATACCCGCACCGAGGGCTGTGTGCTGTGCGCCCAGAGACCGCTGATGGACATAGACCTGAATGCGGCCACCGAATATGTTGACCCCCGACAGAGTATTTCTCACCCGGGCCTGACGCCGCTGCAAAAGTGCGAGAGGTGCTGCTTTGTTATCTGTCAGTGCGACACGGCCTAGGCGGAGTGGACTGGACTGCGTCTCCGCGGCTCGCTCTCGGCCCTGGCTCTCTTGCCGGTCAATAATACGCAGCCATTGCCCGGCCCTGCCTGGCAACGCGGTTGTGGCTTGGTGGCGCTGGTGAAGGCGTCTTTGCTGGCGGGCAGGTTGCCAGACCGGTACTCCGCAATACCCAGCAGAATATAGGCCTGTCCGGTGTCTTCAAGGCCGCCTTTTTTGATGCCGAGGTCGGCGGCCGCGGCGGCATCCGACCAGCGTTCCAACTGGGCCAGGAGCTCGGCCCGGCGGAGGGCGAGGCGTCCGGTCTCGGCGCGCTCGGCGCTGCGCTCAAAGCACGTCGAGAGCGCGTTGATACTCTTTGGCGTACAGCCAGCAGGTCACGAGTAATTCCTGATGGGCCGAGGTATCGGCTACGGTCTGGCTTGCCAGCCCGGTGTGCAGGATATCGCCGGCTTTATAGGGCAGGCCGAGGTGCAGGTAGGACTGGACGATGTACAGGACTTCCTGCTCTTCAAGGAGTCCGAGTTTGTGGGCCAGGGCCAGGGCTGAGGCCGCCCGGCCCTGCTGTCCGGCCTCGATATACATCTGTGAGAGCTGTAACCAGTAGGCTTTTTTGCGCGGCTGGCGGTTGAGCAGCTGGTTGAGTACGGCGGCGGCCTGAGACCATTTTTGCTGCTCAACAGACACAAACAGGAGCAGCTGCTGCCACTCTTCATGGAAGGTGGCGACCCGGCGGATCGCCTGCCGGATGTTCTGCTCGGCTTCGGCGTAGCGTTTGAGTTGACTGTAGACCTGGGCCAGGGAGGCCCGGGCCTGTGGCTTGGGCTGGGCTTCTTCGGCCAGCCAGATTTCAAGAAAACGTGCCCCTTCCTCATAGCGTTGGGCGGCGATCAGAATCTGGGCCAGATTGTAGCGCACGGTCTGGGCCCGCTCGGGCGGCAGGGCCTGGCTGGTCAGGCTGTGCTGAAACGCATCAGCGGCCTGACCGTACTGCTCGAGGGCGGCGTGGGCATGGCCCAGGGTCTGCTGCACGATGGCCGCTTCGTAGGGGCTGAGCTGGGGGTCTTGAGAGAGGGTCTGGAGCTGGGTCAGGGCGTGTTGGTTCTGCCGCTGCTCGCTCAACTCCTGGGCCTGAATGAGCTGGTCGTAGACTTTTTGCGACAGGGCGCGTTCTTCAGCATCGACCGCCGCGGCTGCGCTCAGAAGCAGGAAGGCCAGCCCCAAGCCGCAAATACCCCCGAGCCACGGTGTGTCCCCCATATCAGCTATCCCTCAGCGCAAAGTCGATCCGCTGCGAGGCCCGCGAGTCAACCGCCTGGCCGTCCTGGGTGCGGGGCTTGAACTTCCACTGGACAATGGCCCGTAGGGCGGCCCGGTCAAACACCTTGGCGGGAGAGGATTCGATCACCACCGGGTCGCGGACACTGCCATCTTTGGTAATGGTAAACTCAACTGTGACAAAGCCCTCAATCTGCATGCGCGAGGCGCGTGAAGGATAGCGCGGGGGAACACGCACGAGGGCGATCAGTTCCTGGTCCATCATAGCCGGGCCTTGCGATGGGGCGGCCGGCGGCGACAGGGGACCCAGATTGAGCAAAGGCCCCTGGCCGGTTGTTGATGTCATTTCGATCTTTGGCGCGACCAGCCTGGGCTGAGAGGTTGGCGACGAGGTCAAGCTCGGGGTTTCTGGCGGGGTCTCGGGGGGGGGAGGCTCCTTGGGGGGCGTGCGTCTGGGCGGAGGCGGGGGCGGGGCTTCACGGGCCAGGCGAACAAAGTCAATGACCGGGTAGGAATCCCGGTTCAGGATTGTGCTGGGCGGACCTGAAATCAGTGCTTGCATGAGGAAAAAAATCAGGACGCCGAGCGTCAGACCGGCTCCTCCTGACAGGGTAATCCGCTTCAGCATTGCCTAGCCCTCCTGCCGGGCGGCTACGGCAATGGTGCTCACGCCGGCCAGACGAGCCTGGTCCATGACCTGTACGAGCAGGCCGGTCTGGGCTGCGGTATCTGCCAGAACAACCACATCGGCCTCTGGATTGTCGGCCAGCATGCGTTCGACATTGGCCCGGACCGCCCGCACGTCAATGCGCCGGCGCTCCATCCATATTTCCCCTCTGGCCGACAGGGCGATGTGGATTGTGCCGCGTTCTTTGGTCTGGGTCGTCTGGGCGACAGGCCGGTTGACCTCGATCCCGGCTTCCTTGACAAACGAGGCGGTCACCAGAAAAAAGATGAGTAGAATAAACACCATGTCAATCAAGGGGGTCAGATTGACCTGGCTCTCGGCCTCGCCCCTGCCACGACGGCGTTTCATGGCTGCCTCCTCACTCTCTCACTGGCCGGCGGCGCGTTTCTGGGCCTCCACTTGGGCGCGAATCCACAACAGGCCGGGATTGCCGAACTCGTCTTCGAGTTGCAACTGGCCGATGAGTTTTTGCACTTCCACTTGGACCCGCTTGGTGAGGCTGGCCCCGAGGTAGAGCCCGGGCACGGCGCAGACCAGCCCGGCCATGGTTGTCACCAGGGCTTCAGAAATCCCGTTGGCCATACCGTTGACGTTGCCCGTCCCAAACAGTTGCATCACGGTAAAGGTGGAGATCATGCCGTTGACGGTCCCCAGCAGTCCTAAAATCGGCAGCACTGCGGTCAGGGAGCGAATCAGCGGCAAGGAACGGCGCAGCTGATAGTCGGCCTCGGCGATCTCCATGCGACGCTGCTGGCGGGCGTACCAGGAGTGCCGCTCGCTGCGCGCCTGCCAGCGGTTGACCAAGTTCTGCACCAGGGCCGGATAGCTCGTATGCAGGAAGACATAGCGCTCAACAATGAGCGCTGCCAGGACGACCGTCACGACCAGAATGGCCCACAGCGCTGTCCCGCCGACCGCCATGAATTGTCGGAACTGGTCAAGCAGATTCTGGAGAAGGACGAGAAGATTCATTCCGCTGCTCCGCGAGCTGGGCGATCATGCCGGCCCCCTGTTCATCAAGCACCTGAACCAGTCGGTTGCTCGCCCCCGAGACGATCGTATGCAGGAGGACAATCGGAATCGCCACGCTCAGTCCCATCTGGGTCGTGACCAGGGCCTGTGAGATTCCGCTCGACATGGTGCGCGGGTCGCCCGTCCCAAACAGGGTAATGGACTGAAAGGTATCAATCATCCCGACGACTGTGCCGAGCAGGCCCAGCAGCGGGGCGACCCCGGCCAGGATGCCGATGGTGGACAGGCCGCGTTCGAGTCGCGGCAGCTGAGTGAGGATGGCTTCATCAAGGCGGGCCTCCAGGGTGGCGACATCCTGCTCGGTATCATTGTGATAGACGAGCATCACCCGGCCTAGCGCGTTGTCGGGCTGTGGGGTGTCGGTCTGGCGTTGGGCGTTGATGCGCCGGCCTTCCAGCCACAGGTAGACGAGGCGTTCGAGGCTCAAGACCAGGCCCAACAGACCGATGGCGAGGATGATGTAGCCAATGACACCGCCCTGATTCAGACGTTCCCACACATCTGGCGTCTGGACGAGGGCGGCCAGAATAGCCCCCCGAGACGGGTCTACGCCGAAAGCGTTGTAGCCTTCAGTTGTCTGTTCAAGGGCTTGGGCGGTGCTCTGGAGGTGCTGCTGCGGCTGGCGCGTCAACTCTACGAGTTGGTGCGTTTCTGGCACATAGCGCAGGTATTGTCCCTGCGAGACGCTGTTGAACGCTCCGACCCGGACGACCTCGCGCTCCGACTGTTCGCCATGAGCGTCAACGACTGTTGCCGGGAATTTCACAACCCGCCCAGACTGCGCCATCTCTTCCAATAGCCCGAGCCACACTTGTTCGAGTTCTTCCAGCGAGGGCAACTCTTTGCTCTCGCCCAGGGTGTAGAGAAAATCGGCGCGGTCGCCGAGCTGGGCAGACACAATTGAGCTGTCAAGCAGGCCGGCGGTATCACGCGCCACTTGGCGGACCACGCCGAACAGTTCGCCCAGCGAGGCTGCCCGCTCATTGAGTTGGGTGCGCAGCTCTTCGAGGCGGTCTTCGTTCTGCTCAAAAGCCGCCCGCTTTTGTTCACTCTGACGCTTGACCTGGTCAAGGTCCGCCCTGGCCTGGCGGAGGGACTGCTGCTGCTGGTCACGCTCTGCCACAAAACGGGCTTCGCGTTCAGAGTGCAGCGTGGAATCGGCTTGCCGCTCGGCCTGAACGCGCTCGAGCAATTCCTCGAGTGAACTCGGAGCTTCCTGGGCAGCAGGGTTTGACCAGCCGGGCAGAGCCAGGAACGCGAGCCAGGCCAGACTCCAGTATATTCCCCTCACCGTGTCACCTCATGGGGAGCGGGAACAGGCAGGGTGAGCAGCTGCGGGGTCGACTGTCTCTGGGCAACCAGCAGGCCACGCGCAATGGCAGCCTGGTAGGTCTGCGGCAGCGGCTCCCACTGCCGGGCAGTCTGATTCCACTGCCCGACCTGTTGGCCGTCCAGGCTCTGATAGAGCAGGGCCAGCCGGCCAACCCGCAAGAAATCAACCGTTCGTTCCTGACCGTCGAGGGTCAGCCCTCCCCGGTAGGCCTCAATCGTCCGACCGTATTCCATTTCGACCTGATAGGCTTCCATAATGCGGCGATATTTCTCGGCAACCACCAGGTCGGACTGATCGAGCCACCCCCGCAGACTAACCAGACGCGCCTGGCGTTCTTCGGGCAAGAAGGGAATATCCAGGGCGACAAACTGCTCGAGGCGCTCCAGCATACGGACGAGCAGGGGGACAATGTCGCGTTGTGTGACCTCAATTTCCTGCAACTGCACGCCGAGGGAGGCTACTTCCTGCTCCTGGGCGGCGAGCATGCGGTCGAGCTGCCCGGTATACACCCGCAGGCTCTCGGTCTGCTGGACAATCCCCCGGTAGGCGCTGAGCAAGCGCTGGGTCTCGTCGTCAAGGCGGTCAATTTTTTCCTGAGAGCGGATACCGGCCTGGGTTGCTTCGGTCTGGGCCTCGAGGGACGACTCCAGGGTCTGGGCTGCTGCCAGCCCTGTCCAACTCATCAGACTGAGCCACGCCAGTGGCCATACCAGACAGGTTTTGCGCACCATACATTCTCCTGCTGGTCGGCAATACTACCTGAACGATACCGGAAAAGGAAGAGCCTTGTCAGACATGCTCAGCGGGCATGTCGAAGCGCCGCCTAGCCCACTCGGGCCAGCTCCAGACGTCCGGCCCAGCGCTCCTCCAGAATCGCCCGTATCTTCCGGGAGGCTGGGGAGCACAAATTGGGGTCTTTTTCCAGCCAGGCTTGGGCTTCCTGCCGAGCGGTTTCCAGGATGCGGCTGTCACGGACGATGTTGGCGACCCGAAAATCGGGCAGACCAGATTGGCGTGTGCCGAGAAACTCTCCCGGCCCCCGCAAAGCCAGGTCAGCCTCAGCGATCCGAAAGCCGTCGTTGGAGTCGGCCATGACCTGAAGACGCCGGATGGACTCGTCGGCCGGCGTATATTGGGCCAACAGCAGACACTCGGACTCGGTCTGTCCACGCCCGACCCGTCCGCGCAGCTGGTGGAGCTGGGAGAGGCCAAAGCGCTCGGCGTGTTCAATCAGCATGACCGTGGCGTTGGGCACATCGATGCCAACTTCAATGACGGTCGTTGAAACGAGCAGCTGATAGTCACCGTTTTGAAAACCGCTCATGATATCGTCCTTGGTATCACTCTTCATGCGCCCGTGGAGGAGGGCCACGGCATAGCTCCGAAAGACGCCGGCGGCTAATTCCTTGGCCATGCTCGTCGCGGCTTTCAGGTCCAATTTCTCTGATTCTTCAACCAGGGGGTAGACCACATACGCCTGATGGCCACGGTCGAGATGGTCTTTGACCAGCCGGTAGGCCTGCTGGCGTTCCCCTTCATGAAAGACGCGGGTGGTGACCGGCTTGCGGCCGGGCGGCAACTCGTCAATCACCGAGACCTCAAGGTCCCCGTAGATGGTCAGGGCCAGGGTGCGCGGAATCGGGGTTGCGGTCATCAGCAGCATGTCCGGGTTGGTGCCGTGTCGTTTGAGGGCGGCGCGTTGCATCACCCCAAAGCGGTGCTGCTCATCCACAATGGCTAAGCCGAGCTGGCGAAAACTCACCCCTTCTTGAATAAGGGCGTGGGTACCGACCACAATCTCAATCTCGCCCCGCTCCAGCATGCCGTACACGTCATGTTTGCGTCTGGTATCGCCGGTCAACAGCGCGATAGACACCTGGAGCGCGTCGGCCAGGGGGCTGAGGGTGCGAAAATGCTGCTCGGCCAAGAGTTCGGTCGGGGCCATAAAGGCGACCTGGAAGCCACTGTCGAGGGCCGCCAGAGCGGCACTGAAGGCGACTATCGTTTTGCCCGAACCGACATCGCCCTGGACCAAACGGTTCATCGGATGGGAGGCGGCCATATCGCGGTGGATGGCTTCCAGAACACGCTCCTGAGCCGCGGTCAGACGAAAAGGCAGGACCTCGCGCAGACGGGTCGAGAGCATTCCCGGCACAATAGACAGACCGTCCTCTTTGACCAGACTCCGCCGCCGCAGCGCCATGCCCAACTGGAGGTAGAAGAGTTCGTCAAAGACAACCGCCCGATGCGCCTCAGACGTCACCTCGTTGAGCGGCTTGAGCTCAGCATCGGCCGGCGGCATGTGCAGGTAGCACAGGGCGGCGCTCAGGTCCATCAGGCCCAAACGCGCACTGCACTCGGGCGGGAGGCCTTTGGGCACCAGATCGGCATACGCCTTGACCACGCCATGTACGAGGCGGCGCATGGCGGCAACCGTCATCTCGGTTGTTTTGTTGTAGATGGGCAGGATACGAGCCGCCTGCTCCTCTTCGTCAACCAGCTCCATATCCGGGTGGATCATCCACTTGCCGCCCTTGAGACCCAGGTCAACCTTGCCGAACAGCAGAACCCGCTGACCGACCCGATATTTCTGCTGGAAATAGCGGTGCTGGTGATACCACATCAGAAACAGAAATCCGGTCTCGTCCCGGACCACGCCTTCGAGTACCCAACGGCGTCGCCGGCCCATAAAGCGCCGTTCCATGCGGACCAACTGCCCCACCGTTGCCTCTTCCTCGCCGGTGGCGAGGTCGCGAATCGGCTTCAGCTGGCGGCGGTCCTGATAGCGGAATGGCAGGTGGTACAGCAGGTCCTCCACCGTGTGGATGCCCAGCCGCACCAACTGCCGGGCGCGCTTGGGTCCGACCCCCTTCACATACTGGGCGGGTTTTTTCAGCGCCGGCGCAGAACGGAAGGGGCGAGGGGCCGGCGGCGGCTGTGCGGAACGTTCAGGCATACGAACGTCTCCGCTTACCGCGCATGATACTCCTGCACCGGCTTTACGCCGAGCAATCCGCGGCGCAAACGGCTGATGCCCTCAGCCGCAGCACCAGCACCGGCAATAGTGGTGAAATACGGCACGCGACACTCCAGGGCGCTCCGGCGGATGGAAAAGGAGTCGGTCAGCGACCGCAGGCCGTCAGTGGTATTGATGACCAGGGCGATTGTTCCGGTCTGTATGGCGTCAACAATGTGGGGTGAGCCGTCTTTGACCTTCTTGACGCTTTCAACGCGGAGGCCGGCCTCGCGCAGGCAGGCGGCGGTTCCCCGGGTCGCCACCAACCGGAAGCCGTTCTCGACCAGACACCGGGCGACCGGTAGAACCGCGGCTTTATCCCGGTCTCTGACGCTGAGCAGGGCTTGGCCGTGCATCGGCAACACCGTTCCGGCGGCGATCTGGGCTTTGGCAAACGCTGTCCCAAAAGCGGCGTCAATGCCCATGACCTCGCCGGTCGATTTCATCTCCGGGCCGAGCACGGTATCGACCCCGGGAAACTTGATGAAGGGAAAGACTGCCTCTTTGACGCTGACGTGTTTGGGGACAATCTCGTGGGTATAGCCGAGTTCGGCCAAGGTCTTGCCGCCCATGACCCGGGCCGCGGTCTTGGCCAGCGGCAGGCCAATCGCCTTGCTCACAAACGGCACCGTGCGTGAAGCACGCGGGTTGACTTCCAGAACATAGACGGTGTGGTCCTGGACGGCAAACTGGATATTGATCAGACCCACCACCCGCAGCTCAGCGGCCAACAGCACCGTCTGGTGCCGGATCTCATTCTGGACGGCCGGCGATAAGCTCCGGGGCGGCAGCGAACACGCGCTATCTCCAGAATGCACTCCGGCCAGTTCAATGTGCTCCATGATGCCGCCAATGACCACATCCCGGCCGTCGCTGACCGCGTCCACATCAACCTCGGTCGCATCGTCAAGAAACTTGTCGATCAGGACCGGCTGTTCGGGCGAGACCGAGACCGCCTCGCGCATATAGCGCCGCAGGCTGTCTCGGTCATACACCATCTGCATGGCCCGCCCGCCCAACACATAAGACGGCCGGACCAGGATGGGATAGCTGATGTGCTCGGCAATATGCAGCGCCTCTTCGGCTGAGCGAGCAATGCCGTTTGGCGGCTGGCACAGGCCGAGTTTTTCGAGCACGGCCTTGAAGCGTTCGCGGTCTTCGGCCCGGTCGATAGAGTCGGGGCTGGTGCCCAGGATGGGCACTCCGGCCCGCTCAAGCGGCACGGCCAGTTTGAGCGGCGTCTGACCACCAAACTGCACAATCACCCCAAACGGGCGCTCAACCCGCACAATGCTCAACACGTCCTCAAGCGTCAACGGCTCAAAGTAGAGTTTATCCGAGGTATCGTAATCCGTGCTCACCGTCTCCGGGTTACAGTTGACCATAATGGTCTCAAACCCGTCGTCCTTCAGGGCAAAGGCGGCGTGAACGCAGCAGTAATCAAACTCAATGCCCTGGCCGATGCGGTTGGGTCCGCCGCCCAGAATCATCACCTTGCGGCGCGTGGTCGGCCCAGCCTCGTCCTCGCCCTCATAGCTTGAGTACAGATACGGGGTGTGGGCCACAAACTCGGCCGCACAGGTATCGACCGTTTTATACACCGGCGTAATAGCCTGCTGTTCGCGCAACTGGCGCACCTCGGTCTCGCTGCGGCCGGCCAGTTCGGCCAAGCGACAATCGGAAAAGCCCATCCCCTTGGCCCTTCTCAACATGTGGGGCCGCTCAAGAGAGAGGGGAGAAGTGCGCACCTCGGATTCAAATTCGAGAATCTGGACAAGATTGTCTAAGAACCACGGATCAATTCTGGTAATCCGATACAACTCCTCAACCGATAGGCCGAGGCGCAGCGCCTCGGCCACATACCACAGACGGTCGGCCCGGGGCGTGCGGAGATGGTCACGGAGGTGCCGCAGCGTCTCTTGTCGGCTCTCAGACGCCTGGCTTTTGACCTGTGGTTTTTCAAACCGCTCGTCCAGTCCAGAGCTCCCGATTTCCAAAGACCGGAGCGCTTTCTGCAAGGCCTCCTTGAATGTGCGCCCGATCGCCATAGCCTCGCCGACCGATTTCATCTGCGGTCCGAGTGCGCTATCGGCCTGGGGAAACTTATCGAAGGTAAAACGCGGCATCTTGACCACAACGTAGTCGAGCGTCGGTTCAAAACTGGCTGGGGTTTCGCGCGTGATGTCGTTCGGAATCTCGTCGAGCGTATAACCGACCGCCAGCTTGGCCGCAATTTTGGCAATCGGAAAGCCGGTCGTCTTGCTGGCCAGGGCCGACGAACGGGAGACGCGCGGGTTCATCTCAATGACCACCATCCGGCCACTGGCAGGATCAACGGCAAACTGGATATTTGAGCCGCCAGTCTCCACCCCGACCTCACGGATAATCCGCAGGGCCGCATCCCGCATGAGCTGATACTCTTTGTCGGTCAGGGTTTGGGCCGGTGCAACCGTGATCGAGTCGCCGGTGTGGACGCCCATGGGATCGAGGTTCTCAATTGAGCAGATAATGACGACATTGTCCTTGGTGTCGCGCATGACCTCGAGCTCAAACTCTTTCCAGCCCGCAATTGATTCTTCGATCAGCACCTCGGTACTGGGAGAGCTGTCCAGCCCCCACTTGACCAGGCGTTGAAAGTCGTCAAGCGACTCGACAATCCCGCCGCCGGCCCCACCTAGCGTCCGTGACGGGCGGACAATCAGCGGCAGGCCGAGCTGGTGCAACACCTGCTCGGCCTCCTGATAGGAGCGGGCATAGCCGCTGCGCGGCAGGTCAAGCCCGATGCGCTCCATAGCGGCCTTAAACAGGTCCCGGTCTTCGGCCTTTTTAATCGCCGGCAGCTTGGCACCGATCAGCTCAACCCCATAGCGGTCAAGCACCCCAGCCTCGGCCAGGTCTATAGCCAGGTTGAGGCCGGTCTGCCCGCCAATGGTCGGCAGCAGCGCGTCGGGACGCTCGTGGGCGATAATTTTCTCCACGATTTCAGGCCGCAGCGGCTCAATATAGGTCCAGTCGGCAAACTCCGGGTCAGTCATAATCGTGGCCGGATTCGAGTTGACCAGAATGACCCGATAGCCCTCGGACCGGAGCGCCTTGCAGGCCTGGGTGCCGGAGTAATCGAACTCACACGCCTGGCCGATCACAATCGGCCCGGAACCAATAAGGAGAACAGCGTCGATGTCGGTTCGTTTGGGCATGGGTTTCCGCGGGCGCGCCTAGCCTCTTTTACAGCGAGCCATCAAGGCGGTGAAGCGGGCAAAGAGATAGCCCGCGTCGTGTGGCCCTGGGGAGGCCTCGGGATGGTATTGGACGGAAAACAGCGGATGCCGGAGGTGACTCAACCCTTCCGCAGTCTGATCGTTGAGGTTGATATGAGTAACCTCGGCCCGCCCGGCCAAGGAGGCGAGATCAACACAAAAGCCGTGGTTCTGGGAGGTGATTTCAACCTTTCGGGTCACCATGTCCATGACCGGGTGATTGCCGCCGTGGTGGCCGAACTTGAGCTTGAAGGTCGTACCGCCGAGCGCCAGCCCCAGGATCTGGTGGCCCAGACAAATCCCAAATACCGGGACCCGGCCGATCAGGGCGGCCACATTGCGTTTGGCATACGGCACTGCGTCAGGGTCTCCGGGACCGTTTGACAGAAAGACCCCGTCGGGTTTCAGGGCCAAGACCTCGTGGGCCGGCGTCTGGGCCGGGACGACCCGCACCCGGCAGCCAGACGCCACGAGCTGGCGCAGGATATTGAACTTCATGCCATAATCGTAGGCCACGACAAAAAAAGACTGCTCTCTTCCCGCCCTCTGCGTGTTGCTATAGCCCGAGCCAGGTTCCCAGTGGCCTTGCTGCCAGTCGTAGGACTGGGCACAGGTCACCTCTTTGACCAGATCCCGGCCTTCCAAGCCTGGTGCCGCCCGGGCCGTGGCCACGAGCCGCCGGGGGTCGAGTTCAACGCTTGAAATAACGGCTTGTTGGGCCCCATAATCGCGGATGCGGCGGACCAGAGCCCGGGTATCAATCCTCTGGATGCCGACAATACTGTGCTCAGCCATATACGCAGCGAGGCTCTGCCGGGCCCGCCAGCTACTCGGTCGGGGCCAGTATTCCTTGACCACAAAGCCTTCGACAAACGGCCGCCGGGATTCAACGTCTTCTGGATTGACGCCCACGTTGCCGATCTCGGGACAGGTCATGGTGACAATCTGACCCTTGTAGGAAGGATCGGTCAAAATCTCCTGGTAGCCGGTCAGTGAGGTGTTAAACACCAGCTCGCCAACCGCTTCCCCCTCTGCACCAAAGGCGCTGCCGTGGAAAACAGTTCCGTCTGCAAGGGCGAGCAAGGCTTTCATCGTCGCTTCCAATGTCGGCGGGTCTGCCCGACTCAGCGCCCCTTTGGCTTCACACCGTGGGGTTCTGACCTGCCATCATACACCACCCGGCCATTGACCAGGGTCAGCATCACCTTCCCCTTCATCTCTTGCCCAACAAAGGGCGTGTTTGTACTTTTTGAGCGCAACCCGTCTGCCACAACGGCCCAAACATGAGTGGGGTCAAAAACCACCACATCGGCAGGTGCGCCAACCGACAGGCTGCCGCAGGGCAGATGAAAGATACGGGCCGGGTTCCAGCTCAGCTTCTGAACCGCCTCACTCAGAGACAGGACGCCAGCCTCGACCAGGCCCAAGGTCAGCGGCAGGGCCGTCTCTAAGCCGACTACGCCGTGGGCCGCACATTCGAATGCGCCGGCTTTTTCATCCCGATGATGGGGCGCGTGATCGGTGGCAATGGCGTCAAGCGTCCCGTCCCGCAGACCGTCCCGCATGGCTTCGACATCCGCGGCCTGGCGCAGCGGCGGAGCCATCTTGGCGTCGGCCCCATATTCCTCTACGGCCTCTTCGGTCAGGCTGAAATGGTGTGGCGCAACCTCGGCAGTGACCGGCAGGCCGTCTTTTTTGGCCTGACGAATAAGATCAATCGAGCCGCGGGCGCTGACGTGGGCCACATGCAGATGCCCGCCGGTCAGACGGGCGAGGGTCACATCTCGGGCAATCATTACCTCTTCGGCGGCGTTAGGGACACCTCTGCGTCCGAGGCGGGCAGCAGTCGGCCCTTCGTTCATGCTGCCCCCGGCCGACAGACTGAGATCTTCCTCGTGTACGCTGACGGGGAGCTGCAAGCCCGCGCAGCACTCAAGGGCTTGGCGCATCAGCCGGGCACTCATCACCGGTCGGCCGTCATCGGAGACCGCCACAATCCCGGCTTCGCGCATCTCGCCGAGCGGAGCCAGACTTTCGCCTTTGAGCCCGACCGACAGGGCTCCGATGGGCAGCACCCGAGCCAGGTTTGCGGTTTGGGCTTTGTCAAGAATATAGCGGGTGACAGCACTACTATCGTTGACCGGATTGGTATTGGCCATGCAGGCCACCGTTGTAAACCCGCCCGCCACCGCGGACTGGGCCCCGGTCTGGATGGTCTCTTTGTACTCATAGCCCGGCTCGCGAAAATGCACATGCAAGTCAACAAAACCGGGCGCGACAATCCAGCCTCTGGCGTCCACCTCCAGAGCGTTTCCATCTGACCCGAGCCCCGGCGGCTCCACGCCTCGGATACGCCCGCCCTCAATCACCATGTCAGCCGGCGCATTCCTCGTATTGACCGGATCAACCAGGGTTCCATTGCGAATCACAACTCTCATCGGGCTGTTATCCTTCCACACGACAGGCTCCGGTGCGGTCCTGCGGTCAAGAGACGGACACCGCGGTAAAAAAAGGCCCCCTTGGCGGTGCAAGAGGGCCTTTTTTAAAGTCACAATACAGCAAGGGTGCTCATCCGTCCTGACCTCACAGGGCTGGCTCAGCTTGTCTTAACCGCCTCCATCTGGCGTGTCAAGCCGCCCCACAACATCCCCCGGCCGGAGAACCCACCTACTTAGACCGGCCACTGCTCCATGCGGTACGACATCTCCCAGAATAGATATTCGTAGCGCGCGCTCCGGCAAAAGGTCTCGACGAGCCGCTCGGGATCGGTTTTCCCGGCATAGCTATTGAGGAGTTCACGCAGCCACGCGGCCAGGGCCGCACACTCTTCAGATGCGTACATCTCGATCCACTTGGCGTAGAACGGCGCATCAGCCGGTTTGCCGCGACGGGCCAAAGTCTGGCCAATCTCGGTATATCCCCACTGGCAGGGCAGCAGGGCTGCAACGGTCTCGGCCACATCGCCGAGCGAGGCTACCCGCAACAGATGGTCGGCATAGGCCCGAGTCGTGGGCGCGGCCCGGGTGGCGGCCAGCTCCTCAGCCGTGATGCCGCACTCGGCCGCAAACTCGCGGTGCAGGCCCATCTCGCGGTTGAGCGTAACGCCTAAAAGACTGGCAAAGCGGGCCATGGTCTCCAGGCTCGGTGCTTTGGCTGCGGCCAGCGCCAGCAGACGGCTGTATTCAATCAAAAAGACGTAATCCTGGCTCATATAGAAGCGAAAATTGTCCAAGGGCAGCGAGCCGTCGCCAAGAGACTGCACAAAAGGATGGGCGAGCGATTGTTGCCAGACCGGGGCTGCGGCCCCGTACAGTTGACGTGTCAGTGTCATGTCGCTAGGGTACAAAGGAACGCCGAACCCGGCTAGGGGGTACCCCTGGATCAAACAGGATCAAACGGACCGACTTAAGCTGTACAGGGAGCAAGACCTGTCCACACAGGAGGAGCGTATGCCACAAGTTATCGGAGGAGAAGCTACCAACATTGAGGCTGAGCAATGGAGTTGCGGCGACTGCGCCGATGCCGGCCAGGAATATAGAGACGAAAAAGCAAAAGTGCTCCTGCACAGCGTCAGCGCTCACAAGGCGTTTGAGACCAGTCAGGACACGGAAAAAAAAACTGTGCGAGCCGTGCCCAGATAACGCAGGGCCGAAAAGCTCGCACCTGAGAGCCGAGCCCCCCGGACCTGGGGGCTCGGCCGCGCCGCCACCCCTGGAACGGTTCACGCTACGATCCAGCCGTTCAGATACGCGCCCGCCATCCCGGTAGCAGCCTGCTCTTGCGAGGATTCATCACCTGCCTCACCAACTCGCCCAAGAGGAGGAGCCCCGTGATGCAGGGTAGTTCGGTTCCGGTGAAAACCAAAAGCAACCTGGAAACCATTTTCGTCGTATCAATCTAGGCTCTTTTCTTTCTTTTCATGCTGAGTCAATATCAGCAGATTTTTCTCGCACATGACGACTATGGCTATGCTGTGTACCATGGGGCTATTCAGACAGGTTTTGAAGGTCAGAATTTTTCCTTCGGACAAGGCCTCGCCTTTCTGGTAGATCATTATATTGGTTGGTCCGGCCGGCTGGCATCACATTTTTTCCATATCTACGCTCAAAAAATCGGTCTGGATTTTGTCCGATTCGTTAGCGCTCTTACAGTTGCTGGTATCGCCTGCTTTTCATTCATGATTGTCCGCACGGTGGTCTCCAATCCGATCGCAAGCTTTCTGCAAAGAAACGGCATGGATTCAAGCAGGTCGGTGAGGCTGTTCAAATTGAAGGACGAGAGATTCAAAAGTACCCCAATGCCTTATGAGCGTTCATATTCATATATTGAATTCTGGATGAAGAAATACTACAGGCTGGACCCCGATACGGAATTCACATGGGAAAGATATGACGTCGACACATAAGGAATACGCGGAGGCGATCCATGCCCGACACCCGATTGGGGGAAGCGTCCTAGTCCTCCCTCCTCTGCCAGTACCACAAAAACTCCGTATTACCCTTGGAGCCAAGGACCGGCGACTCAATCAGGCCCTTGAGCCTGAGGCCCCAGTCTGCGGCCTGGGCCCGTAGCCGGTTCACGACCTCTGTATGGAGAGCCGGGTCTCGAACGATTCCGCCCCTCCCAACCTTGCCCTTACCGACCTCGAACTGGGGCTTGATCAGCGCGATGCCGTGACCGCCTGGGACGAGCAGCGTGACAACTGCGGGGATGACCCGGGTGAGCGAGATGAACGAGGCGTCAATAACGCTCAGGCTGGGTTGGGCGCTCAGGAGAGCCGGGTCAAGCGTGCGGATATTCTGGCGCTCGATATTCACCACCCGTGGATCCTGGCGCAGCGACCAGGCCAGTTGCCCATAGCCGACATCAACGGCAAAAACTTGCGCCGCGCCGTGTTGCAGCAGGCAGTCGGTGAAGCCACCGGTTGAGGCACCGACATCAAGGGCGACCCGTCCCGAGACCTCCGGGGAAAAGGCCCGCAGCGCGGCTTCCAGCTTGAGGCCGCCGCGGCTGACGTAGCGCGGGCGGGCATGGTCTTTGATGCGGACGCGAGCCGCGCTATCGACCAGGGTACCGGGCTTGTCGATACGCCGGTCGTTGACCACCACGGCACCGGCCATGATGAGCCGCCGGGCCTGCTCACGGCTGGCGGTCAAGCCGCGTTGGGCGGTCAACACATCGAGGCGTTCGCGCCGGGAGTTGTGTTGACGGTCAGCCACAATGTGGACCGGGAGGCGAAGCGCGGTGTCTGTCACGTTTGAGCCGGTACGGCTCGGTTGACGACATGGTGACAGAGCTGACGCAGCGGCTCAGCCGTCGGCCCAAAGGGCGCAAGAGCCAGCAGCGCGGTCTCGCGCAGCTCGCCCGCCAGGCGTTTGGCCCGGTCAAGACCGATAGCGGCCGGATAGGTGGCTTTGTGCAGTGCGGCGTCGCGGCCCTGGCGTTTGCCGGTTTTTTCTGTGCCGCCTTTCGATATCCAGAATGTCGTCCGTCACCTGAAAGGCCAGGCCAATCGCCGCTCCATACCGGTCCAAGCGCTCGTATTGGCGGGGCGTAGCACCGCCAAGCAGCGCCCCAACCCGGACGGCGGCTCGAATCATCGCGCCGGTTTTTCGGGTATGGATCGCCTCAACGATGGCGCGGGTCGGTTTTTTCTTTTCAGCCTCCAGGTCCAGGACCTGTCCGCCCACCATACCGCTGGTGCCGGCCGCGGCAGCCACCTCGCGCAGTGCCCGGAGCGCCGCCTGCCCCCGCCGAGGGGCGGCCAGCGCGCCTTCGGCCATGATCCGAAACGCCTCGGTCAACAGCCCATCGCCGGCCAAGATCGCCATGCCTTCGCCAAACATCACATGATTGGTCGGTTTGCCCCGCCGCAGATCGTCGTCATCCATAGCCGGCAGATCGTCGTGGACCAAAGAATAGGCGTGGATCATCTCCAGGCCACAGGCAAACGGCAGGACCGGTTCAAGGTCTGCGCCGAGCGTCTCGGCACTGGCCAGGGCCAGAATAGGGCGAATGCGCTTTGCCACCGGAAAACAGACTGTAGCGCATGGCTCGGTCCAGGCCCCGGGGTGGTTTCCCGGCGGACGGGGCCAGAATGGCTCTGAGCGTCCGGTCAACCAGCCCTTGGCGTTCTTTCATATAGCGGGTCAGATTCACGAGTCTTCGCTCTCTGCCCGATCTGCGGGGTCGGTGGGCAGGGCGTGGAGCTGGAACACGCCGTCCTGATCGCGGCTGAGCACCTCCAGACGCTTCTCAACCTCGGCCAGCTTCTCGCCCAGATGGCGGACCAGACCGACCCCTTCCTCAAAAGCTCCCAGGGCGTCCTCAAGCGACAGCTCCCCGGTTTCCATCCGCTCCACAATTCCTTCCAAATCGTGCAGCCCGGCCTCAAACGTTTGCGGCGGCTGTTTCACCCCTGCTCATCTCCCTCCTGTATCTGCTCTATGCGGGCAATCGCTTCTCCTGCGGCAAACATCAGGCGGACACGACCGCCCGGCCTGAGCTGCCCGGCGTTGGCAACCACCCTGCCGTCGGGAAGCGTCCGCGTGAGACTATAGCCCCGGCCTAAGACCGCTAAGGGGCTCAGGCCATTCAGGGTGGCGCTGAGTTCCTGGAGCTTGGCCCGGGATTGCTCGCCCCGGCGTTGGAACGCGCCCCGCAAGCGTGCGGCCAGGGCGTGGAGCTGATTGCGTCGGACGCCGAGGTCGTGGTGTGGATCGCGGAGACGTTGGCGCAAACTCAACACCGCCTGACGCTGCTGGCTCATGTGGCGCTGCATGGCCATAACCAGGGCCCGCGCCCGGGTACCGATGTGGTCCTGCAAATCGTCCCAGCGCGGCATCACCATCTCGGCCGCCGCGGTCGGGGTCGGGGCGCGTCTGTCGGCGACCAGATCGGCAATACTGAGGTCAATTTCGTGGCCCACCGCCGGCCACCACCGGGATTGCAGAGGCGGCAATGGCGCGGGCCACTACCTCGTCATTGAAGGCGCTCAGGTCCTCCCGCGATCCCCCACCCCGGCCAACAATGATGACCTCGGCCTTGGCGTGCTCATTGAGCTCTCGGATGCCGGCCGCAATCTCAGCCCCGGCTCCGACCCCCTGAACCTTGGTCGGCCGGAGCAGGATGGTGGGTGGGGTGGGCGCAACGCTGATATACAATCGTCAGAATATCGTGAATGGCGGCGCCGGTCTGGGCGGTGACCACCCCCACATGACGGGGAAAAAACGGCAGGGATTTTTTACGCTCCGCGGCAAACAGCCCTTCGGCCGCCAGGGCGGCCTTCAGTTGTTCAAGCGCCAGTTGTTGCGCTCCAACTCCGCGCGGCTCCATGCCCGAGGCGTACAGCTGCATATCACCACGCGCCGGATACAAGCCGATGCGACCCCGAATGATGACTTCCAGGCCGTCTTCGGGCCGAAAACGGAGCAATCCAGCCTGGCCTCGAAACATGACGCAGCGCAGCTGGCTGGTCTTATCCTTGAGGGTAAAATACCTGTGGCCCGAGGGCGGGCTGCGCAGCCCCGAGATTTCGCCCGCCACCCACACCTCATCAAAGTCGGCCTCCAACACCCCCTTGATCCGGGCGGTCAACTCCGACACAGACAAGACAGGGGCGTGAAGCTGACGCGCAGGCAGGCCGCGGGACGGCGCAGAAGGTGTCATTGACCGCTTACTCTGAGGACGGATTGCGTCGCCTTCCCCTCTGCCCGTCTACGGGCGGGGCCGCGGCAACGGTGGTGTCAGGGGTGCTCTGCCAGGACCTGAGCAGTTCCAGGGCTCTATCAAGCTGGGGGTCTTTGCCCAACTCGCCCTCTTTGATCGCCTCCTCATCCGCGGGGGCGTCGGACGACGGGGGCGTGGAGGGGTTCGGGGCGGCCTGAATAGGCTGGACCTGGGGCGCTGGAGTTTCCTGGGGCGCTGTATTATCAAAATGCCCGCGCAAATTTTCCTCTCGGATCCCCCCCTGGCGGTCGGCGTGGTCGGGCAGGACATTCTCAACGATGTGGTCGGGCTCAACGCCGGTGACCTGAATCGAACGGCCGTTGGGCGTGTAATACATGGCGGTGGTCAGGCGCAGGGCGGCACCATCTTCCAAGGGCAAAATGGTCTGGACCGAGCCCTTGCCAAAGGTCTGGGTGCCTAAGACCACCGCCCGCCCGTGATCCTGGACCGCGCCGGCCACAATCTCGGACGCGCTGGCGCTGCCGTTATTGACCAGCACGACCAGGGGGAACCCGGTATGTCCGCCAGGATGGGCGAGATATTTCTGCTGCTGGGTATTGATCCGGCCTTTGGTATACACGATCATGCCGCTGTCGAGAAACACATCGGCCACCTTGACCGCCTGACTCAGCAGTCCGCCGGGATTGCTGCGCAGGTCAAGCACCAGCCCCTTGAGTTCCTGGCCATCCTGGCCGAAGCGCGCGATCGCGGCTTCAAGATCGGCCGTGGTTCGGTCCTGAAACTGGGTCAGGCGGATATAGCCATAGCCCGGCTCCAGGAGTTTTGATTTGACACTCTTGATTTGAATCACCTCACGGGTCAGCGAAATATCAAGAAAGTGGTCAACCCCTTCGCGTCGGACAGAAATCGTCACCTGACTGCCCTGCGGACCGCGCATCCTTTTGACCGCCTCAAGCAGGGTCATGTCTTTGGTCAGTTCTCCGTCGATCTTGACGATCTGGTCCTCGGCTTTGACCCCGGCGTGGTAGGCCGGCGTATCCTCAATCGGGGAGACCACGGTCAGCAGACCGTCACGCAGCGTAATCTCAATGCCTAATCCGCCAAAAGTGCCCTCGGTGTCGACCTGGAGCTCGCGGTACAAATCGGGGGTGAGATAGGCGCTGTGGGGGTCAAGGGCGGTCAACATGCCGTTAATCGCCCCCTCAACCAACTGGCTGGTTTCCACCTCCTGGACATAGTTTTTCTGCACAATGGCCAGCACATTGGAGAACGACTCCAGGCCCTCATAATCCCCGCGCCCAACAGCCGCAACGCGGTCGAGCCCGTGGCTGCCGAGCAGCACTGCTCCAACCCCGAGCGTTGTAACGAGCAGGCTGAGACCAATCCTTTTCCGCCGGTCGCGCATCATGGGTGCCCCTTTCACAGTCCATGAGGAGGGATCGCGTCAACAGAATCGAGGGGAAGGCGACGCAATCCGGCCTTCTTTCCAACGGCTTCCGCTGTCACAGACCGAGAGCCATGACCCTAGCATACTCACCCGACGCCGGTACAGGGTTGTTCACGCCGGTCGTGCCTGACACATGCACCGCGGGCGGGCATCCTGCCCGCCCGCTCCCAGGTTCAGACCGCTAGGGCCGCAGCGGCAACTGTTCGCCGGGTGTGTCCGCGCCTGCCGGCGGTGTCCACACCCCGTGCCGGATCAGCCCCTGGACCGCGGCGACAGACTCAGGACTGGCCCAATTGTTGTAGCCGATATGGTGATGCACAATCATGCCCTGGCGATCGATCAGGAAGGTCTCTGGATAGCCGGTCACCCCGTATTTCCTGCCAACTTCCCCACGCACATCTAACAGGACCGGGAAGGTATAGCCACCTTCGCTCAGATACGACACCACGGCCTTCTGACCATCCACGTCCTGGCTGACGGCCAACAGTATGAAATCTTCGCCCTGGAGCTGGCGGTACAGCGTTTGCATGGTCGGCATCTCCTGGCGACACGGCGGACACCAGGTGGTCCACACATTGAGAAAAACCACCTTGCCCTTCAACTGCGACAGACGCACGACCTGACCGTGGATGTCGGGCAACACAAAATCCTCGGCGGCTTTCGGCCGGCTCGGCCCAGAAGGAATGAGGGTGAGCAGGACCAGCCCACACCCCAGTCCAACCAGGCCAAGGACACCCCACTTTCTCACCCGGCGTTCTCCTCGGCCCCGACAGGTCTGAGCAGCATCCACGCCCCGCAGGCGACCAGGGGAATGCTCATCACCTGGGCCAGAGACAGTCCAAACACCAATTCTGGATTGATGCGGACAAACTCCAGCCCAAAACGCGCCAGCCCGGCCAGCACCAGATAGACCCAGAACAGAGCGCCGGGCCGATGGCCGCCGCCGCGCCGCCGCCACCACAAAAAGACAAAGATGAGGGAGTAGGCGGCCCATTCGTACAGCGGTGTGGGGTGGACGGCCACCCCCGGCGGGTGCGGCCAGCCGATCACCGCCTCGCTGTACACCACGCCCCAGGGCAAATCGGTCGGCGGTCCCCAGTCGCCGTCACCGGCCAGATGGCAGCCAATCCGGCCAATGCCGTGGCCCAAGGCAATGGCCGGCGCAACCATGTCCATTGTCTGTGGCCAGGGCAGCCGATAGCGCCGAATGCACAGGCTTACCCCGGCAATTCCGCCCAGCAGACCGCCATACCAGATAAATCCGGCCCCGGTCAGGAGCAGCGTCCACGGGTCGGCCACAAACGCCGGCCAGGTATCGACAATAAACAGCAGGCGTGCGCCGGCCAGGCCGCCCACGGCCGCCCACACCACCAGGCTGGCCGCCAGGTCCGGGTCTCGGCCCTGGCTTTGCAACTCCTTTCTGATCACCCACCCCGCGGCCACAAAGCCGAGCGCCATCATCACCCCATAGCTGTAAATGGTCACGGGTCCGAGGCTGAGGAGAACCGGCTGCATATCCGAATCATAGCCGACAGACCGGGGCGATACCAGGCTGGCGCGCTTGTCTGTTGGCCGGGAGTCGGCTAACACTACGAGCAGATGCGAGCGGTCATTCAACGGGTGAGCCACGCCCAGGTTTCGGTAGATGGGGAGTGCATCGGCCGGATTGGGCACGGCTTGGTTGTCCTGCTCGGCATTCGGGCCGATGACACCCAGGCACAGGCCGACTATCTCAGCGACAAAATTATCGGGCTGCGCATCTTTTCGGACCAGGCCGGAAAATTCAACCATTCCCTGCTTGACCTTGGGGGCGAGCTGCTCATCGTGTCGCAGTTCACCCTGTACGGCGATTGCCGCAAGGGCCGGCGGCCGTCGTTCAGTGCCGCGGCCGGCCCCGAGCTGGCTGGCCGGCTGTACGAGTATTTTGTGCAGCGGACCAGGAGCCACAACATCCGGGTAGCCACCGGCCGCTTCCAGGCCACTATGGCCGTCGAGTTCGTGAACGACGGGCCGGTGACGATCATCCTCGACAGCTCAGACGCGCCTCGGGCCAAGGCCAGCGGCTGAGGCAGTGGTGAGGGGGGTATGCCACAAGCTGGATTCTGGGCGATTGACTCCATCCGCAAGATCAGCTTTGGGAAAGACGGCTGGTGGTACGCTAACGACGAGCGGATCGAAAACCGTCGCATCAACCTGCTGTTCAGCCAACACCTGCGGCAGACCGAAGACGGCCGGTATCAAATCGTGCTGGGTCGGGACACGGCCACGGTTGAGATCGACGATACGCCCTACGTTGTGACCGCACTCAAGGGCGACCGTGACCGGGGTCTCAGGGTCCGCCTGAACGACACCAGCGAAGAAGCCCTCAGTCCAGACACCTTGCGCATCGGACCGGACAACGTCGTGTACTGCCGGGTCAAAGGACACGCCCACCTGGCCCGTTTCACCCGCCCGGCCTACTATCAGCTGGCCGCCTATATTGATGAAGAGCCGGAGACCGGGGCGTTTGTCCTGCGCCTCAATAACACCGCCTACCCCATCGCTGTGGCCGAGCCTGGCCCCTGAGCCCCATGCACATCGTCTTTGTTACGCCCGAGATTCCGCCCAACAGCGGCACCACCGCCCGGCTGTGCGCGGCCACAAACACCGCCTTTCACCTCGTCGGTCCCCTCGGCTTCTCCCTTGAAGACCGCTATCTCAAGCGGGCCGGCCTGGACTACTGGCCGCATGTCGATGTGCAGACATATACGGATTGGGGCGAATTTCTCCGCCATCGGCCGGCCGGGCGGCTGCTGGCCTTCTCGGCCCGGGCCAGCGAGTCCTACACCTCGGTCTGCTATCGGCCTGACGACCTGCTGGTGTTTGGCAGTGAGACGCGCGGGCTGCCGACCTCTATCCGGGCCGAGTTGGCCGGCTCCCTGTATACCATCCCCATGCCGGGCCACCATGTCCGCAGCCTGAATCTGTCCAACGCCGCGGCCATCGTGCTGTACGAAGCCCTGCGCCAGTTCGGCCAAGCCCAGGCAGAGGAGCGCGTGAGGAAGAACACATGAGCGGCCACCAGACCGAACCGAGTGCCAACACCGCCCTGGCCGAGTTGCTGAGCGGCATGATGTCCGGCTGCCAGGTCCGGGCCGAGCACACCCGGCTGCTCGCCGGCCATCCCGGCCGCAAGGTTGACACGCTGATCACCGCCCCGGACCGCGCCCCGGTCGCGCTTGAAGCCGAATACCTGCCGGCCCGCAATGTCGAGGCCGAGGCTACGAGCCGGCTCGGTTTACGGGTCGTGCAGCAAGCTATCCCCATTGAGGCCGCTATCGCCCTGCGCTACCCACAAGCCCTGGCTTCCGCCGACGATCTGCGAGCGGCCATAGCCGAGGCCACGCTGTCCTGGTGTGTTTTCAGGATGCCCCCGCTCCCAGGCCGTTTTCCCGCTACCGGCTGGCTGACCGGCTCAGTTGCCGACCTGGCCGACCTGATCCGCCTCGTCTCCATCCCGCAGCACGCCGTAGACGCCGCAGCGACCGCCCTGGAGAAAGGCATTGAGACCGGCGTGAGCATCCTGCACGACATGGCCGAGAGCCGCTCGGCCACTGCCGCCGCCATTGCCCGGCTGCTGGGCATGGCCGATGTGGCCCAGACCCGCCGCATGGCCTGCGCCATCCTTGCCAACGCCCTGATCTTTCACGACCGGCTGGCCGGCATGTACCCCGAGGTCACGCCCCTGCATCTGGTGTGCGGGGAGGCGGTCGCCAATCCCCAGGCCGAAATCCTCTCCGCCTGGGGATTGATCCTGCGGATCAACTACTGGCCCATCTTTGCCATTGCCCGCGATATCGTCAGCCAACTGCCGTCGGCCGGCGCGGCCTGCATCCTGCACGCCCTGCGGCAAACCGCCCAGGGGATCACCGCCACCGGCATCACCAACGCCCACGACCTGACCGGGCGCATATTCCAGCGTTTGATCGCCGACCGCAAATACCTGGCCACCTTCTACACCCTGCCGGCCTCCGCGGCCCTGCTGGCCCGCCTGGCCGTGGCCAGGCTCGGTGGCCTGGACTGGGCCGACCCCGCGGCCCTTGGCCGGCTGCGCATCGCTGACTTTGCCTGCGGCACCGGCGCGCTGCTGTCCGCGGTCTACGAGCAGATTGCCAGCCGCCACGAGCGAGCCGGGGGCGACCCGGCCGACCTCCACCCGGTCATGATGGAAAAAGTCCTGTATGGCTGCGACGTGATGCCCTCGGCCATCCACATCACCGGCTCCACCCTGTCCGGCGTCCAGCCCGCAGGCCGCTTCGGCAAGTCACGCCTCTACACCCTGGCCTATGGCCGCCAGGCAGACGACAGCGTGAAGATCGGCTCGCTGGAGCTGCTGCACTCCACCCGGCAGTTGGTGCTCATCAATACCAGCGACCCGGCCAGGCGTACCGGCAGCACTGGCGAAGAGACTGCGTCCCATATTCTTGTTGATATTCCCGACGAGGGCTTTGACTTGGTGATTATGAACCCGCCGTTTACCCGCGCCACCAACCATGAAGGCGCGCACGCCGACGTGACCAACCCGGCTTTTGCTGCGTTTGACGCCACGCCAGCCGACCAGACCGCGATGGGAAGCCGGATCAACGCCTTTGGCAAACACAGCTGCTATCACGGCAACGCCGGCATTGCCTCGGCCTTTGCCGCCCTCGCCCATGCCAAGCTCAAGCCCGGGGGTGTGCTGGCCCTGGTCCTGCCTCTGACCGCGGCGGCCGGCCTGTCCTGGCGTGCTCTCCGGCAGATGCTCGCCGTCAACTACACCGACCTGACCGTGCTGAGCATTGCCGCTTCCGGCATGGAGATGTCGTTCTCCTCAGACACCGGCATGGCCGAATGCCTGGTCATTGCCCGCAAACGACCCGACGTCAAGTCGGGCGACGCGCCCGAGGCGGCCCGTTTCGTCTCCTTCACACACCGCCCGCAGGGCTTTGCTGAAGCCGCCGAACTGGCCAGAAACATCGCCGCGGCCGACAACATCCGCACTATTGAAGACGGTCCCTACGGCGGCACACGCCTGACCGTCGGGAATGAGTTGGCCGGCGAGATGCTGACCGCCCCATGCCAGACCAACGGCGCACAGTGGAGCACAGTCCGTCTGCTGGATGCTGCCCTGGCCCAAACAGCCTACGCCCTGTCAGATTCCAGCCTGTGGCTCCCCGGCAGCCCCGCAGCCGTTCAATTGAAACTTGCACCGCTGGGCGTGGTGGGCAAACTCGGCCTCGTCGATCGTGACATTACCGGCCCGCCCCCGCGTGGGCCGTTCACCAAGGCCGCGGCCAGCCCGACCGCTACCTACCCCGCCCTGTGGAACCATGATGCCAAAAAGGAAACCCGGCTGGTCTGCACCCCAGACTCCCAACTGCTGGTCAGGCCGGGCATGGAGGCCAAAGCCGCCCAGGTGTGGGCAACCGCCAGCCGTGCGCATCTCAGCAGGGATTTTCGGTTCAATTCCCAACCGCTCGCGGTCGCCTTCACCGAGCAGAGAAGCATCGGCGGTCGTGCATGGCCGAACGTGAGCTTCAATGAGGACGCTTTCGATTATGCCTTTGCCGTATGGGGCAACAGCACACTGGGCCTTCTATCGTACTGGTGGCATTCCAATCGCCAAGTAGCAGGGAGAGGTGAAATCACCATCCGCTCCGCCGAAACCCTGCCCATCCTCGACTTCCGCGCCCTCAGCCCCGCCCAGCTCACCACCGCCCGGGCCATCTTCGACAAGTTCCGCAGCATAGATTTTCTGCCTGCCTTTCTGGCCGATAGGGACCCCAACCGCGCCCAGCTCGACCGCCGCGTCATCTGCGACCTCCTCGGCTTCACCGAAGCCACCTACGAGGCCGTGCGTCGCCTGGCCGCCAAATGGTGCGCCGAACCCTCCGTGCATGGCGGCAAGGGCCGGGGCTGAACGCAGATTCGTCTGAGGCGATGGAGAGGGTTGCGGCAGCAGAAAAAAATTGCGAAATTGTGTCACTGCGGTGCAACTCTCACAGCAGACTATGAAACTGCACGGAAGGAGCCTGAACATGAGTGCATCCAAAACGCTCGAGGAAAAACCAGAACAGCCTCAGTTCTCCCCAGGGAATCTTCCCCTAGGGGCTGAGAGTGGGTTTTTCCCCTTTGGTGAGAAGGAACAGGGGCAGAGAGAGAGCATCAAAGAAGAGGTCCAGGCACTTTTGGGAGAGAGGAACGAGGAAGAGGGCGACGAGAAAGCCGCGCCCGAAGCGGTAGAGTATGCGTGCCAACTGCTTGACCAGTTCCCGTCGGACTGTTTTGTTCTTCCTGCCCCCGATGTGGACGCGACTGGTGAGGGAGAGGTGTATTTTGAATGGATGCTTGAAAAGGATGGGCGGCTGCTGCTCACGGTTGGCCCAGATGGAGCGGTTGCCTCTGTCTGCACGTTCGGAGGAGCACGCTCAAAAAACTTTGGGACTCGGGAGGACCATATTGTCGATCTGATTGCTCCGGGCTTTGCCCGATTAGCGCAGATACAGCAAAAGGAGAGGCATGGATGAAACGCCTCCAGGACAGCCCTCCCCTGACCCGTTTTGTCGTAGAAAAGGACAAGATGACCACGACCCGCGTGAAAGCCAAACTCTTTAAACCCTATCAAGGCAAGGTCTCCGTGTTTCAGACCGACACATGGCCGCGTGAACGCGTAGAAGAGTGCGGCGTAACGGTCGCGCGTAAAAGAGGAAAGCGATTGCATGGGTGGGCTATTCTTGTAACCCGTGATGTCCCAGAGAGACCCGACCTGGGCAGCGGTCTGACCGTTGACTATGACGACACCCCTCCTGGACACGCAAACATTACCGGTTGGCCAAGCGAGCCGCAGGACATTCTTGACTGGCAAGAAGAGTTGGCCGAACATTCCAGGCCGTTTCGCTTGCCCCAGCCTCTTGAATAAGGTCTCGCCCCACTCCGCATCGTCAAGGGAGAGACAACACGAAATTCACCGAGGGAACACCCATGAAACAGACCGTCACCAAGCCATACATCCCCCGCCTGCGGACGCACCGCCCGCCGCGTCCCAGAGCCGGACAGTCAGCCCAGCCCCGCCCGCCGAGCACAAGAGATGTCGGGGCTTTTATCCGGGAAATGCCCAAGTTCCGCGGCGGCAGGGGGGAGATATCCCACGAGCAATATCAGCGGCTTATGGGGCTGGCGTGCAGCGCATATGTCGGGCAAGCCGTCAAACGCCAGATCATGCGGCCCCTGGAAAAAGCCCTGTCGCCCGAGCGCCTCGCCCGCTACCTTTCGCCTTCGCACTGTAAGGAGGCGCATCAATGGCTGACACGTCCACGGACAACCCTGATAGCTCGCTCACAAAACCAACTCCAGATTCAAAAAGCAAAGAAAAGCGAATGGCAGAAAAAGACAAAATCCGTAGAGAAAGAATTGAGGCAGAAAAAGACAACGTCCGTATGGACATTGATAAGACAGAAATAACACGCGATACCCTTCCGCCCCCACCGCCTCCAGAACCGAAAGACGACGGTGACGACAGCAACTAACGCAGGACGTAAAACTTTCTGAATCCGACATTGCGGGAAGGGTGTTGTGAGTAGCCACACCGTGACACAGAATCAACCCGACAAAGAGTGGCACGATCTGCTCTTTGGCGTTCGGCGGTCCATTCGCTATCACGCCCGGCGGCGGATGTTCTTTGACCGCTTCCGCCAAATCACCAGTGCGCTAGGGGTTATCTTTGGCTCGGCAACGGTCTTTACCCTGCTGAGCGATGCAGGTGCGCTGTACCCTGCCCTGGCAGCGGCCCTGGTCACTGTCTTTTTCACCTTTGACCTCGTTGTCGGGACTGGTCCGGCGGCCCGCCTCCACGACGATTTGTGTCGCCGATTTATCGAACTTGAGCGGCAGATGGAAATGGCCGAAAAACCGAGAGATACGCACTCCGTCGCCAAGTTTCGAGCATGCCGACTTGAGATCGAGGCGGATGAACCGCCGGTCTATCGGGTCCTTGACATGATGTGCCACAACGAATTAATGTGCGCGATGGGCTACGAGAGCAGCCAGTTTGCCCGTATTCGTTTTTATCAACGCTGGCTCGCCCACTTCTTCGACGTTCAGGATCACAAAATATGACCTACGCCGATTTGGAAAAGGCCCGGCTCAACCGCCGCCGGTTGCTGGCCACAAGCCAATAGCCGGCCTCAACCGCCCAGACGAAGGGCGGCAGCCCAGCCAGGCGAGCTAGGCGGGGATAGCCAATCACCCCCAGCACACACAGGCTGGCCCGACCCGCAGCCAGCGTCTCACCGGCCGGTGTCATCACATGGAGGGCCTGCCGACAACGCCGCGCCAGCTCATCCGTCATAGGTGGCCGGGGGGCGTCCTGCCAGGCCACGGCCCGGATGACATCGGCCCTGTCGTGTCGCTTGACCCAAGCGACGAGGCCGCGGCAGAAACCTCACCCCCCGTCCCACAACAGCCAGTAACCGGCCCAGCGATCAGCCATCAGCCCTTCGCCCGCGTTTCGGTCGCCGCGGTCAGGCCCAGCCGCTCAAGCTCATCCAGGACATGCGCCCGGTGGCTGGCCGGCCAGTAGACGCGCCCACACCCGGGGCAGCGCCGAAAGGCCGACTGGGTGCGCCACACATAGGCCGGCACCCGGGCCTCAACCTCGGCCTTAGCGGCCGCCCGGAGGGCCTGATTGCACACCACACAGCGGCTCAGCACCGCGCGTGTCACCTCAAGCCCGAGCGCCTCAACCACCTGTGTGAGCTGCTGGCGAAAATGGTCGGGCCGGATGAAGACGCACGCCGGCGCGTCTTTGGCGCGCAGAATGCGGGTGTTGCGGCTCAGGATGACCCGGTCCTGGCGGCGGCCTTCGGTCAGCAGGCCGGCCGGCGTCAACTGCGGCCAATACAGGGTGTCATAGCCCAGGATGCGCAGCCAGCGAGCCAGCTTGCCGACCGTGCGGTCAGCCAGGAATCGGACAGACTCAGGCGAGTGGCGCGGGGGGTGTGACATGGCGGCAGCCTGTAGACTAGGCCAACACAGCCCGGCTGACAAGCGCGCCCATCCTTTTCAGAGGGCCGCGGGTCGTGCTACATCACGCACAAATAAGGAGAAGCCGTGGAAGAACCTGTGACCTTTCCAGTTGGAGATATCAGCCTCGAAGGACTCTTTTCATCACCGCCCACCGCCCCGTCTCTCGGCGCGGTGCTCTGTCACCCCCACCCACAGTACGGCGGCGAGATGCGCAACAACGTGGTGTCGGCCCTGGCCCTGGCGTTTCAGGAAGCCGGGCTCGCCACCCTGCGCTTCAACTTTCGCGGGGTAGGCCAGAGCGGTGGCAGCCACGGCGAGGGCGAGGCTGAAGTTGAGGATGTCAAAGCCGCAGTCACCGCCCTGCTCACCCGTCAGCCGGTGTCCAGGGTCGTTGTCGCCGGCTATTCATTCGGCTCTCTCGTCGGGCTGCGCGCCGGGGCCGAAGACGGGCGGGTGGGCGTACTGATTGGCGTGGCCCTGCCGGTCGGCTTTCGTGACCCGTCGTTTCTGCTGACGGCCAACAAGCCGACGCTGCTCATCAGCGGAGACAGGGACACCTTCTCGCCCATCCCTGACCTGCAAAAGCTGGTCGAAAAAATGCCCGAACCCGGAAAGCTGGTGACGCTGGCCGGGGTTGACCATTTTTTCCGGGGACAGGAGAGGGCCGCGGCCCGGGCCGCGGTAGCGTTTGTCCAGGCCGAGGCCAAACCGTGAAGGCTCGGCACTATACAGCGGCGAGGGTGGACAAGCTGCCGTAACTGTGACACGGTTGGGGAAACCTTACATGAAGTTGCTATTTTGGATTTGCCGCTATCAGAGCTTTTAGCCGGACAGTTTGGAAGCTCAGCCGTGAGCGAAGAAGCACTACGTCACAGGAGGACATCAGATGAGAATCACATCGTTTTAGTTCTGTAGCTTTTAGTTGGACAATTTCGCAGTTGGGACCAGGAGAACAAAAAATTGGCAGCTAAAAAAGTCAGAGACGTTATCAGGGTAATTGAAAAGGCCGGATGGTATCCCGCACGGACAAAGGGCGATCATCGACAGTTCCGTCACCCAACGAAACCCGGTGTAGTGACAGTCTCGGGTAAACTAGGCCGAGACATTCCGCCTGGGACCCTGAGCAGTATCCTGAAACAAGCCGGGTTGTAGAGAGGAAAACGGTGCGCTACCTCGTGATTCTTGAAAAAGGCGAGTCAAGCTGGGGTGCCCATGTCCCTGACCTCCCCGGCTGTATTGCCGTGGCAGACACACGGCAGGAAGCAACAGCCCTGATTAAGGAAGCGATTGACTTTCACCTGGAGGGGCTGCGCGAGTGCGACCAGCCCGTTCCACTCCCCGCTTCTGAGAGCGATTTTATTGAGGCAGCCTGATAGCATTCCACGCGCCGGGCCTCCGCTCCTCTGACGCCGGCCGCTGTACCAGCGTTTTCATCTCAGCTTGGGGCGGGCGTCCCGCCCGCGTTCCCCGGCTCTGACACCGGTTTGAGCAGGGTTTTCACCCCGGCAAACGGCTCGGCGGCTCGCTCGGCCACCTCAGGAATGCGCTCTAAGGTGAGGCGCAAATCCTGGCCGCTGTGCTGATAGACCCGCTCAAAAAGCCCGAGCTCTCGCATATAGACGAGATGGTTGAGCAGGATGGCGTTATTGAGCCGGCCCGAGGCAAGCCCGGCCTTGGCCGAAGCCGGCCCGACCAGGGCCCGATACTCGGCCTGGAGCCCGGCAAACAGGTCTTTCCGCTGGCTGAGCTTGTCGGCCTCGGGCAGGGCTGAGGCGTAGAGCGTCCTCAAGCCCTCGGCGGCCCGGGCCAGCAACTCGGACAGCCGCAGTTGCCGCCTCCAGCCGGCTTCGGCCCTGCGGGTGGGCGCGGCATCCGGGCCGTGCTCCCTGGCAAAAAAGACAATCGCGGCCCGATGGCCGGCAAAATTGGCCAGGGATTCGTTGAACGCCGTGTGTCCAGCCAGATAAAACGTGCTGTGAAACAGTTCGTGAAAAATCACATTGGCCAGCGTCCCGGCCTCATAGCCCAGCAGATGCGGCAGCAGCGGGTCGTCAAACCAGCCCAGGGTACTGAAGGCCGCAGCCTGACGGACAGCGGTATCGTAGCCTTGGGCTTCGAGCCGGCGCGCGTCAGCCTCGGCCAGGTCTGCGTTGAAATAACCCTTGTAGGCCACCCGGCCAACAACCGGGAACCACCAGGTATACGGCTCGAGACTCGTCCGCGGGGCTGCGCTCAGCACATGCACAATCGGCGGACGGCTGACTTCGGTCAGGCTGGCGTAGCTGCCGCGGACCCTGAAGCCCAATTCGTGCTCGGCAAAGGCCCGGACGCGCAAGACGAGGCGCAGCTTGTCGCGGGTGGCGGGGTCAAGCCCGGGCCGCCGTAAGATGTCGCTGATGGGCCGGCGGTGCCACAGGATTCTGGCCTCTTCATAGCCCAGCCTGAGGACATGGACCGGCGAGCAGGCCGACAGCAGCGTCAGGCAGACGAGCCAGAAACCCCCAGGCCTCACTCGGTCTCCTCACCAAACAGCCCCTCGCCCCCGGTCGAACGCCGCGGCTGCGGGGCCTGCCCGCCGGACCCCTGGCCGCTGTACTGCAACTGGTACAGACGCCAGTAGATGCCACGAAGGCGGAGCAACTCTTCATGGCTGCCCACCTCGCGCAGCCGGCCCTTGTGCATGACCAGGATGCGGTCAACGTTCTGGATGGTCGAAAAGCGATGGGCAACCACCAGGGTGGTCCGGCCTTTCATCAGCGTCGTCAGGGCGTCCTGAATGAGCAGTTCGGTCTCCGGGTCAACGCTTGAGGTGGCTTCGTCCAGGACCAGGACAGCCGGGTCGTAGGCCAGGGCCCGGGCAAAAGACAGGAGCTGGCGCTGGCCGGCGGACAGATTGGTACCACGTTCGTACAATTGTTCGGCATAGCCCTTGGGCAGTTGCCGGACAAACCTGTCGGCATGCACAGCCTGCGCGGCTCGCTCCAGGGCTGCCGGCGAAATATCGGTCCGGCCCAGGCTGATGTTGGTGGCGATATCGCCGACAAACAGGAACACGTCCTGGAGGACCGTGCCGATGTGTCGCCGTAAGACCTTCAGGTCCCACTCCCGGATATCAATGCCGTCAATCAGAATCCGGCCCCGCTGGACATCGTAGAAGCGGCTGAGCAGCTTGCTGATTGTCGTTTTGCCGGCCCCGGTCGCGCCGACAAGGGCAATGCTTTCGCCAGGTTCCAGGGTGAAAGACACATCCCGCAGCACCCAGTCTTCGTCGGTATAGGCAAACCAGACATGCTCAAACACAATCCGGCCGCGAACCTGCCGGGGCCGGCGGGGGGTGTCGGGCGAGGTGATGGTCAGCGGCGTATCCAGGAGTTGGAAAACCCGCTCTATGGCGCTCAGGGCGGATTGCAGGGTGGTGTACTTGCCGCTGAACTCCCGCATTGGCACAAACAGTTTTTGGATATAATCGACAAAGGCCACCAGGGTGCCGAGGGCGACAACGCCACTGCCGACCTGGCCGGCACCGTACCACAGCATCAGCCCAATCGAGACGGAGCTGGTCGCTTCAACCACCGAGAACAGGCTGGCCTCGTAGATATTCGACACATGGCTGGCGTCCCGGTAGTCAAGGTTCCGCCGGTCAAACTCGCCAAACAGCTTTTTCTCCTGGGCGAACAGCTGCGCCACCAGGATGCCGGAGATGGTTTCTTGCAGAAAAGAGTTGATCCGGGCCAGCCGGCTCCGCATCGCCCGGTAGTTCCGGCGGGTCCGAACCCGGAAGACATTCAGGATGAACACCAGCGGCGGTACCAGGAGCAGGGCCACCAGGGCCAACTGGGGGTCAAGCAGCAGCATGATGGTCACGATCCCGGCCATGGTCAGCACATCCATGAAGATGGTCAGCGTGCCGGCCGAGAAGGCTTCGTTAATCGCGTCCACATCGGTCGTCAGGCGGGTGACCAGGCGGCCGACCGGGGTGCTCTCAAAAAAGCGGGCCGGCAGCTCCAGCAGGTGGGCGAACAGGTCGCGGCGCAGGTCGGCCAGGCTGCTCTGGGCCATGAGCATGGTGGCGTGAAACTGGGTGTACAGGAAGATAAACTCGCCGAGCAGAGCGCCGGCAAACAGCAGCCCGACCAGGGCCAGCCCCTCGGGGTCACGCTGGAGCATGTAACGGTCAACGGCCAGCTTCAGCAGGTAGGGCTGGGCCAGCACACAGGCCGAGGTGAGCGGCAGACAGACCAGAGCCAGGACAAACCGCGCCCGGTAGGGACGGACATAGCGCCACAGCCGCCGCAGCAGGACGAGGTCACAGGTTTTGCCCAGCTCGGGCTCGCGCGGCGTGTCCATCACAGCTCGGCCAGTTCGTGCTCCAGGGTCTGCTGCTGAAAGAGGTTGGCGTACAGGCCGCCCCGGGCCACGAGGTCCTGGTGCGTGCCGGTCTCAACAATCCGGCCGCGGTCAAGCACCACGATCAGGGCGGCGTCCCGGACCGCGGAGATGCGGTGCGAAATCAGCACGACCGTCTTGCCCCGCGTTGAGTCGCGCAGGGCGTGCAGGATGGTCCGCTCGGTCTGGGTATCCACGCTCGACAGCGCGGCGTCAAGGACCAGGATTGGCGGGTCGGCCATCAGGGCCCGGGCCAGGGTCAGGCGTTGTTTCTGGCCGCCGGACAGCGTGATGCCGCGCTCACCGATCACCGTATCATAGCCCTTGGGCAGGGCTGCAATCTCGTGGTCGATGCTCGCCACCTCAGCCGCCCACCGGACTCGCTCGGGCTCAAGCGTCGGCATTCCAAAGGCGATATTGTCTTTGATGCGGGTTGAGAACAGAAATGGCTCTTGGGGGACAAAGCCGACGGCGCGGCGCAGGTCCGCCAGGGACAACGTCCGAATATCCCGACCGTCAATGCTGACCGAGCCGTCGCTGACGTCAAACAGCCGCGGCAGCAGATGCACCAGGCTGCTTTTGCCCGAACCCATGCGGCCGACCACGGCGACGGTAGAGCCGGCCGGGACGGTGAAGGTGATATCGTGCAGAACCTGGTGGCCGTTGTCAGGCGCGTGGTAGGCAAAGTCCACGTTATGAAAGCCGACTTCCCCCTTGAACACCTGCCCCGGCCGGCCGTCAGGGCCGTCAACGATCTCGGGTTGGACCTGAAAGACGCCGTCGAGGCGCTGGAGGGCGGCCCGTCCCCGTTGCAGGATGGACACCAGCCAGCCGAGGGCCATCGTCGGCCAGGCCAGCAGGTGGAGATAGCCCATAAAGGCGACCAGATCGCCCAGGCTCAGCCGGCCGGCAATGACCTGCGCCCCGCCGTACCACAGGATGACCAGCAGGCCGAGCCCGGACACACTTTTCATCAGCGGCGGAAACAGGCCGCGTATCCGGGCCAGGGCGATGCTGTCGGCCTTGAATCGCGCGTTCAGGGTGGCAAACCCGGCGTTCTGCCACTCCTCGCCCACATAGGCATGCACGACATGGATGCCGCTGGTCCCCTCCTGGACCCGGGTCGAGAGCTCGGCCAGGCCCTCCTGGACCCGCAGGGTGCGGGCCATGAGCTGCCGGCTCATGGCCCGCACAAAGACGATCATCAGGGGATACGGGGCCAGGGCAGCCAGGGTCAGGCCGGGGTCAATAGCGATCATGGCCGAGACGCCGTACGCATAGTACACGGGGGTGTTCAGTACATTCAGGATTCCCAGCCCCAGCAGCAGACGGACCGCGTTGACGTCGTTCACAAAACGGGACATCAGGTCGCCGGTAAAGTTGCGCTGGTAGTAGCGGAGAGACAGCGTCTGGATGTGGGCAAACAGGTCGTTGCGCAACGCATACTCAATGTCGCGGCCGACATTGAAGATCAGGAACCGGGAGAAGGCGCGGACCACGCCCAGAATGAGCGCGACACCGATGACCGCGGCAAGCGACAGGCTGATGTCAGAGAAAGGCAGCCCCCGCTCAATGCCTTCAACCGCACGCTTGAGCAGGAGCGGAATGGACATCGCCAGGCTGGCGGTGAGCAACAGACACAGGATACCGCGCAGATACCGGTAGCGGTAGCGAAAGATATAGGTCCAGAGGCGGTACATGGCAGGCCTGGGCCACCATAGCGACGCGCATGAGGGGCGGCAAGGGGACAAGGACGGGGCGGGTCAGGGTGCTGTGTGACGGGCGGGCTGTTGGGGTATTTCAGTCCTCCGTCCACTGCTCGAGGCGGGTCAGCACGCCAACAAGCGCCCACAGCACGATGCTCACCTCGGCATCGCCAAAGTTGTGCTGGGTCAGCCCGCCGATGAGAAAGCCGACAAGGCCGAGCAGAATGCCCAGGGCGCAGCTCTTGAGCGGCTCGGCTGACAGCCGGGTGTAGGTCTGCCAGCCTCTGCCCAGGACAACCGCAATCAGGGCGACAAAAGCGACAAGGCCGAGCCAGCCACCATCGACCCACAGTTGCAAAAAGGTGTTATGGGCGTGGGCGCTCGAGTTCCCGGCCCACCCGGCCGGGCCGACCTCCGGGTACTGGGCGTAGTAGGGGCCGCGGAACTGTTTATAGTTGCCGTAGCCCCAGCCAAACAGCGGCCGGTCCTGGATCATGGCGATATTGGCCTGCCAGATGCGGCTGCGGGCGAGATTTGCCGGCGCGTTCAGGTCAACAATTTCACCGGCCCGCTCCCGCACGCCGTCGCCGGCATTGAGCAGCAACACCCCGCAGACGCCGAGCGGCCCGAGCACCCAGAGGACCCTGCTGAGCGTCCGTCTGCCCCGGACCACGCCGGCCAGCACGAGCACACCGGCATACGCTATCCAGACGCCTCGGGTCAGGGAGAACAGCAGGGCCAGCACCATCAGCCCCCAGCACAACCCCCAGCCCAGCCCCAGCCCGGCCCGTGTCCACCAGCTCCCGGTTGGAGCCGAGAGAAGGACCGTGACCAGACACAGGGGAAACAGCAGATTGTGGGCGTAGGTGATGCCCGACGGAAAAAGCCCGGCGGTCCGAAACCCCTCTTTGCTGCCCAACCAGAAGGCGGTCAGATTCGGCTCTTTGCCGACCAACTGGCGGGCGAGGTCAAGGCCGGTGTGGTGCTGGACAATGCCGTAGGCGGCCAGCACAGCCGCAGTGATGACCACCAGTCTGATGAGCCAGACGGCGCACTGGCGGCTGTCAATCAGGACATAGGCGACAAAAAAGGCCCCCACCAGCCACAGCTTTCGATATGCTGACAGGGAGTGGAGCGGGTCCGGGCCGAGCAGGCTTGACAGCAGCAGTGCGCCCCCGAAGAGCAGCAGTGCCGGGTCAAGAGGCGTGCGGGGGACGGTCCGGGTCCGCCAGCAGTGGCAGGCCCCGAGGCCGAGCATGACGCCGAGCAGGGTTTGCTGAATGGCGACCGAGGTACACAGACTGACGAAAAACAGCCCCAAGCCGATGCGGACACTGCGCTCGGCCCATATCCGGCCTTCTGCCGGCGCTTTGCCGTGTGGGGGGCGCATGATTCAGGCGCTGCCCTGGCGGGTCAGCACGACCTTGACCGTATCGGCCAGAATACGGACATCGAGCCATACCGAATAGTTGTACATATAGGCCAGGTCGTATTTGAGCTTGTATTCCGGGGTGGTGTGGTACTCGCCGTTGATCTGGGCCAGCCCGGTTACGCCAGGTTTGACCTGGAATCGCTCGGCATAGCCTGGCACGCTGCACAGGAAGTCTTTGACAAACTCGGGCCGCTCGGGCCGGGGGCCGACCAGACTCATTGTACCGTTCAGGACGTTCCAGAGCTGCGGGAGTTCGTCAATGCGGCTCTTGCGCAGGAGGCGGCCCAGCCGGGTCACCCGCGGGTCGGTCCGGCTGGCCAGCACCGGCCCGGTCTCTTCTTCAGCCCGGTCGATCATGGTGCGTAACTTGTACAGGATGAACTCCCGGCCGTCTTTGCCGACGCGCCGCTGGCGGTAGACAATCGGTCCCGGGGAGGTGGCGGCCAAGCCGGCGGCGGCCAGACCCAGGACGGGCAGACTCAGCACCAGCAGCCCCGCCGCCAGCACCCGGTCAAGGATGCCCTTGACGACGAAGGCCAGATCGTCGTGCGGGTCTTTGAGCGCTTCGACCAGGGGCATGTCGTGCAGCCGGATCGAGGCGACCCGCCCAACCAGGATGTCGTACACCGAGGGCACAACCAGCACCCGGGGGCGTCTGTCAGTGTCGTCCAGGGACGAATCAGCCCGCTTGCCAGGCTGCATTGGCAGACCGAGCAGGCGTTCAGCAAAGGCGTCTTTCCAGGTTGTAGAGGCCAGCAGGATGATATCATCAGCGCCCACATCCTGGACAATCCGCTCCAGCGCTGTCACGTCCCCCAGCCGGGGGACCCCCAGGTCGGCAGGCTCGGGCTGGTCGTCATCCTGGGCGGCCTGGCCATTCAGACCGGAGAGGCTGACCAGGCCCACAACCTTGGGCCGGGGCCGCACCGCGGGCAGAAGGCTGAGAAAAGCTCGCGCCTCCTTAGTCGTACCGACCAGCAGAATCCGCACCGGGCGGACCCGCCCCAGCCAGCGCAGGACGCCCAGGCGCAGGACGCCGACCATCACCGCGTTGAAGAGCCAGAAGAGCACCAGCACGGAACGGGGGAAAAAAACATCGCCCCGAAAAAAATACCACGCCGTGGTCAGCAGCACTTGCAGCCCGCCGGCGGTCAGCGTCCGGGGCAGGACCCGGGCCCGCAACTGCGAGGTATGCAGATCGTAGAGCCCCAGAAAGTATAAGACCCATCCCTGGGTGACGAGAAGGAAGACGACGGGGTGGCGCACTTCGATGAGGCGCTCGGCCGGCAGCAGCTCGGCGGTGAAGGGCAGCGGCAGAACAAACCGGAAGGCAAATGCCATCGCGTATGCGCCGCCGGCACACACCAGGTCGGCGGCCAGGAGCCCCAGCAGCAGCGTTGAGGAGCGGAACGCAGGGCTCCTCACCCCTGCCTCCGGACCTGACTGCGCGCCCGAGACCGGGCAATCCGTGCGTAGGGCTTTTTGCGGGACAGCAGGTAGCCGTGCTTCCAGAAAAAATAGCCGACGCTCCACATATGCTTCCAGGTCAGACCGGACCACACGGAGTTGGTCATCCGTCGCTCCTCATGCATAACGACCGCATCAGGCTTATACACCACCCGCCAGCCGGCCTGTTGCAGCCGCAGACACAGGTCAATGTCTTCTGGACCATAGAAGATATGCTCGTCAAGCATCCCTACCGTGCGCAGGGCGCTGTGACGGACAACCTGGCAGGCCCCGATCACATAGTCCACCTCACGGGTCGCGTTGTGATCCCAGTCGGCCATGTCAGAGACACGGGCGATGTTTTGCGCCGCGGCTGAGGGCAGACGCCGGGCCAGTTTATCGGACAAGGTCGGGAACAGCCGACAGGAGAACTGGAGCCCGCCGTCGGCCGCGGTCAGTTTAGGGCCGCATATCCCGACCTCGGGCCGGGTGTTCATGTAGTGGATGAGGGAGTCCAAAGCCCCGGGCTGGACGATCGTGTCGTCGTCCAGAAGGACGATATACTGGCCACGCGCTAAGCGGATGCCCTGATTCCGAGCCGGGGCAACGCCGCGGTTTGTGGTGTTACGCACCAGCCGCACGCCGGGCAGGGTCTTGTGGATAACGGCACAGGTCCGGTCCTGTGAGCCGTTGTCAATCACAATGACCTCAGCAGAAAATGCGCCCAGCCCTTGGGTCAGGGAGGCCAGGCAGGCGGCAATCTGCTGCTCGGAGTTCCAGGTCAGGATGACAACCGAAACGGTGACCTCTGTCGGCTGTGCGTGGACGGCCGCGGGCTCGGAGGGGGTTTTGGAATTCGGGCAGCTCACGGTGTCTTGGGTGGAGGGAGCCGGCGCACGGCAGGGGCATCTCTCCAGACCTGTCGCAGCAAGACCCGCTCGGCGGTCTCCCTGACCGGCAGGAGCCAGTGGAGCTTTTTGTCCAAGGCCGCTCGTATGGTCGGAGACACCAGGCGTCTGAGCAGCGCCTGGAAGCGCATATAGCGCACGGTCCGCACCGCCCGGAGCTGGCCGAAGCGCGCATCGGGGAGGGGACGGGGCTGGCGGATATGCAGGTCCTGCGCCGCCTGGAGTAAGCCGGCCATGCGCTCGCCCATCTGCTCAAGCCGGAAATGCTGGCAGACGCGCTGTCGTGCCGCCCGGCCGAGGGCTGCCCGGCGTTGGGGGTCGCTCAGCAGGTCGGCCAGGATAGTCGCGTATTGACGCGCTGCGCCAGCCGTTCCGGTGGGGCTTGGCGAGACCAGCACCCCACACTCCGGGGTCAGGAGTTCCCGCTGGCCGCCTGCATCCGCCCCTACAACCGGCAGCCCACAGGCCATCGCCTCAAAGATCGACGCGGCGATGCCCTCCCATCGGGAGGGCAGAAAAAAGATATCGGCCGCGCTCATCAGGTCTCGAATCCGCGCGTTTGAAACCGCTCCCAGCAAAAGCACCCGGTCGACCAGACCGGAGCGGCTGATCGCGCTTCGCAGCCAGGCAAACTCGGGCCCGTCGCCGGCCACTACTGCCACAAAGCGGTCGGTGCCGGCCCTCAGGTGTCGGAGCGTCTCCAGAAACACGCGCGGCTGTTTTTGGTCGCAGATACGTCCGGCGTACAAGATGATTGGGAGCCGGGGCCCTCGTTCGTCCTGCTCGCTGTGTTCAGGAGTGGTCAGCAGCTCACGGCGAACCCGTTTACGCCGCTCAGGGTCGGGCCGCCATTCAGTCGGATCGATATTGATGTAACACACCCGGATGCGCTCGGGGTCGGCTCCACGGTCAACCATCCAGCCGCGCAGATAGTCAGAGGAGACGAACTGCAAGTCAAGCAAGTCCTGGTGTTCAATCGACATCCGGGGGTAGCCACCGCGTTTCCAGGCGTGCTCTTCCATATGGCAAAAATCGACAAACGTCACGTCCGAACACTCGGCACGCAGGTACGGCAGGAGCAGATAGCCGAGTTCGCTATTGGTAATCAGTACCACATTGACGCCCCGCGTCTGAATCAACTCGCGGAGAAAAGCGGGATAGTCGGCCAGCCGTCGCTGCTGGTCAAACAGAAAAATGTCCTGGCTATAGCGGGTAAACCGGGCCAACCAGGGGTGAGCGGAGGGCAAGGTCGTTGCGACCGACACCTGCCATCCCCGTTGGCGCAACTGCCGGAGCAGGTCCAGGTTGAACTTGTCCGCCCCGCCCATTTCCAGCCAGGGCACGAGCAATAAGAGGTGAGGGGCGGCAGTATTCTCTGTCATTATGCACCGGACAGGGACGAGAGGTATTGCTGTCCCGTATCGTGCCACACTCGGCTGCGGTGAGATAGCGGCTCCAGCGTCTCTCCTCTCTGCCCCGGCCGTGGTGGGCGGTCAGCTGGCGCGGTGGCGTCCCAACAAGAACCGTCTCAGTGCGTCTTTGAGCCTCACGCTCCACCGCATATTGTAATTGACGGCCAGCCGATACGACGGCAACAAGAGACGCCGGAGAGCAAAGTAGAGACGTGACCGCCACGGCACACCCGGCAGCCCGTCGAGCCCAATGGGCGAAAGGCCGGGGGGAGCCGACTTCGCCTGTCCACGCTCCTGCCACAGGCTGTCGGCGAGTTGCAACAGGCGGGTATACTCCACCGCCTGGCCGGCACAGGCCAGACTCAGCCCGGGCCCGGGCCGGGGACGTGGCCGGGACCGGTGCAGACGGCGGGCTTCGGTCATCACCGCTTCCATCCGGTCGGCCATCTGGTCCAGTTGAAACCCATCCATGATCCGCCGCCGGCCGGCCCGGCCCATTGCCTGACGTGCGCCAGGGTCTTGGATGAGACGCGCCAGCTCCGCGCTGTAGTGGGCAACCTCGGCGGTGTCATCACCGGGCGTCATGAGTGTGCCACAGTCTGGAGTGACCAGCTCAGGCTGCCCACCAACAGCCGCGCCAACGACCGGCAGGCCACAGGCCATTGCCTCGTAGATGGACAAAGCAATGCCCTCCCACTGTGAGGGCAGAAAAAAAATATCGGCGACGGCCAGGAGTTGCCGCATGCGTTGGGGGGAAACCGCCCCCAGGAAACGTATCTGCGGTTGAAGCCGGTGGCGACGGGTAAAGGTCTGGAGCCAGCCCAGCTCAGGTCCATCACCGGCGACGAGGGCCACGACCTGCGGAGTCTGTCTGGCAACGCCGAGCAGCGTCCGGGCAAACACCCTGGGCTGTTTCTGGGCACAGATACGGCCGGCGTACAGGATGACGGGGGTCTGGTCGTCGAGATCGAGCTCGCTCCGCCCGGCTTGGCGCAGCCGGCTGTCCGGCTTCCATACCTCGGGGTCGACATTGATGTAGCAGACCCGGATGCGGTCGGCCTCAGCCCCACGCTGGACCATCCAGTCTTTGAGGTGGGTAGACGAGACCGTATTGAGGTCAAGCAACTCCTGGTAGTCCACGGCCAGACGCGGATAGCCGCCGTTCTTCCACTCCTCCTCCTCCATATGACAGTAATCGAGAAAGGTCGTGTCTGGACAATGGGCGCGCAGGTAGGGCAACAGCTGGTAGCCCAACTCGCTGTTGGAAATCAGGACCACCTCAGCCTGTCTGGAGCAGATCAGCGCCCGCAGGAAACGCGGATAATCCACCCGGCGCAGAAAGTTCTGGAGGATAAACAGGTCTGGCGTACAACGGGCAAAGAGCGGCAGCCAGGCATGAGCTCCGCTCAGGGTGGTGGCGACCGACACCTCCCAGCCGCGCCCGGTCAGCCGCTCGATCAGGTCAAGATTAAACTTGTCCGCTCCGCCCATCGTCATCCAGGGAACAATCATGACCAGGCGGGGTTTGTCTTTGGCTAAGCGGTTGTCCCAGGCCAGGCTGTTCGGAATCGGGTCATACGGCAGGGGAGGACGGGGCGTAATCCGGGGAAACCCGCCATTCCACAACGCAGGATATTTCTGCCGGAGGCCGCTCCGAAAAGCCCGCCGGTGCCCGCCAGCGTCCCAGTTGGCCCAGCGGTCCTGATGTGACTCTCGCCGCCGATACCAGTCGAGATACTCGGGAACGGTTCCCCCCCAATAGCCCTGGCTGGCGCACCGCAGCCAGAAGTCCCAGTCCTCAAAGCCGTGCCGAATGGTCTCGTCATAGCCTCCCACCGCCCGGTGGACAGCCGTGCGGTGGGCGCTGGTGATATCAACCGGATTGTCTTCCAGAAAGGCTGCTCCATCGTGAAAGCCCGTCTGCCACAGATATTCCCGGGCGGCAAAACCAACGCTATAGCCCGTGGCAAACGCGTACTCCGGGTAGGACTCCAGGAACCACAGCCATTTTTCCACCGCGGTCGGCTCAAGCAGGTCATCGCTGTCGAGCTGGACGACATAGGGCGCACGCGCTGCTCGAAAGCCACAGTTTCGGGCGGCACCAGGGCCCTGATTCGCCGGCTGGTCCATGACCCGGATACGGGGATCGGACAGCGCTCGATATTCATCAAGGACGGCCAGGGCTTCGGGCCGGGTTGAGCCGTCGTTCACAATGAGCCATTCCCACTGCTGGAAGGACTGGCGCATGACGGAGCGGGCAGTCTCATGAAAAACCGCCCCGGTGTTGTAAAACGGCGTCACAATGGTCGCCGCGGGAGGGGCAGTCGGGTCGGCCGGACCATAGCCATAGGCGGGACGCTGGTCTGAGGCCGGCGTATTGGCATAATCGGGATTATTCGGATCGATCATCAGGCGCACTCTTTTTTGCCGGACCCCCCTGGGACCGGCTTTACGAGTCTCAAGAACCGGCCCAGGCGTCCCCAAAAACTGGTTTCCAGCTCGCCGATCCACTGCTGTTGCCTGGTCCACTGCTCTTCCAGCCAGGCCTTGCCGGTTTCCAGCTCACCGATCCAGGCCCGGTCCTCGGCCATGACCCGGGTCTGCTCTTCGGCGTGCTCCTGCCAGCCCCGCCACTGCTCTTCCAGCCACTCCCGCCCCCGATCAAGCCCGGCCGCCCACTCCTGTTGTTTCAGGACGGCTTCGGCGGCCTCGGCCAAGAGCCGCGCCTGGCCCGTTACGCCGTTGCGCTGGCTGTAGCAGGCGACGGCGGTGCGCATCGCCCGCCCGCCCTCTGCCACTCCCCGTTCGTATTGATAGTCGTGCGAGGCGTTGCCGCCATGCCAGCGGTAGCGTACCAGGGCGTCGTGGAGAAAACCGACCCGTCCCTCCAGGCACAGCTTCATCCACATCTCATAGTCGCAGGCAAAGCCGAGGGCTTCATTGAAACCGCCGGCCGCGGCCAGCTGCTCCCGCCGGACCATGACGGTCGACGCGCAGATGCAATTGCCCCTCAGCAGCAGTTTGCGGAAATACGCCTCGCCCTCTGCCACAAAATCCGCCTCTGCTTTTTCCAGCCGGTCGCTGAAACGGCTCGGCGCTTCGGCTTCGACAATGGGGTCTGCCCGCGAATGCACCAGGCTGAGGCGGGGGTCTGTCTCAAACAGGGCCATTTTCCGAGCCAGGTTGTCGGCCAGCATCACGTCATCCTGGTGGAAGACGCACACATACTCGCCCCGGGCCAGCTCAACGGCCGCATTCCAGTTGCCCGGAATGCCCCGTGGACACGGGTTCTGATAGAGGCGGACGCGGGGGTCGTCACACGCCTGGAGAATCTCCAGCGTCCGGTCGTTTGAGCCGTCGTCAACCGCCACAATTTCAAAATCGGCATAGCTCTGCTGCAATACGCTCTGTACTGCTTCGGCCACCCAGGTCTCACCATTGCAGGTCGGCAGACAGACGCTCAGGCGAGGCGGGGCGAGGGCGGGCGATGTGTCTCTGAGCTGGCGAGGTGCGGCGGCCGGGCTGGAGGGGGGCGGAGCTTGAGGCGACGCCTCTGACCCGCCCGGTGCCGGCGGCGTGTTGGAGACACCCGGCAAAGACAGGGCGGAGCGGGGGCCGGACTCGGCCAGCACGGCTTCATACACCTGCTCAATATCCTGGGCGTAGGCATCAGCGTCGCGCCAGACAGAGCGGTCTGGCTTGAGTTGCGCGAGCAGTTCCGGCTCATCAAGAAGACGCCGCAGACACCGCCGCAGGTCCTCCGCATTCTCCGGCTCAAACAACAGCCCATTGCGGCCGGCGTGGATGACCTCGGGCAAGGCCCCGCGGCGGGCGGCAATCACCGGCAGACCGGCCTGGAGTGCTTCACGGACCACCAGAGAAAATGTCTCTTCCCATATGACCGGCATGACCAGCACATCGTGCCGGGCCAGAACAGCCCGGAGTTGCGCCCGGTCGTACACGCCCGCCCATTGAACCGACAGGCCGGCTGCCGCCCGGCGGAGCCGGTCAATATAGTCCTGCCTGGAGGCCGGCTCCTGCCCGTAGAACGAGGCATGAACCCGGTCGGTGGGCAGCCCTGTGAGAGCCTCAACCAGAACATGCGCACCTTTGTGCGGTTGCAGAACACCGACATACACAATCCGCAGGGACCGCCGGGGGCTCCCTGACAGGTGTCGCCCCCTGTCCGCCCCATCCGACAGCGAGGGCTTCTCTGGCGTGGAGCCGGGCGGGAGGGGCAGCCCGGGGGCAATGACCTGGAGCCGGTCGCGCAAGGAGGGAAAATCGTCTGCAATCCGCTTGGCCAGAAAGGCGGATGGAACGATCGCCCGGCGGGGGACCTCCAAGACCTGGCTCATATACCCGAAACGACGACGAATCGCTGCGGCCGGGGCGAAGTCGTGGAGACACGAGACACACCGCTCGCCACGTTGCGGTCCGGGGCAGAGCCGGTCGTCACGATCCATGAGCTGTACCCGATGACAGGCGAAGAAGAAGTCGTGCAGGCTCAACACCGTTGGGCAGCCAAGGGCAGCCACGCACGGAATAAGTCTGGCCGACAGGTGGACAAGATGTTGAAAATGGACAATATCGGCCTGGCAGCGGTGTAAGAGTTGACGAAAGGTGTCATGGAAAAAGGGATTATCGTACCGCAGGCGATAGTATGTTGTTCGCGTGCCATTATTGACTAGGCGGATAATCCGCACCCCGCTCTCATCCCGCTCTTCCTGGAGGCTGAACTCCTCGCGCTCAGGATCAGAGGTCCGCGTCACAATCGTGGCCTGGTGTCCACGCGCCTGGAGCGCCCGGGAGAGTTCCAGGGTCAGGATCTCGGTCCCCGCCTTCTGCTCTGGAGGAAGTGCATGTACCACCTGGACAATCCGCATGACCCTGTCTCTCTCGCTCGTTTTCTCCACTACTGGCGTTTGATGTGGGCCTGGTACGAAAACCACATCGGGAGCCAGCCCGGCAGTGTGTCCACCCGCTCCCCACACCACCTCCCCAGCCGGGCGGCGACATGCCAACTCAGCGCCGGCAGTGCCCAGCGGCACACCACGCGTGCCCTGGTCTGGCCCCACTCCTGAGCCCAGAAGGCCAGGTCGAGACGGGTCGCCTGGGCAGCCGCGGGCAGACACTCACGCAGATGACGAGGCGGCCTATCCGCCTCGCTGCCCAGGGCAGAGAAATGATCAAAGTGGCGGCGGAAATTGGCCCACGCTCCATAGCCGTGGGAATGATACATCACTGAGTCGGCGCAGTAGGCCGTCTTATAGCCGGCTGTAAGGACACGTTTGGCCCAGAGCTGATCTTCGCCAAATTCGACCTCGGGCCAGGGGATGCGGCTCCAGGTCTGGCGACGAATGGCCGAGCCGGTGTTGGCAAAAAAATTAAAGAGAGACGGATTCCGGTCGTAGTCTGGATTATTGACCGCGCTATTGACACAGGAGTCTGGCCTGCCGGTCATCTCTTCCTGGACGATCCGTCGCCACTCCATCGGGTGGCAGTCGGGGCGCGGCTTGTGATGACTGTAGGTCCCGACAATGAGCGGATCGGCCAGCAGTGGGGCGATCAACCTGTCCAGCCAGTCCGTGCGGGCCGGAGTCGCGTCCTGGGTCAGGAAAACCAGATAGTCGCCCCGGGCCTGCGAGGCGGCCAGGTTACGCGTTTTGCCGTGGCCAAAGGCGGCCGCGGGAATCGATATGACACGCGCCCCGGCCTGGCGCAAAATCTCCGGCGAGCCATCCCGCGAGCCGGAATCCACCGCAATAATCTCCTCGAGGTGAAAGTGTCCCTGTTGGCGGCCAATGCCGTCCAGCACTTCGGCCAGATAGCGGGCACCGTTTTTCGTCACCAGCAGAGCGGATACACTCGGACGTGTTGTCACGGCTCCCGACCCCTCACCCGGAAGTGTCATCCCGGGTGGCGTCCATCTTGCGGCACACGATGGCCGCATCGTCGGGCCACGCCCATATTTGGTCAAGGGCCTTATGTGTTTTGTCTGCCCAGGCAACCACGGCTTCCCAGCGGGCGTCCATATGCTGGCGGAGGCGGTTTTCTACAGCCACGAGATCCGCGGCGGGGCTGATGCGCAACCGACGCAGGCATTGGAAGTAGGCGGCTCGCGCCTGCTCTTTCAGCCAGCCCCGCCGCGGGTCGGACTGGTTGGCGGGCGTTTCCGCTGTGGACGGAAATGAAAGCGGAGCGATAGCGAAGGGGAAGTCTTTCTGATTGGTGGAAATGACCTGAAGGCCGGCGTGTCGGCAGACGGCTTCAAGCAGCTCGGGGTGATAGAAGCGAACATGCTCAGGGTCACGCCACAATCCAAACAACTGCATCCGGATCGATTCGGGATTGGGCACGACAATCACCACCGTTCCTGACGGAGCGACACGAGAGGCGAGCAACTGAATGCACCGCGCCACCTCGGCAAAAGGCAGATGCTCAAGAAAATGGGAGCAGTAGACCCCGTCGTAGGTCTCGGTCGTCTGCTCCAGGAAGGAGAGGACATCTTGTTCCACAACATCCCAGCCGTGCCGCTTCACCCAGGCCGCCACCGCCGGGTTGCGTTCAACGCCGAGGGCGGGAATCCCCTGCTCGGCCAGCAGTTCGAGGAAAATGCCCGAGCCGCAGGCCAGGTCAAGCACCTTGCGGCAGCCCTGGAAATGGGACACATAACCGACCTGCATGTCGCGATTCACCTGCCGGTCACGCAGAGCGAATTCATAGTCGGCATAATCAAAGCGCGTTCCCCTTGTGTCCTGTTCTCCCTGGTGGGCTTCTTGCAAACGGTTCAGATCGCGTTGGAGACGCGCAATTTCTTCATCTTTTTGCAACAGACGGTCATAGGCGTTATGCAACATCGGGACTGGATAGCGGGGACGCTCTTCCTCGCTCAACTCATCGCCCAGGAGCCGAAAATGGTCCGGCCCAAGCCGAGGCGTAATCTCCTGGGTCAGAGTCCCCGGAATCGTCCGCACACGCTGGTCAAGCAGAGCCAGGGCGGGCGGGTGGGCGGGCGTCTCAGCCTGTCCCGGCTTTATCCCAACCCCGCCCAGCGAGTGGGGAAACACGGGCAGACCCTGGACATACACCCGCCGCGGTGCAAAGCGCTCTAACAACAGATCAAATCCCTGTGGCGTAAAGCGCCAATAATCGGCCGGATGTTCATGCACAGGAAAGTCCATGGCTGAACTGATCACCGCCAGACCGCCAGGTCGCAGAACCCGGAACACCTCAGCCATAGCCTGGAGCGGATTTTTGACATGCTCCAGCGTCTCCAGCATCAAGACGGTTCCAACCGTGTCCGAGGCAAACGACAGGTGGTGGACATCTTCGGTCCGGTCCACCCCCGGCCCGGGCCGGATATCACAGCCGATATAGTCTGTTTCGGCAAACAGCGAGCGCAGATCGGCCGGGTAGGGCTGACCGGCAACCTGGAAGGCCCCAATCTCAACAACAGGTGGTGGAATGCTCAGCGTCTCAGACACAACCCGGACGAACTCTCTGATATTCCCGCGCATCGTGTGTTTCCAGCCTCAGCCCACAGCCCCTAGAGATAATCGGCAAAATAGCCTTTGCAGCCAGAAAAGAGCCGCTGGGCCAAGCCGAGCAATACCAGAGAGAGAATGAAGGGATACAAGACCAAAGTCCAGCCCACCTGTTCAGGGCTGAGAATCAACGCCCGGTACAGGGACAGGATGGGGGTCAGCGGATTCCAGGCCAGGAGGGCTTGCAGAGCTTCGGGCACCATCTGCACGGAATACAAGACCGGAGACAGGAAGAACCACACCGTAAACAGCGCCCCGCTCAGTTGCGACACATCCCGCACAAAGACATTGGCCGGGGCCAGCAGCAGGCCGAGGGCAACGGCCAGCAGCACCTGGAGCAGAAACGGAACCGCCAGCAGGCCAACGGCCAGCGGAGAAAGCCCGCCCTGCCACAAGCCAACCCCGGCCAGCATCAAACCAAAGCCGGCCGCGTGGCTGACAAAGCTCGACACCACCGCGGACAAGACCAGCAGTTCCGAGGGAAACTGGACACGCTTCATCAACTGGGCGTTATCGACAATGACCGTCACCGAACGCAGACAGGCGTCCTGAAACGCCAGCCACGGCCACAGGCCGCAAAACAAAAACGGCACAAAGCCGACCCCTTCAACCTGAAAGCGCACCTGGTAAATCACCCCGAACACAAACGTATACAGACACAGCAGGATAAACGGCTGAATGAGATTCCACACCGCACCGAGACTCGTCCCTGCAAAACGCGCCGTCACATCACGCGCCACCATCTGGCCTAACAATGCCCGGTGCTGCACGGCAGTGCGGACCAGTGCCAGCGGATTGACCATTGTTCTAGTTGGCTTGGCGGTAAAATGCCTGGGCCGCTGGCCAATGATGCCACTCGTGTGGGTACTGCCGAATGTAGCGCTCAAGCAAACCGACTAAGACAGGCAAGGTTTCACTCGGCGCGATGGCCCGACACGGCTCCTCAAACGAGAGATGCCAATGGCGGTCTGCCCCGACCCAACCAAAAAAGGGCACGATCACGGCGTCGGTCCGGGCTGCGATCGACAGCAAGCCGGTCGGAAACCGGGCGGGCCGTCCCAGGAAGGGGACTTCTTGCTCTTCTCTCCACTCTTTGATACCGACAAACTCGGGTACCACATCCAGGAGGGCTACCACCATACCGCCCTTGGCAAGCGCCCGGTGAATTTTCCGGGGACCGACACCGCCGACAAAAATCACCTCGCGCTTCATCAGCCGCGCAATATGCTGAAACCGCAGCCGACCGAATGTATACTGTGCCCACCCCCCTCCCTCCCGCGTCCGCTGGAGTGAATTTGCCACAAGATGGGCCGACATCCCGTGACTCCGCAGATACGGAAAGATGAGAGAGCCGCCGCCAAAATGGAAGGTGAGCAGGAGCACGCCCCGCTTCTCGGCCACAGCGGTAAAGAGCCGCTCTTCTCCTGTCACTCGCACCCACCGTTGTAACCGGTGCCACGAATACAACCAAGAGGCATACGCGTCAATCCGGTCACAGTTCATGACCTCAAAAAATTGTTCTCCCATGTCCGTCGCTGGCAGCTCCTCTGACTGGAGCGCTGAGGCCGCATTGGCCCGGATCAGGCCGAGCAGTTCAGCGGGAGAACGCCAAGCTTCCAACCGTCCCCAGATTTGCGCCAGACGGTAGGCTATCGGCAAGGGGAATAAGGCCGCCAGCGGGAAATACAGCCCATATCTCAACCCGTCCTGACTGATCTTCCACAACGCCGCCGCCTTCATCACTCCGCCCCTCTGCTAGGTCTCCCAGCTATGCGGCAAGGAGCATAGGCCGAGTTCCCGATTCTCTCCGTACACCGAGAACTCATGCTCAACCGTATCAAAATGCCGCAAGCCGGCGCTGTCCATAGCGTAGGCGCGTAGCACATAGCGTCCAGGCAACAGGCTGAGCCGGGGCAAAACGTAATCGATCCGATAGGTGCGCCCCTCCAGGCACCGCGGCACAACCCCATCCATGTCCGAAGACACCCCATAGACCGGGACCAGGTCGGACCGGACAAGACCAATGTGAATCACCGGCGGCCCGGTCTCCCCCGCCCCGGCCTCCACCCTGACCCGGGCCCGGAACGGCTGTCCAAAATGGAACTGTGAGGTTTCCTGGGCCGAGCCGTCCAACAGCCGGACCTCAGTGACCCGGTTCTCTCCAGCGCTCAGCGCGACCGGATAGTCATCCGTCCGGTCTGCGTCCGTCCGGCTCTGGGCTTCGATGAAATCCGCATACTCCCGGACCACGCCTGACGCCGCCCCCTGCGCGCGCACCCGCCCCCGGTGCAGCCACATGGCCTTGCCGCACAGTTTCCTGATGTGGTAGGTATTATGGCCGCAGAACAGCAGCGTTCCGCCACCACCAAGAAAATCTTCCACCCAGCGAATACACTTTTTCTGGAACGCCTCATCCCCAACGGAAAGAATCTCATCGGTGACAAGCACATCCGGCTCAACACAACTGGCCAGGGCAAAGGCCAGCCGCACCGCCATGCCGGACGAATAGGTTTTCAGCGGCCGCTCAATGAAATCGCCAATGTCGGCAAACTCCAGAATCCGCGGCAGGCACTCCGCCAACTCTTCCTGACCCAGACCCATCAGAGCGCCCGACAGGGCCAGGTTTTCGCGCCCGCTGTACTCAGGATGAAAGCCAATCCCAAGTTCAAGCAGAGAGCTGACCCGGCCAACCCTGCGTACCTGTCCCTCAGACGCCAGGGTGACGCCACACAAGAGTTTGAGCAGCGTACTTTTTCCAGCCCCGTTTTCTCCAACAATCCCCCAGGCATCGCCCTGATAGACCTGCAAGGACACCTCGCGCACCGCCCAGAACTCCTCAGAAAAACGCCGCCGGCCCAGCCATACCGCTTCCTTCAGACGGTCAAGGTGGCGGTGATACAGATGGTAGGATTTGCCAAGCCCGCACGCTTCAATCAACAGCCGCGAATTCATTCCAGCCACAGCTCAACACAGGAACGAGGAACACCGGGAGTTGCCACCTGATAACCGAAAACAGCGACCACCGCAAGACATGGCCCCGAAGCCGCGGCCATTGACACCGACCCTCCCAATTGTTATCCTGATCACAGTGCATCAAACCCTGAGAACCCTGCTCTGCATACTGCTGAGCCTGTCTGTGTCAGCCTGCGCCGGCCTCAAAGCCCCCACGCCACAGCCGCCGGCCCCGCAAGCCGCCCCGGAAAGCCTGCAAACGCGGCTTGAAGCCTACTGGCGGGCCAGAGCTGAGCACAACATGACGCTGGCCCTCCAGTACGAACACCCCGATCAGCAAAAACAGGTCGGAGAACAAATCTCCCTGGCCCGCCTGCGCTCAGGCGTCAGAATCAAAGAATTTGCCGTGATTGACCCGCAGGCTTTGCAACCCGACCCATCCGTCCGGGAAGCGAATGTGAGGCTGCGCCTGAAATATGAATATACGCTCCCCTTCGGCGGCCCGATGCTCACATCCACCTCCGTCACGGATACCTGGCGGAAAGAGGGCGAAGTGTGGTACCGGGTCATAAACCCCAGGCGCGCTCCCAGGAAAAAATGACCACAGACATGTCAGCAGGCCCCCAAGCCTGCAAAATACACTTGACATACATTCCGGATTTCATCAGTATACAGAGATACTCCACATGAGGAGACAGAAGTAAGGAGGTGATCTTTGGGGGGCCGAAACACGGATACTGGACTTTTGGATGGGAATGGACTACAGGGGCTCAGCCTGATGCCCTGCTCTTGACGCCGAAGACAGCCTTTGAGGCAGACAACACCTGTATAAGGAGGACAGACAATCATGAGAAAAGTCGGACAATATACCCTGGCTACGGCACTCGTAGCCGGCACCCTGCTCTTTGCCATGCAGCCCGCGCATGCACACGAGGGAAATCCGGGACAGGTGCCCAGAGCCGGCGGGCTAGGCAGCTATCTCCTCTTCCACTACTGGACCACAGAAGACAGGGATACCTACCTCAGTATTGACTCTCCGGGGGGAGTCATGGATGATCCGGCGACGCAGACCAGGAATGTGGTCAGGGTCATCGTGCGGAGTGGAGATACCCCCCCGTTCACCGATCAGGTAGCTAGTGTCGCGCGGGATACCAGTGGTGACACCATGGCCGCCCACAATGCATTCCGTCGACCCCCGATGCTGGCCCAGTTTGATATCTGCCTCATGCCAGGCGACACCTGGACGGCCTCCATCAGTGCCAATGCCGCCGGCGACGGGTCCATGCTGACACTCGGCAATCCTGGCGAGTGTGATGCCATGGTGACACAGCCGGCGATGACAAGAGGGGGGAGCAATGTCATGAGAACGCCGACGATGGACAATCCGACCATCATGCTTGACGGTACAATGGGCATCATTGAGGCATTCCCGAAGGTAGCGTCTACTGGGACCGGCGAGGACATGGCAACCAGTACGGTTAGAGATATCTCGGGCCTCGCCTACCTCGTCTCTGCTGAGGAGGGCTTTGCCTCAACATATAACCCCGTCGCTCTGACGTCCTGCAATGTCCAGGAGTGCAACGCCGGCTTCATGGCTTTCAACGCACGGGAGGAGATCAAACGCCATCTGTTCGGTCGTTGGATCACCGATCCAGTCCTCAATGCCACGACAGATGTCATCCTGACCTTCCCCGACACTCATCCGCTGAACTATCAGACAGTGGTGGACAACCAACCGCGGACCAATACCGACCCGCTGACCATGTATGTCTTTGACGAAGCGGGGAACACTGTTGCAAACCATGAGGTCATGCTTGACCAGACTGTCAACATGTGCCGCTTTGAGATGATGGAGAACCGCCTGACCCAGGTCACATGCAATGACGTGGTAGTTATTGAGGGATTCAACGCTGAGGCCGGGAGTTTCCGCATCGTCAATAACACCGACAAGAAGTATGCTGGGGACATGAAGGCTATGGCGGGGACTGAAACTGGGACCGACGACATGACGATGAGTTTCACCCTTGCGGCTCAGACATACGCGGGTGCGGGTACAGTACCACTACCACTAGGTGGAAATGGAGGACCTTGGGGTCTCCCTGTCTTCGGATTCACCATGTCAGCCTTTGACGTGACCTCCGGCATGTACGACAATCTGAGTCCGATCCGCTGGCACACCGGAATAACTCCTCCATGAGAGGGGGCTGTTCCCTCCGGGGTCCCTCCGGGTGTCCCTCCGGGAACTGTCCAGTAACGAGCTGAGCGTCACCTCAGCCAACCCCCGCCCGGCCTCCGGGCGGGTCAGAGTCAAAAGGAGAGGGAAGCCCCTCTCCTTTTTTTGCAGCCGGAACAGGAAGATCGCGCCCCTGCGGCTTGGCCCTGCGTTCAGTCAGGACCTTCCAGGCCCGGCGCAGGCTTCCTGTCGGCATGGGGCGGTCAGGTCCCGCGCCCGCGCTTCCCACCCGTCCCCATGACCCACAGCCCCCCGGCACTCCCCGCCACCTGAGCCGCTCCCCAATGCATCTGCCAGGACCCCTAAGACTGCTCATCCGGTCTTGCTGGAGGGGGCAGAGCCGCCGGACTGCCGGACGCCGCGGTCGGCCAGCTTGATTTTCCCCGCTCAATCATCTCCCCCAGGGTCTTGATCCGCCGAGTAAAGTCCTCGGTGACAGCCTGCAACTCCTGACGACTCCGAATCACCCGCGGCGTAATCAGAATAATCAACTCAGTCCGCTCAGTCCGCTCACCATCCACCCGGAACAGGCGGCCCAACACCGGCACATCCATCAGGAACGGCACCCCGTTGCGGGTCCGTCTGATCTGGTCGGCAATAATGCCGCCCAACACCACCGACTCCCCATCCTGGACAACAACCGTAGTCTCGGCCTCGCGTGACACAAAGCTGGGTGAGTTCGTCCGCCCAAACTCGGACTGGCCGACAGAGCTGACCTCCTGACGAATCTCAAGATTGACCAGACCAGCCGAATTGATCTGGGGCAGAATTGTCAAAATCCTGCCGGTATCGCGGTACTGGACACTGTTGATGGTCCGGGCGTTATCAGTCAGCGTACTCGTCGAAGTCGAGGTCAGGATCGGCACCTCTTCACCAATCAGGATACTCGCCTCACGATTATCGGACGCGATCACATACGGGGTGGCCAGCACATTGACCCGCTGCTTGGTCTCCAGGGCCTGGATCAAAGCCAGAAACTGGTCGCGGTCGGTCAGAAACCCGAAGACGCCCTGCGCACCGATATTCACCGCCCGCTTTGAGCTCGCGAGCAACGCGCTGTTGCCAACGCTCAGGCTGGTGGTCGCCGGGGTTTCGGCAGCACCAACCCCACTCCCTTCACTTGTACCGAGCAGATCCGCAATCCCCCCCTGTGACAGGGCATATTCCAGCCCAAAGGCGAGCGTACCGATCAGCTGGATTTCGGCAATAATCGCCTCAATAAGCACCTGCCGGGGCACGATATCGAGCTTACGCAAGACGTCCCGGATCATCGCATAGTCGCGCGGCGTAGCCAGAATAATCAGCGAGTTGCTGATCTCATCGGCCACCACCCGGACCTCCTCCTTAAACACCGGCTTCTCGCCTTCCTGGGGTGCCAGCAGCACACTCTGGGTTCCGCCGTCCCCGCCGCCGCGCCGGCGGCCACGACCGGAGCCGAAACCGCCGCTCTGGCGGCTCTCGCCGTCACTGCCGAGGAGGCTGCCCTCTTCTGAGCCGCCGCTGCCAGTGGCCCCGGAGCGCCGGCTGCCGCGCGTACCCGAGCCTTGATTGCGGCTCCGCCGCCCTCTGGCCATCCCATCGCCACCGTACAGCTCGCCTAAAATGCCGGCCAGATCAACCGCTTTGGCATTTTCCACCGCATACACATGGACGGTGCGACCGCCGCCTTTTTCCGGCGGCACATCAAGAACCTGAATCCATTTTTCAACATGGGTAAACACGCCAGGGTTGAACGCAATGACCGCAACAGAATTGAGCCGTGACAGAGGAATGACAAACACGCCATGCATTGCCAGGGTGTCAACGGCCGTAATGACCCCATAGGGTCCAAGCAGGCCGGTCAACTCTTCGCTCAGGTCTTCAACATTGGCGTGCTCAATCCGGTACACCTCGGCGTGCAGCTCGCCGAACGTATCGGTATCAAAAATGCTCAACAGCTCCTTGAGCCGGCGCACACTTGAGGCAAGGTCAGACAGCACGAGCAGGTTGGAGCGTGGATAGGGCAGGACATCGCCGCCGGGCGAGACAAACGGCTGGAGGACCTTGGCCATCTCTTCGACGGGCGCGTGCTCAACCGTGACGACCTCAATGACAAACGCATCGTCCGCCCTCGACTGCCGGGAGAGAGAGACGCTGGTCTTGGTTTTTGCTTCTGCGACCGGGACAATATGGTAGATATTGCCCACGCGCTTGGCTGCCACCCCGCTGCTGCGCAAAATCTGGTGGAAGATGAACAACAGCTCATCATGGGGAATATCGCTGGCCGTCCGAACGGTGACCTGGCCCTGGACACGCGGGTCAATGATGTAGTGAATCTCCAGGGCGGCAGCGATGCTGTGAATCACCTCGCGGATGTCCGCGCCTTCAAAATTGAGCCGGACTGCCGCCTGGCTGTCGGCCGGGTCGCTCTGAGCAACGGCCGGGGGGGGCGGGGCAGCACTCCACAAGAGACCGCCGGCTGTCGCCACCAGGCCCAGGCTGCGAAGCAGGTCACAAGACCACCGTTCCCGCCCCCGCAGCCGTCTTCGTGTGTTCGTGCCCGCGCGTCCCTCAGCCATCCCGTGCCTCACGTCGCTCGCGGGCGCGGGCACGGCGGATCTCACGCAGACGGCGTTGCATCCGGCGGATATTCCTCCGAATGGTCACGATATCGTCCTGGCCGCTGGGGGCCGCGGCCGTTTGTGGAGGAGGAGGGGGCTGGCCTGGCGGGGGTTCTCCCGGTATGGGGACGGCCATCCCGCTGGGCGGAGCACCTGGTGGTGGTGGTGTTGAGGCTTCAGGCATCGACTGGGGTCTGGCGGGTATGAGACGCGGGGCCCTGGCCGCATCGGCGCTCTTGTGGATATGCAGGGGCAGGCTGAACTCGCGTCCCCCCGCGCCAAGGGCGAGCGTTGCTTCGGTATGGGTAAGCCGGGCCAACCGGTAGGAGTCCAGCCTGTCTCCAGACCCCACCCGCGTGACTTTCCCGCCTTTGGAGGTATCGGCAAACAGCGCCTCGCGCCGCTCGCCGACGCTGAAGACACCGACGAGCTTCAGGTGATCGGGCGGCGGAACAGCAGGGGCCGGCTGTTGTGCTGCCGGCCGGGTTGACGGCGGGCGGCGGCTGGGAGCAAAGAGATTCTTGTCGGTAATGACCTGGACGAGCTCTTGGCCTGTCTCCGGTCCGGCCCGGGAGAAGGACGGGAGGGTAGGGTCAGAATCTGGTACGGAATCGACTCCAAGAAGCGAAGCGGTGTGGCTCCAGGCGACAAACACCTGCCAGGCGAGCCCACCGGCCCCCAGCAGCAGTATCAGGTGAACAAAGCGTCGGATTCGCATTGGTGGCTTTCTTCAGGAGGCTTCAGCCTGCCGCATCACCCCCCCGACGGTGAGGGTGAGGGTGAGGACATTCGTGGCCTGGGGAGTACTCGCCGACCTGCGGCGGCTCCGGCGTGTCCGGCTCCTGGACGGGCTGTGTATCTCCAGGCTGGACACAGACAGGAGCCACTCGTTGGTGTATTCAATGCCAGACAGAAAGGCGGCAACTGCCGGCAGCTGCCCGCTCAGGCTGACCTGTACCAGCGCTTTGCGAAACTCGCCGATGGTCTGCTCTTTCATCACCTGGGTGGTGGCCAACTCAAGGCCGCTCTGGGCTGCCAGGGTCTGTATCCGCTCCTGGAGGAGGGCCGCGGCCAGGGAGGAGGTCGTCTCTGGAATGAAGCGCGTTTGCAGGGTCGTGAACTGGCGGCGCAGCTCCTCAAGGTGGCGGGCCAGGTGAGGAGCCCGGTCTTTTCGCTCCTGCATGTGGCGGACTCGATCGGCCGTTTGTTCAATGTGCTCTTCAATACGCTGGACATAGGCCCGGTAGGGGTCAAGCACGCCAGAACGCACGGCCACCACGAGCAGGAACGCGCCAGCCGCGCCAAGCAACAGGCGTTCCCGCCTGGAGAAGCGTTGCCAGAGATGGACTAGCGGCCGCACGGGTGGACCACCTCGGCGCTCAGGGTGAAGGTCTCACCTTGGGCTGTCGTTGCAAACGCGGCTTTGGGAACAACGCCAGTAATGCATTCGAGCTGTTCAAGGGCTGTCACCAGCTCCGAGGCCGGCTTGGTCCTGGCCACCCCGCTCAACTCAATACTCCCGCCTGTATAGCGAAGACTGGTGAGATACATATCGGCCGGGATAGTGTCCGACAGGTGGCGCAGGAGGGGCAGGACGCGCTTGTCCTGCTCTGCACTGAGGACCGTCATATGGCCGGCCAGGAGGTCGGCTTCGGATTGGTGGACCAGGGTCTGCTCAACCTCCGGGTTGAGCGTTTCGACCTGCGCGGTCAGAATGTTCAGCGTCCGGCGGTTCTGGACAACAGTTCCAACCGCCCAGGCACACCCAAGGACAAAGACAAGGCTCACCAGCCCCAGGGTCAGGGCTGACAGACGTTTTTCCCGCTGGGCGCGCCTGTCGAGGGGCAAGACATTGATGCCGCCTGTCACCTCCCCCACCGCCTGGACTGCCGCCCCCAGAGCCGGCAGCGCGGCCGGAGAAAAACCGGACTCCAGGGGGACACCAAAACGAGCGGTCGCAAGGGCGCTGAGATCGTGCCCGGTATTCACCGTCCAGGGCAGCCGGGCGTGTGTTCCCCAGGTAAAAATGGGCGGACCGTCGGGTGAGGCGTCGGGCAGATTCCGGGTGACGCCCTGGGCCAGCAGGTCGCTCAGGGCGTCCGGTTCAGCGGTGGGTCGGCCGGCGAACAGATGGCTGGCCACCAGCTGTTCGCCGGCAATGAAACTCAGTTCCAGCTTATCGTCTTCCGGTCCGATGAGCACGCACGAGGCACCGGGCGTGGGGGCACACGACAGCAAGGCACTCAGCTGGGCACAGCCGCTGATGGTGACCGTGTGGGGGCGGAGCTGGAATTCTGAGAGAACGTCAAGCAGGTCTTCAACCTCACTGCGGGGCAGACAGAACAGGGCGACGCCGAGCCGCTCGCCCTCGCCACCAACCGGGTAGCTCAGATAATCGTAATAAATCTTTTCTTTGGGGAAAGGGAAGAGCCGCTCGACTTCATACCCGATGGCGCTCTCAAGGGAATCCCGGGCTGCCTCGGGCACCGTCAAGCGGCTGACACTTGCCGTGTGTCTGGGTAAACACAAGACCACCTGATCCGGGCTGGTTTCCATAGCGGCCAGAAACTCCTCCAACGCCTGTCCACAGGCATGGAGGCGTTCTGGCCCGGATGCAGGCAGGGGGACTGTCTGTGCCCGCCGCACGCTGACCCGGAAGAAGCGCTTGGCCAGATGCACGATACTCATCTCGCGCGGGCCGATCCCGATCCCCAGCCCATCCAGGTAATCCAGCCTGGCGAGCTGTTGAAACAGAGCGCCGAGTTCCACCCCCGCCTCCATCGCCCTCAGTCAGGGGCCACGCCACTCAGGACTCCTGGGGTTCGGAGCCGCGGGCTCAACTGTTCTCCCAACTGTTGATGTCTCTGCCTTCGTCGTTTCCTCCGGCCACGCGATCGGCACCGTAGGAAATGAGGTCGTAGGCTCCCCGTTCGCCAGGACTGCGATAGACATACTGACCGCCCCAGGGGTCTTGTGGCACATCTTTCCTGAGATAGGGGCCGTCCCAGCGCTCAAGACCGGCCGGTCGCTGGCGCAGTGCGGCCAACCCCTCCTGGGAGTTTGGATAGCGGCCAACGTCAAGACGAAACATGTCGAGCGCGGCACCCAGGTTCTCAATCTGGACTCGGGCGGCGTCTTCGCGTGCCGAATCCACCCGCCCCATATAGTTCGGGGCAACCAGGGCGACCAGGAGCCCCAGAATAACCATCACGACCAGGAGTTCAACCAGGGTAAAACCAGCCTGGGCCGTCCCGGCCTGACCGGCAGGCAGATGCCAGGGTGCGTGACGTGTCTTGTCCATCACGAATCCTCCTTTCTCAGAATGAGACATCGTTGACGCTGAACAGTCCCAACAGCATGGCAATCACCACAAAGCCGACAATCAGCCCCATAGTCAAAAGCAACACCGGCTCAACCAGCGAGGTCAGGCGTCGTAGCTGGGCATGGGTATCTTTTTCATAATACTCGGCGACCTGCATCAACATCTCGTCAAGCCGTCCGGTTTCCTCACCCACGCTGACCATCTGCAAGGCCAGAGACGGGAAGACCCCACTCTGGCCAAGCGGCGCGGCAATGCCCTCACCCTCTCGAACCCCAGCCCGCACATCTGTAAGGCTGCGCCTGATATGCTGATTGCTCACCACCTCCTCAACCAGTTCCATCGCCTGGAGGAGGGGCACGCCGCTCTGGAGCAGGGTTCCAAGTGTCCGGGCAAAGCGTCCAACCTCGCGTTTTTGCAATAATGGGCCGATGAAGGCCATCCTCAGACTCCAGCCATCCCAGGCCAGGCGTCCCTGTGGGCTGGCAATATAGCGCCACAGCCCGGCCCCACACGCGGTCACACTCAGGGCCACGAGCCACCAGTAGTCCCGCGCGAAATGACTCACCGCCAGCAGGAAACGGGTTGAGGCCGGCAGCGCTTCGCCCATATCTTCAAATAAGACCGCAAATTTCGGTAACACAAAGGTAAACATGAGGACAATGGCCGCCCCACCAACACACACCAGGATTGTGGGATAGGCCAGGGCGGATTTCACTTCCTCCTGCACTTCCTGGGCGCGCTCCAGATACTCGGCTAGGCGCGCTAACGCCGTATCGAGAAAGCCGCCCAGCTCACCGGCCTTGATCATATTGATATACAGGGGCGGAAAAATTCTTGGATACTCGGCCAGGGCTTCGGCCAGGGATTTCCCCCGCTGCACATGGCGCAGGATCTGCTCCACCGCCTGGCGTAACTCGGCCCTGGTGGTCAATCCGGTCAAAACGGACAACGCCCGGTCAAGCGGCAGGCCGGCAGACAGCAAGGTCGCCAGCTCCCGGGTCACCAGTAACAAGTCCCGCTGGCGCACCCTGCCCTGACCCGGCAGAACGGGGAGGGTCAGACGCAGGCCGGTCAGCTTCCCCGTCGTCTGGTCCGGCAGGCTTATTTTCAGGGGAAGATAGCCTCGGTCGTGCAGACGCGAGACAACCACCCGCTCTGCGCCAGCGTCCATGACCCCCTTGATGATTTTTCCTTGGGGGGTTGTCGCCTGATAGTGAAATTGTGGCATGGGCGTCTCAAAATCTTAGAGGCTCATACAAATTGAGTCAAGCGGCGGACTTGACAGGACGGGTCTGTGTGTGTAGGTACTCTCCCAAGAGAAACTCCCCTGGTCTCAATGGCGGAGGGGCCACACCCGTTCCCATACCGAACACGGCCGTTAAGCCCTCCAGCGCCGATGGTACTGCTCCTTCCGGGAGTGGGAGAGTAGGACGAGGCCGGGGGTTTTCTCGCTCCGGGCGGGCGTAATTCAGCGGTAGAATGCCAGCTTCCCAAGCTGGACGTCGCCGGTTCAAGTCCGGTCGCCCGCTCCGGTTTTCTGATGCCACGACAGTTCGTCCCATCCTGGAACCTGTATGCCACACAGCGTGCCGTGCCCGACCTGCCGCAAACCTGTTTCCTGGCCGGCCAACCCCTTTCGCCCCTTTTGCTCAGCGCGTTGTCGGACGATTGACCTTGGGGCATGGGCCGACGAATCCTACCGCATTCCGGGCGACCAAGCCGAACCTGAAGCGGAATCCGGCGAGCCTGTCGCACACCGTCGGCCCGACAAGCCGCGTTAGCTCACCTCTGCCCATGCCAATACATCCGACCGCGATCGTTGATCCGCGGGCCGACATTGCTCCCCAGGCCGACATTGGGCCGTATGTCGTGATTGACGGACCCGTTCGGGTGGGGGCCGGAAGCCGTGTGCTGGCCCATGCCGTGCTCAGCGGCTGGACAGAAATTGGCGAGGACAATGTCATTCATATGGGGGCAGTCATTGGCCACGAACCACAAGACCTGTCCTACGCCCGGCACCAGACCTTTCTCAAGATCGGCCACCGGAATGTCTTTCGGGAGCACAGTCAGGTCCATCGGGGAACGACCGCGGGCAGCAGCACTGTTATCGGGGACGATAATTACCTGATGCAAAACGCCCATGTCGCCCATAACTGTCAGATTGGCAGTCAGACGATTATTGCCGGTGGTGCCCTGCTCGCCGGCTATGTGCAGGTCGCAGACCGCGCCTTTGTGTCCGGGAACTGTGTGGTCCACCAATTTGTTCGGATCGGAACCTTGGCCCTGTTACGCGGCTTATCGCGGACCAGCCGCGATGTTCCGCCGTTTTGCATTATGGATGGGACCCACACGGTCAGGGGTCTCAATCGGGTGGGTCTGCGTCGGGCCGGCTTGAGCCAAGAGCGGATCCGGGCCTTACACGTCGTGTTTGGTCGCCTGTTCAGGAAAAAAATCAACCTGAAACATGCGGTTGAAGCCCTCCGTCAGGAGCCGTGTACTCCCGACATTCTGGCCTTACTTGATTTTATCGAAGAGTCCGAGCGGGGGGTATGTTTGGGACCGCGCCAGACGACGCGGGACGGATGCAGCCCAGATTGAAGTCACGAGGCGGCGACCGGATTTGAACCGGTGAATGGCGGTTTTGCAGACCGCTCCCTTAACCACTTGGGTACGCCGCCCTCGGCCCCCTACCCTATCTGGCCCGACTGGGGATTGCAACACCGTCAGAGTCAGGGAGAATCCGAACTGGAACGGCTTGACCTATCCCGGATAAACTTCTTGTTGAGGGAAAAGTTGTTCACTGTTGTCCAGGTACATCCAGACAAAATCGGTAAAAGATGGTGCTACCGGCCGGGGAGTTTTCCCCCCCACCATCACGATAGCCTCTTGACCGGCGGGAGTGAGGTCAATCGCGTAGGCGTGAGACCAGAGAAGATAATCCGCAAACAGGTAGGAGCCCGTGTACTGCGCTACCCAGGGGGCGTCAAATTCTTCCTGAACCGGTTTGACCTCCTGCAAAGGCCAGAACCGCATATGACAGTCAGGGTCCATTTCGTCCAGCGCCATCCCATTTACTGCCTTGAAATACTCGCGTATACCGGGCCCGAGTTGCACACCAGACCGTTGCTTGAATTGACCCAGCCGTTCAGCGCGGACGCCAGGTCTGATCGTCAGCCGGGCTTCTTTCCACCGCTGAGTCAATCGGTCTACCGCTTCTTTCGGTTCCATACACACGATTCCTTATGCCAACAGCCTGTCTGTAATCTCTATCCTCTTCTTCTGGACTCCATCTCTATCTCTTCCACGAGAAATGGCGTCATGGGCAATCTTCCGGTTCTGTTGTTCTGAAGCCATTGCGTCCTCCTTCTCTACTGATTATCGCTCTCATCTTTCTATGGCTTTCCGTATACTCCAAAAAGACTTGAGCAATCAAGCCCAACAGCGAAGAGAGGCAAAACCGGCTTTCCCGTATCTTCTTCGGCTTCTCCCTTGACATCCGAGCGGTCGCCACATAGGACAGAACACAGCCCCAAAGCCTCTGACTCAACACTCGTATGATTGAACGCTATACCCGCCCGGTCATGGGCCGGATTTGGTCGGAAGACAACAAATTTGCCAAGTGGTTGGAGGTGGAACTGTTGGCCTGCGAAGCCTTAGCCGAGCACGGCCAGATTCCGCGCACGGCCGCGGACCAACTCCGCCGGCGGGCAACTCTGAATCTTGCGCGTATGCGGGAGATCGAGGCCGAGGTCAAACACGACGTGGTCGCTTTTGTGTCGTCCGTTGCCGAACCGCTCGGTGAGCCCGGCCGCTATCTGCACCTGGGCCTGACCTCATCGGATGTCATTGACACCGGCTTTGCTGTCCAACTGTGCGAGGCCGCCGACATCCTCCTGGCCGATGTTGAGGCCTTGCTGGCGATTCTCAAACGTCTCGCCCAAGAGCACGCCCATACCCTGACCATCGGACGAACCCACGGGGTTCACGCCGAACCCATCACCTTTGGCCTCAAAGCCGCCCACTGGTATGCCGAGATGCGGCGCGGCCATACACGCCTGGACCAGGCGCGCCAGGATATCGCCTATGGCAAAATCTCGGGCGCGGTCGGGACATTTGCCAATATCGACCCGGAGATTGAAGCGCGTGTATGCCGCCGCCTCAAGCTGCGGCCAGAGCCGATTTCCACCCAGATTGTGCCCCGCGACCGCCACGCCGCCTTCTTCTCGACCCTGGCCTTGATCGGCAGTTCGCTGGAGCGGATTGCGACCGAGCTGCGCCACCTCCAGCGCACCGAAGTCCTGGAAGTCGAAGAACCGTTCAGCCCCGGCCAAAAGGGCTCCTCAGCCATGCCCCACAAGCGCAACCCCTGGCAGTTGGAAAACGTGTGCGGCTGCGCTCGCCTGCTCCGTGGCTATGCCCTGTCGGCCTTTGAAAATATCCCCCTGTGGCATGAGCGTGATATCAGCCATTCCTCGGTTGAGCGGGTCATTGGTCCAGACGCGACTATCCTGCTCGACTTCATGCTCGCCCGCCTGACCGGCATTCTTGTCCGGCTGGTCATGCACCCCGAGCGGATGCGGGAGAATATGACGACCCTGGGCGAGATGGTCTACTCCGAGCATCTCCTGCTGGCCCTCGTCCGCAAGGGCACCGCCCGCGACGAGGCCTACCGCTGGGTGCAGCGCAACGCCATGCATGTGTGGGAGACCGGCACCTCCTTTGCCGCTGCCGTGCGCCAGGACCCGGACATCAGCGGCCTGCTCAGCCCTGTGGAGTTGGACCAACTGTTTGATGCCCAGCACGCGCTCAGACATGCCCAGACCGTCATCGAACGCGCCTTGCGCCACGCCTAGGCCACTCCCATGCTGTTGGCAAAAGTCTATGTGACCCCCAAAAAAGCGATTCTCGATCCCCAGGGCAAAGCGATTGCGGCCTCGCTGCACGCCCTCAACTATAGCGAAGTCAGCGATGTGCGGATGGGCAAATACCTCGAAGTCCGCCTCCACAACCTGCCGCCGGGCCGGGCCCAACAGCGGGTTGAAGAAATGTGCCAGCGGCTGTTGGCCAACCAGATCATTGAGGACTTTCGCTTTGAGCTGGTTGAAGAGTAGCGTCCGATGAAGTGGGGGGTGGTCACCTTTCCCGGTTCAAACGACGACCGAGACTCGGCGTACTGCCTGGAGACGGTCCTCAGACACCAGGTCGTCTCGCTGTGGCACAAAGACCGCGACCTGCACGGCGTGGACGCGGTAGTCCTGCCGGGCGGATTTTCATACGGCGATTATCTGCGCTGCGGTGCCCTGGCCCGCTTTTCCCCGGTCATGCAGAGTATTATCGCGTTTGCCAAGGCCGGCGGGCCGGTTCTGGGCATGTGTAACGGCTTTCAGATTCTGTGCGAGTCGGGGCTCTTACCCGGTGCCTTGGTTCGCAACCAGTCGCTGCGGTTCATCAACGCCTGGGTCTGGATCCGGGTCGAACAGACCAGCACCGCGTTTACCACCACCTGCCGGACAGGCCAGACCCTGCACCTGCCGATCAAGCACGGCGAGGGCTGTTATGTTGCCGACCCGCCTACCCTGCAAGCGCTTGAAGACAACGGCCAGGTCGTGTTTCGCTATGCCACCTCGGCGGGCGACGTCGAGGCCAGCGCCAACCCCAACGGCTCGCTGCACAATATCGCCGGGATCACCAATCCGCGGGGCAACGTCGTTGGCCTGATGCCCCATCCCGAGCACGCCGTTGAGGCGCTCTTGGGCGGAGAAGACGGCCGCCGGCTGTTCACCGGTGTCGGGGAAGAGCGCTGAGAGCCATGACAGCCCACACCCCAACGGTGACGCTCCAACTCGCCCAGGCTCATGGCCTGACCGACACCGAATATGCCCGCATCGTCCAGTTGCTCGGCCGCACGCCGAGCTTTGAGGAGTTGGGCGTCTTTTCGGTCATGTGGTCTGAGCACTGCAGCTACAAGAGCTCCCGGCACTCTTTGCGCCACCTGCCGACCACCGGTCCGGCCGTTCTCCAGGGTCCGGGCGAAAATGCGGGGATTGTCGATATTGGCCACGGGCTGGCCGTGGTGTTCAAAATGGAGAGCCACAACCACCCCTCGTTTATCGAACCCTGTCACGGTGCGGCAACCGGGGTAGGCGGCATCTTACGCGACATATTTACAATGGGTGCCCGGCCAATCGCCTCGCTCAACTCGCTGCGCTTTGGCGCACCCGCGCACCCGCGCACCCCCTGTCTCGTCAAAGGCGTGGTGGCCGGCATCGGCGGCTATGGCAACAGCGTCGGCGTGCCGACCGTCGGCGGTGAGGTGTCCTTTGATCCCGGCTATAACGGCAACATCCTCGTCAACGCCTTCGGCCTCGGCGTGGTCAGGACCGACCGGGTCTTTCGTGCCCGGGCGGCCGGAGCCGGCAACCCCGTCATGTATGTCGGCTCACGCACCGGGCGAGACGGCATTCATGGGGCCAGCCTGCTCGCCTCGCGCGAGTTTGACGCGCGCTCAGAAGAACTCCGGCCGGCCGTGCAGGTCGGCGACCCGTTTACCGAAAACCTGCTGATTGAAGCCTGCCTTGAGCTGATGCAGCGGGATGTGATCGTGGCTGTCCAGGACATGGGAGCGGCCGGCCTGAGCAGTGCATCGGTCGAAATGGCCGGCCGGGGAGGCACCGGCTTTGTGCTCAATCTGGACACCGTTCCTACCCGCGAGGACGGCATCAGCCCCTGTGAGCTGCTGCTGTCAGAGTCCCAGGAACGTATGCTGCTCGTGGCCAAGGCCGGCTGTGAAGAAGAGGTCAGGGCCATTTTCGCCGGCTGGGACCTGCCCGCCGTGGTTGTCGGCCAGGTCACCGACGACGGCCTGTTCCGGGCCGACTGGCAGGGCCGAGAGGTGGTGCGTATTCCGGTTTCGGCACTGACCGACGAGGCACCGGCCTACAAGCGGCCGGCCCGCAAGCCGGACGATCTCGACCGCCGCCACTCCCTCGACCTGGCCGGCCTGCCCCTGCCGAGCGATTACAACGCCGTCCTGCTCCGGCTGCTGGGCTCGCCCAACCTGGCCAGCAAAGAATGGGTCTACCGGCAGTACGATACGCTGGTCAGCGGCAATACGGTTGTCCCGCCTGGATCGGATGCGGCCGTCTTGCGTATCAAAGGGACCACGACCGGTATCGGCCTGAGCGTTGACTGTAACAGTCGCTACTGTGTCCAAGACCCGTATCGCGGTGCGCTGCTCGCCGTCGCCGAGAGCGCCCGCAACCTGGCCGTCAGCGGTGCTCGCCCGCTGGCCCTGTCCGACTGTCTGAACTTCGGCAATCCTGAAAAACCCGAGGTGATGTGGCAGTTCCAGCAGACCATTGCCGGCCTGCGGGACGCGTGCCAGGCGCTTGGCCTCGCCGTCGTCAGTGGCAATGTCAGCTTCTATAACGAAACCGAAGGCCGGGCCATTCCGCCGACGCCAACCGTCGCTATGGTCGGCATCCTGGCCGATGTCAGCCGCCGTCTGACCCAGTGGTTCAAGCGACCGGGCGATGTCATCGTCCTGCTCGGCGAGTCCCTCGAGGAGTTAGGGGCCAGCGAATACCTGGCCGTGATCCATAACCGGGTGGCCGGCCGACCACCCCAGTTAGACCTTGAGCGTGAAAAACGCCTCCACCATGTCTGCCTCAACGCCAGCGCCGAAGGGCTGCTGTCGTCAGCCCACGACATCGCCGAAGGCGGCCTGGCCGTAGCGCTGGCCGAGGCGTGCATCAGCGGCCCGGCCGCCCTCGGCGCACAGGTCCGCCTTGCCGACTCCATGCGTCTCGGCGCTCCGCGTCTTGACGCTCTGCTGTTTGGCGAAAGCCAGTCCCGGGCCCTGGTCTCATTACCCGCCGCCAGGCTCACCCGGCTCCAAGCCCTGGCCGAGGCGGCCGGCCTGCCGTGCGCTGTCCTGGGCCAGGTCGGCGGCAGCCTGCTGGAGCTGACCGGCAGTATACGCCTGCCGGTTGCCCGGCTCAAACACGAATGGCAGACCGCTCTGGCCCGGCACCTCGGGCAGTAAAGCCCAAGGTCCAACGCACAGGGCAGGCGGCCGAGAGGAGCTTCCATGCCGGACACCCCCCCCCCAGGCCAGCGCGCCCAGCAGCAGGACCCGCACGACCGGCTCGACCGTTTCCGCGAAGAGTGCGGCGTAGTCGGCATCTACGGCCACCCCGACGCGGCCAATCTCGCCTACCTGTCGCTGTACGCCCTCCAGCACCGGGGCCAGGAAGCAGCCGGCATTGTCTCCTCCAACGGCCAAACCCTGCTGGCCCATCGCGGGCTTGGCCTGGTCGCCGATATTTTTGACGAACGCCACATCCGCCGGCTGGAGGGCACCAGCGCCATCGGGCATAACCGCTACTCCACCGCCGGCTCAACCATTCTCAGGAACAGCCAGCCGCTGGTGGCCCGCTACACCTACGGCTCACTGGCGGTCGGCCATAACGGCAACCTGGTCAACGCCGACGAGCTGCGGCTGCGGCTGGAGAGGCAGGGCTCGATTTTTCAATCAACAGTCGACACCGAGGTCATTCTCCACCTGATTGCCGCCGCCCAGGCACCGAGCCTGGTTGACCGGATTATCGAAGCCCTGACCCAGCTTCGCGGGGCGTACTCCCTGGTGTTTCTGACCGAAAACGCGATGGTGGCAGCGCGCGATCCCCACGGTTTTCGCCCCCTGGTGCTCGGCCACATCAACAACGGGGGCAAAGCCGACGCGGTCGTTGCCTCAGAAACCTGCGCCTTTGACCTGATCGGGGCCGGCTACGAACGGGAAGTCGAGCCGGGCGAAGTGCTGCTGTGTACACCCCAAGGGCTGCACTCTTACACACCCTTTGCGCGTGAGCCGCTGTCCCGGTGCGTGTTTGAGTATATCTACTTCTCCCGGCCCGACAGCACCCTGTACGGCAAGAACGTCTATCAGGTCCGCCAGGCCTTCGGTCGCCAACTCGCCCGCGAGGCCCCGGTCGAGGCCGATATCGTCATCCCGGTCCCGGACTCCGGCGTGCCGCCGGCACTCGGCTATGCCCAGCAGGCCGGCCTGCCGTTTGAGATGGGGCTGATTCGGAATCACTATGTGGGCCGCACCTTTATTGAGCCGCGTGACGCCATCCGGCACTTCGGCGTCAAGGTCAAGCTCAACGCCCAGGCCGAGGTCTTGCGCGGCAAGCGGGTCGTTGTTGTGGACGACTCGATTGTCAGGGGCACGACCAGCCGCAAAATTATCACCATGATTCGCCAGGCCGGCGCGCGTGCCGTCCATATGCGGATCAGCTCCCCGCCGACGGTCGGCCCGTGCTACTACGGTGTTGATACGCCCAAACGGCGCGAACTCATCGCCGCCAACCAGAACGTCGAAGCCATCCAGCGCTATATCACCGCCGACAGCCTGTCCTATCTGAGCCAGGCCGGGCTGTATATCGCCCTCAAAGCGTCGCAGGCCGGTTTCTGTGACGCCTGCTTTACCGACCGCTACCCCGTCCCGGTCGGCGAACGCCCCAAGGGCAGCCAGCTCGGCCTGTTTGAGTTGGACGGCTGAGGGTCGGCCCGCACAACGGTATCGCGCCGCCAGCGGCGGTCATCGGCCTGGGGATAATCCAGGGTTGAATGCAGACCCCGGCTCTCGCGGCGCAGACGGGCGCAGCGAATGATCAGCTCGGCCACCGTGGCCAGGTTGCGCAACTCCAGCACATCACCGGTCACCAGAAAGTTCCAGTAATAGTCCCGAATCTCGTCCTGAATCAGCCCAATCCGACGCTGGGCGCGGGCCAGCCGGCGATCGCTGCGCACAATGCCGACATAGTTCCACATCAGGCGGCGAATCTCCTCCCAGGTCTGGACCACCACGACCATTTCATCGCTATCGCCCGCCCGGCCCGGGTTCCAGTCGGCAAAGGCCGGGCGCGGCTGCCGGTCGGTGGCCAGCAACTCCTCGGCATGCACAAACACCCGATGGGCAAAGACGACAGCTTCGAGCAGCGAGTTGGACGCCAGCCGGTTGGCCCCGTGCAGACCGGACATGCTGACCTCACCGGCCGCGTACAGACGCCGGAGTGCGGTTGCGCCGCTGAGGTCAACGACCACCCCGCCGCACATATAGTGGGCCGCCGGCACGACCGGAATCGGCTCGCTGGTCAGATCAATCCCGTACTCACGACAGCGTTGGGAGATGACCGGAAAGCGTCGGCGCAAGAAACCCGCGTCGCGGTGGCTGATATCGAGCAAAACCGCCTCAAAGCCGTGGCTCTTCATCTCCCGGTCAATCGCCCGCGCCACAATGTCGCGGGGGGCCAGCTCGGCTCGCGCATCATACTCGGCCATAAAGGCCGTGCCGTCTGGGCGGCGAAGCACCGCGCCCTCGCCACGCAGGGCTTCGGAAATCAAGAACGACCTGGCCTGGGGATGAAACAGACAGGTCGGGTGAAACTGAAAGAACTCGAGATTGGCGACCGGCGCGCCGGCCCGATAGGCCATAGCCACACCGTCGCCGGTGGCCACATCGGGATTGCTGGTATACAGGTAGACCTTGCCGGCCCCGCCGGTACATAATACAGTCACCTGGGCGGGAAACGTCGAGACCCGCCTGGTCTCAAGGTTGAGCACATAGGCCCCCCAGCACGCTTTGCCCTCCGGCCCGTCGGTCGTCAGCAGATCGATCCCCATATGCCTTTCAAGAATGCGGATATTGGTCTGGCGGCGGACCGCGGCGACGAGGGCACGGATAATTTCCTGGCCGGTGGCGTCCGCGGCGTGCAGGATGCGCCGGTACGAATGCCCCCCCTCAAGGCCGAGATCATACTCCTCGGCCCGGCTGCCGCTCCGCCGCGAGAAGTTGGTGCCCAGCGCAATCAGTTCCCGAATCCGCTCCGGGCCTTCACGGACAACGGTTTCGACCACCTCGGGATGACACAGCCCGGCCCCGGCCTTGAGGGTATCGCGCGTATGGGCGTCAAAAGAATCGTCAGCGCTCCAGACCGAGGCAATGCCGCCCTGGGCATAGGCGCTGTTACTCTCCGGGAGGCGGTCTTTGGTGACAATGGTGACCGAACTGTGGGCGGCCGCTTTGAGGGCAAGGCTGAGGCCGGCAATGCCGCTGCCGATAATAAGATAGTCGCTCGTCTCCATGCGCGAAGCCCATTGCTGACACGTCGCCCCCGCGGAGTCAAGGCGGGAGAAGCGGCAGGGGCGGCAAATTGACCCGGGGCAAAAGATTGCCTATACAGGAAGCACTCGTGTCACACCTGCCCAACCTGCTGAGTCTCTTCCGCATCGCTCTGATCCCGCTGCTGATGTACTATCTGACCGACCCCGGGCCGAGGGCCGGGGTGTGGGCGTTTGGTATTTTTTTTGTGGCCAGCTGGACCGACTATTTTGACGGCTATCTTGCCCGGCTCCAGGGTCGGACGAGCACCCTGGGCAAGCTGCTTGACCCCCTGGCCGATAAGCTGCTGGTGACGGCCGCCCTGATTATGCTGCTCAGCCTGGACCGTGTTCCACGGGTTCCGGCCTGGCTGGTGGTGGTGCTGATCGGACGGGAGATTGCGGTCACTGGGCTGCGCGGCATCGCCGCCGGCAGGGGGGTCGTGCTTGAGGCCGAAGCGCTCGGCAAGTACAAAACCCTCTGCCAGATTTTTGCCGTCCACAGTCTGATCCTGCACTACACCTATTGGCATATCGATTTTCACCTCACCGGGATGTATTTTCTGTGGCTCTCGGCCGTGCTGAGCCTGTGGTCCGGGCTGGAGTATCATCTCAAGGTCATCCGACGGGTGTCGGTCAGCCGCTCGGGGTCCCACGACCGGCGGGACCGGCAGAAGCCTGATGCTGCGTATCCGAACGGCCAGGCCGACGGGCGGGACGCTACCGCCGACACCCTCCAGCCCGGCTGAGCGGTGAGAGAGCGGCATGCGGGTTCTGGTCACTGGAGTTGCCGGTTTTATTGGCTTTCATGTTGCGGCCCGCCTGCTCGCGCGTGGGGATACGGTCATCGGCCTCGATAATATGAACGCCTACTACGATGTCCGGCTGAAACAGGCCCGGCTGGCCCGGCTCAGCCCCCAGGCCGGCTTCAGCTTTCATAAACGCGATCTGGCCGACCGGGCGGGTATGGCCGAACTGTTTCAGCGCTACCGCCCGGAGCGGGTCGTTCACTTGGCCGCCCAGGCCGGCGTCCGCCACTCGCTGACCAACCCGCACGCCTATGTTGAGAGCAACCTGGTCGGTTTTCTGCATATCATTGAGGGCTGCCGGGCGACCCGGCCCGCTCACCTGGTGTATGCCTCGAGCAGCTCGGTGTACGGGGCAAATACCAGCCGGCCGTTCTCGGTCCACCACAATGTTGACCATCCGATATCCCTGTACGCGGCGTCCAAAAAGGCCAATGAGCTGATGGCCCATACCTACAGCCACCTGTATGATCTGCCGACGACCGGCCTGCGGTTTTTTACGGTGTACGGTCCGTGGGGGCGTCCAGATATGGCCCTGTTCATGTTTACCCGCGCCATTTTGGCCGGGGAGCCGATAGCGGTCTTTAATAACGGGCGGATGTACCGCGATTTCACCTACATTGACGATATTGTCGAAGGGGTTGTCCGGGTGCTGGACCGCGTCCCGCAGCCAGACCCGGACTGGTCGAGTCACGCGCCCGACCCGGCCGCCAGCTCGGCCCCCTACCGCCTGTACAATATCGGCAGCAATCGGCCGGTCGCGCTGCTCGACTTTATCAGCCTCCTGGAGGAGTGCCTGGGCCGTGTGGCACAGAAGGATTTCCAGCCTCTCCAGGCCGGAGATGTGCCAGAGACCGCCGCGGAGGTGGACGACCTGGTCCGCGCCGTCGGCTTTCGGCCAGCTACGCCGCTGCGCGAGGGGATTGCCCGGTTTGTGGAATGGTACCGGGCGTATTACCGGTGTTAGGGCTCAGCGCTGGCCCGGCGTCAGCGTTGTCAGGGCCAGGGCATGGATCGCCCCGCCCATCTCCTCGGCCAGGGCCGCATAGACCATGCGGTGGCGCTGCACCCGGGTTTTTCCGGCAAACAGCCCGGACACAATGCGGACCCGGTAGTGTCGCCCGCCCGAGGCCGCCCCGGCATGGCCGGCGTGCAGGGCGCTCTCGTCTTCGACTGCGACTTCCAGGGCTTTGAGGCGGTGGCGGAGGCGCTGTTCAATGGTGTCTGCGGTGTTCATGTGTTCTGCCGGCCCTTGATCGAAGGGAAGACCGCGCTCCGGCGCTCCTGCAAGGAGGCTAAGCCTTCGCCCACATCTTTGCCAAAGAAGCCCAGCATTTCCAGGGCCAGCGAGTAGTCAAACGAGGTCGCGGCGGCGTCCCGCAGCCACTGGTTCAAGGACAGCTTGGTCCAGCGAATCGCCTGCTGAGCGCCGTTGGCCAGCTTGCCGGCCACCTCCATCGCCTTTGGCATCAGCTCGTCGTGGGGGACGACCATGCTCACCAGGCCAATCCGCTCGGCTTCCGGGGCGTCCAGCATATCGCAGGTCAGGAGGTAGTACTTGGCCTTGGCCATGCCGACGAGCAAGGGCCATATCACGGCCGCATGATCGCCGGCGGCCACGCCGAGCCGGGTATGGCCATCGGTAAACCTGGCCTTGTCTGAGGCAATGCTGATGTCGGCCAGCAGAGCCACCGCCAGCCCGGCACCAACCGCTACGCCGTTAATAGCCGAGATGATCGGCTTGTTGCAGTTGATCATATTGTGGACGATGTCGCGCGCTTCTTTCATGGTCTGCGATACCACGTCGAGGTTGCCGATTGATTGTTCAACGACCTCAAAATCTCCTCCGGCCGAGAAGGCACGCCCGGCACCGGTAATCACGGCAACCCGGATGTCGTCGTCTTCGGTAATATCGAGCCAGACCTTGCTCAGCTCGTAATGGAGACGGAAATTGGTCGAGTTCAGGGTCTCGGGCCGGTTAATCGTCAGCGTGGCAATGCCGTCGTTGATCTCAATGAGCAGATGCTCGTAGCTGCGGTAATCCATACTCCTCTGCCTCCTTTGCCTGGTGTTGGTCTGGTCAGCCCGAAGGTCATTGCGCCTGACCACCACCTTGTCAGTGGGCATCAGCCCAGCTCTTTCCCTGGCCGATCTCCACCTCAAGTGGCACTTCAAGTGCTGCCGCCTCTTCCATGATCTCCCGGACGAGGGGAATGACGGTCTGGAGTTCTCCCTCGGGCACCTCGAACAGCAGTTCGTCGTGGACCTGTAGCAACATGCGAGCGCTTAACCCTTGCCGGCGGAGCCGTCGGTCGATCGTCACCATGGCGCTCTTGATCAGATCGGCAGCCGTCCCCTGAATCGGGGTATTGATGGCAATCCGTTCTGCAGCGCTTATCACCTGCCGGTTGGTACTGTGTAAGTCCGGCACATAGCGCCGCCGGCCCTGGAGGGTGGTCACATAGCCCCGCTCCCGGGCGGTGTCGAGCACGCCGTCCATATAGCCTTTGATCGCGTGGTAGCGGGTAAAATACTGGTCAATGTAGCCCTGAGCGGTCTTGAACGGAATGTGCAGCGAGCGGCCCAAGCGGTGGGCACCCATCCCGTAGATAATACCGAAATTGATCGTCTTGGCCTGGCGACGTTGGTCGGCCGTGACCGTATCAACCCCAAAAATCTCGGCCGCGGTCCGGGCGTGCACATCTTGTCCACGCCGAAACGATTCTACAAGGACCGGGTCACGGCTCAGGTGGGCCAGCAGCCGCAGCTCGATCTGTGAGTAGTCAGCCGACACAAACACATGGCCCGGCGGCGGAACAAAGGCGGCCCGGATACGCCGGCCCTCTTCGCTCCGAATCGGGATATTCTGTAAGTTCGGGTTGCTCGAAGACAGACGCCCGGTCGCCGTGACCGTCTGGTTGAACGAGGTATGAATCCGCCCGGTTGTGGGCCGGACCAGCTTCGGCAGGGCATCCACATAGGTGCTTTGCAGCTTGGCAAAGCCCCGGTAGGAGAGGATTTTGGCCGGCAGCGGATAGTGCTCGGACAGGGCTTCCAGGACCGAGGAGTCGGTTGAGGAGCCGGTCTTGGTTTTTTTGCCGCGCGGCAGGCCCAGCTTTTCAAACAGAATACGCTGGAGCTGCTGCGGAGAGGCGATATTGAACGCTTCGCCGGCCAGCTCGTAGATTTCGTGCTCAAGCCGGCCGCGGTGCTGGCTGAACTCGGTTGACAGGCCGGCCAGAAAGTCGCGGTCGACCAGAATACCGCTCAGCTCCATACGCGCTAAGACCAGGGCCAGGGGGACTTCGACTTCGGAGAACAGCTCGCCCATGCCCTCGTCGTGGAGGCGCGGAAACAGGCGCTGGGCCAGGCGCAGGGTGATATCGGCGTCTTCGCCTGAGTAGCTGGCCGCAGTCGCAACCGCCACCTCGGCAAAGCCTTTTCTGGTCCCGTCGGTCACTTCCTCATAGCTGGTCATGCTGTAGTGCAGATGCTCCCAGGCCAGGTCGTTCAGATTATGACGGGTGGCGGGGTCAAGTAGATAGGAGGCCAGCATGGTGTCCCCGGCTACGCGCCTGGGCCACAGCCCATATCTGGCCAGGAGCATGAGGTCATATTTGATATGCTGACCGACCAGCGACAGCGACTCGTCTGCAAACAGGCTGCGGAGTGCCTCAAGTACGGTCTGGCGTGGCAGCTGGGAGTCGGCCCCTTCTGCGGTATGCGCAACCGGCACATACCAGGCCTGTTCTTCGTGGACCGACAGGGCGACCCCGATGAGTTCGGCATCGAGCGGGTTGAGGGCGGTCGTCTCGGTATCGAGGCAATAGGTCTTGGCCGCCCGGATCCGGCTCAGCACATGGTGGAGCTGCTCGGCGGTCTGGACAATCTCGTAACGGCCCGCCTTGGCCTTTTCGTCATCTACAGAAAACTCCCAACTCACGTCCAGTTCAGACAGAAAGCGGCGAAACTCAAACTCGCTGAACAACTCCCGCAGACGGTCAACGTCAGGCTCCTCCCGGGCCAGGCTGTCCAACTCGACCTCGATCGGCACCTCACGACACAGGGTCACGAGTGCTTTGGACAGGCGGGCCAGATCGATATTGTCGCGGACCTTGTGGCCTAGCTTGCCCTTGATGCGGTCGCTGTTGCTGAGTACGTTTTCGAGATCGTGCCATTCGGCGATGAGTTTCATCGCGGTCTTGTGGCCCACCCCGGGAATACCCGGGATATTATCGGTCGCGTCTCCCATCAGGGCCTGGACCTCAACCACCCGTCCGGGCTCAACGCCGAACCTGGCCCGGACCTCCTCAATGCCGATAGTGTGGTTCTTCATGGTGTCGAGCATCGTCACCCGCTCAGACACCAGCTGCATCAGGTCCTTGTCGCCGGATACCAGGACAATCTCGGCCCCGTCCCGGTCCCAGCGGCTCGCCAGGGTGGCCAGAATATCGTCCGCCTCGTAGCCGGCCAGCTCAATGGCCGGAATGCGGTACGCCTTGACGAGCTCTTTGATACGGGGGATTTGCCGCCGGAGGGCGTCAGGCATGGACTGCCGGTTGGCCTTATAGTCGCTGTAGCGTGCGTGCCGAAAAGTCTGGCCCGGCGCGTCAAAGATAATGGCCAGGTGGCTCGGGTCATAGGTGTCCTGGACCCGCTGGAGCATGTTCACAAAGCCGAAAATCGCATTGGTGGGAAAGCCGCTCGAATTCCTCAGCTCACGCACGGCGTAGAACGCCCGGTAGATGTACGACTGACCGTCGATCAGAAAAATCCGCATTGGCCTGAAAAAAGTCCCTGGCTGGCCAGGGACTTTGGAGAGAGCGGGTGACCGGCTTCGAACCGGCGACTTCGACCTTGGCAAGGTCGCGCTCTAGCCAGCTGAGCTACACCCGCATGATGCGGCATGAGTGTACACCATACGGCGGCAAGGTGTCAACGCTGGTTTCACGCCGGGCGGTCTGGCCGAGCCGCCTCGCCGATCAACTGCAAAAACTCTGCCTCACTTAAAATCTTCACCCCCAGGCGTTGGGCTTTGTCGCGCTTTGAACCCGGCTCTGCCCCGGCCACTACATAGTTCGTTTTTTTCGATACCCCCGAGGTAGCTTTGCCGCCCAGGGCTTCAATCCGCTGCCGGGCTGCTGCGCGGGTCATGCTCTCCAGGGTTCCGGTCAGCACAAAGGTCTGGCCGCTCAGCCGGCCCTCGCGTCGGGCGGCGAGTGCGGGGAAGTGGGCCCCGGCTTTGAGCAGCTTCTCGACAACACGTCTATTCTGGTCTTGGCTGAAAAAGTGGGCAAGACTGCGCGCCACTTCCGGCCCAATATCCCGAATCTCTTCCAAGGCCTCTGGCGTGGCGTCCATGAGCGGTCCTACATCGCCAAAATGCCCGGCCAGTTGCCTGGCCGTGGCCTCGCCAACATGGCGAATACCAAGAGCGGCAATAAACCGGGGCAGTGTTGTTGTTTTGCTCTTGTCAATGGCGGCGAGCAGATTGTGGGCCGACTTGTCGGCCAGACGCTCCAGGCCGGCCAGCTGGTCTTTCGACAGGCCGTACAGGTCGCTCGGGTCAGTGACCAATCCGGTATCAACCAACTGCTCAATGATCTTTTCGCCCAAGCCCTCGATATCCATTGCGCCCCGTCCGGCAAAGAACTTGAGGCTCTCTTTGAGCTTGGCCCGGCAGGCCAGGCCGGTACAGCGATAGGCGGCCTCGCCCTCCTCCCGTTCAACCCCCGCCCCACACACCGGGCAGCGGGCGGGCATGACAAAGACGGTCTCTGTTCCGGTCCGTTTGTCGGGAAGAGCTTTGACAACATACGGAATAACGTCCCCGGCCCGTTCAACAATGACCGTATCGCCGATACGGATGTCTTTCCGATCAATCTCAGCCATATTGTGCAGCGAGGCGCTCTTGACCGTCACCCCGCCGATGCCGACCGGTTCGAGTTCGGCAACCGGGGTGAGCATGCCTGTTCGTCCGACCTGGGGCACGACCCGCAGGACTCGGGTCGTTGCCTGGCGGGCGGCAAATTTATACGCCACCGCCCAGCGCGGCGAGCGTGAAATCGCCCCGAGGCGCTGTTGCAGACCAAAATCGTTCACCCGCACGACCACCCCGTCAATTTCAAACGGCAGAGTGTCACGCTGCGCCTCTAAGGCGTCAAAAGCCGCAAACACCTCGGGCAAACTCTGGCACACCCGGCTGTAGGGCACCGGCTTCAGCCCCCAGGCCTGGAGGGCGCGGACAAACTCCTGGTGTGAGGCCAGCCGCACCCCCTCAAGTTGGCCGAGGCCGTGACAGAAGATGTCCAGCGGGCGTTTGGCCGTCACCGCCGAGTCGAGCTGTTTGAGAGACCCCGCGGCCGCGTTGCGGGGGTTGGCAAAGAGCGGCTCGCCGGCTTGGGCGCGTTCAGCGTTGAGGCGATGGAACGCCGCGTTTGACAGAAAGACCTCGCCCCGGACCTCCAGACGGCCTGGAACAGGATAGTCCTGGTCAAGCAAGCTCAGCGGCACAGACCGAATGGTCTTGATGTTGTGGCTGATGTCTTCACCGGTTGTACCGTCGCCCCGGGTTGAGCCGGTGACGAAGCGGCCGTTTTGATACACCAGCTCGACCGCAACCCCGTCAATTTTAGGCTCAGCTACATACACAATCGGCTCGTCGGTGTTGAGAAAGCGCCGCAAGCGGTCCGCAAACTCCTGCATCTCAGCGTGGCTGACCGCATTGGCCAGGGACAGCATGGGAACGCTATGCTGAACCGGGGCAAACCCGGCTGAAGGAGGCGCGCCGACCTTCCGGGTCGGTGACAGCGGGTCACGGAGTTGGGGATACTCGGCTTCCATTTGGCTCAAACGCCGAAAAAGCCGATCGTATTCCGCATCGCTCACGAGTGGGTCGCCAAGCACATAATAGCGATGGTTGTGGTGGCGCAACTCGGAGCGCAGACGGGTGACTTCGGTCCAGAGAAGCCCCTGGACAAAAAGCTCCTGCCGGTCAACTGCTGTCCAACAGGTGGGTGAAACCGGCATGTCTGCTATTCTCTTCCGTTTCCCGGCAACACGCCGTCGGCCGCCGGCTGTTGCAGGGTCACACAGTGGATCGCGCCCAAGCCCAGCACGAGGTCTGTACACGGCAGACCGAGCACCTGACGGTCGGGAAACAGGCCTCGGAGAATGTCGAGGGCACGTTGGTCATTCGGCTGGTCGTAGGTCGGGACTAAGACCAGCCCGTTGGCAATATAAAAATTGGCGTAGCTGGCGGGCAGTCTGGAGGAGGCGGCGTCTCTGGAGAAGACCGGCCCCGGCATCGGCAGGGGGACGACCGTCAAGCGGCGGCCGGCTTGGTCGGTCGCCCGCCGCAGCCGGGCCAGATTGTCTTGCAGGGGCCGATAATTGATATCGAGCTGGTCGTCTTCAACTGCGCACACTACCGTCCTTGGGCTCACAAAGCGGGCGATGTCATCAACGTGCCCATCGGTATCATCTCCGGCAATGCCCTCTCCCAGCCAGACGATCTTGTCCACCCCCAGAAAAGCTCTCAAGGCCGACTCAATGTCCTGCCGGCTCAGGGATGGATTACGGTTCGGATTCAGCACGCAGGCTTCGGTGGTCAGCAGCGTGCCACAGCCGTTGACATCAATGGACCCGCCCTCCAGCACCATCCCAGGGACAAATCGAGGGACCGCCAGACGGGTCGCAATCCGGTGCGCAACCGCGTCGTCCAACTCCCAGGGCGGATATTTACCGCCCCAACTGGTAAAGCTCCAGTCGGTCAGGGCCACTTCGGTCCGGCTTGGTTGGCTGCGGCTCGGTCGCGTCAGAAAGAGAGGGCCATAGTCCCGCACCCAGGCGTCGTTGGTCGGAACCTCATACACGCGCAGTTGCTCCAAATCCACGCCCGCTCGGGCGAGCTGGGAGCTGACCAGCCGCCCCGCCGCGGCGTCGTTGACGCAGATATGCACCCGCTCGTGGCGGTGGAGAGCGCTGACCAGGGCACGAAACACAGGCGGAATCGTCGCAAAGCGATCCGGCCAAGTCTCGTCATTATGCGGCCAGGAGAGCCAGGTGGCCACGTGCGGCTCCCATTCCGCGGGCAGCCGCAGGCCAAGGCTGGCCGGCGGCCGGGTCGCTCTGAGTGTCCGGCGGGCGGCTCCGCCTTCAGTCAAGATAGCGCTTGGTGAGATTGGTGTAGGCATCGATCCGGCGATCGCGTAGAAACGGCCACTCCTGGCGCACCGTATCAATACGACCGAGATCGCACGAGACCAGCACCGTCTCTTCGTGCTCGGCTCCGGCACTGACCAGCACGCGGCCAAAAGGATCGCTCACAAAAGAGGAGCCCCAAAACTGAAGCCCGCCCTCTGTGCCAACGCGGTTCACCGCCGCGACAAAGACCCCGTTGGCAACAGCGTGGCCACGCTGGATTGTCTCCCAGGCGTGGCGCTGCGCCTGGCGTTCTTCGGCGTGTTCGGCTTGGTGCCAACCAATAGCCGTCGGGTAGAACAGCAGTTGGGCCCCGCCCAGGGCGGTCAGGCGGGCGGCCTCGGGAAACCACTGATCCCAGCAGATGAGGACTCCAATCCGAGCGTAACGGGTCACAAAGGTCTGGAACCCCAGATCGCCCGGTGTGAAATAGAACTTTTCATAATAGAGCGGATCATCAGGAATGTGCATCTTGCGATAGACGCCGCGCAGAGCGCCGTCGGCGTCCAGCACCGCCACCGAGTTGTGGAACAGACCCGCTGCCCGCCGCTCAAAAATCGGCGCAATCACCACCACCTGACGGGCACGCGCCACCCGGCTGAGCGTCTCGGTTGTCGGCCCAGGAATCGGCTCGGCCAGCCGAAAACAGCCGGTATCTTCCCGCTGACAAAAATAGACCGAGCAGAAGAGCTCTTGCAAGCATACAATCCGGGCTCCACGCTGGGCGGCTGCCTCGATGCGCTGCACGGCTTTGCTGAGGTTTGCGCCGGGATCGTCTCCGCACACCATCTGGACCAAACCGACCCGGACCGCGGACGAACTGCTATCCATAGCCCGTATTGTACGGAATCGGCCTACCCGGCTCAATGCTGAACGCGCCAAGCGGCCTGAGGTCCAGGTTTGTCTTGACAAAGGTGAACAAAGAGGGTAGAGATGATGGCCTCTTACAGCAGCACGAGGTGAGCCGCCTGCCTTGAAGACACACGCACCCCACACCGTATCTCCCGTACCTTCGGGCCAGCCCCAAGCGAAGAGACTGCCCCCGACTCTCCGCACCATACCCCGACCTCAACCTACACCCCTACCTGGTCTGGGTCGGCCCCAAGCGAAGAGACTGCCCCCGACTTTCCGCACCACCCCTCTCGTCCCATCCCTCCGTGTCCCAATGGCTACGGGGCGCTAAGCCTCTTGATCGTATTCCCGATGGTGTCGAAGCAAGGTCCGTCGCAAGAGGAAGTGTTGCCATGAGAGTGCTCAAAGAGGGGCCCCGTAATACCCGGCTGGGACGTTTCTCATCTTGCCTGGTCGAAAGTCTGCGAGACACGACAGCCATCCCCACAGCGCCCTCTGCCGCCGGGAATGCTATCGAGGAAGACCTCGACCGGTATGGAATACACAGATGGGGCGGAGCATACTTCTCGGTCAACCGGGAGGGGGATGTCGTCCTGGCCTTTGACCGCGGCGCGCCGGTGGCCGTCACCCGGATCGTGGCAGAGCTGCGTCGGCGTGGACTGTCAACCCCGCTCATCCTGCGCTTCCCCCAGATTCTGGACGGGCAGATCAGGAAACTGGTCGCCGCTTTTCGGACCGCAATCAAGGAGTTCGGCTATAAGGCTGGCTATATTCCAGCCTATCCGATCAAGGCCAACCAAAAAAGAGAGGTTGTCCAGGAGATCGTTCGCTTTGGCCAGCGCTACGACCTCGGCATTGAGGTCGGCAGCAAAGCCGAGCTGGCCCTGGCCCTGGCTTTGAACCACAATCCGAATGCGCCAATCATCTGTAACGGGGTCAAAGACGAAGCCTATCTCAGCCTCGCCCTGCATAGCGAACAGGCCGGACGGCAGGTCTTTATCGTTCTGGAAACGCTCTTTGAGCTGGGGCTGCTGCTGGAGATGAGCCGCCACCTCGGCATCCGTCCCCGTATCGGCCTGCGGCTCAAACTGTCGGCGCGCGGCAGCGGCAAATGGGAAAAGTCGAGCGGCGACCTGTCCAAGTTCGGCTTCACCACCACGGAGCTGCTCGTCTGCCTCAGCCGCCTGAACGAAGCCAGGCTCGGCGACTGCCTCCAACTGCTGCATTTTCATATCGGCTCGCAGGTGCCCGATATCAAGCGCATCAAGTACGCGGTCAAAGAGGCGGCGCGGACCTATGCCAAGCTGCGCAAACTGTGCCCGCAGCTCAACTACCTTGATGTCGGCGGCGGTCTGGGCGTTGACTACGATGGCTCGCGGACCGCCTCAGACTCGAGCGTCAACTACTCGGTCGATGAGTACGCCAACGACATTGTCTACTCCATCAAAGAGGTGTGCGACAGCGAGGATGTGCGCGAGCCGACCGTCCTGACTGAAAATGGGCGCATGATCGCCGCCCCCCACGCCCTGCTGGTCTTTAATGTCATCAACGAGTTGACCCTGACGAACGGTCCCATTCATGTCCCTGACCCGGACAGCCGCCCACAGGTCATCCGGGAAATGTACGACATCTACACCGAGCTCAACGCCAGGAACTACCGGGAGTACTACCACGACATCGTGGAGCAGCGCGACGAAATGTTCTCGCTGTTCAACCTGGGCTATCTGTCCCTGGAGGATCGCGGGCTGGGGCAGGAGTTGTTCTGGGGGACGTGTGAGCGGGCGCTGAAGTTTGCCAAGCTGGCCAGGCATATGCCCGAAGAGTTTGAAGACCTCGAGCGCCGCCTGGCCCGCAAGTTCATCTGCAATTTCTCCGTCTTCCAGTCTATTCCAGACTCATGGGCCGTAGACCAGCTCTTTCCCATCATGCCGCTGCACCGGCTGACCGAGGTCCCTGACCACAAGGGCTATCTGGCGGATCTGACCTGCGATTCGGACGGCAAGGTCGATACATTTGTTGACCTGCGAGACATCAAAGACTGGCTCGAACTCCACTCTCCTGACGGCCAGCCGTATTATCTGGGGGTCTTTTTTACCGGCGCGTATCAGGATGTCCTGGGCGACTACCATAATCTGTTCGGCCATGTCCACGACGCCTCGGTAGTGACTGACAACACCGGCCACTATCACCTGACCCGGATCATTCCCGGCCAGACGATCGAGGGCGTGCTCAAGGTGTTTGGCTATGAGCGGCAAGAGTTGCTGGAAGGATTTCTGGGCCAGCTTGACGCAACCGGCACCGGCCAGGACGGTGAGCGGGAGCGGCTGATGCAAGAGTTTGAAGCCGCCCTCAAAAGCTATACCTATCCGACGCTGGAGGACTGAGAGCGGCTATGACCCGGATTCTCGACGCCGCTGCTCCGGCCGCGGTCCGGCAGGCGGCGGCGCTGCTCCAAGCTGGCGGCCTCGTCGCCTTTCCGACCGAAACCGTCTACGGTCTTGGGGCCGACGCGCTCAATGAGTGCGCTGTAGCCCAGGTCTTCGCCGTCAAACAGCGTCCCACGTTTGACCCGCTGATCGTCCATATCGCGCAGGTTGATGCCGTCCCCCGGTACGCGGCCCATATTGACGACCGGGCAAGAGCGCTGATGGACCACTTCTGGCCCGGGCCGCTGACCCTCGTACTGCCCAAGCGGCCTCTCATTCCAGACCTGGTCACAGCCGGGCTGGGGACCGTCGGGCTGCGCATGCCGGCCCACCCCGTCTCTCTCAGCCTGTTACGGGAGGCCGGGACGCCGATTGCCGCCCCGAGCGCCAACCCGTTCGGCTATGTCAGCCCGACCACCGCCCGGCATGTGCAGGACACCTTAGGCCAGACGCTGGAGCTGATTCTGGACGGCGGACCGTGTACGGTCGGGCTTGAGTCCACGGTGTGCGCGCTGACCGACAGAGAAGCGGTGGTGTTGCGCCCGGGCGGGGTGAGCGTAGAGGACATTGAAGCCGTCATCGGGCCGGTCGGCCGGCCCTCTTCTGGCGGTCCTGACGCGCGCTCGCCCGGCACCCTGGCGCAGCACTACGCGCCACGCGTTCCAATGACCTTGCTCGCCCTCGGTCAGGCCGTTCCTCAGCCGCCGCCTCAGGAACGGGTCGGCCTGTTGACGTTCAAGCCCGGGCCGATGGGACCCGCCTACACCTGTCAGGCCGCCCTGTCGGCCAGGGGCGATCTGGCCGAAGCCGCGGCCAATCTGTTTTCCGCCCTGCGCCGTTTTGACCGACTTGGCCTTGACCGGCTGGTAGTTGAAGCCGTTCCCGAGCGGGGAATCGGCCGGGCGATCATGGACCGCCTGCGCCGAGCCGCGGCGCGTGACACGGCCCCCTGAACGGACTCCAGGGCAAGCCACACCCCTGGCGCTTGAACAGTCCGACCGATCTGGGACAGTATTGAGGAAAAAGGAGGAAGCGTATGGAATTTGAAACCTTGGCGACCGGCTATGGCCTGCTTGAGGGACCCCGCACCGATGACCAGAACCGGCTGTACTTCAGCGATGTGCGTGGGGGCGGCGTCTTCCGTCGCAGCCCAGACGGGCAGATTGAAACGCTGATCTCAACAGACCGCAAGTCGGTGGGCGGCATCGCCCTGAACGAGGGCGGCGGCCTCCTCGTCACCGGCCTGTCGCTGGCCCGGTGGGATGAACAGACCGGTCAGCTCACAGAGATTTTCGGTCAGTGGAACAACGAGCCGTTGTTTGGTCTGAACGACCTGACCATTGATGACCGGGGGAGCATCTGGGTTGGCTCGTTCGGCTGCGACATCAGCGCGTTTGACTTCAAGAGCAGCCCCCCGCCAGGGTCCCTCTTCCGCGTTGATCCATCGGGACAGGTGACGCATCTGTGGGAGGGGGTTGAGGTCACTAACGGACTCGGCTTCAACGCCGACCGCACCCTGCTCTACCACTGCGATTCCACCACCCGCGCGGTCTGGGTGTATAACGTGCGCGCCGACCGGACGGTCAGCGACCGCCACCTGTTCGCCAGGCTGCCCGAGGGCATGCCCGACGGTATGACCGTCGATGTCGAGGGCGGTGTGTGGGTCGCGGTGGTGGCCGGCTCCGGCGAGGTGGTGCGGTTCAAGCCGGACGGAACCCTTGACCGGCGGGTCAACATCCCGGCCAAGACGATCACCAGCGTGGCCTTTGGCGGCCCCGATATGTGTGACCTGTATGTTGTCACCGCCAATAACGACCAACGAGAGCTCAAAGGCACAGTGTTCCGCACCCGCTCAGACATTCCCGGTCTGCCGGTGCCCAAGGCACAGTTCTGAGGCCGGCGGTTCTGGAATGACGTACTCAGCCCCGGCATGAATATCCGACAGCTTCAACGCGATTGTAACGAACACCACAAGGAGGCAGCCGGGCCAACGCAGCCCCGGCAACCAGCTCGAAGCGTTTGCTGCTCATATCCTGGACGGCTTGGGCTATGAGCCGGTCACGCGCCGGCTGTTCTTTCCGCTCCGGGAGATGGAGCAGTCCATCTATGCCCGCCAGGTCAAAGCTGGCAAGGACATTTACGGCAAGCGCCGCTTTGTTGATCTCATGCTCTACCACCCCTGGCTCTGGCCCCACTGCATGGTCATTCAATGCAAGTGGCAGGCGTCACCGGGGAGTGTGGAGCAGAAGTTCCCGTTTGAGGTGTTGAGTATCCAGCAGGATTGAGTACGACACCATCATCATCCTGGACGGCGGCAGGTATTCCCCGGGGGCGCGGCACTAGCTGCGCAATCAGGCCGGCAGGAACCGCTTGAAGCTGGTCTTTGACCAGGGGGAGTTTGCCCGGTTTGCCAGCCGGGACAAGCTCTGGGATCGTCACAGCGGATCAGATTTTGATTTCAAACACCCCGGCCTCGTCATAATCCGGGTTCATTTCTTCTCGCCATAGTCGCGCCTGTTTTTCACCTTCTGTTCTCTTCCTGAACCCCTTCACTTCCACCGGAACGCCTCGCCAGACCTTCACAGCGATCCAAATTGTACATTTCTTGTCTTCAGGCATAATCACCTCGCTTGCACAAGCTTATAAATCCGCGTGTACCATTCAAATACATTAGAATAATTCATGAAAGAACAGTATCTATCGAGACCACTCGCTTTGAACGTTGGTCTGCTCAATTGATTGACAAAACGATTTCGCCTTTCCTCGTTGGCTACGATATTATAGGTTGCGCGGACACTCGCCCCAGCGAGATGCACATCATTGAAGCGCAACAGGCCCGAATAAATGGGGGTTGAATGTTCAACCTCAAAGAGTGCGTATAATTGGCCGGCACCACGCTCCATCCAGAGAATATCGATTTCCGATAGGACATTTTCGATTGAATGAAATTTATCGGGGAGGGCTGCGGCGCATTCAAATCGTTCCGTAAGCGACCAGTCCAATTTTCCACGATCGTTTTCAGGTACCCATATCTCGAATCCTTTGGATAATCCAATGGAACCTATCAAGGTTTGGACTTGCGCATGGGAAAGGGCAGGAGTTTCCGTAAGTTTTACTCTATCAATCAGAGAGGAGAGATATTTCCAACCGAAGTACGATTCGACATTATGTCTGCCCGCGTTGGCAATATAGAGCTCGCTCCCTTCTTTCCGCAGGTATACTTGCGCTTTATACTGACCGTCGTTGGCGGGGGATATGGTCTTGAAGACATCTTCGTACTCCGAATAAGGTAAGGATAGTGGTTCTACTTGACCATTCCATAACAAGCAGATGATCGACGGATGCCCTTCGAGTTGTTGCAGGTCGTCTTTTCTCAGACCATAGAATGTCTGATTCTTCGAATGTAGCTTTGAGTAACGAATGTATAGGCGAGCGGCGTCCCTGCCCACTTCATAGAGTGACTGACTTTTTCCTAATTTTCGTAATACCCCGAAACGAGTCGAAAATTCTCTCAGAAATGCTGCTTTTGTACTCTGAGCCATCGGGTATCGCTTTGACTGAAGTGTCAGGCGAGTCAGTTGCGGAGTTTGCGCCCTCAAATTTTCGGCGGGCGGCCTCTGCATGAAGACAAGATTGTCCTCGTCGGAACAGAGCGTCAAGCTGCTCCCGCGATGACGTTTTTACGACGCTCCGTTCCGTCATTCCACTCTAGAATATCGCACGGTCAGGCTTACAGCCCGTCAATGATGGCGTTGAAGGTCGGGCTGGGACGCATCGCCCGGGCGGTCTTGACCGGGTCGGGCGAGTAGTAGCCACCGATATCGACCGGCTGGCCCTGGACGGCGAGGAGCTCCTGGTTGATCGTGCCCTCATGGTCCTCTAAGGCTTTGGCCACCCTGGTGAAGCGTGCCTGTAGGGCTGTGTCGGTGTCCTGGGCCGCCAGCGCCTGGGCCCAGTACAGAGCCAGATAGAAGGTGCTGCCCCGGTTATCGATCTCGTTCACCTTGCGGGAGGGAGAACGCGAGTTTTCGAGGTATATGGTGATGGCCTGATCGAGCGTCTGGGCAAACAGCGCCGCGGCTGGGTTCCTGGTATTTTCGGCAACCAGTTCAAGCGCGGGCACCAGGGCGCAGTACTCGCCCAGCGAATCCCATCTCAGATGCCCCTCTTGCAGGAATTGCTGGACGTGTTTGGGAGCGGAACCGCCGGCACCGGTCTCGAACAGCCCGCCACCGTTCATCAGCGGCACGATCGACAGCATCCTGGCGCTGGTCCCCAGTTCCAGAATCGGGAACAGATCGGTCAGATAGTCCCGCAGTACGTTGCCCGTTGCGGCAATAGTGTCTTCCCCTCTGCGGATGCGTTCCAGCGAAAACCGCATCCCGTCCTGGGGCTTCATGACACGAATGTCCAGACCGGTCGTGTCGTGCGCGGGCAGATAGGCACGCATCTTCCTGATGATCTCCCTATCGTGTCCTCGGCGCTCGTCCAGCCAGAAAACCACCGGCGCGCCAGTCGCTCTTGCTCTTGACACGGCCAGGCGAACCCAGTCACGGATCGGCGCGTCCTTGGTCTGGCACATTCTGAAGATATCGCCGACCTCGACCGTCTGCTCAAGCAGGGTTGTCCCTGAGGGCTCTACGACGCGAATCCTGCCGTCGGCCGGGGCTTCAAAGGTTTTGTCATGCGAGCCGTATTCCTCGGCTTTCTGGGCCATCAGACCGACATTGGAGACGCTGCCCATTGTCGCCGGATCAAACTGTCCGTATTGTTTCGCGTTTTCGAGAATTTCCTTGTACATGGTCGCGTAAGACCGGTCGGGCACCAGAGCAATCGTGTCTTGCAACTCGTCGTTCGCATTCCACATCCGCCCCCCGTCACGCACTACATTCGGCATGGAGGCGTCAATGATGATGTCGTTGGGAACGTGCAGGTTGGTGATGCCGCGCCGGGCGTTGACCATCGCCAGAGCCGGGCGCGTGTCATAGACCGCGGCGATGTCGGCCTCGATCTCGGCTTTCTTCTCGGCCGGCAGGCGGTCAAGTTTGGCCAGCACATCGGCCAGCCCATTGTTGACATTCGCCCCAATCTTTTTGAGGACCTCGGCGTGCTTGTTGAGCGCCTCCTGGAAGTAGACCGATACACAGTGGCCGAACATGATGGGATCAGAAACTTTCATCATGGTCGCCTTGAGGTGCAAAGACAGCAGCACGCCGTCTTTCCTGGCGGCGTCCATCTGCTCGGCATAGAACTTGCGCAGGGCCTTGACGTTCATGACCGAGGTGTCAATGACCTCGCCCTCCAACAGAGCCAGCCCATCTTTCAGGACGCTGACCGCTCCGGCGGCGGCGACGAACTCAATCCGCACTTCGGCGGCTTTTTCCACGGTAGTCGATTTCTCGCTCTCAAAAAAATCCTTGCCTTCCATATGAGCGACACGGGCTTCCGACCTGCTCTCCGGCCACTCCCGCATCATTGTGTGGGGATTCTTCTGGAAAAACTTCTTGACCGAGGTCGCGGCCCTGCGATCCGAGTTGCCCTCGCGCAGGACTGGATTGACCGCCGAACCGAGCACTGCTGTGAACCGGGCTTGCAGGGCGCTCTCGGCGTCGTTTTGAGGCTCCTCCGGGTAGTCGGGGATATTGTAGCCCTTGGCTTGGAGTTCTTTGATCGCGTCTTTGAGCTGCGGAACCGTCGCGCTGATATTCGGCAGCTTGAGGATGGCGGCCTGGGGCGTTTGGGCCAGTGAGCCGAGTTGGCTCAGGCAGTCGGGAATTCTTTGCCCGTCGGTCAGCTTTTCGGGAAAGTTGGCAATGATCCTGCCGGCCAGAGAGATATCGCTGATTTCGAGCTCAATCCCGGTCCCCTTGGTGTAGGCCTGTACAATCGGCAGCAAGGCGTAGGTGGCCAGGGCCGGCGCTTCATCAATCTTTGTCCAGGTAATTTTTGCTGGTGCCATACAGTATCCTTTCCTCAACCTTGTGGGAGCGTGGGTCTGAGATACATCCCAGCCCCGAGCGGATTGCAAAGCGCGCCCGAAGATAGTAGACAGGGGAAAACTCTTGCAATCCAGCCGAGGTTATCCCATCGGAATCGTTTTGGAAAGCCGCTTGACTATGAACCCCGTGCTCCGCTGCTGGCCTGTCCTGTGTCTGCTCACCGCTCTGACCGGCTGCGCCCGAGAGGTCAAAGATGTGCCGCTCAGCAACCGGCTCATGACGGTGGCCGATAAGTTCTTTGATGTTGAAGCCGTATCGGTCGAAAAAGCGGTGGTGGTTGGCTATGGGGGGAAGATATTGATGACCGCTGACGGCGGGCAAACCTGGCAGCAGCAGGACAGCGGCACCGATCTGGCCCTGTATAGCGTCGATTTTCCAGATGCCCAAACGGGCTGGGTCAGCGGCCAAGACGGCCTGCTGTTGAAAAGCGAAGACGGCGGGCAAACCTGGCAGCAGCGGGACAGCGGTGTAGCGGTTTCCCTGCTAGCCCTCCAGTTTCTGGACACCACCCACGGCTGGGCGGTTGGTGGTCAAGCCACTTATCTGCGCACGACTGACGGCGGACAGTCGTGGAAATCCGGCTATATTGAGCCGTCTTTGGAAGGCGTGGATATCGACGCCACCCTGGCCCTGACAGAGCCCAATATCTACGATGTGCATTTTGTTGATGCGCAGACCGGCTGGATGGTAGGGGAGTTTGGCAAAATCTTCCATTCGACCGACGGTGGCCAGAGTTGGACCGAACAGCAGAACAGCCTCTTGGGGCAAGCCGGTATTGATGATGCCCTGAACTTCCCCACCTTCTTCGGGACGTATTTCACCTCCGCCTTAGAAGGCATTGCCGTCGGCTTGGAAGGCAAAATCGCGGCAACGACCGACGGTGGCCAACACTGGACATTTCTCGCAGATACCGCCTCAGAAACCGCGCCGCTCTACACGCCGGTCTTACTCGGCAACGGTCGGGGCTGGATCGTCGGAGCTTCGGGGCGGATTTACCAGCTCCAGAGCGGAGACAATGGTCCTAGCTGGCAGCGCTTCAGCTTTGGCCTGCCAACGGTCACTTGGCTGCGGGCGATTGATTTTGCGGACGAACAGCACGGCTGGATTGTGGGCGGTTTTGGCACGGTCATGCGCACCTCGAACGGCGGCCAGAGTTGGTTGACCAGTTTTGGCTAGGGCGGCGGGGCGGACCTAACTGCGAACACGGAGCATACGCGACATGGCAGATTCGGTCTTTGATATTGCGAGCAAAGTCACGATTGTTACCGGTGGCGGGACGGGTACGGTTTTCGGGCGATTGTCGATATCAACCTGAACGGCACCTTTCTGTTCTCCCGGACTGTGGCACGGCTGATGATGGACAAAAACAGCGGCGGCAGCAGCATCAATATCTTGTCCGATTCGGGCGTCTACGGGTTGGCCACCATGGCTCATGACGGTGCCTCGAAGGCCGGCGTGGTCAATCTGACCCGCTCGCTGGCCATCGAATGGGCACCCTGCGGTATCCGGGTCAACTGTATCTCGCCCGGTCCTATCGAAACGCCCGGCGTCAAAGAAGTGCTGGGGCCAACGCCGGAGCTACAGCAGTGCGCCCGCGACTCCAACGCCCTGAAACGGTTTGGCAGCGGTCTGGAGGTCGCTTGGCCATGCGTCTTTCTGGCGTCCTCGGCCTCAAGCTTCATTAACGGGGCCAACTTACAAGTTGATGGGTGCATGCTGAAAAGCGGCGAGCCCGAGAGCCGTCTCAATTAGTCTGGAACACCGCTATGGCAGGTATTGTTTCATACGGGACGCATGTCCCGACCTATCGTCTCCCGCGTGACCTGATCGCCCAGGAGTGGGGCACCCCTTCTTTGGGCGGGGAACGGGCGATTGCCAATTATGACGAAGACAGTCTGACCCTGGCGGTCAACGCCAGTGTGGACGCGCTGGGCAGTCAAGACCCCCAGCGCTTGGCCGGAGTGTTTTTTGCCTCAACCACCTCGCCGTACCGGGAGAAGCAGGCTGCAGTGACCGTCGCCACGGTCCTGGATGCCAAGGCCGAAATCCGGACCATGGATTTCACCGATACGCTCCGGGCCGGCACCTCGGCCCTGCTAACCGCGCTCGACCTTGTCCAGACTGGTCAACAGCTCCTGGTTTGTGCGGGTGACTCACGCATGGGCGAGCCCGATACCCAGCAAGAGCAGAACTATGGCGATGCGGGCGGGGCGCTGGTGATTGGGGCCGATGGGGTGCTGGCCGAAGTGGTTGGAACCTATACCATGAGCCAGGAATTTCTCGGTACCTGGCGCACTGAAGAGCAAGACTACCTGCGCTCATTCCCAGGCACGTTTGAGAATACGTTTGGCTACAACCGTTTTATCGCCGCCGCGGTCAAGGGGGTGTTGGCCAAGTGTCAGCTCAGCGCCCGGGATATCACCAACGCGGCCATTGCCGGTCCGAGCCAACGCGCCATGCAGGCGGCCCTGCGCGGTCTGGAGTTGGATGTCACGTCCCAGGTCCAGGATACGTTCTGGAACACGGTCGGCGATTCGGGCACGGCTCAGCCTTTGGTGCTGTTGGCCGCGGTGCTTGAGCGCTCCAAGCCGGGCGACCTGATTCTGGTTGCCGGCTATGGCGACGGGGCTGACGCGGCGGTTTTTCGCGTCACCGACGCCCTGGCAGACTATCAGTTGGTGCGCAGCGTCTACTCGCAGATTGAGGTCAAACGCACCCTGGCGTCATATGGAAAATACGCCCGCTTCCGTAAGTTGATGAAGAAGGACTATTCGACCCGGGACGAATCAACCCCGGTTGTGTTGTTGCGGGATAAAAGCGAGATTTTACCGCTCCACGGCGGAAAATGCCCCGGCTGCGGTACAGTCCAGTTTCCTCTCCATCGAATCTGTGTCGAGTGCGGCTACCGCGACGGTCTTGAAGAGGTGAAGCTGGCCCGAACCGGCCAACTGTTTACCTTCACCCATGATTATCTGACCGAAACGCCCGATCCGCCGACGACGCACGCAGTGGTTGAGCTGGACGGCGGAGGGCGGATTTTTGTCCAGTTGACCGACTGCGAACCCGACCGGGTCGCAATCGGCCTGCCGGTTGAGTTGACGTTTAGAAAGTATCACGAGGGGTCTGGTATCAAGAATTATTTCTGGAAGGCCAGACCGGTCGGCGGCTGAGCAGTAGAAAGGAGAAGACAGATGGATATTCGCGACAAAGTGTCGGTTATTGGGGCAGGATGCAGCAAATTCGGTGAGAACTACGATATGAGCGCGGAAGATATGGTGGTCACGGCAGCACTGGAAGCCTACGCCGACGCCAATATCGACCCCGGCCAGATTCAGGCTGCTTGGGTGGGGACGCTAAGTTCCGCCAGCGCCGGCAACGCCCTGGCCGACCCGCTCAAGCTGTACAACATCCCGATCACCCGGGTGGAGAACTACTGCGCTTCGGGGATGGACGCCTTCCGCAACGCCTGCATGGCGGTCGCCTCCGGGATGTACGATGTGGTGCTGGCACTCGGCTTTGAGAAGCTGCGCGACTCTGGCCAACGAGGCTTAGGGACCTTTGGCAACCATCCTGTTGTCGGCTACGGCACAACCGGCGCCGTCGCTGTTTGCGATGGCCGCCAACCGCTATTTCGAGACCTACGGCATCGACAAACACGCCCTGGCCAAGGTGGCGATCAAAAACCATCACAACGGCACAATGAGCCCCAAGGCGCACTTCCGGATGGAAGTGTCTGAGGAGCAGGTCATCAACGCGCCGCTGATCTGTAGCCCGCTAGGTCTGTTTGACTGCTGTCCGACAACGGATGGGGCGGCCGCGGTCATCATCTGTAACTCAGATCTGACCAAATCCCTCCGGCCCGATCCGCTGAAGGTCAAAGGCATCGGTCTGTCGGTCACCTCGGGCGAGCCGTATATGAAACCGGGTTTTGCCTATACCGGCTTCCCAGCCACGGCCCAGGCCGCTCAGTCGGCCTATCAGCAAGCCGGCATGACAGCCAGAGACATTGACTTGGTTGAGTGCCACGACTGCTTTACGATTACCGAAATTCTGAACTACGAAGACCTGGGTCTGTGTAGAAAAGGCGAGGGTTGGAAGTACCTTGAAGAAGGCCGGGCCTCAATCGGGGGCGAGATTCCGGTCAATCCGTCGGGTGGTCTCAAATCGTTTGGTCATCCCATTGGCGCGACCGGTATCCGAATGATCTACGAGGTCGGTCAACACCTGTGGAACAAAGCCGGCGAGCGCCAAGTCAAAAACGCCGAAGTCGGGCTGGCCCATAACCTGGGCGGTCCGGGTTCGGTCGGCTGTGTGTCGATCCTGGCCAACAGCTAACCCGGAGCGTCCAATGGACTTTGGCTTTAGCGAAGAGCAGGAGTTGCTGCGCCAGTCTGCGGCAGATTTCCTGAACCATGAATGTCCGATGAGCTATGTCCGCCAGATGATGGAGGACGAGCGCGGCTATGCCGATGAGTTGTGGCAAAAGATGGCCGAGCTGGGTTGGATGGGTCTGATGGTGCCTGAACGGTACGGCGGCTCAGGACTCAGCCTGATCGACATGGTCGTGGTTCTTGAAGAAATGGGCCGGGTTGTTTTGCCCGGACCGTTTTTTTCAACGGTTGTACTCGGCGGCTTTGCCATTCTCGAGGCCGGCAGCGAGGAGCAGAAAAACACGCTGTTGCCCCACATCGCTTCGGGACAGCTCAAGACGACCCTGGCCGTCCTGGAAGACAACGCGCGTTGGGATGAACGGGGCGTGCGTCTTCGGGCGGAAAAGAACGACGGAGGGTATCAGCTCAGCGGGATGAAGCTGTTTGTTCCGGACGCCCATGTGGCGGATACTATCGTGTGTGCGGCACGGACCGACGAGGGGTTCAGCTTGTTTCTGATTGATCGCCAGCAGGCCGGCGTGAGCACCAGGATGCTGAGAACAATGGACCAAACCCGTAAACTGTGCGAGCTGAGGCTTGACCAGGTTCAGCTCAGTCCTGACGCCCTGCTCGGCTCCCCAGGACTCGGCTGGGACAGGCTCAGCCGGGTGCTTGACCGCAGCAAGGTCGTGCTGTGCGCCGAAATGACGGGCGGTGCCCAGCGCGTCCTCGACATGAGTGTCGAATACGCCAAGGTCAGAGAACAGTTCGGCCGACCGATTGGCTCCTTCCAGGCCATCCAGCACAAATGTGCCGACATGTTGGTCCAGGTCGAAAACGCCAAGTCAGCGACCTATTACGCGGCCTGGGCGGTATCGAACGCCGCGCCCGATGCGGCGCTGGCGTCCGCTATGGCCAAAGCGTATTGCAGCGATGCGTACCGCAAGGTCAGCGCCGATGGGATCCAGGTCCACGGCGGCATCGGTTTTACCTGGGAGCACGACATGCACATCTATTTCAAACGGGCCAAGGGCTCAGAAGTCACCTTCGGCGATGCAACCTGGAATAGAGAGCTGGTCGCCCAACATACGCTGGATTAATCCGACGCGGTGGGATCGGGCAGGCACCCCGACGGGGTACCTCGTTGGGAGGGCTCAAGCGGCAAAGGGGAAAGGGTGGGCTAACGTCGCTATAGCGGCCTTGTCACGATAGTGCTCACGCCATCGCTTCAGCCCAAGCCGGATATAATCGGGGTCAAGCCCCAGGACCGCGCAGATATTCACAAACGAAAACGGCCAGCCCGCCTCGTCGGCCGCACCCCTCTCCTCTGCCGCCCGAGCCAGCCGCTGGGGCTGGCGGTCTTTGCGAACAAACCGTTTTTGGAAGCAGCGGACCGCGTCCTCTTAGGGACGGCCCGCCTGAGCATGACTTCTCCGCCCTGGGTCTCCCCCTCAGCGGGCGGGCACTCGGGCAGGATGGCCGCGCCTGCATCGTACATAAGCAGGACTGGGCGGGGAAGGTCTTTTACCCAATGCGCTGCGCTTGGTGATTGTGCTGTAACCCCTCCCTCTCTGCTCCACAAACAAGAGAACGGCGGGGAAGGTTTCGTTTTCCCCGGGAGTTGTGCGCAGTGGAGACTGATCGTCCCACCGGTGTCAATGCGCCTGGGGACACGGCGGACGCCAGGGGGCGACGACCAAGCCCGGACCGACCAGGCTCATCACCACAAACAAGAGTATTCCGATCAGCAGGCCGGCCGGAAGGACAGCCAGGGTAGATCGGGGCAGCGCCGGTGAGGAGCAACCACAGACTCCAGACCCAGACAATGGAAGAGCGTGAGCGCAATGATCTGCACAGAGCCCGACAGCTACCCGATTGGCCTCTGACAGTCAAGCGAGGAGGCGGCTGAGCGCGTTGCATTTGTCCAGCGTTCATACTATATGAGGGTTGTCCGGAATGGGGTGGGCTGGTGAAGATCCATATTGAAGATATTCTCACGTCTCCGACTGCGCTTGCTCTTACCGAGGAGGCCCAGGAACTCAACCTGTTTCTCTCGTCGGCCCAGGCGACACCCGAATATCGGCTTGAAGCGCTACCGCATATTCGGCTGAGCCATTTCCGCTCGGGGCAAGACCTCTTTTTTGACGGCAGCGTGCAGGGGGACGCTCAGCGGTCAGTGCGTTCGCTGCCTTGAGTCCTGCGCTTTTCCCCTGGACCGCTCGTTCTCGGTGGTTCTCCAGCCTACGCCCCGGCTCGGCCGGGGAGATTGAACTGGGACAAGACGAGTTATCGGCAAGTTTTTATCACGGAGAACGCATTGACGTATCGGCGTTGATCCACGAACAAGTCATGCTCGCCCTGCCCAGCACCCCGGTGTGTTCTGAAGAGTGCCGTGGGCTGTGTTCTCAGTGTGGCATCAACCTGAACCAAGACAGATGTGCCTGCCAGCCGGGCAGAAAAGATTCGCCGCTGGCCCTCCTCTCTTCTGTGCAGCTTCCCTCCCAAGGAGGCGGCAAATAAGCGCCTGTTTTCTCACACACCATCATGTATATCGCTGTTGATGCCATGGGCGGTGATCATGCCCCACAGGCCATCGTCGAGGGCGCGGTCCACGCATCCCGGGAGTACGGCATTGAGGTTTTTGCTCGTCGGCAATCGGGATAGTATTGCGCGTGAACTGAAGCAGGTCCAGGCAAGGGAATCCTCTCTGCTGGCCATCCAGCACGCCACCGAAACGATCAGCATGAGCGACTCGCTGTCGGCTATGCGCACAAAACGCAACTCGTCGCTGCACCATGGCGTTTGGACATGTCAAATCGGGCCAGGCCGGTGCAGTTGTCAGCGCCGGCAATTCTGGAGTCGTGCTGGCTCTGGCCATCACCAGCCTTGGCCGTCTCAAGGGTGTCGAACGGCCGGCAATTGTCACCGTGCTGCCGACCTCGGGCCAGCGAGCCTGCCTCATTGATTCCGGGGCAAATGTCGAGTGTAAACCTCAGCATCTCGTCCAGTTCGCCGTCATGGGCGAGGTCTATGCCCGCGTTGTGCGCGGCATTCGCTATCCACGGGTCGGCATCTTGAGCAATGGCGAGGAAGACTCAAAGGGCACCGAGGCGACCCGTGTTGCGCACGAAATTCTCAAAAAGCTGTCGCTCAATTACCTTGGCTATATCGAAGGCCGCGACCTGAACAGCGGCGATGTTGACGTCATTGTCACCGACGGCTTTACCGGTAATGTGGCCCTCAAGACCATGGAGGGCTTCTACGGTTTTCTGCAAACCCAACTCCGCTCCCTATTCACCGCCAACTGGCAGGGTAAGCTCGCCTACCTCTTGCTGCGCCATTCTTTTGCCGCCCTGCGGGCCAGTTTGGATGCGGATGAGATTGGCGGGGCACCGCTGCTGGGGACAAAAGGGCTGCCTATTATCGCCCACGGTGCATCCACCCCGAAAGCGATCAAAAACGCGATCCGTCTGGCCGACGAGTCGGTCCGTCGGGGAGTGAATGATCAGATTATTGAAAACCTGCACGCCCTGCCGGAAAACGCATTTTTGACCGCAGAGATCAAACGTGGCGGACGCAATCTGTGGACCCACATTCGGGAGCGCTTCCGCTCCCGCGACAGCCAGGCAGCCGAGGCAGGCTCAGAGGGCGACCCGTCGGCTCAGACAGACAAACCGGAGTCAGACGCCCCCCGATCCCCCGAACTGGATTTTGTCGCCGATCGTCAGCCGTCCAACGTGCGGGCCGGCCAGCCCGACGGCCTGGATCAGCACAACTCAGTCCACACGCCAAGCCAGAAAGAAGAGGAACACCACGGATGAGCCAGACGCTGGCGCTGCTCTTCCCTGGCCAAGGCTCACAAACGGTCGGGATGGGAGAAGCGCTGACACAGCAGTTTGCGGTTGCCGCTGAGGTCTTCAGCGAGGCAGACGAAGCCCTGCATTTCAAATTGTCGGCCCTGTGCTTTGCAGGTCCGGAAGACGCCCTACGGCTGACCGCCAACGCCCAGCCGGCCATACTGGCGACCAGCGTTGCCGCCTTACGGGTTCTTGAGCACGAGACGGAGCTTCGGCCGGTCTGCGCAGCCGGCCATAGTTTGGGGGAGTACACCGCGCTCGTCGCGGCCGGGGCGCTGTCTTTTGCCGATGCCCTGCGAACCGTCCGCGAACGTGGCCGGCTGATGCAAGAAGCCGTACCGGCCGGAGTTGGAATTATGGCCGCCCTGATGGGACTTTCGCCGCAGGCTGTCGTTGGAGTCTGTCAAGAGGCCGCCCAAGGCCAGCTCGTTTCCCCGGCCAATATCAACGGCGGAGCCCAAGTGGTGGTGGCCGGCCATACCGAGGCTGTCCGGCGGGCGATTGAGGTCGCCAAGGCACGGGGCGCAAAGCGGGCCGTTGAACTGGCGGTCAGCGCCCCCTTCCACTGCGGGTTGATGGCTCCGGCGGCTGACGGGCTACGCCAGGTCTTAGAGACGCTTGTCGTTGAACTCCTGTCGGTTGACCTGATTCCGAATGTCACCGCCCAGCCACACCGAGACCCTGGCCGGGTCAAACCCCTCCTCTTCCAGCAGGTCACGGCTCCGGTCCGCTGGGAGGAAAGCATGCAACAACTCGGCTCTCTGGGCTGCCGAGCCGCGGTCGAAATCGGACCGGGGCGCGTGCTGAGCGGCTTACTCAAACGGATCGACCCCGGCATCCCGTGCGTCTCTTTTGGTGAGCCACACCATCTCCAGACGGTACAAAGGCTGCTCGTATGACCGCTAGGCTGGAGGGACAGACCGCCCTCGTGACCGGTGCCTCGCGCGGTATCGGCCGGGCCATTGCCGAACGCCTGGCCGAGGACGGCACTCGCGTTCTGATCAACTATGTCCAAAACCAGGCGGCGGCAGAAGATGTGTGTGCCCACATCCGTTCGGCCGGCGGTCGGGCCGAGTTGTGTCGGTTCAACGTGGCCGATCAGGCTGAGGTGACAACGAGCGTTCAAGGCGTGCTGGCGGAACACGGCCGGATCGACATTCTGGTCAACAACGCCGGCTTGGCCCTTGACGCCCTGCTGTTGCGCCTGAAAGAAGACGAGTGGGAACGGGTCATGGATGTCAACCTCAAAGGCGCTTTTCTGTGCAGCAAAGCCGTTGCCCGCGCCATGGTCCGCCAGCGCAGCGGCCGGATCATTAACCTCACGTCGGTTGTGGCCCAAACCGGCAACGCCGGACAGACCGCCTACAGCGCGGCAAAAGCGGGGATTATGGGATTGACCAGGGCCCTGGCCAAAGAGCTGGCCTCGAGGGCGATTACCGTCAACGCCGTTGCCCCGGGCTTTATCGAAACCGATATGACCGGGCCCTTGCCAGACCAGGTCAAAACAGGATATTTGAACCTCATTCCAGCGGGTCGATGGGGCACCCCGGCAGAGGTTGCCGAACTGGTGGCTTTCCTGGTCAGCCCTTTGGCAGCGTATATCACCGGACAGATCATCAACGTCAACGGTGGCATGTATGTATAAGCGACGCACCGGTTACTACGAGGGGGGTTGATCCTCGCTTCGTGATGAAGTGGCCAGGACCAACTCATGGCCGCTCCCGCGTCTGGCTAAGCGAGAGAGGAGGACGGCATTATGGCAGAGAGTGCAACGCAGGAACGCGTCATAGAGATCATCTGCGAACAACTCGGCGTGAGCCAAGAAGAGGTGACCTTAGAGGCGTCGTTTATTGAGGACTTGGGTGCCGACTCGCTCGATATTGTCGAGCTCGTCATGGCGATCGAAGAAGAGTATGACACCGAGATCTCGGACGATGACGTCGAAAAGATTCGAACGGTCAAAGACGTCATTACCTATATCGACAGTCGGCAGATGGAGGTCAAGCGTCCCATTGAACTCTAAGGGGTGTCAAAGACGTCATTACCTATATCGACAGTCGGCAGGCCTGGTGTCTGGCGGCGCGTCCGCTCTCAGCATTTGAGGAAAAATCGCAGCGGTTTGTCTTGGAATTCCTGCCTGTCTCCCCCTCGAGCCCGAGAGACGGAACAGTCCAGGCTCAGATGTCATCGCTGCTATTTGGCCGCTATTTGAGGGAGTGGGTATGAAAAGCAGCTTGGCCCGGCAAGATCCTGAGATTTACGCGGCGATCGAGCACGAAACACAGCGCCAAGAGCATAATCTTGAGTTGATTGCCTCCGAGAACCTGGTCAGTCAGGCCATTCTGGAAGCCCAGGGTTCGGCTCTGACCAACAAGTACGCGGAAGGCTATCCCGGCAAGCGCTATTATGGCGGCTGTGAATATGTTGATGTCGTTGAGCAGCTAGCGCTCGATCGGGCCAAGGCCCTGTTCGGCGCAGACCACGTCAATGTCCAGCCCCACTCCGGCGCTCAGGCCAACATGGCAGCGTATTTCTCCCAGCTCCAGCCGGGGGATACCGTCCTGAGCATGCATCTGTCCCACGGTGGCCATCTCACCCACGGCAGTCCGGTCAACTTCTCAGGGAAATTTTTCAAGGTCATTTCCTATGGCGTGCGCGAGTCTGACCAGCGCATTGACTACCAGGAGATCGCCGACCTGGCGCGCAAACATCGCCCCAAAATGCTGGTTGCCGGTCACAGCGCCTATCCGCGTCAGATTGACGCCGCGCCATTCCGTCAGATCGCCGACGAGGTCGGCGCTGTGGTCATGGTCGATATTGCCCATTTTGCCGGTCTTGTCGCGGCCGGCCTGCATCCCTCCCCGGTTCCGTATGCAGAGCTGGTGACGACCACTACCCACAAAACGCTGCGCGGGCCGCGCGGGGGCATGATTTTATGCCGCCAGGACTTGGCCAAGAGCGTGAACTCGTCCGTTTTTCCTGGCAATCAGGGTGGTCCACTGATGCATGTCATCGCCGCCAAGGCGGTAGCCTTGAAAGAAGCCGCAAGCCCGGCCTTCAAAGCCTACCAGAGGCAAATCCTGGCCAACGCCACAACGCTGGCCACCAGCCTGCTCAGGCGTGGCTTTCGGCTGGTGTCGGGTGGGACAGACAACCATCTCATGCTGATCGACCTGCGCGACACAGAGCTGACCGGCAAGCTGGCCCAGGAAACGCTGGACCGCGCTCGTATTACCGTCAACAAAAACGCCATCCCGTTTGATACCCGCTCTCCGTTTGTCACCAGCGGCGTTCGTCTTGGGACGCCGGCCGTGACGAGCCGGGGGATGAAAGAGTCGGAAATGGAGGTGATTGCTGAGTTTATTTGGCGCGCCTTACAAAAAGTCGGAGACGCGAAGGCACTCGGTACCATCGGGGCAGAGGTGCGTGACCTGTGCCGCCAGTTCCCGGTCCATGCGTCCATGACTGCGTAGCTCATCGCCCCGAGCCCGCAGTATGAAGTGCCCCTTCTGCTCAGACCAGGACAACCGAGTCATTGACTCCCGGCTGAGTCGGGACGGAGACGTCATCAGACGCCGTCGCGAGTGCGACCAGTGTGAGCGCCGTTTTACGACCTATGAGCGGGTGGAGGAAATCCTGCCGCTGGTGATTAAGAAAGACGGCCGCCGGGAGGCGTATAGCCGCCAGAAAGTGGTCACGGGTCTGACCAAGGCGTGTGAGAAACGGCCGATCAGCATTGAGACGATTGAAGACATTGCCGACCGCATTGAGCGCTCCCTGCAAGGCTCTGGAGATAAAGAGTTGAAGAGCACGATGATAGGCGAGGAGGTCATGCGCCAACTCTATGATATGGATAAAGTCGCCTATGTCCGTTTTGCCTCGGTATACCGCTCATTCCAGGATTCGGATGCGTTCATGAACGAGCTCAAAGACCTGTATCCAAGAGCACAGCCACACTGAGCCAAGCCCGGACCGGCCCCGCTCTAGTCGTCGCTCGCGCAAGAAGAAGTCGCCAAAAACAAGCGCAAAATGAAGTCCGCCACCCCTGACACAGATGACGCCTATATGCAGCGGGCCTTGGATCTGGCCGCCTGTGGTCTGGGGCGGACGAGTCCGAACCCGGCGGTGGGCGCGGTCATTGTTCGCGGCAAGCGCATCATCGGCCAGGGATTTCACCGCAAAGCCGGCCGGCCGCATGCCGAAATCGAAGCCCTGCACAGCCTCAAGGGCTCGGCCCAGGGCGCGACCCTGTATGTCAACCTTGAGCCGTGCTCCCACCACGGCCTCACCCCGCCGTGTGCCGACGCGGTGCAGCAGGCCGGCATTCAACGCGTGGTGGTCGGCATGATTGACCCCAATCCGCTCGTCGCCGGCCGCGGGGTCCGCCGCCTGCGGCGGGCCGGGATTGAGGTCAGGACCGGCGTCCTGAGACAGGCGTGTGAGCGGCTGAACGAAGACTTCAGCATTTTCATGCAGACCGGGCGGCCGATGGTCACGCTCAAGCTGGCCGCTTCGCTGGACGGCCGGATCGCAACCTCGGTCGGTGACTCGCGCTGGATCAGCGGCCCCTCCTCACGTCGCCTGGTACACCAGCTCAGAAATCAGGTTGATGCCGTTCTGGTCGGGGCCGAGACTGTGCGCAGTGATGACCCACGGCTGACCTGCCGCGTTCGGGGCGGTCGCGACCCGGTCCGCGTCGTGCTGGACAGTCGCCTGTCAATCAGCCCCCAGGCCCGCGTCTGCACCCAAGCCTCAAAAGCGCCCACCCTGCTCGTCACCACCCAAGCCGGGGCAAAACGGCGGCAATTGTTCAAGCGGCCCACTGTCGAGGTCGTGCCCCTGGCCTCCGCCACGGGCCGGGTTCCGCTCGCCCCCCTGCTCCAGGAGTTGGCCCGGCGGGGTCTCAAGCATGTGCTGATCGAGGGCGGTGGCCAAGTCGCAGCCGCGGCCCTCAGCGGACACCACGTTGACAAGCTCCTGTTTTTTTACTGTCCCATCTTGCTCGGCGGCGATGGGCGGGCCATGATTGGAACCCTTGGCATTACCCGGGTGGCCGCCGGGCACAAGCTGCGCATTGAACAGATCAGCCACCGGGGAGACGATGTGGTGGTGAGTGCTTCCATTGACCAAGCGGTACGCCGACGGAAGAAATAAAAGGGAGGGGTCTATGCCACTACCGGTCGCGCCAGTCGAGAACGTTATCGCTGACCTGTGCCAGGGTAAGATGATCATCCTGGTTGATGACGACGAAGTGAGCGGTGAGGCAAATCTGTGTGTTGCCGCTGACAAAACCACCCCGGAAGCGGTCAATTTTATGGCCACCCACGGACGGGGTCTGGTGTGCCTGGCCCTGACCGAGGAAAAAATCCGCCAACTCGGCATTCCGCTGCTCGGCTCCGGCCCGGCTCTCAACCACCAGCGTCTGTTTGGTGCCTCTATCGAAGCCCGCAAAGGCGTCACCACCGGCATATCGGCCTCTGACCGAGCGGTCACGATTACCACAGCGATTCAACCCAAGGCCGGTCCGGACGATATTGTCATGCCCGGTCACGTCCATCCCCTGCTAGCGCACAGCGGCGGGGTGCTGGCCCGGCCCGGCTTATCGGAAGGGGCGGTTGACCTCGCCCGCCTCGGACGCCTCACCCCGGCGGCCACCCTGTGTACGATTCTGGGCGAAGACGGCGACCTCGCCACAGCCGTGGAGCTCGAAGCGCTGGCTGACCGACACCAGCTCACAGCCGTCTCCCTGTCCCAACTCATGGCCTATCGGCTGCGGACCGAGTCGCTTGTCCATCGCATCGCCCAGGCCGATATCACCAGCCCGTTTGGCGGCACGTTTCTCGCTATTGCCTACCGGACCGATATTGACGCCCACGAACATATCGCCCTGATCAAAGGCAGCATTCATCCGCGCAACATCGTATCGGTCCGGGTCCACTCGCAGTGCCTGACCGGCGATGTGTTTGGCTCCGAGCGGTGCGACTGCGGCGAGCAGCTGCACCAGGCAATGGGAGATATTGCCGCAGAGGGCAAAGGCGTCATTCTGTATCTGCACCAGGAGGGCCGCGGCATTGGTCTGGCCAATAAAATTCGCGCCTACGCCCTCCAGGACCAGGGTTTTGATACTGTTGAGGCCAACCTGCACCTCGGTTTTGAAGAAGACCTGCGCGACTATGGGATTGGGGCCCAGATCCTGCACGATCTGCATATTGCGCAGGTGCGTCTGTTCACAAATAACCCGAAAAAAATCAGCGGCTTAGAGGACTATGGGATCAAGGTGGTAGAGCGTCGGGCGATCGAAACCTCGCCACACAAGGACAACATCCACTACCTGCGGGTCAAGAAAGAAAAAATGGGACATCTGCTCAGTGAACTCAAACCCGTGGAGTAAATCGAACGAGCGATTCCTATGGTACGCATTATTCAGGGCAACATGGACGCCGGCGGTCAGCACTACGGCTTGGTAGTGTCTCAGTTCAACAGCCTGGTGACTGAGCGGCTCCAAACCGGAGCGATTGATACGCTGTGTCGGCACGGTGTCAGCCAGGAGGCGATTGATGTTGTACTCGTCCCAGGTGCCTACGATATCCCTCTGTTTACCAAGAAGCTGGCCTCCAGCGGCCGCTACGATGCGCTCATCTGTCTGGGCGCGATCATCAGGGGCGAGACCCCACATTTCGATTATATTGCCGCGGCCATGACCCGGGGGATTAAGGAAGTCATGCTCGCCCACGGACTGCCGATCAGCTTCGGGGTGCTGACCACCAACTCAGTTGAGCAGGCGCTTGACCGGGCCGGAGCCAAACTGGGCAACAAGGGCGCTGAGGCCGCGGCGGCAGCGATCGAAATGGTCAATACCCTGAAAGAGTTGGGCTGAGCCCACCCAAGAGCTGAGCCCACCCAAGACACATGGCATCCCACCGCCCCCAAGGCTCCCGACGGCAGGGCCGAGAGTTTGCCCTGCAAGTCCTCTATCAGGTCGATATGACCGGGACCGAACCGCGCCAAGCCCTCGCCATGTTCTGGCAAAACTTCAAACCCAAAGCCCGCAAACAGGGGTTTACGACCGACCTGGTAGAGGGCGCTTGGCGGGAACGCGAGCGTCTCGATAGACTGATCGCGGACGCCGCCGAACACTGGCGTCTGGGGCGTTTGCCCAAGGTTGACTGGAACCTGCTCCGCCTCGGCGCGTATGAACTGCTGAGCTATCCCGATCTGTCGGCCGGGGTGACGATTAACGAGGCGATTGAAATTGCGCGCCGCTACTGTAGCGATGAGGCCCCGATGTTCATCAATGGCGTGCTCGATCGGATTGCCACTGTGGCAGGCAAGAAAGCAGACCGTCATGAGTCAAACGCATCCTCAGACCGAGCACAATAAGGGCGGCCGGGTCCGCTATCGGCCCGCAGAGATTGAGCCAAAGTGGCAGCGTTTCTGGCTCGAAAACAAGACCTTTCGGGCCGAAGTTGACCCCACCAAGCCCAAATACTACATCATGGACATGTTTCCCTATCCCAGCGGCTCAGGGCTGCATGTTGGCCACCCGGAGGGCTACACGGCCACCGATATTCTGGCCCGTTACAAACGGATGCGCGGCTTCAATGTCCTGCATCCAATGGGCTGGGATGCGTTTGGTCTGCCCGCCGAACAGTACGCCATCGAAACCGGCACCCATCCGCGCGAGACCACACAGCGCAATATCGCCACCTTTCGGTGCCAGATTCAGGCCCTCGGCTTCTCGTATGACTGGGACCGCGAAATAGCGACCTGTGACCCGGACTACTACCGCTGGACCCAGTGGATTTTTCTCAAGCTGTACGAACGTGGCCTGGCCTATATTGCCGAAGTGCCCGTCAATTGGTGCCCAGCGTTAGGAACGGTCCTGGCCAATGAAGAAGTCGTTGACGGCAAGAGTGAACGGGGCGGGCATGAGGTGATTCGCCGCCCGATGCGGCAGTGGATGCTGCGGATTACCGCCTATGCCGAGCGTTTATTAGCTGGTCTGGACCGGCTCGACTGGCCGGACAATGTCAAAGAAATGCAGCGCAACTGGATCGGCCGGAGCGAGGGTGCCCGGGTCCGCTTCCAGTTGTGTCAGCCGGACGGGACGCCACGCGTTGACCTTCCGGCCGGCCACGACGCCGGTTTTGATGTCTTTACCACCCGGCCAGACACCTTGTTTGGGGCGACCTACTGTGTCCTGGCCCCGGAACACCCGCTGGTAGCAGCCAGCACAACGCCCGACAGGCGGGCCGCGGTTCAGGCCTATCAGCACGAGGCGGCCCGCAAATCAGACCTGGCCCGGACCGACCTCGTCAAAGAAAAAACCGGGGTGTCCACCGGTGCCTACGCGCTCAATCCGGTCAACGGCCAGGCGATTCCAATCTGGACCGCCGACTATGTGCTGACGAGCTACGGGACCGGAGCGATCATGGCGGTACCGAGCGGTGACCAGCGCGACTGGGAGTTTGCCCGGCGGTTCAACATCCCCATTGTTGAGGTCGTCCAGGGCGGCGACATAGACACAGCGGCGTATATCGGAGACGGCCCGCACGTCAACTCCGGCTTTCTCAACGGCCTGGATATTGCCGAAGCCAAGACCAGGACGGTCGCCTGGCTGGAGCAGCACGGCCACGGCGAGAGAACGGTGACGTATAAACTGCGGGACTGGCTGTTCAGCCGCCAACGCTACTGGGGCGAGCCGTTTCCCATCCTGCACATCAACAATGAACCCACACCGCTTGACCCCAACGACCTGCCGGTTTTGCTGCCCGAGGTAGAAAGTTTTCGCCCCACCGGAACCGGCCAGCCCCCGCTGGCCGCGGCCCGGCACTGGGTCGAAACCCAGGACCCGGCAACCGGCCAACCGGCCTTGCGCGAGACCAATACCATGCCGCAGTGGGCCGGCAGTTGCTGGTACTATCTGCGCTATCTTGACCCCCACAATACCGAGTGCCTGTGCGACCCGGAAAAAGAGCGCTACTGGATGCCGGTTGACCTGTACATCGGGGGGGTTGAGCACGCCGTCCTGCACCTCCTGTACGCCCGCTTCTGGCACCATGTCCTCTATGACTGCGGCGTGGTCTCCACCCCGGAGCCATTCCAACGCCTCGTCAACCAGGGCATGATCCTGGGCTTCAGCTATCGCTATTACGAAGACAGCGACGGCCAACGCTACAGCTATCGGGAAGTGCAAAAAAGCGCCCCGAACGGAGATGCGCCCCCGACCTACGGCCTGAAATCACACCCGGACATCGGCTTGTCGGTCAAGTATGTGCCGGTCAACGACGTCGTCTGGCACGAGGAAACCCCCTATCATCCGCACGACCGACACCTCGAACTGGAACCCCAAACCGACAAGATGTCAAAATCGCGGGGCAACGTCGTCAACCCCGACGACGTGATTGCCGAGTACGGGGCGGATGCGCTGCGCTGTTACGAAATGTTCATGGGCCCCCTGGAGCAGGTCAAGCCGTGGAATACCCGCTCAGTCGCCGGGGTGTCGCGTTTCCTGGGTCGGAGCTGGTCTTTACTGATCGCCGATACCGGGGCTGTGCGGTCCCAGATTGTGGACCGGCCGCTTGACCCGCAGGCGAGCCTGACCCGTCTGCTCCACAAAACGATCCACAAGGTGACAGACGATATAGAGGGGCTGCGATTTCATACGGCCCTGAGTACGCTGATGATCCTGGTCAATGAGGCCCACAAAGCCGAGCAGCTGCCCCGGACCCTGGTTGAGCAGATCGTCTTACTGCTGGCCCCGTTTGCCCCCCACCTTGCCGAAGAGCTGTGGCAGCGGATCGGCCATGCCGACAGCCTGGCCTACGCCGCCTGGCCGAGCTACGATCCGGCCCTGCTCCGTGAAGACACCCGGACGATCCCGGTCCAGATCAACGGGAAGGTCCGGGCAAAAATTGCTATTGCGGCCGATGCCGACCAAGCCACTCTGTTGGCCGCGGCGCGAGCGCATGAAAAGGTCCAGACCTACCTTGAGGGAAAGACCCTTCGCCGTGAGATTGTGGTTCCCGGGCGGATGGTGAATTTCGTGGTGTCATAAAGATGCAATCCACAGTCCACACCTGGAGAATGCCTCGGCCTGCGGCCTGGGTTGTGATCGCGATGTTGGGGATACAGGTACCGGCGGTCGGCTGCGGCTATCGTTTTGCGGGCGTCCTCAGCCTGCCCCGGGGAATCACCACCATCAGCTTTGCCGAGTTTGCCAATCACACCCCGGAAGCTGGCATCGAAGAAGATCTCCAGGAGACATTTGAGCGAGCATTTCGCACCTCTGGCGGGCTCCGGGTGTCCGACCGTGGCGAGGGCATCCTGCATGTCAGCCTGACCGATATCTATTTCCGAGCGCAGACATTTGACCGCCGCGACCAGACCCTGGAATACGAGGCCGCCATAGCCTTTGACATGCAGCTGACCCACCGGAAGAGCGGCGAGGTTCTGTGGCAGGCCGAGAATATCCGGGTCGTTGACGAGGCCAGCGCGGTGCCTCAGGTAGCCGTGACTACAAGCCCGGATTTTCTCCAGGGTACGCTTGACCCCCAAGACCTGTCGGGCTTTACCGACAGCCAGTTTGCGGAAACCCAACGGCAGATTTCCCTGGAGCGTCTCGTCAAAAAGGCGGCTCAGGAGGCGTATTCTCGTCTGGTGGGAGAAGATTTTTAGCCGCGCCCCCGGGCTATGACCTGGCAGCGGCAGACCCCCGTTGGACCATTTTTGAGAGCTGGGCAATCCGCCGAGCGGCAGCATTGGGGTGCAGCACTCTCTTCCTGCTCGCTTTCTGAATCGCGCTGATGGCCTTGCGCAGATGGCGGTCAGTCGCAGCCGCATCACCGGTCTCAAGGGCGCTGGAGACCCTCTTCATCAGGGTCTTGACCCGGGACTTGCTGGCATGATTCCTGATTCGGCGGGCCTCGCTCTGGATAAATCGTTTCTTCTCGGCAAAAGGCACAGGGCACTCTCCTTTCCACACAGACTGGGCATTCCCTATCATGGACCACGCCGGCGAGCAATGTCAGCAGCGGTCGGGTGAGGGGCCCCGGCGTGGTTTATGATAAGAAGCCGCGCCCAACTCGCGGAGCGGTCCTGGTGAGCGAGGAGCGCAAGATAGTCCAGGCGGCGGGTCAAATTGGCGTCTGGACACTGCTCAGCCGGGTGACGGGACTGCTCCGAGACATCCTGATCGCCGGCCTGTTCGGGGCTGGCGCGGTCACCGATGCCTTTTTTGTCGCCTTTCGGATTCCCAATCTGCTACGACGCCTCGTCAGAGAAGGGGCCAGCAACGCCGCCATTATTCCGGTCGTGACCGAGTATATGGTCCATCACTCCCGGGCCGACACCCAAGACATGCTGCGCGCCCTGCTCGGAGCCACCAGCGGGGTTCTGCTGGTGCTGACCGGGGTCGGAATGGTGTGTGCCGCTCCCCTGGTGCGCGTTTTTGCGCCGGGCTTTGGTCCGCAGGCGCTGGCCCTCACGGTCGCGCTGACCGAGATGACCTTTGTCTATCTGTTCTGCATTGGCCTCCTGGCCCTGGCGACCGGCGTGTTACACGCGCAACGGCATTTCAGCGCTCCGGCCTTCGCCCCGGTGCTGTTGAATACCGCGATTATCGGCTGTGCCTTAGGCCTGTCGAGAGTCCTGGCCGAGCCGGTCTTCAGCTTGGCCTGCGGTGTGGCACTCGGCGGCGTGCTCCAGGTCGCCTGGCAGTTGCCGGCAGTGTCTACTCCGGCCGAGTTGACCGAAGTATCAAGCATCTCGGCGGCGTGCTCCAGGTCGCCTGGCAGTTGCCGGCCCTCAGCCGTTTGGGGCTGCTCTCAGTCCCGCGCTGGTGGCTGCGTCACCCGGCGGTCAGGCGGGTTAGCAGCTTGCTCATCCCGGTCGTGTTCGGCACCGCGGCCTATCAGCTCGGCCTCGTGGTGAATACCGCGCTGGCGTCTTTGCTCGGCGTTGGGAGTGTCTCGGCACTCTGGTATGCCAGTCGGCTGTTCGAGTTTCCCCAGGACATCGGCGTGGCCGCGCTGGCCAGTGCCACTCTACCGAGCTTCGCCAGCCAGACCCAGCGGGGCGACCGTATCGGGCTGGGGGAGAGTCTCGGTTTTGCCCTGCTGGTCACGAATGTTGTTGTCGTGCCGACCACGCTGGGGCTGCTTGTGCTGGCCGTTCCGATCACCGCCAGCCTCTTCTTTTGGGGAGCGTTCCAGGCCGAGCAGCTTATGCGCACGGCCGGCGCACTCCAGACCTTCGCTGTCGGACTGTGGCCAAATAGCCGTCAGCCGTCTGCTGGTTGCGTGCCTCTACGCCCTGGGCGATACCCGCACGCCAGTCTGGACTGCTGGGCTGGCCCTGGTGGCCCAAGTTTGCTTCAATCTGGTGTTAATGGGCAGCCTCAGCGTCCCCGCCGACGCATCCGACCTGGCCCATTTCTTTGCCGGCCTGAGCGCCTGTGTTGCCCTGGGCGACTATGGCCTAGCCGGCCTGGGGCTGGCCTCCTCCTTGGCCATGCGCCTCAATATGCTGCTGCTGGCTCTCGCCGTGTCTCGGCGGCTGCCGTGGTCGGCTTGGCTGGCCTCGCTGGCCTGGAGTCTTCTGGCCGCGGCCGGCATGGCCGGCCCGGTATGGCTGCTGGCCGGCCAGATTCAGGGGCTTGACCCGGGGCTGTCGACGCTGGGCCGGCTGGCCTGGCTGATGGCGGCAATCGGTCTTGGCGTGACGAGCTTTGGCCTGCTGATGTGGTGGGGGAGAAGAACAGACCTGAAAGCCCTGGCCGGCCTGCTACCCGAGCGTCTGCTTGGCCGTCTGCCACAGCTCTTCCAAGCGTTCCAGCGGGGCGGTGTGGATGTCTTCGGCGTTGGCGCTGAGCTGGGCCTCGATATGCCGAAAGCGCCGACTGAAGCGGATACTGGCCCGGCGCAAGGCCGCCTCGGCGTTCAACCCCAGGTGGCGGGCGAGGCTGGTCAGGACAAACAGCACATCGCCCAACTCCTGTTCCTGGCGGTCGGGGTCTGGAGCGGGGTCCTGCAAGGTCTCGGCCAGCTCGCCGACTTCTTCCCGGACTTTCTCAAAGACCGCCGCGGCCGATGTCCAGTCAAAGCCCACCCGTGACGCTTTTTCACCAAAACGCTGGGCCTGCATCAGGGCCGGGGCTGCCTTGTGTACGCCGGCGAGAATCGACTGGTCGGCATGGCCTTTTTTCTCCTGCTCTTTGAGCTTGACCCAGTTCCGGGCTACCTCGCGGGCGTCTTTGACCTGGGTATCGCCAAAGACATGGGGATGGCGGCGGACTAGTTTATCGCTGATCGCCTCGGCCACGTCGTCAATGGTGAATGTGCCGGACTCGGCCATGAGTTGGGCATGAAACACAATCTGGAGCAGCAGGTCGCCGAGTTCTTCCTTGAACGCCGGCCAGTTTTTGTCTTCCAGGGCTTCGAGGACTTCGTAGGTTTCTTCGAGCAGGTAGGGTTTGAGGGAGTCGGGCGTCTGCTCCCGGTCCCAGGGGCAGCCCTCGGGGCCACGCAGGGTGGCCATAATCTCGACCAGACGGGCGAAGGAAGCGTGTGGTGCGTGTGCCATACCGTCGGGATAGCCGAATCCGCGCGGTGATTCAACGCAGTATCTGGTGGGTTGTGCGGAAGTGCAGCTTGGCCACTTGGCCGAGGGCGTGGGGGCCGTGCTGGCGAACGAAGGCTTTGCCGGCGGCGATGACCGCGCCGGCCCCTTTGGGCAAGGGCAGGCCGTAGCGGCCGCCTAGGGCCTGCAAGCGGTACAGAAACTCAGCCCTGGCGACTATGGACGCCGCGGCCACCGCGGTCTCGGTTTCGGCACGGGGTTTGCTGGATAAGGGTGACGCGCCGCCCCTTTTGCATCAGGGCGTTGGCAAGAAAGCGCTCGTCGCCGAACTGGTCGGCAACCACCCGCTCGCACGCGACCTCTGCGAGCAGGTTCTCGATGGCTCGGGCGTGGCCCCAGGCCAGGAGTTTGTTCAGATTTTTGAATGAGGCGTACAGGCGGTTGTAGTGCTCAGGCCCGATTGCCACGACGGTATGTGGACAGGCGCGCCGGACCGTCCCGGAGAGGACGGCCGCTCTGGCGTCGGAGAGGGTCTTGCTGTCACGGACGCCGGCCTCCCGGAGCGACCCTTCCAGCTCGGGCGGGACATGGACGCCGGCGATGACCAGCGGGCCGAAGTAGTCGCCTTTGCCCGACTCGTCAATGCCGACCTGTCCGAGCGCGCTTGTCATGTCAGCTCGGGCGCGCTCAGCGGCCTGTCCGGCCGGCGCACTTCGTCATGGACGAGGACGCTGCGGCCCCGGACTTCCAGGCGGCCTTCGGCATAGAGGCGGATCGCCTGCGGGTAGAGGCGGTGCTCTTGGGCCAGGATGCGGGCGCTCAGGCTGGCTTCGGTGTCGTCGGCATAGACCGGGACCGCGGCTTGGCTGATAATTGGGCCGTGGTCCATCTCGGTGTCCACAAAGTGGACGGTCGCGCCGGTAATCCTGACCCCGCGCTCCAGGGCTTGCCGCTGGGCGTGCAGGCCGGGAAAGGCCGGCAGCAGGCTGGGATGGATATTCATGATGCGCTGGGGAAAAGCCTGAAGAAAGACGGGCGAGAGCAGGCGTAGAAAACCGGCCAGCACAACCAGCTCAACCCCTCGCTCACGCAGGGCTGCGATCAGCGCGGTCTCAAACGCCCGGCGCGATGAGAAGTCGCGGTGGGGCAGCAGCGCGGTGGGGAGGCCGCGCCGCGCTGCCCGGGTCAGGCCGTAGGCGTCGCGCCGGTTGCTCACCACTAGCCGCATCTCGGCCGGGAGCTGGCCGATGGCGATGGCGTCAAGAATCGCTTGCAGATTTGTGCCACTGCCTGAAATGAGCACGCCCAGCGGCACGGGGGTCTGTGCGGTACGCATACAGCCCTCATCCAGCGCTACACCGCCCGGGCCAGGGTGAACACATCAACGGCTCGCGCTCCCCCCTGATACAGGGTCCGGGCGCACTCTTCAACGGTTGCTCCGGAGGTCTGTACATCGTCAACAAGGAGCAGGGCTTTGCCGGCAAACCGGTCCGGCTCGGATACGGCAAAAGCGCCTTTCACGTTGGTCCGGCGCTCATGCTCTGTGAGCCGGGCTTGGGGCGGGGTCGGCTTGATGCGCTGCAACACCCAGGGGTCTACGGCAATGTTGTGCCGCCGGCCAATTGCCCAGGCCAGTATGAGGGACTGGTTGAAACCCCGCCAGCGCAAACGGCTGATGTGGAGCGGGACGGGCAGAATGCAGCCGTAGTCCCCGCCGGTCAGGCCGCAATGCTCGGCGGCCAGGCCGGCCAGGGCCACTCCGCTATCCAGCCGGCGCTGGTATTTGAAACGCTGGATAGCCCGGCTGAGCGGTTGCGCGCTTTTTCCCGGACTGTCGTAGTAGGCCCACGCCCACGCCCGGCGAAAGGCGGGTTCCCGCCGAAAACAGCGAGGACAGACCGGCAGCGGGCCGGCCGGAGAGGGCCGGCCGCAGCGCTGACACAGCGGGGCGACAACCGGCTTGACCGCCGGCTGACAGGCCAGGCAGAACACCTGTTCGGCGGCAAGAATCGTCTCACAGCCAAGACAGCGTTGGGGGTAGAGAAATGGGACGACGGCACATCTGATGCACCGCCAGAGGTCGTGCGCCCTCATCGCTGGGGTGTATACTGCCTGCGACTCGGGGGCGCAATCCCGGGCCAGGGCTTGTTTTCAGGGCTGCGCTCAGGTATGGGTGGCCGCGGAAGGCCTGGTCCTGTACGCAGGAGAGTGCAAGATTAGCGGAAGGAGGGCTTATGGCGGCAGAGGAAACAGGCAATAAACAACGGGCAATCGCCCCCATGCTGCGCTTGCCGACCTCCCCGGATGAGCAGCCCTATCTGGTCGGCTACCGCTGCCCGGCGTGTGGTGCGCACTTTATCGGTGCCGGCCGGGTGGGCTGTAGTAAGTGTACGGCCACAGAGCCGCTCACCGAGGTCAAACTCAGCGACCGTGGCAGCCTGTATGTCTACTCCATCGTCCATCAGTCGGTCCCTGGCGTTGCGGTTCCGTATGTATCTGCCATTGTGGACCTGCCCGAGGGGGTCAGTGTGCGCTGCAATCTGGTTGATGTGGAGCCCGACCCGGCCAAGCTGAAGTTTGGCATGCCAGTTGAGCTGGTGACCCGCAAGGTGCGTGAGCGCAAAGGGAACAATGCCCAGGGCGAAGAAGAAACCATTGACATCGTTGCTTTTTTCTTTAAGCCCAGTCAGAATTGAGCGGTGGTTCTCGGGGGAACCGAACCACCACGCCACAGAGCCACAGAAAGGGAGGCAAAACCATGAGAGACGCATATGTACTCGGCGTAGGTATGATCAAGTTTGGCCGCTATCCAGACAAGGATGTGTCGCAGCTCGGCGGCGAAGCCGCCCTCGGTGCCCTCAAAGATGCCGGCATGTCCATTAAGGATATTGAGATGTTCGTGTGTGGCAATCTGTTTCAGGCCAACGCGATGAACGGCCAGAAGATTCTGCAACAGATCGGGCAGACTGGCATTCCTGTCTTTAACGTCTCTAACGCATGCGCGACCGGCTCCACCGCGTTCCGCGAAGCCTATGTCGGCGTGGCGTCCGGCATGTATGACGTGACAATGGCGGTCGGCGTTGAGCAGATGGGAAAAATGGGCCTGCTGGGCGGCGGTGCGCGCAGCGGCGGCGAGAGTGTTGAAGGGGTCTTGGGCAGTGGTCTGATGCCGGCGGTGTTTGGCCAAGCCGGGGTTGAACACATGCGCAAGTATGGCACCACGGCTGAACAGTTTGCCAAGATTTCGGTCAAAAACCATAAGCACTCGGTGCATAACCCTCTGTCCCAGTACCAGGTTGAGGTCTCTCTGGCCGACGTGATGAAAGCCCGGATGGTCGCCTATCCGAACACCTTGTACATGTGCTGTCCGACCGGCGACGGGGCGGCAGCGGCTATCCTCGTCTCTGAAGAAAAGACGAAACAGTTTACCAACAAACCCATCAAGGTAGCGGCTTCGGTTTTGACGTCCGATCCGTATACCGAGCGCGACCTGACCATGCCCGATGTCAATACCCTGACACAAAATGCGGCCAAACAGGCTTACGAAAAAGCCGGCTTCGGTCCCCAAGACCTTGATGTGGTCGAGTTGCACGACTGCTTTGCCACCGCCGAGCTGCTGCACTATGAAAACCTCGGTCTGTGTGACGAGGGCGGGGCCGGCGAGCTTATCGACCAAGGAGAGACCGCGCTGGGCGGAAAAATTCCGGTCAACGTCAGCGGCGGGCTGCTGTCAAAAGGCCATCCGCTCGGCGCGACCGGCGTGGCCAATATCTATGAGCTGACCAACCAGCTGCGCGGCAACGGCGGAGCACGGCAGGTCGAAGGGGCCAAAGCCGGCCTCGCCCACGTTATTGGCCTCGGTTCGGCCTGCACGGTCCATATTCTCACCGCCTAATCTTTCCTGTTTCCGGCAGGGGGTTGGTTTTTGCGACAACCCCCTGCTGCTTGTGTGTCATATCGTCCCACTGCAGGAGCACACCGCATGGAACTACCTGTTACCAAACGGCTCAGACAAGAGCTTGAAGAACTCTACCACGAGTTGAATGTGAAAATTCCAAAAGATCTCCAGGAGGCGGCAGCCCACGGTGATCTGAGTGAAAACGCCGAGTATGAGGCAACCCGCGCCCGGCAAGATTTCGTCCGGGCACGCATTGCGCAGTATGAAGAGCGGATAAGCCAGTTGTCCCTGTACGATGTATCAAGCATCCCAAAAGACGTAGTCGCGTATGGCAGCCGGGTCAAACTTGAAAACATCGACAGCGGAGAGATCGTTGAATACCGAATTGTCTTCCCCGAGGAAGTCGATCCTGCCGGCGGGAAGATCTCTCTCCATTCACCGATTGGCCAGGCGCTGCTGCATAAATCGGTTGATGACGAGGCAGAGGTCCAGACCCCCCAGGGCAAACGCCTGTACGAAATCATTGAGTTGACCACGCTGCACGAACGCAGCAACGACGATCTTGACGGGTGAAGAGCGCCTTCTGGTCATGTGTTCCTCGGCTCTTGATCACCGGCCCCAGATCGTCTAGTGTGTCGGTGGGTGGGGGTAGAGGAGAAGTGGGCCGGTACCCACTTTTTCTGGAGATGCAGTCCGAAGACCAGGATATTATCCGACAGGTTGGGCGTATCGCGGCCGGAGTAGTAGAAGCGGCGGGCTGTGAAATCTGGGAGCTTGTCTTTCGGTCAGAAGCCGGACAAGGGATAGTACGGATTACCCTCGATCGAGAAGGCGGCGTCCCGCTTGATAACCTGACGCAGATCCACCGGGAACTGAGCGATGTGCTTGACGCCCACGACCTCATCCCCCAACGCTATACGCTGGAAGTATCTTCGCCCGGCATTAACCGTCCGCTGATCCGTCCGAGCCACTATACCCGCTATCTCGGCCAGCGAATTCGGCTCCAGACAAAAAGCGCCCGGCACGGGCAACGAACATTTCGCGGACTGCTGAGAGAAACGGATGAGCGTCAGATCAGTATTGAGGACAGGACTCTTGGCGTGGTCCATATTCCCTGGCAGGCAATAGCCAAAGCACAGGTCGATTATGAGTTTCCGGTCGGAGGGCAGAAGAAAAAAACGTCGGGCGACGGAAAGTAGCCCCATAGGGAGAACACTCGCCATGCAGCCAGATCTCAATCGGGTGATCGAACAGGTCAGCAAAGAAAAAGGCATGGACCGTCAGGTCATCATCGAAACCATTGAGAGTGCCATGCTGTCCGCAGCCAGACGCACCTTTGACCAAAAGCGGATTGAGGCCAAATTCAATCCAGAGATTGGCGAGGTTGAGCTGTTTGAAATCAAGACGGTCGTGCAGACCGTGACCGACCCAGACACCGAGATGACGCTGACCGACGCCCTGGCTCATATGGACCCCGAAGCCCAAGAGGGCGATGAGTTACTCAGCAAGTTACCGGCCACCTCGTTTGGCCGCATTGCCGCCCAGGTGGCCAAGCAAAGCGTGATCCAGAAAGTCCGGGAAGCCGAGCGCGAGGTGATTTACAACGAATTTCGGGATCGCAAAGGTGAAATCTTCTCCGGCATCGTGCAGCGCATTGAGCGTAAGAACATTATCGTCAATCTCGGTCGCACCGACGCTGTGCTGCCCGAAAAAGAACAGATTCCCTGGGAACGGTATCGGCAGGGAGACCGCATCCGCGCCTTTGTTCTGGATGTCGGGATGTCGCAGAGAGGCCCGCAGATTGTCCTGTCCCGCACGCATCCCGGTTTTTTGATCAAACTCTTTGAGCAAGAAGCACCCGAGGTCTACGAAGGGATTATTGAGATTAAAGGGGCGGCCCGCGAGCCGGGTAGCCGGGCCAAAATTGCCGTCTATTCTACCGACCCTGATGTTGACCCGGTTGGGGCCTGCGTGGGGATGAAGGGCACACGGGTCCAAGCCGTTGTCCAGGAACTCCGTGGTGAGCGGGTTGATATTGTGCCCTGGACCCCTGACCCGGCCGAATATGTCTGCCGGGCCATCTTGCCAGCCAAGGCGTCCAAGATTATTCTCGATGAAGACGACCACGCTATGGAAATCATCGTTCCCGACGATCACCTGTCCTTAGCCATTGGTAAAAAAGGCCAGAATATCCGTCTTGCCTCCCGTCTCACATTGTGGCGGCTTGATGTCCGTTCAGAATCCGAGGTTGAACTGGAACGCGCGCAGGCCTTGGAGTCATTGACAAGCGTGGCGGGCATCGGCGATCTGACCGCCGAACTCTTATATCAACAGGGCTATAAATCCGCCGCCGATGTGGCTGAAGCCGATACGGCTACGCTGGCCGAGTTCGAGGGGATCGAAGCGGATAAGGCCCCAGCCATCCTCCAGGCTGCTCAGGACTACGTTGCCGAGCAGGCCGCAGCGGAAGCCGAAGATCAAGGGTTGAGCGACGCGCCAGACGGGGCGGGAGTGGAGAGCACACAAACCGCATCGGAAGAAGTATGAAGCGGGCCAATCCTGTACGTCGCTGTGTTGGCTGCGGGAAGCGTGAGCAGCAAGAACGCTTGTTCCGCTTTGCCCGGGGCCGAGACGGGCTCCTCCACCCCGGACCAAGCCTGGGCCGAGGAGCCTATCTCCACCCGCGTCGTTCGTGTCTCGATGCCTTTATGAATGCCCGCTCAAGTTTTGTTCGCTCGCTCAAGACAACGGTCTCACAAGAAGTCCGAGAACGCTACGCCAGCCTGATTGAGAACAGTCTGACACTGTGACTGGAGGGAATGCGGGTATATGCCACGAAAGCGTATCCATGAATTGGCCAAGGAATTGGGGCTGGAGACCCGTCAGTTCATCGCGAAGCTTGAGCGTGTGGGGGTGACCGGGAAAAATCCCCGGAGTACGCTGACCGACGATGAGATCGCCCAGGTGCACGCCGGAGCGGCTCCGCAGCCAAACCCAGCCTTGGTATTGGGCGAGGAAAAACTCGTCGCGGAACGCGTGGTGACTGAGGTTGACCAAAACGAGCACCTCGTAACGTCCCGCGAAGAGGTGCGCGAGAACCGTATCAAACCCGACGTCATTCGGCGTCGGACAAAACGGATTGGGATGCACGAGGAATCGGCTCCGCCCCCGGTACCAGTGTTCACCGCTCCCTCTCTTGACGAGTCCTTTGCCGCACCGATGCCGATCGTTTTTGATCTGCCAGACCCGATTCCGACCGATCTGCCCCAGCCGCCGGCGGCCTTCCCCTCGGTATCGCAGGAGTTAACAGCTTCGATTCCAGAATTGTCCCAAGACGCACCCCAACCACCCGCTCCCGCACCCTCACCGGTCAACGACCTGGAAGCCTTGTCCACTGACATCCCAGAGGCAGACGCTCCCAGCCTGCCAGAGCCCGTCAAAGAGTCACTACCCCCGGCCCAGCCGCCGATTGATGGCTCCGTTCCAGACGCAGGCCGGACCGCAGAGCCGCCGGCAGAAGACCTCTCAGTCGACACGCCGGATGGAGGTCTGGAGGCTGAGGATCAGGGATTGACCCAGCCCGGGCTCTCACCCTCACCCCCAGACCAGCCAGAGCAGACCGAGGTAGCAGACCAGGATCAGGTGGCAGAACTCGTGGCCCGTTCCCCGGTCAACGAGCCTCCGGCGGTCGAGCCCGCTACCCCGTCCGAAGCGGTCGGCCCCGCCAAAACAGACCAGGCGGCCGGTCTGCGGTCGGCCCGGGTCCTGGGCCGTATCGATCTCGGCAAACTGCAAGAGGCCAAACCCAGCCGTCCAGAGAGCAAAGTTTCTCCCCCCGCGTCCAAACCGGTCGCCTTTCGGGAACCGCTGCAAAACGGCGGCAATGTACCCCCTAGCCTACCCAAAAAAGGCAAAAAGCGCAGAGTTATCCGCAAGCCCGAACTCCAGGAAACTCCCGAGCTCGATATTCGCATGACCCGTGGCGTGGTCAAGAAACGTCGCGTCCAGCCCGGCAAAGAACAACGCCAGACCGAGATCACGACTCCCAAGGCCAGTAAGCGTGTGATTCGCATCTCCGAGGTCATTACGGTCGGCGACTTAGCCAAACAGATGGGCGTCAAGGCCGGGGAGGTCATCAAGAAGCTCATGGGCCTGGGTCTGATGGTGACGATTAACCAAGTCCTTGATATGGATACCGCGGCTGTGGCCGCCAATGAGTTCGAGTATACGATTGAGAATGTGGCCTTTGACGTCGATTCGGTCTTGGAAGACAGCCACGAGCCGATTGAGAACGAAGGCCAGCTTGAGACCCGCCCGCCGGTCGTCACCATCATGGGCCATGTCGATCACGGCAAAACGTCTCTCCTGGACACAATCCGTCAGACCAATGTGACCGCCCACGAGCACGGCGGCATTACTCAACATATTGGTGCCTACAGTGTTGAGGTGGACAGCCGCAGCCTGACCTTTCTTGACACGCCGGGCCACGAAGCCTTCACCGCCATGCGGGCGCGGGGAGCCGAAGTCACCGATATTGTTACCCTCATTGTGGCCGCCGATGACGGCGTCATGCCGCAGACCGTTGAGGCGATAAACCACGCCCGCGCGGCAGATGTGCCGATCATTGTGGCGATCAATAAAATCGACAAACCGGGTGCCGACCAGGACCGCGTCAAACGCGACCTGATGAATCATGGTCTGCTGGCCGAAGATCTTGGCGGCGATGTCATCGTTGCTCCGGTATCGGCCCTGACCGGAGAAGGTATTCCCGAGCTGCTGGAAATGATTCTGCTCCAGACCGATATCATGGAGTTGCGTTCTCACCCCGACAAACTTGCCCGAGGCATTATTGTTGAAGCAAAGCTTGACCGCGGCCGTGGCCCGGTTGCCACCGTGTTAGTCCAGGAGGGCGAGCTCAAAATTGGCGACCCGTTTGTGTGCGGCCTCCAGCACGGTCGTGTTCGCGCCATGCTTGATAGTTGGGGTCATAAAGTTGAGAAAGCGTCGTCGTCCATGCCGGTCGAGATTCTGGGACTGACCGGGGTACCAGAGGCCGGAGACTCTTTTGTCGTCCTCAACGACGAGGCCAAAGCGCGCCAAGTCACCGAACATCGGCGTTCCAAACGACGCGAGACCGATCTGGCCAAAAACCCGACACGCACCTCACTTGAAGACTTTCACCAGCAGGTTCGGACCGGCGAGGTGAAAGATATCCGGGTTATTATCAAGGGAGATGTTCAGGGTTCAATTGAAGCCGTCAGTGACGCCCTCAATCGCCTGTCAACAGACGAGGTCAAGGTCTCTATCTTGCACGCCTCACCCGGCGGCATTACCGAGTCAGATGTCCTGTTGGCAACCGCCTCCAAGGGCGTGATCATCGGTTTTAATGTCCGAGCCGAGAGTAAAGCCGCCCATATGGCCGAACGAGAAGGAATCGAGATCCGGCTCTACACGGTCATCTACGAACTAATTGAAGATATCCGAGCCGCCCTCGAAGGCTTGCTTGAGCCGATCTATGAGGAGAAACTCTTGGGCCAGGCTGAGGTGCGACAGGTCTTCACGATCTCCCGCCTGGGTATGATCGCCGGCTGCTTTGTCAACGAGGGACGCGTCCAGCGCGGTGCCCAGGCCCGACTCCGACGCGCTCAACAGGTCGTCTACGAGGGGAAAATAGCCACGCTCAAGCGCTTTAAGGATGATGTCCGAGAGGTGCCAGCCGGCACCGAGTGCGGGGTCGGGCTAGAGAGTTGTAAAGACATTCAGCCCGGAGACGGCCTCGAGATCTACGAGCTTGAGCAAGTGCTGCGCCGCCTTGAGCCTAAACCGCGTCCAGAAGCGCAAGCGCGCATCTGACCCGGGCAAGCCGGCTCGAATCCCAAGCCGTCGGATGACGAGGTGGAGCGTGGTCGTTGGTATTTTACAGCTGGCCGTCTACATTGAGGGCAGCCATTCGCTCAAAGAGAAGCGGGGCGTCCTACGCCGGATCAAGAACCGGGTTCACAACGAGTTCAATGTTTCTATTGCCGAATGTGGTGGACAGGACTTATGGCAAAAAGCCGTCCTCGGCATCTGCCAGGTCGGGGCTGACCAAGCCTATATTGACGGTGGTCTGCGGGCCGTTGTCCGCTTTATCGAAAAACTCCACTTGGCCGAGGTCGGTGAGGAAGCCGTAGAATTCCTGCATTACTAGTATGCCCTCTCGAAGGCCCGAACGTGTCAGCGGCCTCTTGCTGGAGATGGTGGCAGATATTCTGCTCCGTGAGGTCAAAGACCCGCGTGTGAGCGGCGTCATCCTGACCACCGTTTCTCTCAGCCCGGACCTCGGGGAGGCAAAAATTTTTTTCCGCACGATCGGCTCTCTCCCGCACCACCCGGACCGGACCGAGGTTGAAGTCGGTCTGAAAAGCGCCGGCGCGTATATCCGACGCCAAATTGCCGGTCGTCTGCAACTCCGCCGTATTCCTCAGCTGCGCTTTGTGTACGACACGAGCATTGACCAAGCAAACCATATAGAGTCGCTGTTTCAACAGGCGCGGACCAAAAGCGTCCCTCAAGCCGCCTCAGCGTCCCAAGAGAAAAAACCACCGTGTCCGGAGTAAATGGTATTCTGCTAGTTGATAAACCAGTTGGGATGACGTCCGCGGATGTCATCCGCAGCCTGAAAAAAATCCTCGCTAAGAAGACAAAAATTGGCCACCTCGGAACGCTTGACCCGTTTGCCAGCGGACTATTGCCGGTGTGTATTGGCAGCGGTACCAAAATCGCCCAGTTCCTGATGGCCGAAAAGAAGGGGTATACCGGAACCATTCGTCTCGGCGTTCAAACCGATACCCAGGACGTGACGGGCACGGTCAGCCGCACGGCCCCAGTCCCCGAATATAGCCCAGATGTCCTGCGTGAGCTTGAGCACCGTTTTTGCGGAGACATTCTCCAGACTCCGCCCATGTATTCGGCCATCAAGAAAAACGGCGTTCCGCTCTACAAGCTCGCCCACCAAGGCCTTGTGGTTGAGCGCCAGCCCCGGCCGGCGGTGATTCACCACCTCAGCCTCGAGGTACAAGGCCAACACACCCTCGGCTTTTCTGTCAGCTGCTCAAAAGGCACCTATGTACGCACCCTAGCCGCCGACCTTGGTACGGCCCTTGGCTGCGGGGGCCATCTGCTGAGCTTGAAACGTACCGCCTTTGGCCCCTTCGGACTTGCTGACAGCCTGCCCCTGACAACGGTCCTGGAAGGGCCAGAGCGGCTGAAGGCCGACCTGCTGTCCCCGTCCGAGGCTCTGAGCCACTACCGCACGATCGAAGTTTCTCCAGCAGTGGCAAGCTCCTTGCACCGTGGCCAACAAGCCCCCCTGCGCGATATGCCGCCCGCCTCAGCCCCACACGAACGTATCCAGCTCGTCACCCCGGACGGAACCTTGGTCGCCGTGGCCCAACACCACCCTGCCGGCTGGCGTTTGGCCCGGGTCGTGCAAGCTTTACAGTGTGAAAACAGCGTGTTAGAATCCCCACCGCATAGAGAGCCAGAAAAGGAGAGAGAATGAGCGTGCAGACCGCCGCCCAGAAACTCGAGACGATCAAAGAGTACCGGACGCATGAACAGGACACCGGTTCCCCGGAAGTCCAGATCGCGCTGTTGACCAAGCGGATCATCTACCTCACCGAGCATTTTAGAACCCACGCCAAAGATCACCACTCGCGACGTGGCCTGCTCCTGCTCGTTGGCCGTCGGCGTCGTTTGCTTGACTATCTTCGCAATATCGATCCACAGCGCTACCGGACGATTGTCAGCCGTCTCGGACTCCGCCGCTAGGCGAGTTGCGCTCTGCTTCCCAGCCGGGGCGCAGGCCCCCCCTGACCCAAAGGAGCCCCATGTACAAAAAAATAGCGATGGAGTTTTACGGGCGGCCACTGTCCATTGAGACCGGCCGCTGGGCGAAACAGGCCAGCGGCGCGGCAGTGGTGTCCTACGGCGAAACCGTTGTGCTAGTCACCGCCGTCGCCTCCACATCCGTCCGGGAAGGGGTTGATTTCTTTCCCCTGACCGTTGATTACCAAGAACGCACCTATGCGGCCGGGAAAATCCCGGGCGGCTTCATCAAACGCGAAGGCCGACCATCCGACCGGGAGATTCTGATCTCTCGCTTAACGGACCGCGCCATCCGTCCCCTGTTCCCAAAGGAGTTCAGGTGCGAAACCCAACTCGTGGCATCCGTCCTATCGGTCGATCGTGAAAACGACGCCGATACCCTGTCCCTGATCGGTGCCTCCGCGGCCTTACACGTCTCAGACATCCCCTTCCGGGGTCCTATTGCCGGCGTCCGTATCGGGCGCCTGCACGGGACGCTGGTGGTCAACCCGACCCTCAGCCAGCTCGAAGGGAGCGACATGAATCTGTTTGTCGCCGCCGGCCGCGATGCAATCATCATGGTTGAAGGCGGTGCCCGCGTTGTTCCAGAAGAGGCCATGCTTGAAGCCCTCTTCTTGGCCCAAGAGGCAGTGGCCCCGGTCCTTGATGCCCAGGATGAGCTCGCCCGCGTGGCCGGCAGGCCCAAACGCGGCCTTGAGGTAACCGCACCCGACACCGACCTGATCAGCCGGGTGACAGCAGTCGCCACCCCACAGCTCGAAAAAGCCCTGTTTATCCCGGCCAAACACGAACGCGGCGGCGCAATTCACGCGGCCGGCAGCCAGGTCTCAGCCGCGCTGGCAGACGAGTACGCAGACCGGGAACAGGACATTGCCGAGGCCTTTGAAGAGCTGACCAGTTCACTGCTGCGCACCGCGGTCGTCCGGGACAACCGCCGCGTAGACGGGCGTAGCCCAGCCGATATCCGCCCCATTAGCTGTGAGGTCGGCGTGCTCCCCCGCACCCACGGCTCGGCCGTTTTCACCCGTGGCGAAACCCAAGCCCTGGTTGTCGCCACCCTGGGCACGGCCTCAGACGAGCAGCGGGTTGACAGCCTGACCGGCGAACACTCAAAACGCTTCATGCTGCACTACAATTTCCCACCCTTCAGCGTGGGCGAGGCCCGCCCTATGCGCAACCCCGGTCGGCGCGAGATTGGCCACGGAACGCTGGCCGAACGCGCCCTGTCTGCCGTCCAGCCGGCGGCCCACGAGTTTCCCTACACCATCCGCATTGTCTCAGAAATCCTTGAATCCAACGGTTCGTCTTCTATGGCCAGCGTGTGCGGCGGCACCCTGGCCCTGATGGACGCCGGCGTCCCCATCAAGGCCCCGGTTGCCGGCATTGCCATGGGCCTGATCAAAGAGGGCGAGGAGGTGCGTATCCTGAGCGACATCCTGGGCGATGAAGACCACCTCGGCGACATGGACTTCAAAGTGACCGGGACAACAGAAGGAATTACCGCCCTACAGATGGATATCAAAACCTCAGGCGTCACGCGTGAGATTATGCGCCAAGCCCTCTATCAAGCCCGCGAGGGCCGCCTGCATATCCTGAACGAGATGGTCCGCGCCCTCGAAGCTCCTCGGACGGTAGTGGCTGCCTCTGCCCCGCGCATCCATACGATCAAAGTCAACCCGGACAAAATCCGCAACATCATCGGCCCGGGCGGCAAGATGATTCGCTTAATTGTCGAGGAAACGGGGGCCAAGATCGACGTAGAAGACGACGGCACGGTCTGTATCGCCTCACCCGATACCGAGTCCTTAGAAAAAGCCGTGTCCAAAATTGAGCGCATCACTGCCGAGGCCGAAATCGGACAGATATATCACGGCCTAGTCAAAAAAGTCGTGGACTTTGGGGCGTTTGTGGAGATTTTGCCCGGCCGCGAGGGTCTCGTCCATATTTCCCAACTCAGCGAAGAGCGCGTGCGACGGGTCACGGACGTGGTCCAGGAAGGCGACGAAATCCGCGTCAAAGTCCTGGACATTGACCGCCAGGGAAAAATCCGGCTCAGCCACAAAGACGCGCGCGACGAACAGCACAGGGCCGGCGGAAAGAACTAGGATGGTCCACCGCACGGTTCTCGACAATGGGCTCCGCCTGCTGTCCCAAGAGATCGCCGGTATGCCCACGGCCGCCATCGGCGTATGGGTTGAGAGCGGCTCGCGCGATGAACCGTACCACCAGAACGGCATCTCCCACTTCCTGGAACACCTCTTCTTCAAAGGCACGGCACGGCGCAGCGCCTCCCAGATCGCGCAGGACATCAACGCGATCGGCGGCACGCTCAACGCCTTTACTGGCAAAGAGTACATCTGCTACTACACCCGCAGCCTGAGCGAACACCTGCCGCTCGCCCTTGACCTGCTCACCGATATCCTCCTCCACTCCAGCTTTCCAGACGAAGAGATCGAACACGAACGCTCGGCCATCCCCCAAGAGATCGCCCAGAGCGAAGATCAACCCGATGAGCTGCTCGGCGATCTCTTTCATCGTGACTTCTGGCCAAATCATCCCCTGAGCTGGCCGATCGCCGGCACAGTGGATTCGGTCTCACGGCTGCGGCGGGACGATCTGCTGCGCTACCGTCACCACCACTACTGCCCCGAGCGCATCTTTGTCAGCATGGCCGGCGGAGCGTCCCACAGGACGCTGCTCGGAACGCTTGGACCGGTACTGTCAAGCCTGACCGGCACGGCCCCCGCTCGCCATGACACCCCGCCTGTCAACCGTCCCGGAGTCTCAATCCACCCGCGGCGCGAGCTTGAACAGACGCACCTCAGCCTCGGTCTGCCGTGCATCCCCCAGACCGCCCTCGAGTGGTATGCGGCCCACTTGCTGAGCAGCGTCCTCGGCGGTGGGATGCGCTCCCACCTGTTTCAAGAAATCCGGAGAAACACGGCCTCGTCTATGACATCAACGCGTTTCTGTTCTCCGCCCGGGACGCCGGCTATCTGGGGATCTGCCTGTCCACCAGCCCCGCCTCAGTCCCGAGGCCATGCGCCTGACCTGCCACATCCTGGCCGAGATTGCGCGGTCCGGGCTCTCCGCCGAAGAGCTGCAACGCGTCAAAAGCCAGACCACCGGCAGCCTGCTGCTCGAGCTCGAAACGAGCGAATCCTGGATGTACCGGCTGGCCCGGTGTGAAATGTGTTTTCAGCGCGATATTCCGCTCGCCGAGGTCTTGGACGACATCAAACGCATCAGCCTTGAAGACGTGCAGGCCGTGGCTGCCGGCTGGCCCAACACCCTGACCCTGTTGGGCCAACCGCCTCCGGTCAGCGACTATCAAGCGCTCATCAGCCTCTAACTCGGCAGACCGGCAATGAGCACCACCGTGCAGGTCCCCATCACCCGCCTCCATCACCCGCCCGACCCGCTTCCCCTGCCCCGCTACATGACGGCCGGTGCCGCCGGCCTCGACATCCGCGCCGACCTCCCGGCCGAGCTCAGCCTCGCCCCGCTGGAGCGGTCCTTGATCCCGACCGGTTTTGCCCTGGCCCTGCCCACGGGCTACGAAGCCCAGGTCCGGCCCCGCAGCGGTCTGGCCCTGCGCTCCGGCCTGACCGTCCTGAACACGCCCGGCACAATTGACGCCGACTATCGTGATGAGGTCCACATCCTGGTCATCAATCTCGGCCGCCAACCGGTCCGCATCAGGCGCGGCGAGCGCATCGCCCAGCTCATTGTCGCCCCGGTGGCCCGGGTTGACTGGCACGAGGTGGAAGAGCTGCCCACCAGCGACCGCAGCGGCGGCTTTGGCCATACCGACCGCTAATCCGCTCCCCTGCCATCTTGGCCCCGGCTGTTGCCTCCGTCGGCCATACCGGGGCAATAATCCCCTCGGCTGAGCATTCTGACCCAAGGCGGCGAGCGATGGGACGACTCGACGGAAAAGTAGCATTCATTACCGGCGGCGGCTCGGGCATTGCGCGGGCAGCCTCGCAGATTTTCAGCCGGGAAGGTGCCAAGGTTGTGCTCGCTGAACTGCGACCCGAGCTACGCCGGGCGGCCGAACAACTGGTCCGGGAAGGGGGCAGTGAGGCGACCTTTGTAGAAACCGATGTCACCAGCGAAGACAGCGTGCAAAACGCGATCAGCGCAACGCTGGCGGCATACGGTAAGCTTGACGTACTGTACAACAGCGCCGGCGGCTCGATTGTCGCAGACGGCACGGTCAGCGAGGTCGATATGTCGGTCTGGGACCACACCATCTCGCTCGACCTGCTGGGCACATTTCTGTGCTGCCGGAACGGCATTCCCAAACTCGTTGAAAACGGGGGCGGCTCGATCATCAATATGTCGTCCGTCGTCGCGCTGCGCGGCTCGTTTCCCCTCCACATCTACACCTCGGCCAAGGGCGGCATCATCGCCTTGACCCAAGTCCTGGCCGGCACCTGCGCCAGAAACAACATCCGGGCCAACGCCATCTGTCCCGGCGTGATTATGACCGACCGGGTCAAGCACCGCTTTGGCGAGAGCCTCGACATCCCCGCCCCCAACGCCCAGGCTGCCGCCATCAACCTCAAAGCCCAGATCAAGGCGTCCATTGCCGCGGCGGCAATTGCATACGCCCCGCAGAAGGCGCACAATGCAAGGGTGCAAGCAAGCCGCACGCTTGCCCTTAAGCCTATGCTCAGCGCAATTTTCTTTGATTTTGACGGGACGCTGGCCGATGACGGCGACTCGGTTAGTGAGGCGCTTAACTACGCCTGCGCGGTCATCCGCCGGCGGTGGCCCGACATTCCCACCCCGGAGCTCGTCCAGACCTACCGCCACGTCTCAGAGACGGCCTGGGGCGACTACGACCGCTACCTCCGCCACCTGTCTTCGCCCGAGGCCATGCTGAGGGCGGTCTGGCAGGAAACCTTGGCCAATTGGGGCTGTCATGACCCGGCGGTGGAGCGTGAGGCCGCCGCCCTGTACTGGCACTACCGCCTCCGCGGCTGCCGGCCTTTCTCTGATGTTGTGCCGGTGCTGTCCCGCCTTGGCCAGCGTTTCCACTTGAGCCTGTTGACCAACGGCGCGCCGTCCATGCAGCGCAGCAAGGTCGCAACAAGTGGCCTGGAGGCGTTGTTTCAGACTATTTTTGTTGGCGGCGAGTTTGCCCGCGGCAAGCCCCATCCGGCCATTTTTGAGGCCGCGCTTGAGGCCGCCGGCTGCCGACCTGAGCAAGCCGTGCATGTCGGCGACTCACCGCGGTACGATATTGCCGGTGCCCAGGCCGTTGGCATTCACACCGTCTGGCTGAACCGGAAACGCCTCGCCCCTACCGAGCTGCCTGCCCAGCTGCGACACCAGCTGGAGAGGACCCGACCGGAGCAGGAGATTTCCAGCCTGACGGAGCTGCAAGCCTGCATTGACCGGCTCATGGAGGTCGCCCCTGGCTAAGCCTCATACCCGCCTGCCTCGGGGCCGGGCGGGTTCGGCTCTGAGGAGGTCTGAGAGAATGCTATGGATAAAAACGCCTACGATATTCTGCTGTTCAATTACTACCGTGAGGCTGAGTTGCAGGGCGCTGACCTTATTCTGCGTTTGATCAACCGGATGGACGACCCCCGCCTCCAGGATAAACTCTCCCGGCATCTGGCCGACGAAACCAAGCACGCCTGGCTGTGGACTGAACGGATTCGGGCCTTGGGTGGCGTCCCGGTCCGTATCGACAACGGCTATCATCGCCATCTGCGCCGCAAAATCGGTCTGCCGTCAAAGCTGCTTGACCTGCTCGCTCTGACGTATGTCGTGGAGGAGCGCTCCCGCAAGCGCTATGAAGAGCACGCCGCTCGGCCCGATGTGGATGCAGCTACCCGTAAGGTCCTTGATGAACTCCAGGATGACGAGATACGCCATCTGGGCTGGGTGTCTGAAAATCTGGCCCAAATGGCAGAACAGGAGGGTCAGGATAAAGTCAGGGCTATCCTGGAGCGCTATCGGGCGCTTGAGGAGGAGGTGTTTGTCGAGATGTTGGCGGAGAAGCGGCGGGCGCTCCAGAACATGACGGAGCACACAGACACCGACTAAGGCTGAGCGCTTAGAGCTTCTTTTTCTTCTTGGAGACGTAGTCCACCAGCAGATATTCTCCGAGGCTGTCGGGCCGGGTGTAAAACGCCCGACCTCGGTTGAGTTGGGTCATGTTTTCGACAAACGCCCGCAGGCTCGGGCTGTCGTCAAGCATAAACGTGTTGATAGTCACCCCCCGCTGGGTTGCCCGCTTGACCTCTCTGAGCGTTTCTTGGGCGGCCCGCATACTGATGCCGCCAAACGACAAGGGCCACTCGCAGTAGAGCCGGCCGTGAGAAAAATAGGCGGTGGGCTGGCCGTCGGTGACGACAATAATCTGTCGGTTGTGGCTCGGGTGGCGGTGAATGAGGTCTGAGGCCAGGCGAATGCCGTCCTGGAGGTTGGTGAATGGATCGCCCATATTCCAGCTGGCTTCGGGCAGGTCTGTGACTTTCAGCTCAACCGCGCGGGTGAAGAAACCGACAATCGCAAAGTAGTCGCGCGGATAGCGCGTCCGAATCAGGCTCTCGAGGGCGAGGGCGACTTTTTTGGCCGCGGCAAAGCGTCCCTCCCAACTCATTGACCAACTCATATCGAGCAGCAGGATGGTCGAGGTGGTGGTCGCGTGGTCGGTTTCATACACCGTGAAATCGTCGGGCTGGATGCGCAGCGGCAGCCCGCTGCCGCCTCGCGCTACCGACTTTTTGAGGGTGCCGACCAGATCGAGATGAAACGGGTCGCCGTAGGCGTAGGGCTTGGTTTCGCTGACCTTGATCTCGGCAATACCCCGGTGGTCGGCGGCGTGGGTACCAGAGCGGTCGCGGAGCAGGGCGGCGTAGATATCTTGGAGCGCGAGCTGGCCTATGCGCCGGATGCCCCTGGGCGACAGAATCAGACGCCCTTCCCGAGGGACGACAAAGCCGGCGTCCTGCAACAGTGCCTGCATCTGTTGCAGGTTCTGGAAGTCTTGGAGTACGCCTTGGCCGAGCATATCCTGGAGTATGCTGGGGTCAATTTTCTCGGGCTGGCCGGACAGCAGGTTGTGCTCCATCTCTTGCAGTTGGGCCATCTCTTTCATCAGGTCGAGGGTCTCGTCATAGGTGAGTGATTGTGGACCGGTGAATAGATCGGCATAGCGCCGCTGGAAGTGCTCGAGGGAGCGAATGTTGTCGAACTCTTGCATGAGGTCGCTAAACGCCTCGTGGGCGGCTTGGTCTTCGAATGGATAGCGGCTGAGCTTCTCCATTTTGTCGCTCAGCCGCCGGGGGAGACGGTCGAGAAATTCCTTGTTGTTCTCCAGCTCGGGTTTGTGTGGACAGCGCTCCTGGAGCCTGTTGCGCTCTTGGTTCAGAATATGGTTGAGCTTGTCGTGCATCTCGTCAAGGGACGAGTGCAGGTTGGCTTGGCGGTAGCGTTCGCGCATCTCCTCGCGCAAATCCCGGACGAGATCGTCTAAGCCCTTGAGCTTTTCGTTATTGTCTCCCTCTACGCCCTGGCGCATGAGTTTGTCCATCGCTTGGCGCATGTCGTCGGTAGCTGACAAATGGTCGGCCAGCTCTTGAAAAACCTTGTCGGCAGACAGCTGAACCCGCTGGCTCCCGTCCCAGGCGGTATAGCGTAGGGTTATCATGGGGGGTACCCGTGTTGTGCTGAGCCAGAGCGGTCGGGCCGGAAGAGTCCCGGGCCGGAGGACAGCCTCCTATGCCCGGTAGGTATAGCGTCCGCCGTTGCTCTCTTTATTGAGTTTTTGGTGGAGATGGAGCCCTTCAAGGATGAATTCGGTCGCCGCCGCAACGAGGCTCGGTTGCGAATCCACCCCCAAGACCTTGAGACCATCGGCCAGCCCGGCGACTTGGCGCTGCTTGTCCAGGTAGTCCGCGGCCGCCATACCATCCGAAATCTCGACTCCCCAGCCATTTTTGAAGGAGTCTACGACCGGGGCCAGCCCTTCGACGCTCAGGTGTTGATCGAAGACCTTTTGCACCGCTCGGCTGATCAGCCGCTCTATAATCTCGCCGTCTTTCTTTTCCTCGCCCGAGTACTCCAGCTCGATCTTTCCGGCGGTTGAGGGATAGAGCGCGTGCAGGTCGCTGATTCTGGGCACAATGTCGGTCTCGCCAAGACGCACGGCGCGTTTCTCGGCGTTGCTGAGCAAACTCTCAAAATTGTTGATCGTCACCCGGACGCTGACGCCTGAGGCCTGGTTGATCTCGCTCGAATTGCGCGCCTCCATGGTCAGCTGGGCCAGGATTTCCTTCATGAACTGCGGCACCTGAAAAACCCTCTCTCCGCGCGGAAAGATCGTCGCCTCTTGTTCCATGATCGAGATCTCATGGTCGATCGAGCGCGGGTAATGAGTCCGAATCTGGACATCAAAGCGGTCTTTGAGGGGGGTAATGATCCGCCCCCGACTGGTGTAATCTTCCGGGTTGGCGCTGGCGACAATCATTACGTCGACCGGCAGGCGGATTTTGAAGCCCTTGATCTGGACGTCTTTTTCTTCCATCAGGTTGAACAGACCAACCTGGACCTTCTCGGTCAGGTCGGGCAGCTCGTTAATGGCAAAGATGCCGCGATTGGTGCGGGGAATGAGGCCGTAGTGCACGGTCTCTTCGTTTGACAGATAGCGTCCTTCGGCAACCTTGATCGGGTCAACCTCGCCGATCAGATCGGCCACTGCCACATCCGGGGTGGCCAGTTTTTCGGCGTAGCGTTCATCCTGTACCAGCCAAGCGATCTCCAGGTCGTCGCCCCGTTCGGCCGCCAGCCGCCTACCCTGGTGCGTGATCGGGACAAAAGGATTCTCTGGAATTTCTGCGTCTCGAATGACCGGAACGCAGGGGTCTAACAGCGACGTGAGGCCGCGAATAATCCGGGACTTTGCCTGGCCGCGCTCGCCGAGGAAGACCATGTGGTGGCCGGCCAGGACCGCATTCTCAACATCTGGAATCACGCTGTCTTCATAACCGATGATGCCGGGCAGGATCTGCTCACCGGCCGCGAGCATACGCAGCAAGTTGGTCCGCATCTCTTCCCGCACGGACAGCACTTGGTAGCCCGCCTGTTTCAGATCGCCAAGCGTCCGGGCTTCCTGACGTAGGGTTTCGCCGGGGTGTCGCACAACGATCTTTACCTCTCCTCTGCGCTTTCGGTCTGGGGGGCCCGGTCGAGGCGGGGAGGTGCGCCGTCCGCTGGCGCGTTCGCCTGGACCGAAGCCGTTTTATTGTTTACCCGCAAGCGGAGTTCTTTGCCGACTTTGAACAGCAGGACGCGTTTGGCCGCCACCGAGACGACCGTACCGGTGCGCGGATTGCGTCCCTCGCGAGCCGGGCGATCCTTGATGAGAAAACTTCCAAATCTCCGAATTTCGATCCGCTCGCCCTGCACGAGGGACTGCGTCATACTATCAAACACCGCATTGACCATGACTTCGACCTCACGCCGTGAGAACCTTGGGTATTGCTCAGCCACTTCCCCAATAAGATCCCGTTTAGTCACCGCCCTGCCCCTTTAGGCTTTCTGCCGGTCGTCCTTGTCCTCGGCGTCTTCCCGGTCAAAGTGTAGTTCATCGCCCAGAATATCTTCAAAGGAAAACCGCGCCTCTTCCTGCTCGCGCTGCAAGTAGGCCTCCATCTCGGCCCGTTCCTCGTTCCGACGCAGGGCCTTAATGCTGAGCCCCATCTTATGTTCACGGGCGTCAATGTGGATGACTTCAGCCTCAACTTCGACCCCGACATCAAACAGTGCCGACGGTTTCTCAACCCGCTCGGTCGACAACTGAGAAATGTGGACCAGCCCCTCAACCCCGTCTTCGACCTCAACAAACACACCAAAGTCGGTGACGCTGGCGACCTTGCCTGAGATATGGCTGCCGACCGGATGGCGCTCGGCCAGGGTCTGCCACGGGTCAACCACCGCCTGTTTGATCCCCAGCGAGACCCGCTCGTTGGCGACATCAACCCCAAGGATAACCGCTTCAACCTCATCGCCCTTTTTGAACAGCTCTGAGGGGTGTTTGACCTTTTTGGTCCAGTGCAGGTCAGAAATATGGGCCATGCCGTCAATGCCGTCCTCGACCTCAACAAATACGCCAAAGGCGGTGACGCTCTTGACCTTGCCCGAGAGATGGCTGCCGACTGGGTGATTCATCCGCACCAGCTCCCACGGGTTGGACGAAATCTGTTTGAGCCCCAAGGAGATACGCCGGTGGTCGGGGTTGATGTCCAAGACCACAACGGCGATCTCATCGCCGACCGACAGCAGCTTGGAGGGATGGGTAATGCGCTTGGTCCACGACATTTCTGACACATGCAGCAGACCCTCAACGCCGCTCTCCAACTCAACAAAGGCACCGTAATCGGCTAGGCTGACGACTTTTCCGTGGGCCCGGCCGTTGACCGTGTAACGCTCGGCAACCGTGAGCCACGGGTCGGGAACCAATTGCTTGAGACCGAGCGAGACCCGTTCACGCTTGGCGTCGTACTTTAAGACCACCACCTCGAGCGTTTCGCCGGCTTTGACCATTTCTGACGGGTGGCCGACGCGGCCCCATGACATATCGGTCACATGCAGCAGGCCGTCAATCCCGCCCAGATCGACAAACGCCCCGTAGTCGGTGATGTTCTTGACCGTCCCTTCCAGAATGACCCCTTCTTCGAGCAGCTTGAGCGTCTCCTCGCGCAGGACCGTCTGTTCTTGCTCTAAGACTGTGCGCCGCGAGACGACCACATTGGCCCGCGAGCGATTATATTTGAGGATGGCGAACTTCTCCCGGCGTCCGATAAACCGATCCAGATCTCGCACCGGACGTAAGTCGACGTGCGAGCCAGGCAGAAAGGCCGGGACCCCGATATCAACCCTCAGACCGCCTTTGACTTTCCCAACGATACCGCCCTCAATAGGCACACCGCTAGTGAAGGCTTCTTCGATTTTGTGCCACACCCGGAACTGTTCCGCCTTAGCCCGGGACAGCACAATGCCTTCCTGCTCGGCGTCGGCCGAATCAAAAAAGACCTCCACCTCATCGTCTTCCCTGACAGTGATTTCTCCCTCGCGTGAGCGAAACTCGGCTACGGGGATTTGCCCCTCCGATTTATAGCCAATGTCGATCGTGACCACCTCCGGCCCAACGCTCACCACCCGCCCCCGGACGACCTCACCGGGTTTGACTGTCTGCAAACTCTCTTCAAACAGTTGGCTGAAATCTTCACTCCCGCCACCCTGTTCCTCTGCGGGCGGGCTGTCCGGTTGATCCAGGCTCTCAGCCGCGGCAGCGTCCCGGTTGTGGGTCTGGGCTTCTTCATGCTTGGTGTTGTGTTCCATGTTTGTGTGTACCCCCTAGGAAGCTCCCTGCTCCTCGCCTCTGCATACCCTCCTGTCCATCAGGTTGCAAGAGCTGCGCTTAGTACTTTTTCCTTTCTCCATCATCACTTGCACAGTTTTCCGCGCAACTGGCAAGCATGTCCACCACTTCTGTCAGGCTGAGGCCGGTGGTGTCAAGAATAATGGCGTCGGAGGCCGGGTGCAGCGGTGCGTTACGGCGTCCCCGATCCCGTTCGTCCCGTTCCTGCATATCGCTGCGCGTCAGTTCCAGAGAAATCGATGCGCCTTTTTGGCATAGTTCCCGGTAGCGACGCCGGCTGCGTTCCTCGGCCGAGGCGTCGAGATAGACCTTGAGGTCGGCCTCGGGAAAGACTACGGTGCCAATATCCCGGCCCTCAACCACTACCCCGCCACCGCGGCCCAGCTCACGCTGAATCGCCAGCAAGCGCTCGCGCACGAGCGGCTGGGCGGACACCCTGGACGCCATCTGGCTCACCTCAGGACGCCGAATCTGCTCGGTCACATCCCGCCGGCCCACAAAAAGACGCTGGCCGCTCGGACCCAGCTCAAAACGGACCTCAAGCACCTCACACACCAACGCCAGACCCTTGACGTCGTCAGGATCGAGCTGCCGCTCCCAGGCCAACAGGCCGACAGTCCGGTACAGGGCACCGGTGTCGACATAGCGATAGCCGAGGCGTTCAGCCAACAGGCGGCTGACTGAACTTTTTCCGGCTCCGGCCGGACCGTCCAGGGCAATAATCAGACCTGTTTTCATCCGCTTATTAGACGGCCCGGATGTCAATGCCGCCCAACTCCTGCAACACGCGATAGAAGCCCGGAAATGAAATGTCAACGCAGCTGGCCCGGTCTAAGACGATCGGCCCGTCCGCCCGCAGGCTGGCCACGCTGAGCGCCATGGCGATGCGGTGGTCGCCCCCACTGGAGACGGCCGCGGCCCGAAACGGCTGGTCCTGGCCAGGCCGGCCCTCAATGACCAGCCCATCCGGTAGCTCGGTTACGCCGACGCCGAACGCCTGGAGCGCGGTGGCAATCGTTTGCAGCCGGTCGCTCTCCTTTAGCCGCAGTTCGTGAGCTCCGCGAATCACGGTTGTTCCCTCGGCGCAGGCCGCCGCCACGGCGATGATCGGAAACTCATCAATAGCCCGAACGACCAATGCTCCATCAATCCGCGTGCCGCGCAGCCGACTGGCGTGGACCACCACATCACCAACAGGCTCGCCACCCACTTGGCGCTCGTTGTCGATGTGCAGCGCACCGCCCATCGCCCGGAAGATATCGAGCACCCCGGTTCGAGTCGGATTCAGCCCCACCCCGCTGACTTGCAGCTCGGAGTGCGGCACAATCAGTCCCGCTCCAATAAAAAAAGCGGCCGACGACAGGTCGCTGGGCACCTCAAGCTCGCAGGCGTGCAGCCGCTGTTGGCCGGCAACAGAGACCATTGTGCCCCGTACCTCAACCCGGCCGCCGAAGGCCGCCAGCATACGCTCGGTATGATCGCGGGAACGGACGGGTTCCCAGACCTGGGTTGTACCCCGAGCCTGGAGCCCGGCCAGGAGAATGGCCGACTTGACCTGGGCACTCGCCACCGGGCTGCAGTAGCGTATCGCCCGAAGCATCTGATCCGGGCCGGGGCCGTGGATGTGCAGGGGCAGACGGTTTGTTCCGCCCTCACCAGTGATCCTGGCCCCCATCTGGCGCAGTGGCTCAATAACCCGGCCCATCGGCCGGCTACGCAGCGACACGTCACCGTCGAGCCGAGAGGCAAAAGCCCGGCCCGACAAGACGCCGCACAACAGGCGGATAGTAGTCCCCGAATTGCCGCAGTCGAGGGGTCTGGACGGCGCTCGCAGTCCCTCCCAGCCCCGACCGGTCACGAGCACCTCGCTGCCGTTCTGAACAATATCGACCCCGAGTTCCCGGAGAGTGCCAACTGTGCTGCGGTTATCCCCGCCCACAGCACAGTTGCAGATGCGACTCTGGCCGTGGGCGACCGCACCACACATGACCGCCCGATGGCTGATCGACTTGTCGCCAGGCGGGCGGAGTTCTCCACACATTCCAGCCGAGGCAGGGTTGATGAGCAGGGCGTCGGTCATGACCGCTCTCGCAGGCGCGTCAAACGCTGCCGCTCTGTCCGGGCCGCGGCTATTGCCTCGGCCAGGGCTTGGTCGTCAGCCTCGGCAATGGCCGCTTTGAAGTCGGCTAAAGCAATCTCAAACTCGGTCACCGCAGCCAACAGCGCCGCGCGGTTCTCCAGGCAGATATCCCGCCACATCTCGACCGGACTGGCCGCGACCCGGCTCAGGTCATGAAAAGCGCTGCCGGCATAGGCCAGGGCGTCCACGCCGGGCAGGTGGTTGGCCAGCACGGCGTTCATCACACTAAAAGCAATCAGGTGCGGCAGGTGACTGACCCGTGCCAACACTTGGTCATGGACCCGCATGTCCATCTCTTCAACCCGCATGCCAACCGCCTGCCACAGCTCGCGGACCCGGGTCAGGGCGTTCGGATTGGTGGTCGGGGTCGGAGTCAACACACACAGGCGGTTCTCAAACAGCGAAGCAAAGGCCGCCGCCGCGCCGGCCTGCTCGGTCCCGGCAACCGGATGCGCCCCCACACACGGTAGGGACGGCGGGAGGAGTTTCTCCAACACCGTCACCACGCGCTCCTTGACGCTGCCCGCATCGGTAATAATACAGCCCGGTGGCAAATGGGGGATGAACGACTCCATCACCCGGCGGGTAGCGGCAACCGGCACGGCCAACAGAAACAGGTCTGTCCCCTGAGCCGCCTCGACCGGGTCAAAGGTATAGGCATCAATACAGCCTCGCTCCAGGGCGACCTTGAGGTTGGCTTCGGTCCGCCCAAAGCCGATCACCTCGCCGACCAAGCCACGCTGGCGGGCGGCCAGCCCCAGCGAGCCGCCGATCAGGCCGACCCCGGCAATGATAAGGCGCTGAAAAAGACGAGCCATAGGTCTTCAGGCTTTCTTGACAATCCGCTCCAGCGCCCCAATAAAGCGCTCATTCTCGTGCGGAGTACCAACGCTCACCCGGGCGTAGCCCGGATAGCCATAGCCCTCCATCGGTCGGACAATAACCCCGGCCGGCAGCAGCTTATCGGCAACCCCGACCCCGATGTTGACCAACAGAAAATTGGCCCGACTCGGCGCGTACTCCAGGCCCAAGCGGTCTAGCTCGGTGCGCAAATAGGCCAGACCTCGCGCATTATTGTCCTGAGTGCGACGGGTATGCGCCTCATCGTCCAAGGCGGCCAAGGCCCCGACCTGGGCCAAACTGTTCACATTGAACGGCTGACGAATACGGTTGAGAGCATCGATCACCTGGGGCGAAGCGATGCCGTAGCCGACCCGCAGCCCGGCTAGGCCACAGATCTTGGAGAAGGTGCGCAGGGTGACGATGAGCCGGTCGGCGGCGTGATAATTGAGCGAGTTCGGATAGTCCGGGTCATCCACAAACTCGAAGTAGGCCTCGTCAACCACAATCATCACCTCCGCGGGCACGCGCTGCAAAAACACCTCCCACTCGTCGCGAGTATACATCGTCCCGGTCGGGTTATTGGGATTATCCAGAAAAATGATCCGGGTATCTGCGGTTACAGCCTCGGCCATAGCCGCAAGGTCAAACCGGAACTCGGTGTGCGGAACCGTTATCGTCCGTCCCCCCGCGGCTGTATTCACCAAGTGGTAGATGGCAAAAGCGTGCGCACCGACCACAATGGACTCTCCGACCCGCACAAAGGTCCGCACAATCATTTCAATCAACTCGTTTGAGCCGTTGCCGATAATCAGACACGAGCGGTCAAGGCCGAGCTTTTCGGCCAGACGTTTTTTCAGGGAAAACGCATCGCCATCGGGGTAGAGGTTGAGCACCGGCAGCACGGCCGTAATTGCTGCCACCGCCTTGGGCGAGGGGCCGAGCGGATTTTCGTTTGAGGCGATTTTAATCGAGTCGGTAATGCCGTACTCGCGTTCAAGCTCTTCAATCGGCTTGCCGGGCTGATACGGCACCAGGGACAGAATCCATTCTGGAACGTATTTGCCAATATCCATACGTCCTTACCCGGGCGGTCGTGACACAGCCGCAAATCGGGCTAGGTCCGGCCCGTCTGTTTTACGGTCGCATACGAGCCCAGAATCCTGACCTGAACACACAGCGGCTCAATCTCCTGAAGCGCCCGGGCCAGGGGCGGGTCATCCGTATGGCCCTCTACATCAATAAAGAACAGATACTCCCAGGGTTTACCCTTGAGCGGACGCGACTCAATACGCAGCATATTGATCGCGTTGTCGGCAAAAGGTTTGAGCATCTGGTACAGGACACCGGCCCTGTCTTTGACCGACACGAACAAGGCGGTTTTGTCGTGGCCGGTCGGCTTCGAGGGCTGGGCGTGGCCCAGAATGGCAAAGCGGGTAAAATTGGTCATCTGGTCCTGGATATCCGCGGCCAGCACCCTGAGCTTATACTCCTCGCCGGCCAGACGGCTGGCAATGGCCGCGGTACGGGTGTCATGGGCGGCCAGTTCGGCCGCGCGGGAGTTGCTGCTGGCCTCCTCAATGACCACGCTCGACAGATGGGTGGCCAGCCAGCGCCGACACTGGGTCAGGGCTTGCGGGTGAGCCAAAACTCGCTGCACCCGCTCCAGCCTCGGGGCGCGGCTGAGCAGACAGTGGCGGATGGCCAGAGAGCGTTCGGCAATGATGCTGAGCGGCGACTCAACAAACCGGTCAAGCGTGATATCGACCGCTCCGCCGGTCGAGTTTTCAATTGGTACCACCCCGTAATCGGTGTGCTCGTGCTCAACCTCGGCAAACACCTCGGGAATGGTCAAGACCGGGACGCACTCAACCTGGGCACCCAACTGTTCGCGGGCGGCCATATGGGTGTATGACGCGGCTGGCCCCAGGTAAGCAACCCGGGGCAGTTGTTCAAGCGCCCGCGAGGCCGAGATGATTTCGCGATAAATGGCCTGAACGGCGGGGGTCGAAAGCGGTCCGCTATTCAGTTCGGCCAGACGGGCCGCAATCTGGTGCTCGCGGCTCGGCACATAGACCGCGGCCTGATCGCCGTGCTTGGCCCGGCCGATGCGTTGGGCCACACTCGCCCGGCGGTTGATGAGGCGGACAATCTGGGCGTCAATCCGGTCAATTTTTTCACGCAGGGGAGCAAGCGAGACGGCGGGACGTTTTTTCGGCACGGCTCGTTTTGTACTACAATTCAGGGTCCGCGTCTATCGGTGCTTGGCCCACCGGGGTCGCGCACCGCCTCCGTCCCCATACGCCGGAACTTTTCGTAGCGGTGGGCCAGCAGTTCATCAAGCGGCAGGCGAACGACCTCGTGCAAATGATGGGCGATGGCCTGACCAACCGCGGTCGTGGCCGCCCGCGGGTGGCGATGCGCTCCGCCCTGCGGCTCGGGTATAATCTCGTCAATCACCCCCAGGCGTAACAGGTCGGGAGCGGTAATTTTCATCGCCTCAGCCGCCTTGGCCACCCGCTCGGGAGTCCGCTCGCCGTACAGAATAGCGGCACAGCCCTCCGGGGTAATGACCGAGTAGCACGCATTTTCCTGCATTAACACCCGATCACCGACCCCCAGCGCCAAAGCTCCGCCACTGCCCCCCTCGCCAATCACCACCACAATCACCGGCGTCCGTAGACCGGCCAACTCGCGGATATTGCGGGCAATCGCTTCAGCTTGGCCACGCTCTTCGGCACCCACCCCAGGGTAGGCACCTTGGGTGTCAATAAAGGACACCACCGGCCGGCCAAAGCGTTCCGCCAGATAAAACAACCGCAGCGCTTTTCGATACCCCTCGGGACGCGGCATGCCAAAATTACGGGAGATCTTTTCCCGGACCGTTCTGCCCCTCTGGTGTCCGACGACAACGATGGCTCGTCCCTGGAAGCGGGCCAGACCGCCGACAATAGCCGGGTCATCGGCAAATGTCCGGTCGCCGTGCAGTTCGACAAACTCGCTGCTCAAGGACCGAATATAATCCAGGCTATAGGGCCGGTCGGTATGGCGCGAGAGCTGGACACGCTGCCAGGGCAGCAGGACCTTGTAAATCTCCGCTTCCTGAGCCTGCCGCCGTTCGGTCAGCCGGGCTAGCTCGACCTGCTCCTCGGCTGAGCAGTCTTCCCGGCGACCGAGTACCTCAATCCGCTCATCAAGCTCGCTCAGCCCCTGCTCAAAATCCAGATAGGTCGTCTGCACGGCTCTCCCCTTATCAAATTTGTAAAAATCTTGCGACCGTGGTCCGAATCTGGCCGATCTGGTCTGGACCAAACCAGCATACCGCGGGCTCAGCGCGAAACCACGTCATCTGCCGTTTGGCCAGCCGCCGGGTGTGTTGCGCCATGTCGCCCAGCGCCTCTTCCAGCCCACACCGGTGCTCAAGAACACGTCGCATCTGGGCATAGCCAATCGTCTGCAGAACAGGCAGGTCGGGACTGTAGCCCCGCTGCCACAGCCTACGCAACTCTTCCACCAGCCCATTCTGGACCATCTCCCGACAGCGCCGGCCAATTCGTTCGTGCAGGCTGGCGCGGTCCCGTTCGAGGCCGATCGTCAGGGTGTCAAAAAGTCGCTCCCGAAAGCCGTGCTGCGCCTGCCACTGACTGAGCGGGGTGCCGCTGAGCAGAAACACCTCTAAGGCCCGAATGAGGCGCGGCGTATCGTGCGGGTGCAGGCGGCCGGCAGCCGGTGGATCAAGCAGTTGCAGTTGGCGGTGTAAAAAGCCGCCGCCCACCTCGTCTTCCTGCTGCCGCAGACGGGCCCGCAGCGCGTTATCGGCCGGCGGTCCATCAAACAGCCCGCGTATCAGGGCGCGGATGTAGAGCCCCGTCCCGCCGACCACAAAGGCGTGTTTTCCACGCCGCACAATATCGGCGATGGCGGTCTGGGCCAGCCGACGAAAACGCGCCACATCAAAGCCCGCGTCCGGCTCAACCACGTCGAGCAAATGGTGGCGGGCGGCGCGCCGTTCATGGGGTGTGGGTTTAGCCGTCCCAATATCGAGATAGCGGTACACCTGACGGGAATCAGCGCTCACGATTTCGGCGTGACAAGGGCCGGCTAGTTCAATCCCCAGGGCCGTTTTTCCGCTGGCCGTTGGTCCGGCGATCACAATAAGCTTGGGCTTCCCCATGTTCCACCGATTTACACCTTCGGTCGGTCAGCGCGAAAGACGCCATATTCGTGCAGTACCCGAGCGGTATGCGGGGCGGGCTGTTTGTGCTCACACTGTTTGAGGTCTTCCACCGAGTCCAGATCAAAGCGAATGCTCGGTGCCTCGACAACGCGACATGTAATACCCTGTCGGCGGGCGGCCTGTTGATGGGCGGCCAGGCTTGGCCCACCAAAACACGGCCGCATGACCAGCGGCGGCACGCGCATAAAGGCGTTGGTCCCATCCCCATACTTACAGCGTACGAGCAGGATCTCGGGCCGACCGCTCAACTGAGCGAACAGATGGGCGATGTCTTGTGGGCGGATGAGCGGCAAATCGGACAGCAACACCAAGAGCGTCGTTGCCCCGTGACGCAGACAAAAGTCCGTCCCCAGCCCGGTCGCCCCGTTCAGCCCGCGCGGATGTCCCTCATCTACGGTCAACGCTCCCAGCCCCCGGGCCAGGGCCAGCAGGGACAGGTCGGAGCTGACCACCACGACCCGATCAACCGCCGGAACCTGAAAAACACTCGTCACCACATCGGTCAGCATGGCCCGCGACAAGGCTCGGCGGGCCGTCTCGGACAGCACAAACGACAGGCGGGTTTTCCCCTCGGCCAGGGCTTTCACCGGCACCAGTACGAAGTTCACCACAGTCCATGGTGACGAAATTCCGCTTGCCGAACAAGGGCGTGTGCGCCTATAGTGGGATGCCTGACGCTGGCCTGAACCCACCCGGCGTCAGCCAGACCACACTGGGGGGCCGCAGTGGTGGCCGCCCGTATTCTGAGTGCGTAGTGCGTATCATTACCGGCTCCCGCGGTGGCCTCCAACTCAAAGCGCCCAAGGGCTACACCGTCCGGCCAACGGCCGATCAGGTCAGAGAAGCGATTTTCAATATCCTGGCCAGTCGCTTTCCACTCCAGGGGGCTGCCATCCTTGACCTGTTTGCCGGCACTGGCGCGCTGGGCATTGAAGCCCTGAGCCGGGGGGCCAAGTCGGCTGTTTTTGTTGATCCGCACCCACAAGCCCAGCGTGCACTTCGGACCAATCTGCGCACAACCGGCTTTCGCCAGCGGGGCCGTATTCTGCGCACCTATGCCGCCACCGGGCTGAAAATCGCCGCCCAGCAGGGCTTACGCTTCCGGGGTGTCTTTGTCGATCCGCCATACGGCCAGGGCTGGGTGGACAAGATGCTCCGGGCGTTAGCCAGCGGCCGGCTCCTCAGCCCTGACGCCTGGGTCGTGGCCGAGCATGACCCCGGCGAGAGCGGGGCTGACACCTATGGCGGTTTGGTATTGACGGATCGCCGTCGTTACGGCAAAACCGGGGTATCCTTCTACCAGTACCGAGATGAGGAGGCCGCGTGAAACGCCGGGGCATTTACCCAGGCTCTTTTGATCCACCGACCTGCGGGCACATCGACATTGTCCGTCGCAGCTTAGAGCTTGTTGACGAGGTCGTCGTGGCGGTGGTGTACAACCCGCAGAAGTCAAACTATCTGTTTACGCCCGAGGAACGCATCGCTATGTTCCGCGAAGAGTTCAAAGAGGCGGGCGACCGGGTGATCTACGATAGTTTTCACGGCCTGCTCGTTGACTATGTTGAAAAAATGCGAGCTTCCATTGTGATTCGTGGCCTGCGGGCGGCGTCCGATTTTGAGTACGAGTTTCAAATGGCCCTCATGAATCGGCACATGAAACCGAACATTGAAACGATCTTCCTGGCCACCGGTGCCGCCCATTTTTATACCGCCTCGCGCCTCGTCAAAGAAATTGCCAGCTTTGAGGGATCGGTCCAGGGGCTAGTTCCGCCCCACGTTGAGCAACGTCTGCGGGAAAAGCTGACCGAAAACTCCACAATGCCCTCAAGCCCACATACAGAACCATGACACAGCTCGCCGAACGTCTGTCGCTCATCAAGCCCTCTCCCACACTCGCCGTCACCACCCAGGTCGCCGCCCTTGGTCGCCAGGGCATCAACGTGATTGATTTTGGTGCTGGAGAGCCCGACTTTGACACGCCCAAGCATATCAAGGCCGCGGCCGTGGCAGCCATCAACCAGGGCCAGACCAAATACACCCCGGTCGGCGGGACCGCCGCCGTCAAAGAGGCGATTATCGCCAAACTGGACCGGGACAATGGGCTCAGCTATGCCGTATCGGAAGTGACCACCAATTCGGGCGGGAAACACACCCTGTTCAACGCCTTCCACGCCCTGTTTGGAGCGGGCGACGAGGTCCTGATTCCCACCCCGTACTGGGTCAGCTATTCGGACATGGTTATCCTGACCGGCGCGCGGCCAAAGCTGTTGCCAACGACCGAGGAGACCGGTTTTAAGCTGAGCGCCGAGCAGCTCAAAGCGGCTATTGGCCCCAACAGCAAGGTCCTCCTGCTCAACAGTCCCTCAAACCCAACCGGTGCAGCCTATACGGAACAAGAACTGGGCGGGTTGATTGAAGTGATTGAGCCGACAGACCTGCTCGTTATTTCGGACGATGTGTACGAAAAGTTTCTGTACGATTCACCGCGTTGCGCCCAGATTCTGGCCCTCAAGCCCGCCTTCCGCGACAGGGTCCTGTTGGTCAACTCGGTGTCCAAGACCTACGCCATGACCGGCTGGCGCTTGGGGTATGCCGCGGGCCCGGCAGAGCTGATCAAAGCGCTCGAAACGCTCCAGAGCCAAAGCACCTCAAACCCCAGCTCTATCAGCCAAGCCGCGGCAGTGGCGGCTTTGACCGGGACCCAAGAGCCGGTCGGCGTTATGGCCGCCGAGTTTGCCACACGCCGCAACTACATCGTTGACCGCCTGCGCGCCATTCCCGGCATCACCTGTACCCTGCCCGAAGGCGCGTTCTATGTCTTTCCCAATGTGTCCGGCTACTTTGGAGCAACAGGGCCGGACACCCGCATCGAATCGGCGACCGAACTCGCCCTGTATCTGCTGGAAGAGGCCCGCGTCGCCCTCGTCGCCGGCGAGGGCTTTGGCGCACCCAACAACGTCCGTATCTCGTATGCCACCTCAATGGCCAACCTGGAAAAAGGCATGGATCAGATCGAGGCCGCCCTCAAGCGCCTAGACCGCTAGAACGCCAAGTTGTCCTCCTGTGCTTCAACACACCCCTGAATTGTGACGCCGCGATCAGGGCGTACTCAGACTGGTAATGGACAGCCTTGACACAGGCTTGCCACCGCCCCCTCACCGTAGCCACTCTTTTCTATCCGGCAGCAGCGCTTGTCACCACACGCCGGGGAGAACCCATGCCCGCCCTTCCCTCACCTGGAGAATCCTGGAATACTGGCCGTATGGCGGACAGCCCACGCAAGGAACGCTTGGTCTTCACCGAGGCCGAGCGGATTCCGCTCCACCTGCTCTCCGGCTTTTTAGGCAGCGGCAAGACCACCCTGCTGAAGCGCCTGCTGGATCACTGCCTGGCAGTCGGGCTCAAGCCGGCGGTGATGATGAACGAGTACGGCGAGGTCAATATCGATGGCGAACTGCTGCGCGGGCAGGGCTTCAGCGTCCGCGAGATGACCAACGGCTGCATCTGTTGCACAATCGGCAGCACGCTCGGCCTAGCCCTCCAGGAAGTCGCGGTACTCAAACCGAATGTGATCTTTGTAGAGGCTACCGGCTTGGCCGACCCGGTCGAGTTGATCGACCAGGCTACCAGGGAAGAAGTCCTGACCCGGGTCCGGCTGGCGTCGTTGATCGCCGTGCTTGACCCGCCCAATTTTGGCCGGCTGGCCGAAGAGTTGCACGCCGGGATTCAACAGCAGACCGAGCTGGCCGACTTTGTGGTGCTTAACAAGCGCGACTTGGCCGATGAACACACCCTGGCAGACCTGACGGCCCGGATTCGCCGGCTCAACCCCCGCGCCCACATTATCCTGACCGAGCGGGGGGCAATGGACTACGACCGTATTCTGGCAACAACAGGATGGAACGCGACGATGACCGGTCACAGGCGTGTTCCATCCTGGGAAACAGGTGCCCGTTCGGCCAGCCCGCATGACCGGCCTGTACACGACCACTTTCATACCCTGACCCACCTGTGTCAGTCCCCGCTGGTCCGTGCCCGGTTTGAAGCCTTGATGCGGGCCCTGCCGTCCACCGTCTGGCGGGCCAAAGGCTTTGTCCGGTTTACCGATTCGGAGGAACAGTGGATGTTCCAGTACGTTGCGGGTGAGTTTGACATGGAATGGATTGACCTGTTACCCGAGCCGCCAGAGCATGTCGTGTTCATCGGCAAAGGCTTTGACCGCGACGCGCTCCAAAAAGCGCTGGTCGCGTGTGGCTAGGTCGGATGCGCGCCGCCCGAGGCGGACATCCGTCATTCCACACAGAGAGGACAGCCATGATTTACGAAGTCAGGATGGAACACGACTGCGACCGGTCATCGTCGCACTCCATCCTGCGGACCTGCCGGCTCAAACCGGGCAGTATCCCCGAGTGTGAACAACGCTTTGCCGAGGCCCCGCCCCATTGTGTCTCACAGGAAAGACGCCACTATGACTGAACAGCAGGAACGTTGGGGGAGTCGGGTCGGGGTCATTTTAGCCGTAGCCGGGTCCGCGGTCGGCATGGGCAATTTTCTGCGCTTTCCCGGCCAAGCCGCCCAGAACGGCGGCGGGGCGTTTATGATCCCTTACTTCTGCGCCCTCCTGTTTCTGGGCATCCCGATCTGCTGGGCGGAGTGGAGCCTCGGCCGCTACGGCGGGCGCAAGGGTCTGCATTCCGCCCCGGCCATTCTGGGCATCGTCGGCAGGGGCCGGCCGGCCCGCTACAGCGGCGTGCTCGGCCTGCTCGTCCCCCTCATCGTCTACATGTACTATGTGCTGATCGAATCGTGGTGCCTGCGCTACTTTTTTGCCTACCTGACCGGCAGCATTGACCTTGGCCCGGACCCGACCCAGTACCCCGCCCAGTCGGGCCACTTCTTCACCGCGGTAACCGGCAACAACGCCAACGGCCTGACCCTGAACGGCAGCCTGCACCCCGGCGTATTGTTTCTGCTGGCCACCGTCGCCTTCAACCTGTGGTTCATCTGGCGTGGCCTGGCCAAAGGCATCGAGACCTTCTGCAAAATCGCCATGCCGACCATGCTTGTCTGCGCCCTGATTGTGCTCGCCCGCGTCCTGACCCTGGGCACGCCCGACCCCAGCCTCCCCGACCAGAACGTTGCTAACGGCCTCGGCTTCATGTGGAACCCCGACCTCTCCAAACTCGGCGACTTCAAGACCTGGTTAGCTGCCGCCAGCCAGGTCTTCTTCAGCCTGTCGGTCGGCTTTGGCGTCATCATCAACTACGCCTCCTACCTGACCAAAAAAGACGACATTGTGCTGTCCGGGCTGACCGCCTCCTCAACCAACGAGTTTGTTGAAGTCGCCCTCGGCGGCCTGATTACCATCCCCGCGGCCTTCATCTTTCTGGGGGCCGGCATCGCCGTCGGCAGCAGCTTCGGTCTCGGCTTTCACACCCTGCCGGTCGTCTTCGCCTACATGGGCGTCTTCGGGCAGATTATCGGCGTAATTTTCTTCCTCATGCTGTTTCTGGCCGGCGTCACCAGCTCCCTGTCCATGCTCCAGCCGATATTCGCCTTTCTGTCCGAAGCCCTCGGCATATCCCGCACCCCCGCCATCGTCTGTCTCGGCCTGCTGTCCACCTTCGGCTCACTGTGGGTGCTGTACTTCAGTCAGGACCTCGTCGCCCTCGACACCATGGACTTCTGGGTTGGCACGCTCGGCATTTTCGTCATGGCTACCGCGCTGATTATCTGCTTCGGCTGGGTATTCGGCATTGACCGGGGTCTGGCCGAGGCCCACCGCGGGGCCTTGCTCCACATCCCCCATGTCTTCCGCTTTATCATCAAATACCTCTCGCCGGCCTACCTGCTCGTGGTCATCGTCGGCTTCTGCTTCCAGAGCCTCCCCGACTCCCTCCACGACCTGACCCGGAACCCGGTCGCCCGCTGGACCGTGGGCTTCATCGCCGTCGTCCTGGTCCTGCTGGCTGCCGCAACCTACATCGGCGAGCGACGCTGGCGGGCCGCCGGCCTGGACATTGACGGGCGCTTGCCGCTGGATGACTGAGGAGACACGCCAATGACAGCCGGAGGGTGGATTTCCATGCTGGTATCGGTCAGTTTTGTCGTCGGGCTGGTCAGCTTCTGTTTCTACCGGGTGCTGACCGGGACGGGAGGGCCGCCGCCCGACGATCACGCCGAGCGCTGATGTCTGAACCGGATTCATCCGATTATGAGATTCCCTTGACTCCCCGTCCCGTCCTCTCCCCTGGAGGGAGAGGGCTAGGGTGAGGGGAACAAACATGCCAACTTTTTCACAGGCCAACACCCCATCCTGCTTCTGCCCCTCTCACCCAATCACCCCCTGCGCCCCCAGCCGTGCCCTGAGCTCCGCCTGTGTCCCCCGCCCCTTCACGCTGTTGCACACCCCACACAGCACTTGCAGATTGTCGAGATGATCCGTGCCGCCCTTCGCCCTCGGCACAACATGGTCAATTGTGAAGTTGCGAAACGGAAACGCCACCTCACACCCCCCACACAGCCCCTCCTGCCGGCCGAACAGCGTATGCTTCTGCGTCTTGTAATGTGGCAACTCGCCCAGGTCGGTGCGCCGCGGGATGTCCTGCCGGTGATGCACCTCATAGAACAGCCCCATCTCCTGCTCTAAGCGGCTCTTGACCAGCCGGGCCGCCACCGGCGACAGGTCAATCCCCACCCACTGGCGGCCCAAATGCTCCGCGGCAACGAGGGCCCGTCGCACACCCACAGAACGGGTCAAGAATGACATTACCTTCGTTGGATGAGGCTGTGATGATGCGCTCCAGCAGCGCCAGCAGTTTTTGCGTCGGGTAGCCAATCCGCTCCTTTGCCTGGCTGCCCAGGGGAGCAATATCAGTCCAGACATCAGTCAAGCGTCCTGTCTGCTCAGCCGAGATGCATGGACAGGGCGGGGAAAAAACGCCGCCGGGCCCTGCGCCGGGCGGGTAGGTCCTGCTCGCCGAGTGTGCTAAACTGCTCGCCAGAGCAGGAGACGGGCACGGGTTCCCTGGCCCGGGTTGCCGGCCAGTAACCCGCCACAGCGCAGAAGGAGACCGAATATGCAGCAGGCCACACACAACGGAAGCCAGCTTGAGGCACCGGTCAATGTTCAAACCCTGGTTCACGACGACAAGATTCACGCCTCGCTCTACACCGACCCACACATCTTTGAGCAGGAACTCGAAAAAATCTTCTACCAGGTGTGGGTGTTTGTCGGCCACGAGAGCGAGATCCCCCAGCCGGGCGACTATGTGACCCGCCAGCTCGGCCGCCAACCCGTGCTCATGGTCCGCAACAAAGCCGGCGGCGTGGCGGTCTTTCTCAACCGCTGCGCCCACCGCGGCACAATGGTCTGCCCGGCAGACTCGGGCAATGTCCGGGCGTTTACCTGCCCCTACCACGGCTGGACATATAACCTGAGCGGCCGGCTGACCGGCGTGCCCTACCCCGGGGCCTATGGCCCGGACTTCAACAAGGCCGACTATGGCCTGTCGCCGGTCGCCCGCTGCGATAGCTACCGGGGCTTTGTGTTCGCCAGCCTGAGCCCGCACGGCCCGTCGCTGGCCGAGCACCTCGGCAGCGCCAGCCAGCTCATTGACCGTGCCTGTGACCTGTCGCCCGAGGGCGAGCTTACGCTTAGCGCCGGCTGGGTCAAACACCGCTACCAGGCCAACTGGAAAATGATCCCCGAGAACGACACCGACGGCTACCATCTGGGCTTTGTGCATAGCGCCATTCTCAAGGCGGCCGGCTCCCACTATCAGCGCTTTGTCGGCGACGAGGGCAGCAACAAGGGCATTCTGCGCGACTGGGGCAACGGCCATACCGAAATTGAATGGGCGCTGGGCTACCAAAAACCGTTCGAGTGGTTTGGTGCCGCCCCCGACAAATACGCCGCCTACCTGTCGGCCCTAGAACACAGCTGCGGCAAGGCCGAAGCCCAGCGACGGGTGTTTGAGGGCCCGCCCCACGCCCTGATCTTCCCCAACCTGTTCCTGGCCGAGATGAATGTCGCTCTCTTCTATCCGCTCAGCACCGAGGAATCTATCCAGTGGCATACACCCATGTTTCTCAAGGGGGCCCCAGAGCTGAACGCCCGGCTGCTGCGCCAGAGCGAAGCGGCCATGGGTCCGGCCTCCTTTCTGCTGCCCGAGGACATTACCATTGCCAGCCGCAACCAGGCCGGCCTGCACGCCCGCCAGCCCGAGTGGCTGGAGCTGAGCCGCGGCCAGCACCGCGAACACCGCGACGCGCAGGGGCGGATTGTGGCCCACGTCACCGATGAGGTCACCAACCGCGCCTTCTGGAAACACTACCGCTCGGTTATGAGCCGCTGAAACCCATGCTGTCAGACACCGAATATCGCGCGGTTGAAGCGTTTCTCTACAAGGAAGCGCGGCTGGCCGATGAGGCCCGCTACGCCGAGTGGGAAGCCCTGTGGGAGGACGACGCCACCTATTGGGTGCCGGCCCAGCCCGGCGGCGACACCGACCCCAGGCACCAGATGTCGCACATCTATGACAACCGCTCCCGGATTGCGACACGCATCAAACTGCTCCAGAGCGGCTACCGCTACAGCCAGGAGCCGGCCTCGGTCATGCGCCGGCTGATCTCGAACATCGAGGTCGAAAAGACCGACGCCGGCGCGTTTATCGTCGGCTCAAACTTCCTGCTGGTAGAGCTGTCCGTCCAGGCTAGACACGAGCTGCGCCAGTGGGGCGGGCGGACGGTCCACAAGCTGCGCCACGTCAACGGCGAACTCAAAATGTTCTGGAAGCAGGTGTTGCTGGTCAACGCGGCAGAACCCCTGCCCAACCTGACCTTTCTGATCTGATGCCCATCTGTCCCCAATGTTCATACTGTGGCTGAGCCGGCCGATGTACCGCTCGATACAACGGCGGCTGGCAGACACCGCTTCTGACCCCTCACAAAAGGGCGGCTAAGGTCCCCTGTCATCCGGCCGCCTCCGCGGCCTTGGCCCGGTCCAGGTCGGCCGGCAGCGTCCGCCCGGCCATGGAGTAATGAAACGCGGCCCGGACATTGAGCAGCGACACCCCGACCAGAGCGTAGCGCAGCGACTCAGCGCCATACCGGGGCCGGAGCAGATCGCTGACCAAGCCTATCGTTTGTGGCCCCAAGCCCCGGCCAATTGCATTCGGTGAGGCGCACCGATAGGGAAGAGCGGAGCGGTCCGGCGCAGGCGGACCGGAAGTTCCCAAGGAGGAGAGCGATGTCAGCCTATATCATTGTTGATGTCACCGTGACCGATCCTGAGGCCTATCAGAGCTATACCAGGCTCGTCCCGGCAACGGTCAAGGCATATGGCGGTACATTCATTGTGCGCGGCGGCCAAGCCGAAACCCTGGAGGGCGACTGGCAGCCCGGCCGGGTGGTTGTGCTCGAATTTGAGAGTGTGGAGCAGGCCAAAGCGTGGTGGAACTCCGACGAATACCGTGAACCCAAGGCGCTGCGTCAGAGCGCCTCCCGCGCCCGGATGATCGTCATTGAAGGCGTCTAGCGGCCCCTTCCCTCTCCCCTTGAGGGGGAAGCCATGTTCGGCTCGCCGGCCGTCTTGGGGGTGGCGGCCACAATCGTGCGTGCCTCCGCCACGTGCGCGAGGCTAGTGGGTAGCGGTGGCCAGGAGCCGACCGACCTCTTTTTCGACCACCGTGCCGGCGAAGAAGTCCGGGTTCATGCCCGTCCACAGGGTGCTTGGGTTGGTGAACACAAAGTCACGGAAGTTCTCTTCGCTCAGTATCCCATGCTTGACCAGCTCATACGCCTCTTCCGTCACCTCGGTCATGTCGGGTACGTCCCAGTGGCCGATATCGGAACTGTAGACCGAGCGGACCTGCTCGCCGAACGGATTCGCCGTGGTGTTAAAGCCGGTGGCGTTCATGGGATCATCGGCCTCGCAACCGAAATAGAAGTGCGGAATAAACAGGTCTCTGATATCCTCGGCTCCTCCGATGCCGGTGCGGTGGAAGTCGTTCTTGATGTCCGGGGCGGCCCGGGTGTTGATCGTCGCCCCGCTGGCGTTGCTCAGGTGTTGCAGCCGTCCCTCGGTGACCCTGCCGCCATATTTCTGACACAGGTCAAGCAACAGCTCGGGGTTCAGGTTGGCCGGATTGTAGTTCTCAATCGCCTCGGGGTTACGCTTGTGCCAGCGGGCGATCAGGTCGGCGTACAGCCGCGCCCCAGTGCTGACCCCGCCCTCCAGAAAGGCGAACTTCAAGCTGGGGAAGCGCCGGGTCACGCCGCCAAAGAACAGGGCTTTGCACACCGCCTCGCCGGCCTCGGCAAAATGGCCGATGTGGTTATACATATAGGTTGAGGTTGAGGTGCGGCTGCCCCAGCCCATCGCCGCGGAGTGAAAGGTCGGGGCGACCTTCAGCTCAACGCACTTGGCCCACACCGGGTCATAGTCGTAGTCGCTGTCCAGACAAAAGGTATCCAGCCAGTAACTGTAGCGGGCGGCTTCGGCGGACACGGCTTCAGCGGCGGGGACCGGACGGAGCACATGGCCGGCCAGCATGACCGCCTTCATGCCGAGCTGGCCAACCGCATGGTCGAGTTCGGCAACCGCCTCGTCCGGGGTGTGCATCGGAATCACCGCCACCGGGATCAGCCGGTCGGCGTATTCCTTGAAAATATCGGCGTGGTAGGTGTTGAATGCCCGACACGCGGCCAGGCGGATTTCCTGATCGTCAAGGTGGGGGGCCAGCAGCCCGAAGGTCGGATACAGGATGGACACGTCAATGCCCATGTCGTCCAGGCGTTCATAGAGCAGTTTGGGCAGCATGGAGGTCGCCCGGTCGAGCGTGTTTGCGGCTGGCAGCGCCCACCAGGGCGGAACGGTCAGGCGTTGGGTCTGCCGCTCCGCGGGCGACAGCCTGTGCCAGTTCAGCATGCCGCCCAGCGAGGCGGTCGGCCCCCCGGTGCGTTTGGCCTTGTAGCGCTTGACAATGCCCGGCCCGCCGAGCTCACGCAGGGTATCCATCACCGCGGGCTCAAACTCTACGGTATGGCCGTCGGAGTCGATAACGGGATGGCTCAGCCGGGCCCGGACCTGTTTTGATTTGGAAATCTGTACGGCAGTCATGCGTGTCCCTCCTTGGTGATGCAGAACGGTAGACCAGCAACGACATTGCCTTCACTAGCCGATTGGCTGTAGTCTGTCCAGGTGAAAGACACACTTCAGCGGCAGAGCGATGCCATGAACGCCCACATGTCCCTTCCCTCCTCATCCTCAGCGTCGGCCGCGGACCGGCGTGTCATCTTGCGCGGCGTGAGCTGGGCGACCTGCGAGGGGCTGCTCGCCGATTTCCGCGACAGCCATGCCGCGCATTTCACTGACGATCAGGGGGTGCTGGAGATTATGGTTCTGTCTTTACGCCATGAAAAGCTCAAGCATATTCTGGAGACCCTGGTTGAGTTCCTGGCGGCCGAGCTTGCTATCGACATTGAGGGCGTGGGTTCAACCACATTCCTCCGGGCAGACAGTGCACGAGGTTTCGAGCCCGACGCCTGTTTCTACATTACCACCAAAGCCGACTCTATCCGGCGCAAGGAAGAAGTTGATCTCGCCACCGATCCGCCGCCCGATCTTGTGATTGAAATTGACCTCAGCAGTCCTTACCCTCAACAAACTCCCCATCTACGCCGCGGTCGGCGTCCCGGAGGTGTGGCGTTATGACGGGAGACAGGTGTGTTTCTTGAAGTTGACCGACGGAGAATATGAGGCCAGCGACACCAGCCTGGGCCTTCCCACGGCTTACCGGAACGGCCCTTGATGAGCTTGTTGATGCTGACCGGACCTTGAACCGGGCAAGCTGGCTTCAGAAAATCAGGCAGTGGGTCAGAGACGCGCAGACCTGAGGCCGTCCCCGCCCACTGCAATCCCGAAGCGAGTAAAGTTGTTCCGCAACTGCACGGAGTAGCCCCCAATGGACAAACTGACCGCCCTCGACACCCTGGTGATTCGGCAGCGCAAAGAATGGGGCGAACTCCTGACCGGCTGGGAAACACAAAACGCCTATACCGTCCTGGATGGGACCGGCAACGAGGTCTATGTGGCGGCCGAAGCCGGCCGCTCTCTCTTCTTCCGGCTGTTCCTCAAAGCGCTGCGGCCCTTTACCATCCATATCCTGGATGCCGGAGAAGGCCCGATCCTGCGCCTGGACAGGCCCTTCCGCCTGTATTTTCACGCCCTGGAGGTCCGCAGCCCGGACGGCCGGCGGCTGGGCCGGGTTGAAAAGCGCTTTTCTCTTGTGCGACGGGTCTATGCGGTGTACGACGCCACCGGCCAGGAGTGCTTTCAACTCTGTGGTCCGCTGTTCAGGCCGTGGACGTTTCTGATCCGGGCCGGCGGCCGGGAGATTGGACGCATCACCAAAAAATGGGCCGGCCTGGTCAAGGAGAGCCTGAGCGACACCGATAACTTCGCCCTGAGCTTTCCGGCCGAACTCCAGCCCGACCACAAGGGCGTCCTGCTCGGTGCGGTATTCCTGATTGACTTTGTACATTTTGAGAACTGACAGCCCGTACACAAGGGAGGACACATGGCCCAGCCAGACACACCGTCCGTGCTCGAAGGCGTCCGCGTGCTCGATTTCGGCCAATATATCGCCGCCCCGGTCCTGACCCGCATGATGGCCGACATGGGTGCCGAGATCATCAAGATCGAACTCGCCCCGGGTGGCGACAACTCGCGCTTGTACCCCTATTTCAGGGCCGGCCAGAGCGGCGGCTATATCCAGCACAACCGGGGCAAGCTCAGCGTGTGCCTCGATATCAAGCGGCCCGAAGCGGTCCAGATCGTCAGAGAGTTGGTGCCCAAGGTTGATGTGGTCATAGAAAACTTCAGCCCCGGCACCCTGAGCCGCTACGGCCTGGGCTATGATGCCCTCAAGGCGCTCAACTCTCGCCTGATCATGTGCTCCATCTCGGGCTTTGGTCAGGACGGCCCGCTGGCCCACAAACCCGGCGTTGACACCCTGGCCCAGGCCATGAGCGGGCTGCTGCACCTGACCGGCGACCCGGACAGAGCGCCTACCTATGTCGGCCTGTTCATTGCCGATGAAAACGCCGGCGTCCACGGCCTGGCCTCGGTGTGCGCGGCCCTGTATTACCGCCAGAAAACCGGCCGCGGCCAGTACATTGACCTGTCCCTGCTGGAGTGCCTGTTTCACCTGCACGACACCGCGGTGCAGTTCTACACGCTGAGCGACGGCAAAGAAAACCCGACCCGTTTCGGCTCACACCACTACGCGGTCGCCCCGTGCGGCATCTTCAAAGCCAGCGACGGCTATGTGGTCATCGTTGTGCTGGAGCACCAGTGGAAGACCTTTGCGCGGGCCGTCAACAAACCCGAGTGGGCCGACGACCCCCGCTTTGCCACCAACCAGGGCCGGGCCGAAAACCGCTTTGCTTTAGTTGAGCTGATTGAAGCCTGGCTGCAATCCTTCCCCAGCCGCGACGAGCCGCTGGCACGCCTGGATGAGCTCCGTATCCTGAGCGCGCCGGTCCTGGACATCGGCCAGATCATCAACCACCCGCACATGAAAGCCCGCGGGGCCATGCAGGAGGTCGCCCACCCCGGCATGGGTCCAATCGGCATTCCCAAGACGCCGATTCACTACTCTGACACCCGGGTTGAGATTCGTCGTCCGGCCCCGCTGCTCGGCCAGCACAACGCCGAGGTACTGGGCCGCTACCTGAGCTATTCGGCCGACAGAGTCGCCAGCCTGACCGACAGCGGGGTGCTGGTCCAGGAATCGCTGGTGGCCGACATGCGCCAGCGCGGAGAAATCCCCTAGCTCGCGTGCCAAGTCCGCGAACCCCGGAAGGGAACGGGCAACTCAGGGTGCTTCTGAGGACTTGGCTACCGGCTCCAGCCGGCAGGCGACATAGCGATGGTGCGGACAGCCGCTGAAGGGGTCACGGTCGGCAACATCGGTGTAGGCGTTCATGTTCACCCCGGCGGTTGCGGTCGGGCCGTCGTAGCCGCCCTCGCCGGCCGGATATTGCATGCCAAAGCCATTCGGCATCCACACATGGCCGTCCATGAGCTTGGCGTCAATCACGGCCGGCAGCTCGACGCTGCCGCGTTTGGTGACAACCCGCAGGGTCTCACCGTTTGTCACCCCCAGGCGCTCGGCGTCACCCGGCGACAGGTTGAGGGCGCAGTGCGGCCCCCGCCCTTTGCGCCAGGCCGGGTCACGCTGGATGGTGTTGGCCGTCCAGCGGGTGCGCAGGCCCGAGGCCAGAATTGTCGGGTAGGCCGGGTCGTGGGCCGGCGGGGTGTGGATGGCGCGGCGCAGTTCGGTCTGAATCTGCTGGGGGGCCAGACGGATTTTTTTGTCCGCAAAGCCGACCCGCTCGTCCAGATTCGTCGCCGGGTCAAGCCGGGCAATTTCCACCCCTTGGGGATGGGCCATCAGACGCCGATACACCTCAAGGCCGAGGCTGAAGCCGTCTGTGTCCTGCCACTCCGGGCCAAACGCGCGCGCCACGGCCTCGCCCCGCACCCGACCGTTCATTACCGCCTGGAACCAGACCGAAGACAGCACGGGGGAGTCCAAATGGCGGCCCAGGGTCCGATACGCCCAGTACAGCGGAGCGCCGAACCCGACCTGTTTGGCCGCGGCCTGGAGGGCGCTGAGATAGCGCTCCGCGCCGGCCGGCCGGCCGGCCTCGGCGGCCAGCTCGTGCAGCTCGGCCGGCACCTCAGGCACAAGCCCCATCGCCTCGGCCAGACGAACATAGATTTCGCCTTCGGGCAGGGCTTCTCCCAAGGCCGGAACAATCGGCGGGCGGACCTGGACCGGCACGCCGGGAAAGCCGCGCGGAAAGCTGGCCATCTCCCATTTTTCGTAGCCGACCGGGGTGGGCAGAACGTAGTCGGCGAGGCGGGCCGTCTCGGTCATGGCCGGTTCAATCACCACCAGCAAATCCAGTTCTTGCCTGGCCGCCAGCCAGGCTTTGGTATCTGGATAGGACAGCAGCGGGTTTGCGCCCTCGACAATCAGCGCCCGCAGGCGCTCTGGATGGTCAAGGGCGATCTCTTCGGGGATGAGCACCGGCGAAAAAATCCCCAGCCGGGTAAAGGCCGAGACCGCCGGGATGCCGGACGCCAGGGCGCGCTCCGGCTCGTCGTGGCGGCGCGGGTCGGGCGTCGGCGGGTTGAGATTGGTGGTGAACACATTGCCGCCCGGCCGGCCCAGGTTGCCGGTCACGGCAATCAGCAGGTGGAGCAGGTAGGAGTTGAGGGTTGAGAAGCGGGTCATTTCAACGCCCAGGTCCCACAGCAGGGCGGCCCGGCCGGCCGCGGCCAACTCTTCGGCGGTGGCCACGATATCGCCCACTTGCAGGCCGCAGCGGTCGGCCATGTCCCTCACCTCAACCCCGGCCAGTTGGGCTTTGACCTGCTCATAGCCCAGCGTCTTATCCCGGATGAACTCGGTGTCACCCAGGTCGCGGCCAACAATAATCGCGGCCAGGGCCAGCAGCAGATAGGCGTCCGTGCCGGGCTTGAGGCGCAGGTGACGGTCGGCCTGCCGGCTGGTCTCCGTCACCCGCGGGTCAACGACTACCATCCTGCGCCTGGCATCACGCGCGAGCGCTCTGAGCCCATCGGTCGGGTTGTGGCCCCGGTTACTGATATGCGGGTTGGTGCCGAGCACCAGCACAAAATCGGACCGGTCGTGATCGGGGTGCAGCGCCGTGCCCGATGAGCCGTCCAGCATCCATTTCAGCACCAGCCAGTGCTGGGACTTTTCCTGGGCCAGGGCGTTAAAGAAGCGCCGCGAGCCCAACAGCGACAGAAACGTCACCCCAAAGGGGGCGTCCATATGGTTGGCCTGGCCACCAATCCCGACGAGGCCGATGGAGCGCGGCGAATACCGGTCTCTGCTGCGCTTGAGCCTGGCGCTGATTTCCGCCACGGCTTGCTGCCAGCCGATCCGCTCAAAGCTGCCCTCGTGTCGGCGCTTAAGCGGGTGTGAGACCCGTTGGGCATGGTTCACATAGGCGGGAATGCTGAAGCCCTTGTTACAGATATAGCCGTGCGAGATCGGGTTGGTCTCGTCCGCCCGGATATTCTCAATCCGCCCCTCGACCACATCAACCCGCAGACCGCAGTTGTGGCTGCACAGCACACACACCGTCGCCTGGTCTGTGGCGTTCAGCCGGATTGGTGTTCGGGAGATTGACGGGACAACGGTCCGGGTTTGCATGGGCTCCTCCTTTGGTCTGCATCGCGGCCTCTCTTCCTGATCCCAAAGGTCAGGATGGACCATATTGCCCAGCCCGCGGCCCGTATGCAATGCCGTCGCCCGCCGGCGAGTTCTTGCGCCGCCCGGCCCCGGTAGTGTAGGAAGAATGCGCAATGCCGATATGTGATGCCGATTGCCACAACACGCCGCGCCGGCGCTCCTGGCCCGTCTTCGTGTGGCTCATATGGCTCTTTGCCCCGACCGCGTGGTCCGCGCCGGCGACGCAAGACCCGAGGCCAGCCGAGCCGGCGCTGATCGAGGCCGGGGCGGCCACCATCCACGTTCTTATTGAGGGTCAGGGCCGGCCGATTGTCTTCCTGCCGGCCCTCGGCCGCGGCCTGGCAGACTTCAGTGACCTGAGCGCGCGTCTGGCTGCCGCCGGTTTTCAGGTCGTCCGGCCCCAACCACGGGGCATAGGTGCCAGCACGGGGCCGACGAGCGGGCTGACCCTGCACGACCTCGGCAACGATATCGCGGCCGTGATTCGCGCCCTGGACAGTGGCCCGGTCACGCTGGTCGGCCACGCCTTTGGCAGTCGTCTCGCCCGGGTGGTGGCGACCGATCACCCGCAGTTGGTGAGCGCCTTGGTGCTGCTCGCGGCCGAAGAGCGCCAGCCTGCGCCACCCGAGGTCCTGCACGCCCGGCTGATGTCTTACGATCCAAGCCTGCCGCAAAGAGCCCGACAGCGGGCTATTCAACAGGCCTTCTTTGCCGCTGGCAACGATCCGGTCGGCTGGCAGGACGGCTGGCATCGGAAAGCCACACGGACGCAGATGGCGGCGAGCCTGGCGACCAGAGCCCACGCCTGGGCCGCCGCCGGCAGCGCTCCGATCCTCCTGTTGCAGGGTACTGAGGACAAAATCGCCCCGCCCGAGAATGCCCGGCGCTTCAAACGCCAGTATGGCGGGCGCATCAGCCTGGTCGAAATCGCCAATGCCGGCCACGCCATGCTGCCCGAGCAGCCACAGGCGATTGCCGAGGCGATTGTCAGGTTTCTGCGGCGGCTGGACCAGAGAGAGGGATAACATACCGTATGGCTTTCTACGCCGATCTGCATATCCACTCCAAGTACTCCCGCGCCACCAGCAAAAACTGTGACCTCGAACACCTGGCGATATGGGCCCGCAAAAAAGGCATCAGCCTTGTCGGCAGCGGCGATTTCACCCATCCGGCCTGGAACGCCGAGCTGAAAGACAAGCTCGTGCCTGCCGAGCCGGGCCTGTTTCGCCTGCGGCCCGAGATCGAGAAAGCGGTTGCTCAGCAGCTGCCAGCAGCCTGTAGGAGCGGTCAGACGGCCACCCGCTTTATGCTGTCGGTCGAAATCTCGACCATCTACAAAAAGGGCGACAAGACGCGCAAAATCCACCATCTGGTCTATACCCCGGATTTTGAAACGACCGAGCGGGTGATTCACCGCCTGTCCAGAATCGGCAACCTGCACTCGGACGGCCGGCCGATCCTGGGGCTGGATTCCCGGCATCTTTTGGAGATCGCCCTGGAGTCGGGTCCGGGTGCGTACCTCGTGCCGGCCCACATCTGGACGCCGTGGTTTGCCGCTCTGGGTTCAAAGTCGGGCTTTGACGCCATTGACGACTGCTATGCCGACCTGGCCCCCCACATCTTTGCCGTTGAGACGGGACTGTCCTCAGACCCGGCGATGAACTGGCGGGTGTCGTCGCTGGACCGTTTTCGGCTGGTGTCGAACTCTGACGCCCACTCGCCCGAAAAGCTGGGCCGGGAGGTGTGTGTCTTCAACACCGAGTTGGACTATTTTGCCCTGCGCCGGGCCTTGGAAACGGGTCAGGGCTACGAAGGCACGCTGGAGTTTTTCCCCGAAGAGGGCAAATATCATCTCGACGGCCACCGCAGCTGCAATATCCGCTTCTCGCCGGCTGAGACACGCCGCCACCGGGGCCGCTGTCCGGCCTGCGGCAAGCCGCTGACCGTCGGCGTCATGCACCGGGTTGAAGACTTGGCCGACCGTGGAGAAGAGGCAGCACAGCCCCAGACGGCCGGCAGCGTCCGCGGCTTGGTCCCGCTGCCCGAGATGCTGTCCGAAATTTATCAGGTCGGCCCCAAGAGTAAAAAAATCAGCTACCACTATGAGAGCCTGTTAGGCCGGCTGGGACCCGAACTCCAGCTCCTCACCAGACTTCCGCTGGAAGACATTCAGCACGCCAACGCGCCGCTCGTCACCGAGGCGGTGTCCCGGTTGCGCCAGCAGGAAGTGATCCGAGAGGCCGGCTACGACGGCGTGTACGGCACAATTCGTCTCTTCCGAGACGCCGAGCTGCGCCGGCAGTCGGGCGGGGCAGCCTTGTTTCAAGACGAGCCCCCGAGCTCGCCGGCCCCGCTGGTAGCCGAAGGACAGGCGATCATGAACCGGCCGGCCGGCCAGGACGCCCCTCGTCCTCAGCCGCCCCGCCGAGCGATTCCAACCGCCCCGCCGGCCGATATGTTGGCCGAACTCGACGCCGAGCAGCGCCGAGCAGCCGAAATCACATCCGGTCCGGTGCTCATTGTGGCGGGCCCTGGATCGGGAAAAACCACAACCCTCACCCACCGTCTCGCCGCTCTCATCGCCCGGCATGGCGTCCCGCCGGCCCACTGTCTAGTCCTCACCTTCACCAGACGGGCGGCTGACGAGCTACGCGCTCGCCTGCAAACCTTGCTGCCCGACGGGTGGCGGCAGGTCACCGTGGGAACCTTTCACTCGCTAGCCCTGTCCATCCTCCAGGCCGACTGGAACGCGGCTGGTCTGCAACGCGGCTTTCGGCTGGCCTCAGAGGCCGAGCGGCTGCAACTGCTCCAGGACGCCCGGGGGGTATCTGAAAAAACAGCCGGCAGCCAGCTCGCCGCCCTCTCCCGCGCCAAACGTACGCCGACAGCGGCGATGGCCGAGAAGCTGAATGCTGTTTATGGGGCCTACCAGCGAGCGATGGAGGCGCGCAACTGGCTCGATTTTGATGACCTGGTGATCCGGGCGGCTGACGCCCTGGAGTCCGACCCCGCCCTCCGGGCCCACTATCGGCAGTGCTATCGGTGGGTGTGCATTGACGAGTACCAGGATGTCGATGAGCAGCAGGTCCGGTTCATCAAACAGCTTGTTCCTGCGGACGGTAACATCTGCGCGATTGGCGACCCGGACCAGGCCATCTACAGCTTCCGGGGTGCGGATGCGCGCTTTTTCTCGGAGTTTCAGCGCGACTTTCCGACGGCTCAGGTCGTGCGGCTGAGCCGCAACTATCGCTCCGACCAGAATATCGTCAGGCTCTCGTCCCAGGTGATGGCAACCGCCTCGGCCCAACACGCTGCCCCGGTTCTCGACGCCGCGCCCAGCCTGATTACCGTCCACGAAGCGCCGACCGAAAAAGCCGAGGCCGAATTTATCGTTCAGGCGCTCGAACACACGCTGGGCGGGCATAGTTTCTTCTCTATTGACAGCGGTCGCTCCGCGGACGCCGAGGGGCAGGACGTGTCGTTCTCCGATTTTGCGGTGCTGTACCGCACCGAGGGGCAGGCCGCGGCCTTGGTTGAAGCCCTGCAACGCTCCGGGATGCCGTTTCAGAAACGCTCGCACAGCCGCCTGCTGGACCATCCTGGCGTGAGTGCGCTGATTGAGCCGATACGCGCTCAGCCCCAAGCCGGGGTCGTCTGCGAGCAGCTTCAAGCGACGCATGAACAGCTCGGGCAAAAGGCCGAGGCGTATGAACTCCTCAAGCCGCTGGCCGAGGCGTGCGGGGAAGACAGCCAAGGCTTCCTGTCCGCCCTGGCCCTGGAGAGCCAGATTGACACCTGGGATCCGCGCGCCGACCGGATTTCGCTGCTGACCCTGCACGCCGCCAAGGGGCTGGAGTTTCCGGTGGTGTTTATTGTCGGCTGTGAGGACGGCATCCTGCCCCTGCGGTGGGGGACGACCGCGCCGGCCGACCTCGACGAGGAGCGCCGGGTCTTCTATGTCGGCGTCACCCGGGCCAAGACAAAGCTGTACCTGTGTTGGGCCAGAACACGCCGTTGGCGGGGCAAAATCCGCAAGCTCTCGCCCTCCCCCTACCTGGCCGATATTGAAGAACGGTTGCTGGAGCACCGACATTCGCAGCTTGCCCGAAAGCCCAGGAAAAACGCCCAGTTGGAGATGTTTGCCCAGACGCGGCACGGCTTCAGCGCGTCATCAACATCTGAGAAAGGAGCGCCATGACAACCGCGCCGTATGGCTCTTGGAGATCGCCCATCACCTCGGAACTGATCGTGTCGGCTGTCGTTGGTCTGGGACAGATTGCACTTGACAGGGACGACGTCTACTGGGTTGAGCAGCGTCCGACCGAGGACGGGCGGAGTGTCGTCGTCCAGCACACGCCGAACGGCCGGACGCGGGACCGCACACCGCCGCCGTTCAACGCTCGCACCCGGGTCCACGAGTACGGTGGCGGGGCCTATGTGGTCCACAACGGCAGCCTGTATTTCTCCAACTTTGCCGACCAGCGCGTGTACCGCCAGCAGGGGGCTGGCGCGCCCCAGCCCCTCACTGCGGAAGACAATCTGCGCTATGCCGACGGCGTGATGGACCGAACGCGCAACCGCCTGCTCTGCGTGCGGGAAGATCACCGTCAGGCCGGGCGTGAAGCGGTCAACACCATTGTCGGCCTTGACCTGGACTCGGGTGCCAGTCGGATACTCGTTTCCGGCCATGATTTCTACTCCAGCCCGCGCCTCAGCCCTGACGGCCGGCACTTGGCCTGGCTGAGTTGGAACCATCCCAATATGCCCTGGGACGGTGTTGAACTGTGGTGCGCAAGGCTCCAGGCCGACGGCTCAACGGACGGTCTGGAGCGCATTGCCGGCGGGGCTGACGAATCCATCTTCCAGCCTGAGTGGTCGCCGGACGGCGAGCTGTATTTTGTCTCCGACCGCACCGACTGGTGGAATATCTATCGGTTCCGGGATGGGCAGGTCAAAGCCCTGTGCGACATCGCGGCCGAGTTTGGCCTGCCCCAGTGGGCGTTTGGCATGTCTACCTATGGCTTTGCCAGCGCCGAGCGCATTATTTGCGCCTCTACGCAAAACGGAACGTGGCGGCTGGCCAGCCTAGATACCCGCACCGGGCGTCTGGAAGACATCGCCACCCCCTACACCGATATTTCCGGCCTGCGGGTAGCCCCCGACCGGGTGGTCTTCAGCGCCGGCTCGCCGACCGAGGCGGCCTGTATTGTCCAGCTTGAGCTGGCTTCCCAGCGGCTGAGCGTTCTCGGTCGCTCCAGCGTTATCGAGATTGACGCCGGCTATCTCTCCCGTCCGCAGCCGCTTGAGTTTTCGACCGAAGGCGGCCGCACCGCCCACGCCCTGTTTTACACGCCGCGCAATCAGGACTACAGCGCACCCGCGGACGAACGCCCGCCGCTGGTGGTCAAGAGCCACGGCGGGCCAACCGCGGCTGCCGGCTCGACCCTCAGTCCGGGTATCCAGTATTGGACGAGCCGCGGCATTGCCGTACTGGACGTGAACTATGGCGGCAGCACCGGCTATGGCCGGGCCTACCGCCAGCGGTTGAACGGCCAGTGGGGCATTGTCGATGTGGACGACTGCGTGTATGGGGCGCGCGCTCTGGTTCAGCAGGGGCGGGTTGACGGCCAGCGCCTGGCCATCACCGGCGGCAGCGCCGGCGGCTATACAACGCTGTGCGCACTCACCTTTCGGGACCTGTTTCGAGCCGGAGCCAGCCACTACGGCATCTGTGACCTGGAGGTCCTGGCCCGGGACACGCATAAGTTCGAGTCCCGCTATCTCGACAGCCTCATCGGTCCCTACCCCGCACAGCAGGCGCTCTATCGGCAGCGATCGCCGATCCATTCTACCGACCGCCTGTCCTGCCCGCTGCTCCTGTTCCAGGGTCTGGAGGATACAGTCGTCCCGCCCAACCAGGCCGAGCTGATGGCCGACGCTCTGCGGACCAAAGGGCTGCCGGTCGCCCATGTCGCCTTTGCCGGCGAGCAGCACGGCTTTCGCCGGGCCGAGAACATCAGGCGGGCGCTGGACGGCGAGCTGTATTTTTATTCACGTATCTTCGGCTTTAGGCTGGCCGAGCCGGTTGAGCCGATCAGCATTGAAAATCTGTAACAGGAGGAGAGCAGCATGGCGCGTTTAGACGGAAAAGTTGCCATTATCACCGGCGGCTCGGGCGGCATCGGCGCAGCCGCCGGGCGGCTGTTTGTTGAGGCCGGGGCCAAGGTCCTGCTCGTGGACCTGGCAGAGGCACCCCTCAAAAAGGTGGTGCAGGATATCGGCAGCCCGGGGCTGAGCTCTACGGTCGCCGACGTGACCGACCCTGAGCAGTCTGAGGCTTATGTCCGCGCTGCGGTCGAACGCTACGGCGGGGTGGATATCCTGCTGGCCAACGCCGGGATTGAGGGCGTGGTGCAGCCGCTCACCAACTACCCGATCGACACCTTCGACCGGGTCATGGCGGTCAATGTGCGCGGGGTGTGGCTAGGTCTCAAATACGTCATGCCCGAAATGGCCCAACGCGGCGGGGGCAGTATCGTCATGACCTCGTCAGTAGCCGGGGTCAGGGGCACGGCAGATGTCTCGGCCTATATCACCAGCAAGCACGCGGTGGTTGGCCTGATGCGCAGCGCCGCCCTGGAGGGGGCGAACAAGGGCATCCGGGTCAATACCGTCAATCCGGCCCCGATAGAAACCCGCATGATGCGCTCGATCGAAGAGGGCTTTTCACCCGAGGCACCGGCCCAGGCCAAAGAGGGCTTTGCCGCACTGCTGCCACTCCACCGCTACGGCGAGCCGCGCGAAGTCGCCCAACTCATGCTCTTCCTGGCCAGCGACGACAGCAGCTATTGCACAGGCGGGGTCTACATGGTCGATGGCGGCATGGCGGCCTGAAGAGGAGAAGAATCAATCGGTCCCGTTGACGAACTTCTCCGTGTCGTGTCATGTTATAGAACCAAATTGACGAATCCTATGTGGAAGCGGCGGAAGTGCCATTGCGGATAAATTCCATGTCCGGCTTCGAAGCCCTTGCTGCACCCATGATGTCAGAGTTTTCCGTGACTTCGTTTCGGCGATAAATTCCATGTCCGGCTTCGAAGCCCTTGCTGTCCGACAGGTGCCCCATCTGGACGTGACCACCTCGGCCTTCAGCGTTACCGGTACCGGGCAGATTAATCAACTAGCGTTCTACGATGAATACGCGCGGCGGCTGAATCCGAAGCTGAACGATTTTGCGGACAATTCCAAACCCCTGACAACTGGCCTCATGACCACCACTGGAGCCCTATGAATCAGAACGCGGGGCACTCAAGGCCCGGTCGGCCACACATCCGGCCCGCTCCCTCGGATACCCCGCAGACGCGCCGGCGTGTGGAGACCGGCGCGTTCCCAGCCCAACGACGATGACCGCCCGCATCACAGCCCTGGCCTCCTCCCTGCTCACCGCGGTCTCCACCCACCGCACGGCACGGCATCTGCCGCTCGGCCTGTTTCTGCTCGGCATCCTGGCCTACGGCGCAGCATTCGCCGGGTCCATGCTCTGGCGCTTTGACCTGCCCAACGTGATTTCTACATACGCGGATGACGCCTTCTACTATTTCCAGATAGCGAAGAACCTGGCCGACGGCCACTTCTCCACCTTTGACGGCGGTATTACCCGAACCAACGGTTATCATCCGCTGTGGCTCCTCCTCCTCACCCCGGTCTACTGGCTCTGCGACCCGGACACCGCCCTGTTCGTCATCAAGAGCATGGAAATCATGCTGATCGCCGGGGCGGTGGCACTGATCGTGCTGGCCGCCCGCCTGGCACACCTGCCCTGGGTCCTGCTGTTTGCCATGCTCCCGATGCTCTATCGCTACGGCGGCCTCTTGCTGGGACTTGAGGCGGCCGCGGCTGCTTTCCTGCTGGGGCTGCTCTTTGTGACGCTCGGGCTGTTTGCGCGGAATCCGCTGCGGTGGCGGTGGGCGCTGACCGGGGTGGTCTTTGTCTTGCCGTGGGTCCGTCTGGAGTATATCGCCATTTCGCTGGCAACGACCGGGGTCTTGTGCGGCATCGAGTGGGCGGGGCGCACCCGCCCCGCTGGCTGGCTCTTTGCCGGCCTGTTTCGCGCGGCCCCCTCACTGGCCGCCTTCCCCCCGCTGCTCGGTGCGGGCGCGGGGCTCCTGCTGTACTTTGCCTACAACGGCCTCGTCTTCGGCGGCCTCGTCCCCGTAAGCGGTGCCACCAAACAAGCCCTCTCACTGGCGATCTTGGAGCGGGAGGGCGGCTCCAGCTTCGTTGAGAACTTCCAAGCCGTCAGGGCAACTGAGTTTTTTGATGAGGAGCTGGGGATGGCCCTGGAAGTCTGTGTCTATTTCGTGCTGGTCTGGGGGGTCTACTGGCGTTTCAACAACCCCAAGGACTGGGGGGTGCTGGTCTTTCTGGTCGGCCTGTTCGGTCTGGCCGCAGGGCATCTCGCCCAATTCGGGCTGAGCGTGCTGACAATGGGGAAGGTCTACCTTGTTGAAATAAGTACCTGGTACTATGTCCCGGCATATCTGCTGACAACGCTGCTTGTGCCCGTGCGCTGTTACATTGCCGTGTCCGGCATCCGCTGGGTCCTCGGCCCGAGAATGCCGCGGGTGGCGGCCGTGTTGAAGACAGGCGTTCTGGCTGCCACTGCGGGGTTGCTCTTCACCACTGCTGATTTCTCCTCTCCCTACCGATACATTGAACAGTTCGACCTTATACACCAGAAATTGGGCATGACTCATTCTTCCTATGCGGGCACGCTGCTGCTGAACCGCATCCTGCCCGAGGACAGTATCATCGGTTCGTGGGACGCCGGCATCATCGGCTACTACTCTCGGTTTCCGGTCGTCAATCTTGACGGCCTGGTCAACTCCTACGAGTATTTCCGCTTGAGCCGTGAGAGAGGCATGCGGGAAACGCATATCTCGAAAGAAGACCAGGTGCACTTCAGGAAGCATGTCGAGTTGTTCCGCCGGATGTTCGGGATCACGCATTTCGCTAACCCTAGTAGCAGCGCAGCACATTTTGAGAATATCTATTTCGAAACCGTGCCATTCCTCTTCCACTTCTCTCCTCTTCATCCTCCTCATCCTCTGGCCTTCATGCTCTGGTCGGAGGAGCCGCCGCGGCTGGCACAAACCGAACGTGACCCCCCCTCCTGGTTCTGGAGCCGAATAGAGCCACACTTTGACCTCCAAACGGAGCAGGCCGGCGTCGTCGTGGACGGCAGGGCGGTGCAGAGTTTTGCCCGAGCCTGCGAGGCTGACCAAGCGGAATCGGCCCTGCTGGTCCTCCTGGACCGAGCAGACAGGATCGTCGATGTCGCGAATCCGTGGGAGAACTCGTGGACAACGACACGGGGGGGCCGGCCGAGTTCCTGCGTGGACGCCCTGCTGTTGCCCAAAGAGGCCCGGCAGCCGGTCCGCCTGGAAACCGTCTCAGCAATCAACGAGGTCTATCAATGGCTCGGGGACAGCCCGAGAATGATTCGCTCCACCTACGATGTCTACCTCAATGGGGACCAACTCATCTACATCAACAAGCAATGCGATCAGGAGGCCACCACCAGGCCCTTCTTCGTCCACGTCATCCCGGTTGAGGAAGCTGATATGCCCATTGGACACCGGCAGTTCGGCGTCGAAATCCGCGATTTCAGATCCGAAGGCTTCATCCGTAAGCTGGGAGACGCCTGTCTTGCCATTCATCATCTGCCGGCGTACGCCATTGCCCGCATCCGCACCGGCCAGTACGTCCCGGACGGCCCGCAGCTCTGGGCCGGCGAGATCCGGCTTGACCTTGACCCCGCCTGGCTGGCCGAGGTGCTTACGCACACCGAGCCCGTCCTGCGCACCGGGGCCGTCACCGTCTACCACCACGCCAACCGGCTGCTCTACACCAGCACCACCTGCAGCCCCGACGCCCTGGCCGCCCCGGTCTTCGTCCATGTCGTCCCCGTGAACCCTGCCGCCCTGCCCGCCTCGCAGCGGCAGGCCGGCTTTCATAATCTTGACTTCCATTTCCAGACCCGCCAACTGTCCCTGGCGGCCTCCTTCCCGGACCGCTCCCCGCTGAGCCCGGGGCACTGTGCTGCCCTGATCGACCTGCCGGCGTACGCCATTGCCCGCATCCGCACCGGCCAGTATGTCCCGGACGGCCCGCAGCTCTGGACGGGCGAGTTCGAGACTGGCGAGAAAACGCCGTGAAGCTCGCCGCAGGGGGGTGGTCTTCTCGATGGTCCACGCCGGCGGCTTGACCAGGCACCCACAGATCAGCAGGATACGACTCTTGATTCTTTTGAGGACGATGACCGCCCGCATCACAGCCCTGGCCTCCTCCCTGCTCACCGCGGTCTCCACCCACCGCACGGCACGGCATCTGCCACTCGGCCTGTTTCTGCTCGGCATCCTGGCCTATGGCACGGCATTCGCCGGGTACATGCTCTGGCACTTCGACCTGCTCAACGTGATTGCTACACACGGGGATGACGCCTTCTACTATTTCCAGATAGCGAAGAATCTGGCCGACGGCCACTTCTCCACCTTTGACGGCGGTATTACCCGAACCAACGGTTATCATCCGCTGTGGCTCCTCCTCCTCACCCCGGTCTACTGGCTCTGCGACCCGGACACCGCCCTGTTCGTCATCAAGAGCATGGAAATCATGTTGATCACCGGGGCGGTGGCGCTGATCGTGCTGGCCGCCCGCCTGGCACACCTGCCCTGGGTCCTGCTGTTTGCCATGCTCCCGATGCTCTATCGCTACGGCGGCCTCTTGCTGGGACTCGAGGCGGCCGCGGCTGCTTTCCTGCTGGGGCTGCTCTTTGTGACGCTCGGGCTGTTTGCGCGGAATCCGCTGCGGTGGCGGTGGGTGCTGACCGGGGTGGTCTTTGTCTTGCCGTGGGTCCGTCTGGAGTATATCGCCATTTCGCTGGCAACGACCGTAGCCTTGTGCGGCATCGAGTGGGCGGGGCGCACCCGCCCCGCTGGCTGGCTCTTTGCCGGCCTGTTTCGCGCGGCCCCCTCGCTGGCCGCCTTCCCCCCGCTGCTCGGTGCGGGCGCGGGGCTCCTGCTGTACTTTGCCTACAACGGCCTCGTCTTCGGCGGCCTCGTCCCCGTGAGCGGTGCCACCAAACAACTCTTCTCACAGATGTTCCGGGGGGGGGAGGGCGGCACCAGCTTCGTCGAGCACTTCCAAGCCGTCAGGGCAACCAAGTTTTTTGATGAGGAGCTGGGGGTGGCCCTGGAAGTCTGTGTCTATTTCGTGCTGGTCTGGGGGGTCTACTGGCGTTTCAACAACCCCAAGGATTGGGGGGTGCTGGTCTTTCTGGTCGGCCTGCTCGGTCTGGCCGCAGGGCATCTCGCCCAATTCGGGCTGAGCGTGCTGACAATGGGGGAGGTCTACCTTGTTGAAATGAGTACCTGGTACTATGTCCCGGCGTATCTGCTGACAACGCTGCTTGTGCCCGTGCGCTGTTACGTTGCCGTGTCCGGCATCCGCTGGGTCCTCGGCCCGAGAATGCCGCGGGTGGCGGCCGTGTTGAAGACAGGCGTTCTGGCTGCCACTGCGGGGTTGCTCTTCACCACTGCTGATTTCTCCTCTCCCTACCGATACATTGACGAGCGGCGTCAACACGACGACAGATGGCACTGGATTCTATCTTCCTATGCGGGCACGCTGCTGCTGAACCGCATCCTGCCCGAGGGCAGTATCATCGGTTCGTGGGACGCCGGCATCATCGGCTACTACTCTCGGTTTCCGGTCGTCAATCTTGACGGCTTGGTCAACTCCTACGAGTATTTCCGCTTGAGACGTGAGAGAGGCGTGCGGGCAACGTTTGTCTCGTCGAGAGATAACTCTGTGCACTTCAAGGAAAACGTTGAGTTGTTCCGCCGGATGTTCGGGATCACGCATTTCGTGAACGGCAGTTCCGCCGCAGCAGATTTTGAGAATATCTATTTCGAAACCGCGCCATTCCTCTATCACTTCTCTTCTCCTGATTCTCTGGCCTTCATGCTCTGGTCGGAGGAGCCACCGCGGCTGGCACAAACCGAACGTGACCCCCCCTCCTGGTTCTGGAGCCGAATAGAGCCACACTTTGACCTCCAAACGGAGCAGGCCGGCGTCGTCGTGGACGGCAGGATCGTCCAGAGTTTTGCCCGAGCCTGCGAGGCTGACCAAGCGGAATCGGCCCTGCTGGTCCTCCTGGACCGAGCAGACAGGATCGTCGATGTCGCGAATCCGTGGGAGAACTCGTGGACAACGACACGGGGGGGCCGGCCGAGTTCCTGCGTGGACGCCCTGCTGTTGCCCAAAGAGGCCCGGCAGCCGGTCCGCCTGGAAACCGTCTCAGCAATCAACGAGGTCTATCAATGGCTCGGGGACAGCCCGAGAATGATTCGCTCCACCTACGATGTCTACCTCAATGGGGACCAACTCATCTACATCAACAAGCAATGCGATCAGGAGGCCACCACTAGGCCCTTCTTCGTCCACGTCATCCCGGTTGAGGAAGCTGATATGCCCATTGGACACCGGCAGTTCGGCGTCGAAATCCGCGATTTCAGATCCGAAGGCTTCATCCGTAAGCTGGGAGACGCCTGTCTTGCCATTCATCATCTGCCGGCGTACGCCATTGCCCGCATCCGCACCGGCCAGTATGTCCCGGACGGCCCCCCGCTCTGGGCCGGCGAGATCCGGCTCGACCTTGACCCCGCCTGGCTGGCCGAGGTGCTTACGCACACCGAGCCCGTCCTGCGCACCGGGGCCGTCACCGTCTACCACCACGCCAACCGGCTGCTCTACACCAGCACCACCTGCAGCCCCGACGCCCTGGCCGCCCCGGTCTTCGTCCATGTCATCCCCGTGAACCCTGCCGCCCTGCCCGCCTCGCACCGGCAGGCCGGCTTTCATAATCTTGACTTCCATTTCCAGACCCGCCAACTGTCCCTGGCGGCCTCCTTCCCGGACCGCTCCCCGCTGAGCCCGGGGCACTGTGCTGCCCTGATCGACCTGCCGGCGTACGCCATTGCCCGCATCCGCACCGGCCAGTATGTCCCGGACGGCCCCCCGCTCTGGGCCGGCGAGATCCGGCTTGACCTTGACCCCGCCTGGCTGGCCGAGGTGCTTACGCACACCGAGCCCGTCCTGCGCACCGGGGCCGTCACCGTCTACCACCACGCCAACCGGCTGCTCTACACCAGCACCACCTGCAGCCCCGACGCCCTGGCCGCCCCGGTCTTCGTCCATGTCATCCCCGTGAACCCTGCCGCCCTGCCCGCCTCGCAGCGGCAGGCCGGCTTTCATAATCTTGACTTCCATTTCCAGACCCGCCAACTCTCCCTGGCGGCCTCCTTCCCGGACCGCTCCCCGCTGAGCCCGGGGCACTGTGCTGCCCTGATCGACCTGCCGGCGTACGCCATTGCCCGCATCCGCACCGGCCAGTATGTCCCGGACGGCCCCCCGCTCTGGGCCGGCGAGATCCGGCTCGACCTTGACCCCGCCTGGCTGGCCGAGGTGCTTACGCACACCGAGCCCGTCCTGCGCACCGGGGCCGTCACCGTCTACCACCACGCCAACCGGCTGCTCTACACCAGCACCACCTGCAGCCCCGACGCCCTGGCCGCCCCGGTCTTCGTCCATGTCATCCCCGTGAACCCTGCCGCCCTGCCCGCCTCGCAGCGGCAGGCCGGCTTTCATAATCTTGACTTCCATTTCCAGACCCGCCAACTCTCCCTGGCGGCCTCCTTCCCGGACCGCTCCCCGCTGAGCCCGGGGCACTGTGCTGCCCTGATCGACCTGCCGGCGTACGCCATTGCCCGCATCCGCACCGGCCAGTATGTCCCGGACGGCCCCCCGCTCTGGGCCGGCGAGATCCGGCTCGACCTTGACCCCGCCTGGCTGGCCGAGGTGCTTACGCACACCGAGCCCGTCCTGCGTACCGGGGCCGTCACCGTCTACCACCACGCCAACCGGCTGCTCTACACCAGCACCACCTGCAGCCCCGACGCCCTGGCCGCCCTGGTCTTCGTCCATGTCATCCCCGTGAACCCTGCCGCCCTGCCCGCCTCGCAGCGGCAGGCCGGCTTTCATAATCTTGACTTCTATTTCCAGACCCGCCAACTGTCCCTGGCGGCCTCCTTCCCGGACCGCTCCCCGCTGAGCCCGGGGCACTGTGCTGCCCTGATCGACCTGCCGGCGTACGCCATTGCCCGCATCCGCACCGGCCAGTATGTCCCGGACGGCCCGCAGCTCTGGACGGGCGAGTTCGAGACTGGCGAGAAAACGCCGTGAAGCTCGCCGCAGGGGGTCAGCAGGATACGACTCTTGATTCTTTTGAGGACGATGACCGCCCGCATCACAGCCCTGGCCTCCTCCCTGCTCACCGCGGTCTCCACCCACCGCACGGCACGGCATCTGCCGCTCGGCCTGTTTCTGCTCGGCATCCTGGCCTACGGCGCGGCATTCGCCGGGTACATGCTCTGGCACTTCGACCTGCTCAACGTGATTGATACATACGGGGATGACGCCTTCTACTATTTCCAGATAGCGAAGAACCTGGCCGACGGCCACTTCTCCACCTTCGACGGCGGTATTACCCGGACCAACGGTTATCATCCGCTGTGGCTCCTCCTCCTCACCCCGGTCTACTGGCTCTGCGACCCGGACACCGCCCTGTTCGTCATCAAGAGCATGGAAATCATGCTGATCGCCGGGGCGGTGGCACTGATTGCGCTGGCCGCCCGCCTGGCACACCTGCCCTGGGGCGTGCTGTTTGCCATGCTCCCGATGCTCTATCGCTACGGCGGCCTCTTGCGGGGACTTGAGGCGGCCGCGGCTGCTTTCCTGCTGGGGCTGCTCTTTGTGACGCTCGGGCTGTTTGCGCGGAATCCGCTGCGGTGGCGGTGGGCGCTGACCGGGGTGGTCTTTGTCTTGCCGTGGGTCCGTCTGGAGTATATCGCCATTTCGCTGGCAACGACCGGGGTCTTGTGCGGCATCGAGTGGGCGGGGCGCACCCGCCCCGCTGGCTGGCTCTTTGCCGGCCTGTTTCGCGCGGCCCCCTCACTGGCCGCCTTCCCCCCGCTGCTCGGTGCGGGCGCGGGGCTCCTGCTGTACTTTGCCTACAACGGCCTCGTCTTCGGCGGCCTCGTCCCCGTAAGCGGTGCCACCAAACAAGCCCTCTCACTGGCGATCTTGGAGCGGGAGGGCGGCTCCAGCTTCGTTGAGAACTTCCAAGCCGTCAGGGCAACTGAGTTTTTTGATGAGGAGCTGGGGGTGGCCCTGGAAGTCTGTGTCTATTTCGTGCTGGTCTGGGGGGTCTACTGGCGTTTCAACAACCCCAAGGACTGGGGGGTGCTGGTCTTTCTGGTCGGCCTGCTCGGTCTGGCCGCAGGGCATCTCGCCCAATTCGGGCTGAGCGTGCTGACGCTGCATCCTCGCGTTGTAAGTCACTGGTATTACGTCCCGGCGTATCTGCTGACAACGCTGCTTGTGCCCGTGCGCTGTTACGTTGCCGTGTCCGGCATCCGCTGGGTCCTCGGCCCGAGAATGCCGCGGGTGGCGGCCGTGTTGAAGACAGGCGTTCTGGCTGCCACTGCGGGGCTGCTCTTCACCACTGCTGATTTCTCCTCTCCCTACCGATACATTGACTGGCGGCGTCAACACGACGGATGGCACTGGGTTCCCTCTGCCTATGCGGGCACGCTGCTGCTGAACCGCATCCTGCCCGAGGGCAGTATCATCGGTTCGTGGGACGCCGGCATCATCGGCTACTACTCTCGGTTTCCGGTCGTCAATCTTGACGGCTTGGTCAACTCCTACGAGTATTTCCGCTTGAGACATGAGAGAGGCATGCTGGGAGCGCTTATCTCGAAAGACGACCAGCTGCACTTCAGGAAGCATGTCGAGTTGTTCCGCCGGATGTTCGGGATCACGCATTTCGCTAACCCTAGTAGCATAAAAGCAGATTTTGAGAATATCTATTTCGAAACCGCGCCATTCCTCTATCACTTCTCTTCTCCTGATTCTCTGGCCTTCATGCTCTGGTCGGAGGAGCCACCGCGGCTGGCACAAACCGAACGTGACCCCCCCTCCTGGTTCTGGAGCCGAATAGAGCCACACTTTGACCTCCAAACGGAGCAGGCCGGCGTCGTCGTGGACGGCAGGATCGTCCAGAGTTTTGCCCGAGCCTGCGAGGCTGACCAAGCGGAATCGGCCCTGCTGGTCCTCCTGGACCGAGCAGACAGGATCGTCGGCGTCGCGAATCCGTGGGAGAACTCGTGGACAACGGCACGGGGGGAACTCGTGGACAACGGCACGGGGGGCCGGCCGAGTTCCTGCATGGACGCCCTGCTGTTGCCCAAAGAGGCCCGGCAGCCGGTCCGCCTGGAAACCGTCTCAGCAATCAACGAGGTCTATCAATGGCTCGGGGACAGCCCGAGCAGGATTCGTTCCCTTTCCTACGATGTCTACCTCAATGGGGACCAACTCATCTACATACAGGAGCAATGCGATCAGGAGGCCGCCACCACGCCCTTCTTCGTCTACATCACCCCGGTTGAGGAAGCTGATATACCCATTGGATACCGGCAGTCCGGCGTTGAAGTCCGCACTTTCAACGCCGAAGGCTCCGTCCGTAAGCTGGGAGACGCCTGCCTTGCCATTCATCATCTGCCGGCGTACGCCATTGCCCGCATCCGCACCGGCCAGTATGTCCCGGACGGCCCGCAGCTCTGGGCCAGCGAGATCCGGCTTGACCTTGACCCCGCCTGGCTGGCCGAGGTGCTTACGCACACCGAGCCCGTCCTGCGCACCGGGGCCGTCACCGTCTACCACCACGCCAACCGGCTGCTCTACACCAGCACCACCTGCAGCCCCGACGCCCTGGCCGCCCCGGTCTTCGTCCATGTCATCCCCGTGAACCCTGCCGCCCTGCCCGCCTCGCAGCGGCAGGCCGGCTTTCATAATCTTGACTTCCATTTCCAGACCCGCCAACTCTCCCTGGCGGCCTCCTTCCCGGACCGCTCCCCGCTGAGCCCGGGGCACTGTGCTGCCCTGATCGACCTGCCGGCGTACGCCATTGCCCGCATCCGCACCGGCCAGTATGTCCCGGACGGCCCCCCGCTCTGGGCCGGCGAGATCCGGCTTGACCTTGACCCCGCCTGGCTGGCCGAGGTGCTTACGCACACCGAGCCCGTCCTGCGCACCGGGGCCGTCACCGTCTACCACCACGCCAACCGGCTGCTCTACACCAGCACCACCTGCAGCCCCGACGCCCTGGCCGCCCTGGTCTTCGTCCATGTCATCCCCGTGAACCCTGCCGCCCTGCCCGCCTCGCACCGGCAGGCCGGCTTTCATAATCTTGACTTCTATTTCCAGACCCGCCAACTGTCCCTGGCGGCCTCCTTCCCGGACCGCTCCCCGCTGAGCCCGGGGCACTGTGCTGCCCTGATCGACCTGCCGGCGTACGCCATTGCCCGCATCCGCACCGGCCAGTATGTCCCGGACGGCCCCCCGCTCTGGGCCGGCGAGATCCGGCTCGACCTTGACCCCGCCTGGCTGGCCGAGGTGCTTACGCACACCGAGCCCGTCCTGCGTACCGGGGCCGTCACCGTCTACCACCACGCCAACCGGCTGCTCTACACCAGCACCACCTGCAGCCCCGACGCCCTGGCCGCCCCGGTCTTCGTCCATGTCATCCCCGTGAACCCTGCCGCCCTGCCCGCCTCGCAGCGGCAGGCCGGCTTTCATAATCTTGACTTCTATTTCCAGACCCGCCAACTGTCCCTGGCGGCCTCCTTCCCGGACCGCTCCCCGCTGAGCCCGGGGCACTGTGCTGCCCTGATCGACCTGCCGGCGTACGCCATTGCCCGCATCCGCACCGGCCAGTATGTCCCGGACGGCCCGCAGCTCTGGACGGGCGAGTTCGAGACTGGCGAGAAAACGCCGTGAAGCTCGCCGCAGGGGGATGGTCCACGCCGGCGGCTTGACCAGGCACCCACAGATCAGCAGGATACGACTCTTGATTCTTTTGAGGACGATGACCGCCCGCATCACAGCCCTGGCCTCCTCCCTGCTCACCGCGGTCTCCACCCACCGCACGGCACGGCATCTGCCGCTCGGCCTGTTTCTGCTCGGCATCCTGGCCTACGGCGCGGCATTCGCCGGGTACATGCTCTGGCACTTCGACCTGCTCAACGTGATTGATACATACGGGGATGACGCCTTCTACTATTTCCAGATAGCGAAGAACCTGGCCGACGGCCACTTCTCCACCTTCGACGGCGGTATTACCCGAACCAACGGTTATCATCCGCTGTGGCTCCTCCTCCTCACCCCGGTCTACTGGCTCTGCGACCCGGACACCGCCCTGTTCGTCATCAAGAGCATGGAAATCATGCTGATCGCCGGGGCGGTGGCACTGATTGCGCTGGCCGCCCGCCTGGCACACCTGCCCTGGGGCGTGCTGTTTGCCATGCTCCCGATGCTCTATCGCTACGGCGGCCTCTTGCGGGGACTTGAGGCGGCCGCGGCTGCTTTCCTGCTGGGGCTGCTCTTTGTGACGCTCGGGCTGTTTGCGCGGAATCCGCTGCGGTGGCGGTGGGCGCTGACCGGGGTGGTCTTTGTCTTGCCGTGGGTCCGTCTGGAGTATATCGCCATTTCGCTGGCAACGACCGGGGTCTTGTGCGGCATCGAGTGGGCGGGGCGCACCCGCCCCGCTGGCTGGCTCTTTGCCGGCCTGTTTCGCGCGGCCCCCTCGCTGGCCGCCTTCCCCCCGCTGCTCGGTGCGGGCGCGGGGCTCCTGCTGTACTTTGCCTACAACGGCCTCGTCTTCGGCGGCCTCGTCCCCGTAAGCGGTGCCACCAAACAAGCCCTCTCACTGGCGTTCTGGGAGCGGGAAGGCGGCAGCAGCTTCGTCGAGAACTTCCAAGCCGTCAGGGCAACTGAGTTTTTTGATGAGGAGCTGGGGGTGGCCCTGGAAGTCTGTGTCTATTTCGTGCTGGTCTGGGGGGTCTACTGGCGTTTCAACAACCCCAAGGACTGGGGGGTGCTGGTCTTTCTGGTCGGCCTGCTCGGTCTGGCCGCAGGGCATCTCGCCCAATTCGGGCTGAGCGTGCTGACGCTGCATCCTCGCGTTGTAAGTCACTGGTATTACGTCCCGGCGTATCTGCTGACAACGCTGCTTGTGCCCGTGCGCTGTTACGTTGCCGTGTCCGGCATCCGCTGGGTCCTCGGCCCGAGAATGCCGCGGGTGGCGGCCGTGTTGAAGACAGGCGTTCTGGCTGCCACTGCGGGGCTGCTCTTCACCACTGCTGATTTCTCCTCTCCCTACCGATACATTGACTGGCGGCGTCAACACGACGGATGGCACTGGGTTCCCTCTGCCTATGCGGGCACGCTGCTGCTGAACCGCATCCTGCCCGAGGGCAGTATCATCGGTTCGTGGGACGCCGGCATCATCGGCTACTACTCTCGGTTTCCGGTCGTCAATCTTGACGGCTTTGTCAACTCCCACGAGTATCTCCGCTTGAGGCGTGCGCGAGGCGTGCGGGAGCTAACGTTGCTCTCGAAAGATAAGCAGCTGCACTTCAGGAAGCATGTCGAGTTGTTCCGCCGGATGTTCGGGGTCACGCATTTCGCTAACCCTGGTAGCATAAAAGCAGATTTTGAGAATATCTATTTCGAAACCGCGCCATTCCTCTTCTCTACTCAGCATAGGGCCTTCATGCTCTGGTCGGAGGAGCCACCGCGGCTGGCACAAACCGAGCGTGACCCCCCCTCCTGGTTCTGGAACCGAATAGAGCCACACTTTGACCTCCAAACGGAGCAGGCCGGCGTCGTCGTGGACGGCAGGATCGTCCAGAGTTTTGCCCGAGCCTGCGAGGCTGACCAAGCGGAATCGGCCCTGCTGGTCCTCCTGGACCGAGCAGACAGGATCGTCGGCGTCGCGAATCCGTGGGAGAACTCGTGGACAACGGCACGGGGGGAACTCGTGGACAACGGCACGGGGGGCCGGCCGAGTTCCTGCATGGACGCCCTGCTGTTGCCCAAAGAGGCCCGGCAGCCGGTCCGCCTGGAAACCGTCTCAGCAATCAACGAGGTCTATCAATGGCTCGGGGACAGCCCGAGCAGGATTCGTTCCCCTTCCTACGATGTCTACCTCAATGGGGACCAACTCATCTACATACAGGAGCAATGCGATCAGGAGGCCGCCACCACGCCCTTCTTCGTCTACATCACCCCGGTTGAGGAAGCTGATATACCCATTGGATACCGGCAGTCCGGCGTTGAAGTCCGCACTTTCAACGCCGAAGGCTCCGTCCGTAAGCTGGGAGACGCCTGCCTTGCCATTCATCATCTGCCGGCGTACGCCATTGCCCGCATCCGCACTGGCCAGTATGTCCCGGACGGCCCGCAGCTCTGGGCCAGCGAGATCCGGCTTGACCTTGACCCCGCCTGGCTGGCCGAGGTGCTTACGCACACCGAGCCCGTCCTGCGCACCGGGGCCGTCACCGTCTACCACCACGCCAACCGGCTGCTCTACACCAGCACCACCTGCAGCCCCGACGCCCTGGCCGCCCCGGTCTTCGTCCATGTCATCCCCGTGAACCCTGCCGCCCTGCCCGCCTCGCACCGGCAGGCCGGCTTTCATAATCTTGACTTCCATTTCCAGACCCGCCAACTGTCCCTGGCGGCCTCCTTCCCGGACCGCTCCCCGCTGAGCCCGGGGCACTGTGCTGCCCTGATCGACCTGCCGGCGTACGCCATTGCCCGCATCCGCACCGGCCAGTATGTCCCGGACGGCCCCCCGCTCTGGGCCGGCGAGATCCGGCTTGACCTTGACCCCGCCTGGCTGGCCGAGGTGCTTACGCACACCGAGCCCGTCCTGCGCACCGGGGCCGTCACCGTCTACCACCACGCCAACCGGCTGCTCTACACCAGCACCACCTGCAGCCCCGACGCCCTGGCCGCCCCGGTCTTCGTCCATGTCATCCCCGTGAACCCTGCCGCCCTGCCCGCCTCGCAGCGGCAGGCCGGCTTTCATAATCTTGACTTCCATTTCCAGACCCGCCAACTCTCCCTGGCGGCCTCCTTCCCGGACCGCTCCCCGCTGAGCCCGGGGCACTGTGCTGCCCTGATCGACCTGCCGGCGTACGCCATTGCCCGCATCCGCACCGGCCAGTATGTCCCGGACGGCCCCCCGCTCTGGGCCGGCGAGATCCGGCTTGACCTTGACCCCGCCTGGCTGGCCGAGGTGCTTACGCACACCGAGCCCGTCCTGCGCACCGGGGCCGTCACCGTCTACCACCACGCCAACCGGCTGCTCTACACCAGCACCACCTGCAGCCCCGACGCCCTGGCCGCCCTGGTCTTCGTCCATGTCATCCCCGTGAACCCTGCCGCCCTGCCCGCCTCGCACCGGCAGGCCGGCTTTCATAATCTTGACTTCTATTTCCAGACCCGCCAACTGTCCCTGGCGGCCTCCTTCCCGGACCGCTCCCCGCTGAGCCCGGGGCACTGTGCTGCCCTGATCGACCTGCCGGCGTACGCCATTGCCCGCATCCGCACCGGCCAGTATGTCCCGGACGGCCCCCCGCTCTGGGCCGGCGAGATCCGGCTCGACCTTGACCCCGCCTGGCTGGCCGAGGTGCTTACGCACACCGAGCCCGTCCTGCGTACCGGGGCCGTCACCGTCTACCACCACGCCAACCGGCTGCTCTACACCAGCACCACCTGCAGCCCCGACGCCCTGGCCGCCCTGGTCTTCGTCCATGTCATCCCCGTGAACCCTGCCGCCCTGCCCGCCTCGCAGCGGCAGGCCGGCTTTCATAATCTTGACTTCTATTTCCAGACCCGCCAACTGTCCCTGGCGGCCTCCTTCCCGGACCGCTCCCCGCTGAGCCCGGGGCACTGTGCTGCCCTGATCGACCTGCCGGCGTACGCCATTGCCCGCATCCGCACCGGCCAGTATGTCCCGGACGGCCCCCTGCTCTGGGCCGGCGAGATCCGGCTCGACCTTGACCCCGCCTGGCTGGCCGAGGTGCTTACGCACACCGAGCCCGTCCTGCGCACCGGGGCCGTCACCGTCTACCACCACGCCAACCGGCTGCTCTACACCAGCACCACCTGCAGCCCCGACGCCCTGGCCGCCCTGGTCTTCGTCCATGTCATCCCCGTGAACCCTGCCGCCCTGCCCGCCTCGCACCGGCAGGCCGGCTTTCATAATCTTGACTTCCATTTCCAGACCCGCCAACTCTCCCTGGCGGCCTCCTTCCCGGACCGCTCCCCGCTGAGCCCGGGGCACTGTGCTGCCCTGATCGACCTGCCGGCGTACGCCATTGCCCGCATCCGCACCGGCCAGTACGTCCCGGACGGCCCCCCGCTCTGGGCCGGCGAGATCCGGCTCGACCTTGACCCCGCCTGGCTGGCCGAGGTGCTTACGCACACCGAGCCCGTCCTGCGCACCGGGGCCGTCACCGTCTACCACCACGCCAACCGGCTGCTCTACACCAGCACCACCTGCAGCCCCGACGCCCTGGCCGCCCTGGTCTTCGTCCATGTCATCCCCGTGAACCCTGCCGCCCTGCCCGCCTCGCACCGGCAGGCCGGCTTTCATAATCTTGACTTCTATTTCCAGACCCGCCAACTGTCCCTGGCGGCCTCCTTCCCGGACCGCTCCCCGCTGAGCCCGGGGCACTGTGCTGCCCTGATCGACCTGCCGGCGTACGCCATTGCCCGCATCCGCACCGGCCAGTATGTCCCGGACGGCCCCCTGCTCTGGGCCGGCGAGTTCGAGACTGGCGAGAAAACGCCGTGAAGCTCGCCGCAGGGGGGTGGTCTTCTCGATGGTCCACGCCGGCAGCTTGACTAGGCACCCACAGATCAGCAGGATACGACTCTTGATTCTTTTGAGGACGATGACCGCCCGCATCACAGCCCTGGCCTCCTCCCTGCTCACCGCGGTCTCCACCCACCGCACGGCACGGCATCTGCCGCTCGGCCTGTTTCTGCTCGGCATCCTGGCCTACGGCGCAGCATTCGCCGGGTCCATGCTCTGGCGCTTTGACCTGCCCGCCGTGATTGCTACATACGGGGATGACGCCTTCTACTATTTCCAGATAGCGAAGAACCTGGCCGATGGCCACTTCTCCACCTTCGACGGCGGTATTACCCGGACCAACGGTTATCATCCGCTGTGGCTCCTCCTCCTCACCCCGGTCTACTGGCTCTGCGACCCGGACACCGCCCTGTTCGTCATCAAGAGCATGGAAATCATGTTGATCGCCGGGGCGGTGGCGCTGATCGTGCTGGCCGCCCGCCTGGCACACCTGCCCTGGGGCGTGCTGTTTGCCATGCTCCCGATGCTCTATCACTACGGCTCCCTTCGGGGATTAGAGGCGGCGGCGGCCGTTTTCCTGCTGGGGCTGCTCTTTGTGACGCTCGGGCTGTTTGCGCGGAATCCGCTGCGGTGGCGGTGGGTGCTGACCGGGGTGGTCTTTGTCTTGCCGTGGGTCCGTCTGGAGTATATCGCCATTTCGCTGGCAACGACCGGGGTCTTGTGCGGCATCGAGTGGGCGGGGCGCACCCGCCCCGCTGGCTGGCTCTTTGCCGGCCTGTTTCGCGCGGCCCCCTCGCTGGCCGCCTTCCCCCCGCTGCTCGGTGCGGGCGCGGGGCTCCTGCTGTACTTTGCCTACAACGGCCTCGTCTTCGGCGGCCTCGTCCCCGTAAGCGGTGCCACCAAACAGGTCATCTCACAGGTGCTCTGGGAGCGGGAGGGCGGCACCAGCTTCGTCGAGAACTTCCAAGCCGTCAGGGCAACTGAGTTTTTTGATGAGGAGCTGGGGATGGCCCTGGAAGTCTGTGTCTATTTTGCGTTGGTCTGGGGGGTCTACTGGCGTTTCAACAACCCCAAGGACTGGGGGGTGCTGGTCTTTCTGGTCGGCCTGCTCGGTCTGGCCGCGGGGCATCTCGCCCAATTCGGGCTGAGCGTGCTGACAATGCAGGTCTACCTTGTTGAAATAAGTATCTGGTACTATGTCCCGGCGTATCTGCTGACAACGCTGCTTGTGCCCGTGCGCTGTTACGTTGCCGTGTCCGGCATCCGCTGGGTCTTCGGCCCGAGAATGCCGCGGGTGGCGGCCGTGTTGAAGACAGGCGTTCTGGCTGCCACTGCGGGGTTGCTCTTCACGACTGCTGATTTCTCCTCTCCATACCGATACATTGAACAGTTCGAAGACCTTACACACGAGGAATTGGGCTGGACTCACTCTGCCTATGCGGGCACGCTGCTGCTGAACCGCATCCTGCCCGAGGGCAGTATCATCGGTTCGTGGGACGCCGGCATCATCGGCTACTACTCTCGGTTTCCGGTCGTCAATCTTGACGGCCTGGTCAACTCCTACGAGTATTTCCGCTTGAGACGTGAGAGAGGCATGTGGGGAACGCTTATCTCGAAAGACGACCAGCTGCACTTCAGGAAGCATGTCGAGTTGTTCCGCCGGATGTTCGGGATCACGCATTTCGCTAACCCTAGTAGCAGCGCAGCACATTTTGAGAATATCTATTTCGAAACCGCGCCATTCCTCTTCCCTCCTCCTCATCTTCTGGCCTTCATGCTCTGGTCGGAGGAGCCACCGCGGCTGGCACAAACCGAGCGTGACCCCCCCTCCTGGTTCTGGAACCGAATAGAGCCACACTTTGACCTCCAAACGGAGCAGGCCGGCGTCGTCGTGGACGGCAGGATCGTCCAGAGTTTTGCCCGAGCCTGCGAGGCTGACCAAGCGGAATCGGCCCTGCTGGTCCTCCTGGACCGAGCAGGCAGGATCGTCGGCGTCGCGAATCCGTGGGAGAACTCGTGGACAACGGCACGGGGGGGCCGGCCGAGTTCCTGCATGGACGCCCTGCTGTTGCCCAAAGAGGCCCGGCAGCCGGTCCGCCTGGAAACCATATCCGAAAGCGACGATGTCGCCCGATTGCTCGGGGACAGCCCGAGCAGGATTCGTTCCCCTTCCTACGATGTCTACCTCAATGGGGACCAACTCATCTACATCAACAAGCAATGCGATCAGGAGGCCACCACCAGGCCCTTCTTCGTCCACGTCACCCCGGTTGAGGAATCCGATCTTTCCAGTGAGTTCCGGCAGCACGGCGTTGACTATTTCGACTTCAAGTTCGCTGACGCCGGCCGCCGCTGGGGAGACGCCTGTCTGGCCATTCATCATCTGCCGGCGTACGCCATTGCCCGCATCCGCACTGGCCAGTATGTCCCGGACGGCCCGCAGCTCTGGGCCGGCGAGATCCGGCTCGACCTTGACCCCGCCTGGCTGGCCGAGGTGCTTACGCACACCGAGCCCGTCCTGCGCACCGGGGCCATCACCGTCTACCACCACGCCAACCGGCTGCTCTACACCAGCACCACCTGCAGCCCCGACGCCCTGGCCGCCCCGGTCTTCGTCCATGTCATCCCCGTGAACCCTGCCGCCCTGCCCGCCTCGCACCGGCAGGCCGGCTTTCATAATCTTGACTTCCATTTCCAGACCCGCCAACTGTCCCTGGCGGCCTCCTTCCCGGACCGCTCCCCGCTGAGCCCGGGGCACTGTGCTGCCCTGATCGACCTGCCGGCGTACGCCATTGCCCGCATCCGCACCGGCCAGTACGTCCCGGACGGCCCGCAGCTCTGGACGGGCGAGTTCGAGACTGGCGAGAAAACGCCGTGAAGCTCGCCGCAGGGGGGTGGTCTTCTCGATGGTCCACGCCGGCGGCTTGACCAAGCACCCACAGATCGGCAGAATACTGTACCCTAACACCGGGCGAAAGCAAAAAAAAACAGGTGGAAACATCTCCACCTGACTCAGGAGGTAAATGAGATGACGAATCCCCCCGATACCCCCCTTGTCACCCGCTACACATTACGAGTGGTCGGCTGGAGCGTATTTTGGGTCGTCGCAGGCGTGGGCTTGATTCTGCTTGCCAGAGAACTCCACTTCAAGGACATGACGTTGTACCCCGACCCGGCGTGGCTGACCGATGTGCTTGAGAACACTGAACCCGTCCTGCGCTCCAATTTCACCGTCTACTACCGCGACAACCAGCTGCTCTATACCGGCACCGAGTGCAGCGACAAAGCCCTGACACCCCGGTTCGCCGTCCACATCATCCCCGTAAACGTCAACGACCTGCCCGTATCCCGCCGGCGGGAGGGCATTCAGCATTCTGACTTCGACTTCAAAAAACACCAACTGCCCCTTGACGCCTACTTCCCGGACCAGCCCCCGCCGAACCAGATGCAATGCGCTGCTCTCATCGATCTGCCTGCCTATGACATCGCCCGTGTCCGCACCGGCCAGTACATCCCCGATGGGGAGTGGCCGTGGTTATGGGAGGGTCAGATTCGGTTGGACATTGACGCCGCGTGGCTGGCCGACATGCTTGAGAACACTGAGCCCGTCCTGCGCGGTGCCTTCACCGTCTACCACCACGACAACCGGCTGCTCTACACCAGCGACACCTGCAACGCCGAAACCCTGACCCCCCCGGTCTTCGCCCATGTCGTCCCCGTGAACCCTGCCGCCCTGCCCGCCTCGCACCGGCAGGCCGGCTTTCATAATCTTGACTTCCATTTCCAGGAGCGGCAACTGCCCCTTGACGCCTACTTCCCGGACCAGCCCCCGCCGAACCAGACGCAATGCGCTGCCCTCATCGATCTGCCTGCCTATGACATCGCCCGTGTCCGCACCGGCCAGTACGTCCCCGATGGCCCCCAGCTCTGGGCCGGCACTATTCGGCCCGACATTGACGTCGACACCGCGGACGCCGCGTGGCTGGCCGACGTGCTTGAGAACACTGAGCCCGTCCTGCGCGGTGCCTTCACCGTCTACCACCACGACAACCGGCTGCTCTACACCAGCGACACCTGCAACGCCGAAACCCTGACCCCCCCGGTCTTCGCCCATGTCGTCCCCGTGAACGCCGCCGACCTGCCTGAATCTTCCCGGCAGGCCGGCTTTCATAATCTTGACTTCCATTTCCAGGAGCGGCAACTGCCCCTTGACGCCTACTTCCCGGACCAGCCCCCGCCGAACCAGATGCAATGCGCTGCCCTCATCGATCTGCCTGCCTATGACATCGCCCGTGTCCGCACCGGCCAGTACGTCCCCGATGGCCCCCAGCTCTGGGCCGGCACTATTCGGCCCGACATTGACGTCGACACCGCGGACGCCGCGTGGCTGGCCGACGTGCTTGAGAACACTGAGCCCGTCCTGCGCGGTGCCTTCACCGTCTACCACCACGACAACCGGCTGCTCTACACCAGCGACACCTGCAACGCCGAAACCCTGACCCCCCCGGTCTTCGCCCATGTCGTCCCCGTGAACGCCGCCGACCTGCCTGAATCTTCCCGGCAGGCCGGCTTTCATAATCTTGACTTCCATTTCCAGGAGCGGCAACTGCCCCTTGACGCCTACTTCCCGGACCAGCCCCCGCCGAACCAGATGCAATGCGCTGCCCTCATCGATCTGCCTGCCTATGACATCGCCCGTGTCCGCACCGGCCAGTACGTCCCCGATGGCCCCCAGCTCTGGGCCGGCACTATTCGGCCCGACATTGACGTCGACACCGCGGACGCCGCGTGGCTGGCCGACGTGCTTGAGAACACTGAGCCCGTCCTGCGCGGTGCCTTCACCGTCTACCACCACGACAACCGGCTGCTCTACACCAGCGACACCTGCAACGCCGAAACCCTGGCCCCCCCGGTCTTCGCCCATGTCGCCCCCGTGAACGCCGCCGACCTGCCTGAATCTTCCCGGCAGGCCGGCTTTCATAATCTTGACTTCCATTTCCAGGAGCGGCAACTGCCCCTTGACGCCTACTTCCCGGACCAGCCCCCGCCGAACCAGATGCAATGCGCTGCCCTCATCGATCTGCCTGCCTATGATATCGCCCGTGTCCGCACCGGCCAGTACGTCCCCGATGGCCCCCAGCTCTGGACGGGCGAGTTCGAGACTGGCGAGAAAACGCCGCGAAGCTCGCCGTAAGGGGGCGGTATTCGGTGCTTGCCCTTCGGATAGAGCGCTTTCGTGAGTGCGAGGGACTCCATCCGAGGGTCTGCAACAGTCCGAAATGAACGAGCGTAGGGCGGTGCGTCGGAGGCTCCTGCCGGCCACCAGTGGGGGCCGGATGATTGAAAAGGGAGGGACCTACGCCTTTGCAGAGGTGAGAGGGAGTGCCTGTGGGTGGGTCTTCTGCCCTGAATACACCGGCCACAGTCCGCTGGAGATTTCGCCGACGGGATGGGATACGCGGATATTTCTGGTTGGTTGAAGACAGCGGTTTCTTCGCTATCCAGGAATCCCACGAGAGCCTGTGGGAGAGCGAACGGCCGGTCGTCATTCGTCTGCACACCATGCAGAATGAAACTCTCCAGAGGGCGTTTGCGTTTCTCGTCTTCTATAGTCTGTACAAGGACATGTTTCGCAGAGGCATTCAGGAGCGGATCATCCATAGTGTGATATTTGACGAAGCCCATCGCGCTTCGGGCTTAGAGCAGATCCCCACTATGGCAAAAGAATACCGCCAGTACGGCGTCTCGCTCGTCCTCGCTTCGCAGGAGGCGAAAGACTTCAATATCTCTCTGTTCTCTGCCATTGCGAACTACCTTGTCCTGCGGCTGACCGAGACAGACGCCAAGGCGCTGGTCAGGAATGTTGCCAGTTCGCAACTGGAACGGAGCTTGATAGACAAGCTCAAGCAGATGGACAGGTTCAGGGCACTGTATTTCTGCGAGGGGAAAAGCAGGCCCTCTCCGGTTGGCCTCTTGTCCTGACGGCACGCCGAAGAGGATGCTCACCTGGAGTTCTCCCGCTCTCCCCCTCAGTCCTCAATGAACGAGCGCAGGGCGGTGCGCCAGCCGGAGGAGGCAAAACGCGCCTCGAGGTGAAACTCCTCAATTTCGTCCAGGCGCGGCATACGCGCCAGCCGCCAGCCGCCGTCTTGCGTATCGCCCGCGGCCCGCGGCGCGGTCAGCCGCTTGACCAGGGCAACGGGCAGGTCCATGCCCTTGGCGATCTTCTGGATGAACTCGTCTCTGGTCATGGGTCCGCTCCCTGCCTAGTGGAGCGGTGCTGAGCGCTCACCGACCAGGACAAGCACGCCGGTGTACTGGAGCAGGGATTCGACCCGCTGAATAGGCGCAATCTCACAGCCCGAGAAAAACCCGACAATCGTCAATCGGCCTTCTCCTCGGCCACCTGTGGCTTCTTCAAACCCAGCCGTTCGTAGTATCTGGCCGGCACCTTGCTGGCGTCTTTATAGATAATGAACGAGCAGTGCTGCTTGCCCAACACCGCGGCCGGCTCAACCACCACAAACGGCTTGCCGTTCTTCTCAATGTCCACCAGCTCCATCGGGGGTTCGTGGGCGCAGTAGACCGGGAAGTTGGCCCGGTTGTAGGTCATCCGCTGGGGTTTCTCAACCTTCAGGAAGCCGTCCGGCCCGTCATACCTGCCCTCCAGGACCAGCCGCCCGCCGCTGCCGCACGGCTGCATCTGAATGACAATCTTGTCGGCGTCCTCTGTGATCTCCATCGGCTGGAGATGGCCGCGCAGACCGGCCACAAACATCTTGATCCGCTGGGGCAGCTTGTCCGCCCCTTGGGGCATTTTGTCCAGGTTGGGCAGCCACCAGGCTTTGACCCCTGCGGTCATGATCTCGTCAAGGGCCTCATCCCCGAATCGGCGGCCAATTTCGCTCAGCATGGCCGTCGTCCAGTTGCGGTACAGGTCGTGCATACTCAGAAACTCGTTATACATCCGCTGGCTGATACGTTTGGCCGCCTCGCTGTCCCCGGCCTCGATCGCCTCGGTCAGCCGATCGACCGAGCGTTTGCCCATCTCGCGCAGCTCATTCTCAGAAAACAATCGTTCCGCCATCGTCTGCTCTCCTGTCTGGCACGTTGCCATAGTGCACATCGTTCACCCTGCCGGGTATACCCCCAACGCCCTCGCATTGCAAAGCCCGCTTCGCCTCGCTAGGCTGGCTTGACCCGTTCCGGTGAGGAGTCGCCCCCCACGGTGAAATACTGGCAATCCGCGCGTACCGCCCGGCTCAAGCTGTCGCCCATCAAGGAGATGGAGCTGGCCGCCGGCCGGATTCCCGGCGTGGTGTCGCTGGCCCAGGGGATTCCCAGCTTTGATACGCCGGAGCCGATCAAGGCCTTTGTCCAGCAGAAAATAGCCGAGGGTGCCTGCGCCAAATACTCGCTGACGCCGGGGCTGCCGCAGCTGCGTGAGCTGATTGCCGAGTCCCTGCTGCACGAGGGCATGCACTATGACCCGGACAGCGAGATCATTGTCTCGTGCGGCTCAATAGAGGCGATTACGGCCAGCCTGCTCGCCCTGACCCAGCCCGGCGACGAGGTCATCCTGGCCTCGCCGAGCTACGCCTCCTACCAGGAGGCGGTCCGCTTGGCCGGCTGTATCCCGCGCTTTGCCGCCCTGGACGAGGAGCGCAACTTTGCCTTTGACCCCGACGCCTTTGAGTCGTGTGTCTCGGCCCGCACGCGCCTCGTCCTGTACTGCAACCCCAATAATCCGACCGGCACAGTCTTTTCCGAGGCCCAGACCCGGGCGCTGATCGCCCTGGCCGAGCGGCACAATCTGTTGCTGCTGATTGATGAGGCGTATAAAGACTTTGTCTACAGCCCAGAGCCGTATTTCAGTCCGGCCCAGGTGTCGGCCGTTCGCCATCGGGTGGTGCGGGTGTTTACCTTCTCCAAAGCCTACGGCATGACCGGCTGGCGGGTCGGCTACCTGCATACCACCGCCCCCTGCGCCCGGGAAATCCTGAAGGTCCACGACGCCTTAGTCACCTGCGCCCCGGTTGTCTCGCAGTACGCCGCCATTGCCGCCCTCGAATATGGGGCCGAGCACATCGCCCGGTTTCGCCAAGCGTTCAAAGAGCGGCGCGACCGTAGCCTGGAACACCTCGATCGCCTGTCGCATGTCTTTGACTATCAAAAACCCGAAGGCGCGTATTTTGTCTTTCCCCGGGTCAAAGACACGGTCCGCTGGGCGCACGACTCGCGGCGGCTCACCCGCGAGCTGCTTGAGCAGGCAAAAGTCGCTCTGGTCCCGGGCCTGGCCTTTGGGCCGAGCGGAGAGGCGCATGTACGGATCAACTGCGGCCGTGAGCCGGCCGATATTGAGCGGGCGTTTGCCCGCCTGACACGCTATTTCCAGCCTGCCGCCGCTCACTATCCGGCCGGCCCGGCCCAGGTGTTTGATACGGGTCAGGCGGACCAAGTCGAGTCGAGGCCACCGTCCGCTCCCCGCCGCCGTTTGCGCAGCCTGGCCATCCCCTATCTCCGCCTGCTGGCTCGGGTCTTTGTGCGTCGCAAAAAACCGCTGGTGATTGCCATTACCGGCAGTCGGGGCAAAACCGTCACCAAGCGCCTGCTGGCCGAGCTGCTGGCCGCTCGCTACCAGGTCCAGACCAACCCGCGCTCGTATAATACCGAGATCGGCCTACCGCTGGCCGTGCTCAACGTCGAGATTGCGCCCAAATCGGTCTGGTCGGTCCTCCACGCGCTGGGCCGGGCAAGCTGGAGTGCGCTGTTCTCTGCTACGCCCCTGGACGTTCTGGTGTTGGAGTTGGGGATTCGTCAGCGCGGCGACATGCGCCGCCTGCTGCGGACCGTGCGGCCCGATATTGCGATTGTGAATACCCTGACCCCCAGCTATAGCGCCGATGTCGAGCTGCTCAACACCCTTCAGGACGAAATCCAGGTCCTGCGCGATACGATCGGCCCGCGCTGCCGGTTTATTCTTGACAGCGATGATCCGCTGCTGGCCGGCTTGGCCGCGTCCTTCGCTGCGCAGCCCGGCCCGGTCCTGCTCAAGCGGGCGGCTTGGTCGTTGAGCGGCGCTGGACCGGTCCTGCGCAGCCCGGCTCACACCTACCCGGTGGGCCGGGAACTGATCGGGGAGAGTGAGCGCAGTGCGGTTCAGGCCGCGGTGCTGCTGGCCGAACGCTGGACCGAGCTGAGCCAGGCCGACATCCGCCGCTTTCTGGCCGCTGAGGGGGACGGGTCGAGCCAGCGCTGAGCTTTTCAGGTGGCCCAAGCCCGACATGGCCGGCCCTCTTGCAAGAAAAGCGCCTCGCATACTATGCTGAACCCCAGCGTATGGATGACCCTCCATCTCACAGTCGTCGCCCGAGGCCGACCGCGGTGGTCTTGCCCTCCCCTTGGGAGATCGAGAGCATCGTCTTGCCTTCCTCTCGTCTGGATAAGACGATGCGTCCTTGACGGAAGAGCGCCATGGACAGTCCGGCTCTCGGCATTCTCATCACCCTGCTGCTGGTGGTGGCCAACGCCTTCTTTGTGGCCGCGGAGTTCGCCCTGGTCAAAGTCCGCGCCTCACAGATCGAGCTGCAGGTCCAGACCGGCAACAGGACGGCCCGCATGGCCCAACACCTGATTGACCATCTGGACGCCTACCTGTCGGTCATCCAACTCGGCATCAGCCTGGCCTCGCTCGGCCTGGGCTGGATTGGCGAGCCAGTCGTTGCCGGCCTGATTCTCGGTGCCACCGCCCTCGTCGGCCTGCCGGCCGCCCCTGAACTGGCCCATACCCTGGCGCTGCCGGTGGCCTTTCTGCTGCTGACCTTTCTGCATATGGTGTTTGGTGAGCTGGCCCCCAAAGCACTGGCTCTCCAGCGGCCGCGACCGACCGCCCTGGCCGTGGCCTTCCCCCTGTGGCTGTTCTCGGTGCTGCTGTCTCCGGCCGTCAGCGCCCTCAACTGGACGACCAACAAGGTCGTGTGGCTGCTCGGTATTGAGCCGGCCAGCGAGTCCTCGCCCTCCCACTCGGGCCAGGAACTCCGCCTGCTGCTAGAGCAGGGCCGCGAGGACGGCGCGATTGAGGAGACCGAGCACGAGCTGATCGAAAACGTGTTTGAGTTCAGCGAGACGGTCGTCAAAGAGATCATGGTGGCCCGGACGCATATCGTCGCCCTCGACATCCACGCCTCCTCCGGCCAGCTCCTCAAGACGATGGTTGAAGAGGGCTATACCCGGATGCCCCTGTACGCCGGCAGCCTTGATGACATCCGCGGCATTGTCCATGCCAAGGACCTGTTTCCGCTGCTGGAGCACAGAGACCTGATCGTCCTTGACGACATCCTGCGCCCGGCCTTTTTTGTGCCCGAGACCAAACCGATCTCGCAGTTGCTGCGCGAGTTTCAGCGTCGCAAGGAGCATCTGGCGATTGTGGTTGATGAGTTCGGCAGCACCGCCGGGCTCGTCACGATGGAGGATATTCTGGAAGAGTTGGTGGGTGAGATCCAGGATGAATACGATAATGAAGCGGCCGGGGTCGAAAAGCTGGCTGAGGGCCAGTATGTCGTCCGGGGTTCGTTGACCATCTCGGATGTCAACGACCGGATTGACGACTTTCAGCTGCCCGAGGCCAGCGACTACACCACGCTGAACGGCCTGATCAACAAATGGTTTGGCCGTATCCCGGAGGTCTCTGAGGCGTGCGAACGGGACGGGCTGCGTATCACCGTGCTCAAGACCGAGAACCACCACGCCCGACAGGTGCGGATTGAACACCGCCCACCCGCCGAACGCCTCCCGCCAGCCGGCCCGCTTCGGCAGACGCCACCACGCCCGGCCTGACGCTCTACACCCGCCCCGGCTGCTCCCTGTGCGAGACCATGCAAGCCATCCTGCCCGAGGTCCAGGCCGATACGCCGTTTCGGCTGGAGACCATCGACATCTCGACCGACCCTGAGCTACGCGCCCGCTTCGGCCTCGAAATCCCGCTGCTGTACATCAATGGTCAGCGCGCCTTCAGGTATGAGCTGAGCGCCACCGAACTCAGGCAGCGGCTCAGCCAGGAACAGGCATCAGCCCTATGACGGACCTGCCCATGACAGACCTGCACGCCCAAGCCTGCGTCGTCCTGTTCACGACCGGCTCGGAGGCCGAGGCCGAAACGATCGCCACCGCTCTGCTCTCTGGTCAAAGAAGGGCTCGTCGCGTGTCTCAATATCCTCAGCCCCATCCGCTCCTTGTACCGCTGGGAGGGCACTACTGCGGACAACCGCGAGTGGCTGCCGGTGATCAAAACCCGCCCGGAGCGATTTGCCGCGGTCGAAGCCAGGGTACGCGCCCTGCACTCTTACGAGGTCCCAGAGGTCATCAGCCTGCCGCTGCTGGCCGGGTCGGCCAGCTATCTGGCCTGGATTCTCAAAGAAACGGGCTGAGGCCGGGTACGGGCGTGCTTGTTCTGGCCTCCCTTCGCGTGTAGCATTCACACGCATGGCAGGCTTCAATGCTCCCTTTCGTCGCCTCCGCAAGCAGGCTCGCAAACGTCAAGCCGAGGCCGCCGCCAAGCCGCCCTCTGCTCTGCTCCGGGTCCAGGAGGCGGCCGACGACGCCGAGTTGTTCCAGCAGGAAATGCACGATGTGACCCCGCTCAACGACGACAGCGCACGGGTCAGCCGCCCGTCCCCGGCCATTGTCCGCCGCAGCCTGATTGATGAGGAAAACGAGGCGCTGGCCGAGTTGTACGACCTGGTCGCCGGCCGGTCTGAGTTTGATATCACCGATACCGACGAATACATTGAGGGCTGTGTGGTGGGTCTGGATACCCGGCTGGTCCGTAAACTCCGCCAGGGGGCTTTTTCCCGCCAAGCCTCACTGGACCTGCACGGCATGACGGCCGATGAGGCGCAGGCCGAGGTCAAACGCTTTGTGCTCGGGGCGCTGCGCGCCGGCCTGCGCTGTATTCTGGTCATCCACGGCCGCGGCCGCAACTCGCCCGGCCAGACGCCGGTGTTGAAAGACCGGCTGAGATACTGGCTGACCAGCGGCCCGCTGGCCAAGGTTGTGCTGGCCTTTGCTACCGCCCGGGCCTACGACGGGGGGCCGGGCGCGCTGTATGTCCTGCTGCGCCACAAGCACGCGCCCCGACAACCGCTGATCGTCCTGGAAGGGGCCAAACGCTGATGGGTCGCGCATCGTCCTGGCCAGGCAGGGTCTATGGCCGCCGCAGCATCGCCCCACGCCCCACGCCTCGCCTACACCGGCGAAACGGACAATATCTTTGTCACTACCTCTCGACCGGACCAGCCGCGGCAGTTGACCTGGAGCTGGGACGGGCCGTCCTCAGACGAGGCCCCGCGGCTGAGCCACATCTGGCCGAGTTGGTCGCCGGACGGCAGCCGACTGGCGTGCTTTGGCCTGCGGGGCACGGCCGGGCCGGGGTCCGCACGAGTCTGTACACGATTACGACCGATGGTGTTGAGTCGTGGGAGCTGGCCAGTATGAGCGGCGGTATGCCGGTCTACGGCAACTGGTCGCCCCGCGGCGGGATGTTTACCGCGCTCATCCTAGGGAGAGGAAGCCGGGCTGTCGCTGGAGGTCGCCGTCGTGGGCCAGCCGGGCGAGATGTTGCCTGTGCTGCGCGGGGTGCCGCTGTTCTGGTCCTGGTCGCCGGGCGGGGAGCGGCTGGCCGCCCAAGTCGGCAGTCGCACCGGCTCGGAACACGCCGCCCGGGTGGTCTTGGTCAACGTCGCCTCACGACAGATCATCGGCGAGGTCTCGGACCGAGCGGGCGATTTTCGGGTGCCGGCCTGGTCGCCGACCGAAGCGCTGCTGGCCTATGTCGAGCGGCAAGAAGACGGCGGCAATATGCTGCACCGGTTCGATGTGCCCAGCGGCCAGAGCGCGCCGGTTGCTGCGATGCATGGCTCGGTCGCCGCGGTGTGGTCAGCCGACGGCCAAGCCCTGGCCTTTGGCGAAACCGTGAGGCCGGGCTCCCCGCTGTTTTCCTCTCTGCGGGGGCTTGACCTGAGTAGCGGCAGGGTCACGTCTCTGCTGGATGAGGCCGACCGGGCGATTACGGGCTTTTTCTGGTCGCCGGCCGGCAACGCTCTGCTGTATCTGAGCGTTGATGTCCGCCGCAGTCATCTGCGCTGGCATCGACTGTCCCAGGCGGGCGGTGAAACCCGGGAGTCAGTCCGCTTTTTACCCAGCCGGGAGCAGACCTTTGTTTTTTCTTTTTTGATCAGTATGCCGGCTCGCACCCGCCGGTCGCCCCGGATGGCAGCGCAGTGGCCTTTGCCGGTCATCGCATCGGGCCGGTCGCCCTCAACGGCGGCTCCCCGGCCCAGGTGTATATCGTGTCCCTGGACGAGACGGATGCCTCGCCCGCAATCCGTGCCGTCGGCGCGGGCAATTTTGTGTGCTGGGAAGGGAAACGCTCAGGTCTTGTAGACCGACGGCGCGGTCGAGACTGAAGCGCGCTTTTGAATCAACTCAGTCACCTCCCGGTCGCCCTCTTGTTCCGGTGTCGGGGCAAAGAGCGCCTTGCTTCTGGGGTCTGTTTCAGGTGGGGGGTCGGTGAGGTAGTGGACCGACAGGCTCTTGCGGAAAGTGCCCTCCGGGCACTGGACCGGGCTGGACAAGCCGTGCCAACTCTGCTGGGTGGTGTCAAAGAACACGGCACGATTGAAGTGGGGAGGAACGGTTTTGACCAGCCGGGCCGGGGCGCTTTTTGTCCGGTCTTCCTCCCAGAAGCCGAGTTCGCCGCCCCACTCCGGTCGCCACTTCGGGGTCAGAAAGACGACGAGATTGAGTTTCCGCTGCAAGCCTAATTTCGGATGGATATTGAAATCCAGGTGAGGGTTGAGCTTCCCGCCTGTTTTGAGGATATTCCACCCGCCACTGTTGAGGCCCGGGTCGGCGTGGAGAGGAACGATGCCGGTCAATTCGGAAAGGAGGCGGAGAAAGTCTGGGCTGGTGAGGATAGTGTATATCCTGTAGGTCAGGGGCGGAAAAAATTTCCAGATATTGGCTACCTTTTTGTTCTCAATGGCGTTGTCGTACTCGTACCAGATTGGATCATCGTAGGGGGGAAAGTCCTGTTCGAGGGCGTGGGCGATATTGGTCAAAAAAAATTCATCGCACACGCAATAGTCGAAAGGTGTATTCCCGCTGAAACTTTCAAAAGCGGCTCTCATGGCGGGCAGGTTGATGATCTCGTGTAAAGCCATAATTCCGAACTTCCCCAATATCAAGGTGTACTCTTCTTCTGAGAGATTGGATTCCCTGGCGTTCAAGAGGCTTGTCTAACAGTATATCCCCCGCAAAACAACTTCCCACAGGTGAGCGCCGGCAGGCTGACGGCGGCTCATCAGCCACTCAGGAGCCGGTGCCGGCGAAGGCGGTCCGGGCATACTCCTCTCCGGAGAGCGACTTGCCACAGTTCGTTCAAGATGATAATCAGTCGTGGCGAGACGAAATCCTTCGGGGAAGGCCCGGCAACTCTCATCAGGATAACGAACATGGATCAATCATTATGCGACTTTCCTCAGCTTTTTCCGGTTGACGAACATCTCCTGTCGGACCGAGACCGCAGGATGCGTGCGCGGGTGGCAAGACACTGCACCCCCACATTCCCTCCTGAAGAATTAATCAGATCGATCGGCGAGTCAACTGAGATGTATTTTTATTTTAGGGGGCTGCTCCATACCCATTTTCTCGTGGGTCTCTGCGACTTTCATCCGGCAATGCATATTTTGGAACCCGGCTGTGGCCCCGGACGAAACGCGAGGGCTCTCGGCCCGCTTCTCGACCCCGATTCCGGTGGCTACAGGGGATTCGACGTATCAGAATCCGCCATCACTTGGTGTAAAGAATCTCTCACTCCTCTCTTTCCAAATGTCCAGTTCATTTACGCGGACATTTACAACGGGTACTACAACCCAACAGGCGCGATTGCGCCCAAGGATTACCACTTCCCCTACGAGGACGAAAGCTTCGACATCGTTTTTCTGCCCTCTGTCTTTACGCATATGACCCGGAGCGGATTCGAACGGTATCTGTCTGAAATTTACCGCGTGACAAAACCCGGCGGTCGATTGCTGTCATGGCACTTCCTGATGGATCCTTCTACGCTTGAACACATCAAAATGCACCGCCCGGGAATGCTATACGACAGATACGACGAGGTTTCGTGGGTTCGCCGCGACCTGGCAAGACCGGAGGAGTATGTCATATACGATACCACATATGTCCTGGGGATCCTGGAAGCCATGAATTTTACGGTCCAGGGAAGAATGCGTGGCGATTGGGCTGGCTTGCGCCCCTCCGGCCTTCACGACCATCAGGACAAAATACTCTCGTGCCGACGATAGGGGGTACCGTCGCGCACCCATCATCCGCCGCTCCGTGTGGCTGAAGAACCGTGGGGTTCTGTTGCTATCTCTCGTGCGATCTCTTTCCGTTTCTCCTGGACGAGATTTTCCATCTCAGGTAACTCAGCGGCCCTTACAGCAGTGTTCGTGACCCGGAAGGTGCCTTCAGTTTTGCGTAACGCGGCTGATCGAGCGAATGAGCCACGGGTCTTCACCAACTCCCGGCTATTTTCCGACAATTCGTCTCATTTTCTCACGATATAGAGGTCTTGATGCTCACCAAAGTATCTCTTGGGCCTGGGCCTGTATACGATATGCTGCGTCCCCAACATTTTCTCTGCTTCTTTGAAAACGAAATCCGACGTCACCAGAGATGTCCCGTATTCGTCAAGGCTCAGATCCTTCTGCTCTGATACCGCTTTAAACCAGAAGCCTTCTTCCTGATTCGGGAGGTCCGATACTTCACACTGAAAAATATCTGGAGCGGTGGAAGGCCCATGCGTAGTAAAAACAAGACAGCCGCCGGGACGCAGGCGTTGGAACAACACCTTCAACCAGCGCCCCCATGTCACGCGCGGCATATGTGAAAAAAAGGAGAGAACGAATATCGCATCGTAGGCTGCTTCAGGCAGATTCAATTCTTCGGGGATGTGACTGGACAACGCCGCTGACAAGCCAAGCTCGTCCCCCATGAACCGGACCGCTTCGGCATGAATATCGCAGCAGGTCACACGCGCCTCGGGGATGATGTTCTTCCAATGCCGGCCCACAGAGCCGTAGCCGGAGGCAAATTCAAGCAGGTCTAGCGAGGGAGAAAGCGGCATCAGTTCCTTCAGCAAGTCGGCAAAATCGTGGGCCGCCTCTCGGCCTCTGGTGAAATAATAGGTGATGGCCTGTTCTTTATTCGCAAACGGGATACACTCCATGGTGTACGAAAATAGATAGTCATCAGGATGTATGGCTGGAGAAACGTTTGCTTCCGCTGCGACCTTGCGAGCGATCTCTTTCCGTTGCTCCTGGACGAGATTTTCCAGGCGCTCCTGCAAGCGGTGCAGCTTCGGCGCAGGATCAATCTCGGATTTCACCTCGTCCGCCAGACGCAACAGCCAGGGTCCGTTCTCTCCTTCGATAATCTTCGGGAGAATCGCCGCCGCGCGGGTGCTGTCCGGTACGCCGGACAGCACATACCCGAAACGCTCCAGCAGAACCTTGCTGTCTCCTGTTTCCGAGAACGCGATAACCTTCCTGCCGAACAGCAAGGCTTCAGCAACGACTAGCGGGTTCGTATCTTCTCTTGATGTCAAGAGGAGAGCGTCGATCTGTCGCAGATACGCACCTGGGTATTCCGTCAGTCCCGTCACATAGAAATTGTCGAGCAGTTGCGCACGAAAACGCTCGAAGGTGGCGTCGTTATGCATGGCATCAGGAGGTCCCCAGGGACCGATCCAGATGAAATCGTACAGGGGGAGACGACTGGCCAGATCGAAAAATATGTCGGCTCCTTTGCGCAGTTCCGCGGTGCCACACATGGCGACTCTGCGGCGGTCGTGGCCGAGGGGCTCGCCCTTGGCATTGAGCGGTGGCTCAACGTCCACTCCACCTTGTGCCAGTATGGCTTCGGGGTTGCCAAAGATATCCAGAATCATGTGGGTCTCGACCTGCACCCCGGTCAATTGCTGAATATCGTCCGGCGCACGGCGGCCATGGCCCACCAACATATCGACCCAGGTCAGGATGCGGGGATCCGCGAGTTCTCCGAGCAGGAATGGCAACGCCTTGCTCATTTCATAGGTGTGGAGAACGACGACGCTGCCGACCCGTGCGCCGGCTTCGCACCAATCTCCGGCGCAGACGGAGTTGACATAGACCAAATCCGGCCGGATTTCCTGCAGAACGCGGACCGCTTTTTCCACGCGGTCAGGGTAAGACAGCTCAGCGGCTCTGACATATGTGTTCGTGACCCGGCAAGTCGCCTTCAGCGTTGCGTACCGCGGCTGCTCGAGCAATGGGCCGCCGGTCTTCAGGACTAGATGGACTTCGTGACTTTTCGCAAGAAACAAGGCAATCTCGAAGCCGACCCTCGGTGCTCCCGTCAATGTCGCTTCATGGCATATTACGCAAATCCGCACAGCCTACCTCCACTCAAACCGATAGCCCATGTCGCGTACTATGTTACCGATGACACGTTCGACGGCGTGCTCCCATTGGCCATCCATATGGAATTCCAAGGACTTGCCGCTGCCGTCCTCAAACGGGAGATTCCGAATGCCCTCAAACACGCGTTGAAGCACGTCGGCGCGCAGAAACCCCATAACACCGGTTGCGTACTCGACATCCCTGCAGCCGGCTCCAATGCCAAATCGATCCAGGAGTATGTGGAACTTCTCGTGGTTCTTGCCTAATTCCTGGCGGCGACAGCTTGAGGCGGAGATTTCGCCGATGGTTCTGTCTGTCAGCATGAGAGCGATATTCTCCGCCGCGCGTTCCCGTGTTCCCATCAGAGGTCCGAGCAAATGATGGCGCCAGAATTTTCCTGCTTCGGCGTCCACATGGGGGCTCTTTTTTGTATGAAGAAGTCCATACACCTGATAGTCCTCAATCCTGATATTCTCCAGCAACCGGACGAAACCGCCAATATCGCGCCCTCGATTCTCGCTGATATGGATTCTGGAGAAGGGAAAGCGATCCCGAATACGAGAGACGAGATCCTCGCTGAACGTCGTGTCAACCAGATTAACATACAGGGCGAACCGGCCCTCTGGAAGATTCCCGATATAATCGGCCAGATCGTCCCAGAGTTCCGGATAATAGACATGCACCAGAACACACAGGGACGGAGTGTCGGTCAACACCGGAGTGAGGATGATTCCGGGTGAATTGCGCGAAGGGATATTGGATACACGAAAAGCGCGACGCGAATAGGGTTTGCCCTGCCATCGGCCATGCTCCATGTAATGGTGCAGGAGAGCCATCGGTGACTCCCTGAGCGTGAAGAGCTCCCACAGGTAGAGATTGAAATACTCATCCGGATCAAAATCCAAGGGAATTTCTCTCGGCTCGCCACCCCACGTCTTTATTAAGGCATACGGAGAACCCATCCTCTGCTCGCCACGGCCATGCCGATCGTAGTGTTCGGCTAGCGCTGTGTCGTCGATATTGGCAAGGTCCGGGTACATCATTCGATAAAAATCTGCGTCGAAGGCGGCTGCTTCAGCGCTGGTCATATCAAAACGGTGCAGCCGCTCAACCAGCGGATACAATTCGTCGGCACGGATATCGCCGAGGGGCATCCGGCCTTCGACCGCCCCCCATCGCAGGTAATGCTCAAGGGGGTCAACATCGGCCTTCCTGATGTCTTCGCAAGTATCAAGATAAAATGTCGGATCGAAGAGAATAGGAAACTCGTCTTCGGTGTTCTGCAGGGTGTCAGTGAGACGATCCGCCAAGTTGGTCCGCGAGACGGCGTAATAGTTACGAAGAGATGACTGCCCCGGATCAATACTCTCTTCACGTTCCGCTGTTGTCGCCTGCTCGCTCGCCGCCACCTGCGCTTCCTGCTCCGCCCCTTCGTCGGCCTGCCGCGCTTCACTCGTTGCTGACTCCTCGCGTGATGCTATCACCGCTGCCGCCCGACTCCGCGTCCAATCCCGGTAGGCAGCAGTATGCCAGAATAGCCGCGGGGCTACGGTGAAGAGGCTTTCCTTGAGCCAGACCTTGGCAGCAAACGGGAGCGGGGCTCGATGATAGATTATTCGGACGATCTGGCTCAAAAGCCCGCGGCCCCGCCAGCCTATCGTTCGCCAAACTCGCCCTACGGATCGGAGTGGAGCGGTTATGCGCCAGCTCAGTGAATTGTGGAACAGGTTGACGAGCGCCTCACATTCCGCAGCCCGCCGCGCTTCCTGCTCCGCCACCCGCCCCTCTAACGCTTCCACCTCCGCAGCCCGCCGCGCTTCCTGCTCCGCCACCCGCCCCTCTAACGCTTCCACCTCCGCAGCCCGCCGCGCTTCCTGCTCCGCCACCCGCCCCTCTAACGCTTCCACCTCCGCAGCCCGCCGCGCTTCCTGCTCCGCCACCCGCCCCTCTAACGCTTCCACCTCCGCAGCCCGCCGCGCTTCCCGCTCCGCCACCCGCCCCTCTAACGCTTCCACCTCCGCAGCCCGCCGCGCTTCCTGCTCCGCCACCCGCCCCTCTAACGCTTCCACCTCCGCAGCCCGCCGCGCTTCCCGCTCCGCCACCCGCCCCTCTAACGCTTCCACCTCCGCAGCCCGCCGCGCTTCCTGCTCCGCCACCCGCCCCTCTAACGCTTCCACCTCCGCAGCCCGCCGCGCTTCCCGCTCCGCCACCCGCCCCTCTAACGCTTCCACCTCCGCAGCCCGCCGCGCTTCCTGCTCCGCCACCCGCCCCTCTAACGCTTCCACCTCCGCAGCCCGCCGCGCTTCCCGCTCCGCCACCCGCCCCTCTAACGCTTCCACCTCCGCAGCCCGCCGCGCTTCCTGCTCCGCCACCCGCCCCTCTAACGCTTCCACCTCCGCAGCCCGCCGCGCTTCCTGCTCCGCCACCCGCCCCTCTAACGCTTCCACCTCCGCAGCCCGCCGCGCTTCCTGCTCCGCCACCCGCCCCTCTAACGCTTCCACCTCCGCAGCCCGCCGCGCTTCCTGCTCCGCCACCCGCCCCTCTAACGCTTCCACCTCCGCAGCCCGCCGCGCTTCCTGCTCCGCCACCCGCCCCTCTAACGCTTCCACCTCCGCAGCCCGCCGCGCTTCCTGCTCCGCCACCCGCCCCTCTAACGCTTCCACCTCCGCAGCCCGCCGCGCTTCCTGCTCCGCCACCCGCCCCTCTAACGCTTCCACCTCCGCAGCCCGCCGCGCTTCCCGCTCCGCCACCCGCCCCTCTAACGCTTCCACCTCCGCAGCCCGCCGCGCTTCCTGCTCCGCTAACTGTTCCGTGTACGCCGCTATGACTTCCGCCCGCTCCACTTCGCTCGCCACTAAGCGCTCTTCGAGCGCCGCTACTTCTGCCACCAGCCGCATTTCTTGCTCTGCCATCTGACCCGGCAGCACCCCTGATGCAATGATCTCGTCCGTTGCCATGTTCAAAATCCCAGTACGCCGACGCCAAAAGCTGTGTTCTTCTTCCGGAAGATTGGACTGTCCAGGCTGACAGACCCTGACAACAAAATATCCCCCGCTGGACAATTCCCTACAGGTGAGTGCCAGCAAAGTCGGTCTGGGCCCGGACATACTCCTCGGGCGTTCCAATATCAATGAAACGCCCCCGAGACACAAAGGCAGCAAATCGCCGCTCGCACACCGCCCTGACCAGGAAGTCGGCTTCCAGGGAAAAGGGCTGGCCAGGCGCAAACTCGTCAAGCAGATCGGTCGGGACGACATAACAGCCGGCGCTGATCAAGCCTGGACCGCTTCGTCCTGTTGCGCTGAACCCGACAATCTGACCGTGGCAGACCGCGAGACGCCCATAGCGGGTGGTGTCGGACACCTGGCACGCCACAATGACCGGCGCGTGTCGGGCGTTCCACAGCGCTTCAACCGCCGCCACCTCAAGGTCAAGAAAGGTATCGCCATTGAAGACAAACGCATGATCGTTTCGGCATTGGGCCAAGGCCAGCCGCAGCGCCCCGCCGGTGCCGAGGGGGGTGTCCTCAATCTCATACCGCAGTTCCATGCCGGCAAACCGCGGCCCGAAATGGGCCACCACCGTGTTGGCCAGATAGCCCAGCGCTACAATCACCCGCCGGAAGCCTTTGCGACGCAGCGAGCAAAGCACGACTTCCAGGAATGGCCGACCGGCGACCGGGGCCATTGCCTTGGGGAGATTCGGCACGGCCGACCGCAGGCGCGTGCCCGGCCCGCCGGCGAGGATAACGGCTTCGGTCATGCGACCACTCCAACGGGTTCAGCCATCGGGACCGCCTACTTTGACTGCGGGGCAGAGGAGAAACTCGCTCCTGGCGCTGGTCTCCAGGAACCGGCAAGCGTCGGGGGACACGGTCAATCCGAACCGCTCACGCGCTTCCGCCAACGCGACCTTCTCCTCAAAGCTGGAGAACAGCAAGAGGATTGGGCCGGTATGCGCTTCGAGTATCTCCCGAATATGTTTCCAACCCGATTTGCGTGACCACCATCCCTGGCGCAGAAATCGGACCTGGGGCGGAAACTCTGGAATGACATAAGATATTGGCGCAAGCCCCGTCATCAGCACGATCGTCTCGGCAGGTTTTTCCAGCTTCCCCGTATTCACCCACACATATTTGTCATCCCAAGCAAATCTGCTGGTGGATGTACTGAACACACCGAACATATCGATAGTGAGCATTGAAAAAACTCCGAGGACGGCCAATAATCCTGTCAAAGCCTCCGGCGAGAAGCTCATCCGTGCAAGCACGAGCCCGAATACCAAGGGGGCAAGGAGTTCCAGAGGGGCGAGATAACGGTAGATGGAAAAGGCGGAGAGCCACAGACAGAACCCAATGAGGGTAAAAGCGAGCAGGAAGTTTTCAGCAGCTCGGTCTGCAAGCTGATCGTCGCTAGCGTCAACGGGTGAGCGGGACCGGAACCTCCGACAGGCAGCCACGACAAGATAGGAAATGCCCGCCAGCCAGAGCAACGCGAAGCGGTAGTCCTCGAAAGGTACCTCGGAGACGCGGAGGGGATCAGCGACAAAAATCAGGGGCCAAATCGGATACTCCCAGAATGCGTCGGGAAAAAATCGTGTGTCCAGATGCAACGAGAAACTCGCCCAAGGGGACTGGAAAATGTTGTTGAAAAACGGCAACACAGGACTGTCAAAACGCTCCCACAGAAACCACATCCAGGGCCCATGCCCCAAAAGAACGACACAGAAGCCGCTGAGGCCATAAACCAGCAGCACCCTGGCACCGGCGCGCTTCGCGTCCAGCACAAAGAGCAAGGCCAACGCCGAGCCGAGCGCCCACACGGCATTGGTCAACTTGAGGGCGACTGCCACCCCCATGAGCACGCCGGCCAAGGCAGGGACGAGATATCTTTGTGAACCTCGAACGGTTTCCAGCAGGAGGGCAACCGCGGCGAGAACCAGGACGCTCAGCGTGGTATCGTGGTGTGTCCCTCCTAGTTGCCGCAGGAAAATCGCGCCCATGCATCCCAGCGTTGCACTGGCCAAGGCGACCAGCGCCCGGGCCGTCCAAGGCGCGCGCCGGACAATGCGCCAGGCAATCCAGAAAACCACGCAGAAGTTCAAGCCCTGGATGGCTCCGGTAACAAATCCCACAGCCCGGGGCGGCAGATGTTGCATCATCAGGTACCAGGGCACATCAAGCAGCGGGTTGAAATACGATTGGATCTGGGCCGGCGCAATATCCAAGTCGTAGCGCCATGTCAGCAGAGCATACGCATTGTAGTAGTGATAGTTCAGCAGATCCCAGTTCATGTCTTTGCCGAACGACACCGCCAGCAGCCCAAATGCGACGGACACGGCAAAAACAGAAAGCAGGGAGAGACAGACCTTCATCACCACTATCCAGGGCTCCCGGTAGAGCTTACACCCTCCACGCTTGGGCACCGTTCTGGGTGAAGTGACAATTGCTGACCCGACCCTCAAGGCGTTGCAAGGCGCGTATCACATGCATGCGCTGGGCCGGCGGAACAAAGAACAGCACAAAACCGCCACCCCCCGCGCCAGACACCTTGCCGGCCAGGGCACCGGCGCTGAGGGCTGCGTCAAATAGCTCCTCAATATGGGGAGTTGAGACCGTCTTTGCAGAATGCTTCTTGCCCTCCCACCCCCGGCGCAAGGCATCAACGATTCCAGCGAAATCGCCCTTGAGGAGGTGATCTTTCATTGCCAGGGCTTCACGCTTGACCGCGTGCAGGGCTTCCACGACCTCGGTCCGGCCGGCCCTCACGTTCTCGCTCTGGTCGGCGATGATCGTCGCCGATTCGCGTGAGACGCCGGTGTCACATAACACTAAGGATGCCTCGAGTTCACAGATGATCCAGTTCTTGAGGCGCAGGGGGTTTACCACGGTACGCTCATCAGCGGAGAACTCCATGAAGTTGAAGCCGCCAAACGCGGCGGAGAAATGATCCTGTTTGCCGCCCCGCAAGCCACAATCCACCCGTTCGATTTTGAACGCCAAGTTCGCAATCAGATAATCGTCCAGCGGCAGATTGAGCAGTTCGGCAAACGCCCGGATCATCACCACCACGACCGCGGATGACGCACCGAGGCCCGAGCCGACAGGCGCGTCGCAAAAGGTGGTGATTTCCAGCGGAAGCCGCCGTCCTCCGTTATAGCGGTCCATCATCTCACGATAGACCGCTTTATGGAGGTCAAGCGTCCCATTGAACTCTAAGGGGTCATTGACAGGCTTTACCAACTCGGCCTGTCGGTCAGGTGCTACAAACCGGACCTCGGGCCGGGCCAGGGTTGTGACGACGGCGTAGGCGTAGCGGTCTATGGTTGCGTTCAACACAGAGCCGCCGTACAGGTCACAGTAGGGTGCCAGGTCGGTACCGCCACCGGCAAGGCCGAAGCGCAAGGCCGCCCGGGCGCGGACGACGGGGGAGGCCAAACCAGACGGCAGACCGGCTACGACCCTCTGGAGGGCATCGCGGCCATGTGTGGATTGAGCCACGAGGTGGCCCTGCCTGGTCAGAAAGACCCCGCTGGCCTGAACGCAGTCACGCCGGGACTGCAAAAGATCGCGCATGGTTTTTTCAAAAAAGAGAGACTTCTCCAGAGAGCCCGATGCGTCCACAACCAGCTTTTGTATTTCCTGATACCCGGGAGGAATACAGCCGTAACGGACGGCTTCCCCTTTCAATTTCAGAGAATCCAAGGTCGTTCAGAACGGTACTGAGCGTTGCCCATGCCGCTTCAGCACCCCAGGTTTTTCTGGCAAACTCCAGGCCAGCCTCGGATAACTGCCTCCAGAGCGCTTCGTCAGCGTAGAGCCGTGCGAGGGCGTCGGCGAAAGCTTCAGGCTCGTCGGCGATCAGGATATTCCGCCCGTCGGTAAGCCCCATCCCTTCCGCCCCGACAGAGGTCGCCACGGTCGGTAATCCCGCGCTCATCGCCGTCCCGATCTTGCCCTTGACCCCAGCCCCGTAGCGCAGGGGAGCTATGGAAACCCGGATTTGATCAAAGAACGACTGGAGATCACCGACATAGCCGACGATGACAATATCGGGCTTTCTCTTGTACTTCTCAAATTCTTCGGGCACCTCGCTTCCAGCAATATGAAAACGGACACCAGGAAGCCGGCGTCGCACGCCGGGCATAATGTCTTTGACAAAATACCGGACAGCATCGACATTCGGCGTGTGCTCGTAGCTACCCAGGAAGACAATATCCCGCCTGTCGCTGACTGTCCTGCTGGTGCCGGGTGTATCAAGGGTAAGTGGAACAATATGGACTCGCGCTTCTGGTGCTTCACGGCTGATTATCTCACGTTCGACAGGGCTGTGGACCACTGTTCCATCGGCCGCGCGAATGCTGGAAAACTCGGCTCTCTTGAGCTTGGCGGCCTCTTTCTCCGTCGCCTCGTCGGCGAGAATTTTCGCTTGACGGGATACCCTCAGGTGGTACAGATCCGTCGCCCAGAACAGCACCCTGGCTCGCGGACAGAGACGGCGGATAGTAGCAAGATTTTTGTACTTTTCGGCGACCTCTACACGAAAAACGATGACCAGGTCATAGCTATGACCGACCTCTTCCAAATGCTTCTCGATCGCTGTGTACGAAGGGCAGTTCGGTGTTTCGATACCCACCCGTTGCAACGCAACCGTGTACCCGGATATGGAGAAGTGCCCTGCAACGAACGTCACCTGAAAGCCCATATCACGTAACAGAAGCATCGTATTGAGCGTCGTCACCGAACCTGCGTCCCGGTCCGGCGTTGGGGGGGCGTGGTCCAGAACCAGCACGCGGTGTTTTGCCATGCGATCCTTGGCGGCGTTGAGGTCCATGCCTGGCGCTTGATGATGGGAGAGATGGTCTCGCCAGCGCTCGTAGAGTTTCTTCGTATTTTTTCTGATCAGACGGGCTTTCGTATTTCTGGTCAGAGGTGTGGGCTTTGGTCCCGCATCCCTGCCATAGCTGATCCCTTCGTGATGCACCACGACCGAGAGCGGCTGATACATGACGCGATGCCCGCGGGTGCGGATTTTGAGCGCCAAGTCGGAATCCTCGCAGTAACTGGGCAGATAGCGCTCGTCAAAGCCGCCCAACTCCTCAAACAGTGCTCGGGGAACCATGACCGAGGCAGCCGAACAGTAATCAACCTCGCGCGCGTAGTTGTACACGGGCAAAGATGCGTCCTTGCCACGGCCGAAGTTCGCCGCGCTGCCGTCCTGCCAGACGATGCCCCCCGCTTCCTGCAACACGCCGTCGGCAGAGACCAGCTTCGAGCCGACCAGGCCGGTGCCGGGAAATTCATGGAAGGTCCAAACGAGTTCTTCAAGCCAGTCGGGTTTCACCTCCGTGTCATTGTTGAGAAAACAGAGGTATTCCCCCTTGGCCGCCCTGGCCCCAGCGTTACAAGCGCGGATGAACCCCTGATTTTCCGACCCGGAGATCAGCCGTATGCCTGCTATCGACCGAAGAGCTTCCGCCGAATTATCGGGCGAGCCGTCGTCAACCACAATGATTTCAAACGGCACAGACGGCACAGGGATCGCAATTGAGGCCAGACATTGCAGTGTGTACCGCAACTGGCCATATATGGGGATCACAACGGACACTACGGGTTCCGCGCTCGTGGCGATGCCCTCCCGGGCAAGCAACTCCCCTGTCCGCTCCGCCTCCCGTTCCGCTTCACGAAGCGCTCGGGGAGAATAGTATCTGTGCTCCCAACGGCCGTGATGCATGTAGTGGTACAGTGCTTCCAGCGGCCGTCCTTTGAACGACTCCAGATCAGCCGGATACAGAGCGACGTATTCATCCGGATTGAAATCCAGGGGAATCTCCTTCGGATTGCTGCATATTTTTTCTATGAAAGCGCGCCAGGAACAGGGTCTCGACTCGGCGCGGCCGTGCCGCTCGTAATGCTCAATCAAAGCGCCATCGTCGAGCGAGGCAACATCCGCATGGAGCAGACGATACGCGTCACGGTCGAAAGCGTCTGCCTTTTCGCTGGTCAGGTCCAGGCGGTGCAGGTTCCTGATCAACGGATGCAGTTTGTACGAAAGGATATCGCCGAGGGGCATACGACCTTCGACAGCTCCCCATTCCAGATAATGCTTAAGAGGGTTGAGACCAGCATCTCTTATGTCATCGTTGCTCTCGAGATAAAACGCCGGATCAAAGAGGATAGGAATTTTGTTCTGGTTCTTCGCCGCCGCAAGAACACGGTCGGCCAATTCTCCCCTCGATACCGCGCAGTATCCACGAGCAAACGAGTTTAGTCTATGGGAAGGAATGACCGCCTCACATTCTGTTGTCGCCTCCTGTTTGGCCCAGCGTGCCCCGTTCGTCACCAACCGCTTCTCCAGGGATTGGACCTCCCTCACCCGACGCGCCTCACTCGTCGCCAGCCGCTTCTCTAAGGACTGGTTTTCCCCTGTCCGACGCGCCTCACTCGTCGCCAGCCGCTTCTCTAAGGATTGGACCTCCCTCACCCGACGCGCCTCACTCGTCGCCAACTGCTTCTCTAAGGCTTGGTTTTCTCCCGTCCGGCGCGCCTCGCTCGCCGCCAACCGCTTCCTTAAGGCTTGGACCTCCCCCGCCAGGCGCGCCTCTTCCCCCGCCAGGCGCGCCGCCTTCTCCGCGATGCGCACCTCCCACGCCTTGTATTCAACCAGGACTTTGCGACTCCTCGCTGAGAGTGCTGGCAGAGACTTCCATTGCAGAACCCGCCGCTTTTTCAACCCGCGCAGCAGCTTGGCCTGGGCCTGATTGATGCACTGCCTCTGGTACCGCGCCTTAGCTCGCTCTCGGTACAGCACAGGATCAATACAAGACCTGAGCTCTCGCTTACCCGGACAACAGAGCCTCGGGACCCCCAGGGCTACGAGTTCCTTATAGAGGGTCCGAACCGTCTGAACCGGACGCTGCATCAAGTCCTGGTAGCTCACCAGCAGGCGGGGGAAGCCGCGGGTATGGCGCAGGGCAGCCAGATTATACTGCTCCCACAGCGCTATCCCAAATTGGAGCGGCAAGCCCCTCCAGGTGCGCAGCGATTGGGCCGTCTCGAGTGGGCTGCGCCAGATATGCACATAAATCGGCACATCCAGCCACTCCTGCCACAGCGGCAGCATCATGCACAGCCTGGGGTCTTTCAGCACCCAGGGACGATGGGCATCAAGTTTGTAGACAATGCTCCGCGCCTCGGCGCTCAAAGCCGCGCACTGCTCATCACTCAGGCGACCGGGATCAAACTCAAACTGACTGACCCCGGACCAGTCCATCCCAACAGACTTCAGCACCTCTTGGTGGAGCGTATAGGCATCGGCGCGCTCCCAATAGCCTTTGGGATTCTCTTGGGCGGGACTTATCAGGTCCCCTTCCTCCCCGACATACGCCCCCATCAGATTGATCAGCCGGGTCAGGACGGATGTACCCGACCGGTGCATCCCCAAAACGACGATCTGCATTCCTCTCTCCCGCTTCTGCCTCTGGTCAGGACTGCGCCGCCCGCCGATACCTGTCTACCGTCTCCGCCGGACTGCCGACAAACCGCACCGCGCCAGCCTCCAGCCATACTGCCCGGGTACACACTTTTGTAACAAACTCCAGGCTGTGCGTCACTACAATCACCGCTTTGGCACCGGCGATGAGATCCTGGAGCTTGCCGCTGGCCCGCTCGGAGAAGGCGGCATCGCCGGTGCCAAGCGCCTCATCAATGATGAACACATCCGGCCGGATCATCGCTGCCACACTGAAGCCGAGCCTGGACCGCATCCCCGACGAATAGTGCTTGATGGGCTGGTGGATGAAGTCCCGGAGGCCGGCAAACTCCACAATCTGCGGGTATAAAGCGGTCAGCCGCTTTTTCTGGAGGCCCAGCATCATGCCGTTGAGATACACATTGTCCCGGCCATTGAGTTGCTCATGAAACCCCACCCCAAAAGTCAGCAGTGCGGTAATCTCGCCCTCAACATTAACGCAGCCGGTGTCGGCGCGCAGCAGGCCGCTGAGGACACGACACAGAGTCGTCTTGCCGGCACCGTTGGGGCCGATGATGCCCAGAATATCCCCTTCGCATACCTCAAGAGACACATTCCGCAGCGCCTCAAAGACGGGTTTTTTCCTGAACCACGGCCACCCCCTGACATTCGTGCGGGCCGGCCGCAAGGCAAACCGTACCCCGAGATGACGGGCAACAACAACCGGCCTTGACCACAGCCTGGAGGTGGTCTGCGGCAGGCTGACGAGCCGCCTGGCAGGAGTCGGGGTCGGGAGCGTCTGGCGGTACCGCCAGACAACCTCCCGGGCCGACCCGCTCGCCCGGACTACTCCCCCATCAATCCACACCGCCCGGGTACAATAGGTCTCAACAAACGGGAGCCCATGGGTCACGACAATGACCAGCTTTGCCCGCCGGGTCAGCTCACGCATCCTCTGCCCGGCTTTCTCTGAGAAGGCCAGATCGCCCGCGCTGAGAGTTTCATCAAGAATCAGAATCTCCGGCTCCAGGCTGGCGGCAATGCTGAAACCGAGCCGTGCTACCATCCCGTTCGAGTAAGACTTGAGCGGCTGATCAATAAAACGCTCCAACTCAGAGAAGGCCACAATCTGGGAGAAGAGTTCGGTGAGACGCTGTTGAGAGAAGCCGAGCACCATGCCATTGAGAAAAATGTTCTCCCGGCCCGAGAGCCGGGTATTGAAACCCGTGCCCAGGGCAAGCAGGGCCAGCACCCTGCCGGCGGTCTCGACCCGGCCACGGTCAGGCCGCAGCAGCCCGGACAGGACCCGGCACAACGTCGTTTTCCCCACTCCGTTTGCCCCGATGATGCCCAACACCTCGCCGGCGCAGCCGACAAGGCCGACATCGCGCAAGGCCCAGAAGGTCTGTCGCCGGCGGAGGCGAAACAGATTATGGGTCAGCGATTTCACATCCTCCCGTCTGTTGCCGAGGACATACTCAACACCGACTCCAGAGGCGCGCAGCAGGACCTCGGGCGGTACCGTTTGAGGCCGGACAATGGCAGAGGAAGGCGCAAAGGAGCCCATCACAAGACCTTGATCATCTTATGTTCGTGCTGGCTGAAATAGTAGAGCATGTACACAACGATCAGGGCCGACAGACCGCCGATGAGGGCCAGAGGACCATAATCCGGGGGCGACTCAGCCATGAACACCGCGCGATACGCGGCCAGAAATACGCCATCGGATTCCATTCCACAATCCAGCCTGCCCGCCCGGCCAGGACCTCCTCCGACCATATCACCGGCGAGCCGAAAAACCACAACCGCAACAGATAACCCGATACATTCTCAGCGTCCCGGACAAACACCGACACATAGGCCAGCACAAGGCCAATGGCGGACGCGAACACGAACTGCATTAAGGTGATATACGGCAGCCACACCAGGGCTGGGCTGGGTCTGAACTGAAAAAAAACACCGAACAGGACAATAATCACCAGACCAAAACCAAAATTGATCAGCTGCGACAGGGATGCGCCAAGCGGAAAAATCGCCTTTGGCAGGTACACCTGGGTAATGATACCGGCCTGGGAAGCGATAGACCGGCAGGCCAGGGACAGGCTCGAGTCAAACCACTGCCAGACAATCAGACCAATGACCAGAAAGGGCCCATAGTCAGGGCCGCCTTGGCGAAACACCACCGCTATCACAAAATAATAGATCAGCACCCCGAGCAGGGGGTCAAGCAGCCACCACAGATAGCCCAGAACAGTGTTGCGGTACTGGGCTTTGAGCCCTGATGTCGCCAGGTAGACGAGCAGGTCTTTTCGCCGGTACAGGGCGATCAAGTATTTTTCAAAGGTTTCATCCAGGCGAAAAGAGAACGGACGGGTGTCAACTCTTGAAGTCACGACTCAGAAATGAGATGGCAAGGAGCTTGCCCTGCCTTGGTCGGGACAGCATCATGCCAGACGAGACACCGGCCCGCAACGAACCCGGCTCAAGCGGCCCCGCTTCCCGGCTGTCAGTCCGCTCCCCGCCTCCGCGTAACAGCCTCGCGCAAAATCAGGATGCACAAGCCTGACAAAATCGCGTAACTAGTTGATTTTATTGAATTTTAGGGGGGGGGGGGGGGTAAAATATACATCCATATAATAAGCCAAACTTATGCAAAACAGAGGAAAAAATTATCAAGTTTTTCATCAGAAAAACCCTCCCCTACGCTGCCCGGCACGGACAAAGCCGGCGAGTACAATCCCGGCACCGAGGCTAGCGGCCAGTTCAGTCACGGGAATCCTGCTTCGGATACTCACTTCCAACAGGACCCAAGCCTCTCACTTGCCCGCCCCCGCCAAGCGCGCTAGTCTGCCCGGACACGCCAGACTCTACACCGCGAAGGAGGAGAGCGCGCCATGACAGCCTATCGGATTATTTCTGCGGACTCGCATTTTGTCGAACCACCGACGATGTGGGCCGAACGTATTGACGCCAGGTTTCGCAACCGGGCACCACACACCCAGCAGGGCTATAAAGGTCGGCCCGGTGAGTGGTTCATGTGTGAGAATATCCAACCGGTTCAGGTCGGCGGCTTTTTTGGCTCGGGCAAAAGCGCAGAGGAGCTGCCCGACCATCTGAAAAAAGGCTTTGAGGTTGCCCCCAAAAGCGTCTGGGACCCGGCCGAACGCCTCAAAGAACAGGACCGCGACGGAGTCAGCGCCGAGGGGCTATACACCTCAATGGGTATGCTGCTGTTCGGCCTTGACGATGCCGAGTTGCGCGCCGCCAGTTTTACCGCCTTCAACGACTGGGCCGCGGAGTATTGCAGCCATGACCCCAAGCGCCTCATCGGCCTCGGGGCCATCACCCTCGAAGACATTCCGGCCGGCGTCAACGAGTTGGAACGAATCGCCAACAAGGGCCTGCGGGGCACGCTGATATGGGGCTCCCCGCCCGAAGACCGCCCCTACAGCGACCCGGTCTACGATCCGTTCTGGGCCGCCGCCCAAGACCTGAACATGCCGCTGTCGCTGCACATCCTGACCGGCCGCGGCGGCAACCGTTTCAGTCGCCGGCGGGTTCTGTTCGGCTATATGCGCCTGCCCCAGGAAATCCAGCTCACCCTGGCCGACATGGTCACCGGTGGCGTGTTTGAGCGCTTCCCCAGGCTGAAGGTCGTCTCAGCCGAAAACGATGTATCGTGGCTGCCGCACTTCATGTACCGGCTTGACCACGCCTACGACCGGCTGCGCCATATCGAAGGGCTGACCCTGTCGATGCTGCCCAGCGAGTACATCAAACGGAACATCTGGGCCACCTTCCAGTTTGAGACCAGCAATGTCGAGTTCACCCGACAAGCCGTCGGCACCAAACAGATCATGTGGTCCTCAGACTATCCCCATACCGATTCGCCGTGGCCGCGTTCACGCGAGTTCATCGCCGGGGCGTTTGACGCGATGCGGGAGGGCGACGTGGTCAGGATCGTCGGCGGCAATGCTGCCGAACTCTACGCGATTGCCTAGCCTGAGATGCGCCCGACCAAGCTCCTGCCCTCTATCCTGGCCGCGGATTTTCGCTACCTCGGCGAGCAGCTCGCCGAGGTAGAGCGGGCCGGGGCCGACGGCATTCATCTTGATGTCATGGACGGCCGCTTCGTGCCCAACATCAGCCTCGGTCTGCCTATCGTTGAGGCGGCCCGGCGTGCCACCTCGCTCGCGCTTGATGTCCACCTGATGATCGTCGAGCCCGAGCGCTATGTGGACGACTTTGCCCGGGCCGGGGCCGACATCATCTCGGTCCACCAGGAAGCCTGCCCCCACCTGCACCGCACCGTCCAACACATCAAGCAACTCGGTAAACAGGCCGGGGTCGCGCTGAACCCCGGCACCCCGCTCTCCAGCCTGGAAGAGATACTGGATGAAGTCGATCTGATTCTGCTGATGAGTGTCAACCCCGGCTTTGGCGGCCAGCGTTTTATTCAGGCCAGCCTTGATAAGGTCCGCCGGCTGCGCCACCTGCTTGACGCCCGGGACTCAAGCGCTCTGCTTGAGATCGACGGCGGGATTGGCCCAGACACCGCCCCCCAGGCGGTCGCCGCCGGGGCACGAATGGTAGTTGCCGGCTCAGCCGTGTTTGGCGCGCCCGGCGGCCCGGCCCAGGGGGTGAAGCGCCTGATCGAGAGCCTGGCCTAGAACTCCCCCCCTACTTCTTCATCTTCTGCCGCAGCAAATCCCCCATCGTGGTACCGAAGCCACGGCCGACCGGCCCGGAATCGCTCATATACGCCTGAGCTTCGGTCCGCTCTTCCTGGGCCTCGGCTTTGGAGCGCGACAGCCTGATCCGTCTGCCCTTGTCTTCAACCGATAAGACCAGGACTTTCACCTCGGTGTCCGGCCCAAAATCCTTGGTATGGTCGGTACCGCGCGGCGTGCCCATCTCGGGGTTGGGAATCAGGCCGGTCTGTCCGGGCCCGAGACGGACAAAGACCCCGAACGATTCAACCCGGTCAACCCGGCCGCTCAGCACACTGCCGACTGTGATGACGTTTTCTTCAAGCCGTTCACCGGGATTCGTCCCTTCAGGGGCCAGGGCCAGGGCAATCCGGCGCTTGTGGGCGTCAATACTCAGAATCATGACCGTGAGCTGTGCCTGCTCGGCCGCCGCGTCTTTGAGTGCCGCCTGCTGGCTGCGCGGGATTTCGCTGAGGTGCAACAGGCCGTTGACACCGGGCAGAACCTCGACAAACGCCCCAAAGTCGGCCATGCGCACGACTTGACCGGCGACAATCTGACGCGCCTTGAGCTGCTCGGCAATGTCCGCCCAGGGGTCTCCCTCAAGCGCTTTCATACTCAGGGAAATCTTTCCCGTCTGCTCGTTGACCTTGAGGACTTTGACGTTCACCGCCTGACCGCTCGTCAGGAGATCGGCCGGCTTGACGATCCGTGAATGGGACAGCTCGGAGATGTGTACCAAGCCTTGAATCCCGCCCCCCAGTTCGACAAAAGCGCCAAAGTCGGTCAACGATGTCACCCTGCCTGGCAACACTGCGCCGGGCACGAGTTTTTTGCGGACCTCTTCGGCTTCTTTGACCGCCGCTTCCTCAAGCAGTCGGCGGCGCGAGACCACGATATTGCGCCCGTTGTCGGAGTAGCGCGTGACGCGGAACTCCAGGGTGCGATTCAGAAAAGCCTCCGAGGACTCGACCCGACGGATATCCATCTGAGAAAACGGACAAAAAGCCCGCAGACCGCCGACCATCACCTCATAGCCGCCCTTGACGACCGCGCTCACCGTCCCCTCAACCGGCAGACCGTGCGAAAAGGCGGCCTCGAGTTGCTGGCGGGCCTGCATGCCTTTGAGCAACTTGCGAGACAGACGGATCTCCCCCTCGGTTGAGAGCACCGTGGCCTCAAGCTCATCCCCGACCTCGACCTCGAGGCTGCCGTCTTCGTTCTCCAACTCGGCCCGGGCGATAATCCCCTCGCCCTTACCGCGGACATCAACGAAGACGCTGTCCTCCCCGATCTGGATCACGCTACCCTTGACGATTTGCCCCGTTTGCAGCGTGGGCTGCGTCTCTTCTTGGGCCAGCAGCGCCGCAAAATCCTCTGTTGCCTTTTCTCCCGGGCTGGGGGGTATCTGCTCGTCACTCATGCTTCGGGTCCTTTCTGCCTTTCAAACCAGCGCGTGTAACAGTCTCGAATGGCCTCCCGTTGGACACGGTAGTCGGCCAGCAGTCGGGACGCCGCGTCCTGGCCACCATATCCCATTCGTCTGGCCAGCAGGGGCAGCTGCGCGCCCTCGCTCTCCAGCGCTTCAACCGGCTGGTCACAGTCAATACGGAGGCGGTTTTCCAAGGTCCGCAGAAAACGATAGCCCTGACCTAAGCGCTGGCAATCGTCGGCTGGCAGAACTCCGCAGGTCTGGAGGGGCCTCAAGAGCCTGGAGTGTGGCACGCTGTCTCAACGCCGAAAAACGCCGACCATACCGCAGCTGTAACATTTGTACAAGGAACTCAATATCGACAATGCCGCCGCGGCCGGTTTTGATATTGAACCGGTCAACGGCCTCGCCGGCCAGCTCATTCTCCATCCGTCCCCGCAGCCGGTCAATTTCGGCCACATCATCCGCGGCAATGCTGTCGGCGTAGACGATCGCTTCCAGCAAGTCGTGTATCGGAGCGGTCAGCGACAGGTCGCCGGCGACCACCCGGGCCTTAATCAGCGCTTGGCGCTCCCACACCTGGGAGCTGGTCTGGTGATAGCGCTCAAAGGCGGCCAGCGAAGAGACCAGCGAGCCGGCCCGGCCCGAGGGCCGCAGTCGCGTGTCGATTTTATACACCGCGCCTTCTCGGGTCTGGACCTGCAAGGTCGAGATCATGCCTTGGGCCAGTTTGGTAAAGAGTTCGTGGGGCCCAACCTTGGGGTGAACACGCTCGGGCTGCTCGGCCGGCAGATACAGAAAAATCAGATCAATGTCCGAGTTGTAATTGAGTTCTCGGCCGCCCAGCTTGCCCATGCCCAAGACGGCGAAGCGGCCCGGCAAAGCACCGATCCTGAGCCGGTCCAACAGGGCCGCCCGGGCCGTCTCATAGGCACCGCCCAGACAGGTCTGGGCCAGGTCGGATAACTGGTTGCTGGCCTGCGCGCAGTCCAGCAACCCACTGCTGTCTTTGATCCCGATACGCAGAAACTCTTCGGTCCGGTAGCGACGCAAGATATCGAGCCGATCCTCCAGGTCGTTCACCTCGGCCAGGCGGGCCGACAGCTCCGCCTGCATCACCGCCTGCGGCTTATGAATCTGGCCCATATCGGTCCGCACTAGGCTATCGAGCAATTCAGGGTGGCGCAGAAAGGTTCGCGACAGATAGGCACTCGTGCCAAACAGCCCGACCAGGGTCCGCAGGGTAGATGGATTCTCTCGGAGCAGGGCCAGAAAGCTGGAGCGGGCACCGATCGAGGCGACCAGGTTGGCCATACCGGCCAGGGCAAAGTCCGGGTCCGCGGCCCGCATCACCTCACGGAACAGGCTCGGGGCGAGCGCATACAGAATCTTGCGCCGCCGGGGTGAGGCCGGAGAGTGGGGTGGCCCGGCGTGGAGCAGCACCGCGTGCTGGTAGCTGTGCTCGATATCACGAAAGCCGAACTGTCGCAGATACCCGGCGGCCCGTTCCCGGTCGCCAAGCGCCTCAAAAAACGCCTGGACGGCCTCGGCGTGGGGGTCAGCCGGCTGCTCCTCGGGAGCATAAAAGAGCGAACGAAAAATCTGATGAACCGCCTCAGTATGGGTGCGGAACAACGACCAGAACAGCGCCACCTCGTCGCTTGGGTGAGGAGGCCCCATGCGTTTGCCCCGGTCTGTCAGACGCAGCCGCCGCGCCAACACCCGGAGCTCCGCCTCGGAGTCCGGCAAGCTATGGGTTTGGCGATCGTGAAAGACCTGAAGTTTGTGTTCAAGCTGTCGCAGAAACCGATAGGCATCGCGCAGCGCGTCACGGTCGGCGACCGACAGGTAGTGGCCTGCAACAAGGCGGTCCAATGCCGGCAGGGTTTTCAGCTCTCGCACATGGGGGTCTTTGCCGGCGTGAATAAGCTGGAGCACCTGGCCGACAAACTCAATCTCCCGGATGCCACCGCGACCGAGCTTCACGTTGTAGGTCGTCGGCTCGGCCCTGCGCAGACTGCGCTCGATCCGGGCTTTCATCTCTTTGAGGTCTTCGACCGTCGTAAAGTCGAGATAGCGGCGAAACACAAACGGCTGAATCTCGGCGATAAAGCGCTCGCCCAGGGCCAGGTCGCCGGCAATAGGCCGGGCCTTGAGCAGCGCCGCCCGCTCCCAGGTCTGGCCCCAGGCTTCGTAATAGCCCAGGGTGCTGGCCAGGGAGTTCACCACCGGCCCGTTCGAGCCGTCCGGTCGCAAGCGCAGATCAACCCGAAACACCCGCCCGCCGGGCCCCTGCTCGCTCAGCGCCCGGGTCAATTTCTGGGCCAGGTAGGTGAAGAACACGCGTGGCTCCGGGCTGCCCTTGCTGCCCCCGGTGGTGTGCCCGGCATCGCTCTCATACATGTAGAGCAGGTCAATGTCAGAACTGAAATTCAAATCCTGACCGCCGAGCTTGCCCATGCCAAAGACGACAAACCCGATTGGGTTGCCCTCGGGCGAGACGGCTTGGCCATACAGCTCGCACAGGCGCGCCCGGCTGTACTCGTAGGCGAACTGGACTGTCGCGTCGGCCAGGCTGCTCAGCTCCCGGGTTGTCTCTTCCAGCAGGGCCAGGGCCAGCAGGTCTCGGGTGCCGATACGCAGGTATTCGCGGTCACGATAGGCGCGCAGACCGCGCCAGAACTCTTCCTCGGGCAGCCTGAGGGGCAGCCCGGCGCGGAGCGTGGTCAAGTGTCGGCCGGCGCTTTTTCCCCCCGCCCTACAGTCGGCCACAAAGGCCGCCTCCCAACCTTCAGCCTGATGCAGCAGGACGGTGGTCAGATGCTGGCTCGCGCCCAGCACAAACAACAGGTCAGCGCACCGCCGGGCGTGGCCGAGGACCGCCCCGCGACCACGCCCATAGTCAAGCAGCCGGCTCAGATTTATCGCCGCCAGCCCCGGGTCCGGGGCGGCCGCAACCCCAGCGGCAATGGCGTCCCACCAGCCAGACAGGCTTTCACCCCAGGGCAGAAGAGCGTGGAGCGGGTCAGAGGCCGGGCGGGTGGACATAGAGAAGTGGCGGAGAGGCGCACTGCCCCTCCTGGGGTGAGGACGGCTATTTGCTCAGCGTCTCACATGCGCCCATCAGCCACTTGACGCTCGACATCTCGTCATCAACCAGCGAGCCGAGCAGCTCTTTGCTGTGCTGGTCGTCATGAATCTGGGCAATAGCGTCGGTCAGGGGTTTGAGGACCTCAACCGGGTCCTTGAGCTGGGAGGCGATGGACTGCAATTTCTCGACATCGCCGGTATCCGCGGAGGCAAAGTAGGGCAGCTCTTTGTCGCGGCGCTCGGCCGGTACGCTGCACTGCGGCGAGCCGCCCAGCTCGCGTAGCCGCTCTTCCAGAATCTGAGCGTGGTAGGCTTCGCGCTGCTGCACCACCCGCAGACCGCCTTTGACACATTCCTGGTCGCTGACCTCAACCCAGCGGTTCAGATATTCGGCGGCAAAGTCCTCTGCGCACCGAAACTCATCCAGGACGGCCAGCACCAGCTCTTTCTCGGTCTCGTAGGACTTCCCGTTGTAGGTATAGCCCTGGCTGCCGGCCCCGGTCTGCAGCTCTTGCATCTGTTCTTCAAACAGCTCGTCCGAGATCAGCCCCTTCCGGTAGGCCTTGAGCAGTTGTCGCGCCTCAAAATCTGTCGTGGCCATAGTATGGCTCCTTTCGTGTGGTTCGTGTGGGCTTGTGCATAGGAAATCGCTCCAGCCTTGTCAAGCCTGCTGCCCCGGCAGGTGTCTAAAATTTAGGCACTAGCGAACGCCATGCCTGTCTGCTGAGCAGGCCGGCCAGGCCCGAGGGCCGGATATTCAGCGCTTTGTACCCCATAGCGGTTGGTACGGTCTTTGCTCGTCGTAATGAGGAGAAGACTTCGGGCACAGGGCAGGTGCGTCTGAAGTCACACTATACCCAAGGAGGTAGGAGCATGAAAAAATGGATGATGGCCAGCTCTCTGGGGCTGGCCGGGCTGCTGTGGACGACGCCCGCCTGGGCGGACAGCTACGGCAGCAGCGTTGAGGAGACACTGCATGCCCTCAATGAACGCATCAGACAACTCGAAGGTGAGGTTGCCCGGCTCAAACAGCAGGAAGCCCCGCCGGCCGAAGCCGCCGCGGCCCCGGACGCCGCGGCCATGCTGGACAAACGGGTGGGTGCCCTTGAGAGCGGCCTCGGCCTGCTCAAAGGCGTTGAGTTTGGTGGCATGGCCTACGCGTCCTACAACTACAACTTCAACACCCCGGACGGGGGCGGCAATGACCTGCGCATCTTTGATGTCAACCACAACGACTTTACGATGGACCTCGTGCAGCTCGAAGTGTCCAGGCAGACCGACGGCGGCGTGGGCTTCCATACCGTGCTGGACTACGGCAAGACCGCCGGCCTGATTCAGTCGGACTGGGGCGGTGAGCTGGCCCATAACTTTGAGGTCCAGCAGGCCTACGCCACCTATACCTGGAATGTTGGCCGGGGGCTGGACATGCAGTTCGGCAAGTTTGCCACCCTGCTGGGCGGCGAGGTGATTGAATCGCCCTACAACCCGAACGTCTCGCGCTCGTTCATGTTCGGCTACGCCATTCCCTTCACCCATACCGGGGTGCTGTTCTCCTATCCGCTGACCGACATGCTGAGCCTGAGCGCCGGGGTGGTCAACGGCTGGGACAATGTAGCGGACAACAACAACGGCAAGACCTTTCTGGGCAGCCTCGGGCTGGAAGTCGGCAATCTGGCCTGGACCTTCAACGGCGTGTTCGGCCCGGAGGAGGACGACCGAGGCGGGTCAAAGACAGGCGTCTTTGATACGGTCCTGACCTATACGCCGATGGACAATGTCAACCTGCTGGTCAACTTTGACTACGGCACGGCCGGCGATGTGCTGGGCACGAAGGACGCGACCTGGACCGGCTTGGCGGGCATAATCACCCTGGGCGGCGGCCTGTTGAACCCGGCCTGGGAGAACTGGTCGCTGGCGCTGCGGGGCGAGTGGTTCGCTGACACTCAGAACTACAGGCTCGGCATTGACGACGACACGCCCGCCTCCATCCAACTCAACCCGTCTCGCCACGAGCAGAGAGTCTCCCTGGAGAGCTGCACCGCGGATGCCCATCCCCGCTGCCAGGTCGTCTATACCTATATCCCGGGCGCGGCAGGGCCGTTCAACGAAAACCATAACGTCAACCTGTGGGAGCTCACCGGCACGCTCAAGTGGCAGATGACCGACAACTTTCAGGCCCGACTCGAGTACCGCCACGACGGGGCAAACAATCGCGTGTTCGGCAACAACGGCGGGCACAAGAAATCTCAGAACACGATGATCCTGGAGTTCGCCTACCTGTTGTAAACAGCCCCCCACACGAAGGAGACCGCATGAAAAAGATCGAAGCGATCATCAAACCCTTCAAACTTGACGAGGTCAAAGAAGCCCTGACCAAACAGGGGGTTCAGGGCATGACCATCTCCGAGGTCAAGGGCTTTGGCCGCCAGAAAGGCCATACCGAGTTGTACCGCGGGGCCGAGTATGTCGTGGACTTCCTGCCCAAGGTCAAGTTGGAGATCCTGGTCAATGACGACAAAGCCGGGATGGTTGCGGACACGATTCTCGACGCGGCCCGCACGGGCCGGATCGGCGACGGCAAAATCTTCATCCTGCCCGTGGAAGATGCCGTTCGCATTCGAACCGGCGAGCACGGAGAGAGCGCCCTGTAGTTGGGCGATTTGCCCCAAAGATGCGGGGCGTACTGCCATACGCCCCGCCCGTCATCCGTCACACACAGCCCAAACAGACTGCCCGGACAGGACACACACCGGGCGATTATAGCCAGGAGGTTCAGACAATGAAAGGCTGGTTGAGAATTGCTCTCCTCACCGTTCTCAGTGTCGGCATCTTTGAAGCGTCCGCCCTGCTCGCCCACGCCGAGGAGGCGGCACACTATGCCGATTACGACGCCTTTGCCGCCTCGTCCGCCTACGCCGTGTTTACGGTTCACAACCTGTGGATGATGATTGCCGCGGCCCTGGTGTTCCTCATGCACCTGGGGTTTGCCAGTCTGGAATCGGGCCTCACCCAGGCCAAGAACACGGTCAACATCCTGTTCAAGAATACCTTCATCATCAGCATCGGCCTGCTGAGCTACGCCTTGTGCGGCTTCAACCTCATGTATCCGGGCTTTGCCGAAGGCTCCTCGGGCCTGCTGGCCTTTGCCGGCTTTGGCGTTGCGGTCGGCGATGTAGTCGCCAGTCAGACCCCGGTGTATAACGCCGGCTACACCTACTGGACCGACTTTCTGTTCCAGGCCATGTTTGCCGCCACCGCGGCCACGATTGTCTCAGGCGCGGTGGCTGAGCGCATCAAGCTGTCGTCCTTCATGGTCTTTGCCACCGTCTATGTGGCCATCTCCTACCCGATTACCGGCAGCTGGAAATGGGGCGGCGGCTGGCTGGATATGATGGACACCCCGTTTTACGACTTCGCCGGCTCGACCATCGTCCACTCGGTCGGCGGCTGGGGCGCACTGGCCGGGGCCATCTTGCTCGGCCCGCGCATGGGCAAGTACGCCGCGGACGGCCGGGTACGGCCGATCCTGCCCAGCAATATGCCGCTGGCCACCATCGGCGTGTTCCTGCTGTGGCTGGGCTGGTTTGGGTTTAACGGTGGCTCGGTCCTGAACGCCGACCCCCATCTGGTCTCGCTGACGCTCATGACCACCTGTCTGGCCGCCGCGGCCGGCTCAATCAGCGCTATGGCGACTTCGTGGCTCGTCTTAAAAAAACCCGACCTGTCAATGGCGCTCAATGGAATTCTGGCCGGCCTCGTTGGCATTACCGCCGGGGCTGACCAGATGGCGGCCCTGTCGGCCACCATCATCGGCCTGATCGCCGGAGCGATTGTGGTCTTCTCAGTCCTCTTTTTTGACAAGATGCAGATTGATGATCCGGTCGGAGCCATATCGGTCCATCTGGTGGCCGGCATCTGGGGCACCCTGGCGGTCGGCATTTTCGGCGGCAAGGCCGGTGGTGCCCAACTCGTCAGCCAGCTCATCGGGATTGTCAGCATCGGCGTGTTCTCATTTGCCTTTGCCTTCCTGACCTTCAGCATCATCAAGGCCGCAATAGGCCTGCGGGTGAGTGACGAGGAAGAGTTTGAAGGGCTTGACGTTGGCGAACACGGCAATGTCGCCTATGCCGACTTTCAGACCGTGTCGGTTGGCGGCGGCGTCATCTCCGGCGGCAGGGGGAGTCTTCCCTCAGCCGCGCCTCCGAATGCCTAAAGCGCAAAGAGGAGCCCCCCGGTGTGCGCCGGCCCGAGACGCCCAGGGCGTCTCGGCTGTGTCGCCCCGCCGGCAGAGCCTCCCTGCTCTTCCTGGACACGCCAGACCCAGGGCGCAACAAACCATGAACGCGCTCCAAGAACGTTTTGAGGCGCTGTTTTCGGTCGGAACCGAGATTTCTTCAACCCTACAGATCAACGAGGTCCTCAGCCGGGTGACGGTGCACGCCCGCCGGCTGATGGAGGCGCGGGTGGCCTCCCTGTTACTGATCGATACCGAACGCAGCACACTCCGCCCGGCCGCGACCTGTGGGGCCAGCGACGCCTATCGGGCCCTGCCTGACCGAGCGCTCACTTCGAGTCTGATCAGTCAGGTCATCGCCACCGGCCGGCCGCTGCACATCCCGGACGTGCGCAAAGAAACCCGCTATCGCGTCTCTGACCGGCGCGCCAGGAGGGCCTGTGTACGCTGCTCGCGGTCCCGCTGCGAACCAAGACAGCGATCATTGGCGTGCTCAACGTGTATACCGGAGGGCCGCGCTGTTTTGATGACAACGACCTGCGGCTGCTGACCCTGCTGGCCAGCCAGTCAGCCATCGCCATTGAAAACGCAACGCTGCGCCGCGACGAAATGGCGGCCCGTAAGAGGCTGCGCCAGTACGAGAAATTGGCCGCGCTGGGAACCCTATCGGCCGGTTTTGCCCACGAGCTGCGCAATCCGTTCAACACGGTCAGTATGCTCATGTACGCTATGGGCCAAGACATGGTGGCCG